>NZ_JANSGD010000006.1 GCF_024742075.1 Facklamia sp. 7083-14-GEN3 | reverse complement strand
AATAGACCCTTACACATTTTGGTGTTTGTCTTTGTTCAGTTTTCAATGAGCTTCGCTGTCAGAAGTGACAACTTCTATATACTAGCATGGTTTGGTTTTTTTGTCAAACCTTTTTTGGAGTTTTTTCAAACTTTTTTGCTTTCGTTTTGGTCGTTCGTGTAACAGGTTTGATGATAACTTTTCTAATCTTTATGACTAACAGACACTATATAATAAATATACTGTTAGCTATTTACATTACAATAAATAATTCAATCTCCTTTTGTGCCAATACTGAAAACAATTGATCATGTACTAATCAATATTTTACTGGATTTACACTGGATATCATCGCTTATTATTCACAGATAAACACTTTAAGTAATAAAGTAATGATATCTTTTGTACCCATTATTTTCTTGATGAAAGCTTTATAAAGAATCAGCAATTTCTTAAAGGAATATACATGTAAACATTACTTACTTAGTCTTTTTAATCTTAATAATAGCAATTTTTAAAGCATTCTACACCCCATTTCCTTTAGTATTTCTATCTAGTTCAATTTCTGTTTACATTAGCTACATTTGTTATTTACTTACCACCCTTGATTACTGTGGAGGATTGTCCGATAGATAGCTGATGTTTTAACCATTTCAATAGTGTCCGTCAATTGATTCATAACCAAATCTAAAGTTGTATGATTGCTAAGATTTCAAGCGATAATTTCAGAGTTAAATAAATCCATAATAGGGCTTAAATACAGTTTCTTTCCGTCAGCTGTCTTGAACTAAGTGACATCAGTGACTAATTTTTGTAGCGGATATTTTGCACTAAAGGGATGGTTGAAGCGATTGGGAGAAATTGTTCCCACAGTGCCTTTATAAGAGCGATACCGACGGGACTTCCGTCAGAACTTTGTACATGTTAAGCCGAGTTTATTCATGATTCGTTGAACTTTTTTGTTTATTTTTTATTTACGTGTTTTGATTAAATTCAACCGTCATTCGACGATACTCATAGATTTCATTGAACTCTTGAAATATTTGTTGAATTTTTCCTCTAATTCTTAATAAGTATTCACTCGATTCAATCGTTGCTTGTAAAAAGGAAAGATTTCGCTGGAACTTTATATCATCCAAAACTATTTTTTTAACAATAGCCCTTTTAGCTTAAGTCTAAAACAATTGGGTTTGTTGGGGTCTCGATGGTCTTTGAAACCCCATTCCTTTAATTTTTTAGATACAAATTCTCAATCTCCAAATAAGTGACTTTTTGCCGTAAAAGCTTCCATTCTGAATCCTTAGTGACTATATTCTTTTGACGAAGCTCCTTTGTATTAAGTTTCTTTACAACTTTGGGCGGTCTCCCTATAGGTCTAATCAGAGCTTCATCCCCCTTTAAGATAAGCACGTTTCCATTTAGCTATTATTTACAGATTCATAAGGTTAAAAGCTATTGCCGTTTCTTTATAGGAAGCTCCTGTTAATTATTTCAAGTCTAAAACATTTAGCTAAAAATCTAAAAATATATTTTCCTTGAATAGTTTTAACCCGTTTGCACCTTATTTTTATAAATGTTGACCCAATTCCTAACTAAGAAATTATTATAGATTATCTATTTTTTAGTTAAAGCGTTATAACCTAGTTTTGTTTTAGAATATTCTTCTACAACTTTTAATTTCAATTCATAAGCATATTTTTAGACATAAAATGACCCCCAAAAGTTAGAGTTTAAAACCTAACTTTTGGGGGCACATCATCTATTATATTAGAAAGGGGTTCTTTTTTAGACATAAAAAAAAGACTCTAAAAGTCTGAATAAGCGGGTGAGGAGAATCGAACTCCCGACAACAGCTTGGAAGGCTGTGGTTTTACCACTAAACTACACCCGCAGGT
>NZ_JANSGD010000005.1 GCF_024742075.1 Facklamia sp. 7083-14-GEN3 | reverse complement strand
ATAACTTTGATATGACACGCGTGGCAACGTCCTACTCTCACAGGACCAAAGGTCCAACTACCATCGGCGCTAAGAAGCTTAACTGCTGTGTTCGGCATGGGAACAGGTGTGTCCTTCTTGCCATCATCACCACACAGTGTCATCTCATCGTTATCTTGAGCAATCTTTCAATCACTCAAAACTGAATACACCCAAACTCACCTTGAAATCTCATGGTTAAGTCCTCGACCGATTAGTACTAGTCCGCTCCATATATCGCTATACTTCCACTTCTAGCCTATCTACCTGATCGTCTCTCAGGGGTCTTAATTCTTTCGAATGGGAAATCTCATCTTGAAGCTGGCTTCCCGCTTAGATGCTTTCAGCGGTTATCCATCCCACACATAGCTACCCAGCAATGCTCCTGGCGGAACAACTGGTACACCAGCGGTGTGTCCATCCCGGTCCTCTCGTACTAAGGACAGCTCTTCTCAAATTTCCTACGCCCGCGACGGATAGGGACCGAACTGTCTCACGACGTTCTGAACCCAGCTCGCGTACCGCTTTAATGGGCGAACAGCCCAACCCTTGGGACCGACTTCAGCCCCAGGATGCGATGAGCCGACATCGAGGTGCCAAACCTCCCCGTCGATGTGAACTCTTGGGGGAGATAAGCCTGTTATCCCCAGGGTAGCTTTTATCCGTTGAGCGATGGCCCTTCCATGCGGTACCACCGGATCACTAAGCCCGACTTTCGTCCCTGCTCGACTTGTAGGTCTCGCAGTCAAGCTCCCTTCTGCCTTTGCACTCTACGAATGATTTCCAACCATTCTGAGGGAACCTTTGGGCGCCTCCGTTACTCTTTAGGAGGCGACCGCCCCAGTCAAACTGCCCACCTGACACTGTCTTCCGTGTTCTTCACGCGAGTTAGAGGGTTCATATTACAAGGGTAGTATCCCACCAACGTCTCCCTGCATACTGGCGTACACAGCTCTTCGACTCCTACCTATCCTGTACATGTCATACAAACACTCAATATCAAGTTGCAGTAAAGCTCCATGGGGTCTTTCCGTCCTGTCGCGGGTAACCTGCATCTTCACAGGTACTATAATTTCACCGAGTCTCTCGTTGAGACAGTGCCCAGATCGTTACGCCTTTCGTGCGGGTCGGAACTTACCCGACAAGGAATTTCGCTACCTTAGGACCGTTATAGTTACGGCCGCCGTTTACTGGGGCTTCAATTCGCACCTTCGCTTGCGCTAAGCGCTCCTCTTAACCTTCCAGCACCGGGCAGGCGTCAGCTCCTATACGTCATCTTGCGATTTAGCAGAAACCTGTGTTTTTGATAAACAGTCGCCTGGGCCTATTCACTGCGGCTGACTTGCGTCAGCACCCCTTCTCCCGAAGTTACGGGGTCATTTTGCCGAGTTCCTTAACGAGAGTTCTCTCGCTCACCTTAGTGTTCTCCACTTGACTACCTGTGTCGGTTTGCGGTACGGGTTGGTTATACTAGCTAGAAGCTTTTCTCGACAGTTTGATTATCCACCTTCGCTACTATTATTTCGCTCCAGGTCACAACTCATCATTAATCGTAAGCATTTGACTCACAATCTCACTCGTTGCTTCTACAGACATTTCCATCAGTCTGCGTGGAATTACCTCCTGTGTCCCTCCATTGCTTAAAACGTATTTCCCAAGTACAGGAATCTCTACCTGTTGTCCATCGCATACGCCGTTCGGCTTTTGCTTAGGTCCCGACTAACCCAGGGCGGACGAGCCTTCCCCTGGAAACCTTAGTCAATCGGTGGACAGGATTCTCACCTGTCTTTCGCTACTCATACCGGCATTCTCACTTCTATGCGCTCCACCGCTCCTTACGGTACAGCTTCGCCGCACATAGAACGCTCTCCTACCATCCTAATAAATTAGAATCCACAGCTTCGGTGTACTGTTTAGCCCCGGTACATTTTCGGCGCAGGGTCACTCGACTAGTGAGCTATTACGCACTCTTTAAATGATGGCTGCTTCTAAGCCAACATCCTAGCTGTCTAGGCAACCCCACATCCTTTTCCACTTAACAGTTACTTAGGGACCTTAGCTGGTGGTCTGGGCTGTTTCCCTTTCGACTACGGATCTTATCACTCGCAGTCTGACTCCCAGAGATGAGTTTGTGGCATTCGGAGTTTATCTAGATTCGGTAACCCGGAAGGGCCCCTAGTCCAAACAGTGCTCTACCTCCACAACTCTTACTCTGAGGCTATACCTAAATATATTTCGGAGAGAACCAGCTATCTCCAGGTTCGATTGGAATTTCTCCGCTACCCACACGTCATCTCCACACTTTTCAACGTATGTGAGTTCGGTCCTCCAGTGCGTCTTACCACACCTTCAACCTGCACATGGGTAGGTCACCTGGTTTCGGGTCGACGACACCTGACTTGCGCCCTATTCAGACTCGCTTTCGCTACGGCTCCGTATCTTCTACTTAACCTTGCCAACTATCGTCACTCGCCGGTTCATTCTACAAAAGGCACGCCATCACCCATTAACGGGCTCTGACTACTTGTAAGCACACGGTTTCAGGTACTCTTTCACTCCCCTTCCGGGGTGCTTTTCACCTTTCCCTCACGGTACTGGTTCACTATCGGTCACTAGGGAGTATTTAGCCTTACCAGATGGTCCTGGTGGATTCCGACGGGATTTCTCGTGTCCCGCCGTACTCAGGATACTCCTGAGCCAGTTGATCTTTCGCATACGGGGGTCTCACCCTCTCTGCCGCCCCTTCCCATGGGCTTCTACTAAATCGTCTGGTCTCGTGGTGGAGTCCTACAACCCCAACGTGCATGCACGCTGGTTTGGGCTCTTCCCCGTTCGCTCGCCGCTACTTAGGGAATCATTCTTATTTTCTTTTCCTGCAGGTACTTAGATGTTTCAGTTCTCTGCGTCTACCTTCCTTGCGGATAATGATCTTTTACAATCATTGGGTTCCCCCATTCGGAAATCTCCGGTTCTTAGCGTACTTACCGCTCCCCGAAGCATATCGCTGTTCGTCGCGTCCTTCATCGGCTCCTAGTGCCAAGGCATTCACCGTGCGCCCTTTATTGCTTAACCACAATATTTTCGCTTATTTTTTAACTCTATGAATAAATTCATAGACTCGGTCAATTTCTCGGTTCATTATATCTTTTTGTTTAAGAAATAATGTGATTGTCATACCTCGCATCGAGAATATGATCAATCTTGTTTGGTGTATTCAGTTTTCAATGATCGAT
>NZ_JANSGD010000004.1 GCF_024742075.1 Facklamia sp. 7083-14-GEN3 | reverse complement strand
CGGTTTTACGAATAGACCCTTACACATTTTGGTGTTTGTCTTTGTTCAGTTTTCAATGAGCTTCGCTGTCAGAAGTGACAACTTCTATATACTAGCATGGTTTGGTTTTTTTGTCAAACCTTTTTTGAAGTTTTTTCAAACTTTTTTTGCTTTCGTTTTGGTCGTTCGTGACGACAAGAAATAATATAGCATGTGTTGCTATCTTAAGTCAAGAGTCTTTTCAAACTTTTTTCACATTTTTTCTTATCGCTTTGTTATAATATTAATTACTTCATATAAGAGGAGCTTTCTTATGACTAATAATATTGAGTTTACAATCGAAGATTTACCGTTACTTTGGGAATCAACCGTCGGTCTCGAAAGAGAAACTGTTCGAATTAATTCCAACGGATTAATTAGTGAGAGTGACCATCCTCATGATTGGGGAAATCGCTCCTTTCACCCTTATCTTCAAACTGACTTTTCAGAAAGTCAATTAGAGTTAATTACTCCACCCTTTTCTACTAATGAAGAGGTAATCAACTGGTTGGCTGCCCTCCACCAGATAGCACAGGATAGAATTTCAATTTCAAAGCCAGTAGAAACGCTTTGGCCTTATAGTATGCCACCTCGACTATCTAATATTAATCAAATTCGAAGCGCTGTATTAGATGATCAAGGTGACTATAATTATCGTAAATATCTTATTTCATACTATGGTAAAAAAGTTCAACTACTATCAGGCATCCATTATAACTTTCAAATTAATGAACAGCTTTTGAATCAAAAATTGAAAGTCTCAGAATTAGAATATGTCTCCAATCGCAATAAGGTCTACATGGACTTGACGCGCAAATATCTGTATTACCGTTGGGTATTAACCCATCTTTTAGGGGCCACCCCTTATTTTTCAGATGATTATGAGACTGTTTTATACGGCAAACCTCACAAAACTGTTATGAAATCGGTTCGCCAAAGTCGCTATGGCTACAGGAATAGTCAAAACGTTTCAGTTTCTTATCAAGATTTTTATACATATGTCACAGATATTGAAGATTTCATTTCTCGAGGTTTTCTTCATTTTGAGAAGGAACTCTACCGAGATGTTCGAATGCGAGGGGCTAAACCTAATCGAGCTATGCTTACTGAAGGTATTTCTTACTTAGAATTTAGAAATTTTGATCTTAATCCTTTTCAACTTTTTGGAATTAGTTTAGAAGATCTCGATTTTATTAAAGTATGGATTCTTTCTTTACTTCTTCATCAACAATCAATTAGTGAAGAGGAAATTCATCTAGCAAATGAGCGTAACCAAAACACAGCAGAATCAAACCCTACAGATCCATTAATTAATAAAGAACTTTTTAAGTCTTTTTCACAAACCCTACTAGCTGTAGCCAAAAATCTTGATTTTCATTTTTATCCTGACTCTTATTTAAGTCATCTTGTCTCTAAAAAATTGGAACAAATAGAACTACCTATCCATACACTTTCAGGCCAAATTACTAGTCAATATACCGACTTCAAAGATTTTACCAAAGGCTTGCTTAAACTCAGTCAAACTTTTCAAAAACAATCTTTAAAAAACAAGTATCTCCTACATGGTTTCGAGAAGTTAGAACTTTCGACACAAGCCTTAATAAAAAAAGCGATAGAACTTGGCATTCAAGTTACCATCATTGATAAGGAGGATAACTTAATTGAACTTCAATTCAATGAGCATACAGAATTAATCAAAAATGCCAACATGACTTCTTTGGATAGTCAGGTTTCATACTTCTTAATGGATAACAAAACAGCTACTAAATTCGTGCTTGATAGAGAAAATATTCAGACACCTAAAGGAAGAAAATTCAACAATTTAAACCAAGCAATCAAATATTATACTCTATTAGATAAATCTGCAATTGTAATTAAACCACAAAATACTAACTATGGTTTGGGGATTACTATCTTCGACAATTTTCCAGAAAAAGAAACCTATATAAAAGCTATGAAAGAAGCTTTTAAACATGATCACACGGTATTAGTTGAAGAATTTATTGAAGGGATTGAACTGAGATTTTATGTGCAAAATCAAAAAGTTTTAGCTATTTGTGAAAGACAAGCCGCTCATATTATTGGTGATGGCCAGCACACTATTGAACAGTTAATTGACCTGGAAAACCAACATCCTTTCAGAGGGCCTAGACATCTAGCTCCTCTTACCTTATTAGAAAAAGGTGAAATAGAAAGATTAACTCTTGCAGACCAAAGTTATTCTCTTCAATCAATTCCCTTTAATGGTAAAAAAGTCTACTTAAGAAAAAATTCCAATGTTTCTTCAGGAGGAATTGCCATCGATCGAACCAATCAAGTTCATTCAGATTTTATTAAAATTGCGGAACAAACAGCCGCAGCCATGAAAGCCACTTTCTGTGGAGTAGATATCATTATTAAGAACTATCGAGAACCTATATCTAACTCCAATTCTTACGCTGTGCTAGAGGCTAACTACAATCCAATGATGAGTTTGCACCTTTTTCCTGCTATCGGACAGGCACAACCTTTAGCTGAACAAGCGCTTGAACTCTTATTTCCTGAACTACATTAGTAAATTTAAAAAAACCTAGGTATCAAATCACTGATACCTAGGTTTTTTTAATTTATTATTATTATGCGTTATCTTTAATTTGCTTAATTGTCTCTGCATTCAACTCTTTTACTACTGCTGTAACTAATTTAACCATATTTAAGTAGTCATCTTCGTGAATAACAGAAGTATGTGAATGTAAATAGCGAACTGGAACAGTAATCGCAATGGATGGAATACCATTTAAGGATAAGTGTTGTGCACCAGCATCTGTCCCACCACCAGGAATAAATTCGAATTGATAAGGAATGTTTTCTCTATCAGCCACTTCTACTACAAATTCACGTAGGCCGCGATG
The DNA here is from genome assembly GCF_024742075.1 of Facklamia sp. 7083-14-GEN3. Classification (GTDB taxonomy): domain Bacteria; phylum Bacillota; class Bacilli; order Lactobacillales; family Aerococcaceae; genus Facklamia. The sequence continues at coordinate 208,424 of NZ_JANSGD010000004.1, read as the reverse complement.
AGCAATCATTGAGCTATCGTAAACAATAATTTGAGGTCCTTTTCCTAATTTACTTGCAGACTCATCTTTAGTCATACCAGGTGTGTCACCTGCTGTACCAGTATCTAAAGCAAATGAAATATCAGGATTGATCATATGAGCCGCAACTCTAGCTCCACGTAGACCAACTTCTTCTTGTACGTTAGCTCCAGAGAATAGAACAGTCTCATGACCATCTTTAGCTAAATTCTTCAACACATCAATTGCAACTGCCATACCAATACGGTTATCCCAAGCTTTACCTAAGAGGAATTTAGTGCCATTCATACGACGTGTTTCGATATATGGAGTGATCATATCACCAGGACGAATACCCCATTCCATAACTTCATCTTTAGAAGAAGCACCTAAGTCAATAAAGATATCTTTAAATTCCATTGGCTTTTTACGAGCTTCTGCAGTTAGTACATGTGGAGGTTTAGATCCTGTTACACCATGGAATGTCTTACCTTCTCTTGTAGTTACTGTTACTTGTTGTGCTAAGACAACTTGACTCCACCAACCACCAATGGTTACGAATTTAAGAAATCCTTCATCGGTAATTTCTTTAACCATAAAACCAACTTCGTCTAGGTGAGCAGCTAACATAACGCGTGGTCCATCCACATTTCCTGTATGCTTAGCAAAAATACCACCCAAACCATCTTGCAGATATTCTTCTGCTTGGTCTTTAGTTTCTTCTTTAAACAATTCGCGAACATAACGCTCGTTGCCACCGATTCCGTTAACTTCTGTTAGACGTTTAAGATATTCTTCATTTACTGACATCTTGCATCCTACTTTCTTAATAAGTATTTGTATTAATTTTAACAAAGAATTCGTTTTCAATCAAAGAAATTCTTTTTTATTTAAAGAGGGATTCTTTAATCAGACTTCTTTTTTTAATTTCTTCAACCAAATAGGGACGTACAAGTAGATTATAGCTAAAATTATTATTAGCCAAGCACAAGAAACCCACAGAAGTGTTAAGGATAAACCTACTTTAACTAGCATTCCCAAACAAAAAGCAAGCATCATCATTGCCAAAATTGAAGCTAACATCTTCTGAAAAGCTGCTTTTTTCAATTGTAAATCTTGAGTGGGATAAAGTAATTGAAAAGGTAAATTATTTCCTAGTAAGTAAATCGGCAATATTTGAATGAGTGCGAGCCAAAAACCAATTACCCCTATTATCGTTAATGCCAACCAATTTTCAGGCAATAACAAAATGATGATCAGAATAAATACTGTAATACGAAGCCATATACCTGAATAGCCTTCATGTCGTGTAATCATTCGAGCGAAGAAATAGCTATATCGATTAACCTTTTTCCCTTGAATCAAATTCATCAAAGGATACAACCATTTCCGTTCCTTAATAGGTGTTTTTACTTGTGGAACATCTGCAAATAGTGAAATCAGCTTATAAAAACGCGATTTATTAGCTTGAGACTGTTTAATAACGAACTCAAAATCGATAAGATTTTTAGCTAATAACCGATAACGCCAATATACAATCGTTAGATATAACCCGCTTACTACTAGCATTATTATTAGTGGATAGGGATCTGGTAAATAAAAGCTTATAGTTATAAATACTCCGGTAAAATAGTTGAGTGTTTTTACGGAATTTCTGGATAAAAAATGGCTATTTTGATAATAAAGATTTAGGTATTGATTGATCACAGCTAAAACTTTTAAAGTTGCATAAATAAAACAGAAGAAAACGGCATTATTTTGATTCCAATCACTCACAATTGAGATCAACGGATAGAAGAGAAAACCTATTAAAAGAGCTAGGCCTGCTTGAGAAAGTGCGGTGTAGATAAAAGCTTTTCGCCAATATTTAAACCAATCCCTCCCCCTAGGAAATAAATAAGATCGGTCAGCCTCATGATTTAACCATAAAGGGTGCCCGAGGTTTAAAAATACTGTAAGAAAAAAAGCTATCATCAAAGGAATCATCCATACGAAAGAAAAATAGGAAGCTTGATTTAATCTTTCAAGGAGATCCCTATAAGTCAAAGCTAGAAAACCCATCAGTACGAAAATCACTATGGAGAAATGATCATTAAAAATTAATCGACCATATTTCCCTATTTCTTTTAATAATTGATTCGCTCTTTTGTTAAATAATTGATTCAAATTATTCATTAACTTCACCTGTTTTAGTCATGGTCATATAGATATCGTTTAAGTTCGCTCCTTGGAAATTATAAATAGTTTGCAACTGATTTAAGTCTCCTTGAGCTACAAGTTGTCCTTGTTGAAGTAAAAGAAAAGAATCGCACAAGTCCTCAGCAATCGCTAAAATGTGTGTCGTAAATATAATCGATCGGCCAGAAGCTGCACTCTTCTTCAATAAATCTATGAATTGTTGAATGGCTAATGGATCTAATCCTAAGAATGGTTCATCAATAATCAATAATTGAGCATCCGTAACTAGAGCACAAATAATCATTACTTTTTGCTTCATTCCTTTAGAAAAGTGAGTGGGGAACCACTCTAGCTTTTTATCTAGGCGAAATTTCTTTAAAAGAGGTTGGGCTCTTTGCATAACTGTTTCCATCGGGATTTGATACCCAAGAGCGGTCATTTCTAAGTGCTCCTTCAAAGTTAATTCTTCGTACAAAATAGGCGTTTCAGGAATATAAGCAATTTGACTAGCATACTTTTGATGGTCTTCTGCAATTGATATGCCATCAAATAACACTTGACCTGACTGGTTAGGTAAAAGTCCTAAAATAGTTTTCAAAAGCGTTGATTTTCCTGCACCATTCAAACCAACTAATCCGACTATTTCGCCTGAATGAATTTCAAAATTTACATCTTTAATGACTGGAACATTGCGATAACCGCTTGTTAGATTTTCAACTGCTAATTTCATTTATTCTCCTCTAATCTTCAACAATTTGATCATTCAAAATAATTTCCCAAGCTTTTCTTGCTAAATCAATTTTTTCCATTTTCGGCAAGTTCATAACTTGTCCTTTTTCATTTAAAAGAGTCACTTGATTGTTTTTTGAATTAAAGCCGATGTCTTTCTGAGAGACATCATTCGCGATAATCCAATCTGCTCCTTTTGACTTTAATTTTCTCTGGGCATATTCGATTAAGTTTTGAGTCTCCGCAGCAAAGCCAACTAAAACTTGCTGCTTTTTATTTTGTCCTAATTCCGCTAAAATATCTGGGTTTTCTGTAAGTTCCCATATGATTTTCTCACTCTCTTGATCCTTCTTCTTAATTTTGTGTTCAGCTTGATCCATCATTCTGAAGTCACTCACCGCAGCTGCCATAATAACGTAGTCCGTTTGCGCATAACGCTCATTGATTTCTTTTTGCATTTGAAGGGCTGATTCTACTAAGATTAATTTCATATTATCCATCATTGGAAAGTGGTCTTTAGTGGAAATGAAGGAGACTTCTGCTCCCAGAAAGCTCGCAATTTTGGCCATAGCATAGCCCATTATGCCAGAAGAATCATTGGAAATATAACGAACCGGATCGATTCTTTCTCTCGTACCACCTGCTGTTACAATCACTTTTTTATCCTTTAATAATTGAGGGTAAAAACGTTTAGCTGCTATACTTTCAAGCTTTTCAACAATCTGAGTAATAGCAGGTAAGCGTCCTTTACCCTCATAACCTTCTGCTAAAAAGCCCGTGTCTGGTTTTAACAAGTAATAATCATCTTCCTGTAGGCGTTTTAAGTTTCTTTGAGTGGCAGGATGATGATACATATTTGTGTTCATTGCCGGACATACTAAGCACGGACAATGAACAGCCAACAATGTTGTAGAAGCTATTTCATCTGCAATGCCATTTGATAATTTCCCTATAATATTAGCTGTTGCAGGAGCCACAACTACAAGATCACACCAATCAGCAAACTCAATGTGCTGAACATGTTCAGCATCATTTTCACTGAAAGTATCTGTCAGAACCTCATGACGTGAAAGCACTTGAAGGGTTAGTGGAGTTATAAACTCACTCGCTGAACTTGTCATTAATACGCGCACAATTGCCCCCGCTTTAATAAGTTGACGTACTAATTCTGTTGCTTTGTAAGCTGCAATTCCACCTGTGACAACGACACCAATTTTTTTACCTAGTAGAACCATTCTAGAGCTCCTATCTATCTTATTATTTATAAAACTGAGAACATCTATTCAAGTAATTATCTTTCCATGTTAAACTGTATAAAAAGATAAAGGAGATTCCTATGTTACCTGAAATAAACTTAATTAATCTTGGTGAGGATAACTATTCCATTGAATTCACATACTTATTTAATAAACCACAAAAAGATGTGTGGTCCTTTTTAACAGATAAATCATTGATGAAAAAATGGTGGAGTGACCTTTCCCTAATAGATGAAATTGAGGTAGGCAATCATTTGCATTATACTGACCAAAATAAAAACGAACAGCATGCAGAAATATTAGCCTTTGATAGCCCTCGTTTATTTTCTTTTACTTGGAGTATGGGGTTCATTAAGATAGAGTTATCATCGACAAATCATTCGGAAACCTATCTCGCCTTCCAGTATTGGGTGCCACTCATTACAGACCAATCTCATCACGAGCTTAGCCAATGGATTTTAAACTTAGAACTTTTAGAAACACTCTTGAACAATAAAGAAGCCATCGATAAAAAGAGCCGTTACTATCAAATTGACCAGTATGTTGAAAAACTAATTAAAGAATACATTTAGTAATTTGCGCGTTCTCCACCAATTAATTTTGGTCGCGATGATAAACCATTTACCCTTGCAGATCCTAGTTGATTGTACTTAAAACGAACGGGAATTTGCACATGTTTTATATGCATACCTATATGTGTTTCTCCAACATCAATTCCAGCTGTTGCTTGTACATGTTCTACCATGACCGGATCGTTAAACAATTGATAGGCTGCTACCGCTGCCCCTCCACCTGCATGCAAAGCCGGAACAACTGAGACAATCTCTAAATCATATTTCTTAGCTGCTTGGCGTTCTATCACTAAACTGCGATTAATATGCTCACAGCCTTGAACGGCAAGAAAAAGCCCCATCTTGTTTGTAGTTTTAATTAGGGCCTTGACTAATTGTTCCCCATACTCTGGACGTGAATCCTTGCCAATTTTTCCACCTGCCATTTCAGATGTTGAGCAACCTAAGACAAAAATATCTTGAGATTCTACTTTTTCCTGGAACAAATCCTCAATTTCTCCCATTAATCGATCGATTTCTAATTCTATTTCCATGATTATCACCTTCTGTATTTTCCTTCATTTTACCACATTTAATCGCAAATAAAAAAGCGCACCCAAGGTGCGCTTTGTTTGTATTAGTAGCTAATTATTTAACCGCGTCTTCCCAAGTAGAGATTTCTCCTAAAAAGATTCCACGAATAGCTTCTAGAGTCATTTCTTCAGCAGGATTTTCATTGTTTACCACTACTGCGATACCATCGATAGCAATTGCATCGTGCTCTAAAACTTCCAATTCTTCATCTTTTAATTCACGAGAAGCCATACCTAAGTCAGCAGTATCATTCATTGCTGCTTCCATACCTGCAGATGAACCATTTGAAGTAATATTAATTTCAACATTTGGTTGGAATTCTTTATATGCTTCAGCAAGTTTTTCCATTAAAGGCGATACAGAAGTAGATCCAACAACTTCAACCGTTCCTTCTAATTCTGCAGTTGCTTCATAAGGAGCTAATTCACTTTCTTCTTCTCCTTCTGCAGCTTCTTCAGTTTCTTCCATTTCTTCTTCAGTTTCTTCCATTTCTTCTGCAGCTTCTTCAGTTTCTTCTTCGTCTGTAGCTTCATCTAATTCTTCGCCAGCAGGTGTAACGCTGATGTATCCTTCTTCTTCAACAACTGCTTGCCCTTCTTCAGAATGAATGAATGTTAAGAAATCTGATGCTACTTCAGATAATTCTTTTTCCGCTGACCAAGCTACGTTAAATGGACGAGCAATTGGATAGTCTCCAGCTTTGATAGCTTCAGGAGTTGCGTCAGAACCATCAACTTTAACTGCTTTTACAGACTCATCAAGTGATCCTAATGAGATATATCCAATTGCTGAAGGATCTCCAGCAACTGTTTGCATTACACCAGATGTTTGGTTTTGTACAGTAGCGTTTTGAGTTGTTAAATCGTTATCATCTTCGTCTACTACGCCTACGATTTCAACGAATGCGCCACGAGTACCAGAACCGTCTTCACGACTGATTACATTAATTGGTCCCTCTTGAGCCATTGTTGGAACAACTACAGATAAACCTAAACCTGCTACAGCTACTAATGGTAAAGCTTTTAATGATTTTTTCATTAATTACATCTCCTTAAATTTTATCAAATCAACGACATTACTACATAACTAATATCGAACTCACTCAATATCAGCACATTCATAGTATACAAAAAGTTTGTAAATTTCGTGTAAATTTAATGTTAAGTTTGAGTAAAGTCTAGTGATTTAAATCCACAATTTCTGCTCTTTTAAGATAGACAATACGCTCACATATATTAGTCACATAGTCACCAATTCTTTCAATTGAATTACCAATTGCTAGATAATTAATCCCTGGACTTACTGCCTCACGATTTTTCTCCATTCTTAAGGCAGAATCATTGTATAGTTGTTTAAGGCATGCATCAACTAATTCGTCACGATCGGCAATTTCTTGTGCTTTCACCGCATCTCTTTCTGAAAATGCTTCTAGAACATCATTAATCATTTCAAAAACCATTTGAGCCATTTTATTAATTATTTCTGTTAAATGTTTGATTTTTTCTGTTTCTTCGTCCGATCGATTAACATTTTTGGCTATTAATACAGCATGGTCACCAATTCTTTCTAAGTCAACACTGATACTCATTACTGTAAAGATCAAACGTAAATCTTCTGCCACAGGTTGTTGTAAAGCTATTAAACGATAAGCTTCTTTTTCAATTTCATTCGCTAATTGATTAATTTCTTGATCCGCTTCTTTTAATTTGGATGCCGCACTAGTATCGCTATTATTAAAAGCATTAATAGCTAAATGTACGTTCTCAATGACTGCAGTTGCTTGTTCTGATAATTTATTTGAAAAGTCTTCTAAATCCTGTGTATAAATATTTCTCATGATTGACTCCTTTCAAGTGTCTATCCAAAGCGTCCAGAAATATAATCTTGTGTTTGATCATTAGCTGGATTCGAGAAGATTTTTTCGGTTTCATCGAATTCAACCACCACACCTTCATAGAAAAAGGCAGTTTTATCAGAAATACGTCCGGCTTGTTGCATATTGTGCGTAACGATAATTACAGTATATTTTTTCTTTAATTCACTTACTAAATCTTCAATTTTGTTTGTAGAGATAGGGTCTAAAGCAGAAGTAGGTTCATCCATTAGAATAACTTCAGGTTGGTTAGCAATAGCACGAGCAATACAAATTCTTTGTTGTTGGCCCCCTGATACAGCTGTGGCATTTTGGTGAAGTTTATCTTTAACCTCGTTCCATATAGCCGCTCCTTTTAAAGACTCTTCTACTATTTGATCTAATTGTGTTTTGTCTTTTATGCCATGAGTTCTAGGTCCGTATGCAATGTTGTCATAGATAGATTTCGGAAAAGGGTTAGGTTGTTGGAAAACCATTCCTACTCTTTTACGTAAATCATTTACATCCATTCGTTTATCATAAATATCCATACCATCAAGAGCAACTTTTCCATCAACTCGAGTGCCTGGTGTCAAATCTTGCATTCTGTTTAAAATTTTTAAGAATGTAGATTTTCCACAACCAGAAGGTCCGATAAGGGCCGTTACCAAATTTTCTTCTATTTCCATGTCGATATTTTTTAATGCATGGAAATCACTGTAATAAAAGTCTAAATTTTGAACTGAGAATTTTGATTTGTTTGCCATTTTATTTTCCTCCTGAACCTAATCGAGCGCCTAACAATGTAGATAACCAGTTGATAATTAAGACCATCAATACTAGAACCGCTCCTGTTGCATAAGCTTCTTTAACATGAAAACCCTCTGAAGATAAAACATACATATGTGTAGCTAATGTTCTTCCCGAACTTAATAAGTTTTTAATCATACCTGAAGACGTACCCATAGTATAAATTAAAGCCGCTGATTCCCCTACAATACGTCCAATTGCCAAGATTATTCCAGATAAGATACCTGGCATGGCAACTGGAAGAACAACTGTAAAAATCGTTCTCAATTTTCCAGCACCCAAAGCTAAAGAACCCATCCTTAAAGAATTATTAACTGAAAGCAAGGCTTCTTCTGTTGAAGAAATAATGATTGGCAAAATCATAATGGATAGTGTTAGTATTCCAGCAATGTGCGAGTAAGATTTAAAAATTACGTTTACGAACAATAACATTCCGAATAAGCCATAAACAATTGAAGGAACCGCCGCCAGTGTGTCAGTTGCTAATCGAATCCAATGCACATAACGATTTCCACGGTCAGCATACTCAACTAAATAAAAGGCTGAAAAGACTCCGATTGGAGCAGATATTAAAAGTGAGCACCCTATCATGATTAAGGTTGAGATTATAGCTGGCATCATTGATACATTATCTGAATTGTATTCCCATGCAAAGAGTTGAGTGTTCATAACCGGCAACCCATTCCAAAGAATGAAGCCAATTATAAAGAGCAGCATACCTATTGTAAATAATGCCGCCAACCACACTATAAAACGAATGATTTTTGCGCTCATTAATTTCTATCTCCTTTCGATTTAATCCACATGAAGGTTCCGTTAATAATTAAGATAAAAACAAATAATACAGAGGCCGTCATAATTAGTGCATGTTGGTGATCACCGCTTGCATATCCCATTTCCAACACAATGTTGGTGGTTAATGTTCTTGTTCCTTCAAACAAGCTTTTAGCTAATCTTGGTTGGTTTCCAGCAATTAATACCACCGCCATTGTTTCACCAATCGCACGACCAATCCCTAAGATAATGGCAGATAAAATACCGGATTTAGCAGCTGGCACGATGACATTTAAAACAGATCTCTCATGTGTAGCACCAAGGCCCATTGAAGCATTATAATAGTGTCTCGGCACCGCTCGAATAGCTGCTTCTGAAAGTCCAATTACAGTCGGTAGAATCATTACACCTAATAAGACCGATGCTGTCAGTATATTCATTCCGTTATTAGCTGGTAAAAACTTTAAACCTCTGATAAATGGAACCATCATTTGAAGAGCGAAAAAACCATAAACGATTGAAGGAATAGCTGCCATTAAGTTAATTGCTGGCTTAAAGATTCTATATAAAAAGTCCGGGCAAAAATATGCCATAAAAATAGCCGTTAGAACTCCAATGGGAACCCCAACAACAATAGCGCCAACAGTAACGTAGATAGATCCCATAATAAAAGGGAAAATACCATAAAGCGGCTCTTTCCAAGAAGGCTGCCACTGCTGACCTACAAAGGTTTTTAAGAAGCCATGCTTCATTAGAAAAGGAATTCCACCTTGGAATTTCCAAACTCCGTCATCCACAGTTCCACCTACAAAGATGAAATAGAAGATTAAAATTATTGATAAAATAGATAAGAATGCACAAAACATAAAGACATATTTCATGAATCTTTCTAACGCTTTACCCTGCATTAAGACAACTCCTCCACAATTTACTTGACTACAATAATTCTTACATTGATAGTACATAGTTATTGTACTTTACCTATGTAAATTCTTTGTAAATTTTCAGCAAATAATGTTACAAATACGTTACAAGAAGCTGGATAAAGGGCTTACTTATAACATTCCCAACTGTAAGCGCCATCATTAATTAGGTAGAATAATCGTAAACGATGTTCCTACTCCCACTTGACTTTTTACCTCGATTTTACCGCCCATCATTTTGACTAAATTGCGCACTATCGAAAGCCCAAGGCCTGTTCCACCTGAATTTCGACTGCGTGCTTTATCAACTCGATAAAACCTTTCAAAGATACGATCCATTTCTGTTTCGGGTATCCCTATTCCTGTATCAGCAACCGTTATTTCAATTTTTTTCTTTTTTTCTTTAATACTAATTGTTATTTGACTACCTTCATCTGAATAGTTAATGGCATTATCTAATAGATTAGTTAAAATTTGTTCAAAGCGATGTTGGTCTGCTTTTAAAGCAATGTTGTCACTAGAAATCAGCTCTACCCTAATCGATTTTTGGGCAATTTTTTGAGAAAGAAACTCAATCATATTTTCTGTTACTTTATCCACATAAAAGCTTGCTCTAGGTATATTGTTTTCGCTTTTTTCAACGCGAGATAACTCAAGAATATCTTCAATAATCATTTCTAATCGATTACTTTCTTTGGCAATAATATTAACAAATTTATTAGCTGCTTTCTTATCTTTTAAGGCACCATTTAAAAGCGTTTCTGCGAAGCCCTTAATAGCAGTTACAGGGGTTCTTAATTCATGCGAAGCGTTGGCTACAAATTCACTTCTCACCGTTTCTAACCGGCGGATCTCAGTAATATCATAGAGTAACACTAAAAAAGACATCTCACTAGCTTGGTATTCTTGATAAGAAAGAATGTTAACATCCAAGAATTTTGATTTAGGTACATAAACTTCTACTTCTTCTTGAATAGGTGAATGTGTCTGCATCACTCGATTAATTAGGGTGATTAACTGAAAAGATTTCAAAATCGCTTGATAAGGACGACCAATTACAGTAGGTGACAATCCTAAAATTTCTTCTAAAGCTGGATTCATAAGGTCAATTCTACCTTGAGAGTCAATAACTAATACGCCAAGATTGATATTTTCCAACAATAAGGAATATTGTTGTTGTCCAGATATCAGATCATTTCGATCCTCTCCTAGGTATTTAACAATATCTGTAACTGATTGTCCTAATTGATTAACTTCGGGAATTGAATGTTCAAGATATTCATAATGATAATCCGATTCTTTGATTTTTTCGATACCTTGTCTTATTGATTGAATCGGCCCCGTAGTTTTTAATAAAGCTAACCTAATAGCTAAATAAACTAGAGCAAACTGTACCATAAAATAAATTGCCACCATTTTCCAATATTGTCGCCATTTGAAAGCAAACTGATTCTTATTTACCGATTCCACTATCCAAAAAGTCTTTTTATTCCATTTTATCTTTTTAGCAGAATAGATTCTTTGATCCGCTCTCCATGAAAACGTTTCTTGATCCTTATTTTTTTTAATCTTTTGATCAATAATACTAAGACTGCTCTTAGTATTCCCTTCTTTTGATTTTCTCCATAAAGTAGACAAAATCAATTGTTTTTCTGAATTTTTATTTTGAGAAATTAAAAAAGCTTCTCGATCTTCTCCATTAATAATTCTTTCTAAGTCTTGGTAATAATCTTCTATCCCACTTTTATTTTTAACAAAAATTGAATTTGAATGAGTCTCTACTTGATTTTCAAAAAGCATATAGATAGTCTGATTCATTTGCCTGTATCCCAGATAAGCTAAAGATGAAATACCAATCATAAATAGTAAAATTCCCGTTCCTAATTGACGGCGTCTTTTGCTCGGGTCTACCAGTTTCATACTTGAGGCACCTCAAATTTATAACCAAATCCTCTTACGGTCTTAATATATTCAGGATTTTTCGTGTCGCTTTCAATTTTTTCCCTCAAATGTGAAATATGAACGTCGACGATTCTTGTTTCACCGGCGTAGTCAAAATTCCATATATTATTAAGCAATTGATCACGACTCAAAATTCGTCCTTTTCGAACAGCCATATAAAGCAAGAGTTCAAACTCTTTAGGGGTTAAATCAATTAATTTTCCATCACATTTAACTTCATAGCGACCTGGAAATATCTCTAGTTTACCCAACTTTATTACATCATTCGGATTTTCTGATGCAATAGAAGGTGCTTGCAGAGGAGTTATATCAACTGAATCTGTCTGATTGTCAACTTCTATTGTACTTTTCTCACTACTTTGAATTCTTCTGCCGATTGCCTTTATCCTAGCAATAACTTCTCTAGGACTAAAAGGTTTGGTCATATAATCATCTGCTCCTAATTCCAGGCCGATAATCTTATCATATTCATCATCTTTGGCTGTCAACATTAAAATAGGCGTTTCAATCTTTTCTTGACGCACACGGCGACATACATCCATTCCATCCATTTTTGGAAGCATAATATCTAGGATGATAAAATCAAACTTCTCTTTTTTAATCATTTTATAAGCAGTTTTACCATCTTCTGCAGTAACCACTTCATAGCCAGCTTGACTTAGATTATATTCTAGTAACATTAATATCGATTGTTCATCATCGACAACTAGTACTCTTTTCATACCCAACCTCCTAGGATCTCTAATTACCTTCTTATTCTATCAGACGCCCCTATCTATTAAAAGATTTCTTCTATTCTGCTCAATGTCATACTATAAAAAAAGACTTCCTTTTCATAAGAATAGGAAGTCTTTAAATCTTTTATTTTAAAAATTTATTTACCGCTCTTTTTGCTGCTAAAATACCCAAGATATAGCCTAAAACGATTAAAACACCCGCAATGTAGAGAATGTTAGGATATATAGGCATTGCATAATCAGGATTAAAAGCCAATAACTCTTGAGCTAGGCCAAGAATCGCTTGGTAGGAAAAATACAAAATAGTACTGGCTATGGCAGCACCAATAATTCCAACACTTCCTCCTTCAATAACGAATGGTGCCTTTATATAAGATTTTCTAGCACCTACTAGTTCCATAATTTCAATCTCTCTTGAACGTGACTGAATAGTCATTTTAATTGTATTCGAGATAAGCAAGATAGCTATCAGAATAAAAATAGTTCCTAAAATAGCTATAGCATATCGCATAATTTCAATGGTTTGAATTAATCCTTCGAGATTGACCGAGCCTATGTTAGCACTTTGGACCCATTTTAACTTTTGCACTTTTTCGGTCACTTCTTCTAATGAGTTGGCAGAATTCACTGTTACTAAGTACATGTTATTAAGAGGATTTTTATCCACTAACACATCAAAATCTTCTGTAATAACTTCTTGGTAGGATTCTAGTTCATCTTCTGCCGAGCGATAAACAACTTTCTCAACATTATCGATTTCTGCTATTTCTTCTCCAAGACCTCGTTCATCAGAGACCTCTGCTAAAGGATCAATCATCACTCGTACTTGAATCTCATTTTCAATAGTTTCTGTTAATTGATTAATGTTTAATACTAAAACAAAAAAGGTACCTAATAAAAATAAAGTAAGACTCATAACAACGATTGATGCTGAAGTCATCCACCCATTTCGAAATAAATTTCTCATGCCATCCCTAAGATGACGAATACGGGTTCTAATCCATTTCATTTTTTACACCTCTTTGTATATCTCTCACCAATTTGCCTTGATGCATTTGCAAAATTCGATGAGGATGGGAGTTCACAATATTATCATTATGTGTTCCCATTAAAATAGTAACTCCAGAACGATTAACCTTTTCTAAAGCTCGCATGATCAAAACTGCACTCGTTGGGTCTAAATTACCTGTCGGTTCATCTGCCACAAGTACTTGAGGACGATTAGCTAAAGCCCTGGCTATGGAAACTCTTTGTTGCTCTCCACCTGATAATTCGTTTGGTAATTGGTGCATTTTAGACTTTAAGCCAACGATATCAAGAACTTCCAATACGCGCTTGTTAATTTTCTTTTTACTCTCACCTGTAACTTCTAGTGCATAAGCGATATTTTCAGCTACTGTAAATTGGTTCAATAGTTTAAAATCTTGGAAAACTACTCCTACTTGTCTTCGTAATAAATGAACTTTTCTTTCGGATAAGTCGTGTGCTTTAAATTGATTAACAATCACCTGACCACTTGTAACTTCCTCTTGACGATTTAACAATTTCATCAGTGTAGACTTCCCAGAACCACTGGGTCCTACCAAATAAACAAATTCTCCTTTATTTATCTCAAGACTCACATCTTTAACTGCCCAAATTCCATTATCGTACTTTTTACTTGCTTTAATTAGCTTAATCAACATTTTCACCTCGCATACTGGATTTTCTTCTCTCTTATCAATTATTTTTCTTCTTGGATGTTCCATCTTAAGTAAGCATCAATAAAAGGATTTAATTCACCATCCATTACCGAATCTATATTACCCGTTTCATAATTAGTTCTATGATCTTTTACCATTGAGTAAGGGTGGAAAACATAGGACCTAATTTGAGAACCCCAGGCGTTATCTTTTTGCTCGCCTTTAATCGCTTGTAATTCAGCTTCCTTTTCTTCAACTTCTTTTTGATAAAGTTTTGCTTTCAAGAGACTCATTGCTTGTTCTTTATTTTGGATTTGTGAGCGATTGGATTGGCTTTGAGTAACTATTCCAGTAGGAAGATGTGTAATTCGAACAGCTGAAGAAGTTTTGTTGATATGCTGCCCACCCGCTCCTGAGGCTCTATAAGTATCAATTCGTAAATCTTCTGGATTTACTTCTACCTCAATCGAATCATCTATCATTGGGGTAACATCGATTGAGCAAAAAGAAGTATGTCTACGTGCATTTGAATCAAATGGCGAAATACGTATTAGACGATGGACGCCTTTTTCCGACTTCAAATGTCCGTATGTTTTATAGCCAGAAACCTCAAACGTAGCGCTTTTAATGCCAGCTTCATCCCCATTTTGATAATCAATAAATGTTATCGCATAGTCGTTGTGACTCGCCCAACGCTCATACATTCTCAATAGCATTTCTCCCCAATCTTGAGATTCAGTTCCTCCCGCTCCTGGATGAATTTCCACAATAGCATTAAGATGGTCATGATCCCCTGATAAAAGAAGAGATAGTTGGTAATCATCAATCTGTTTATTGAGTATGATCAACTTTTCTTCTAGCTCTTTTTGTAATTCAGAATCTAGGCTTTCTTCAATTAATTCTAGACCAATCATCACATCGTCTAAACCCTCTTCTAATTGATAAAAAGAATCTTTTTCGAGTTTACATTTATTTAATTCTTGAATTAAAGATTGCGCTGCTTGATTATCATCCCAAAAATCTTCCCTTAGCATCTTTGATTCCATCTCAGCAGTGTCTGCTTCTAATTTATCGATGTCAAAGAGACCCCCTAATTTTTTCTATGTTAAGTTGAGCTGATTCTATTTGGTCTTTAATTTCATATATTTCCATCGTATCACCTTGCTTTTTTTATTGACACAAAAGGTCCCTTGGAGTTAATCCGCAGGACCTTTGCTATTCTGTCATACTAGCCTTTTAATGTTTTTACACTTTGGTGTTTAGGCATTGAACTTGGTTTTACTCGAGGAGTAGTAGAATTAACTTGCTCCCTCTCCAAATTCTGACGAATTTGTGCCTTCATTATGAATCGAGTGATGTCATATTCAATTGCTGCAATCATTTCTTGGAAGCGATCAAAGCCTTCTGTTTGATATTCTGTTAGAGGATTTGTTTGAGCATATGCTCTTAGCCCAACCCCTTGACGTAAATGATCCATCGCATCAATATGGTCTGTCCATTTCGAGTCAACCACACGCAGAATAATTACTTTTTCAAATTCTAAAACTTGTTCTGGCCCATTCAATAAAGCAATTTTCTCGTCAAAGGCCGAAACAGATTCATTATATAGATAATTTATTAATTCTTCTCTAGTCTTACGTTCTAAGTCTTTAACCGAGATTTTTTCTGGACTAAATAAAGTGTTGTGAACGAAGTCTAATAGACTATCCAAATTCCAATCCTTTTCTTCGTTTTCAGTAGCATAGGCCACTTCACGCTCAATGGTTCGTTTAATCATTGCTTTAATATGAGGAGTTAAGGTTTCCTCTTCATTAATGACTGCTAATCTTTGACCATAAATAACTTCTCTTTGCTCACGCATAACTTCATCGTACTCTAAAACGCTCTTACGAGTATCATAGTTATTACCTTCTACTCTTTTTTGAGCAGATTCAACTTGACGGGATAACATCTTACTTTGAATAGCAAGATCCTCGCCCTCATTGTTGTCATCAGTCATATTCAGCTTTTCCCATACCTTTTGAATTCTATCTGATCCGAAACGACGCATCAAGTCATCTTCTAGTGATAAATAGAATTGTGATGCTCCCGGGTCTCCTTGACGACCTGCCCGTCCACGTAACTGATTATCAATTCGACGTGATTCGTGACGTTCAGTCCCAATAACAGCCAGTCCGCCTACTTCTTTAACTCCTGAGCCTAATTTAATGTCGGTTCCCCGTCCAGCCATATTGGTCGCGATTGTTACCGCACCTCTTTGACCGGCAGCCATAACAATTTCAGCTTCTTTAAAGTGGTTCTTAGCATTTAAGACTTCATGAGGAATTCCTTCTTTTGATAATAATTTTGATAAGTACTCTGAAGTTTCTACAGCCACTGTCCCTACTAGAATAGGTTGACCATTAGCATGACGCTCTTTAATTTCTTCAACAACTGCTGCAAATTTAGCTTTTAAGTTCGGATAAAGTAAATCTGGATGGTCTTCCCTGATAACTGGTCGATTAGTTGGAATAGAAACAACATTAATGTTGTAAATTTCTCTAAATTCTTCTTCTTCCGTCTTAGCTGTTCCCGTCATTCCTGATAACTTTTCATACATACGGAAGTAGTTTTGGAAAGTTATCGTTGCCATAGTCTTGGACTCATCTTGAATCTCTACATTTTCTTTGGCTTCAATCGCTTGGTGAAGTCCGTCTGAGTATCGACGTCCATCCATGATACGCCCTGTAAATGGATCGACAATCTTAACTTCTCCTTCGTCTACCACATAGTCAATATCGTGAATCATAATATAATTTGCACGTAAAGCTTGATCAATGTGATGAACCAATGTTGAATTTTCGACATTATAAAGATTTTCTAAACGGAAGATTTTTTCAGCCTTGTCAACTCCAATGTCTGTTAAAACAATTGATTTAGAAGTTAAATCTATAGTGTAGTCTTCTTCTTCCTTCAATCCCTTAACAAAGTAATCTGCTCGATTATAAAGAGCTGTTGATTTCTCACCTTGACCCGAAATAATCAACGGAGTACGCGCCTCATCAATTAAGATAGAATCCACTTCATCTACTACTGCGAAGTATAGTGGTCTTTGAACCATTTGAGATTTGTAAACAACCATGTTGTCTCTTAAATAATCAAACCCTAGCTCATTGTTTGTAGAATAAGTTACATCGCAAGCATAAGCTTCACGCTTTTGAGCGGCATTCATTGAGTTGAGATTTAAACCGACGGTTAACCCTAAAAAGCGGAAAACTTCTCCCATCTCTTTAGAGTCACGCGTTGCTAAATAATCGTTAACAGTAACAACGTGAACCCCTTTACCTGACAAAGCATTCAAATAAACAGGCATTGTCTCGGTCAAGGTTTTACCTTCACCCGTTTTCATCTCGGCAATATCACCATTATGAATGACAAAACCACCTTGAATTTGAACACGATAAGCTAGTAAACCTAATACTCGATAGGCAGCCTCTCTTACAACCGCAAATGCCTCTATCTGAATATCATCTAAGCTTTTTCCGCTAGCTAATTTATCTTTTAAAATTGTGGTTTGGGCACGCAATTCTTCATCAGTCATCGTGCGATATTCTTCTTCTAAGTCGATTACTTGGTCAGCTAATTTTCCTGTTCTTCTCAATTCAGCATTATCATTCTCGATTAAATTTTTTAAAAAGTTGGCCATTTATATGCTCCTTTAATTCCCATTATCCTTGTTTATTCATATCCTGAATAAATTTTCTCACTGTAACATTGTATCATTAAAAACTCGACTTTCAAACAATTTTCTATACTGCTCTCTTGTATTCGTCTAATTCTTTTTATTATCTAACAATAAAAAAAGTGAAGGACTTTTGTCAGCCCTTCACTTTGTATTTAAATACATTCTATGCTTAAGATTTACCTTTTATTTAATCCATTCTCGCTGTTTCTATTAAACCATATCGACCATCCTTACGACGATAAACGATATTAATTTCATTCGTTTCTGCTTCTTTGTATACAAAGAAATCGTGTCCTAACATATTCATTTGTAAAACAGCTTCTTCTGAATCCATCGGTTTTAAAGCAATACGCTTAGAACGAACAATTTGTAAATCTGGTTCACTTTCATCTTCGTGATCATTAGCATTTGAGGCTTGTGCCAAATCTGCTGCGGTAATTCCTTCAAAGCCTTTTTCACGTGATTTACGGTTAATTTTAGTTTTATATTTTCTTACTTGTCGCTCTAATTTATCAACCACAAAATCAATACTTGCATATAAATCATGAGTTGTTTCTTCAGCTCTGAGCACTAAGAAAGATAAAGGAATAGTTACTTCAGCCTTTGCTGTTTTATCAGGATAAACCCTCAAATTCACATAAGCTGTTGCATTCGGTACATCATTGAAAAAACGTTCAAGTTTTGAAACTTTCTTTTCAGCGTACTCTCGAATAGCTTGAGTAACCTCGATATTTTCTCCACGAACATTATAGTTAAACATAAATATCCCTCATTTCCTCTCTATTTGGTCTAAGACCCGATAGACCTTAAACCCAAAAGCTATTACTAGCTTAATGATATTATAACATACGCACCCAACGATTGAAAGCGCTGCATATTTTAGCCGATCAATTGATTTCTTGCTAAAGTAATACTTTTTAAATCTATTTTCCCTTTGCTAATAGCTTCAAAATTTTGTGTGATTTCTAATTTTGCTTGAATCATAGTGGCTCCTGTTGTATACACATCATCAAAAATCAGAAAACCTTTTTTTCCTTTTAGTCTTTCTTCTTCTATATTTATCCAAGCATATGGACGAGTGAGTGCTAAGCGATCTTTTCGACTTTTGGCTGCTTGTCTCATTTCGTTTCCGATGTAGCGAAAGGGACAACAATAGGGAATATCAGCTATTTCTAATAAATAAGCAGTCGGATGAAACAATCTTTCTTTTAAACTTGACTCAGAACTAGTTAAAACAAGCCAAATGTAGTTTGCATATTGTTTATATGCCTTCTTTAAAGCCTGTTTCATGACACTAGCCATGCGACAATCTCCATCATACTTATAACGAGTAATCCACTCTTTAAAACTATCATTGTAGTCAAAAACCGCTTGGTTATTAATGAGTTTTAGAGGGTATATTTTGCGCCAACGATAACAATCCAGACAGTAATACTCATCAGTATCTTTAAGTCTATGACTAGATTGATATTGAGTGCTACCATCTAATTTTCTTCCACAAGCTCTACACCTCTCACCTTGAAAACGATACGGAACGAATTTTTTAAAACAGTCTCCACATAATGGTTCAAACTCAATAACTTCCCAGGAAAATAACTGTTGCCAAGTTAAATCACGTTCATAATTTTTTTGGCACATCAAACAAACTCCTTGATTAAATTTTTGCATTTAAAAGTCCTCTCTTCCTCGCTAATTGATTCATCTCCCTAATTTCTTTAACGGCTCTTTTCATTTCATTTGTAATGCCATAATGACCAAAAATAACTATTCCTGAAGGATATGAAGCTTTTCTACCCACCCTACCACTCATTTGAACTAAAGCTGATTTGGAAAAAAGGGGATCTTCAGCACCGAGAATATAAACATGACAATTTTCAAAAGTTACTCCTCTTTCGAGAATGGATGTAGAAATCAATAAATCATAAGAGCCTTCACGCATTTTTTCTACTTTCATATGCCTTAAAGGATCCGATGAATAAACATAGCTAAGAGAAAGAGATTTAAATTGCTTGTTCAGCCATTCAGACAGTAAAATAGCCAATTTTATATTGGCTATAAAAATTAACTTTCGACCATCAAGCGCAACAAAATCTTTCAAACTAGAAAAAAGCTTGGAATTGGTTTGTTCACTTATTAAGTGGCTTTTCCAATCCCCTAACCAAAAAAACAATGGCTCAACTAAAGGAAAACCATGAAAACGCGCTGGTAGAACAGTCTCGTAAATCAAACCTTTTTTAACTGCCTTCACAATTTTTTTATCTGGCGTTGCTGTCATAAAAATGAGCTTACCCTTTTCTTTTACTGCTCGATTTACAGCAAAATGTAAACAGTCATTATCAACATAGGGAAAGGCATCCACTTCATCCACTATCAATAAATCAAAAGCTTGAAAAAACCTTAGTAGTTGATGAGTGGTTGTAATTAAAATGTCACACGGCTCATATTTCGTTTCACTTTTTCCATGCAATAAAAGAACCTTAACCGAATTAAAAGCAGATTTAATCCTTGGAAATAGCTCAATACAGACATCAACTCGAGGAGAAGCTACAGCTATCTTCCCCCCTTTTCTCAAAATTTCATCGATATTTGGGAAAAGCATTTCGGTCTTACCCGCCCCCGTTACAGCATGAATTAAATGCGGATGGTTACTATCATTTAATTGTTTTAGAACTTCTTGAGAAGCTTTATGTTGCTGCGGAGAAAGTTCTCCTTGCCAAGTGAGAAAAGACTTTTTATTTCTTATTTTTAATGGTTTATTATTGGGTAGATAATAAAGAAAGTCGCTACTGCTTATTCTTCCCATTTGAATACAAGCACAACAATAAATAATCTTACTTTTATTAAAAGAAATCATATAGTATTGTTGTTGATCTTGACAATTGCACCTGGAACAAAGGATATACTTCTGTTTTATTTTTATAGTAGGCATAGAATATAAATGATTAAATATCGTCTCTAATTTCAAGCTAGATTGAGATAAATATTTATTCCAGATCAATTCAACTTCTTTTTGAGTCATTAATTGACCAATAAAATATTCCTTCCACTCCATCAAAAATCTCCTTCCGTGTCTTTTTATAAAGTACACAGAAGGAGAGTAATTAACGCTATTATTTATTTGTTTTATCTGAATCGTAATTAGGCATTATGGCTAGGCCAATACAGCCTTTTCCAGTATGCGTCCCAATAACAGGACCAATTGAGTTAGTGTCTATATCACTTATTGATAACTCTTTTTCTATTAATCCCACAACCAGACTGCATTCTTCTTTAGCATTAGCATGTGTCATCATAATTTGAACACCTTGAGGATAGGATTCCATTGCTACTTGAATTAATTGAATCCATCTAGCATAGACTTTTTTATTAGTACGGATTTTTTCAAACAGAAGAATATTCCCTTCCTCATCAAAATGTAATAAGGGGCGAATTTTAAGCAGTTGGCCTAAGGTAGCAAAACCTGCATTTAAACGGCCACCTTTAACTAGGTTATCTAATTCTTCGACCATCAAATAAGTTTGTGTATGATTTGCTTGCCAAGTTAGTTCAGCCACGATATCTTCTAAATCCTTATCTGATTCGAGACCTTTCATAGCTTTCCTTGCTAAACCTTCAATGACTATGCATGAAGACTTCGAATCGATAATATAGCTTTGAATACGATCTTGGTATTCAGCTAGTACTGATTGCGCTAAAGCTAAAGTTCCTGATATTTTTGAGGATAGGTGGATAGCTATAACTGCTTGAAAACCTTCTTCAACTATCTGATCCATTAATTGATAGTAGTCACCTGGATGCGGTTGAGAAGACTTAGGTAATCGATCACTTTTCTCCATATACTGATAAAAACGTGTCTGCTGATCAATATCAGATGAATCTTTAAAAACCGTTCCATCATCAAAAATGACACTAAGATCGACTTGAAAAACGTTTGGTTGGCTAGCTATTTCCTGGTTTAAATATGCTGTAGAATCTACTATAATTGCTGTTTTCATTTTTCACTACCATTCCCTGTCTGTCTAATAATCAGTTAATTTTTAAAATATGTTAAACTGTTTAAAGAATCACAAAATTATTACTTATCCTAACATAAATGAAAGGAAAGCTATATGTTTAATTATTTAAGTATCCAAAAAGAAATTATACACGAAATTGAAATAAAGAAATCACGCTTTATTTGTTATCTCATCCCCATCAAAAGTGAAGAAGAATTTAATCAGCACCTGCTCAGTATACAAAAAAAGCATTATAAAGCAAATCATCACTGTTATGCTTTTAGTTTAGAAGCGGATTCAAGTATCCAACGCATGAGTGATGATGGCGAGCCAACTGGAACAGCTGGGCTACCGATGCTTGAAGTCCTTCGTCAAGAAAAATTAACTTTTATCGCAGCTGTTGTTGTTCGCTATTTTGGCGGAACCAAGTTAGGTGCAGGTGGTTTAATTCGCGCTTACACCCAAGCGGTTAGTGAAAGCTGCCAATTGGCAAAAAAAATTAAAAATGTTAATCAAACGATTCTTCAAATTGAAATAGATTATGCACAGCTTGATCGCTTTAATCATAATCTTGACCAAATGCCAGGCCTACCCTCAGTTTTATCTACAGAATATCTTGAAAAAATACAAATGACAATCGCTATTCATTCTGACCATCTAGATGAATTTGATAGCTACTTAGTTAATTTTTTTAGCGGACAAGTTCAAATTGATAATTTAGGTGATCGAGATATAGACATGCCCTTTAAAAAATAAATTTTTCATTTATTCGAAGACTCTTTTCCAATATGTACAGTTAAATAAACCATTGCCACTATTAATACCACTGTCATCACCCATATCAACCACTTAAAATCTGGGAAGGCATGAAGAGCTAGGGTAATTAATGAAAAAACGGCAG
Source organism: Facklamia sp. 7083-14-GEN3 (assembly GCF_024742075.1). Lineage (GTDB taxonomy): Bacteria > Bacillota > Bacilli > Lactobacillales > Aerococcaceae > Facklamia. The sequence continues at coordinate 185,759 of NZ_JANSGD010000004.1, read as the reverse complement.
ATAAAGCCATCATCATTTTATTGATTGATCTTTCACTATAACCTCTTCGAAGTAATCGGTGGTGGATGTGTTCTTTATCTCCTTCAGTAACTGGTGTGCGCTGACGTAAACGTCTCATGAAGGCAAAGACGGTATCAAAAAGCGGAACAGCAAATAAAAGAATTGGAAAAATAAAAGAGTAAAGACTAGCATTTTTAAGATTTGTTACGGTTAAGCTCGCATACATAAACCCAATAAATAAAGCCCCAGTATCTCCCAACATAATCTTAGCGGGTGGCCAATTAAAAATTAAAAAACCCGCAATTGATGCAAATAAAAATAATAACTTTAATACAAAATCCAATTGAATGGTTAAAGAAAAACCTAAAGTTATGATTACCATTGAAAGAAGACTGACTAGACTGACGCTTGAAGCTAAACCATCAATTCCATCTAATAAATTTAAAGCGTTTGTTACTAAATAAATCCATAATATAGTTAAAAGATACTTCAAGCTACTAAATAGTAATGGGTCTTCAAAATTGATGAGTTGGGATGAAAAAGAAATGTCACTAAAAAAATAAACATAATGACAGGCGATTAGTATGCCGATTGACTTTTTTACAGCAGATAAATTTAAATAATCATCTAAAATGCCAGTTACAAGAATAATAATAGAGGCAACAAAAAGGCTTCCTTGAATATCCCAAAGAGTAAAAGGGTTTAATAAGTAGTAGCTTAGCCAATAAGCCATAAATACGGCAATACCACCGTAGGCAGGTGGTGTTTTTTTTCTATTATCCTCGCTTTTCTTATAATTAAGAGGCTTTTTAGACTGAATCAGCTTTAATAAGGAATAAGAAAGTGCCAATGATAATAGAAAAGCAAGTACTACCCGCATTATTATTTCCAATAAAATGGACATCGATTCATCTCCTTAAATCAAGTTCATCTCCAAAATTGGTCAAAAACAGTAATCGGTAGATGACGTTTATGTTGGCTACTTAAATACCATTTTTCAATTGTTGCTGCTTCTCTGTCGCTTACTTCATATCCTGTCAAATAGCGGTCAATTGCCCGATAAGACACACCTAGAGCTTCTTCATCAGATAACATTGGTCGGTCTTCTTCTAAATCGGCTGTTGGTATTTTTTGATAGAGTTCTGCCGGACAATTTAGGGATTGGAGCAACTGTTTGCCTTGGTCTTTAGTTAAACGCCATAAGGGCATTACATCCGCCGCACCATCACCATATTTAGTAAAAAAACCTGTAACACTTTCTGCAGCATGGTCACTTCCTACTACAACACCCGCAAATTGTCCTGCCACTGCATATTGCATGATCATACGCTGTCTCGCTTTAATATTTCCTTTATTAAAATCACTAACTTCTATTTGTTCTTTGTTTAAAGCTTGAACTATGCCTAAAGTAGCCTCCTCAATATTTAAAGTTAAAATTCGGTCCGGTGCTATAAATTCTAACGCCTTTAAAGCGTCTTCTTCATCATTTTGGACAGCATAAGGAAGTCGTATTGCAATAAACTGGTACTGGCTATCGTTTGTTTCAGTGCGCATTTCTTCAATCGCCATTTGAGATAATTTTCCTGCTAAAGTAGAGTCTTGTCCGCCACTAATGCCTAATACAAGAGACTTTAGTGTTGGATATTGATAGAGATAATCTTTCAAAAATTTGATAGAGCGCCTAATTTCAGCTTCTGGTTCAATAGTTGGCAAAACTTTTAAACTCTCTATAATTTCTTTTTGCAATGGTCTCATAATTTTCTCCTTAGAATTGATCTGTCTGAAACTCCTTAACTCTTAAATCAACTTGGTCGCGAACTTCTTGTATACTATCCATTTTCAAATCATATAGTTTTTGAGACAAATCCACTGGATATACTTGAGGATTTAAGATTCGTTTGTGTTCTTCCCATAAGCAGTTAATTTTATCATCTAAATACTCTTTAATAGCTAAAATATCTGGTAAATCATATACCTGCTGACCCTCTTTATATATATCAATTAAAAGTGGACGCGCCTCAAAATCCTTAACCGTCTTATTGATATAAGTGTGAACCGGATGGAACATAAAGAGTTCGTCTAGTTGATCAGGTCTTTCATCAATTAAAGCAATATAGTCGCCTTCTACCTTACCATCTTTTTTACGAGTAATACGCCAAACTTGTTTCATACCAGGCGTAGTGATTTTTTCTGTATTCGAAGAAATTTTTATAGTCGGTACAATCTCACCTTTGTCATCTTCGATACCAACTAATTTATATACAGCACCTAGAGCAGGCTGGTCATAAGAAGTAATGATTTTCGTTCCGATGCCCCAATCATTAATTTTTGCACCTTGCATGCGCAGGTTAAGAATAGTTTTTTCATCTAAATCATTGGAAGCAATAATGCGAGCTTCAGCGAAGCCAGCTTCATCTAATTGCTCACGAATTTTTTTAGATTGGTAAGCCATGTCACCTGAATCAATTCGCACACCTATAAAGTTAATTCTATCGCCCATTTCTTTAGCTACTTTTATAGCGATAGGCATGCCTGAACGTAAAGTGTCATAAGTGTCTACTAAAAAGACGACATCTCGGTGGGTTTCAGCATACGCTCTAAAAGCTTGATACTCATCGCGATAAGCCTGTACTAAAGAATGAGCATGGGTTCCAGAAACGGGAATACCAAACAATTTTCCAGCTCGAACATTAGAAGTTGAATCAAAGCCACCGATAAAGGCTGCGCGCGTTCCCCAAATAGCCGCATCCATTTCTTGTGCCCTTCTAGCTCCAAATTCTGAAATTTTATCACCTTTACCCACCACAGAACGAATACGTGATGCCTTTGTGGCAATTAAAGTCTGAAAATTTATTATATTTAAGATAGCCGTTTCAACTAATTGACACTGACCAAGTGGCCCTTCAACTTGCATCAAAGGTTCGGTTGCATAACAAAGTTCGCCTTCTCGCATGGACCTAACTGATAATTCTAATTTCATTTCTGCTAAGTATTGAATGAATGTTTCAGAATATAGTTCTAGACTTCTTAAATAATCCAAATCACTCTCTGAAAAATGAAATTGGTTTAAATAGTGAACCACTCTTTCCAAACCTGCGAAAATAGCATAACCATTGCTAAAAGGATTTTTACGAAAGTACACCTCAAAAACAGCATGTTTTCGATCAATCCCTTTTTCCCAATATGTTTTGAGCATATTGATTTGATAAAGGTCGGTATGAGTCATTAAGCTGTCGTCAGAATATTTATAGATCATTTTTATCCCCTCAACTGAATAATTTTGTTTATTGTATCACATTATTACTCTCAATGTTGATTCAAAAAGAACGCACTAGCTCTATGGCCATTATAAAAAAACCTTCAGTTAATTACTCAACTAAAGGTTTTTAAAATTAGTCTTCTGTAGAATTTTCTTCAGAAGTTTGCATGGCCTCCAAAGGAACCTGAATATTAAAGGTTTCACCATACTGGTCAAAGTCAAAACTAGCCGAAATACTTATAAGTTCTGGCAGATTGGATTGGTCTACTTCACTCACTGAATCAACAAAAACTTTAGGGTTCATGTCAATCATAAAGGAGAAGTTCTTTATCAAGCCTGTCAAACTATCATATGTAACACTCATTTGTGGATTCATATTAAAGAATTCTTTAAACTTTTCTGGATTCAGTAATTCTTCCAGTGATTTTTCGTAGTTTTGATCAATAGCTTGTCCGAAATCTTCCGATTGCTCAATTGCTTTGTCAGCTGATTCTTGGACTAACTGTTTTAAATCAATTGCTTTATCTAAATCATTGTAGAAAGTAGCGCCATCAATATCTTTTTTTAATTTAAAATGATAGTCTTGTCCTTTTTCTTCTAAAGTAAAGTATTTATTAATAAAATCCTGAGATTCTGGGGTTATTTCGTTTTTGGCTAACTCATTCGATACATTTTCAAAGGAAGCTTGAAGACTTTCAAGAATTTCTTCCTCAGATACTGTCCATTCAGAAGTCGTCCACTCATTAGTTTCAGTGTTGTAAGTATAATTAAACCCTTCTTTAGCATAGGTTTCAAAGCCTACAGCTTCCGATCCTACGAAAGGAGAGACAATTTTTGCAACCATTTGCAGAGCTATCGGTTGATTGCTCACTAGTGTATCAATTTCTAAGTTCCCGAAATCACTGGTCATATTTTGCGAGGAAATTTTCACACCTACCGTCCCTTTCATATGAAAGGATTGAAATTCCTGTTGATTTACTTTTTCCGCAACATCTTGCCAAGCATCTGACACCTTTTCTTGACCATTGATATAAGTCTGAGGAATTAGCAATATATTAACCATTAACATTAAAAAGAATACTTTTATTTTTTTACTTTTATTCATAATGTTCTCCTTATAATTTAATAGAAAAAGCATAACATACAACATCCAAAACAACTAGAAATAAACTAGTCGTAAATCTGTACTTTCGATTGAAAATCCTCCCAAGCGGGTTGACAGAGCTCTCCATGGTCCACCCCTCTTGAAGAAACCTTATCAAATAAAATTTTTATCGTTTGGAATAATAATTTGAAATCAAAGGCTAAAGAATAATTTTTAATATATAACAAGTCAAAATTCAATTTATTATTAAAGTCTGTAGCGTATTTTCCATAGACTTGAGCATAACCAGTAATGCCAGCGCGCACATGATGTCGTAATTCATAATAAGCATTTTCTTGACTAAATTGATTAACAAAAAAAGGACGCTCCGGTCGTGGCCCGACAAGTGACATATCTCCTTTTAAAACATTAATTAATTGTGGAAGCTCATCAATTCGAGAGGTTCGGATAAACTTCCCGACTCTCGTCACTCGTGTATCATTGGAACTAGCTAATACAGGTCCAGATTTCTCCTCAGCTGTTTGTGTCATTGAACGGAATTTTAAAATGTTAAATGGTTTAGATCCTTTAGTAATTCTTACTTGACGATAAAAAACCGGCCCCTTACTGTCTAATTTTACAGCAATAGCTGTTAATAACATGATTGGAGAGGCTAAAATCAACAAAAGTAAAGAAGTAACGATATCAATCGTCCTTTTTATAATAGCTTGTTCAAAAGCTATTGAAAAAGTTGATACTTCAATAAGACTTTCATCTTCAAAGCTCATTATATTTGGGTTGACCATCATTAAATTAGCAAAATTAGTCGATAAAAAGAGTTTTTTATTATTTCGCATCAGATAATCATAGATTTTTAGCCTTTCTGTTTCTTCAATATAACCAGTAAGGTAAACAATATCAACCGCATCAGATAATTTGACCACATGTCGATAGTAATCGGACAAGACCACATGAGTGACTTCATGCCTGCGGTTAGTCATTCTATCAAAATTAATCACAGCATTTAATGCTTTTTTATTTTCGCCTACCACTAAAACCTTTTTACGTCCTGACAGTCGATGATAGAGAAGATAAGCTATTGTGTTAAATAAAAATAACAAAATTGTTCCCACAAAGAGGTTGAGTAAAATAACTGATCGTGGGAAGGTTAACCAAGATCCAGCATAAGTCACGGCCATCATAAAAAACGACAAAAACAATTGGGATAGCATTGTAAAATAGAAAAGATCCATCAAGGTTTTGTTATAAAATATATACGTACCAAAAAGGAAATTAATCAAAATAAATCCTATTGCTATCCATAAATAACTTGATTCGAATGCTATAAAATTTCTATATGGAATTTGGCCTGAAAATTTTAAATGAAAGGATATTAGAATTCCTAATAGACAAACTATCGAACCCATTATAACAACAACAAAGCGCAATAAATTATTCCATTCTTTTCGATGGTTCATAATAAACCCTCTTTCTTTCCATTGGTTCTTATTCATTATAACGACTTCTTAAAAAAATAACCATCAACATTTAGTCTGATTTATTTTTACGATCTCATTCATAAAATTGAAACAACTAAAGCTCGTCCTATCCAGCTTAAAGATAGAACGAGCTCAACTTAAAAGTTAAAAATTTCTCTTAGTTCAGAAATATCTATTCAATGATAGTAAATTTTTCATTAAATAAAGGAGAAACGGAACGGTTCTCATGGATACGTTTAATTGCCTCGGCAATCAAATGCGCAACAGACACAATTTCAATCTTGTCTATTTGCTTGTCTTCAGGTAATAAAATCGTATCGGTAACAATTACCTTCTTAATAACTGAGGTTTGTAATCTTTCTAAAGCCGGTCCGGAGAGAACAGGGTGAGTACAAGTTGCATAGACTTCTTTTGCTCCACGATCAATCAATGCTTGAGCAGCAATTGTAATTGTTCCTGCCGTATCAATCATATCATCAATTATCACGGCTGTTTTATCCTTAACATCACCAACAATACTCATAACTTCTGCTACGTTAGGACGTGGTCGACGTTTATCGACAATGGCAATCGGTGCCTTTAAAAATTCTGCTAATTTACGTGCACGAGTTACGCCACCATGGTCTGGTGAAACTACTACAACGTCATCTCCAAAGAGTTTGTTATCGATAAAGTAATTTGCGAGTAAAGGAGCACCTAATAAGTGATCTACTGGAATATCAAAAAACCCTTGAATTTGGGCTGCATGTAAATCCAGTGCAACTACACGGTCCGCTCCTGCTTGCTCTAGCATATTTGCTACTAATTTAGCTGTAATTGGTTCGCGAGACTGAGCTTTACGATCTTGACGTGCATAACCATAGTAAGGAAGCACTACATTGATTGTTTTTGCCGATGCGCGGCGTAAAGCATCAATCGTAATCAATAATTCCATTAAATTATCGTTAACTGGTGAGGAGGTTGATTGTACGATATATACATGTGCTCCCCTAGTCGATTCATCGATGTTTACCCGTATCTCTCCATCAGCAAACCTAGATAAAGAAATTTCACCTAAGTCTACTCCAACAGCTTTTGCAATCGCAGCCGCCAACTTTTCATTAGAACTTAACGCAAAAATCTTTAATTTTGGATCCTTATAGTGTTCACTTGCCAACCAAATCCCTCTTTCCTTAAATTTATTTATTGATATATTTAGTCCAGTAACCTAATTTATTTACCTGTTCGCTACGTGAAATAGCCAACGCTTCCGCTTCAACATCCTTTACAATAGTTGAACCAGCAGCTACAAAGGCGCGATCCCCAATCTCAACTGGTGAGACAATATTAGAGTTACTTCCCAAAAATACTTGATCGCCAACTTTCGAACGATATTTTCTTTTTCCATCATAATTACAAAAAATGACACCACAACTTACATTCACATCTTGTCCTATATCGGCATCTCCGATATAAGCTAAATGACCCGCCTTAGTATTTTTACCTAATTGAGAGTTTTTAACTTCAACAAAGTTTCCGATGCGAACTCCCTCTGCAAGATGGCTCTTAGGTCGTAAGTGAGCAAAGGGCCCTATCTCTACTCTGTCTTCAACCTTTGATTTTTCAACAACAGACTGAGTAATTATTACCGAGTCTCCAATTTGACTGTCAACCACTTCACTATTAGCTCCAATTATTACGGATTTTCCAATAATTGTTTCGCCCTTAAGCTGAACCCCACCTTCAATCACAGTATCTTCGCCGATTTTTACATCTGATTCAATATAGGTGGTTTCAGGATTTATAAAGCTTACGCCATTCTGCATATGATTAGTGATAATACGTCGGTTCATCAACTGCTGTGCTCTAGAGAGAGCTACTCGATCATTCACTCCAAGTGATTCTTCAAAATCTTTCATATCAAAGGCATATACTTTTTCTCCTTGCTTTTGAAGAATTTCAATAATATCTGGTAAATAATACTCACCCTGAGCATTCTGATTACTGACTGATTTTAAAGCAGCAAACATGCTTAAATTATCAAAAATATAGGTTCCAGTATTAATTTCATTTATTAAAAGTTCTTTAGCAGAAGCATCTTTTTGCTCGACTATTTTAAGAACTTGACCTTCATCGTCACGAACAATTCGACCATATCCTTTAGGGTTTTCTGTTTTTGCGGTTAGAACGGTTGCCTTTGATCCAGTACTTTCGTGATGCTCAAAGAGCTTATTTAGTGTATCTCCAGATAATAAGGGTGTATCCCCACATATAACCAAGGTGCTCCCTTTTTCATTTGCCAGAAGATTTTCTGCCTGGAGTACTGCATGACCTGTTCCTAATTGTTCGGATTGAAAAGCAAAATCAGTAAGATTTTTTAATTGGGCTTTTACTAAATCCGCTCCATTACCAACAATAGTTACTATCTGCTCGGCATTACTTTCTAAGACCGATCGAACAACATGTTCTACCATGGAAATTCCGCTAATTTTATGGAGAACTTTAGGTAAGGATGACTTCATGCGTGTACCTTTGCCAGCTGCTAAAATAACCGCCATTCTTTTCATTCACTCACACTCCTTCGCTCTGCGACATTTACCCTTATATTATACCTATTTAAAGCCTATATGGCTATGGCGTTTCCTAATTAAAAAAATTTCCTGCTTCAATCTCTAATTGATAGTGACCTAATTCATTGTTATAGCGTAATTGTGTTTCAAAAAGAGCATGATAATTAGGAATTCTCATCCGATTTTTAACTTTATTCTCCGCAAAAACGCATATTCCAGCTGCTTTCGAATCAAATTCTTCAATTAAATTTAAAAGTCCTGTCAATGTTCCACCATTACGAAGAAAATCGTCCACAATCAATACACGACTTTGCGATTTCAAGGCTGATTTCGAAAGTTCCATTTTTTTTACAGTCTGAGTAGAGCCCGAAGTATAATTTATTGAAATGGTTGATCCTTCGCCAGAAGTCGATTCTCGTCGAACAACAACATATGGTTTATTAAGATATAACGCTACTGCTGCTGCCAATCCAATTCCTTTAGCTTCTATGGTTAAAATCGTATCGATGTCTTTGTCAGCGTATTTAGCAGCAATTAGTTGGGCAATCGGGTTTAAAACACTTGGATCTTGTAATAGATCATTCACAAATATATAGTTCCCGGGTAGAATTCTCTTACCTTGAGAAAGTCGGTCTTTTACTTGACGCTGAATAGCTTCAACTTCTTCTCCCGAAAGTTGTGGATGGAAGATGACACCCCCCGTTTTACCAGTCAATGTTTCAAGCTGACCTAGTTGCATCTCATCAAAAACCTCTCTGACCATTCCCAAATCTTCGCTCACTGATGATTTGGCACATTGGAACTTATACGCAAAATCTTGTAAATTTAAAAGCTGATTAGGGTTATTCATTAACTGATGGGTAATGGCTATTAACCGCTGGTTTCGTTTATACTTTTTTGTCATTTTAAAACCCCTCTTTCCAAACGTTAAGCAAACTCTATCATTATTCGTTCGAATTTTCAATAAGGGATTCATATAAAAAAAGAGTTCTGACAATCGTCAGAACTCTTTTTCTTATTGATGATTATGATTACGTATATATCTTTGAAGGTTTTGAACAACAGTTACTAAAATAAATATCAAAATAAATAATAAAGTAATGGATGCCCCAGGAGGAGTGTCTAATCGATAGGAAGCAAATAACCCTAAAAAGATTCCCACGATATTGATTACAAAACCAACCGCTATTGCTTCTTCAAAGGATCTAGAAACTTTAATAGCTGTCGAAGAAGGTATCACAATTAAAGCCGATACTAAGAGAACACCTACAATTGGCATCATAATAGAAATAGCAATCCCGGTCAGAATTGAAAAGCAAGTTGAAATAAAGCGAACCGGCAATCCTGCTGTTTTAGCAGTTGCTTCATCAAAGGATATAATATAAAGTGGTTTTCTAAAAATTAGATATAAGCACAAAATCACCAACGCTAGACCAATTAGTAAATATACCTCTTGATCTTGAATCAAGATAATCGATCCAAATAGATATTGGTCTACTTTAAATACACCACTATTGGTATTAAAACTTAGAAGAAACAATGCTAAAGCCATCCCTGTGGACATCATCAAAGCCACAGATATTTCCGTGAAATGTCTATAAACCGTTCTAAGATACTCAATTCCGAGTGAAGCAATTACAACAATTACAATGGTCGAGTAAGTAGGTTGGATACCTAGAATAATCCCTAAAGCAACACCAGCTAAAGAAATATGTGACAGGGTATCTGCCATTAAAGATTGCCTTCTTAAAATAAGGAAGAGTCCCAAAATAGGTGTTATAAAGGACATGGCTAAACCTGCTATAAAGGCGCGTTGGATGAAGTCATACTGAAACATCTCCATGGAGAACCCTCCTCTCTAATTAATCGAATTTCACGATCATAGAAGCCTTCAATTTCATCATCAGCATGTGTTACCATCATAATTGATTTGCCATGATGTTTGGTAAGATGTTGTAAAAGTTGATAGAAGTTTCTCCGCGATTGACTATCCATGCCGTTTGTCGGTTCATCTAAAACATATAAATCCGGATCTAATGCAAAAACTCGCGCTAAAACAATCCGTTGTTTTTGACCACCTGATAGTTGCCCTATTAATTTATTCCGCATATTAGACATACCCACTGCTTCAAGTGCACGATCAACATGTTCATAATCTTCAGCATCTAAAGGTTTAAACCATCTGTTTTGACTATAACGACCCGACTCTACAAAACGCTGCACTGTGCTAGGAAAACCTGAATTAAAGGCGGAAATGTTTTGTGCAACATAACCCACCGACAACTTATTTCCTGCTTTATTTTTCTTGGCAATGTTTATCTCTCCAGTTGCTGGCTTTAACAAACCGATAATATTTTTCACTAACGTTGACTTAGCCGCTCCGTTTTCTCCCGTTAGAATAACAAATTCTCCGGTTGAAATATCAAAAGTGATATTATTCAAAACTTTTTCTTCTTCATAATAAAAAGATAAGTCTTTAACCGATAATACCTTCATTCTTGGCCTCCTTACGCTAGTTCCTAATTTTGAACGAGTTGTTCAAGATTTTTACGCATTAATGAAAAATAGTTTTCTCCTGCTGCTGTCTCTTCTTCAGAAACTAATTCTAACGTTCTTAAGGGCAATAAGTCTGCTTGAGTGGAACTAGCTACTGTTTGTGATATCTTAGAATCAATTGCAGGATCAACGTAGATTTTATTCACTTTTTTTTCTTTTATAAGTTTTTGCATTCCAGCTATTTGCTGTGCTGACGGTTCTTGGTCAGAGGAAAGGCCCGCAATAGGGATTTGCTCCAAACCATAAGCGTGAGCTAAGTAACTAAAAGCTCTATGTTGAACAACAATAGTCTTGTTTTCTAAATCTTGTAATTGAGTTTGATACTCTTTGTCGAGTTGTTCAAGTTTTTCAATCAAAATACGATAATTCTCTTCATAATTATCTTTGTTATCAGGATCAATTTCAATCATTTCCTCTTTAATATTATTGGCTTGTTGTCCAAAAACAATTGGATCTAGCCAGGTATGAGGATCAAATTCATGAACGTACCCTTCATGACCATGCTCATCGCCTTCGTGGTTATGCTCTTCACCTCCGTGATTATGCTCTTCACCTTCGTGATTATGCTCTGAAACTACTTTACCATCTCCAGCCAGCAATTCTATTCCATCCGTTGATTCTAAAACTTTTGTGTTTTTTGTGTCAACCAAAGATAATAAATCTTTGACAAAAAATTCCATTTCATCATCTTGATAAATAAATAGATCACTTTCTTGGACTTTAATAGCAGCTTGTGCACTCGCTTCATAGGCATGCGCGTCTTGATTGGCTTCTAACAACATAGAAACCTCCATTTTATCTCCTGCAATTTCTGAAGCCAAAAAGTACACTGGATAAAAAGTAGTCATAACTTTTGGCCTATCTTGAGCAGAAATTATTCCAGAAATTGATTGACCTATCACCACTACACTTAACAAAATTGTCACTATCATTTTTGCCATTTTACTCATCTAATTTTATACCTCCGTTTAAATAGTAATAATTACGTATATCTTTAAGTATAGTATCTTCCTACTTAAAATTTGTCAAGATAAATTTTAAAATTTTTAATACTAAAAAGGCGGTATGCCCTATTTCTTAAAAGGCAAACCGCTATATTAATCATACTAATGTTGGTCTAAACTTTTGGCTATCCATTCTGGCAATGAATCTTTAACTTTATCCGGCAAACTATGAGTGATTGTTTCAAGCTCTTGACCAAATGTTTTGCGCATCATGGCTGTTATTTCCTTAGGCATTAACTTTTTACCTTGATTCTCTGCTATTGTAATCTGCTTTAATATTTCAATATAAGAGTATGCTAATGCTAGAGTAACAGTAGAGGCAGTAAAACCATTAACCATTCCTCCTGTAACAGAGCCAACACCTGGCATCCATTTAGCAGCTGATGAGGCCAGATACTTCCCCACCATACTTGCTAATCCTGTCCCTCCTACACCTGCCATCATACTAACAATTTGTTTTTTATCGATCGATAAACCAAAAATACTTGTAATATGAGCTAGCATTGTAATTTGGATGGGTACTAAGAGCGCTGAGTCAGCAATCGGTAAAGGCGTTAGACCGATTCCAAAAGTTGTTTTCATATACTTGTTAGCCCAACTTCTAGATTGAGCTACTTTTAAAGCTAAGTCTATTCGTTGGGCGTTAATAAAAGCCTTTTCTACCTCTTTCGGCACCAACTTATGACTTTGATTAATTAACTCTTCCAAGCCATAAGCACTAATTTTTTGACCGCCTGCTAATTCAAAATCTTTAGCTAACACGGGAATAATAGCTTTAACTTGAGGGACTGCATTTTGAACAGAATTTTTAAAGTTTTTAATGTCTTCGCCAATTGCTTGGGTTAAAACTACAATAACCGGCAATTCTTGAGCTAACATCGATATTAAGGCAATTTCTTGCGGTTCAATTCTTGCCATCGTGGCATTGATACAATAGTAAACTAAGTGGATAGGCTCTACAACTTTTCCTTTTTTAGCACCCTGCACCAAATGAAGTAAGTGTTGAATACTTTCATCTTGTGATTTTGAGTGTAGCTCTAATCCTTTGGTATCATAAATAACTAGCGGTAAGCCCTCTTTACTTATTTTTTGGACTTTTTGAGTCACTGGAAGCCCAACTCCTGTTGAAGCAATATTTTCTCTAAAAAGAGCGTTCACAAGAGTGGATTTGCCTGATCCTGTTTTACCAGCGAGTAAAATGCGAATGGGCTCCATCTTTTCAACTTCCTGATCTGCTTGTTTTAATAGATCAAATGCTAAGTTAGGGTTTAAAGGGTTATTCTTTAATTTCTTCCAAAAATCCATAATTCGCCTCCATCTATGCCTTAGTTTCTGCGGGAACGATTAGATAAAATAATTAATCTTAAAATTTGTAAAGCGGTTGAAAGAGTAGCCGCTATATAAGTAAAGGCTGCTGCATTTAAAACTTTACGAGCAGCGGGCATCTCACCTTGAGTGAAGATATCTAGCTGTTCCAAAGAAACTAAAGCCCGTTTACTGGCGTCTATTTCAACTGGTAAAGTTACTATTTGAAATAGCAAAGCCGCTGAAAGCGCAAGGATACCAATTGTTACCAAACCCATCATTTGAAAAAGAAAACCCATAATGATAATTGGCATACCAATCATTGAACCAAATTGAGAAACGGGAACTAAAGCTGATCTTAATTTTAAAAATTGGTAATTTTTTGCATCTTGCACGGCGTGACCACACTCATGAGCTGCAACAGCTACGGCTGCTACAGAACTGTTACTATAAGTAGCTTCCGATAGTCTTAAAACCTTCTCTTTAGGACTATAGTGGTCTGTTAAATTTCCAGCTACTCTTTCAACTCTCACATCATGAATTTGATTTGCTTGCAAAATTAACTCTGCGGCTTCATGACCGCTTATATTACGCTCACTTATTAATTCACTGTATTTAGCAAAAGTTGATTTCACCTTCCATTGAGCATACATTACAATGGCCATACCTATTAGTATTAGGAAATATGTTGAATCAAAATAAAAACCATAGGGGTACATCCAATTCCTCCTTTAAAGATCGAACACTATAAACTGTATTCTATCAAAAGTTCCCCTGATTATCTATTTAAGCAACTTTTAGAATTATTTCCTTTAGCCCTTATTCTAAGAATAAAAAGAGGCATTTAGAAGTACTAAATGCCTAACACTTTTTAATTTTTCACTTCAGGTAACATAGCATTTAAGATAATTCCTACCAATGCACTTAAGGCTGTTCCCGAAACAACAAATGAGCCTCCTAAATCTAAAACAGCTCCTCCCAAGCCTATCACTAACATAGCGGAAGCAATAATTAAATTTCTAGATTGTGAAAAGTCAGTGTGATCTTTTATTAATACTTTTAGACCATTACTAGCAATTACCCCATACAATAGAATAGACATTCCTCCTAAAACTGCTGCAGGTATTGATGCCACTAAGGCATTGAATTTACCAAAGAAGGATATCAAAATGGCTAACAAAGCTGCATTACGAATAACACTGACAGAAGCAATTCTTGTTAGAGCAATCACACCAGAGTTTTCCCCATAAGTTGTGTTTGCAGGACCACCAATTAAAGCTGAAACAAAAGAAGCGAATCCATCGCCTGCTAACGTTCGATGTAAGCCTGGCTTTGATAGAAAATTACGTCCACAAATTTCACTAAGCACCACATGGTCACCTGTATGCTCAGCAATCGTCACCAAAGCAATTGGTAAAATAGCCCATGCCTCCGGCCCAAAATAAAACTCATATTGTTGCCAATTCTCAATGGGTGTAGCAAATGGAAGTGATAAATCGGGCAAGCGAATCCAGCTAGCTTCTATTACAGGAGTAAAATCAACAATTCCAACCATTAACGAAAGAAGATAACCGCCAATAATAGCGATTAAAAATGGAATCACTTTAAAGAAGCCCTTACCAAAAATCTGCATATAAACTGAAATGAGTAGCGTTCCTACTGAAACAAAAATATTTCGCCAATCCCCACCTGATACAAAACCAGCATTATTTACAGCGGAAGAAGCCAGTCCCAATCCAATAACAATAATCATAGGCCCAATAACAATTGGTGGTAATAGTTTATTCAACCAATCGGTACCTGTATATTTGATAACACCAGCAATCACAACGTAGAAAAGACCGACCATCATGATTCCTGTTTGAGCAGCAGAAATATCCCCGTCTAGTTGTTCCATAGCTAAAGCCATAGCAGTAATATAAGCGAATGAGGACCCTAAGTAAACAGGTACTTTCCCTTTTGTTATGGTTAGATAAATCAATGTACCTATCCCACTTGCTAACAAAGCTGTTGAAACAGATAATCCTAAAATCAAAGGAACTAAGATTGTTGCTCCAAACATAGCAAAAACATGTTGAAAGCTTAGTAGTAAACCTTTGGTAAACTCCGGCTTTTCGTCAGGTTGCAGCAATAGAGTCATTTTATCTTTCGAATTTTCCATTTTAATCTCCTTATATGAGGGCATAAAAAAAAGCCCTTTATTTGAAAATAAGGACTTAAAATACTCAGTAGACTTTGGCATCCTCGCTGGAATGCATTAAAAGTCCTTATATTTCTAATTGATTTTATCATTGTTTGATTAAGTTGTCACACTCTTTTTAGCATTTAATTCAGTAATTTGTTATCAACTTGTTACCTAATCTCTATATTTTTCTGATACACTGATAAAACGAAACAAAAAGGAATGATTTTATGAAAAAAATACTTAGCCTTATGATTGCTTCTCTTTTATTATCAGGTTGTCAGATTATCCAATACTTTCAAGAACCGACCACTAATGAAAAAAGTGAACAATCAGAATTGACCGCTGTCTCCCAAGACCAAATAACTAGCCAAACAAATGAAAATGTTGACTCAGAGGACAGTCAGAAAGATAAGACAGAAACGAATAAACAAAATAATAAAGATGTTAACTTTTTAAAAGAGAAACTCAGTGCTTCTTCTGAATTTCCTAATTTGACCTTTCCGGAACAAGTACCTCAAGATATCAATCAAGCCATGGAAAGCTATTATCTAAATAATTTTACAAATCAGGAGCAGCAAGCTAATAAAAGTAAAATAACAAGTAATGACTTAGATCAAATCCTTATACAGATTAATTCAGAGAAAGATTTAAGCCAATTAAATGTCTCAATTGACCAAAGCCAATTCCAACTCAATGAAGAGATAATATTTGTCCCTCGGATTATTGTCCCCTTTACTTACCAAGAAGCCGAAAAAATTGCAGGTGACAACGACACACGTTTAATAAACCATGCTCTAACACAAGTAGGAAATCGATTAGTGCTCTTGGCTTATTATCATCCTCAAACAAAGGAACTTATTCCTATGCACCTAGTTAATTCAACACACTCACTGTTTTTCTTTCAACAATAAGTATAAAGTCCCAGCCATTACTAAATGACTGGGACTTTTCTTATTATTCTTTTGCCTGTTTTTTTATAAGGTTTTGTCGATAGCGTTCTACTAAGCGATGGCTGATAATGATTTTTTTATCTGCTAATCGATCAATAATTTCTTGATCAGAAACATCTTGACCATGTTTCATTATAATATCTTTTATAAAGGCTTGAATATTAAGAGCTGATAACCCACTACGTCCGATTTTAGCAGAAACATTAATAAAGTCGGAAAGTGGGGCCACATTTTCTCCATAAGCAAGATTCTTATTGACAATGATACGACTGACAATAGACTCAGATAAGCGTAGCTGATAAGCAATGTCCTTAATTAATAAAGGCATTGGACTTTTATCTTCTCCTTTAAGGTAGTGCAACTGAGATTGAACGATAACTTTAGTCACTGCAATTAATAATTTTTCTCTAGACCGAATACTTGATAACATTTGCTGGAAGAATTCCTTATGTGGTTGGATATATTCTTGAAGCTCCGGATTGTTTTTGGATTCCATTTCATCATAATAATCTTGATTAAAAATCAGTCGCGGATAATATTGTCGATTAACGTGAATATGTATTTCTTCTCCCATAAATTGTAATTCAACATCTGGAATTAAATTAATACGTTCAACTCGTTCATATAATGAGGATGGGCGTGTTCGCAATGTATGATAATAATTAACAATCTGTTGGATTTCAGCTAGCGTTAAGTCGGTACGCTCTATAATTTCTGCATAATCTTCTTCTAATAATTCAGAAAAGTAATTTTCTAATAAAAAATAGGCTTGATTTGGTGAATGTTGGTCTTGGTCTGTTTGCAACATCAAACATTCTTTCAAATCGTAGGCTCCGATGCCAGTAGGTTCTAATTGTTGAAAAAGAGTAATAGCATCTAAAGCAATTACAGGATCTATTTGTAGTTTTTCTGCAAGTTCTCCATGCTTATAAGGTAAATAGCCACGTTCATCTAAAAGTGGAACCATTTGCACCATAGCATCCCTAATGGGTGTTTGCCTGTATAACATAATCTGCTCGAAAAGAAAGGTTTCTAATGTTTGGGGAGAACCCGGACTTTGTATATCTATATCTGGATCAGCCGTAGCTCTTCTTTCTTGTGAAACTTGAGAAACCCGATGCTCAATAGGATATTCACATTCTATAAATGGATTATCCAAAAATTTTTCTTCAAAATAATAAGTTAATTGTTCTCCATTTAAATCTAAAATTTCTAGCAGTAATGGATTCTGTGTGATTTCTTCTTGCGTAAGAGAGCGGAAAACTTTCACTTCTTCTGACATCCTTTCACCTTCTTTCTAACATTTATCATTCTCTCTCTATTATATCTAATACTGAGAATTTCGTCTAACCATAATTCTTATATTAAGAAAATTTAATGAATATTAATTATTTAAAATGCACACCAAAATTTAAATATATTTTTTAAAACCTTTGTAACTATATATTTTTAGTTTTATAATTAATTTAGAAACCATTTGATAGCGTTTGTTTTGTCGACGCTTGGGATTAAAGGAGAAATAAAATTGTTAGAAAATTTACAACCTAATCGAGTCTTTTACTACTTTGAAGAGTTGACCAAAATACCTAGAGAATCTGGTAATGAACAAGCAGTTAGCGACTACCTCTATCGTTTAGGAAAACAATTTGGCTATGAAACGATTCAAGATGAATCCAATAATATTATTATTAGAAAACCCGCCCATCCTGACTATGCCAATCATGAACCGGTAGTTATCCAAGGCCATATGGATATGGTCGCCGAAAAGGCAGAGGGCATTACACATGACTTTACTAAAGACCCTATTCCATTATTAGTAGAAGGAGATTGGGTGAAGACCAAGGGGACAACCTTAGGGGCAGATGATGGAATTGCAGTAGCTATGGGGCTAGCAATTATGGAAGACAAGCAAGCAAAGCACCCTGCACTTGAATTGTTGGTTACCACAGATGAGGAAACAACTATGTCTGGTGCACGAGCTGTGAAAAAAGAAAACATCCATGGTAAAAAATTAATAAACATTGATGCAGAAGAAGAAGGCATCTTATTATCAGGCTGTTCTGGTGGCCATAATCTCATTGGCAATCAAAAACTTAATTATCAAGCTCGTAAATTAAAAAACACCTTTGAATTATCAATTAATAACATGCTAGGTGGACATTCAGGGATGGAAATCCACCAAGAAAGAGGAAACTCCATTAAATTTGCTTTACAGGCTATGGACTTAATTAGAAAGGTGTCAGAATATGAGTTAGTTTCAATTGTCGGGGGATCTAAACATAATGCTATCCCTCGCGATGCAAGAGTAATATTTACTTCTGATGAAGAAGATTATTCTATTGATTTTACAGACTTAATCGCTAAATATCCTCTCGATAAGGATATGCAAGTAACCATCAACAAAATAGATAATGTGGATGCGGTCCTATCCCCACAAAGCCAAGAAAATATTGAACGTTTTATTGCAGAGGTTCCACATGGTGTCTATAGTATGATGGAAGAATACCCTGATATTGTTGAATGTTCAAATAATCTAGCTATTTTTGATATTCAAGACAATCAACTGAAAGTCACTATTTCCCTAAGAAGTTCAAATCCTGAAACCTTTGAAAAACACACTGATAATGTGATAGAAATTTACCAAAAAAATGGTTTTGATGTGGTTGAGGAAGATTATTATCCGGCTTGGGAATTTGCAAAGGAATCTAAACTTAGAAAGACCGCTCTAAAAGCATTTAAACAGACTTTTAATAAAGATATGAAAGTTGAAGTTGTACATGCTGCTTTAGAACCTGCGGTTTTTACAGATACTTTCCCTGAAATGGAAATGATTGCAGTAGGTCCTACAATGAAAGATGTGCACAGTCCTAACGAAAGACTTTCGATTGCTTCAACTGAAAGGACCTTTAAATTTATTAAAAATTTACTGGAAAATCTATAGAGTTAATAAAAAGAGAACTCTTTATGAATATTCATAAAGAGTTCTCTTTTTATTAGATATCACGATTAAAGGTATCTGCTTCTTGGAAATCTCCAGCATATTTATAACCTCTAGCAAACCATTCTTGTCTTTGCTTAGATGTTCCATGGGTAAAGGAATCTGGTACAACATAGCCCATCGTTTCTTTTTGCAAGGTATCATCCCCAACTGAAAACGCTGCTTGAAGCGCTTCTTCAATATCTCCTTCATCTAAAATATCTTGTTCATCAGCATAGCGTGCCCAAGCTCCTGCATAATAATCTGCTTGCAGTTCTAAGCGCACAGTTAATTCATTTTTAGCGCCTGGATTTTGCTGAGCTAGTCTTTGATAATCGTCCATAGTCCCTAGCTGTTGTTGGACGTGATGACCCACTTCATGAGCGAGAACGTAAGCCATCGCAAAATCTCCTGGTGCACCATATTTATTAGCTAATTCACGATAAAAACTAACATCTATATAGATAGATTGGTCCCCTGGACAATAGAAAGGTCCAGCTGAACTTTGACCAAATCCACATCCACCTGTGTTTGTTCCTTCTGTGTAAAGGACTAATTTTGGTTTTTTATAGCTCAATTCATACTCAGCAAATTTCATAGCCCAGAAATCTTCGGTATTAGCTAATACTGCTGAAAGAAATTCTCCCTCTTCATCAGATATTTGATTGTTAGAATCGGACTTTTCGGTAGTATCTTCAAAAACGACACCTGAATCACCATAATTGCGATTCGTTGGTTGGCCGCCACCTAATAAGGAAGATCCTCCTGTAAAAAAGAAAATAAGCAAGATTCCTATCAAAAACCATTTGAACTTACCTTTCGACATTAATAACATCATAAGAAGATTTCCACCCATACCGCCTGAACGGCCTGAGCCCATTCCCCCACCAAAAGAACTTCCACCTCGTCCCCTACGATCCTCAACATTTTTACTTCTTCTTAAATCTTCCCACTTCATTTTCAGCCTCCTAACTGCTAGACAAATGGAGCTAGCAATCTTAATAATGCATCAATAATTCTTCCTACAATCGAACGCCTTAGATGTTTCATTCGAATTAATTCAGCCACACTTTGTGCTTGAATAAAGTCATCTTTAATTGCTTTTATTTCTGGATGATAATATAACAAAGTAGCTGTTTCAAAATGAAGATACAGTGAGCGATAATCTAAATTAAGTGTCCCTACTATCGCTACCCGGTCATCTGAAACGAATGATTTAGCATGTAAAAAACCGGGAGTATATTCATATATTTTTACTCCACCTTCCATCAAAGGGCGATAGAAAGATCGAGTAATTCGATAGACTAGTTTTTTATCAGGAATACCAGGTGTCATTAAGCGCACATCTACGCCTCTTTTAGCAGCCAAAGTCATAGCTGTTTGTAATTCATACGAAATAATTAAATAGGGAGTAAAAATATAAACATAACGCTCTGCGGTATTGAGAATTTCACGATAAACATTTTCACCTATCACTTCACTATCTAACGGTGTATCACTAAAGGGTTGAACATAGCCACTGGCTTCATTATCTTCAATAATACTTAAACTTTCATCTAAACTGGATTGGTCAACAAATTTTTTGTCATCTGAATCTTCAGTTACATAGGCATTCCACATCGTTAAGAACATTTGTGAAATATTCCATACAGCGGCACCTCTAATACGAATCATGGTGTCTTTCCAATAACCAAATCGTTCCACCGCATTAATATACTCATCTGCAATATTTAGACCTCCTGTGTAGGCAATCTTATCATCGATGATTATATACTTGCGGTGATCACGGGTATTGTATACAAGTGAAACAATTGGTCGGACAGGATTAAACTTAAGTGCTTTAATATTGAACGTTTCCATCTGTTCAACAAAATCTTTAGGAAGTCTTAATAGGCAGCCAAAATCATCATATATTAAACGTACTTCCACACCCTCTTGAGCTTTTCTTTTAAGCACGTCGAATATTTGATCATACATTTGACCTTGTTCAATAATAAAAAATTCAAGAAAAATATGTGACTGAGCTGATTCAAGGTCTTGAATGAGTGGTTCCATAATCGATTCACCATTGGCAAAATATTTTACATCCACACCCGCAGAAACAGGCATTTTGGCATAATCATTAACATATTTTGCAATGGCCGCAATGCGCGGATTATCTTGTACTAGAGACCCTAGGGCGTTAGGGACTTTTTTTAAGTCCCTTAAATGATAGCGATTCTGTCGATTGAGTCGTTCTGTCATATCAGCCAAAGGACGTTTGTTTCCTGCATAGAGATAAAACAAAGATCCAACAATAGGTGAAACTGCTAATAAAACAATCCATGATAATCGATAAGCAGGGCTTTCATTCTTATCTAGCAAATAGATAATAATCCCAAAAGATATGATAGTCATAAAAATATTTAACCAAACAGAATAGGCAATTAAGTCTTTTACTAATACAACTATCCATATAATCTGGAGAATAGTTAAGGTAGCGATAATTAGCAAACGAACAATTAGTGGCTTTGTCTCATTTGTTCTTTTTCCCATACCTACTTCCCCTTACAATTTTAAAATTCAAAATATTCAAGATAAGCTTGAGCGATTTTTTCTGCTGAGAAACCAAAGTGTTCAATAGCTTGATCGCCTGGGGCTGAAGTACCAAATTCATCAATACTTATCGCTAAGCCGTCCATACCAATATATTTGTGCCATCCAAAGCTAGCACCCATCTCTATAGAAGCTCTTTTAATAAGTTGTTTAGGAAGAACCTTTTCTTTATATTCTTCACTTTGTTGATCGAAAATATTTTGAGCAGGCATCGAAACAACATTTACATGAACATCTTTTTCGGCCAATAGTGATTGAGCCTCAATAGCTACTGAGACTTCAGATCCTGTAGCAATCAAAACACCTTGTGCGTCTTCTTTGGCAGGGGAGACGATATAAGCACCTTTACGAACTCCCTCTTCTGCTAATTCATTCGAGCTATTAATAACTGGTAAATTTTGACGGCTAAGAACTAACAATGTAGGTGTCTTTTGAGATTCCACAGCAATTTTCCAAGCTACCATTGTTTCGTTAGCATCTGCTGGTCGGATTACATTAAGATTTGGCATCGCGCGAAAAGCAGCTAAATGCTCAATCGGTTCGTGTGTCGGACCATCTTCACCAACAGCGACCGAGTCATGTGTTAAAACATATGTAACTGGTAATTGAGATAGGGCTGATAAACGAATGGCTGCTTTTAAGTAATCTGAGAAAACAAAGAATGTACCACCATAAATTTTGTTTCCACCATGCAAGGCAGCACCATTCATCATTGCACCCATCGCAAATTCTCTCACACCAAACCAAATATTTTGGCCTTGACGACTTTCTGGCATAAAATCTTCTGATTCTTTAATCATGGTTTTATTTGAACCAGAAAGGTCAGCAGAGCCTCCCCATAAATATGGAATTCTAGCTTTTAATCCTTGAATAGCTGTTCCAGAAGAGCTTCTTGTCGCTTCAGCTTTAGCATCCACATCAAGAAATTCAAGGTCAGCTGCATATTCTTCAGGTAATTCGTTTGCAAAAGCTGCTATAAACTCTTTAGCTAATTCAGGATTAGATTCTTGATATTGTTCAAATAGTTTTTGCCATTCTGCTTGAGTTTTTTGACCACGTTCAACTATTTTCTCATTAAAGACAGACTTGGTCTCTTCAGGAACAGTAAATGCTTCATAATCATAACCGTATTTGGCTTTAGTTTGTGACCAAGCGTCTGCTCCCAATGGCGCTCCGTGAACTTTAGAAGTTCCTTCATTAGGTGAACCAAAGCCAATAACTGTCTTCACTTCAATGATTGAAGGTTGATCGCTTACTCCTTTAGCAACTTCAATTGCTTGAGAAATAGCCTCTAGGTCGTTACCATCTTCTACTCTTTGATAATGCCAATTTTGACTCTCAAAGCGTTTTTTGATATCTTCCACAAATGATAAATTCAAGTCTCCATCTAATGAGATATCGTTTGAGTCATATAGGACCACTAATTTACCTAATTTTTGACGGCCAGCATACGAGCAAGCTTCATAAGAAATGCCTTCCATTAAGTCGCCATCGCCCACTAATGCATAGGTATAATGATCAATAACTTGATGCTCGTCCGTATTATATAATGCAGCCGTATGTTGTTCTGCCATAGCCATACCAACTGCTTGAGCAATCCCTTGACCAAGTGGTCCAGTAGTCGCTTCAACACCATCAGTATGACGATACTCAGGATGCCCTGGTGTTATAGAACCTAATTGACGGAATTGTTTTAAATCTTCCATAGTAACCTTGAAACCAGATAAATGTAATAAACTATACAACATAGCTGAACCATGTCCGGCAGATAACACAAAACGATCTCTATTAATCCATTTGCTATCTTTAGGATTAATATTCAAATGACTGGACCACAAAGTATAGGCCATTGGCGCTGCGCCAAGTGGCAACCCCGGATGTCCTGAGTTAGCGGCTTCAATTTGGTCAACACTTAAGGCACGAATCGTATTTACAGCAATTTGATCTTTTTTAGAAAACATATTGAACTCCCTTATACTTATTTTAAATTTATTATAACATTTTCTGACTAATTTTTATATCAGTCCATTTTTATTTATTTCTACGATATTTAGCCATCAATTCGGCAAAAATATCTGCTGAAGCCGGTGGGGTATAAGTAATAGCATTGGCACCTGCTTCAATGGTCTCTAAAATACTGGGTCCTGTCGGCCCTCCTGTAGCAATAATTGGCACCACATCTCCAACTTGTTGACGAATATGTGATACTAAACGAGCTGTAGTTGCTCCTCCAGAAACATTTAGCATATCCGCTCCCGCATTTAATTTCCCAATAAAGTCATCATGCTCACTTGAAATAGTCGCTACTACAGGGACATCAACTACCTGAGCAATCTGCCGAATTACATCGTTTTCCATTGGTGAATTAACGACTACTCCAAAAGCTCCAGCTTGCTCTGATTGAAAAGCTAATTGAATACTACGCTCTCCACTAGTAGTTCCGCCCCCTACTCCTGTGAAAACCGGTACGGATGAGGCATTTATCAACGACTGATTGATAGCCATTTGTGGTGTAAAAGGGTAAACAGACATAACAGCATGCGCATTAGAGTTCCGAATTAGGGCCACATCTGTTGAGAATAGTAAACTTTTAATACGATGACCAAAAATACGGATACCAGAGGCTTGATAAATTTCATCTGGAACCTCTACTAATCGATGACGTAATTTAGAAGTAAACTCCGGGACTCGCTTACGTGATTGTCCTTCTAATTCTTTAATAACTACGTGACTATTATTGTCATCATCCATTTCAGTTTGAATGGATTCATAAGAATAATCTCGACCTTTATAATGTTCCAAAAATGCCTCTTTATTAAACTTATTCTCTGCCATATTACATCTCCAATTCTTTTAATACCCTCTATTCTAAACAAACCTCCACTAAAAGCTACATAAAAAGAAAAAAACCAAGCAAAAGCTTGGTTGATTTTTTTATTTAATCATGGCAAAAAGACCGTTTAATTGATAATTCTTACCTTCTTTACGTGCAGAGTGAAGTTCAGAAGATAGATACGTTGAACGTCTATCTACCATTATTTTCTCTTCATTGATACCAAGCTCTTTTATTAAATAAAGATTAGCATCTATCATACTCAATTGATACTTACCTGCCTTAACACCCGCTTTGATAAATGTGCTTTGATCTTCCCATTCATTAAAGGCTTGATAAACTTCTTCACCTACTTCATAATTATCCTGATCAATAGAAGGACCGATATAAACCAAAAGATCTTCTTTTTTACTATAGAATTGGTCTTGCATCCTTTTAACTGCTAGCTGACTAATTCTTTGAACAGTACTTCTCCAACCAGAATGCACTATTGAAACAACTTTTTGACGTGCATCATAAATAATAATTGGAGTGCAATCAGCAAATTTAACCATTAAAACCTGCTTAGGTTGATCTGTAATCAGTCCATCTGATTGAGGTATAATTTCACCTACTGCAAATGAATTAGTTTTTTCTTCCAGAGGATAAGACACCTTCCCTCCATGAATTTGCTCTCCTGTATAGAAAGTCTGAAAGTCAAAATTACCATCATCAAGAGCGTGATTAATTTGTTCACTGACAGCAGCTTCACCCATGGTGGATGTCCTAAAATTATATTTTGCTCCTGCTAGAAAGACCTGTAAACCCATTTTTTCGAATTGTTGAAAATAATTATTCATCAAGATTCTCCTCCTGAACTTTGAAATCATGGTGAGTACGAACGACATCTGCAAAACATCGTGTCATACTCGCAGTAAAGCCCCATAAGTATTCACCACTAGGCAAATTATAAAAAGGAATTTTACGTTTTCCAACTCGAAATTGATAAGATTCGCCATGAGCCATTAGATGAAAGGGAAAATCTTCTCCTACTTCCGTTAATACAGAAGCATCATAATAAGTTGGGTTGTTGTTTAAAACATAGTCTAAGGGAAGAGTAAACAAATAAGCGACTTCTTTGGCATTCGGGCATATATCATCAAAAGTAATATCTTTAAGCAAGGCAACATAAGAATGAATCATTGTTACATCGTGGATCAACCCATCCAACTCTCCAATAACTTCTATATGCTTACGATTGATGTTTAATTCTTCTGTCGTCTCTCTAACCGCTGCTTCTTCAAAAGTTTCACCTGCTTCAACCCTTCCTCCCGGAAAAGATGTATCTCCCGGCTGGGAAATTAAGGAGCTTCTTACTTCATAAAGGAGGTGCCATTCATTTCCTCTTTGAATAAGAGGAATTAAAACTGCATAATGCGTCTTATCTTTATATTGATTCGGCTGATAATTAGCAAGCGATTGCCGAATTCGTTTTTCTTCATGTTTCAATTTCTGCCCTCCTCTAAAGTGTTTTCATAAATTATAGCATTTTTTATCTCGTTTTCGAACAAAAAGATGTGAGATGTTCCATTATATTCTAAAAAAAGATTGTCAGCATTAAAAATTTTTGTTATTATTCTTATGTTGCACTCCGTGCAAAGAATAACTGTAGATTAGCAAATAATTTACGGCAGAAAGGAAGTATACACATGAAAGCAGGAATTCATCCAGAATATCATCCGGTTGTGTTTATGGATACTTCAACAGGTTATAAATTTTTATCAGGATCAACTAAGTCTTCTTCAGAGACAGTTGAATGGGAAGATGGAAACACATACCCATTAATCCGGATCGAAATTTCATCTGATTCACATCCATTCTATACTGGACGTCAGAAATTTACACAGGCCGATGGACGTGTTGACAAGTTCAACAAAAAATTTGGATTTGTGGACAAAAACGCAAAAGAAGAAGAATAATTATATTATACCTTTACAAAGAATCTCACACATTCTTTAAGAACCCGCTAATTACATATAGCGGGTTCTTTTCTTTTAAAACATGAATTTAGAAAAAAATTAATAATCAGATAGTCTTAATTTTTATATTTTTCTCTATTTTCTATAATTTTATAGCTATATAAAGAGAGTAAGCTTCGCTAATTATTTAAATTTTAATTGATTGGATAAAGAGTATTGAAATTTCAACGCTCTTTTATTATGATTTGATATGAAAGTTAACAAAAAATATTATTATAGGAGGAATAATTAATAGTATCATGGAGTCGAATCAAAAAAATAAGAAAAGTTTTCTACAACGTTCATTAGATTGGGTAGAAAAAGTGGGTAACAAAATGCCTCACCCAGTAGTGATATTTATCATCTTATCTGCAATCACTATTTTAATCTCTGAAATTGTTTACCGTTTAGGCGTATCTGTTGAGTTCTTCGATGCCAAAGCAAATGAAACTAGCACTATTACAGCTATTTCATTGATGAATAGTGAAGGGCTTCGTTATATTTTCGAATCGGCAGTGTCAAACTTTACTGGCTTTGCTCCTTTAGGAACCGTCCTCGTCACCATGTTAGGTGTCGGAATTGCTGAATGGTCGGGGCTAATTGGAGCTACTTTGAAAAAATTAATCATGAAAGTGCCTAATTCTCTTTTGACCATGGTAGTTGTCTTTGCTGGTATCATTTCAAACATTGCTTCGGATGCTGGATACGTAGTAGTCGTTCCACTTGGTGCCATTATGTTTGCCGGTGCTAAGCGTCATCCAATAGCTGGTCTAGCTGCCGCCTTTGCAGGAGTATCTGGCGGATTCTCGGCTAACCTAATGTTTGGCCCTACTGACGCTTTGCTTGGAGGAATCACTAACGTTGCTTTAAATGCCAGTGGTATTCCTTATGAAGTTTCTATTACTGGTAACTGGTATTTCTTAATCGTTTCTACTGTTTTCTTAACCATTATTGGTACCGTAATTACTGAAAAAGTAGTAGAGCCTCATCTTGGTACATATCTTGGTGACTTGGAAAAAAATGAAACGAGTGAACTTTCTCACAAGGAAGAAAAAGGATTGAAGAATGCAGGAATCGCACTGTTAATTTCATTAATCATGGTTTTCCTACTGATGAATCCTTGGTTTGGTCCCTTCCAATCAATCGATCCAGAAACCGGACAAAAAACCTTACAACCTTTTATGAACACTGGTTTACTCTTTATGGTATTCTTATTGTTCGGTATTCCCGGTTATGTTTACGGGCGTACGACTGGTAAAATCCAAAACTCTAATGATTTTGTAGAGTCAATGATTGAGGCTATGCGCTCAATGGCAGGTTTTATCGTAATGGCTTTCTTTGCTTCTCAATTGATTGCTTACTTTACCCATTCTAATTTGGGAATCATCCTAGCTTCATCAGGAGCAGATTTCTTACAAAGTCAAAAAATTTCAGGAGTTCCTTTAATCCTTGCTTTTATTTTCTTTTCAGCTTTCATCAACTTGTTTATTGGTTCAGCTTCTGCCAAATGGGCAATCCTGGCACCAATCTTTGTTCCAATGTTTATAGCTATCAATTTATCACCAGAGATGACCCAAATGGCTTATCGTGTAGCAGACTCATCGACCAATATCATTTCTCCACTGATGAACTATTTTGCAATGATTCTTGTATTTATGCAAAGATATGATAAGAAGAGCGGAATCGGAACACTTATCTCAACCATGCTACCTTACTCAATGGCTTTCTTGATTTTCTGGTCAATCTTATTAATTCTTTGGTACTCTCTCAACCTTCCGTTAGGTCCTGGTGCCCCGGTACAGGTTTCAATGATTCAACCTTTACTAGGTCTTTTATAAGATTTATATAATCAAAGCAGGTATTTATTAATTGCTACAAAAACAATCTTACCTAATCAATGATTATGGTGGGATTGTTTTTGCTTACTTGTTTTCTTATTCACATAATCTATCTATCTATTAATATCTTTGATAAAATAAGCTTATTATATAGGGTTGAGGAGAATTCCATGAAAAATCTTTATAAACTGTTCTTTGCTTTAATTCTTATTTCTATAAGTCTAATTTCAACTAATCCTTCCATAGTAGCTAAACAAGCGTATACGATTGGCACTTCCGGTCAGACCAAGCCTCTCAACTATTTTGATGATAGGGGTAATCTAGTAGGAATTGAGATTGAAATCTTACAAGAAATTGACCGACGTAATGAAGCCATTGAATTCAACTTTGAAATTACTGAGTTTTCTTCCCTCTTCGCAGGACTTGATTCTGGCCAGTTCGATCTAGTCGCCAATAATTTGGGTGAAAATCCCGAAAGACGGGAGAAATTTTTATTTTCCCTCTATCCATATGTCATCACCCACAACGTATTAATAACAGCTAATGACAGGGAAGAAGAGCTCACCATTGAACAAATGGCAGGAAAATCTTTTGGTGTCGTTCCCTCTTCCCCGCAATCTATCTACCTAGAAGCTTGGAATGAGGCTCATCCTGACAAGGCAGTTGTGATCAAATATGCAGAGTCTGATCCAGCCTCTTTAATACGTGATGTCTATAATGGTCGAATCGATGCTACTATTTACGCTACAACCTATTTAAGGGATGTTGAAGATACTTACGGCATTCAATTAAAGGCTCATCCGATAGCCAACGAAGAAGAAATCAGAATTCCTGGTTCTTATTTTATTTTTCGAAAAGATGAGGTTGAATTGCGGCAAGTGATTGATCAAACCCTACAAACTATGCGGCAAGATGGTAGTCTCAGTGAAATTTCACTGAAATATTTAGGTCAAGATGATACTTTGCTAAATGAAACAATTATTCAGCGCAACCAAAGTTTTGAGTCTCAAAGACTTAAAGAACAAACGAACAGTCAACTTATTTCATTAAAGGCTATTCAAATCGCTTTACCACGTATTCTTGAAAAACTTCCGGTTACTTTATTGATTACTTTTATTGCTGGAATGATTGGTCTAATACTTGGCTTCTTTTTAGCTATCATCAAACTCAAAAAAGTCAAAGGCCTTAGATGGTTCGTCAATCTCTTTGTTTCTTATATGCGCGGCACCCCCTTGCTTGTTCAGCTATTTCTTGCTTATTACGGCTTGCCTATCTTTCTACAATGGCTCAATAAATCAATTGGTACAAATTGGGATGTGAATCAAGTCCCTGCCATTCTTTACGCCTTCTTAGCCATGGGGCTAAATGAAGCTGCCTATAATTCTGAAACGATTCGCTCAGCTATTCTTTCTGTCGATCATAAGGAGATAGAAGCTGCCTATTCTATTGGTTTAAATGCTAGCCAAACGATGCGAAGAATTATCTTACCTTCAGCTATGATTAATGCCATCCCTAACCTAGGAAACAGTCTTATCCGCTTATTAAAAGGCACATCCCTAGCCTTTACCATTACAGTCGTTGATATGATGGGACAAGCAAAAATTACCGCCGGCTCTAACTTGCGCTTTTTTGAATCCTATATTGCTATTTCATTGATTTATTGGGTCTTATGCATTCTATTAGAATGGATGATTAAAAGATTAGAAAACTACTACCAAGTGGGCTAGTCGTTAGAAAGGATCTTAAAATGTTAGAACTAAATCATTGGTCAAAGTCATTTCAAAATAAAAAGGCTCTTCAAGATATCCATTTAAGAGTTGAGGCTGGACAAGTCCTGACTATTATCGGACCATCTGGATCAGGCAAATCGACTTTGTTACGAACGATTAACTTTATTGAACCTGCTGACGAGGGAACTATTCGTTTGGATCAGATAACACTAGATGTTGAAACTGTCTCTGAAGCTGATGTTCTCAACCTCCGTAGACAGACAGCTATGGTGTTTCAAAATTATGCATTGTTTTCTAAGAAAACAGCTCTTGAAAATGTGATGGAGCATCTTTTAATGGTGAAAAAACTTTCTAAATCTCAAGCAAAGGAAAAGGCCATCCCCTTTTTACATCAAGTCGGTATGGGAGACCATCTAAATGCCTACCCTCATCAATTATCAGGCGGACAGCAGCAAAGAGTTGGAATTGCTAGGGCTTTAGCGATTGAACCCAAAGTTATCTTATTAGATGAACCTACTTCTGCTTTGGACCCTGAACTGGTTGGAGGAATTTTAGAGCTTATTCAAAAAATTGCCCACCAGCATATGTCCTTAATCTTTGTAACTCACGAAATGAAATTTGCCCAACAAGTATCAGACCGAGTCGTGTTCTTAGATAATGGGATCCTTTTAGAAGAAGGAAGTAGCTACGATATTTTTAATAACCCGCAGCATCAACGAACACAAGCCTTTATTGAAAGTATTTCGTAAATAAATAGCACTCTCTTTGATGGATTGATCCCCATCAAAGAGAGTGCTATTTTAATTCAATTTAAATCCAAAGATTGCTTATAAAATTAATGAGTAGCGCCACCAACCACTTTGATATCTTCTTTGTCATTATACTCAACAATGGCTTCAATCGCTTTTTCAATCCCCTTAGCAATATCATTTAATGACATTGAAGGAACGTTAGGCTTATCTACCACTTGTTGGGTCATAAAAGGAATATGCATAAAGCCTGCTTTAGTATTTGGCATCTCTTTTGCTACAAAATAAAGTGACTGATACATAATGTGATTGCAGACAAAGGTTCCAGCAGTGTTAGAAACACTAGCGGGCAAACCAGCTTGGCGTATAGCTTGAACCATTGCTTTTACTGGCAATGTCGCAAAATAAGCAGGATCCCCGTCATTTTGGATAAAGACATCAATCGGCTGATTGCCTTCATTATCTGGGATACGTGCATCGTCTTGATTGATTGCTACACGCTCTGGTGTTAACTCAGCGCGTCCACCCGCTTGACCAATATTTAAAATAACATCTGGTTTAACTTCTAGGGCCTTTTCACGCACAACATTAGCTGATTTGTGGAAAACAGTCGGAATTTCTAACTTAATTATTTCTGCTCCAGCAATTTCATCTGGTAACAATCTAACTGCTTCAATGGCTGGATTAATAGCTTCTCCGCCAAAAGGATCAAAACCTGTTACTAATATTTTCATATCATTCCTCCTTTTATACATTTAGTTTACTACTAAAAAGCAAAGAAATACATTAATGCGATATGGGCAACTATCATTATGATTGCCACAGGAATTTGCTGTTTAATGACACCATATTCATTTTTCATCCGTAATAATGCAGCTGGCAAAGCATTAAAGTTTCCAGCCATTGGTGTCATTAAAGTCCCACAGTACCCAGCTGTCATGGCTAAGGCTCCGGCAACAAAAGGATCTGCCCCCAAGGCAAAAACGAAGGGTATGCCGATTCCTGCAGTGATAACTGTAAAGGCTGCAAAAGCATTTCCCATAATGCCAGTAAAAATGGCCATTCCTAGTACATAAGCAACCACTCCAAAGAAACGACTATCAGCAGGGACAACCCCACCGATTAAAGTAGCAATAACATCACCAACACCTGCCGCTGTAAAGACTGCTCCTAAAGCGGCTAATAGTTGAGGTAAAATACCTGTAGTAGAAACTTGTTGAACCATTCGACTATTCTCATTAAGAAACTCACTTGGCTTCGCTCTTGATACCATAAAGATAATGATGGTTGCTAATATTGCACCAATTGCAATACCCACCACATTAAAGCTCTCAATGGTAAATCCAATAATTAAAGCTACTACTCCAAGCGTTAATACTGGTATAAAGATTTTATTACCCATTCTAGTTGAACGCTCTTCTGCCTTTTCTTCATCAACAACGGGTAGGGTTCCCACTTTAACTTGTTTAAAGAGTGATAGAAGCCCCATAACACAGACCATAATTCCAATAAGCATTGGAGAAATAAATTGCCCTCCAAGAAAAGTGAGACCTGAGATCCCCCAAAACAAAGCTGTTCCAATGCGATTAGGATTGGTCTTGTCGCTATATGCACGCCACGCAGTATGGAGGAGTTGCAAGCCAATCAGTACAAAAGTAATTTCTAAAAGCATTGGCACATATGGTTCAAGTGTGGCATTTAAGCTCTCAAGGAAAGTTACCGCTAGAAATCCAGCATAATTAGTTAATAGTTGCATTATTTAACCTCCCCTTTATGATGACGTCTAATTTTGACATCTAATAATAAGTTGTAAACGACCACTACAATTAAAGCAATAATAGCTATCGGCATTGAAGCTACCGCGACATTTGCCGTTGTTCCTTCATAACCTAATTCTTTTAAAGTCCCAGCGATTAAAAGAACTCCTGCTGAGCCTAAGTAAGTGTTTTGACCAAAAAAGTTTCCAAAGTTTTCATTGGCAGCTGCCCGTCCTTTAATTAATTCTGTTTCTTCTTCGTTGAGATCTTCGCCTACTTTTAATTTAGTTGCCGCTTCACCCATTGGGTAAATTAATGGACGCACAAATTGTGGGTGACCTCCTAATCGAATAGCGAAAAACCCTGCAATTAGACGAATCAGCATATATAGAGAATATAACCAACCTGTGGTAAGCCCTCTTAGTTTTCCAATCAGTTTAACAGCTTGATGTTTCAAGCCATATGCCTCTGATAAGCCAATCATTGGTAGTGATAAAAAGAACAATGATACAACTCGCTGCTTAGTATAAGTCTCTCCCAAAATTGTAAAAAATTCGGTCAAGGAAATCCCTGAAACCAAAGCTGTTGCTAATCCTGCTAGTATAACAGTTGCTAAGGTATCAAGTTTAAAGTAAAAACCAAGAACGATAATAATAATTCCGATTAATTTAATCCATTCCATAAGTAACCTCCTATTTATAATTAGATTTTAATATTACCATGGAACCGATGTTATAACAAGTTTGTTTTTATGTTATAACTATTAAAAATTTTATATTTTCAATTTCATGCAAATAAAAAAGACTCAAAAATGAGTCTTTTTTCTATTTTAGTTCTGCTTGTTTAATCTGCTCTCTAAGTTTTTGATCGTTGGAGTAATCCAAAGTAATCCTTGTTTTATTCACTAATTTAACTGGAATTGTTTCTGTTTGTAATTCTTGACCATTATAATTAGCCTTTAAGCTCACTTCAAAAATTTGACCAGCAAATCCTGACAATTGAATCTGACTCTGCGAATAATCTTGCCCATCAATATTAAAAGAATTTACTTGGAAAGGTAAGTCAGGCCTTACTCCTAATAGCGCTTTATCAACCGTTAAAGTATTAGTTACTGGTACCAAAGAAAGTTTATGTCGATGCTCTTCTAACTTACTATAGTCCAAATCGAACCATACCTCTTCAGTTTTTCCTTGATAATTATACTGTATCATAACATTTTGAATACGAGGCTCAATTTGAATACCTCCTTTTGAATCAACTGACTGGGTCGATTGGTCTTTACTCACAATTTTTAAGTCACGATATTCATTAGAAAGGGAAAGCTGAACCGGAAAGGGATAAAGGTTAATTGCATATTTAGGGAATATCAGCATAAAATTTCCCATTTTTTCAGTTTTTGCTAACTTATTCCCTTGCCATTGAATGCCAGTCGATAAATCACCCTTTTGCAATAAGTATGGGAAGTCTATATCAGCATCTTGATAATGTTCAATTGTCCGTTTGACATCTAAATCTGTCCAGAGCTTTTCAGTAATAGGTGTTCTTACTACCGCCGCTGCCTTTAAATAATCATTCTTTTCAATAGCCTTAATAAATTGTTCCTCAACCGCTGCTTTTGAGAAGTTTAAACGATAAACCATGAAGAGACTGATTATTCCTAAAAAGATTAAACTAAAACCAATAATCTTTTTCCAACCATAGCCACCCTGATTGATTGATGCCCTGTGGTCTTTATTATCTATATGCACTGTTTCTACTTTATCATTCATTTCATCTGTTAACACAGCTTTTTCTTGCTGTCTATTGTGATATAAATCCATTCGGTTTCTAGACACAATAACATCTTCTTGATTATTTTTACTTTCTCCTGCATCTAGACTTGTATCAAAAGGAGCACTATCATTTTCCTTATTTGAATAAGCGTTATTTAAAGGCAAGCCACACTCTGAGCAATACTTAGCGTCTGGCAGATTTTCATGCCCGCAATTTAAACATTTCATAAACAATCTCCTTTATTAAAAAATTAAGCCTTATAAACTGAATCCATTTTCTAAAAAAAGTACCTCTCGTTTAACAAGGGTACTTACAATTTATTTACTTGAAAGCTTAGACAACTGTTCAAAAAAGTCTTGGTTATTATCTGTCTGACGCATTAATTGTATTAATTGTTCGGTATATTCTAAACCGTTAGAAGTCATTAAATTGCGCAAGTCCCAGATTTGACCTAAAAAGTTTTCCTCAATTAATAATTCTTCCTTACGGGTGGAAGACTTTTTAATATCGATAGCTGGGAAGATACGTCTTTGTCCTAATTCTCTAGAAAGATGTAGTTCCATATTACCCGTCCCTTTAAACTCTTCATAGATAATATCATCCATTCTTGATCCAGTATCCACTAGAGCAGTCGCTAAAATCGTTAAAGATCCCCCGTTTTCAATGTTTCTAGCAGAACCAAAGAATCGCTTAGGAAAATAAAAAGCTGCGGGATCGAACCCTCCGCTTAAGGTTCTTCCGCTTGGTCGAACCACTAAATTATAAGCTCGCGCTAAACGTGTGATTGAATCCAAAAGGATAACAACATCCTGTCCATCCTCCACCAACCGTCGTGCATGTGAAAGGAGCAAATCAGCCAATCGCACATGGTTTTGCGGCCTTTCATCAAAAGTTGATGAAACAACCTCTGCATTGACTGAACGTTCTATATCGGTTACTTCTTCAGGACGCTCATCAATTAAGAGAATAAAGAGTTTGCTATCAGGATAATTACTGGCAATCCCTCGTGCGATTTCTTTAATAATTGTAGTCTTACCTGCTTTAGGGGGTGCGACAATCAATCCTCTTTGACCGAAACCAATTGGAGCAATCACATCAATCATGCGATTAGATATAACATTTTGTTTATACTCCAATTTTATTTGGCGGTCTGGATAAATAGGCGTTAAACTTGCAAAAGCATCTCGATTAAGGGTTTCTTCAGGATCTCTACCGTTAACACTTGATATTTGCATCAAACCATAATAACGCTCTGAGTCTTTAGGCGGTCGAGCAGGACCTCCTACTCGATCACCATTTCTTAACGAAAACCGTCTGATTTGTGAATCAGAGATATAAACGTCCTCCCTACTAGGAGAGAAATTAATAGGACGAATAAAGGCTAAGCCTTCCTCATTAGGGATATCTAAGATACCTTCAACTTGAAAAAAGCCTTGCTTTTCTTTTTGTGTTCGCATAACCGCTAAGGCTAATTCCTTTTTAGATAGTTGACTAAAATCTGGGATTCTTAATTCTCTAGCATAAGCATATAAATCTTTTACCTCTTTGTTTAATAAATTCTCTAAGGAAAATGCATCACTCACTGGGTATTTCCTTTCTATTCTTCCTCTTCATCCTCGATCATCTGGATATCGGCGCCGACTTCTTGTAATTTTTCAACAATGTTGGAATACCCTCTTAAGATATTATCAACACCTGTAATCTCTGTTTGTCCCTCTGCCATTAAACCAGCAATAACCAGACAAGCTCCTGCTCTTAAATCACTGGCACGAACTGGAGCACCCGTTAACTTAGCCGGGCCCTCCACACGAATAATATCGCCATCAACCTTAATATTAGCTCCCATACGATTCAATTCAGGAATATGCTTAACTCTTTGAGGGTAAATAGTATCCGTAATTGTTCCCTTACCATTAGCTTTAATTAATACGGAAGTTAGTGGCTGTTGCAAATCCGTTGCAAACCCTGGATATGGCTGCGTCTTTAATGAAACCATTTTTAAGTCATCGGAGCGATGAACAAGAATACTATCTTCTCCAATTTCCATTTTGGCACCCATCTCATTTAGTTTTGCAATAAAACTTTCAATATGTTCAAAAATTACATTATTTATTTTAATTTCATTTCCCATTGCAACTGCCACTGAAATATAGGTTCCTGCCTCAATGCGATCGGGAATAATCGTATGAGTTGTTCCTTTTAGTCGGTCCACACCTTCTATTCGTATAACTGAAGTTCCAGCTCCACGAATTTTTGCCCCCATTTTATTTAATAGAGTAACTAAATCAATAATTTCTGGTTCGCGTGCGGCGTTTTCAATAATTGTTCTACCTTGAGCTCTAACTGAAGCTAAAATGGTGTTAATAGTTGCTCCAACTGAAACCACGTCCATATAAATTCGGTTTCCAGTAAGTCCTTCAGGAGTTGAAAGGGTAATCACCCCGTATTCATCCTCAACCACCGCACCCAAGGCTCGGAAGGCTTTCACATGTTGATCAATTGGACGAGGCCCTAAAAAACAACCTCCCGGTAATCCAATAACTCCTTCACCAAATTTTGATAGGGCTGCCCCCATGAAGTAGTAAGAAGCTCGTAAGCTTTGAATTTTACCAGTTGGCATAGGAATTGATTGCATGTGAGAAGGATCAATTTTTAAGACATTATTTTCAAAAGAAGTCTTCACATGGAATTCATCCAAAATTTCGAGTAGAGAGTGAACATCTTGAATATCTGGCACTCCTTCTAAGACAACCTCCGAATCGGCTAGAATGGCTGCTGGTATTAAGGCAACTGTAGAGTTTTTTGCTCCGTTAATATTAATTTCACCATTTAACGCTTTGCCTCCGCGGATGATTAATTTTTTCATAGATAATGACTCCTTTTTTATCAAGTTTAGTCGTTATTTCGACATCTTCGTATGATTATTTTCTAATTCTTTTTCAATTGCGGCTTGTATATCTGTCAATCCTTTCCATTGCTGAGGATCTCTTAATCCTGCCGCATTTACCATATTAATGATTTGTTGATGAACTTCCTTAGCATCAATAGTGAGACGATGTTTTAACCATTCATCATCCACGTAAACTAATTCATGAGCTACAATATTACGAGCATATTTTTCAATATGCCGCATTTGAGCAGCTAATTTTAAAATTTTGGGATCTTTTACATAATCTTGCACTAATTTCAATAGATGACTAGAGGAAACATAATGTGAGTAGTTAAAATGTTTTCCATAGTAGCGTTCCCAAGTTTTACTGATTTTACCATTCTTATCGGCTTCTATTAAAGACTGGTTCCACTGTAACCCACGATATATAGGTGTTCCTTTTTCCGTTTCCTTCATTACCTCAACCAGATAACGATCAAGATCAGGAAATACCGTGTTTTCTAAAGTTAACCTCAATACATCTACCAATAATGGTGTGATCGCCCTTAGATAATCATCATATTCTTTTATTTCTAATTTAACGGCTAAACCTTGGATATAAGAATAAACACGACGCTCTAAAAGGCTAGGTCTTGTAAGATAGTT
The DNA here is from genome assembly GCF_024742075.1 of Facklamia sp. 7083-14-GEN3. GTDB lineage: Bacteria > Bacillota > Bacilli > Lactobacillales > Aerococcaceae > Facklamia. The sequence goes on along the minus strand of NZ_JANSGD010000004.1, from coordinate 147,584 downwards.
CATTTCAACTTGCTCAGATAACTCTTCAATCGTTTTCAAATCGGTATGAATATAAGCATGACCTAATTGTAAAAGTTTTAATAACTTTTGACTCTTCCATGAAGGATTATCTTCTATAAATTTAATCATATTTTGATAATGCTGATGATAAAGCAGCTGTTTCAGCAAAGCAAATTGAGTCTGATTATTGTGACTATTGTTATGTGACAATGAATTCACATCCTAATTTCTTATAATATAGGCGTATTTTATCATATTGAAGCTTAAATTTCGAACGAAGTAATGAATTGTCATCAAATCGTGATACCATTACAATCTATTGTTTATCGTACCTTACTTAAACTATTTTATCGCAAATAAAAAGAAGACCTATTCAAGCGAATAGGTCTCTCTAACTTTATTTAAAAAGAGTTAGTCTTCTTCTAATTCCTCATCTTCTAAATCGTCATCCTCTTCTTCAAAATCTTCCTCTTCATCAAGGTCGATTTCTTCATCTCCTAATTCAGATAAATCTGTTGCATATTCATTGAGCTCTTCATCTTCATCGGGCTCATCTTCTTCTACGTCAGCAACTAGGATTTCAATTGGTTCATCTTCTTCATCTTCTTCGACTTCTTCATCTTCGTCTTCATCATATACATAGCTATCGTCGCTATCTTCAGGGTCGTCGTCGTTGTAATCAATCATATCTTCTTCGTTATCGGCAAAAGCGTTAACCTTACCTGACTTCTTCTTGCGTCGTTTGGAGGCTTCTTCTTCAGAAGAAGTAATAATCTCTTCATCAATTTCATCCACTGCATACCAAGATCTTAATCCCCAACGGTTATCACCGACTGAGATGAAGCGTCCATCAATATTTAAATCTGTATAAAAGCGGATCATTTTAGCTTCAATAAACTCATCTGAAACTTCTAGATAACTTTGTATATCTAAAAGCAATTGAGTGAAATCAATAGCTTCTCCCTTTTCTTCTAAAATAGCATATGCGACTTCTATTAACGATAATTCTTCTTTAATTTGGCCTTCAAATTTCTTTAATTCCATTTTTATCCCCCTTATAATCCCACAATAATAATCAATAATTTATGATGAAATTTTCAACTGATAGAAATAATCTCCGAGTGATTGGTCATTCATATGCATTTGATAGTGAATTTGAATCATTTGACCATCAGCTGTCTTAGAATAATCAATTTTATGTGTTCTGATTTCTAATAATAATACACCTTGCTCACTTTGATAGTTAGTAGTGGTTGAATGCTTTGTATTAAAAATCAAAGTCTGCTTTCCTTGATTTATCTTTACTTTATCAATTACTTTTTTTGAATCATCTGTTTGCCATTTTACTTCAATTTTTCTTTCCAATTGATCTCGATAAATAATTTTTTGATAGGTAGAAAGAATATACGTATAGCCTTGACAGGAATGCTCCCATCGGTCTGAATGATCCGTTTGTGCATAATTAACCTTTTGCTCGACATAAACATCGACTGCTTGTTTTTCCATCTTTCTCCTCTCATCCTTATGTCGTCATTGATACACCAGGACGGACTCGAACCATCATCTTTCGCTTAGGAGGCGAGTGCTCTATCCAGCTGAGCTACTGGTGCTTAATTAATTATAAGTATTTTAGCTTTAAAGCTTTCATGTTATTATAAAACAAAATTTGCTATAATCAAAGTGTTAATAGCCTTTACAATTTAACAATTTGAGGAGTATTCGTCAATGACTGATTCAAATCTATTATCTATTCTATCACAACATAAATGGTTAGTTTTTCAAGAACAAAATAATCCATTGAAAGACCAACGGGATGCGGCTTTAGCTTATCAAGATAGTTTTCTAAGATATCTCTTACTAAAAAATGATCTTCAAGAAGATGATAAGGCTTACGGTATTTTTCATTTTTATCCCATTTTTAAACCCAGTGTTTTCTTAGGAGCTAAAGACAAGCTGTTAAAAGACTTAGCTAGTGGTGTTAACTATTTGAAGGATGCGGGTTATCAAGTATCTGTAAGACCGCATGGTGGATTGGGCGTGGTTGAAGACGCAGGAATTCTTAACTTTGCTATCGTAACAGACAATCGCTCAATCAACCTATCGATTGATCAAGCTTTTAGCTTTTCCATTGCTGTCATTCAAGCGACTTTAAATCATTTTGGTCTAAATGTAGAAGCATATGAAATTGTAAATTCCTACTGTCCAGGTAAGTATGATGTCGTAATTAACCAAAAAAAAGTGGGTGGAATCGCACAACGTCGCTATAAAGATGCCGTCACTACTGCTGCTTATATTGGTGTCAATGGTGACCAGTTTGCTCGTGGCCAATTAATGAAACAATTCTATTCTCTTGGTCAATCAGATCAACGCTTTCCTACCGTTGACCCTCGTTCTATGTCAACTCTTTCTGAAATTCTCGACCAAGATCTTTCCTTAACCGCTTATCAAAACCACTTTATCAATTATCTTTCCCAAAAAACAACGATTGAAGGTGGAAATTATAAAGATCCAGAATTGGAAACTATCTATCAACCGCTATTTGAAAAAGCCTATCAACGTAGTCAAAAAATTCAACCACTTGCATAATAGAGTCTAAAGGAGTGAAAATAGGTGTCTGAATTCCAAAATATAATTGCCCGTCAAAAGCTTGAGCGTGAAAAAGTTTTTCGCGATCCCGTTCATGATTATATTCATATTCGTGACCGTATCATCATTGATTTAATTGACACCAGAGAGTTTCAACGACTACGTCGCATCAAACAGTTAGGAACTTCTTCTTATACTTTCCACGGCGCAGAACATTCTCGTTTTAACCATTCGCTAGGTGTTTACGAAATTACCCGTCGAATTATCAGCCAATTTGATCGTAATTATCGCTCTAAAAATGATGGCGACGGATTATGGAATAATAACGAACGAATGGTGGCTATTTGTGCAGCCCTTTTACATGATATTGGACATGGGCCCTTCTCCCATACTTTTGAAGCTATTTTTAATACTGACCATGAGGCCTTAACCCAATTAATTATTACATCCAATCAAACAGAAGTTAATCAAGTTTTAAGAAGATTAGGGGATGACTTTCCTGAAAAAGTTGCGTCTGTCATCAATAAAACCTACCCTAACCAACAAGTTGTTCAGTTAATCTCCAGTCAAATTGATGCCGACCGCATGGATTATTTAAGAAGAGATGCCTTTTATGCAGGGGTATCCTATGGTGAATTTGACTTAACCCGAATCTCGCGTGTCATCCGTCCTTTTGACAAGAGAATCGTTTTCGATTTCTCTGGTATGCATGCGGTAGAAGATTATATTATGAGTCGCTATCAAATGTATATGCAGGTGTATTTCCACCCGGTTTCTAGAGGAATGGAGCAAGTCCTCAAGGGACTTTTAGCTCGTGCTAGAGATTGTTACCTTGAACGTGATAACTGCCAAAAAATTGAAGCTCCTATCCACCTACTGGAACCTTTTTTAAAAAACAATTGGACCCTTGATGATTACCTTAAGTTAGATGATCATATTATGAATGCTTATTTTATCCAATGGGCAGATGAAAAAGATCCAATTCTTGCTGATTTAGCCTACCGTTTTATTAATCGTAAACCCTTCAAATCTATCATTACAAATGATGAAGAAAGAGAAGAACTACGTACTGCAATCTTTAATGAATTAAGTGAAGTCGGATTTGATCCTAACTATTATATTAATGAAGATTCCAGCTTTGATCTTCCTTACGATTATTATCGACCTTATCACTCAAGCCAAAAAGTACAAATTGACTTGGTCACTAAAACCAATCAAGTTGTCGAACTCTCTCAAGTTTCAAGCTTAGTTCACTCCTTAACAGGTCAAGTCAGAGGAGACCATCGTATTTTCTTTCCTAGAGAATTTATTGCGGGTCTATACAATTTACCGCAAGAAAGTCTCAGCGAAAGTCAAAAGAAAATTTTAGATGCATATACCAATGAACGCCACGATGTTACCCATAATATTCAAGAACGTTTATTCTAGAAAGGAAAACTATGAAAGAAGAAAAATCATGTGGAGCAGTGACCTATTATAAAGATAATCAAGACTTTCTTTTTCTTCTCATCCAGCATAAAAATGGTGGCCACTGGTCATTTCCTAAAGGACATGTTGAAAAAGGAGAAACTGAAGAAGAAACAGCTCTTCGAGAAATTAAAGAGGAAACAGGTCTAGAAGTTGAATTGAATAATCAATTCAGAGAGACCACTCGCTTTTCTCCTAAAAAAGATGTTATGAAAGAAGTTGTCTATTTTATGGCAAAGGCCAACTCAAATAAAGTAACTCGTCAATTAGAAGAAGTCAGTCAATTCCTATGGCTTCCCTACCAAGAAGCTCTAAATAAAATTACCTATTCTAATGATAAAGACTTATTAATCAAAGCCCAAAACTTTCTTCAATAAAAAAGACCCATTAACTTATGAAGCGGTTAGATAAACACTGCTCATAGTTAATGGGTTAAATTTTTAGCGTTTTAAATCTTTTCTTGACCTTCTGAGTTATTGAGAGTTTCATTGTTTTCGTCTGAATTTATCTCTTCTTCCAGAACGAGATCACCTTCTAGATCTGTGTTAACAGCAACAACTTCTTCTGTTTCTTCAGTAGGATCAACCTCTTCATAAGTTTCAGCTTCCTCTAATTGGTTGGGTTCAGTTACCTCAAGAACCATTGGATCGGCAACTTCAACTTCCATTGTTTGCCTTGGTTCAATGTCTTTTGGTTCTTCTTTTTCAAAGTTGGTTTTAGGAGTGTTTTTCTCTTCAACTACTGGCTCTTGATGAAGGACTTCACCTGTCCTAGGATCAAAATCCGACCTCGGAGCCACTCTGTCAGTGGCCTCTGGCTCAATAGTAGTTTGCGGCTTTTTACGCTTGTTCATCAGATAATGATAGCCAAAATAAGCAAGCAAGGCTAAAACGGATAAAATAATTATCACTAAAAGAACCCTGTCCCAATCAACTTGCATCCAACCATTAAACAAAGCAACAGCAATGATTGCTAAGGCTGAAGCTCCAATATGACTCGCTAATTTTTGACCAAAAGTTAAGGACTTAGCGTAATAGATTAGGAATAGTAAACCTAAAATAATTCCTAAAATTACAATGGATAAGAATGTATAAACCTGGGGGCCACCCAAACTAGTTAATAAACCATACGTAAGTAGAGTAGCTAATAAACCATATTGCACAAATGACCCGGCGCGCTTGAACATTGAAATTCCTCCTCTATCTCTGTACTGATAATTCAATTATACCATATTTAATACAATAAGCCGTCTAAACGAATCGTATTTTTATAAAGTCAAGCATCAATGTTCTACCGTTGTTTATGCAAGTATTACCAAGCTGGTTGATCCGATCCTTTGGAAACTTCTTCTAACTTTTTAACCGTTTCTTCACTTTGATAAAGTTCTACAATTTTTAAAAATAAAGGATTTTCACTTTCTTCTTTACGACTCGCAATAATGTTTTTATAGGAATCGGGTAACTTTTCAATATCCTCTGCATCGTTAAAAATAACTAGATCTTCTTCGAGTTCTGCATCATTGGCAAAGTTATTATTAATAACAGCGGCCGCTACATCGGGTAGAGACGGAACTAATTGAGCGGCATCTAATTCTTCAAATTTTAAATTCAATTCATTTTTGGTGATATCACTTACTTCGGCTAGAACACCCGCTTCATCATCCACTTCAATCACACCTGCTTGCTCAAGAGCTAGTAAGGCACGTCCCGCATTCGTCGCATCATTAGGAATGGCTATTTTATCTCCTTCTTTTAATTGGTCAAGAGCATCGATTTTTTCAGAATAAACTTTTAAAGGCGCAACATATGTATAACCTATCGATACTAAATCACCTTCATTAGCTTGGTTCCAATCATTTAAAAATTCAACATGTTGGAAGGCGTTTAAATCAATCGATCCATCAGATAAAGAAATATTTGGCTGAACGTAATCGCTGAATAAAACAAGTTTGATTTTTATTCCTTCCTCTTCTTCTGCAAGATCAGCAACACTTTGCCAAACGTCTTCCTCGTATTCTGAAGCAACTCCCACTGAAACAGTTTGACCCGAAAAGTCTTGTTTATCTTCAGCAAAGACATTATTCAGCGTAAAACTCCCAAACAAAGAACCAACTAATAATAATTTTAGAATTTTTTTCATCATAATTCTCCTTTTCTAATGTTTTCTTTTATGTTTTTCTGCCTTTCTAATCAACCAACTAAATAGCAATTGACTGACCAGAACAATTAATAAAATCAATAAGGTTGCCACTATGACAACGTCAAAACGACTCCTTTGATATCCCCTAGCAATCGCAACGGTTCCCAAACCGCCTCCAGCTACTACACCCGCCATGGCTGTTAAGCCGATAACATTAATGACAGTCGAAGCGGATACTCTTAATAAAGATCCTAAGCCCTCACGAATATAGACACGCCAGATAATGTCCCATGGTGAAGATCCCATGGCCTGAGCAGCTTCAACAACCCCTTCATCCACCTCTAACAAAGCAATCTCTACCTGTCTAGCAAAGAAGGGAATCGTTCCTACAATGATAGGAACGGCAGCGGCCGTCGGCCCAATGGAAGTATTTACAATCATACGTGTAAAGGGAACCAATAAAGCCAAAAGAATAATAAAAGGAATAGATCGAAAAATATTTATGAAACTGTCTAAACCTTGATAAATCCATTTGTTTTTTAAAATACCTTTTGGTCCTGTTACAACAATAATTACGCCAAGCATTAAACCTAATAGACCTGCAAAAAGGATAGTTAGTCCCAACATATATAAGGTTTCGATAGTTGCGACAATAAATTCGTCGAGAATGGGCCATGCATTGGGTAACCATTTTTCTAAAGAAGACGAAAAATTGGGAAATTGGTCATTGATAAAGGAATATACATTTACTTCTAAATCATCCACTTAGTACCCTCCTTATCGGTTAAAATCTCAACATTTACTTGATGTTTTTCCAAAAATACTAAAGATTTTTCCCAATCTGCTGCCTTTGCTTCAACTGTGACGACAAGATTACCTACAAATGATCCTCTTAAGGCTTCAATATTACCGTATAAAATATTGCAATGTACCTGATAATCTCTAGCTAACTGTGCAATAAAGGGCTCTGTCACCTCATGACCGACAAAGGATAAACGTGCGATGAAATAATCATTTAAGGTGTTAGCTTCTCGCATTTCTTCAAGCACTAATTCATAGTCCCAATCAAAGTGGGTAGCCATATTTATAAACTCTTGCGTCAATGGATTTTGAGATTGGGTAAACATTTCGACAATTCCATTCTCTTCAATCACTTGTCCTTCAGCCATTACGGCCACTCTATGGCAGAGATTTTTAACAACATTCATATCGTGAGTAATCATTATAATGGATAATCCCAACTCTTGATTTAACTGCCTTAACAGATCAAGAATAGAATGTGTGGTTTTAGGATCCAACGCAGAGGTTGCCTCGTCACACAATAAAATGGAAGGGTCCGTTGCTAAGGCTCTAGCAATCGCTACTCTTTGCTTTTGCCCACCTGATAACTGTTCGGGATAGGCTTGAGCTTTATCTAATATCCCAACCTTTTCTAACAAACTAGACACTTTCGCTTCTTTTTCAGCCGTAGATAAATTTAAATCTTTAAGTGGAAATGCAACATTCTCAGCCACCGTTCTTGAATTCATCAAATTAAAGTGCTGAAAAATCATGCCTATGTTTTTACGGGCTTTTCTCAATTCAGCCGCTGATAATTGCACCAAATCGACTCCGTTTATTATTACTTGTCCACTAGAAGGTCTTTGTAGAAGATTGATTGTTCGAACTAAAGTTGATTTGCCGGCACCAGAATAACCTACAATACCAAAAATTTCCCCCGCTTGTATCTGTAAACTTACATCTGAAACTGCTTGGATTTTTCGATTTTCTTTTTCAAAAGTAACAGATACATTTTTTAATTCAATCAAATTTTCACTCCTTTCAATAAAACACAAAAAAACTCTCCTCCAATAAAGGACGAGAGTTAATACTTCGTGGTACCACCTTAATTTGTAACCTCATCACCAAGGTTACCTCTGCCAGTACGCAAGTGATAGTCACTTGTTATACTGAGGCTTATTAACGGTTGCAACCGTTTATCCTTATTGCTAAGCATTCAGGATAACCACTCCATGGCCATTTTCAATCGCATCCTATTGCCTGATTTCACCCTACACAAGCTCTCTTTGAAATAGTTTAACGATCTACTTTCCACATCTACGTGTTTCATTCAATTTATTAGAGATATTCTAATTTAAAAAAACATTCTTGTCAACTAGTCTCCTGAAATTTATTTTTTATCGAAGGTTAATTACCTTACTAATAAGCATACGACTTCTTTTTATTAGTGGTTAGGCACATTAAATTTTTCTCTCTTTTCTCATTTTAAAAAAATTTTTTTAATTTTTATAATCCATTTCATCTTCTAACATCACATTAAACCCTTGTTTGCTAACAACTTGCATTAACTGAGCTCTTTTCTTTTTGCCAATAGCGATTTTATTTTTAACTTGATTAGTAAAGCTATCCACTCTTTGGTTAGTCTTTCTAGTGTCATAGTATTGTGTCATTTCTTGGTCATAGTTAACCAACATTTGAAGATAATCTGGATTTGAGCGATAATAATTTTCAGATAATTTAAATTCGATTGGCATTCGTGGTTTCAATTGGGGTTGATCGTCTGGATAGCCATATCCAACACCTACTAAAGGAAAAGTTAGCTGCGGAAGTTTAAGTAGTTCAATAACCCTAGCTGAATCGTTTAAAATCGATCCAAAATAAACCGTTCCTAAGCCTAAAGATTCAGCAGCAATCACTAAGCTTTGAGCTTGAATATATACATCAGCCACTCCTTGAAAGAAATAATCCATTGAACGATATTTCTCTCCACGATAGCCTTTAGCCTTTGCTATTTCAGCATTTCGATGCCAATCCACAAGAAAGATCAACAGTTCAGGCACTTTAGCAAGATAATCTTGTTTTGCAACCTTTGCTAATTTTTCTCGTAAAGTAGGATCGGTAATACGGACAACGGAAACAGATTGCATTCCATTAGAGGTCGGACTCGCATTCATGGTTTCCATTAATTGTTGGCGGATATCTGCTGCAACAGGGCGATCTTTATAAAAACGAATACTACGGTGATTTTGAATCTGTTTTAATGTTTCTTCCATAAAAAGGACTCCTTTTTAATTTAGTGTCTTTAATTTAGCATTTATTGTTTTTATTTTCTATTAATGAAAGGCGGATTATTTTTGAAAAAGCATTTTCCTTTTATCATTGTTGGCGGCGGCATAGTCGGTTCAACAGCTGCTTATTATCTTACACGCTCTGGTTATCCAGTTATTTTGTTTGATAAAGAAGTTGGTCAAGCGAGCCGAGCGGCTGCTGGTATTATTTGCCCTTGGTTTTCTAAAAGAAGAAATAAAAAGTGGTATTATCTAGTCTCCCAAGGCGCAGAGTTTTACCGTCAATTTATTCAAGATTTAACTGACGACGGTTTCGATGCTTCTAGTTTATTTAAAGAAACTGGTACCTTGATTCTACGTAAAAATGAAAAAGACCTTCGTCGAGATCTTGAAAATGCAGATTTAAAAAGAAAGCAATCTCCTTCTATTGGACAGCTTTCAACTCTATCAAACGAAGCAATCCACAATCTATTTCCTCTTATTAATAGTCCTTGGTCCGCTTCCTTAATTCAAGGAGGTGGCCGAGTAGATGGCCAATCATTAGTTGCCTTATTACATAAAGCCATTCAAACCAAAGGAGGAAAAGTGGTTAAAAAAGATGTTCAGTTACTTAAAGAAGGAAAGAGTTTTTTAATTAAGTCTGATCAAACTTCTTTTACTGCAGATCAGGTCCTTTTAGCAGCAGGCCCTGCTGTCAAAGATCTTCTACGTCCCTTAGGATTTGACTGCAATTTGCGCCCTCAAAAGGGACAGCTGTTTTCTATCTACCAACAACAATGGGCCGACAATAATTGGCCGGTCATAATGTCACCAGGCGGCATTGATATACTTCCCTTTGATAATGGAGAGATAATAATTGGCGCAAGTCATGAAGATGACCAAGCCAATGATTTGAGCATTAATCCAATGGTTATTAAAGAGCTGAAAATAAAAGCTCAGCAAATTTTCCCAGATATTTTTAAATATCCTTTGCATCGAGTTAAAGTTGGTACCCGAGCCTTCACTGACAATGGCGATGTCTTAATCGGGCCAATCTCTACTTTCTCAAACCTGTGGACAATTTCTGGTTTGGGTTCTTCTGGATTAACTAGTGGGCCCTACCTTGCTTATCAATGGGTCAACAAAATGATTAAAAACAGCTGGGAAATTCCTGTAGAAATCATTTCAAGCTATCCTCTCATTCATAAAATATAGTTGAGGAACAATTTCAAGATTGATTTATTCCGAATTCGTGGTATTCTATAATTATTAAATAAGTCATTATGGAGGAATTAATTTTTATGTGGAAAGAATTTAAAGGTTTTATTGCTAATAAAAATGTTGTCACCATGGCTACTGGTATTATTTTAGGTTCAGCTTTTACAGCCATCATTACTTCTTTAGTTGATAATATTTTTATGCCTATTATTGTAGCTATTACAGGTCAAGCAGACGTATCTGGCCTTGCCCTTTCAATCGGTAATACTGAAATTGGTTACGGAGCATTTATCCAAGCCATTATTAACTTCATTTTAATTGGCGGTTTCTTATTCATGACGCTTAAAGCTTTAGAAAAAGCCCAAAACAAAAAGATTATTTCGCCAGAAGAAGAACCAGCTGGTCCTTCAGAAGTTGAATTATTACAAGATATTCTTGCAGAATTGAAAAACAAATAATTAATCACTTATGATGCCCAGTCAAGCCTAGCTTTTCTGGGTTTTTCCTTTTCTTGTGCACATTGCCTATCGTATAAACAGTAAATTTCAGTTAAGCTAGAATTATCATATAAGAAAGAAGGATTAAAATGGTTGAAATAAACTTAAAGTCAATTAATAAAAGATATGAAGGTGCAAAAACCAATTCAGTAACTGATTTTAATTTAGATGTTGCTGACCAAGAGTTTATCGTATTTGTTGGCCCTTCTGGCTGCGGAAAATCAACCACCTTAAGAATGATTGCTGGTCTGGAAGAAATAACAGAAGGCGAATTGATTATAGATGGTAAATTAATGAATGACGTAGCGCCTAAGGATCGAAATATCGCTATGGTCTTTCAAAATTATGCCCTCTATCCTCATATGACTGTCTACGACAACATGGCTTTTGGTTTAAAGCTGCGTAAATACGATAAAAACGAAATTGCTCAACGTGTTAATCATGCCGCTGAATTACTCGGTCTAACTGAATTTTTAAATCGTAAACCGGCTGCTCTATCCGGTGGGCAAAGACAAAGGGTAGCTTTAGGTCGAGCGATTGTCCGTGATGCCAAAGTCTTTTTGATGGATGAACCTTTATCGAATCTTGACGCCAAACTGCGCGTACAAATGCGAGCAGAAATCGCCAAACTACACCAGAAACTTAAAACAACTACTATCTATGTAACTCATGATCAAACGGAAGCCATGACAATGGCCAATCGAATCGTTATTATGAAAGACGGCTATATTCAACAAATTGGTAGCCCACAGGAAGTGTATAATAAACCAAACAATGTCTTTGTAGCTAGCTTCATTGGCTCACCAGCTATGAATTTCTTTACCGTTACTGTTAAGGAGGATATCTTAACCAATGATCAAGGAATTAACTTACCACTAAGCCCTTATCACAAAGAATTATTGTCAGATAAAGGTTACTTAGGAAAAGAAATCACTCTTGGTATTCGTCCAGAGGATATTCATGCGGAAACAAGAATAATTTCTGAATCTAAAAATTCGCTTGTTAATGCTAAAATTACTGTGGCAGAGTTACTCGGATCAGAATCCATGCTCTATTTAACGCTTGGATCAGATGAGTTCATTGCTAAAGTAGACGCTCAAGAAATATACACTCCAGGTAAATCTATTGAGTTGGCCTTTGATATGGAAAAAATTCATTTCTTCGATAAAGAAAGCGAAAAAGTCATTCGCTAAATTAAGTAAAATTTTTAAACCGTTTATTTGCGAGGAGGTCTTTCAATGAAAGCAAGAAAAGTCATTCAAATTCCTCACTCTCTTCTAAATTTAGATGTCTCTCATAAAGAAGGTTATTGTTTGTTTCATATCTTTTTTGAGCATTTGCAAACAGACTTTGAGCAAGCTTTGTGGTTATCTACTCTCAGATCAAGCAGTCAAAATATTATTGATTATATAAAACTAAATTCACATCACTATGTTTATGTCATCCATAATTCTTTTTGGACGAATCAAGGATCCCAAATTATGGAAGGTATTCTAAAAATGCTTAATGATGACTTTGGACAGTCAGCGCTTGTCATCATTGGGTCTCCTTATACAGGTGTAGAAAGTGTTGAAGATCAAATTTCTTTTGACTTAGCTCAGATAGAAAGTCATTATTGGCTACTTAAGAAAAACACTATTAATCGCATGAGCCATCTATTATTACAACAAGTTGGTAAGAATCTACAAGAAAGTGCACTTGCTCAGTTTTCCAACTATAGTCAGATGATTTCAGATGAGGAAGATCGTGCGTTAATTCGCCAACTCTTTTTAAACGGAGGTAATATTAGTAAAACAGCACAAGATTTATACCTGCATCGCAACACGCTTAATTATCGAATTGACCGCTTAAATAAGTCGAGCGGATTAAATCTACGCTTAATATCTGACTTAACTCTTTTATATTTACTAATTTGTTAATATAAATAACCGATTGTTTTAAATAAATTACACATGAAAACCCCAATTACTTTTAGTAATTGGGGTTTTATTATTTTAAGCGAAAAGCACAATCAGCATCATGATCATTAATAACACCAATAGCTTGTAGGTAGGAATATATAGTTACTGATCCCACAAATTTAAAACCATATTCTTTTAGAGAACAAGTGACTGCATCACTTAACTTTGAAACTGTCTTAGGTAATTTCTGACTTTCTGGTCTTAACACTACCTGTCTGTTGGTGAAATGCCAGATATATTTATCAAAACTACCAAAATCTTTCTGAATTTTGATGAAAGCTAGAGCGTTGGTTATTGTAGCTTCTATCTTACCTCGATGACGAATTATTTTTTCGTTATTTAACAAGGTCTCAACTTTATCTTGTTGATAATTAGCAATTTTTTGATAATCAAACTGATCAAAAGCTTGTTCAAACGCTTTTTCTTTAGATAAAATCAATTGCCACGACAAGCCGACATGGAAAGTTTCTAGCACCAACCATTTAAACAAAAGTAAATCATCATGCTCTGGTTTTCCCCATATTTCATCATGATAACGAATATAAAAATCAGGCTTGCTCGCTATCCATTGGCATCTTTGCATTCTTACCTCCTATTGGAAAATCATAAGTACTTGTCGAATACCGTATATTAATAAACCAATCATAAAAAAATAATTTAATTCCTTAGTTAACACAAAAAAAGCAAGATATTCTCTTAAAATAGCGAAAAAACCATGGCCAAATTGAGTTCTTACCCCAACCACTCTTAAATCAAAACCAAAGCGCCAAGCATAAAAATAAGTTCTTAGAAGATGAAAATAACTAGTTACAATAAGCGTCTTTTCACGTTCAGGAAAACAATCATTTAAAAGCTTTTGAATATTTATGAGGTTCTCTCTAGTCGTTCGTGCTTGGTCTTCAATGCTAATGAAATGATGGTCAATTCCATTAGCAATTAAAAATTTCGCCATTTTTTCCGCTTCTGAAGCAATATTTTCGCGACTATTTCCCCCACTTACAATTAAATGCAGCTTTTGACCCTTTGCTCTTGTTTGTTTAAAAATCTTTAATGCTTTTTTTAATCGATAAATTAAAGTTTCATTCATCTCACCATCTAATGATAATTGAGCGCCAAGAACCAACAAAATATCATTAGAACGCATTTTGAATCTGAGAAGTAGTAAGAGAAGATTGAGAACAATAAAGAGAAAAAAATTAATAATTAAGTACATAGCCACTAGGGTATAAATAGCTAAGAACCGAGTCATATAATAATTTCTTTGTATGACAACCCATGCTGTAAAAATAACAATTCCAATAAAAGTAAATGAAATCGTCAAATTAAAAAAAATACGCATCCCTGAAAGCGAACGATCATCTTCTATTCGACTTAACATTAAATAAGCTAGTAATAAAAGAAAAAATGGAATAACAATAGCAATTCCTGAACTCAAAAAATACAATAAATAACGCAAAAGTGATAGAGGATACCATCTGGATTCACTAAGTAACGTAAAAAAACTCATCAAAATCGAAAAATATAATAAAGCAATTAGTGAGACTTTACGCCATTTGAAGATGAAAACCAAAATGGATGAAAAAAATAGGATGAAAGACAGAAAAAACAACAAACCGCTCAATCCTTTCTGTCAAGATTTAGTTCATGATAGGCCGCATAAACTTCTTGTTTTTTTACATTTTGAGCTTGAGCAACCTGTTTAATGGCTGCTTTGGCTGAAAGATTCTTTTTATCCATTAAAGCTTGAACCTGCTCTTTATAACTTAATTCTGGATTAAATAGCGTTTGCCTTTGATCCAATTGCCCCATAGACTGCAAAAGAAGGACACATTCACCTTTTATGGAATGCCCCTCAAAATGATTGATTAGTTCTTGGCTTGTTCCTCTAAGATATTCCTCAAACTTTTTGCTGATTTCACGAGCTACAACCACTTTTGTATCCATTCCTAAAACCTGATTAATTTGCTGAATGGATTTCTTCAATCGATGGGGTGACTCGTAAAAAATAGCTGTTTCTTTTCGCGTGCCTATATCTGTCAGTAACTCAAGCTGTTCACTTTTACTTCTTGGAAAAAAACCATAATAAGTAAAGGTATTTGCAGGTAACCCAGAAGCAACTAAAGAAGTAATAGCGGCACTCGCTCCAGGAAGGCTTATTACCGCTACTGAATTAGTTAGCAGGGATTGGACCAGTGGATGTCCAGGATCGTTGATTAGTGGCATGCCAGCATCTGAGACTAAGGCAACTGTATGTCCTTCTCGAATAAATGCCGTCCATTTGTCCACTTCCGATTGATTCGAGTGGTCGTGGAAAGAAGACATTTTTGTTTTAATATCATAGTGCTTCAACAAAATCCCTGTTTTTCGCGTATCTTCAGCCAAAATTAAATCGACTTCTTGTAGAATTCTAACCGCTCGAAAAGTCATATCTTCTAAATTACCTATTGGAGTAGGAACTAAGTAGAGACAAGAGCTTTCTGTTTGATAACTCTTTTGAATATTCAAAATGCGCTCACTCCCTTTAAGCTTTAATCTCTTTTATAAATGACAAATCAAATGCTGACTATAATCTTTAATAATATATACATCCTTATCAAAAGTAGGCACACCGTTTCTAGCCAAGTAATACTCTTTTTTGCAACGATTCAACTTTTTAAAATGATACTCTGCAGACATAGCCAAAGACTTATTCGCCCACTTTTCAGCATAAATCAGTTTTAAAGGCTGTCTCTTTTTAACTCGAGTATACTTAGCTCCTTTTCCCTTGTTATGAGCTTCTATTCTTTGCCTAAGATTGGTTGTAAATCCTCCATAAAGCGTTTGATCATAGCAGTATAAAACATAAAAGTAGAATCCTTCCTCACTAATGATTTCCATAATAAATCTCCTGCATCATAGGCGTATAGGATCCATCTTCTTGATGTACGATAATTGCAGGTTCCACTCGAACGCCTTGTCTTCCTCCCCTAGCAATAGCCTCTACCAAAACGCTATTTGCGTTTTCACCTTGTTTTGGATGGACAAAGCAAAGGCGTTTAATAGCAAAGTGATGATTTAATAGACTCATCATTAGATCATCTAACCTGTTTGGTCGATAAACAATAAAGAGCCTTCCTTTTTGCTTAAGTAATTGGCTTGCTTTACTCACCCATTCATCTAAAGTTAAATGAATTTCATGACGAGCAATAGCGTGATAAGGATTAGAGTGCAATTTAGCCGCCTCATTGAGAGAGAAATAAGGAGGATTACAGCTGATAATATCTAATCGCTGATTTCTTGCTTTTAATTGCCTTAAATCCCCTTGCATAATATCAATCTGCTCTTCTAAACCATTTAAGCGAACCGAGCGTTTTGCCATATCCGCAATATCTGCTTGCAATTCAATGGCTTGAATTTTAGACGCCGTGCGGTGTGATAAGAGTAGAGGAATAATACCTCCCCCTGTACAAAAGTCCATGATTCTTAAAGAAGAAGCTCGTTGATTGAATTGGATAAAATTCGCCAGCAAGATGGCATCCACTGAAAAAGGAAAATAATTTGGGTTTTGAATTAGATAACGGTTTTCTCGAATCAGAAAATCAAGTCGCTCACCATCTTTAACCAATTGCATTTGTTCATCCGTAAGTTCTGGCATTAATAGTTCTTTTGTCATTTATTGCTCACCCAAAGAATCAATAATATCTTGACAAAAGATACATTCTTCGTTTGTTTCCCGCTTACTACCAAAATAGTGATGGCAAATATGGATACCATCATTATAGAAAGCTTGGAGACGGGCTTGGCCACTCTGACGATGCTCAAGCGTCTGTTCAGGTTTGCTAGTAGTTTGATTGTCTTGAGTGTCCTCATTTTTTAAAGGATTAATTTCCATCTGCTCAACTGCTTGATACTGTTGCATCCTTAAACGATTGTTTTCATTAGTTAACCGTGTCACTTCTTCCGACAAGGTGTTAACCGTTTCGAACAATTGATTCAGCTCTTGGTTAACTTGCATAAGAAGTTCTTCAATCTTTATTTCAGACATGCTAACACCTCTCTTCTTATTATTTCCATTCACACATTTTAATCGCTAAGTGCTCATAGGCTAGTTGTGATGTGACATTCGACATAAGGAGTTTTTTACTATCCATTAAGAGTTGATTCATTCGATGATAGCTTGTATGACTCACTTGATGATTGATTCTCTCTTTAATCATATTTACCCTCTTTTGTAAACTCCCTAAGTAGTTTTCTTTAGATGGATAGTGACTTAGTAATAATTGAGCATTTAACCAATTTAAATAATCGAGACCATCTTGGCCTTGATTAAAATTAAGATAAGATTTTAAATGCTGCTGGATAGCGACAAAAGCGTAAGGATCTTTTTGCATTAATAGCTGATAAAAATATTCTAGTGCTTTTAACCAATCTTCAAAAGACTCTGCCTCATAGTCATCCATTAAGTTTTTCAATCGATTGACTGATAGCTTTAGCATTACTCGTGCATGCTGATCACGAATACCCGCTTGCAACATCTGATCCATTTGAGAGTCTGCTTTATCATCTTCCAAGATAACTTCCTGAACTCTGGATTGAATCGTCGGTAGTAATTGTTCAGCCTGACGACTAAATAAAAAGATATAAACATTGGGACTTGGTTCTTCCAAAAAGAGTAAAAGAGCATTGGCTGCTGCTGGGCCCATTAAATCTGCCTGCTCAATCGTAGCGATTTTAAAATCAGCCTCAATCGGACTCGTGCCTAACCATTCTTTTAACCCTCTGATTTGATCCACTTTGATGCTTCGCCCATCAGGTTCAATTGCCATATGATCTGCAAATTGCCCCCGTGTAATTCTCTGGCAATCCATACAATTTAAACAAGCCCTTCCTTCTGCATCAAAATGCTTACAAACAAGGGCTTGGATAATTGTTTCCACTAATTTTTTTTTAGCTTGGCCTAATTCGCCAGTAAATAAATAAGCGTGAGCGAGTCGCTTATGTTGTATCAATAGATTAAAATGCTTTTTGGCAGCTTCTAACCGCATAGACTCCCTCTTTCAAATGCTTGTCTTTTAGAAATGGAAGAAACTCTCAATTGGTAGAACAAACACAATCGCTCCACCAACTTCAACTTTTAATGGGTAAGTATTTGAAACTTCCAAATTCATATCTAAATGGATAGGTGTTGAAATATATTGCTCACGCGATTGACAAGAAGCTTTAATAACTTCAAGTACTTCCTCCACTCGCTCATCCTCTACCCCTAATAAGAATGTCGTATTACCTGAACGTAAGAAACCTCCAGTTGAAGATAATTTTGTCGCGCGAATATCATTTTCTAATAAAGCCTTTCCCAAAACTTGCTGGTCTTGATCTTGAACAATCGCTACTAGTAATTTCATATTATTCCTCCTGACGTATTATTACTTAATCATACCACGTTTTTTTAGAGTTTCGAAGCACTCCAAGCTAACTTGTTCTATACTTTGATTACCATCTATAACCACAATGTTTTTCCATTGAGGAATCAATTCGAGATAGGTTTGTCTAACTCTCTGATGAAAAGCAAGTGCTTCTCGATCAAGGCGGTCATATTGTCTACTACCACGAGCTTTTTCGATTCTCTCCAAACCCACGTCAGCGGGAACATCCACTAAAATTGTAAGGTCTGGTAAGTGGTCTTCAATAGCGAACTGGTTAATCTGCCAGACGGCATCTAAACCGACTCCTCTTGCAATACCTTGATAGGCTAATGAAGACATCACAAAACGGTCACTAATCACCATTTTACCCGCTTGAACATTGGGTAAAATTATTTCAGTCAAGTGTTGTCGACGACTTGCTGCATATAGTAAAGCCTCTGTACGATAGTCCATAGCTGTATTATTAATATCTAAAATGAGTTCACGAATTTGCTCAGCTATGGGACTGCCTCCTGGCTCTCTAGTAAATACAGCTTCTACACCTTCTTTTTTAAGCATTCGTCCTAAAGCTTTGATAATCGAGGTTTTCCCTGATCCATCTGGGCCTTCAAACGCGATAAACTTCCCTTTTGGCATTTGATACTCCTTTATTATAACTCTCTTCGGCCTTCAATAGCGCGAAAGAGAGTCATTTCATCTGCATATTCGATATCTGATCCTACTGATAATCCATGAGCAAGGCGCGTAACTTTTATGCCGGCTGGCTTAATCAATCTTGATAAATAGATGGCTGTCGCTTCACCTTCGGCAGTTGCATTCGTTGCTACAATAACTTCTTTAACTTCTTCATCTTGAAGCCTCTTTATCAGTGAGGCAATGTTTAAATCTTCAGGGCCTGTGCCTTCCATCGGAGAGAGCACACCTTGCAGAACATGATAACAGCCATGAAATTCTTGCATTTTTTCCATCGACATCACATCACGACTATCTTCAACAACTAAAATAATCGATTGATCTCTTGATGGATCACTACAAATCATACATGGATCTGTATCAGTAATGTTCCCACATACCGAACAATATTTAAGATCACGCTTAGCATTAATCAGGGCTTGAGCAAAATAAGAAACATCCGCTTCAGACATTTCTAAAACATAAAAAGCTAAACGAGCAGCTGTTTTACTTCCAATACCTGGTAATTTGGTGAAACTATTTATTAATTTTGCAATGGGTGATGGATAATCCATTCCAACTCCCCCTTTCTTTTCTTACTGCTAGAAAGGCAAGTTTAACCCTTTGGTGAATTGCCCCATTTGATCTTGAGTCGTCTGTTCAACTTCTTGAATCGCTTGGTTAACGGTTGCCAAAACTACGTCCTGCAACATTTCGATATCTTCCGGGTCAACTAAGTCTGGCTTAATTGTTAATTCTTTAATTTCTTTTTTTCCGGTCATTACCACTTTAACTAATTTTTGAGCATCTTCTACCACAAATTCTTTAGTCTCTAATTCTTTTTGTGTTTTCTCCATCTCTTTTTGCATCTTCTGAACTTGCTTCATCATGTTGTTCATGTTCGGCATCATATTGCATCTTCCTTCCATAGTTAGAATATTATTTTAAATTTCATCTTTAATTAGACTACACTTCAATTATAGCATACGGCAATAACTTCTTTCGACTACAAAAGTATTCTTCTAAAATCAAATTAAATTATTTAGAATCTCCTCAGCTTATATTTCAATTCATACCATTCGTAAAGCATTTTTATGAAGCCAAAAGAATCCAAGCATTTAAACACTTGGATTCTCTAGAAATTTTTTATTAATTGTAAATCATGTTATTTCACTAGTAGTGGTGTTAAAAGTATTACTTAAATTCTTTATAAACTACTTTTCTTAACGTCCATTGTAAATAGTGATATTTTCTTTACCAAAGAGTTCAATGGCTTTTTGGACTGCTGGGTTTTCTTCCTTCAGAGTATCCTCTAGATCAAAGAAATCCGTTTGTCCATCTGCCGGTTGAATAATTGGTCTTTCTTCTTCCTCTTCAATATGATTGATTTGACTCCGTTGGAATAAAGCTGCCACATCTTCTGCCGGTTCAGGCAATTGGGCTTCAATTGAGTCTAATTCCTCATTTTGAGACCTGTTTTTTTCATTTTTATCTATTTCTGCCAGGTTATCCTGATTCATTTGACTTGGTGTATTATCCGGCAAATCTGTCTGAACAGTTTCTAGCTGCTCAGCAGTTTCTTCTGATGAAGTTATACTTTCTTGAGTTTTTGATAACTTTTTAGGTAGGTCAATCGGTTTTCTACCATTGCGTTCAAACAAGATTTTGTAATCACTTCGAATACCAGACCAATCAGCCTGCCACAGATAGGTGAAGTGAATCGCCTTGCCCAAACGTTGGCTCGCTATATTATTCACCTGATCAATCAAACGACTGTCATGTTGGACAATCGCACATAAATTCTGGTCTTCGAAAGAAATTAGAGCACAATCCGGTCCCGCCGCTAAAGGCTTAGTGTTACTCAAACGGACTCTTTGGCTAGGAGCTAGTTCAGCTAAAATAGCTGGCCACTCTTTTTTCAAGAGCTTAATATCTTCTTTAGTTGCTTGATTCAAAACATTATAAATCTCATGTAAATCGGCCACATAATCTTTCTGAGCAAACTCAGGCTTTTTACGTGGGATTAGTTCCGTTTGATTATTTTCTACTTGAGTAGATTCTTTTTGATTATTTATAAGATCATCAAGTAAAGCTTTTTGCTTTTCTAATTCTTCTTGTAGCAGTCTAATTTGTGCTTCTAAATGTCCGGATGTTTGAGAGTCTACTTGCTCTACTTCTTCATTTAAAAGTATATCCTGCCCTAACTGTGCTAATTGGACCGTCATAACTTCTAAATAAACTTCTGGTTGCGTTGAAAAACGCATTTTATTTTGAGCTTGGTTCAAAAAATCAATTAACTGATAAAAGAATGCTGGCTCAATATTCTCTTTCAATGGTTGAAATTCTTGGTCAGTTAGCAGTGTGTGGTTCTTCGTGGAAAATAAACTTAAAAGTGTATCTCGAGCAAATAAAATCAGTTCTTCAATAAAGCGCCCAGCCTGTTTTCCCTCTTGTAATTGTTCTTCCAAAATCTGCAAGGCCTCTTCTACTTGTGATTGGGCGAGTGCTTGAATATATTGAACATAAACGGTTTGAGCAAAAGAACCGGATACTAACAGTGCCGTTTCAAGTTCTAAGCGGTCTTGTCCATAAGAAATTGCTTGGTCTAGTAGGCTTAAGGCATCTCTCATTCCACCGTTAGCAGCGCGTGCAATAACTTTTAATGCTTCAAGATTATATTCTTGTTGTTCATGATCCAAAATATATTGCATTCTTGCAATCAAGTCAGTATCTTTAATCCTTTGAAAATCAAATCGCTGAGTTCTCGATAGAATAGTCGCTGGTATTTTATGGGGCTCTGTCGTAGCCAGTATAAAAATCACATTAGCAGGAGGCTCTTCTAATGTTTTTAAGAGTGCGTTGAAAGCACCCGTTGTTAACATATGAACCTCATCAATAATATATACTTTATTCTTAGCACGTGTGGGAGCATAACGAACGCGATCTCTCAGATCACGAATTTCATCGACTCCGTTATTCGATGCCGCATCAATTTCAATTACATCGCTAATCTCTCCTGAAGTAATCCCTTGGCAAATGGAACATTCATTACACGGGTTTCCATCTGTTGAATTCGGACAATTGACTGCCTTAGCAAGTATTTTAGCAACTGAGGTTTTACCTGTGCCTCTTGGTCCTGAAAAGAGATAGGCATGGCTTAATTGATGTTTAGCGATTGCATTCCTTAAAGTCTGTGCGATCATCTCTTGCCCCACTAATTCATCAAAAGATTGTGGTCGCCAAACACGGTATAATGCCTGATAACTCATTATTTATAGCCTCCTCTATTTAGTAAACTTATTATATCGAATTTATCCTTAATTGGCGAATGCTTTTAAAAATCACTTAGTAAACACTTTAAAATTCAAGATTTTAATCTTCACAATTTATGGTAGAATATAGCTTGTGAAAATGATTAGAAGGAGCGAGTATATGTCAACACTAGAAATCAAAAATCTACATGTAGAAATTGAAGGTAAAGAAATATTAAAGGGTGTTAATTTAACCATTAACAGTAATGAAGTGCATGCTATTATGGGACCTAACGGAACAGGTAAATCGACACTTTCACAAGCTATCATGGGCCACCCCGATTATACAATTACACAAGGACAGGTTCTTCTCGACGGTGTTGATCTCTTAGAAATGGAAGTAGATGAACGCGCTAGAGCCGGTCTATTTATGGCCGTTCAATACCCAAGTGAGATTTCAGGTGTTACGAACGCAACCCTCATGCGTGAAGCCATCAATTCACGCCGTGAAGATGATAATCAGATGCCTATTTTTGAATTCTTAGACAAATTAGATGAAAAAATGGCGCTTTTGGATATGTCTGAAGAAATGGTCGAACGTTATGTGAACGAAGGTTTTTCAGGTGGCGAGAAGAAACGAAACGAAATTCTTCAAATGCTAATGATCGAACCTCGTTTTGCTCTCTTAGACGAAATCGACTCTGGTCTAGATATTGATGCCTTACAAGTTGTATCCAAAGGCATCAACTCTTTACGTGGTGAAAATTTTGGTGCTTTAATTATTACCCACTATCAACGTCTTTTAAACTACGTTGAGCCAGATTTTGTTCATATTATGATGGATGGTCGTGTCGTGAAGTCAGGTGGGTCTGAGTTAGCCTTAGAATTAGAAGCCAAAGGATATAAAGAAATTGCTCACGAAAATGGCATTGAACTAAATGAAGAGTAGGTGAAAAAATGACTCAAGAAATATTCACACCCACTGTTAACTGGCTCAAAGATGTTTTTGAACAAAGTCAACAAGCTTTCGAAAATACAGAGCTTCCCACCATTGAACGAGCGAAAATCGAATCCTGGCCTTTGTTTGTCGAAGAGCAAAGTACGCCTTCATTGGTTGAAAGAAAATTAACTGCTCATTCAGACTTTATCATTGCTGATTGGCAAACAGCTCAAACTGATCATGAAGAACTTTTAAAAAAATATTTATTCCAAGCTGTTCCTGCTAATCAAGATAAAATTTCTGCTTTCCAATTGTCTCATTTAAATCGTGGTACCTTAATCTATGTTCCTGACAACTATCAAAGCAGTGAAGCCTTTGAGTGGGAACAAAATTTCGATGATGGAGCGCATCAATATCTACTACTTGTAGTTGGAAAAAACACTCAATTTACTTTTTTTGAAAAATTAAAACAAAATCAAGTGGCTAACCATAGTCAAAGCTACACCGTAGAAATCATCCTCGAAGATGGAGCAAGCTTGCATTATATGGCTATCGATCAAACAAAAACAGACCAAGCTAGTTATATTCGTCGCCACGCTTTGGCTAAGGACGACGCGCATATCCAATGGTCGATTGGTTCATTTAATGATGGAGCAACGATTATCGATTTAGCTTCTAACTTAAAAGGTAAAGGCTCACAAGCTTATTTATCAGAAGTGGCTATTTCTAATCAAAACTTTAAACAAATTTTAGACACTAAAATTAATAACTATGGCCACCATTCCATTGGACATATTAACCAAAGAGGTGTTGCCTTAGACCAAGCAGTCCTGACTATGAATGGTATTGGCAAAATCTTCAAAAATGCCAAAAATGCTGATGCTCAACAAGAAAATCGTTTACTCATGCTTTCCGATCAAGCGCGCGGAGATGCCAACCCAATTCTTTTAATTGATGAGTTTGAAGTAACTGCAGGACATGCTGCCTCCGTATCCAAGGTTGATGACAGTCAATTATGGTATTTAATGACTCGTGGAGTAAATCGTACTAAAGCAGAATATCTAGTCATCCGTGGTTTCTTAATGCAAACTTTAAATCAAATTAAAGATCCTGAAAGAAGACAAATGATGATTGATGCTTTAGACCATAAGTTAGAAAGCATAAATTCAGGTGATAGCCTTGACTAAGTTAAACCTTTTAAAAGTTCGTCAAGACTTCCCTATACTCAATCAAATTGTGAATGATGAACCACTTATTTATTTTGATAATGCGGCAACTTCCCAAACACCTCAATCAGTGGTTGATGCGATTGTTGCCTATTACCAACAGGATAATGCCAATGTTCATCGAGGCGTACATACTCTAAGTGAGCGCGCTACTCAAGCCTTTGAAAAAGGTCGTGAAAAAATTGCGGCTTTTGTCGGTGCAGAAACCAGCGCCTGCATCTCCTTTAGCTCAGGAACAACCGATAGTATCAACAAAATTGCTCGTGGATTAATCGAACAACGGCTTCAAGATGGAGATGTTATTCTCACAACGCGCTTAGAGCACCATTCCAACCTAGTGCCTTGGCAAGAAGTATGTAAGCGCACGGGAGCTAAACTCGAATTTATGGACTTAACTGCTGATTATCAAGTAGATTTAGAAGCCTTATCGCTTAAGTATAAGGACCAAGCAGTCAAAGCAATTGTTATTCAACACTTTTCAAATGTATTAGGTGTTCAGCAACCCATTCAAGCTCTCAGTCAATGGGCCCACCAACAAGGTGCCCTTTTGATTGTTGATGGCGCTCAAGCCAGTCCACACACTCGATTACATTTGAAGGAATGGCAAGTTGACGCCTATGCATTTTCTAGTCATAAAATGTATGGTCCGATGGGACTAGGAGTCACCTATTTAGCTAAAGAACATCATGAAAGCTGCTTACCAGTTAACTTCGGTGGTGAGATGATTCACCTAGTAGAAGATACTCATTCCAACTACAAACAAGCTCCATGGAAGTTTGAAGCCGGTACCCAGGCAATCGCTCAAGTGATTGGGTTGACCCAAGCGATTCAATGGATTGAATCTCTTGGGTTTGATCAAATTCAAGCCCAAGAGAAATTATTAGGCGATAGACTTTATCAAGGAATGAAAGAGTTAGAGGACGTCGTTCTGTATACTCCTGAGTCTGCTAAAAGTCATGGTATTCTTTCGTTTAATATTAAGGGAGTCCATCCGCACGATGCTGCAACTGGCTATGATCAATTAGGGATCGCAGTCCGAGCAGGACACCACTGTGCTCAACCCTTGATGCGTCTGCTTGAAACGCCAGCTACTTTAAGAGCCAGTCTGATGGTCTATAATACCATTGAAGAAGTTGATCGTTTCATTGAAGCTACCAAAGAAATAAAGGAGTTTTTCACTTATGGCACTTAGTCGATTAGACCAACTCTATCGCACTATTGTTCTTGATCATTCTTCCAACCCTCATCATCGAGGGCATTTAGAAAATCCTACCCATCAAATGCAATTACTCAATCCAACTTGTGGTGATGCTATTACTGTGGATATGATTGTTAAAGATAATCAGATTGAACAAATTGCTTTTAATGGTGAAGGGTGCACCATTTCTATTTCCTCAGCCAGTATGATGACCGATTTAATGGTTGGTAAAACTGTTAATGAAGCCATCCAATTAGTGCATGACTTCAACCAATTAGTAGGTGGAACAATCAGTGACGATGAAGAAGAAAAAGATGAAGCTGAATTACGCAAACATTTAAAAGATGCGGCTATTTTGGCTGGCGTCAAAAAATTTCCAGCCCGTTATAAATGTGCCATTCTTTCTTGGCGAGCCGTCGAGTACGGACTCGATCAAAACCGCAATGAACAATTACTCCATCAAGATGGCATTGAAAGAAAGGAAGATGAATAATGTCAGAAGTTCCTGTATTAGGCGAATACGAATATGGCTTTAAAGATGATGCTAAAATTCTCTTTTCGACCGGCAAGGGTTTGAATGAACAAGTTATTCGTACGATTTCAAAAGAAAAAAATGAACCCGAATGGATGCTCGACTTCCGCTTAAAAGCCTATGAAACATTCCGTAAAAAGAAAGTTTCAACTTGGGGGGTTGATTTATCCGACTTAAATTTCGATGATTATATTTACTATTTAAAAGCAACTGATCAACCTGTTCGTACTTGGGATGAAGTTCCTGATAAAATTAAGGAAACGTTTGACCGTTTAGGTGTGCCAGAAGCAGAGCGTGCTTTCTTGGCTGGAACCAGTGTCCAATATGAATCAGAAACGGTTTATTCAAGAATGAAAGACGAAGTGGATAAGTTAGGCATTATCTTTACAGACACTGACTCGGCTTTAAAAGAGCACCCTGAATTATTTAAAGAGCATTTTGCCTCAGTTATTCATCCGAATGAAAACTTCCAGACTGCTCTCAATTCCGCTTGCTGGAGTGGGGGATCTTTCATCTACATTCCTAAAGGGGTTAAAGTCGATATGCCTCTTCAAGCCTACTTCCGTTTAAATAATTCGAATGTCGCTCAATTTGAGCGTACCTTAATCATTGTTGACGAAGGAGCCAGTGTACATTATGTAGAAGGCTGTACCGCTCCTACTTATTCTGCTACTTCCATGCATACAGGAGTGGTAGAAATCGTTGTTAAGAAAAATGCAACATGCCGTTACACAACCATTCAAAATTGGTCTAATAATGTCTACAACTTAGTTACTCAACGTGGAACGGTTGCTGAAGGTGGCACCTTAGAATGGGTAGATGGTAACTTAGGATCTTATAAAACAATGAAGTACCCTTCCTGTCGCTTAAATGGCGAAGGAGCTAGAGGAACTGTCTTATCCATCGCTTTTGCCGGCGAGGGACAACATCAACATTCTGGAGCTAAAATCTATCACAATGCTCCAAACACTTCCTCAACCATTGTTTCCAAATCGATTGCTAAAGATGGTGGAAATGTCGATTATATGGGGCAATTATACTTTGGACCTGAAGCAGATGGGGCTAAATCCCACGTAGAGTGTGACACCATTATCATGGATGACAAATCAAAATCAGATACCATTCCTTTTAATGAAGTCCATAATTCTAATGTCTCATTAGAACATGAAGCGAAAGTGTCGCGTATTTCTGAAGAACAACTCTTCTACTTAATGAGTCGCGGTATTAGTGAAGAAAAAGCGACTGAAATGATTATCATGGGCTTTGTTGAACCCTTTGCCAAGGAATTGCCATTGGAATATGCTGTTGAGCTTAACCGCTTGATCGCTTACGAAAT
Source organism: Facklamia sp. 7083-14-GEN3 (assembly GCF_024742075.1). Lineage (GTDB taxonomy): Bacteria > Bacillota > Bacilli > Lactobacillales > Aerococcaceae > Facklamia. The sequence continues at coordinate 120,112 of NZ_JANSGD010000004.1, read as the reverse complement.
GGAAGGTAGTGTTGGCTAACACCAATTTTAGCGCTAGAAATTTTGATTTATCAATGTTTCTGGTGCTAATTTGTTTTTGAAAAGAAAAATTAACTCCAGAACCAACTAAAAATGCGATTAAAACAAATTTTTCTCTCTTAAAATAAGAGTTATACTTCTAAAATTTCTTGATGATAAACATTAATCAGCTTTATATATTACTTGACAAAATTATTTTGCCATCTTGAGTTAATTATTTGTATATTCAGAGTGACAAAACTTCTATTCATATACTTGAAAGTTTATGAACATTGAATTTTAAAAATTTTACACATTGCTACTTTAAAAATAAAAGGAAGTGCTAGTGGTGTTCTTGTTAATTATTATTGGTCTTTTATTAATAATCATTGGTATTCAACTTAGAAGAGGAAAATGGTACGGAATAGTTGCTGGGAATAATTTTAAAGACAAACCGATTGAAATTCAAAAAAAAGGTGCATTAGGAGCTTCGTCTATTACTTTACTCGTAGGTAGCTTTTTAATAATCATTTATATTTTAGATTTTTTTGGTATTCAAACTGGGTTTTTAATCATTCCCGTACTTGTAATAGTGATACCGTATTCTTTTTTTCTATATATAAATATCTTAAACACTTCATTAAATATGGAGAATAAAGACTCTATTTAGTTAGAAAAAGAGTGTCAGAAAATCTACCCTCAAAAATTAGAGGTTCAGTTGTACTGTGACCTCCAAAAGATAGCAAGTTTAAACAATTAATTTTGATATTTTAAAATAAGTGTTGACAATTCAGCAAATAAGGAACATACTGTGTCTTGTAGTAAAGAAATAAGTTAATTAAGTCATTTTCATTCAACAATGTAAAATCTTCTTTTTAATTATTTAGTTATTGCAATACAAAGTGCTTAAGACGCACACAGGAGGATTTACATTATGAACACAGGTACAGTAAAATGGTTTAATGCAGACAAAGGATTTGGATTTATCGAAGGCCAGGATGGAAATGACGTATTCGCACATTTCTCTAACATCCAAGGTGACGGCTTTAAATCTTTAGACGAAGGTCAAACAGTAACATATGACGTAGAAGCTGGCCCACGTGGCGACCAAGCTACTAATATTGTTAAACTATAATTAACATTATCAAAGGCATCCTCTAGAGGTTGCCTTTTTGATTGCATTAACTTTTTTCCCAATATAAAAGAGGACTGAAATCTTTCAGTCCTCTTTTTAGATTAATGAAAAAATAAACATATAGAATAAGGAAAAGATGGATGTAGCGGCAGCTACTGATAATAGAATGCATAAGGGCATCCCGATAATCATGAAAAACAATAAAGCCAAAGGATGGTGCTTTAAACAGGAAATCATTTTTTTCTCGAGTTGTAAGACAGCTTCAAATGAAATCTTTAAAGGGCTAGCAAAAAGCAATCTAAAATTCTTTGGATAATAAGATGATTCTTTAGGATAGTTGGGTATATATTGATTCATTTTAAACGACCTCCTTTTTTGTGATTTGTTAAGCTAATTATAATTTATCTAGTAAAAAGATAGTGTTAAAGGAGATTGAATAATATTAAAATTTAATAAAGATAAAATCTTTATACAATCTTAATATGAATTAAAGAGTTTTTATTTTCTCTCAATGTTAGATAAAGTAAAATACTAATGTACAGCGTTAAGAAAGAAGGTGAGTAAGTGGTTCAAGATTTAAAAGCGTCCTACTTATTAGATTCATCAACAAAAGGTCCCCAGCCTGGCCGCTTAAAAATATTTTGTGGCTACGCAGCTGGAGTAGGTAAAACCTATAGTATGCTACAAGCCGCTCATGCAGCTAAAAATAAAGGAACAGATGTGATTATTGGTTATGTCGAGCCACATACTCGTCCTGATACCTTAAGATTAATGGCTGGTTTAGAAAGCCTAGCTCCTATTGAAATAACATACAGAGGTTTAAACTTAAAAGAGTTTGATTTAGATGGTGCATTAGAGCGTAAACCCCAACTTATCTTAGTCGATGAATTGGCCCATAGCAATGCTGAAGGATCGCGTCATACTAAACGTTATCAAGATGTCGAAGAGCTCTTACGTGCTGGCATCGATGTCTATACCACTATGAACATTCAACACTTAGAATCTTTAAAAGATGTTGTGGATACCGTAACGAGCGTGGCTGTTAATGAGCGTGTGCCCGATTCTGTCTTTGACGCTGCGGATCAAATCGAACTGATTGACATTGAACCAGATGATCTAATCTCGCGCTTGAAGATGGGTAAGATTTATAAAAAAGAGCAAGCGTCAAGAGCGCTCAATCATTTCTTCTCTCGTGACAATCTAAGGGCACTTAGAGAACTAGCCATGCGAAGAACAGCCGACCATCTAAGTCGTCACGCTCAAAAACAAGGCAACCCTCTCAGCAATATGGCAAGCGATCATATCTTAGTTTGTATTTCCAGCTCTCCAAGTAATGCTAAAGTTATTCGAACAGCTGCTCGGATGGCAGAAGCCTTCCACAGTCATTTTACCGCTTTATATGTCGAAGATTCTGATCAAAAATCTTTGAAAGCGAATGAATTAAAACAATTAAGAAACAATCTGCGTTTGGCTGAACAATTAGGAGCACAAATTTCAACAGTTTATGGAGATGATCCCGCTTTTCAAATCGCGGAATATGTCAAAGTCAGTGGTATTACTAAAATTGTTTTAGGAAGAACAACTAAAACTCGAAATATCTTTAGCCGTCATAAAACCTTAACCGACAAATTAAATAAACTAGTTAGTAATATTGACATTTATATTATTCCAGATGATCATCCAAGTCGGAGACAATCCTTCAATTTCTTTAACAATGCTAAACAGGAGCTAAGTTGGAGTGATTTTTTAAAGGTTCTGGGGATGAATATATTAGCAACTTTGATTAGCTTCGGCTTTTACCAAGTCGGACTAAGAGAAGCCAATATTATTACCGTCTATATTTTAGCTGTTCTTTTAACAGCAGTATGGACAAAAGGTCATTGGTATGGTGTGCTAGCCTCTCTTTTTGGTGTCATTTCTTTTAATTATTTTTTTACCGATCCACGTTTTACTCTAGAGGCAAATGCGCCCGACTATCCGGTTACTTTTCTAATTATGCTTGTGGCTAGTGTCATAACTAGTTCACTGGCTACTCGCGTTAAAAAGCAAGCACAACAATCAGCTCAAAGAGCCTACCACATGGAAATTATCATGAATAGTAACCAAAAATTAGCTCGTGGACAAGATGAAGTTGAAATTATTCAAATTGCTGCTACTCAAATAGCCGAATTAATAAATCGTCCCATTCTTTACGCTTTAACACAGAAAGACACAGGCCTACAATTTTCCGAAATCAATCATCCTGGTGTGGGAAAAGTAATTAGTGAAATAAATCAAGATGAGCTCGCCATTGCCAATTGGGTGATAAAAAATAATAAACATGCTGGCGCAACTACTAATACTTTGTCTCATGCTCAAAACCTCTATATGGCGGTTAGGGGAAATCAAAGTGCACTCGGAGTTATCGGTATCCCCACTAAATATTATCCTGTCTTAAGTGTTTTCGAAAAAAATCTAATTGTATCCATTTTAAATGATTGTGGTCTAATGTTAGAACGACGCCACTTAATAGAAGAAAAACAAGCGATCGAAATTGAAACACAAAGAGAAAGACTGCGATCCAACCTCTTAAGGTCTATTTCACATGATTTACGTACCCCACTAACAAGTATTAGTGGAAACGCATCTGTATTAATGGATAAAACCATTAAATTAGCTGAAGAGAAAAAACAGAATCTGTACAGTAGCATTTATGATGACGCCATGTGGTTAGTTAATTTAACGGAAAACCTACTTTCTATCACTAAAATTGACAATGGAACCATGGACATTACACTCAATGCCGAATTAGTAGAAGATGTTTTTCACGAAGCTATTACCCATGTAGACCGTAATATTTCCGACCATCAGTTAATAGTCAATCTACCCGATGAATTATTGGTAGCAAAAATGGACGCCCGTTTAATTGTCCAAGTCCTAGTCAATTTAATTAATAATGCGGTGAAATATACGCAAAACGGTTCATCGATTACACTATCCGCTAAAAAGGTGGGAGACAAAGTCTATACTTCTCTGGCAGATGATGGACCTGGAATTACTGACCATGCCAAAAATCACTTGTTCGATATGTTTTATACAAATGGTTTAAGTCGATCCGATAGTCGCCGAGGATTAGGCTTAGGATTAAGCTTATGTAAATCCATCGTTGAAGCACATGACGGTGAAATTTGGGTCGAAGATAACCAGCCTAACGGCACTATTTTTACTTTCACTTTACCCTTAGAGGAGGTGCACATAGAAAATGTTTAAACCAAAAATTTTAGTTATAGAAGATGATCCTGCCATTACTAATCTGATTCGTACCACCCTAGATACACAATCTTATCAGTATCACACTGCAAAGAACGGAGCGGAGGCACTTTTAGATGCTGTTTCTTATAATGCTAATGTAATCATCCTTGACTTAGGCTTACCTGATATGGATGGTGTTGAAATTATTCGTAAGGTAAGAGGTTGGAGCAAGGTTCCAATTATTGTGGTTAGTGCCCGTAGTGAAGATCGTGATAAAGTTGAAGCTCTCGATGCTGGAGCGGACGATTATTTAACTAAACCATTTAGTATTGAGGAATTTTTAGCACGTTTGCGTGTAGCCTTAAGAAGAAGCCAAACAGAAAATATTAATTCTCAAGCACCAGTCACTCAATATCAAAACGGAAATTTAAAAATTGATTATGCAGCAGGATGCGCCTATATAAAAGAAGAAGAAATTCATTTGACACCTATTGAATATAAATTACTGGTTGTATTAGCAAAAAATACTGGTAAAGTGCTCACGCATAACCATATTCTTAAAGAGGTTTGGGGCAGTAGTTTAGAAACAGATATACCTTCTTTAAGAGTCTTTATGGCTACCTTAAGAAAGAAAATTGAGGAAAATCCTTCAGATCCAATTTATATTCAAACTCATATTGGGGTTGGATATCGCATGATTAAACAATAAATTTAAATAACAAATACTTTTAAAAGCAATTTTAGAATAGAGGATAGAAGCAATTTAACTATCCTCTCTCTAAAATTGCTTTTTTATTTCTACAAGCTAAGTTTTCATTCTATCTTTATGCAATCTTAATTCCATTGGCCAAGCGCTAAGACCACCTTTATAAGCTTTGCGATACACTAATCAATGTACAATCTTAAGGAGGTATTTATATGTATGATTTTTTAATGGTAATACTTGTAATAATTTCTACATTTTTATTGACTCAATTAATTAATTGGTGTCAAAAACAAATTGAACGGATTGATTAAGGAGGAATTAATATGATCGCCCTTATTTTTATTATTATCTTACTTTTTTCATATCTCATTTATGCTCTGGTTAATCCAGAAAAGTTTTAATCAATTAGGAGGAGATTCTAATGTGGCAAATTATAGTAACCCTATTAATTTATTTGCTGATGGTTATTCCGGTAGGAAATTACTTGTACCGTATAGCCAGCAATAAAAAAACTTTCGCTGACCCTGTTTTTGACCGAGTAGATAACTTTATATACAAAATAGCTGGTATATCCTATCGTACTCACATGAATTGGAAAAGTTATGCCTTAAGTCTAATCAAAACAAATGCCCTGATGATTTTGGTCACTTATCTTATTTCAAGACTACAAGGCATGACATTGTTTAATCCCAATCAAATTGAAGGTATGGATCCTTCTCTTTCTTTTAATACAGTCATCAGTTTTATGACCAATACCAACTTACAGCACTACTCAGGTGAATCCGGTCTATCTTATTTTTCTCAAATGGCCGTCATCATTTTCATGATGTTCGTCTCTGCCGCAAGTGGTTATGCAGCCTGTGTGGCTTTTATTCGAGGTCTTTCAGGTCACTCAAAAGAGAATATGGGTAACTTCTATGTGGACACGGTTCGTATTACGACACGCATCTTAATTCCCTTCTCTCTAGTAGGTGGATTGTTACTAGTATGGCAAGGCGTTCCGCAAAATTTAAACAGTAATTTAATAGTAGATACACTGGAAGGAACAAAGCAAGTCATTGCAATGGGACCTGTTGCAGCCCTAGAAATTATCAAACACCTTGGAACTAATGGGGGTGGATTCTTAGGCGCCAACTCATCGACCCCAATTGAGAACCCGACCATTATCTCAAACTTGATTGAATTATACTCTATGATGTTACTACCTGGAGCTTGTGTGATTACTTTTGGAAAGATGGTAAGTGAAAGCAAAGCAAATAAGCAAGATAATCTTGTTAAGCAAACAGGCCAAACTTCATTTATCAATAGAGCTTTTGGTAAACAAGGTTTCAGTATTTTCACTGCTATGGGACTTATCTTTGTTCTAGGATTAGCACTATGTTTCTGGGCTGAAAGCCAAGGGAACCCTGTTTTAGCTCAATTAGGCTTGAATCAAGCCATGGGAAGTATGGAAGGAAAAGAACTTCGGTTTGGTATTGCACAATCTGCCCTCTTTACCACAACCACAACTTCCTTTACAACCGGTACTGTTAATAATATGCACGATACACTAACCCCTCTAGGAGGCTTAGTTCCTCTATTACATATGATGTTAAACGTTGTCTTTGGTGGTAAAGGTGTCGGTCTAATGAATATGATTCTATACGCCATCCTTTCTGTCTTTATTTGTGGTTTGATGATTGGTCGTACACCAGAATATTTAGGTAAAAAAATTGAAGGCCGTGAAATGAAGCTGACTGCCCTTTGTATTATCATTCACCCTTTATTGATTCTAGGTTTTTCAGCCTTAGCAATAGGAAGTGATTGGGGAAGAGAAGCTATTACCAATCCAGGTTACCACGGACTCTCACAAATTCTTTATGAATTCTCATCTTCAGCTGCTAATAATGGATCTGGTTTCGAAGGTTTAGCTGACAACACCCTATATTGGAATATCACCACTGGTTTAGTTATGTTTTTCGGCCGCTACTTATCAATTATTATCCAGCTAGCTATTGCCGGCTCATTAATGCGTAAGCAATTCATTAATCAGTCTTCAGGAAGCTTACAGACTAATACAATGTCTTTTGCCCTTATCTTAGTAATGATTGTTTACATTTTTGCAGCCTTAACTTTCTTACCTGTTTTAGTTCTAGGTCCAATAGCTGAGCACCTTACATTATTATCTTAACCTGTAATTGAGGAGGAAAAACGATGTCTCGTAAAACTAACACATTAATTACCAAAGAGATGTTTCAAGAAGCTTTAATTGGCTCATTTAAAAAATTAAATCCTGTTTATATGGTTCAAAATCCAGTGATGTTTGTAGTTGAAATCGGATTTTGCATCACCTTAATCTCTACTTTCTTTCCATCACTATTCTCACACAATGCGAGTGATGAAAATTTACAAATGTATAACTTACTAGTGAGTATTATTTTATTATTAACGATTCTTTTCGCTAATTTTGCTGAATCAATTGCTGAAGGAAGAGGAAAAGCTCAAGCAGCAACCCTTAAGGCAACCCAACAAGCCACAGAAGCTAGACGACTACTAAAGGATGGTTCTGAAGAAGTTGTTTTATCTAATCAACTTAACAAAGGAGATATCGTCCTCGTTTCTGCTGGTGAAGTCATTCCAGGTGACGGAGAAGTCATCGAGGGAGTTGCATCAGTTGATGAATCCGCTATTACTGGAGAATCTGCTCCAGTGGTTAGGGAATCAGGTGGCGATTTCTGCTCGGTTACTGGTGGTACTACCCTTGTATCAGACTGGTTAAAAATTGAAATCACTTCTGAACCCGGAAATAGCTTTTTAGACCGGATGATTGCCTTAGTCGAAGGAGCATCCCGTAAGAAAACACCGAATGAAATTGCTCTTAATACCTTGTTAGTTTCATTAACTATTATTTTCTTGATTGTAATTGTCACCCTTTATCCGATTGCTTTGTATTCAGGAATATCCATTCCAACTTCTACTTTAATTGCTTTAACGGTTTGTTTAATTCCAACTACGATTGGTGGTTTATTATCAGCCATCGGGATTGCAGGAATGGACCGTGTCACACGCTTCAACGTTATTGCCATGTCTGGTAAAGCCGTGGAGTCTTGCGGTGATGTGGACACCATGATTCTTGATAAAACGGGGACTATTACCTATGGGAACCGTCTAGCTGCAGAGATTATTCCTGTAGAAGGTGTTAAACTACCTGACGCACTGCGTTGCGCTGCTTTAACCAGTATGCATGACGATACACCTGAAGGAAAATCAACCCTTGACCTTGCTAGAGAACTAGGCGATGACAGTCAAGAAGAAACTGGCGCTGAATTTGTTCCATTTACAGCTCAAAGTCGTATGAGTGGAGTGGATTTGTCTGATGGTCAGACTCTTCGTAAAGGAGCAATGGACGCAATTGTCACTTACGCAAAAGAGCAAGGAGGTCAAATTCCAAAAGATCTCAATGCATTAGTGGAACGTATTTCAGGCTTGGGTGGAACACCCTTAGTTATGTGTGAAGGCAACCGCATTCTTGGTGTCATTTATTTAAAAGATACAGTTAAAGAAGGCATGGCAGAACGTTTTGAGCGCCTGCGAGAAATCGGTATTAAAACGATTATGTGTACCGGAGATAACCCACTAACAGCCGCTACCATTGCTAAAGAAGCTGGTGTCGATGGTTTCATTGCAGAATGTAAACCTGAAGATAAAATTGAAGTCATTCGTAAAGAACAAGCAGAAGGCAAAATTGTTGCTATGACTGGAGACGGAACAAATGATGCCCCTGCTTTAGCTCAGGCCAATGTTGGCTTAGCCATGAACAGTGGTACTACCGCGGCTAAAGAAGCAGCTAATATGGTGGACTTGGATTCTGATCCAACTAAAATTATTGAAGTAGTAGAAATCGGTAAACAATTATTAATTACAAGAGGAAGCTTAACCACCTTCTCAATTGCTAACGATATCGCTAAATACTTTGCGATTATTCCAGCTATGTTCATGCTTGCGATTCCACAACTCAGCGTTTTAAATATTATGAACTTGGCTACACCTCAAAGTGCCATTCTCTCAGCTTTAATATTTAACGCCATTGTTATCCCTTGCTTAATTCCTTTAGCAATGAAAGGTGTTAAATACCGTCCAATGAGCTCTGGAAGATTATTAGCTAGAAACATGATGATCTATGGCTTAGGTGGGGTGATTACTCCATTCGTTGGAATTAAACTAATCGATATTCTCATTACTCCACTCTTGTCTGGTTTAGGTATGTAGGAGGTTTAAAAATGAATAAACAAAAAATTTCTTTCTGGCAAGATTTTCGTCAAAGTTTGGGACTTACCTTAGTGATGATGGTCGTCTGTGGGTTAGTCTTTCCTCTAGTTTTATCTGGTTTATCCTCTCTTATTTTCCCACATCAAGCTTCAGGTAGTACCGTAGAGCTAGATGGTAAAGTAGTCGGTGTTCAAAATGTAGGCCAAGAATTCACACAAGACTATTTCTTATGGAGCCGCCCTTCAGCCTATCATTACAACGTTTATCAAGAAGACGCCAATGGTCAAGCTCGTTACCTAGATGGTGAGGAATTTGGAGGTCTATCCTCTGGTTCTGCAAACTATGCAGCCTCTAATCCCGACTTAGCTGATCGCGTTTCAATGGATATCGAAAAATTCCTTAAAAAAAATCCGACTGTTAGTGTCGATGAAATTCCAACGGATTTAATGACAGCCTCTGGTTCAGGTTTAGATCCACATATTTCATTAAAGTCTGCTATGATTCAAGTTCCACGAATTGAACAAGCATCAGGCATTTCTGCCAACAAGATCGAAGAAATTATTAAAAATCATACACAGCAGAAAATGTTGGGCTTATTCGGTGAAGAAACCGTGAATGTTCTTTTAGTCAATAAAGATATTGCAAGTAATATGAACAAATAATTTTTTCAAACCTTAAGTCAAACTATTTGAAATTAACAAATTAAAGATTTAATCTTTGATTATATACTATTAAAGGAGGTTTTTATAATGTCAGAAGAAAAGAAAAATGCGAAATTAGAGAAGTTATCAGGTAACGTTAAAGAAACGATTGGAAAAGTTACAGATAATAAAGAATTACAATCTGAAGGTATGGTAGAAAAAGTTAAAGGTACCGTTAAAGAAGGTATTGAAGACGTTAAAGATGCTGTCGACGGATTAAAAAAAGGGTTAAACGATAAAAAATAATTATAAAATTTAAAAAAGCATCAGGCCTCTAAAGAAACCCTGATGCTTTTTTAAATATATTTTTAACTAAATAAAACTAAAACCTCTTTGTAAGTTGAACTTTCAAAAAAAACAAATATTAACTTAATTACTAACAAATTTTATATTTAAACCAGATAAACATTAGTTTAGCTGACTTTGATAAACTTCTTACACCAAGCAGAAAGTAAATCAGAAAAATAAACCATAATCAGATAGCAAAGTAAGTATAGTGTAATATCAGTATATCGGAAAAAGCTCATGGCTAAACGAAATTGCATCCCTAAACCACCGGCTCCAACTATACCGACTATCAAAGACGCTCGAATTATATTTTCAAATCGATACAAAATATAGTTTAATGTTTTAGGCATTAGTTCTGGAATCAAGCCATATAAAAATACTTGCCAGGTACTTGCTCCATTCACGATCATATTTTGAATGGGCCGATCATCCATATCTTCGATGAGTTCAGCAACGAGCTTACCCAAAATACCAAAATTATGTAAAGCTAAAGCTAAAGCTCCTGGTAAAAGACCCGGTTTAAAAAAATAGAGTAAAATCATTGCCCACAATAACTCTGGTACTGCTCGACCTATGAGAAACAAAAAACGTCCTACATGAAAAAGTGGCCAATAATACCATCTTTTCCTATAAGTCAACTCCCCTGAAACTACATTGCGTGCAGTAGGAAACACAATCACCAGCATTCCTAACGTTGCAAAACCAATAGCGACGATAGACATAACAAATGTTTCGGCAGACAGCTTAAGAGCTACTGTCCAATCTTTAGGATCAAGGTAAGCTACCTTCTCTTTACCAATACCTAAAAGGTTTTTAATAAATTTTTGTAAGTATATATTGTTCTTACTAGTAAAAATTGCAAACAAATCATTTTCATGATTCAAATAGATAAAAATCCATGAGATAGAAATGAGAAACAAAAGCATCCAAAATGAATTTCGTATAAAGTTTGATCGTTTCTTAAAATCTTTCACGATAAAATCCTCCTAATTCTAGCGCTCCATTGATCGATAACAAAAATCAATAGAATAAGAAAGATTAAATAAGTCCAAACTTCTTCAAAACGCATATCTTGTAATGCCATTTGGATCCTAAAGCCAATTCCTCCTAGACCTACAAATGATAGGACAGACGAGGATCGAATAGCACATTCTAAACGGTACATCGTATAACTCAGCATATTAGGAAAGGCATTTGGTAGATAACCATATATAAATAGCTGAAAACGATTAGCTCCCGCCTCTTGTAACGCATTCAAAGGCTCTTGAGGAACTTCCTCCAAATGATCCGCATAAATTTTTCCTAAATAACCGATATAAGGAATTGATAAAGCAAAAATACCTGCTAAAGGATTTAACCCTATTGCCGCTACGAACATCCAGGCCCAAACGAGTTCGTGGATTGCTCTTAAGAAGCCAATTATCATTCTAGCAATCAAGCGAATTGTTGAATTTTTAATTAAAACACCTGCTGCTAAAACAGCCATGAGCATTGCAAATATAATAGCTATTGAAACAGCAATTAAAGCATATGAAAATGTTGTCCATAAGGCTTCAATTGCAAGCATTAGGGTCTCTAATCTAAGATCTAAATGAATCATAGATCTTAACATGCGCTGGGCCATATCGAGACCGCCACTATTTATAACCCCATTACTCCATGGGATGATGAAAAGGCTAGATAAAAAAATCAGAAGTAACGCTATTGAGAGAATTTCCCTTTGGTTTTTTTCTACAAGCTTACTCATCTTTTTTCACCTCGTATAACTCTTTGAGTATGTTTTCTTCTATTTCATCAGTCTTTTTATCAAAAAGAATTCGTCCGCCACGGATTCCAATAATTCTAGAAAAAAACTCTAAAGATAGGTCGACAGAATGCATTGAAGCAATGAGTGTTCTTTGATCTTCTCTAACTAATTGATTCAAAAGATTTAATACAATCCTAGCATTATTTGGATCTAATGATGAAACAGGTTCATCTGCTAAGATTATTTTAGGATCTTGTACTAATAAGCGGGCAATCGCAACACGTTGTTGCTCTCCACCCGATAAATTGGCAGTCATTTCATTTATTTTATCTGACATACCCACTTTTTTTAAGGCCAATTGTGCGATTTTTAAGTCTTGGGTCTTAAATAGTGAGAGCAATGACTTGAAGGTTCCCCATTCATTAAAACGTCCTACTAAGACATTGTTTATTACACTTAAATTATTCACCAAGTCAAATTGTTGCCGCAATATACCAACCAGTTTTGCATATTCTTTCTGATTGACGTACTTATCTATATTTTGACTTGCTAATTCAATTTTACCTTGGTCTGCCTGAAGCGTTCTCGTTAATAAATTCATTAAAGTTGACTTACCTGACCCAGAGGGTCCTAATAAAGCAATCCGCTCTCCCTCTCTCGCTTCAAAAGAAATCTCCCTTAAAGCGAACAGGTCACCAAATTGCTTGGTAACCTGTTCTAATGAAATAATTTTTTTATCTATCAATTTGTCACCTACTCAATTAAACCTAGGTCTTTAGCTACTTTTTCAATATTCTCATAATTTTCATTGTTTGTTTCGATAAACTTATCTGTCGATAACAAGTCTAACATTTCAGAGTCCTCTGTTTTGATATTTAACAGGTCATCTTTGATTTTCTCTTTCATTCCTTCACCAAATTTCGCATCGACATCACCTACTGTCCAATTATAATCATAATACTCAGGTGTAACAAAGAATGCTTCTACCTTATCTTCATTAACTTCACCTTTTTCTAACGCTTGCTCCCAATATTGTTGATTAACAGCACCTGCTTTAACTGTTCCAGCTTCTACTAAAGCAATCGTCTTATCATGTGAACCTGAGTAAAGAGGTTCTCCATCGAAGTCTTCTTCCGGATTAATTCCAACTTCAGATAAAAAGTAGCGCGGCATTAAATGACCTGAGGTCGAAGATTCAGAACCAAATGCGAAAGACTGTCCTTTCAAATCTTCTAACTCTTTAATGTCCAGTCCTTTTTGTTTTATAAAATACGATTTAAACTGGGCATCCATTGGACGTTGAGCAATTGCTTCTGCCTCGGGTACTAATGAACGAGCTTGAACTCCCGTTAAACCACCAAACCATACCAGATCAATTTCACCTCGTTCAAAAGCTGTTACAACTGAAGCATAATCTGTTACAGGAACATACTCTACTTTCATTTCTAATTCTTCAGATAAATATTCTGCAAAAGAATCAAAGCCTCGAGTTAATTCTGTTTGATCAAAGTCGGGAATGGCAGATATTTTTAAAACCTGTTCGTCCTCTGCTTCTACTTTATTAATGGGCATTATATTCACTAAGAAAGTTACAAATAATGTGATTGATGTTAAAATACTAATAATTTTTTTCATCTTAATTCCTCCTTCATTTCTTCGCTACTATGATAACGTTATGTTAAGTAGCTAATAAGAAGTTTTTTCCTACTAGTATGCATCTTAGCACATATTATATTGACTACCTAGAATACTGGGTTAATCATTATTCAGACTTTCTGATAAATATAGCTAATTTATCAGAAAATCTAATAATAAAAAAGAGCGATTTATCTATTAAAATAGATCAATCGCTCATTAAGATATTTAATTTAATTCCAAAGCTCTCTCAACATAGTTAGTTATAATGCGGTCCACACCCGCATCAATCATCATCTGGATATGATCAGCTTCATTCACTGTGTATGTGTTAATTTCGACTCCCTGACGATGACATTCTTCAATATCTTCTGGATCTAAAGTCACAAAGGCAGGATGATAATGACCGACACCGTGCTCTTTACAGTATTTACCTGGGTTTAGTTGACCCGACGCCGTTAAAAAGCCGTATTCAATTTTACTATCACCTGCTAGGCGCATAAAATCACGCACACTATGGTGATTAAAAGACGAAATCAAAACACGATCTTCTAATTTAAATTCCCTGATTAATTCTAAAACCTTAATATTTAAACCCTCATAGCGAAAAATATTTGTTTTTAACTCAATATTAACTTTAATATCTAGAGGCTGCATCCATTCAAAAAATTCGCGCAAGAGAGGTATTTGAATATCACTAGATGAGCTAACTTGAGTGTGTTGAAATTGAGCATAATAATTATACTGCCGCAATTCGGTTAAGGTCATATCTTTTACATAGCCACTACCTGTTGAAGTGCGATCAATTGATTCATCATGAATGATAACAACCTCTTGGTCTTTAGTTAAATGGACATCTAGCTCAATACCCTCAATTGGAAACTTTGCTGCTTCTTTAAAAGCTAGCATGGTGTTTTCAGGATACTTTGCCGAGTATCCTCGATGCGCAATAATTTTAGCCATTATTTATCAAAGTCCTCTCCAATCATTCGATCCAGAATCGATGATTCTGTTATTTTATCGAACAACATGATTTTATTTAAGTCCAACTGAACTTGAACTTCTTCACCAATTTTAACGGGACGAGCCGGTGAAAAGCGAGCCACTAATTCACGACTAGAAGTAGGATGGTCGAAATATACAAAAGTATCAGAGCCTACTTGCTCAACATTCTTAGCTACTACGTTTAAACCTGAGGTATTTAGGCCCTCAGCCTTATGGTGCATATCTTCAGGTCGAATACCTATATAGACTTCTTGTCCTTCTACTGAAACTTTTAATTGATCTTTAACTGCATCAGACAAGATAAATGATTTATCCGCAATTTGCAGAACTACTTCCCCATTTTCACTGATTAATCTGCCATTAAACATATTAATCATCGGTGACCCTATAAATTCAGCAACAAACTTATTACAAGGATTATAATACAAATTAGCAGGCGTGTCATATTGTTCGATATTTCCAGCGTTCATAACCGCTATTCGCGTCCCCATAGTCATGGCCTCTGTTTGATCGTGGGTGACATAAACAAAGGTTGTTCCTAACTCGCGGTGTAATTGCGTAATTTCAGACCGCATAGATACCCGTAGTTTAGCATCCAAGTTGGATAAAGGCTCATCTAGTAGAAAAACTTTAGGATTTCGAACCATGGCTCGTCCTAACGCCACTCTTTGACGTTGACCTCCTGATAAAGCCCCTGGTTTCTTATCAAGCAATTCAGTTAACTGGAGGGCATTAGCTACTTGTTCTACCCGTAAATGGCGATCCTTTTTACTAATCCCATTCATTTTCATTGAGAAACCCATGTTATCACGAACATTCATATGTGGGTATAGTGCGTATGACTGAAAAACCATGGCAATATCACGGTCTTTGGGTTGCAAGTTATTTACCCTTAAATCCCCTATCCATAATTCTCCTTCTGAAATGCTCTCAAGACCCGCAATCATTCTTAAAGTGGTAGACTTACCGCATCCAGAAGGACCTACAAGCACGATAAACTCTTTATCTTCAATTTCTAAATCAATATTATTGACTGCCTTAAAGCCATCATCATAAATTTTAGCAACTTTTCTTAAACTTAATTTTGCCATAAAACTCTCTCCTTATCCTTTCACCGCTCCGGCCGTAAGACCTTTTACCATATTCCTTGATCCAACAATGAAAATAAGCAGACTTGGTACCATACAGATCATAACTCCTGCTACCATTAAAACTAGCGATTGGGAATCTACTGAATTCAGCATGCTTATACCTATCTGAACGGTACGATTTTGATCATTATTGGTAACCAAAAGCGGCCACATATACATATTCCAACCTGAAAGAAAAGATTGAACAGACATGGCGCCTAAAGTTGGTTTAATTAAAGGCATTAAAATCGTTAAAACAAAGCGGAAATCGTTACAACCATCTACCTTGGCCGCTTCATAAACTTCATAGGGAAAGTTTTGCAAGGCTTGCACACACAGGAAAATATTAAAGGCTGAAATGATAAAAGGAATGATTAAAACATATAAGGAGTCATTCCATCCCCAAGAGGAAACCATTAAAAATTGTGAGATAATAACGGCCTCACCTGGAATCATCATGGTGGATAGAATTAAGGCATAAATAATCCCTTTCCCTTTAAATTTCAAAAAACGAAAAGCAAAGGCTGCTAGCACAGAAGTGATTAATTGACTGACCGTGATGGAGACTGCAACAATCATTGAATTCCTAATATAAGTTCCAATCGGTGCCATTTCAAAGACATCGATAAAATTAGTCAAAGTAGGGTTTTTAGGAAACCAAATACTTTCAGGGTCGTATAATTCTCCAGAAGGTTTAATGGACATCATTAACCCATATAATAGAGGGGAAAGCACAATCAATAGCATGACAACATTTAAAAGTAAACGCAATATACTCCATACGGTGATTGGTTTACGTCTTCTTGTAACTTTCTTTTTCTTACTTTCTTTTATTATTTCTGCCACTATGCCCTCTCCTTTCCACGAATTTTAAACATAATAATGGTTAAGATCATAACAATTAAAAATAAGATTACCGATTCTGCTGAAGCATAACCGTAACGGTAATTCATAAAAGCATTCCGATAAATATCATAGACAATCACATTGGATGCTTGTCCAGGACCACCTTTTGTTAAAATATTAATTTGGCCAAATCCTTGAAAGGCATTAATAACATTAGTTACAATCACAAAAAATAAAGTTGGCTTTAATGAAGGAATGGTTATATAAATAAATTTTTTTATACCATTTGCTCCATCAATGGAAGCTGATTCATACAGGGAGTCGTCGATACTCGCTAGACCTGACGAAAAGTATAAAAAATTCATCCCTGAATTCAACCAACCAGTTAAGATACCAACGACTAATAAGGCGCTCCCTGGCTGAGAGAGATAGTTAATATAAGTTCCTAAAATCCGGTTCACAATCCCGACCGTTGGATTTAACATCACTTGAAAAATCATTGCAATTCCGGCAGATGCAATCGCCATTGGCATGGCGTATGAAGTTGAAAAAAGTTTAATCCCTGGAAATGTTTTTTGACATAAAAGAGCTGTAATAAACCCTAACACAACCCCCACAATAACCACGATGACAACAAATTTAAAAGACACCACCACACTATTCCAAAAGCTTTCACTTGAAAAAAGTTCTGCATAATTCCCTAAACCAAGATACTCTGCATTTTGACCTAAATTATTAGTCAAAAATAAACTCCGATAAATGGTCTGAAAGAATGGCCAGAACATAAATATAGATAAAACTATAATCGCAGGGAGTAAATACCCATATCCCTTTATTTTTTCCCACAGACTTCTCTGTTGCTCGATTATTACAATTTCTTCCATCTTCCCACCTCTTCCAATGAAAATCCTTACACATAAAAAATCGAGAGAACACCAATAATGAAGCTCTCTCGATTATCTAAACTTTTAATTCATTAAATTATTGGTTTGCTTTATTGTAATTTTCAATCGCTTTATTGATTTGATCTGCCATAGCTTGTGCAGCTGACTTAGGATCAGTTTCACCATTAATCACTTTTTCTAATTCATTTTCAAAAACTTGACGTGCTTCTTGAGCAACCCCTGCTAAAGCTCCTTGATCATCTGCTGTCGAATCATGCAACTGATCAATCGCTGTCTGGAATTGAGGAAATTCTTCTAAATTGTCTTTAAAGTTTTGCTCATCATGAGCAGCTAAGTTAACAGGGAAGTATCCTGTATCAACATTCCATTGAGCTTGAGAAGTAGGCGATACTAAGAATTGAATAAAGTCCCAAGCTGCATCTTTTTTAGCCTCATCATCTGATTCAATCATCCACAGAGAAGCTCCACCGATAGATACGCCACCTTTATCGTCTGAATCGATACCAGGGTAATAGGCAGTTCCGATTTCAAAACGACCATCTACTTCTGTTAACAATTGACGTAAACTTGCTGTTGACCCAAAAGTAATAGCTGATTGACCTGCTATAAATTCTGGATGTCCTCCCTCACGACCTACGTTAGGCATAACACCCGCATCTACGCCATTTTTCCACATCGTCAAAATCTTTTCCATGCCTCCATTTTCAATAAAGGCTACCGATTCAGGTGCGCCATCGCGTCCATTCGCATGGTCAAAGATTTCTTTTTCCATTTTGTTAAACCATTGATCAATCCACCAACCATAGATTCCGATAGAAGCTGGCATAGCTGCTCCTGCTTCTTGTAATTTAGGTCCAATTTCAATTAACTCTTCTAGGGTTGTTGGAACTTCCACCCCAGCTTTATCAAAAAGATCTTTATTATAGTACATTAAAGGGGTTGAGTTATTGAAAGGCATTGAATTTAATTGATCATTAATGGTGAAATAAGCTAATAAGTTCGGCTCTAAAAGGTCCAAATCAAAATCTGTCTTATCCACATAATCTTGAATTGGAACAGTCAAACCTGAATCAATCATAAAGGTGGTTCCAACTTCAAATACTTGGACCACATCTGCACCTACTTCTGATCCTGAAGCTGAAGAACGTAATTTTGTTAATGTTTCGTCATAAGATCCTTGATACTGTGCTTCAACTTCTACAGCATCTTGAGATTCATTGTATTGATCCACTAATTTTTGTAAGGCTTCTCCGACTGATCCACCCATTCCATGCCAGAATGATAACTTAACTGGTTCTGCAGCTTGGACTGTTTGAGTTAAAGGTAATACGCTCGCTACTGACATTGAAGCTGATAGTAAGCCTACCATCAATTTCTTCATTACTTTTTTCATGATGCTTCCTCCTTTGTTATCGATCTTTTTAATGACCGTTGACAAAAATATAGCATGCTAGTATTAACTTTAAGTAAATTAATCGTAAATTCTTTGTAAATTTACATACAAACTTTTCATCAAATAAAAAAAACCACCTTTATAAGGTGGAAGATTACAGTATATCGAAAACCATTTTCAAGGCGCCTATGATACTAAATATACTAAAGATAATTTTTATCCATGTTGGCATGTCACTAAATCTTTTATGCAATTGATCTCCTCCAAACATTCAACATATCTTTATGTTGATCAGTAAATTAATATGTATAAATGTAAATATACTTAATATCATCAAGCTTTCATAACGATTTTTAACTATACATTATTCTGTTTTTTTAGTCAATAACAACTGATGAGTTATCGGTTATTTTTATTTCAAACAAAAAAACACTCATAATAGAGTGTCATCTTGATTATATATTAGTCAAGTAGTGCTATTTTTAGAGATGATTGTCAAAAAATTCTAAAAAATAGAGAATTCAAACAGAAATAAAAAGGCACATGACTTCATCACTTATAGCTGCTACCTTCCGGTCCTGACTCGGTTCGTGAATCCATCATTGCCTTCTAAAATTATAACATGGATGGTTCAGTTTGTAAAACTCCAGCTTTAAAAGCTAAATTTACCTCTTCCCTGTGCATAAGTCTGTGTATAAACCAGCTTTTGCACAAATTCCTGTGGGTATCTTCTTATTTCGCTTCGTTTTTCTTCTTAGCTTTTTTCTTTTGTCGCAGTTGTCTAAAGAAATCAGACATCATCTGACTACATTCTTCTTCTAAAACTCCTTCAATAACTTCCACTTGATGATTAAAGCGTTCCTCTTGTAATAAATTCATTAAACTGCCACTACAACCCCCTTTAGGATCTCTGGCAGCAAAAATTACTTGGTCGAGTCTCGCTAATACACAAGCTCCAGCACACATTGGACAAGGTTCTAAAGTAACATATAATTTAGCACCTTGAAGCCGCCATGCTTGTAACCGTTCATTGGCTTGTCTAATCGCTAATATTTCAGCATGACCTGTGGCTTGGTGCTGACTTTCTCTAATATTAAATCCTCTTCCAATGATTTCTTCATTAAATACAACTACTGCACCGATCGGCACCTCGCCAATTGCCTCAGCTTTTTTCGCTTCCTTAATTGCTTCAAGCATCCATTTTTTATGCTGGGCTTGTTGATTTGAATCCAACTCTTTAAATAATAAATTCTCCATTCACTGACTCCTATTTAAATAAAAGTATTTCAAATTAAAAAGCAACCTTCATCTTTAGGTTGCTTTTGACTTTATATATATCCGTAATTATTAAAACAGATTATGCATTTTTTCGCCAGCATCATCAGCTAGTTCTTTAGCACGGTTAATAATCTGAATAAACCCTTCACTCATTTGAGATTGAGTTGCTTTAGTCTTATTAGCAATACCTACTAAAGTATTTACCTCTTCATCAGAAAGGTCATTTACGATATTTACTAAATGATCGGATCCTTTTAATTGATGCTTTACATAAGCCTTGACTTTCTCACGGTTAATCATGCCTCTTACACGCTCATTCGCATCATCATCTAGATAGGCATAAAGGATAACTCCTGTAACGGCTGCAACAATTGCTGTACCAGCGATAATATTTGTCAGTCTATTCTTCTTATTTAACATAATATATTCCACCTCTTTATTAATATCTTTTATTCCTCTAAACCTTATCACTAAATAAGCTAAATAGATAGTAAAATGCTTTCATTTTTCGCTAAGTTCTTTATTACTTTAATCTATTAAATAGTAGCCGAATAAGCTAGTCTTACTCGGCTACTATTCTTAATAACGGTATAATTTTTTATTTTGAACGGTTATTAATCCGAATGGATCCTGAGCGCCCACCAATCGTTATATTATCTCCTAAAGCTATATCCCCATTCAACAACATTTCACTTAATTCATCTTCAATTTGTTTTTGAATGGCTCGACGGATCGGACGCGCTCCATATTCTGGATCAAATCCTGCTTTCGCTATAATATCGATTGCCGTATCTGTTATACGAGCATTAATTTCTAATTCATCTAATCGTTTAACAATCTCATCGGTTTGAAGTTTAACAATTTCTTTAATATGCTCTTTATCCAATGAGTGGAAGACGATTGTTTCATCAATTCGGTTTAAAAACTCAGGACGAAAGGCACGTTTTAACTCTTCTAAAATACGATTTTCCATCGCTTCAAAGTCATCGGCAAAGTTTACAGCTCCAAAGCCAACTGACTTTTCGTCGCGAAGAGCAGTAGCCCCTATATTAGAAGTCATAATAATAATCGTATTTCTAAAGTCTACACGACGCCCTTTACCATCTGTTAAATGTCCATCATCAAAGACCTGTAATAAAATATTAAAGACATCTGGATGTGCCTTCTCAATTTCATCTAGTAGAATGACTGAATATGGCTTTTGACGTACTTTTTCAGTTAATTGCCCGGATTCGTCATAACCAACATATCCTGGAGGAGAGCCAACTAGTCGAGAGACTGCATGTTTCTCCATATACTCGGACATATCGACACGAATCATATTATCTTGCGAACCAAACATAGAGTTAGCTAATGTTTTGGCTAATTCTGTTTTTCCAACCCCTGTCGGTCCTAAGAATAAGAAAGAGCCAATCGGTCTTTGTGGACTCTTCAGCCCTGAGCGAGCACGACGTATAGCACGAGCTACTGAAGATACAGCTGAATCCTGTCCTATCACGCGTTCATGTAACTCAGCTTCTAAATGAACTAAACGTTTAGCTTCAGCTACATCCATTTGATAAATTGGCACACCCGTTGCCAAAGCCGTTACTTCAGCGACATGTTCAGCTGTTACTTTTGGATAGGTTAATTCTGTTTGCTTATTTTCTTTCTTGGCTTTTTTGTTAGCCTTTTCAATAACTTTTTCTAAATCTTGTTCTTCTTTTCGAATATCTGCCGCTAATTCAAAATTGCGGTCGAGAATAGCTTGTTCTTTCCGATTAGCTAGACTTTTCTGTTTCAACTCTAATTCGGCCAAATTATTGGTTTGGTTACCTTCTTCAATTCTTACTTTAGCCGAAGCCTCATCAATTAAATCGACTGCCTTATCAGGCAACTTACGTTCATTCATATAGCGTGAAGATAATTTGACTGCCGCTTCAATCGCTTCATCAGTGATCTCCACATGATGATGTTTTTCATATTTAGACCTTAACCCTGTAATAATTTGAATGGATTCAGATGGAGTAGGTTCTTCAATCACAATTTTAGAAAATCGACGTTCTAATGCGGAATCTTTTTCAATATGCTTTTGATACTCATCAAAAGTTGTAGCTCCTACCGTTTGGATTTCTCCTCTGGCTAAAGCTGGCTTAAGAATATTAGCCGCATCAATTGCGCCTTCTGCTCCTCCAGCTCCAATCAATGTATGAAGCTCATCTATAAAAAGAATTACTTTACCATCTTGAGAAATTTCTTCGATGATTTTTTTCATTCTTTCTTCAAATTCGCCTCGATACTTAGTACCCGCAACTAAAGCAGCGGTATCTAACATCATTAGACGTTTCTCAGCAATTTCGCTAGGAACTTTCCCTGTTGCCATTGCTTGAGCTAATCCTTCGGCAATCGCTGTCTTACCAACACCCGGTTCTCCAACAAGAACAGGATTGTTTTTCGTTCTACGGGAAATAATTTGTATCATTCGCCGTATCTCATCTTCACGTCCAATCACAGGATCGAGTTTACCATCTCGAGCTAACTGTGTTAAATCTCTAGAAACGCCATCGAGTGTAGGTGTGGAAGATTGATTATTAGTTGCTTGTTGACGTCGTCCTCTTTTACTTTGGCTATCTGAGCGTTTTTGCTGATTGATCCCAATTTCTTCAAAGATTCCTTTGCGTAATTCTGCCAGATTTATCCCTATATTTTTCAGCAAAACAGTAGCTAATATTTCTTCTTTTAGCAAACCTAAAAGTAAATGCTCTGTCCCCACTTTTGGAGCACCAAGACGCTTAGCATCACTCGAAGCATTCATTATTATTTTTTTTGCTCGTGGAGAGTATGGAATAACTACTTCTCCCCGTCTACCTGCTTTTAGGCTTTTACCATGAATCATTTCTAATTCGTCTAGGAGCACTGTATATTCTGCTCCATAATCTCTCAAAACTTTACCAGCAATGCCATTTTCTTCACGGGCTAATCCTAACAAAATGTGTTCCGTACCAACGGCTTGATGGTGGAAAACATACGCATGCTCAGCTGCAAACATCATGGCTTGTCGTGCGCTTTCTGTGAATAATTCTTCAAACATTTTTTTCACCTCTTTTTAATAATCCTCAACTGAGGTTTGACTAGTTAATTCATAACGTAACTGATGGAGAAAGGTCTTTAACAACATGGCTCGAGCCACTTGATCTTGATTGGAAATCGCATGAAGGACCGATTTTTCAATCACTGATAAAATAAGTCTGCCCTCTCTTTGTGTGATTATTTCTCTTTCAATTAAAGTTTCAATAATATTCACACCATTACGATATGAAATTTGATTGCCAATTAATTCTAACATTGAAGCAACTTCATCTGCATCCGAGGTTAATTGAATTTTTAAAATACGAATATAACCGCCGCCCCCTCGTTTACTCTCTACAAGATAACCATGCTCTTGAGTAAAACGTGTATTAATAACATAGTTAATCTGCGAAGGGACACAATCAAATTGATCAGCTATATCGCTACGCTTTATCTCCACATGTTCCGCATTTTGTAAGAACGATTTAAGATAAGCTTCAATTATGTCGGACATATTTCTTCTGGACAAATTCACCCCTCCTTCAAGTCACATTTGTCTAACATTGACTTTCTTTGACCATTATACACAATCTTTTTCCTTTTGAAAAGTTATTTGTTTGAAGTTGTCTCTTTATCAAGATTAAGTAGAAATGGAATAAATTCATTTAATGTTTGTGTTTTTACGATTGAAATTTTGTTTTTTAGCAAGTATACTAAACTACAGTACTTTATAAACACAATATATTGGGTTTTTCTTTTTCATAACATCCTATATATTGTGTTTCTTACTATGTTTGATAAAATATTCAAAATGTATCGAAGATCTTAATAGAGAGGCTGAACTGAACATGGAAACTACTACTTTAACTCCAAAGACTGTTGAATGGAACCGTCAAGGACTCAATGAGGCTATCAAAGAATTCCCTCAAGTAACTCCTGTGACAGCAGATATGAAAATCACTCACTCTGGTGTTTCTAGAATGGTTATGTTAGACCGATATTCTTTTAAAGATACCGCTAAAAAAACCCTAAAAGCTGGAGATTTAGTAGTCTTAACTGTCAAGCCAGACCCTTCCTATCCTGCAAGAGGAATTGGTATTGTGCAAAAACTTGATTGGGAAAAAAATCAAGCCGCTGTTTTATTAGAAGAAGAATACCGCGGAAATCTTGACACCGAAGCGGAGCGTCTTAGCGGCATAATAACGCGAAGCATTGACAGTTTAGATAAGCCTTTAGAAATATATTATGAACAAATCGCTCATCGTAATGCAGTTGGTCTAGCTGAAATCGAAAGTACTAAAGAAAAACAAGAAAGCTCTTTTAAAGCTTTTTATAATCAGCTTTCTAATCTAAACTTTGTTCCGGCAGGTCGTGTCCTATATGGAGCGGGCTCACAAACAGATGTTACTTATTTTAATTGTTACGTTATGCCATTTGTTCCTGATTCTCGCGAGGGAATCGCCGATCATCGTAAAGAAGTAATGGAAATCATGTCACGTGGAGGTGGTGTAGGAACTAACGGCTCCACCCTAAGACCTCGAAATACTTTAGCAAGGGGTGTAAACGGTAAATCTTCAGGTTCTGTTTCTTGGCTAAATGATATTGCTCAGCTAACTCATCTTGTTGAACAAGGTGGCTCTCGTCGCGGAGCACAAATGATCATGTTAGCGGATTGGCATCCAGATATTATTGAGTTTATCATTTCTAAAATGCAAAATCCTCGTATCTTACGTTATTTAATTGAACAAACAGAAGATGAATTAATTCAAAAGCTAGCACAAGAAAAACTTAAATTTGTACCACTTACTCCTAATGACCAAATAATGCATGAAACAATTGCTGCCTATGGAAATAAAGAAGGTTTTGGCGGCTTTAATTCAGATATCATCGAGCATTCTAAAGCAATCTTACGTGATAAGGGTACATATGAAGTTCATAATGAAAACTTTTTAACAGGAGCCAATATTTCTGTGACTATAACTTCTGAATTTATGGAAGCTGTAGAGAATAATTTAGACTGGGACTTACGTTTCCCTGATGTCGAACATTATACTAAGAAAGAAATGCATGCTTATAATACTCAATGGCATCAAGTAGGAGATGTACGTGACTGGGAAGAGATGGGCTATGCAGTCAGAACCTATCGAAGCATTCCCGCACGTGAACTATGGAAATTAATTAATATCTGTGCAACATATTCAGCGGAGCCTGGTATTTTCTTTATCGATAATGCTAATAAGGACACAAATGCTAAGGCCTATGGTCAAAAAGTCGTAGCTACCAATCCTTGTGGAGAACAACCTTTAGCTCCTTATTCTGTATGCAATTTGGCAGCTATAAACTTAGCAAATATGGCTAATAAAGATGATCAATCGGTTAACTTTGAAAAATTAAAAGAAACGGTCCGTGTTGGTGTGCGAATGCAAGATAATGTGATCGATGCTACTCCTTATTTCTTAGCATCTAACCGCCAACAAGCCTTAGGAGAACGACGAATCGGTCTAGGTGTAATGGGACTAGCTGACTTATTAATTTATACCAATCAGCGTTACGGTTCTGCTTCAGGAAATAAATTGATTGATAAAGTATTCCAAACAATTGCGGTTACTGCTTATGAAACTTCCATTGATTTAGCTAAAGAAAAAGGAAGTTTTCCTTTCCTAATTGGTTCAACTGATGAAGAAACTAAAAAACTGCGTCAAAACTTTATTTCAACGGGCTATATGCAAAAATTACCTAAGCACATTCATCAAGGTATATTAGAACATGGCATTAGAAACTCTCACTTACTGACTGTCGCCCCGACTGGATCAACTGGCACTATGGTTGGAGTAGCAACTGGTCTTGAGCCTTATTTTGCGTTTAAATACTATCGCTCTGGACGTTTAGGTAAGTTCATTGAAGTAAATGCTGGAATTGTTCAAGAATATCTAGAGCGTCATCCAGAAGCAGATGCTGACCACTTACCAGAAATTTTTGTTTCAGCAATGGAATTAAAACCTGAAGAGCACGTCGACGTTCAAACAACCATCCAACGTTGGGTCGATTCTTCCATTTCTAAAACAGTCAATGCACCTAAGGGTTATACTGTTCAACAAGTCGAAGAGATATATGAACGTCTATACAGTGGTGGGGCTAAAGGCGGAACTGTCTATGTAGATGGCTCAAGAGATTCTCAGGTTTTAACCCTTAAAGCAGAAGAAAATGAGAAAGATCAAAATATTGCTCTTTTTGAAGTTGAGGATCAAGAAATACGCGTTGTCGATGAAGTCGAAGAACTTCGTCAATTAGTTGATTTAGCTGAAAAAGATCATTATACACAAAGTGGTCATACTGATGATGTGGTTTATGGTTCAGAGGTAGGAGATACCTGTCCAATTTGCCGTAAAGGAATTGTCGAAGATATTGGTGGATGCAACACCTGTACAAATTGTAATGCTCAGTTGCGTTGCGGTCTCTAAATCTTTAAAGTTTGATTGCAAAAACAGAATTTCTAACTGATAAACCTTATCTTGTTAACAAGATAAGGTTTATCAGTTGCTCTTTTAAAACAGTTTCGCAATCTTATTTTGTGTGTTTTTATCTTATCTATGATATATTAAAGAAAAATTAAAAAGGAGCGCCTTATGAAAAACAAACTATTTAAATTTATAACAATTTCTCTCGCAGTCACTGGTCTTCTCATTGGAAATCTTGCGCCGATATCTGCTCAAGAAATTGATCCCAATGTCGAACAAAAATTATCTATTATGTCGATTGGAGAACTAGCAACCCTAGACTCTATGCTTTATAACGATACCCCTTCTTCAGATATGATTGGACAAATTTTTGAAGGTCTTTACCGTGTTTCAACTGGTAGCGAAGTCGAATTGGGTCAAGCTGAAAATGTCAATATTTCTGAAGACGGTTTAACTTATACTTTCACCCTAAGAGATGGATTAACTTGGTCTAATGGTGATCCTGTCACAGCTAACGATTATGTCTTTACTTATCAAAGATTAGTTGATCCAAACAATTCGAACACCTCTTCGTCAGTTGAAGTATTTAAAAATGCCAGCAAAGTTCGTAATGGTGAAGCTGAACTTACAGATTTAGGCGTTACTGCACCTAATGAAAAAACTTTAGTTATTGAATTAGAATATCCAGCGCCATACTTACCGAAATTACTCACAGGTTCTCGCTTTATGCCAGTTAACCAAAAAGTAGTTGAAGAGAAAGGTCAATCCTATGGAACAAGCACAGACAGTATTGCTATGAACGGTCCTTTCCTCATTGAAGGATGGGAAGGAACAAGTTTAGAGTGGAAACTGATTAAGAATCCAAATTATTGGGATGCTGAAAATGTCTTTTTAGAAGAAGTACAAGTTTCTGTCGTGAAAGAAACAGGTACAGGGGCTGACTTATTTGATGCAGGCGAACTAGATTACACTATTTTGAATGATCAGTTTGTTGGTCAATATAATGGGGCTGATTTCTTCAATCAAATTCCTAAAGCAACTGTCGGACACTTACAATTCAATGCTACGAAAGAACCAACCAACAACATTGCTTTACGTAGAGCCATTATTCAGGCTATTGATAAAGATACCTATACTCAATCAGTCATCCAAGACGGATCAACTTCTTTAAATGGTTTTGTTCCTTCAGGTTTTGATGTGAATGATGAAGGTGTAGATTACCGTGAAGAAGCGGGCGAAATGCTTACATATAATGTCGAAGCCGCTCAAAAAGATTGGGAAACAGCTAAAGAAGAATTAGGACAGGATAATATTGAGTTACAATTATTAATTTCAGACTCAGATTTAGCGAGTCGTACAGCAGAATATATTCAAGCTCAGTTAATGCAAAACCTTCCAGGATTAACGATTACAATTCGTTCTGTCCCACTACAAAACCGTTTAGAATTACAACGATCACTTGATTTCGATATCTTCTATGGAACTTGGGCTCCAGACTATCAAGATGCTATCAACTTTGTAGAACAAATGGAATCAGACGGAGGCATTAACTTTGGTCAATATTCAAATGAAAAAGTGGACCAATTAATTGATCAAGCAAGAAACGAGTTTGCTAATGACCCAGAAAAACGTCGTCAAGCTCTTATCGAAGCTGAAAAGATTGCAGTCGCTGAAGAAGCTTCTCAATCTTCGTTCTATCAAGCATCCACTACCTACTTATTGGACACCAACGTAGAAGGCTTCGAAGTTTTACCATTTGGTCGAACAATCAATTTAAGAACCGCATATCGAACTGCAGAATAAGACTTTAATAAATTAAATAAATACCTTACTTAGCAAATAAATAGGCTACTTAGTAGTGGGTTTCCTACTACTAAGTAGCCTATTTTTCGGTATTTATTATTTGTTTAATGAATGTTAACCTGCTCGACTTCCGTCAGGAATTTCTTTTTCTGGGACAGCTAAAACTGGTATAATACCATCTTCATAGCCAATATCAAATAACATACCATGCGATTGAATCCCAAACATCTCTCTTGGCTCAAGATTCACTACAAATAGTGCCTGTTTTCCCTCTATTTCAGCTTTAGGATTTTCGCGTTCTTGCTTCATTCCTACTAAAATAACACGTTCAAAGTCGCCAAAATTCACTGTCAATTTCACCAACTTATTCGATTGTTCAATATCTTCGACTAAACGAATTCTACCCACTCGAATATCAATTTTATCTAAATCTTTAAGACTAATAGCTTTCTTAATATCAACCATTTTACTACCTCCTCAAAAGTAATCGTTTCTATAGTTATTTATAGTTATTATAACAGACTCAATTGTTTAACTTAAAATGCTTCATTATTATTGAACTTTATCTATTAATTAAGCAATATACTTGCTATCTCATTAAATAGCCATGTACTATTAATAGTTAGGGCCATAATAGTATGACGACATTCCAAGAAATCTTAAAAGTTTGATACTTAACCATAATGAACTTTTTTTGACATTATCTGCTAATGAAGTAGATAATTCTTACTTAATTGTATTAAAATAAAAGACAATATAAGTAATAATAGTATTATTAATACAAAAGGGACTAAACAGTTTATATTTAAATTACGAAAGGTGGATAAACATGAATTCTTACACAAAATTTGTAATCCGACGTGTTTTTTATATGTTAATTACACTTTGGATTATTATTTCCGTTACCTTTTTCCTCTTACAGTTCTTACCTGGTTCACCCTTTGCCAATCAAGACCTTTTGACAGATACCCAACTTCAACTTTTAAATGAAAAATACGGTCTAAATCAACCTATACATATTCGCTATTTTTCCTACTTAGCCAATATATTAAAAGGAGATTTAGGTGTATCCTTTCAATATAACAACTTACCTGTTACTAAAATTATTTTAGATCGAGCCGGCCCTTCTATGATTTTAGGAGCACAAGCAATGGGATTTGGTGTTGTAATTGGAACTATCTTAGGAATGATTGCTGCTGTTAAACAAAATACTTGGATCGATACCTTTACTTCTGTTTTTGCTATTGGTGGAAGATCTGTCCCCAACTTTGTTTACGCAGTGGTTCTTCAGTTTCTGTTCGCTGTTTGGCTAGACTGGCTTCCAATTGCTTTCTGGCGTGATGGCTATGCCTCTACTATTTTGCCAAGCCTTGCTTTGGCCATTTCACCTATGGCAGAGTCTGCGCGTTTTGTTCGAACTGAGATGATTGAAGTACTCCATTCCGATTACATTGAACTAGCAACTGCTAAAGGCTTTTCGAAATTTTATGTAGTCACTAAGCATGCACTTCGTAATGCAATCATTCCTCTATTAACAATAGTTGGACCCATGACAGCAGCTGCCATGACCGGTTCACTGGTGATTGAACAAATTTATTCAATCCCTGGAATTGGTGAGCAATTTACCAAGTCAATCTTAGTGAATGACTATCCAACCATTATGGGAATTACAATTATGTATTCTGTCTTACTGGTTGTTATTATTTTAATCGTAGATATTCTTTACGGTTTTATTGACCCTAGAATGCGACAAGTTGAAGGAGGTAGCTAGATGACAATCAAAAATTCTATGAATACAATAAATAGTGTTTCATCAAATCATATACCTGATATAGATGCAAAGCTCTTTCAACCAAAAATTTCTATTCAAAGTAAGGACAACGAAAAGATTGAAGCCCCTTCATTGAACTTTCTGCAAGATTCATGGCGAAGATTAAAAAAGAATAAAGGCGCCATGATTTCACTCTTTTTCGTTATTTTAATTCTACTACTTGCTGTTTTAGCTCCATGGATTGCACCGGCTTCACCTTTTCAACAAAATCCAGCCCAAGCAAACCTACCGCCTAAAATACCAGGATTAGAAGAATTCTCATGGTTTAGTGGTAAAAGTATGAATCGAGGTGGTGCTTTGTTTGATGCCTATGAAAAGGCCAATGTTGCTGAGGGAACCTACTATTATCTTGGAACAGATGGTTTAGGTCGTGACCTTCTCTCACGTATATTGTATGGAACACGAATCTCACTTTTAGTTGCTTTTATTGCTGTTCTAATTAACGTAATTATTGGTGTGACATATGGCATGATATCCGGTTGGTTAGGTGGTAAAGTGGATACGCTGATGCAAAGAATGCTAGAAATTATTTCAGGTGTTCCAAATCTTGTAATCGTTGTTCTCATGCTTTTAGTATTACAGCCCGGTTTATTATCCATTATTATTACAATTGCCCTCACCTCTTGGATTTCTATGTCTCGAGTGGTTAGAGCGCAAACACTTCGTTTAAAACAGCAAGAATATGTCTTGGCTGCTAGAGTCTTGGGGCAATCTACTAGCAAAATTCTATTAAAACATATCCTACCCAATATGTTAGGAATTATTATTGTACAAATGATGTTTGCTATTCCATCTGCTATCTTTTTTGAAGCTTTCTTAAGCTTCATTGGTATTGGAATTCCTGCACCCAACGCTTCCTTAGGAACTTTATTGAGTGAAGGTTACAAGACCTTCCGCTTTTTGCCCCACTTAATGTGGTATCCAGCAGCTGTTATCTCACTAATCATGTTGTCCTTTAACTTATTAGCAGACGGACTGCGTGATGCTTTTGATCCCAAAATGAAAGAGTAGGTGATTTCATGAATAAGGCTATCATTCAAATAAAAGACTTAAATATTTCTTTCAAAACCTTTGCTGGCCAATTAAAAGCTATTCGTGGAATCAACTTATCCTTGTATGCTGGTGAAACATTAGCGATAGTTGGCGAATCAGGTTCAGGCAAATCAGTAACCACACGTGCATTGATGGGTCTACTGGCTAAAAATGCAACCATAGAAGCGGGTGAAGTTATATTTGAAAATCGTGACCTTTTAAAATTATCTAAAAAAGAAATGGAAGCTATCCGTGGTAGTAAAATTGCGATGATTTTCCAAGATCCAATGACCGCCCTCAATCCTACCCTGTCCATCGGAAGACAAATTACTGAAATTTTAATTCGTAAACGCGATTTTAACCACTCAGAAGCGCGCAAAGAAGCTATTAACCTTTTGGATTTATGTGGAATTGTTCAAGCAGAAAAAAGAATTGATCAGTATCCGCATCAATTTTCAGGTGGTCAAAGACAGAGGATTGTTATTGCGATTGCTCTAGCGGGAAATCCTGAAGTTCTTATAGCCGATGAGCCTACAACCGCTTTAGATGTAACCATTCAAGCACAAATCATTGAATTACTTAAAAAAATTCAAAAAGAAAAGAATATGACCATTATTTTTATTACTCATGATTTAGGTGTAGTTGCCAATGTAGCGGACCGAATTGCAGTCATGTATGCGGGTAAAATTGTTGAAATGGGGTCCGTCGATGATATTTACTACCATCCTCAGCATCCCTATACTTGGGGATTATTGACAGCTATGCCGACCATCTCCAAGCAAGACCAATTATATGCTATCCCCGGTAGCCCTCCAGACCTTTTAAATCCTCCTGAAGGAGATGCTTTTGCTTACCGATCAGAATATGCTTTAGCCATTGATTATGAAAAAGAGCCACCTATGTTTGAGGTCAGCCCTGGTCATTATGCCGCCACTTGGTTGCTCCATCCAATGGCTCCAAAAATGACACCTCCGCCTACTATTTTAGAAAGATATCAGCATTATCAAGAAAAACAGTCACATGCCGAAAAGGTTAGAAAGGAGGAGCATCATGAATAAGCAAACACCTATTCTACAAGTAAATCACTTGAAACAATATTACCACCAAGGAACGGATAAAGAAGTCAAAGCAGTAGATGATGTCTCCTTTGAAATCTTTCTTGGAGAAACATTTGGACTAGTAGGAGAATCAGGCTCTGGGAAATCAACCATTGGCAGAGCAATAGTTAATCTCTATCAACCAACCAGTGGTGAAATTATCTTTCAAGGCAAAGCTTTATCGAGTAATTATAACCAAAAAGAACGTTTAAAATTTCATAAAGAAATTCAAATGATATTTCAAGACCCTTATGCCTCTTTGAACCCTCGTATGAAGGTTCGTGACATTATTGCAGAGGGCATTGATATTCATGGACTCGCACAATCACGAGAGGAAAGAGATGAAAAGGTTAATCAACTTTTAGAAGATGTAGGGCTCAATATCGATCATGCTAGTCGCTATCCTCACGAGTTTTCTGGCGGTCAACGCCAACGTATTGGGATCGCGCGAGCTTTGGCAGTAGAACCGAAATTCATTGTGGCGGATGAACCGATTTCTGCTTTAGATGTTTCAATTCAAGCTCAAGTAGTTAATTTATTACAAGAATTAAAAGAATCAAGAGGACTAACCTATCTCTTTATTGCCCATGATTTATCCATGGTTAAATATGTCAGTGATCGCATTGCTATTATGAATCGTGGACGTATTTTAGAGCTAGCTGAAGCTGAAGAATTGTATGCAAACCCTTTGCATGCATATACCCAATCCCTACTCTCAGCGATTCCCTTACCAGATCCTGATTACGAACGTCAACGTCAACGTATTCATTATCAAGCTGACCCAGAAAAATTGGCTCAAGAAGTTCTTAAAGAAGTCAAACCCAACCATTGGCTTGCTCAATAAGCTGAAACATAAACCACCATTGAATAAGTATTCAATAAGTATTCAATGGTGGTTTACTTTTATTTCTTTAATAATTGACAAACTGCTCGACTACTAGCTGTTAAATTTTCTTCTGTGTTATATAGTAAGTCTTCCAAGGAGCTGGGACCAGGCGTAATACTCAAAATCGCATCAAAGCCTAACTGATAGAGGATTTCAATACCTTCCCCCATAGACCCACATAATGCGATCACTTTAGACTGAGGGGCCACTTGTTTGGCTAATTGCATAACTCCAAAAGGTGTTTTACCATATTGTGTTTGAAAGTCAATCTGACCCTCTCCTGTAAAACAAATATCGACATCTTGTAAAGCTGTTTTTAATTCGACTGTTTCAATAACAATATCGATACCTCTTTTAAGTTCTGCAGAAGTAAAAGCTAATAATCCTGCCCCTAACCCTCCTGCAGCCCCAGAACCAGCAATATGAGCCACTTGACGATTCAAGTCACGATAAATAAGACGTGAAAAATGTTCAAGATTGGCATCCAATTTTCCAATCATTTCTGCAGACGCTCCTTTTTGTGGACCGAATACAGCCGAAGCTCCTTGCGGACCACAGAGCGAATTATTGACATCACAAGCTACTTTAAAACTAGAATTTGCTAGAGCTGGGTGAATATTCTGGCAATCAATTCTATCTAAAAGAGATAATCCTTGATTGCCGAAAGGAATGTTTCGGCCTTCTTTATCTAACAAACTATAGCCTAAAGCTTGAGCCATACCCGCTCCCCCGTCATTGGTAGCAGACCCTCCAATCCCTAAAATAAATGAGCGAATGCCTTGATCTAGGCATGTCTTAATAACTTGGCCTGTTCCATATGTTGATGTCACTAAAGGATTGCGGTCTTCTTTTTTGACTAGATGTATGCCTGATGCACTGGCCATTTCAATCACAGCTGTTTTACCATCTCCTAAAATACCATACTGTGCTACAACTTTATCTCCTAATGGACCTTGCACTTCAACTGTATAATAAGTTCCCTGACTGGCATCAATTAAAGCTTCAGTCGTCCCTTCTCCTCCATCTGCCATGGGAAGCTGTAGAATTTCAGCTTGAGGAAAGACTTGTTGCACACCCTTTTTTATGGCTTGGCAAGCCTGTTTTGCCGAAATCGCTTCTTTAAAAGAATCACTGGCAATGACAACTTTCATTAATTATTCTAACCTCCCAAAACGCCATAGATAATAGTTGAAACAATCGTTAAAACGAACCCTACTAGGGATTCATAAGGAATAAGCTTTAAGCATTCTTTAAAGTCTGCCGAAACGGATCCTCCTGTCGCGTGGAAGAATGAACCATGAGGTAAATGGTCTAACACTGTAGCTCCCGCATGTAACATAGCAGCTCCACCGATTGGAGAAACACCTGAAGATAGGATGGTTGGTGAAAAGACTGCTGAACCTACTGCCGAGCCCGAAGTAGTTGAAGCAGTAGCCGCACTCATAAAAATTCCCGCTAAAGGTGCTAAAAGATAGGCAGGTAAACCTAATGAATCTAGGCTGTTAGTTAAGACATCTCCTAAGGTAGAATTGATAATCACTCCTGCGATTAAACCGGTTCCTAAAAGGATAATAGCTACATTAATCATCTTACTTAATCCATATTGCGTATATTCTTGTAAGTGCTTAACTTGTCCCACCATTATCAAGCCGAAAAGACCTCCGATAGGAAGAGCTAACATCGGATCAATCATTATATTAAACAGGGGACGTAAAGATAGTAAAACAATCGCTAAAAAGGGACCTGATAAGGCTTTCCATAAATCAGGCAGCTTCTCTGCTACCTGCTCTTCACTTGGAGTTCCTGTTTGTTCAATTTGGCTACCTTTATTAATTAATCGTTTAGCCAGCCAAGCCGTAAATAAGACACCGATCAGCGCTGGAATAAGACCAGCCAGCATAACTTGGGTTAAGGAAACACCAAAACCATCCGATACAGCAATTGAGTTAGGATTTGGCGAAATAATATTTCCAGACTTACCGCCACCAATCATAGCCATCAGTAGTGCAGTCCGTGAATATCTCAATTCTTTACCAATTTCCAAGGCGATAGGTGCAACGGTAATAACTGAGATATCAATGAAAACACCTACAAAAGTTAAAATCATCGTCGCCAGCGCAATCGCTAATAGGGCTCTTTCACGCCCCAAGCTTTTAATAATAGCCTGGGCAATCGCAGCTGCCGAACCAGTCTTAATTAAAACACCCGCTAAGACACCAGCTGCTAGTATTCTTAAAATAGAAGTAATCATTCCTTGCGCACCATTTGTCATGAGACCAATGGTTTCACTTAGATTGGCTCCTCCTAATAAACCTCCGAATAAAGCACCGATAAATAAAGAATAAAAAGCTGGTAGCTTCTTAAAGATTAATAAGATAGCCAATAGTAGACCCAATAAAGCGCCGATAGCCGTTACCGTTACTACTTCCATTTCTCCACCCCTAATTGATTATTGAATGGCTTCATTATATTATTTCTTAATGTCTTTGCCAATCTCATCAATCAATACGTGGTCATAAAAAAGACAGCTTCAAAAGAGAAGCTGGCTTTTCCAATGATTTAATAGATTGATTTAAAAAGTTGATAAAGTTCGACATTAGCTGTGTCTTTAAAATGGTGAACCGCTGAATTATCAGGTCCTTCCATGGTAATCAAAACTCTTGGAACACCTTGATCTTCAACAAATAAATAAAAATGTCGTTCCGCTCTCGGATTATCTTGATCACGAATATCAGTCATTGCCATTAAGACATCGATTTCATCATTATTAAGCTTTTCAGCTTGATAATAAGCCTTTCGTTCCTGACCATCTAAGTGAATCACCATTGACTGTAAAGGAAGGTCCCCACCCAAGAAATTTAAAGGTGTCTCTGGAGTGACAAACTCATATTTTTGACCCATTTTTGCTTGCCAGTCTTTGACTGCTGTCATCAATGCTTGTTTTTGCTTTGATGACCAACTTAATGATTGCTCTTTTGGTTCCGTCGATAATGACTGGGCTTGATAATTGGGATAATAATTATTAATCACTCGACCATATACTTCTGACCAATCGAAATCTATTAAAGGATGTAATTCAAGACTAGCCAAGTGACCCTCTGTGATTTTACCAGAAGGAATATGGAAATAATATGGAGTCGTTCCCCCAATATCTTGTACAAATACTCCATTGGTGATGGTATAGATTTCATATTGTTCACTCGGATACTCTAACGCTTCAGGAATAGTAAACATATCTTCACCAAAACCAAAACGATAGACTTCTGGTGCATAGCTAGAAGCTAGACTAATGCGAATTAATTGATCGAGATGTTGATCATCAAGTGCTAAATATTTCTCAATATTCTTTGCAAAATCAGTCCCCTCTAATAGAAAATAGCCCGGTAAGTTCTGATTGATACCGGCTTGATAGGATTCCATAATCGCACTGACTATGAAAAGACGTAATTGATTCAAAGCCTCTTGATCCCCTTGACTTAATTCTGCTAATAACATTTTTTCTAAACCAAAAGAGTGTGATAATATTTCTCTTAAATTGCCAATATGGTCCGCGTCTTCTTCAACACTATGATACTCAATAAGATTCTCATAATAATCATTGTAAAGCTTTGGAACGATCCAATGATAGGAAGCATCAAAATTAGCCGGTCCCATTTGCTGTAAACTAGCAATAGTATACTGGGGATTATCTAATGAATAGGATTGTACCGTTTCTTGCCACAACTCCATCGCTTGTCGAACTTTTTGAATACTCACTGCTTCTTCAGCAAAGACCAAGTTCTCATCTTGAGCAAAATAATTTTCTTGAGAAGAATGAATCATCCCCATCCCACTGAAGCTAGTCACAAACATAAGGCCAAATAGAATCAATTTTTTCATAACTAACACCCTTTCCCTTCATTTTTATTCATAGCTATTAAATACCTTTAATTGATAATTACCTTGTAAGTAGCATTGGCTTTCATTAACTTATGCATGGGACAGCGTTCAAGAGCAACCTTAACGATAGACTCCTTTAATTCAGTTGAAACATGGGGGATTGAGATTTGAACGGACACGATAAATTGATAGCCTATATTATCTTCTTGTAGATCAACCCAAACAGATACTTGTGCTTGGTGATCCAAGCCTCTTCGGAGTTCTTCAGCCTCAATAGTTGCATTTAAGCAGGTGGCTATAGCCATGCCTAACAATTGCTCAGGATTTGTTCCTTCTTCTTGCACTAAAGGACTAGCAACCTTAAATTCATAAGCTTCAGGTTCCTCAACAAAGGTTTTACCTTGAATTCCATCGCGATTGACTACCTTGGTTTGATAAAGGGTTTTTCGTTCCATCATTTGCAAAAACCTCCTGTAGACTTCCTAATACTATTGTATAACCTTTTTTTAGAATATGCTATCCATGGCTCAATAAACCTAAATATTTGTCTTTCACTAATCGACAGCCCAGAATCTATTTTTTTATAATCATCGAAACGGCTTGCTCTAGTCGTTGATTCTGAATTTCTGAATCTCCATTATTAGAAGTTAAACATTCTTTTAAATTTTCAACCATGACTATCCCCATAATACGATCTACACTCGAACGAATAGCGGTTAATTGAGTGACTATATCCATACAGTCTCTGTCCTCTTCTAACATCTTTTGAACCCCTCTTAATTGGCCTTCTGCTCGTTTTAAACGATTAAGTAAATTTTTCTTATCTTTATCTTTATGCATGATAAACTCCTCTAATATATTTGTTTGTAAATTTTAAAAACTTGACAAGTCTTTTTATTTGTTGTTTAATATACCCCACTGGGTATTCTAAGTATATAATTTATCGGCTTAAAATACCACTTATTTATAAAACCATTCTCATAAGACAATCAGAAAGGAAGATACCATGTTCCCAACTATTTCAATTCAAGAACTTTATCAAAAATCTCAGGAAAAACCTCTTAACATTATTGATGTTCGAGGAGAAGATGAATTCCAAGAAGGACATATCCCTGGATCTAAAAACATCCCCTTGAATCAACTCCCAAATGAATATTCATCCTTAAATCAAAATGAAGAGTATTATTTGGTTTGCCACTCTGGTGGACGTTCTAAAAAAGCGAGCCAATTTTTAACTAAAATGAATTATTCTGTCACCAATGTCACTCCAGGAGCTCCATCCTGGCCAGGTGAACTTACCACCGATTAATAACAATCTATTAAAATTATTAAAGCCATCAGATCTAATAAACGATCATGATGGCTTTTAAACTCGTTATTTAACTTAAGATTGCTCTTTTTCTAACCAGCGTGGCGCAAAATAATCAATAAAGATAGCACCTAATGGAGCCGTTATTAAAATAGCTACCGTAGCGGCTATTAAAATCAAAGAACCACTAGCGATACCAGCCATTAAGGGTAATCCACCTAGAGAAGCTTGTACAGTCGCTTTTGGTAGATACGCTCCCATAATGAAATAACGTTCTTTCTTTGTAAATGGTGTCTTTAAAATGGATAAAGCAACACCCAACATGCGGAAAATAAGGCCAATTGCAATAATGATTACTATCGGCCATCCCGCTTCTAAGGCTAAACTCGGATTGACTACCACTCCTAAGAAGACAAAGAGGAAGATTTCAGCCATTTGCCAAATTTTTTGATAAGAGGCTGTTAAATCAACAGCTTTTTGCGGCGCTTTCTTTTGAACAATTAGGAAGATCACTAAAACAGCAAGCACGCCTGAATAAGGAAGGGTATCTGCTATTAAGCTTTCTAATCCAAGAGTTAAAAAAGAAATAGCTAATGAGACAATTAAAGCTTGTTGACCATCCCATTTATATCGGTTTAATAGATAACTTAAAGCTTGTCCCACTACTAACCCCAAAAATATTCCAGTTCCTACTGAAATAGGTGCAGATAATACTGTTGATGCTGAAACACCTTGACCTTGAGCTAATTGCATAAAGGCAGCAAATAAAACAAAAATTAAAATATCATCTGCTGTCCCTCCAGCTAAAATCATTTGAGGAATAGCCTGTTTTGTTCCTAGTCCACGATCAATCAGAGCGACCATCCGCGGTACTAAAACAGCAGGTGAAACAGCAGCTAAAACACTAGCTAGTAGGAAAGAATCAACATAGGAGATATTAAATAAGTAAGGTCCAATCATACCAATGGCAAGTATTTCCAAAATAGCCGGTAAAAAACACATTAAAATAGCAGGCCTACCTACTTTAATTAAATCCGAAACTTTTAAAGTTAGTCCAGCTCTAATCAAAATAATCATCAAAGCAATTTGACGAATTTCTCCCGCTAAATGTGTTAATTCACTAGATAATAGATTGAAAACATTGGGGCCTAAACAAATACCTAATACCAAATAAGCCAACAGTTTTGGTAAGTTAATTTTTTCAAATAGTTTTCCAAACAACCACCCTAATATCAAGACAAGCCCTAAACTCCACAACATTGCTTTTCCTCCTTTAAAATACAAAAACTTCTGTATGCCAAAAAAGCATACAGAAGTCATCAGCTACTAAGCGGTTTATCTACTTTATCAATAAAGTAAATGGGAAGCACTTCATTTCCCTTATTATCAATAGTTTATCTTATTTTATTTTAAAAGACAACAACCACATTGCATATATTTAACTGAAGGAAATCGTTTACTAGTTGCCTATTTCTCAGTTCGTGCTATAATTTTTGTAGTATCGTTTTTCGATGGATACTGATTAGTTCTTTTTGATCAGTAGGGTTTATCTGATGCCTATATAGTCGATAAAGAGCCTAGTTGAAACCTGATGTGGGGTCTACAAAGGCTAAAAAGATTACTAGAAGCTCAGAGTTTTGCCAAAAGAAAAAATAGCAAACAAAAAAAGCATCAATACCATCTTAAGATTGCCGTACGAGGTTAGCCTACGACACAAGCAGTCTTTTTTTGTGTCCTAATGGAGACTTCGTGTAATAATAAATTAGGAGTGTAAATATGCTTAAGCGCTTGCTGAGTCGCTTTTTATTAAGTAAAAAAGAAATACTGGTTATTGCATTAGGAGCCTTTATCATGGCTTTTGGATTGGTAAATATTCATATACCCGCTAAAATTACAGAAGGGGGTGTTATTGGTTTAGTTCTCTTCTGCTATCGTTTCTTTGGTTGGGAGCCTTCTAAATTAAGCTTTTTTGCAGATATTAGCTGTTATCTTATTGGCTTATCCTTATTGGGTAAAGATTTTATTCGTCGTGCTATTCACGCATCCTTTCTATTTGCTATTTTCTATCGTCTTTGTCTTTGGATTGGACCCGTTGTTCCCAGCCTATATGAAAGACCTTTATTAGCAGCTATCTTAGGAGGTATTGCGATTGGCGTAGGATGCGGCCTATGTATCAGTCAACGTTGTGCCGCAGGGGGCGATGATGCTCTAGCAATGGTTATTTCTGAGAGAGCCCACGTATCAATTACTAAAGCCTATCTGTTAACTGATGGAGTAGTATTATTACTTTCATTATTATATATTGCACCACAACATCTGATCTTTTCTTTTATTACTACTTTAGTTTCGTCGACGATAATTGGCCAATTCGAACTACATTTTCCTAGCTTTGAATTACCAAAAGCATCATCCGTTGCTAAGGCGCAATAAACCATGGCCCCTCTATGATAGGGGTTTTTCTTATCTAATAAAATAAAGGAGTATGCTTATGACTTTAATTATTTTCTCCCCTAGTAAAGAGATGGATACGGTAGCTGGTAATGATTTAATTCCTCAATCAGGTCCCGTCCAATCAATTATTAAAGAACTTTCCTTAAAAGATACTACAGAGTTAGAAAAACTCTTTAAATGCTCAGCTGAACTTGCCCAAGATATCTATCATCGCTATCAAGCCATTAATGAAAAAACAGCTCGTCAAGCTTATCAAGTCTATCAAGGTCTATCCTTTCGTCAAATCGAGTGGGAGAAAATCGACTTGAACTATGCTAGAGACCATCTTAAAATTCTGTCTGCCTTATATGGGCCAATCTCTCCCCTTCAACCGATCAACCCTTACCGTTTAGACTTTAATACGTCGCTTAAAGTAAAAAATCAAAGCTTGAAAAGCTTGTGGAAAACTCATTATAATAAGGTCTTCGAAGAACAAACAGTCATTAATCTAGCATCTAATGAGTTTGCTTCTTTATTAGACCCTAAAAAAATGAAACTCATCCAAATTAACTTCTATAAAGATATAGAATTAAGTAAAAAAGCACCTTCAGCCACCAGTAAAAAATTGAGAGGGGCTCTACTCAACTATTTACTACAAACAAAATCTTTGGACATTAAAACATTTAAAGCTTTTAAGGCTTTTGAATATAGCTATGCCAATGGTGATTTCAAAAATAAAGAAATTAATTACTGTCTCAATCAGTAAAATATCCAAAATGTAAAACCCTCATAAACACTTGATAAGATGTTTTATGAGGGTTCTTGTCTTAAATCAACTTCATATTTTCTTTTGGAAACTCTTCTGATTTTACCTACCTTTTTAAGCAGTAATATATATATCCTTTCTCAGACCACTTTTTAATTAAAATATCGTATAAATTATAAAAGCTGACATAGTATATAAATAATAAGCGTGACCAATAATAAATTAATTATCTCGAGTAGATAGATAAAAAATTTCTTCAAATTTCTTATCTAGTGCTAAACATAGTAAATATGCTAATTTAGCAGTTGGGTTATACTGACCTGTTTCTATTGAGGAAATAGTATTTCGAGATACTCCAACCATTTTTGCCAATTCTTCTTGAGTTAATTTTAGTTCTTTTCGTAAACCTTTTAGATTATTCTTTAGTTTTAACTTTTCATCCATAATAAAGATCCTTTAAAAAAAACACTATTGCAACTACTCCACTTGTAAACAATAGGATAAACAAAAATAAATGTTTTATTTCTCTCTTTGCAAAATATTTATATAATTCTCCTACGCCAATTGAAAGACACAGCATTGCAAGAATATCCAAAAAAGGTAGATTATGCGATTCTTTAATAGCGGAAATAAATGCAGCAATTCCAATTAATGCCCGCGAAATCCAAACGCTCGATTTATCATTAACAAAAATTTCTCTCTCATCATTTCTTTCCTTTTGAGCTATCTTTAAAAAGTCATCTTTTTCCAATTTTATCTCCCCTTTGCCAAGTTTACTTTTCATAAAGTATATATTTGCAAAGTAAACTTGTCAATAATAAAAAATTAATATCTTCAACAACTGCAAAAACTTAGAGGAGCTTTGCTCAATCATCTCTTATAATTAAATTCCTTTGAATTAGAAAGTTTTATAAAATTTACATCTTCCAACTATACCTATTTAAATGGTGATCTTCAAAGCAAACAAATTAATTATAGCTTAAACAAATAAATGAATTTAAATACATAAAAACCCTTCTAAAAACCTAATCCTTAGGTAGTTAGAAGGGGTTTTTTTAAATTAGTTTCATTTGTTCTTCAGGAAACTCTACCGATTGTGCAAATTTAATATCATTGTACAAATGACATGCTACAAAGTGGCCCGGTTCAACTTCTCTGAGTTCAACTGGAGTTGTCTTACAAATCTCCATACAATGCTTACATCTACCAGCAAAGCGGCAACCCTCAGGAGGATTCACTGGACTTGGTACATCTCCTTCTAAGAAAATACGTTCACGTTTCACACCAACTTTTGGAATCGGAATAGCAGAAAGTAAAGCTCTCGTATAAGGATGCAATGGATTTTCAAAAATCCGATCATAAGTACCTAATTCAACAATCTGACCAAGGTACATAACAGCAATCCGGTCAGAAATATGACGAACAACTGACAAATCATGCGAGATGAAAAGATAAGTCAGACCAAATTCTTCTTGCAATTGATCCATCAAGTTTAAGATTTGGGCTTGAATAGAAACATCAAGCGCTGAAACAGGCTCATCTAAAACAAGGAACTTCGGTTGGACAATTAAAGCCCTAGCTATACCTATTCTTTGACGACGTCCACCATCTAATTCGTGCGGGAATGATCCTGCTAAACGGCGAGCCAAGCCTACGGTTTCCATCATTTTGTACACTTTTTGTTCTAATTCAGCCTGGCTTTTCGTCAATTTATTGACACGTAAAGGTTCAGCTATTAAGTCAAAAGTAGTCATTCGTGGATTCAGTGAAGAATAAGGATCTTGGAATACAATTTGCATTTCCTGTCGCATCAAGCGCATCTCTTTCAAGCCTTTGTATTCCATAATATTCTTTCCTTCAAGATAAATCTCTCCGGAAGTTGGTTCATGTAACCGAATAATGGCACGTCCAGCCGTAGACTTTCCGCAGCCGGACTCACCGACTAGACCCAAAGTCTCACCTTTTTTAATGTCAAAGCTAATATTATCAACCGCTTTTAAATCACCGGCTTTAGTGGGGAAATATTTTTTAAGATTACGCACACTAATAAGTGCTTCTTGATTATTGTTGGTCAAGGTTTTCTCCCCCTTCCTGGTTGTATAAATGACAAGCTACATAGTGACCAGGTTTTACTTCACGATATTCTGGGAACTTATACTTACAAATTTCCATACAATGTTTACATCTTGGGTGGAAGCGACAACCTGTAGGTAGATCCGAAGGGTCCGGTGTTGACCCAGAAATTACCTTTAATTTATCAACATCTTCATCGGCGCTTGGAATAGAGTCAAACAAGCCTCTCGTATAAGGATGTAGTGGTTCTTCATATAAACTTTCAACAGAAGCATGTTCCACAATCGTACCAGCATAAATAACCGAAACATAATCACAAATTTCAGCGACTACACCCAAGTCGTGAGTAATTAAAATCATTGATGTATCGTATTTATCTTTTAAATCTTTCATTAATTCTAGCACTTGTGCTTGAATGGTTACATCGAGAGCCGTTGTCGGTTCATCAGCAATAATTAACTCTGGATTACAAGCAAGAGCCATCGCGATAACCACCCGCTGCTTCATTCCACCAGAGAATTGATGTGGGTAATCATTCAATCTTTCTTTGCGGATTCCAACTAACTCTAACATTTCTTCTGCTTTAGCAATCGTTTCCTCTTTAGAAAGATTCTGGTGAAGTTCGATAACCTCTTTGATTTGATCGCCAACAGTCATGATCGGGTTTAAAGAAGTCATTGGGTCTTGGAAAATCATCGAAATTTTATTTCCACGAATATTAAACATATCTTTTTCTTTAACATTCATTAAGTCTTGATCTTCAAGCAATATCTCACCTGAAGTGATTTTACCGGGAGGATCTTAAATTAACTGCATAATTGCTAAAGCCGTTGTTGTTTTTCCTGCACCGGTTTCTCCAACTAACCCCAAGGTTTCTTTCTTACCAATCGATAGATTCAAGTTATTAACTGCGTATACAGTTCCTGAATCCGTCTCATATTGTACACTAACATTTCGTAAATCTAATAATTCAACCATAATCTTTCCCCCTAGCGTTTCAGCTT
Source organism: Facklamia sp. 7083-14-GEN3 (assembly GCF_024742075.1). GTDB lineage: Bacteria > Bacillota > Bacilli > Lactobacillales > Aerococcaceae > Facklamia. The sequence goes on along the minus strand of NZ_JANSGD010000004.1, from coordinate 75,251 downwards.
AGGATCGAGTGCATCACGCAGACCATCACCTAAGACATTTAATGCAAAAATCGTCGTCACAATAGCCAGTCCTGGGAAGAGAGTCATATGTACAGCATCTCGAATGTAAGAACGCCCACCTGATAGCATAGCTCCCCACTCTGGTGTTGGTGGCTCTAATCCTAAACCGATAAAACTCAAACCTGCAGCATTAATAATCGCATAGGCAACCCCTAGAGTTGCTTGAACAATAATCGGTGCCATACAGTTTGGAATGATATGTTTTAGGATAATTCTAAAATCACTTGAACCATTTGCTTTAGCCGCTTCCACAAATTCCATATCACGAATAGAAAGCACAGATGATCGCACTAAACGCGCATAACCTGGAATAGCTGCAATACCAACAGCAATCATCAAGTTTGCCAATCCAGGCCCTAAAGCTGCCATAATAGCAATTGCTAAAAGAATATCTGGTATAGATTGTAAAATGTCAATGAACCGCATCAAAACATTATCGACACGCCCACCATAATAGCCAGTCAGTGCTCCAATGGTCACACCAATCACTAAAGAAATGGATACTGAAATAAAACCAACTTTAAGTGAAATTCTTGACCCATAAATAACCCTAGAGAAAATATCCCTACCCAAATCATCAGTCCCAAAAAGGTGTTCTGAACTGGGTGGTGCAAATTGATTTTGTAAGTTTTGCTCGGCAAAACCGTACGGAGCAATTTGGTCAGCAAAAATAGCAACTAAAACTAAGACCATAATGATAAATAAACCAACCATGGCCAACTTATTGCGCTTCATACGGATCCAAATATCTTGTAATCCACGGAAACGTCCACGTTTATGTTCTTGTTCTTTTAATAGATGGTCTTTTACTTGAGGATGTTCCTCTTCCAAACCACGGTCAACCTTATCACGGTCTAATTCAACTACTTCATCTTTTTCAGAATTTAATTTAGGATTTTTCATGTTGATACCCTCCTACACATATTTTGTCTTAATTCGTGGGTCAACATAGGTATATAGAATATCCACAATTAAGTTAACAATACTAAAGGTTACCGCAACGAAAAGTACACATCCTAAAACCATCGGCATATCACGCATTTTGATTGAATCAACCATCAAACGACCAATACCTGGAATCGAGAAAATTACTTCCGTCATCAAGGCTCCCCCCATTAACTGACCGAACTGTGTCCCGACAATTGTGATGATTGGAATTAAAGCATTTCCCAATGCATGCTTCCAAACAACAACATTTTGTCTTTGACCTTTTGCCTTAGCTGTTTGAATATAGTCTTGTCTAATGACTTCCAGCATTGAAGACCGAGTCATTCGCGTTATAACCGAAACGGACTGAGACCCCAAAGCAACTGCAGGTAAAACCATTTGAGATGGCATAGAGAAACCTGAAGATGGGAACCATCCAAGTCTTACAGAGAATAACATAATAAGTAAAAGTCCTAACCAGAATACTGGCATTGAAATACCAATTAAAGCAAAAACCATAGCGATATTATCAAAAATAGAATATTGTTTAATCGCACAGATAATTCCAATTGGAATTCCTAATAGAACGGCGAAAGAAATGGAAAGAAATGCTAATTTTATTGTAGCGCCTGCTCGATTGAAAATCTCAGCTGCAACTGAAGATTTAGTAATATAGGAAGTTCCTAAGTCTAATTTAGTAAATACGTTCTTGATATAACGACCAAATTGTACTAAGAATGGATCTTCTAATCCCATTTCCAATCTTAAAGCCTTAACCGCTGCTTCAGAAGCAGAAGGTCCTAAAGCATTACGCGCAGGATCTCCTGGTGTGATATAAAGCAAAGCAAATACAATAAAAGAGACGCCTAAAATGACGGGAATTAAATATAATAGCCTTTTTAATATATATTTTATCATGTTTTTACGCACCCTCTTCTTTAGATAGAGGAGATGTTGCCATCTCCTCCAGAATACAATGAACTATTTTTCTCCCTTAGTAACCGGAGCTAATTGATACCATCCAAATGGAGAAAGTTTAATATTTTTAACATCTTTTTGAGCGCCAACTGTTAACTCTTTATTGTGCTCTGGAATCCAAGCGGTGATATCCATTAAGTGCTCTTGAGCTTGACGATATAAATCAGCACGTTCTTCGTCGTCTTGAGAGAAGCGCGCTTCTTCTAATAATCCATCTAACATATCATCTTCTAAATAAATGTAATTACCGCCTTCACCTTTAGCTGATGAGTGGAAACATGGATATAAGAAAGTATCTGGGTCTGGAGAGTCTGCTGTCCATGCAATTTCAAACATATCATGTTTTCCATTCTTTATTAATTCGTTAAATGCTGACCACTCTAATACGTTAATTGAAACATCAATACCTACTTCTGATAATTGTTCCTTCATAGCAGTAGCCATATCAATCCGATCTTTATTTTCATTAGTTGAAATAGAAGTTTCAAAGCCATCAGGGTAACCTGCTTCTTCTAATAATTCTTTTGCTTTTTCAATGTCGCGTGCACGAGGCTCATATTCATCAGAGATAGAGTAAGCTAATGTAGGTGACATTACACCTGTAGCTGTTTGACCTAAACCTTTAAATACTGCTTTTACAATGGAATCAATATCAATCGCATAAGAAATTGCTTCACGAACTTTTGGATCATTAAATGGCTCTTTAGCAATATTAAATCCTAGATAAGTTGTCCCATAGTCAAAAGATTTTAATAATTGTAACTTTTCATTATCTTCAATTTTTTCTAAGTCGATTGCTGAAATATCATAAGCAATATCTACCCCACCAGACTCTAACTCAATCACACGGTTACTTGGTTCAGGAATCACACGGAAAATCAGATTTTTATATTCTGTTTTTTCGCCGTGATAATCATCGAAGCGTTCCATTTCAACAGAGTCTGCTTTCGTCCATTTAACAAATTTTACTGCATTAGTTCCCACAGGATTACGTGCATAATCATTACCTGCTTCATTTACAGCTTTTTCATTAACGATATAAGCACCTGGATGACATAACGCAGCTAGAATACCTGAGAATGGTTCTGTTTGTTTAAATTCAACAGTATAATCATCAATTGCTTTTACAGAGTCGATATCAATTGTATCGAATAAGTGTTTAACGTTTGGTGCTTCAATTGCACGTTTTAATGAGAAAACAACATCTGAAGCTTTTAATTCTTCACCATTATGGAACTTAACTCCCTGCTTTAACTTAAAGACGTAAGTCGTTTCATCTGGTTGTTCGAAGCTTTCTGCCAAGCTTGGTTCTGCTTTACCCTCATCATTTATTTTTACTAATCCTTCATAAATTTGTGTCATAACATGACTGGACTGATTATCATTAGTTGCAATCGGATCAAGTGAAATCGCATCTCCTGATACAGCAACTGTTAAAGTTTCTCCGCTCCCTCCACCAGAACATCCTACTAATAGGAACACGCCCATTAGCAATAAAGTAAATAATCCTAATTTTCGTTTCATAATAATTGCTCCTTTATTTATTTGAAAAATTAACTCTCTTTAAAGTGACGTTTTTCACAAATCTTAGATAACAATGACTTAAACCTATTATCCTCCTTCCACATATATTCACTCCGTTGCAAGCGGATTCATATTTTCAGTCTACCTTTTGATAATTTGTTTGTCAACGCTTTCTTGTTTGATATAAAGCCTTCTTTTTTATAAATTTTTTGCTCTAATAGAAAAAAATTATAACTATCAAAAAATTTATTGATCTATTTACTTGAAATTTTTATTGAATTTTTAGCTAACATTTTGTTTAGATTGTGAATATATAAATATGAATGGCATATAGATAATTTAATGAGCAATTTTTTCATTTAAATAGTTTGCTTTCTATGACTTTCTTCACAATCTCTATTATCTTTGGAATAACATATCTCTATAACTCAAAAAACTTGCAGTTTGTGCATTTTTTTAATCCAAAAATTCAATAAAAAAATACTGGACATGAGCCCAGCATTTTTCTATCACTTTATTGAAGTGTTAATTTGAAAATATAATATTAAAAATTTATTAAGTAAAAGAATCATTTTCTTTATGCAGTAAAGTCCAAGCTTTGGGAACGGTTGTCAAAAATAACACTGACTAATATTGCAACAACAAGAGTTGGAATCCATGCAAAGCCAATTTTTACTAGAGGCATATTTACAAGCCATTGCCACTCGATGACCTTAGCGTTCAATAAAACGGATAAAAAGCTAACCAATAAGACGAATAGTAGAGGTAATAAAAATTGCATTCTGTTAAGTGGCCGCACTTTATGTAAGATGACAAGTAAAATGAGGGACATAGTGACAGGATAAATTATCTCTAAAACAGGGCCACTAGTAGCTATAATTTGATCTAATCCTTGATTGGCCATTAACCATGACACAACAGTGATTATGATAACGTGATTTTGATAGGAAATCTTAGGGTATAGATCATGAAAGAACTGACTAATTGCTGCTACTAGGCCACAAGCAGTGGTTAAACAAGCTAAAAAGACAATAATTCCTAACAAAGCTACACCGGATTGCCCCATCGCATTATTAGCTATAGTCTGTAATAGAAAAGTTCCAAGATTTTGTCCTTCAGGAAGCGTTTCTGTCAAACTAATATGGTTACCGACCCAAGATAAACCAAAATAGAACAGTCCTAATAAAGCTGCTGCAATTAATGAAGCCTTGCTTCCTTCTTTTAAGAGTGTTTTTTGGTCAAAGACACCTTTTGCTTCAAAAGCACTTTTAACAACAATCGCAAAGGCTAAAGTGGCAAGTGTATCCATGGTAGCATACCCGTTAACAAATCCTTCAGCCAACGGATTGTTTTGATAAGCGATTTTCATCGGATCAGAGGGTTTACTTGTTCGATAAAGAAAATAGGATCTTACTAGAAAAACAACTAAGGAAATTAACAAAGCTGGCGTTAGCCACTTACCAATCGCATCAACAATCGACTTTTTATTCAAGGAAATCCACAAAACAAGGCCAAAAAAAACGAAGGTAAATAGGCCTAAAGTCATCCCATTAGCGTTAGATATATAGGGAAGAGCGGACATCTCATAGGTAGTTGTGGCTGTACGCGGAATAGCAAACAAGGGCCCTATGATCAGGTAATTACAAGTTAATAAAACAATCGCAAAGACGGGATTAATTTTACTCAAAGCACTAAAATAACCACCCTTTAAACTTGATCCCACAATCATGGATAGTAATGGCAATCCGACGCCTGTAATGATGAAACCAAAAATAGCTGGTAATAAACTTTGACCCGCTTCGTGTCCGAGAGCAACTGGAAAGATTAAGTTACCTGCTCCAAAAAACATGGCAAATAACATAAAACCAATAGCTAATAAATCTTTCTTCTTCATACTAATCCCTCCAGAAAATAAAGTAGTTTTATTTTATTAAAATTCCATGAGGGTTTCAAGAGAAATTTCTAATAAAAACCAAGTAAACGTATTCATTTCTTCAATCGTTCATTAGAAGAAAAAAAGCTGGCCGATGGCCAGCTTTTACTTTTTTTATTATTCTGCATCTTCTTCTGAAGAATCTTCTTGATTATCAGATTCTTCTTCATCCTGGTCAGTATCATCTTCTTCATTTTCTTTAGAATCAAAAGCTGGTTCTAAGTGTCCTTCTTCCGCCAATTTGTCTACAAATTCACGTACTTCAGGAGATGAGAAAGCTTTTTGTAGGGCCATAGCTGCTTCACTATCTTTATTTCCTTCACGAACTGAAAGAATGATAGCAAAAGTATTTTCATCATCTTTTTCTAAGAATAAAGCATCTTCAGGTTTTAAATCAATTGACGCAATATAAGTTGGGTAGTTGAAAACTAATTCAACCCCATCTTCATAAGCTCCTGTTAAGTTTAATAAGTCAACACTTGTGAACTCAAAGTTATAAGGATTTTCAGTAATATCATCTACTGTTGGGAAAAGGCCTGCTTCATCATCTAATTCAATTAGATCATTTTGTTCAAGAACGAATAATGCGCGTGCCTCATTTGTTGGATCAGAAGGGATAGCTACTTCAGCACCTTCTTCGATATCTTCCATTGACTCATAAACTGGTGAGTAAAAACCAACAACTGCGTTATAAACTGGTTGAATAGCTACTAAATCAGCTTCACGTTCTTCATTGAACATTTCCATAAATGGAAGGTGTTGTGCAAAACTTCCGAAAGCTTCATCGTTAAAAACTGCCTCATTGTATTGAATGTTATCAGAAACTTCTACTAACTCAATTGAGTAAGGCTCCTCAATTACATCCGCTGCAATTTCAACGATATCAGTCATTGGTGGCATATGAGAAGCAATCTTTAATACATTATCTTCTTGTGCCGAAACGGATAGTAAACCGCTTAGACCTAGTGATACTGATGCAAAAGTAGCAAAACTCTTAAATAAATTTTTATTAAACATAAAATTCCTCCTATTATCTTTTATCTAACTTACGCGCAATTTTCAATCCTAACCATTGTAAAATTTGAACAATGATGATGATTAGAATAATCGCAAAATACATGATATCCGTTTCATACCTCTGGTAGCCATATCGGATAGCAAAATCTCCTATCCCACCGCCACCAACTACTCCCATAATGGTTGAATAAGATAGAAAGGATACAAAAGCAGTGGTAAATCCAATAATTAAAGATGACCGTGCTTCAACAAATAGAAATTGAGTAACTAACTCCCAAGTATTCGCCCCAAGGGAATCAGCTAATTCCACCACGCCTTTAGGAATGTCATGCAAAGACTGTTCCACGAAGCGGGCATAAAGGGCAATGGCAATCAGCATCATCGGAAAGGATGCTGCAATCGGATCGCCAGTTGCTCGCCCATAAACCATTCGAATAAGGGGCTGCATGGCAACGACAAGTAACAAAAAAGGAAAAGACCGGACAATATTTACAAATAGGTTTAAGCTAGAATTCAAAAATTGATCTGCTCTCACTTTACCCATTCGCTGACCCGGACTAGTCAAAAACAAGAAAGTCCCTAAAGGAAGACCTAACAATATAGCTGCTGATGATGAGAAAAAAAGCATAATACTTGTTTCTTGAAGACTTTCCCATAATTTTGGCCAATATTCAATGACGCGCATTATTAATTCTTCCCACATCTTAGCTTAGGACCTCCTTCACTTTATCGTAATAACTTCCTGCTTGGCCTTGATCACGATCGGTCAAATTATCAACCACATCAATTATACGACCCTCTTCCATAATCGCCACTCTATCACAAAGTTGCCTTACAAAAGCCAATTCATGGGTTACCACTATAATTGTCATGTCGAATTGTTGATGTGCTTCTTTTAATATTTGAACAATTTCATTCGTCCGCATAACATCCAAAGCGGAAGTCGGTTCATCACAAAGCAAAATTTTTGGTTTAGTAATTAACGCTCTCGCGATACCAACCCTTTGCTTCTGCCCACCAGATAATTGACTAGGATACTGATTTTTCTTATCAGCTAAACCAACAAAGTCTAGTACAGAATCGAGAGGCAATGCATCTGAATAATTAAATAATTTAAGGGGTAAGGTGATATTTTCACCAACTGTTTTGTTATTCAATAGATTAAAATGCTGAAAGATCATACCTACAGACTTACGATGAAGTCGTAGTTCTTGCTTGCTGAGTTGCAACAGATCTTGTCCATCAATTAATAACTTGCCGTTGTCTGGTTTTTCTAAAAGATTAATAAACCTTAAAAGGGTCGATTTGCCAGCACCACTCTCACCTACCAAGCCAAAAATTTCTTTATCTTGGATTGTTAGGGAAACCTCATCAACCGCTTTAACTTGTTTATTATTCAAATAGTAATGTTTAGCGACATCAATTAATTCGATCACAAACAATCACCACCTTTCTGCCACAAGTCATAAAAGCATTATAACATACCTTTCTATTTTTTCACATAAAAAGCGTGTAAAAAATATTTGTGAAAAATAATTATTAAACATTGATATAAATGGGTTTTATTTGTTTTTAATTGTGATTATTTAAAATTTAATTTAAAAATTTGTGCACAAAAAAGTAGTGAAATAATATTCACTACTTAAGTTGAATTTTTTTATAGAGATAGCTTACGATCGAATAACCGAGGAGCCGCTTGATAGACTAGGAATAGAATGATTGCTTTTTAATTCGCTATATATTTAGGACTACCGTCTTAAATCGATCCGCTCACTAATCAAATAGATTATTATTCCTCCAACCAATAAAGATAAGCCTTCACTAACCATCATACCTAAAAGAAGGGTCATAAAGGATTCCCAAGGAGCCCCTAAAAAAACAACCAACAAGGCAATATTAACCATCGAAATAGTCATTGATAAACCAATAATTAAATATTTAAAAAATAGCAACTTGTTGATTTCATCTTTCTTATTAGTAATTGAAGGGAATAGTTTTTCAATAATATAGCAAGCTAAATGTAAAAAGATAAAGCTAGTAAGCGAGCCAATCACCATATCCCAAATACCGTAAGTAGAAAAATAATTTACAATAAAAACACCTAAAGTAACCCCTAAAATGTAACGCTTATTGTAAAGGGCTAAAAAATTCAAACCCTCACTGATACGAATACCCAAACCAAAAGAAAGTGGGGAAATTATTAAAGTCAACACTATGTAAAAAGCAGCAATTAATGCTATTCGCGTTAAATCATTAGTAGTATATTTTTTTTCCATATTAATCTCCTTTATAGAGCAAGCTCTAGTAATTACTATGACCAAAGGACTAAGGGTGGCTTTTCCACCGAAGAATCATAGTGTTCATAAAGAACAGATCGTAGTATATCATAATTAAATTGCACAAGTAAAGATTCAGATTTCTAATAAAAAAGCCAAGAATCAGTCTATCTTCAACTAATTCTTGGGTGAATTATAAATGGTTTCTATTCAGTGATAATATCTCTTAACTTATCTTTTGCTCGTCTCAAAGCATTTTTGACCCGATTTTTATCAATGCCTAAATACTCAGCAATTTCTCTAGGTTTCATTGATAAATCGCTATAACAGAAGATAATCTGTCTTTCAAAAAGACTTAATTTAGCAAGATAACGTTCTTTTTCTTCATTGACAATGACTTGTAATTCGGGAGTAGTTGCTAATTTATAGTCATGACTTAAGCTTTTATGACCGATACAATCACCAATCTCCATCTGATCGCGTTCAGCGTCCATTCCAAAGCGAATGGTCTGAGCTTCTTTAGCGTTTCGACGGAGTAAATTAATTAAGTAATTATGCAATGATCTTTGAAAATAAGGTGCAAAATAACCTCCGTATGCAGGATCATAATTTTGAATTACCCGATACATTAGGATAACTCCTTCTTGAATAATGTCCTCTGGTTCATATCCATCAACCGGCATTCGATAAGCAAATTTTTTTAAGAGGGGAATAAAACGTTCAACTAGTAACATAAATGAAAACTCATCAGCGATATTCTGTTTCAAGCGCATAATCAACATTTCATTCGTCAAATGGTCAAACTCGTTCATTTCATCGCTCCATTATTCATTCTTGTCATCATCTAAGCGAAATCTTAGATCATCTAATAGCTTCAATTGGTCAAGCTTCCACGGGCTCCGCCGCCTGATAAGCTGTGAATAATGGTCTTTTACTGTTTGTCGAACCTGTCTTTTATCGAATTGTAATTGCATATAAAGCTCATTAGCAGACATTCGCATGGCACCTTTTTGAAAAATTAACCATTGCTCGGCCATATCACTTGTCGCAACTACTACACGATTAAGTGGAGAAATCCACTGAGCTACTTCTCTTTCAATATAAGAATCAGCCGTTTCTCCTTCTTGCGTAAAAACAACCTCAACTTGATAGTGATCATAAATTTGTGTTATTCCGGGAACAAATTGCGCATCAAAGACAACGATAATTTTGAGATCTCGGTATTTTCGATATTCCGAAAGCTCAAATAATAATTGATCGCGTGCTTGATTTAACTGGTCCATTTTTTTAAGTTTGGTAAGTTCTGGCCATGCACCAATCATGTTATAACCGTCAACAAATAAAATTTCCTGACGTTTATACCGCATGATAATCCCTACTTTCCAATACGGTGGCGTGCTACTTCATACATCAAGACTGCACTTGCAACAGATGCATTCAGACTTTGCACATGCCCAACCATCGGAATAGTAACAATTCCATCTGCTGATTTTTTTACAAGTTCAGAAACCCCTTGACCTTCATTACCAATTACTAATGCAATTGGTCCATGTGAATCCCACTGACGCATGTCTTCTCCAGCCATATCCGTCGCAAAGATCCATATTCCCTTTTCTTTTAACTGATCCATAACCTGTTTAATGTTAGCCACTCGGATCACTGGAACATGTTCAATGGCTCCAGTAGATGTTTTTGCAACTACATTGGTTAATCCAACTGAACGTCGTTTAGGAATAATCACCCCATGAACGCCTGTAGCGTCTGCCGTTCTAAGGATAGATCCTAAGTTATGCGGATCAACAATCCCATCTAAAATAAGAATAAAAGGATCCTCTCCTCTTGAAGACGCTAATTGAAGAGCATCTTCTAATTCAGCATAATCAAAAGGAGGAATAGTCAGAACAACACCTTGATGATTTTCACCATCAACCATTTCATCTAGCTTCAACTTTGGCACTTCCTGGAATACAATCCCTTTAATTTTAGCCATTTTTATTATACTAGATATTACTTCCCCTGCAATCCCTATTTGAATAAATAATTTATTGGCTTGCTTTTCTGTTTCTAAATAAGCTTGAACAGCATGTTTACCATAGATCGATTCACTATTTTCAAAAGCCTTTGAGTCTACTAAAGGCTCTTTGAGAGAATGTTTATTGGTGCGTTTTTTCTTATGAAAATCCGCTCTATCATTTTTCTTTCTCATTTTTAGGCTCCTTCTTCATTAATATATTGAATCGCTTGTTGAATTAAATGATTGCAACGCTCTTCTTGTCCACTCAATTTAAGCCAACCTAATAATGCCTCAAATCCTGTGGCTTGGCGATAATCACCGATTGAAGCATTTTTAGCTTTTGTATTGGCCTTATGATTGCGCCCTCGTTTATAGATTTGAATTTCTTTAGTGGTTAAGAAATCATCTTGTTGAATCCAATGATGCATCACTTTCGCTTGTCCCTTAGCTGAAACATATTTAATGGCAGCCCCATGCAATTTATTGGGATGTGTTTTTCCTAATTCAATGACATACTTGCGTATCTCTACTTCATAAACAGCATCTCCAACATAGGCTAAGGCTGCTCCATTTAGTAAGGAGTACTTATCGGGTATATTTTCATTTGCCACTTTTATCCTCTTTTCCACCTTGTTCCTTGCGGAGTATCGTCTAATAAAATATGTTGTTCTTTCAACCAGTCACGAATTTCATCCGCCCTTTGAAAGTTTTTGTCTTTACGCGCTTGATTTCTTTCCTCAATCAAATCTTCAATTTCACTATCAAGAACCTCTGTTGACTCAAAATCTAAGCCAAATATGGCTAAAATTTGTTGCATTAACTGATTTATTTCTTTTAACAATTGAAGTTCAACCACTTCTTGATCAAGATAGCGATGAATTTGCTTGCTCATTTCAAAAATAGCTGATAAAGCATTAGCTGTATTAAAATCGTCTTCCATCGCTTGATTGAAAGCATTCATACCTACTTCGATAGCTTCTCTTACTTCCTGTTCTCTATCAAGATTAGCTTGTCCACTTCCTAAATGATCCATTCGATAAGATATGCGGTCCATCAGTTCTTTCAAGCGTTCTACTTCACGACTTGCAGTAGCAATAGCATTGGCATCATAACGGATAGGGCGACGGTATTGCACACTAGCTAAAAGATAACGGATAACCATCGGATCGTATTCATTAATAATATCTCTTAGAAGCACAAAATTACCTAATGATTTCGACATTTTCTCACCATCTGACCCCATGGTTACAAACCCATTATGTAACCAATAATTTGCAAACGGATGATGGTGGTCGGAATGGGCTTCGGATTGAGCAATTTCATTCTCATGATGAGGGAATTGTAAATCTTGACCGCCCCCATGAATATCAATCGATTCTCCTAAGTATTTAGTAGCCATGACCGAACACTCAATATGCCAACCGGGTCTACCTTTACTCCACGGTGATTCCCAAGATACTACACTTTTTTCATCTGCTTTCCATAAAGCAAAATCAATCGCATTTTCTTTTTTTTCACTCTCATCATCGCTAATTCTTTGACTAGCGCCTTCACGTAAATCGCTAATAGATTGGTCCGATAATTGGCCATAATTCTCAAATTTAGCGGTCCGATAGTAGACATCTCCTTGGCTTTCATAAGCATAGCCCTTGTCGATTAAAACTTTAATAAAATCAATAATTTCTGGAATGTTTTCCATAACACGTGGGTTATAGCTGGCTGGCTTAACGTTAATCGCACGCATATCTTCTTTATAGGCAGCAATATATTTATCAGAAAGTTCTTTAGCTGTCAGTCCTTCCTTTTCAGCTGCCTTAATAATTTTGTCATCAACATCAGTGAAATTACTAACAAAATTTACCGCATATCCGCGGTACTCTAAATAACGACGAATAGTATCAAAAGCAACAGCCGAACGTGCATTACCAATATGAATATAGTTATATACTGTTGGCCCACAAAGATAAAAGCTCACTTTTCCTTCTTCTAGGGGAATAAAGTTTTCTTTTTGACGTGTTAAGGTATTAAATAATTGAATAGCCATCTTATGAACCCTCTTTCTATCATTAAACTTGAGGCTTATTATAACATTCCTAGCACTTACTTTCGAATAAATATATTATCTTTAAATAAGTTTATAAAGAATCAAAAAAAGCCGGAAATACTTCCGGCCACTTGCTTATTGCTAAATTATGAGAAAATCATTTCTACCAGCTCTTCTGCTTCAACATTCCCTAAATATTTTTTGAGATCCATATTTTGAAGGACGTCTAAAATACTTTGACGTTCAAATTTAACGCCAGTTAGCGCATTTTCTACATCTTCAATCTCACCAAGCCCGAAGAAATCTCCATAGATTTTTGTATCTGTAATCATAGCATCTTTAATATTGAAGCGCATATCTACAAAACCAAATGGGAACTTATGAGAGGCTTGAATATCAAATTTTGGTGAGTGACCGTAGTTCCAGTCCCAATTACCGAAGCGCTCTTCACGAATTTTATAGACTTTTTCCCAGTCTTCTTTTGTCAAATGATACTCTTTGACATCTTCACGTTTTTCAACACCAAAGATTTCTAATAAAACAAGATCTCTGAACTGCTCAGTAGTTAACTGTTTATACTTATCATCAACATAAGGTTTTAAATTTGTCACCCGTGAGCGTACCGATTTGACACCTTTGGATTCAAATTTTGCTTTGTTTGGTTTTAAAGCATTGTGAACTTCATCTAAATCAGAGTCAAACAAAATGGTTCCATGAGCTGTCATACGCCCACGTTTCGCATACATTGCATTCCCAGAGAATTTTTTTCCGTCTACTAATAAGTCATTTCGACCTAATAATTCAGCTGAAGTGGCTCCCATCTTATGCAAAGCATCGATTACAGGCTGAGTAAACGCTTTGAAATCTCTAAATGATCCATCATCATCTTTAATAAAACAGAATGAAAAGTTTCCTAAATCATGGTAAACCGCTCCACCACCCGACATACGGCGAACAACTCGAATATTATGTTCATCAACATAAGCTTGATTAATTTCTTCAAAAGTATTTTGATTACGGCCAATAATAATCGAAGGTTCATTAATATAAAAAAGTAAAATCGGTTCATCAACTAGGCGATTCTCTACTAAATAAGTTTCCAAAGCAATATTAACACTCGCATCATAGTTATTTTCATTATCTACGAAATACATAAGTAGCCTCCTTCAAATTTGTGCACATTAATTATGACATTCCATTATTTAAAGCTCAAGAAAAAGCTTCAAACAAAAGTGGAAACCTATGGTTTCCACTTACTTTTAATTAAAACGATATAACTTGCTGAATATGATTTAAGACTTTTTTCTTTCCTAATACTTCAATCATATCTGGTAATTCTGGACCATGCATTTGACCAGAAACAGCAATTCGGATTGGCATAAAGAGGTTTTTCCCTTTAATACCGGTTTCTTTTTGAATTTCCTTAGTCAATGGTTTAATATTACTGGCTACAAAATCTTCTTCTGAAAGAGCTTGTAATTTATCTTTCATGGCTTTAACGACTATCGAAGAGGTTTCAGCTTGCATAATTTCTTTAGCTTCTTCACTCAACTCAAGTTTATCATTAAAGAATAAACTTGATGCTTCAACAATCTCAGCACCATAAGAAATTTGCTCATGGTATAAGCTAACTAACTTCTTAACCCATGCTAATTCTTCTGAATTAGGCTCAGCACTTACTTTTCCTTCTTTTTGTAGATGAGGTAGTGCATAGTTTACCACTGTATCAAGATCTGCTGCTTTCATATAAGTATTATTAATCCACTCTAATTTCTTCTTATCAAATGACGCGGGAGAAGTTGATAAACGTTCTGGATCAAATTGCTCTACTAACTCTTGAGGCGAGAAAATTTCTTCTTCACCCTTTGGTGACCAACCTAATAAGGCAATAAAGTTAAACATAGCTTCTGGTAAATAGCCTAAGTTACGATACTGCTCGATAAATTGTAGGATTCCACCATCACGTTTAGATAATTTTTTATTAGTTTCAGCATTAATTATTAATGTCATATGACCGAATTCTGGATAATCCCAACCAAAAGCATCATAAATCATCATTTGTTTAGGGGTATTTGCAATATGGTCATCGCCACGTAAGACATGAGTGATTTTCATCATATGATCATCAACAGTCACAGCAAAGTTATAAGTTGGCATGCCATCTCTCTTTTGAATCACCCAATCGCCTGAAATATTCTTTGACTCAAAGCTTAAAGGCCCTTTAACAATATCATCAAATTGATAAGTAACATTAGCTGGTACTCTAAAACGAACAACAGGTTGACGGCCCTCAGCTTCAAAAGCTTCTTGTTCTTCTTTTGTTAAGTGAGCATGTTTCCCTCCGTAGTGAGGCATTTCTCCACGAGCCTTTTGTTCTTCTCTTTCTGCTTCCAACTCTTCTTCAGTCATATAGCATTTATAAGCTAAATCTCGAGCTAATAAGTCATCAATCAAAGGTTGATAAATATGCAAACGCTCTGACTGTCTATATGGCCCATATTCACCAGGATTAACTGGCGATTCGTCCCAATCAATACCTAGCCAAGTTAGATTATCTAATTGGCTTTGTTCACCATGCTCTAAGTTACGTTTTGTATCCGTATCTTCTGTACGAATAATGAACGTTCCATCTTGTGAACGAGCAAACAGATAATTAAACAAAGCTGTTCTCGCATTTCCAATATGTAAGTCCCCAGTAGGGCTTGGTGCATAACGCACACGAATTTTATCGCTCATTATATGTCTCCTTTAATTCCATCTAGTCTACAAAGCTTATTGTACTCCTTCATCTAGTCAGATTCAAATACTCTTAATTATCACAAATTTTAGCAAAAATCATTCTACCAGCAGCGGTTTGCAAGGATGAAGTAACTACGACATTTAAATGTTTATTAATATGATCTTGTCCATCTTCAACCACTACCATGGTGCCATCATCAAGATAAGCAACACCTTGACGGCGTTCTGTTCCCGCTTTTATAATTTGAACTTGCATTTCTTCACCAGGTAGTACTTCTGGCTTTACAGCATTCGCTAACTCATTAATGTTCAAAACAGGGACATTTTGAAATTCTGACACTTTATTTAAATTGTAATCATTAGTTACCAATACTGCATTTAATTCTTTAGCTAATCTTACTAATTTAGCATCGACTTCTTCAATATCCGCATAATCCCCTTCAAAAAAATCAATACTTATTTTGGGAGTTTTTTGTAAACGGTTTAATATATCTAAACCACGTCTACCTTTTGCTCTTTTTAAAGAGTCAGAAGCATCTGCAATATGCTGTAATTCAGATAACACAAACTTTGGAACTAATAGACTTCCTTCAATAAATCCTGTTTGAACCACTTCTGCTATCCTTCCATCAATAATTACACTAGTATCTAACACTTTTACTCTTTGACCCGATTCAGCCTCGTTTTGCTTGGATTGTTTATTCAATTCATAGGATGCAGACTGTAATTTTTGACCGGATTTTGTAAATAGGTGTAGCACTTCATCTCGACGATTGATCATCATTTGATAACCAATCATTCCCCCTAAAACAGTCAGAACAAGCGGCATTGTGCTCGATAAAAAAGGAATATTTAAAGAAGCAATCGGTAATGAAAGTAGATAGCCGATTAATAAACCTAATAAAACGCCTAGAGCTCCAAATAAGAGATTTGGAGTGGACTGCTTTTCCAACATCGAAAGTAACTTATGAATTAATCGTTCAAAAAGCGGTGCAAATAAAATACCTAATAACATAAAAATAAGTCCGAAAATTATACTATTCACAAAAGGATTAATTAATAATTGATGGTATAAGCGAAGACTACGCCAAATTTGTGGTCCTAGGGTATAGCCAAAACTCAAGCCAACAATCATCAGTACACTAATCGTCATTTTCTTTATCATTCTATCACCTCCTTTAAGATTTTTTTCAATTATTTAGGAAAAATTATAGAAACAGCTTGTTTAATCGTTTTAACTGGAATGACTTCAATCGATAAATCAAGTTGTTTTAGATGGGATTGGTTATTGTAAGGTATAAATACACGTTTAAAGCCCAGTTTACTCGCTTCTTTAATTCGTTCTTCAATCTGATTGACTCTTCTGATTTCTCCAGTAAGACCAATCTCTCCTATAAAGACATCATCTACTCTCACTTCTCGATTCCAATAGCTAGAGGCAATGCTTACAGCTATAGCCAAATCAATGGCGGGTTCATCTAAACGAACACCACCAGTCGTTTTAAAAAAAGCATCTTGATTTTGGACCAAGAGGCCACAATGTTTCTCCATGACTGCTAATAAAAGAGAAATACGTTGGTATTCTATTCCCGATGCGGTACGTTTAGCGTTACCAAACACCGTCGGTGTCATTAAAGATTGAATTTCTGCTAATACCGTTCGCGTCCCTTCCATGGCAGCAACAACTGTTGATCCAGTAGCACCCGTTACCCTCTCCTCCAAGAATAACTCTGAAGGGTTGGTAACTTCTGCTAAACCAGTATCAATCATTTCAAAAACACCAATCTCATTTGTAGATCCGTATCGATTTTTTACCGCCCTTAAAATTCTGAAGCGATTATGTTTCTCTCCTTCAAAGTATAAAACGGCATCTACCATATGTTCTAACATTCTAGGTCCAGCTATATTGCCTTCTTTAGTTACATGGCCAACAATAAAAATAGCAATTTTATGGTCTTTCGCAATGCGCATCAAAATATTAGTGGCTGCCCTTAACTGAGAAACAGATCCCACTAAGCCTTGATTGTCTGGCGAAGCCATCGTTTGGATAGAATCAATGACTACAATTTCAGGATTCACTTCTTGAATTTGAGTCACAATATTACCCAAGTCTGTATCAGATAATAAATAAAAATCGTTACCACTTAATGCCAGTCTTTCAGCTCTTAGTTTGATTTGTGTTAAACTTTCCTCACCTGAAACATAAAGTACCCGCTGTTTCAAATTGGCTAAACGAATAGATACCTGAAGTAATAAAGTCGACTTCCCTATTCCAGGATCTCCACCAATTAAAACTAAGCCACCTGGAACAATTCCTCCACCTAATACACGATCGAACTCTCCCATTTGGGTATCAATTCTTTCTTCTACTTGACTCGGAATTTGATCCAATTGGGTTGCTTTTCCGACTATTGATTGTGATGTATTAGTAAAAGTAGTTGAAGAGTTGGTGGTAGGAACCAATTGTTCTTCCATCTGATTCCAACTGCCACAATTTGAACATTTTCCTAGCCACTTAGGTGACTCATAGCCACAAGCTAAACACTCATACATTATCTTATTCTTTGCCACTCAATCCCTCCCTTAACCAGATGACCCAAAACCACCCTTACGATTGCTATTAACTACTTGATCGTCATCTACTTGTAGAAATTTAGAAAAAATTCCTTGAGCAATTCTATCACCTTTTTGAATCGTTCGATCCTTCAAACCATAATTAATTAGTTGAACATATATATGCCCTTCATTTTTCTCATTATTATAATAATCCTGATCAATAATACCTATACCATTAGGTAGAGTAGTTTGGTACTTATAACTTCCCGACGAGCGATTAACAATCTTCAAATACTCATCTTCCATCATATAGGCTTTTAAACCAGTTGGAACTAAAGTAGCTTGCCATAAGTCTTTTTCTTTCATGTTTTCTTGTCCCTTAATAGTTATAAAGGTATTATGAATTAAATAATAAACTGATTGTTTCCAAAAAGAAGGAAGCACAACCGTTTCGGCAGCTTCAATATCATACCCAGCTGAATATTTAGTTTGCCGTTGAGGAATTTGAATCGCTTTATCCTTATATGAACGGATGACTTCAAAACCTCGTTTTTCTTTTTTCATTTTATCTCACATCCTTTCATTTCCATGATAAATAAGCCGTTTAAATGAAAACGCTTAATAATATTATAAATGATTTTCTTTGATATATCTATCATTTAAAAATATTTCTTTATCCTTGTTCCATCAAGACTTCAAGTTTATTTATCTAATCCCAAATAGCTTTTTCATCTATCCAAACAGATACTGAAGCTTGATTCACTGGGAATATTCCCCTACCTTGTCCATCTAATTCTACTTTACCAGAATGGTTATTCAGATAATCTACATATATTGCTCCTGCATTTAGTTCACCCATAGTCATCTCTTTAAAGCCTGCATCGCCATTAGTCATCACTACTGCTATTCCATAGGGATGCTCTTGTGTTCCTAAGCAAGTCCAGCCTATGGTGTTTTGATGATCGAAATAATCCACTTGCTCTCCATATGTATGATACTTTCGCAAGTGCAATAATGGATCAATTTTTTCTTGATAAGATGGAGATTTTTCTCCATTTTGAACTCCATAATAATCGCCATAGAAGAGAGTAGGAAGACCTTGTTGTCGCAAGAGAATTAAAGCGTAGGCATGTTGTATAAACCAATCTTCGACGCGTGATTCAAGGGATTGTTCCAATTGCGTATCGTGATTATTAACAAAAGTTACACTAAGTAATGGATTGTCCTCCACCAAACTCCCTGCAAAAATTTGACTTAAATCATACTGATTACCCGCTTGACTGGCTTGATATAAATTCATATGTAAGCCTACATCAAAAAGATCTAATTGATAATCAATCGAATCTAAATAATCTAAGTTGTTAGCAAGATCGGGATTCCAATATTCCCCAATTAAATAAAAGTCATCACCTTGTGTCTGATTAATTTCTTCACATAGTTCTTTTATATAGTGAGAATCAATATGTTTTAATGCATCGAAGCGTAGACCTCTAACTCCGGTTTCATTCACCATCCAATTTAACCATTGTTTAATATGTTGTCTTACTTCAGGATGAGAAAAATCGATATCAGCAAACATCAGATAGTCGTAATTACCGTAAGTACTATCTACTGACTGATCATCGGCCCATCCTTTTTCGTCACCTAAAATTAGGTATACACCTTCTTCATTATTAGTCGCATCATAATCAATACCACTAAAATGATACCAATGCCATTCAAAATCTGAGTATTTACCCCCTCTACCTGGAAAATAAAAATGGGTCCACCCCTCAATTTCATAGGGATCAGAAATCATTTCTTGGCGATTTTCAGGATTTACTTTCATCACATGAAATTTTTCTTTACCATCTGCATATGCTTTGTGATTTATCACAAGATCAGCAATTGGGAGAATATCTTTTTGTGTGAGTAATTGAATAGCTTTGAGTAAATCTTCTTTTTTACCATACTTAGTGCGCACAGTCCCTGATTGATTAAACTCTCCCAAATCCCAAAGATCATATATCCCATATCCCACATCATTAACTGAAGTGGCTTTACAAAAAGGTGGAAGCCAGATATGATCTACACCGATTTCATACAAATGATCTACATCATTTTGTAAATTTATCCAATGTTCTCCTTCATTAGGTAAATACCATTCAAAATACTGCATTAATAAGCTATTTTTTTCCATTGACTTCTCTCCTTTTAATCACTCTTCTATTAAAACACAGGACTCACTAATAGTCACAAATAAGATCTTGAGGAATATATTTAGAATTAAATTGAAAGTAATTGCGATTAGATTACAAATTTTTCAGTTTTGTTTTTTAATAGGTTTCCCTTATAATTTATGCTATCATGAACAAGAATTTCCGGAGTGACGCTCCATTGAGGAGGAAAACTATGTATTCATTTCAAGACAAAATAAATCGTCTTGCAGCCTTCTTATCCATCACAATCATTCTATTAAGTCTCAGTCTAACCTTCTATTTAAATCACATTGCCACAAAAGAAAATACAAACTCTGAGAAAAATATATCTTCCAACCACTCACAAGTTGAAAAAAATTTACCTAGTGTAAAAAATGAAACAGCTACAGAAGAAGAAAAAATGCTGGCTCTTGAATTAAATAAATATGGTTCCAAAGCTGCTTCCATTCAAGATGTTCAAGAATCAATTGCTGATATCATAGTAACAGACTACAATGGAAACATTATGAGTGCTCAACAGGATATTATACAAGCTATCAATGATAACCAGATGAATATTGAAAGAGAAGGAACTCTCTTTCTCCCTGATCAACCTTCTTTCGCTAGTAAAAATTCATATTTACAACTAGATGTTCCATTAATTTTACAAAAGTCTCCACTTTATTCGGATATCAATTATGGGGCTAGTCAGCAAGATACCTTAGGTGATAATGGTTGTGCTATCGTATCTTTAGCCATGGTATATTCTTATTTATCCAATCGATTGGTTGAGCCAGAGGAAGTGCTTGAATGGTCCGGTCGAGATTATTTTTTAGAAAATGAGGGAACCTCTTGGACTATATTCTCAGATTACGCAACCGACCATGGATTTAACTTTTATAATCATGGTAATAATTTTTATTCTGCTATGGAAGCTTTGCAAAAAGGGGAAGTGGTGATTGCATCTGTCGAACCAGGATTTTTTACTGATGTGGGGCATATCATCGTCATTCGTGGCTATGAACCTGGCTATGTATATGTCAATGACCCCAATGATAATCCTGAAAAAATGTATAGTTTCCAGCCGATCGATGAGCAAGTTCTATTAGATGAAGGATTAAATTACTGGTCTTTTTATAATGATTAAAATTTAGATCATAGCAATAAACCGTTAGGAGCTTTTAATTTTTATGAATAATTACAAACTCGCCTCTAAAGGTGCAGTAATAGGAATCAGTATTTATTTATTACTAGCAACAGTCAAATTAATAACTGCTTCTATCTTTAAGGCAAGTTCCTTACAAGCAGATGGTCTGAATAACTTATCAGATATTATTTCTTCATCTGCAGTTTGGATTGGTTTATATTTAGCAAAGAAACCTGCTGACCATAACCATAAATTTGGTCATGAAAGATACGAAATTATATCCAGTTTTATTGTTTCTTTGCTAATGTTTACGATTGGCTTTCAAGTTGTTCTTTCAGGTATTAGTCAACTCTTTGCTAAAGACTATTCTCAAACAAGCCAACAAGTCCTTCTAGCTACTCTTTTTTCAATCTTAATACTTACTTTAACAAGGTCTTATTTAAAAAAAATAGCCATCCAATCAAATTCTATCGGTTTAAAAGCTACTGCTAAAGATATGCAAGGTGACTTACTCATTTCCATAGCAACTCTGATAGGTAGTTTATGTGTCAGTTGGGGGTTTCCTATTATCGATACTTTTCTTTCGATTTCAGTGGGTATTATCATTATATTTTCCGCCTTTGAAGTCTTTAAAGAATCAACTTTTACTCTGTCGGATGGATTTAACCCTGAAAATTTATTATCTTATGAAAAATGTATTCTTACACATCCTGATGTAATTGCAATTAACTCTATTCGCGCAAGGATGGCTACTCAGCAGATCTATCTAGATGTTACCATTGCTTTAGAGCCGAGTATGTCCGTCTATCAATCACATTGTATAACAGAAGAAATCGAAGCTCTTTTACAAAAGGAATTTCAAATTAAAGATGTTGACATCCATGTTGAACCTTATGAATAAATAAAAAGGAAGTTGTCAAAAGACAACTTCCTTTTTATTTATTACAAAATTACGCTCGCGCTCTTTCTACAATGACCGCATCACCTTGGCCTCCACCTATACATAAGGTAGCCAATCCTCTTTCAACATTACGAGCCTTCATTTCATGAATCAATGTGACAAGAATTCTCGCTCCACTACATCCAATCGGATGTCCTAGAGCAATGGCTCCTCCATTAACATTAATGATTTCATCCTTAATTCCTAGTTCTTGATTGACTACTAAGGATTGAACTGCAAAGGCTTCATTACTTTCAATAAGATCCATATCTTCTATAGTTAAGCCGGCATTTTTTAAAGCGTTTTGACTTGCTGGTATAGGACCTGTTCCCATTAGAGCGGGTTCAACACCTGCTTTACCCATTGACCGAATACTTACCATTGCCTCTAATCCTAACTCTTCTGCTTTACGCTTAGACATTAGGATTAAAACAGCAGCACCATCATTAATAGTTGAGGAGTTACCTGCAGTTACAGTCCCTTTCTTTTTAAAGACTGGCTTCAATTTTTCTAAATCGGTTAACGTTTGACCCATACGGATATTTTCATCCTCTGCAAAAATGACTTCTTGACCACGTTTAGTTTGAACAATTGGAATAATTTCTTGCTTAAATCGGCCAGAAGAAAAAGCTTTTTCAGCTTTCTTTTGACTATTTAAAGCAAAGACATCTTGTTCTTCACGACTGATTTGATATTTTTCAGCCAAGTTCTCAGCAGTTACTCCCATATGATAGCCTTCAAAAGCATCGGTTAAACCATCATAAACCAAAGTGTCGACTACACTATCATTGCCTAACTTAAATCCCCAGCGATGATTTGATAGAATATGCGGAGCTTGACTCATATTTTCACAACCCCCAGCCACCACAATTTCATTTTCACCTGTCATAATAGACTGGCTAGCTAACATGACAGCTTTCATTCCGGATCCGCAAACTTGATTGATAGTTGTAGCAGGTGTTTTAAAACTAATGCCAGATTGAATAGCTATTTGACGGGCAACGTTTTGACCTAATCCTGCAGACAAAACATTTCCCATGAAAACTTCGTCCACTAAGGAAGAATCGAGATTGATATTATCAAGCATCTTTTGTAGTAACTGACTGGTCATATCTACTGCCGAAATATCTTTCAAACTGCCACCAAATCTTCCTATAGCTGTTCGATTTGCTGAAACAATCACTACTTCCTCTAAATTCATAAATTCCTCCTAAATATTTAACTGTGAATAAAATTAACTAAATAACCTTTGTAGCCAAGACTTTGACTTTATTACCTCGTTATTATCATCATTTTCATCCGACGAGAGCTTCATCGATTGGGCTACTTTACCTTCTGTTCTCAGAAGTTCAATAGTCTCTATTAAATGATTATTCTTCTTTTCTGTCAAGAGCATTAACTTTTGTTGTTGATCGACTAATTGGAGTAAATCATTAATTTGTTTATTTTTTTCTTTCAGCTCATTAACAAGAATGTTTCTTTCTTCTTCATCCTTCAGCCATTTTTCTTTAAGTTGTTCTTTGACAGTCTCTTCAATATAAGTTCTAATAGCTTGCTGCTGATCTTTTACATTTGCATCATCTGATATCACATTTTTTTCTATATTATTTGAAAAGTCTTTTTTCTTTACTTCATCACTTTCACTAGTCTTTTCGTTTTTTGAGTCACGCTCATTTTCAAGTACAAGTGAGATTTGTTTAGCTAGTTCTGGATCATAAGAAAAATCACGCTTAAGCTCTGACAAATGATCTAAGGGTTCAGCCAATTCTTCCTCTAGATTATTTTTTATACTTTCATTATCATGTTGACTTTCTTCCTTTGTCACTTCATCTTTATCTTTGATATTTTCGTCTATTGGCGTGTCAAACGTATCTGTCATAAATGATTTTAATAGCATTTGCTGTTCTTTTGTAAAAACTAATCTGTTCTCATCATTGTAAACTTTCTCTTCATTTGGAATCTTTTTTGCATGATAATAGATTAATTGTCGAGTAACTTCCAATTCGTCAGCAAATTCCTGAGCTGTTAAATATTCTTCCATACTATCTCCTCATATTCTATCTTTCAAATCATAGGTCAGTGTCAAATGACAAAAGAACCTTTTACTATATTATACAGTAAAAGGTTCTTTTTGATAGGATAAACTCGAAAACTTGTTGTATTCTTTTTTAAATAGTAGCTTGACAGTGTCTCTTGCACCTGCTCTATTTTTGGCAATTATTACTTCTACTGTATTATCAGGTAAATCGTCCTTATGTCCTTCATCTTCATCACCATCTTGCTGGTGATAATCCTCACGGTAAAGGAAAGCAACGATATCTGCATCTTGTTCAATCGAACCCGACTCTCGAATATCACTTAAAATAGGTCGCTTATTTTGCCTTTGTTCAAGACCACGAGAAAGTTGTGACAGAGCAATTACTGGAACTGATAATTCTTTAGAAAGTTTCTTTAACTGACGTGAAATTTCTGAAACTTCTTGTTGGCGGTTTTCTCTACCATTTCCGTCAATAAGTTGCAAATAGTCAATGACGATTAAACCTAAATCAGGATTTTCTTGTTTCAAACGACGACATTTAGCTCGAATTTCTGACACACGTATACCTGCTGAGTCATCAATGTAAATAGGAGCCTCTCTTAGTATATCCGTAGCTACTGTAAAGCTTTTCCATTCATCATCTGTCAGCTGTCCAGTCCGTAAATTCGATGCATGAATGCTTCCTTCAGCACAAATCATCCGATATACCATGTCTAGCGCACCCATCTCTAGGGAGAAAATTACAACTGGAACCTTAGATTTAGTTGCAACATTCTGTGCTATATTTAAAGCAAATGCCGTTTTACCTACAGAAGGTCTTGCAGCAATAATAACTAACTGGTCGGGTTGAAAACCACTGGTTAATTTATCCAATTCATGGTAACCAGTAGGCAGCCCGACGACATCACGTTTTTCTTCTGCTAGTTTTACAATATTATCAAAAGCCTCGGCTATCAATTGCCTCATCATTTGAGGTCGATTACTTTGAGAACCTTCACCAATTGATAAAATTAACTTTTCACTCTGATCAATAATCTCTTCTACTGCATTTTCTTCATCATAAGCAACTTGTGAAATTTTCGATGAAGCCTGGATGAGTTGACGCAAAATAGATTTTTCTTTAACAATTCTAGCATAATTTTCAATATTAGCAGTGGTTGGAGTGAAACCTGTCAATTCAACAATATATTCATAGCCCCCAATATTTTCTAATTGATCTAAGGCATCTAATTGATTTTTCAACATCAAATGATCTAAAGTATTGTCGCGATCAAAAACTCTTTCCATAGCTGCAAATATTTGTTGATGAGCTACTTTATAAAAGTCTTGCTCTTGTAAAAGTGTTTGAACAGTAGCTAATTTCTTAGGCTCTAATAAAAGACCACCTAGAACAGATCTTTCTGCTTCAATATTTTGAGGTGCTTGCATTTGATTCATTTGCGTAAATTCCATCGTTTCACCTCTTTATTTTCTATCTAAACTGCTTCTACTTTTACGCGAATAGTTGCCATTACATCGGTATGCAACTTAACCGGAACATTATGGAAACCTAGGGATGAAAGGTTGTTTTCTAAATCAATTTTACGCTTATCTACTTCAATGTCATATTGTTTCTTTAATTCTTGCGCAATTTGTTTAGAAGGGATGGTTCCAAATAGACGACCATCTTCTCCTGATTTAGCTGTAATAACGACAACTGTCTCTTCTTTTTCAATTGCCACTCTCAATTCTTTCGCTTCTTGCAATTCTTCAGCTTCCAACTTTTCTTGAGCTTTCTTTTGTGCTTTAAATTCACTCATTGCTTTGGCATCAGCAGCTTTAGCTAAACCATTCTTAATTAAATAATTATTGGCATAACCATCTGAAACATTTATAATTTGACCCTTTTTACCTTGCTTACGAACATCTTCTAATAAAATTACTCTCATTTTTAGTCCTCCTTATGTTTAATTACCTCAATTAATTGTTCTGCTACTTGATGAACTGTCTGATCTTTTATCTGTGTGGCTGCGTTAGATAAATGTCCTCCTCCTCCAAGCTTTTCCATAATAACTTGAACATTTATTTCACCTAAGCTTCTAGCTGAAATGCCCACTTCATTTTCATGGCGTTTATAAATAACAAAAGAAGCTTCAATTTGATCAATACCCAACAAATCATCAGCTGTTTGAGAAGCTAAGACATTGTCTACAACTACGTCTTCATCAGTTACCGTTATCGCATAAATAGAATCGATAATTTCCGTATTCTCAATTAAGCGATTCTTAATTTTAATACTTTCTAAACTTTCTTTTAGAAGATGCTTAATTTTAATATTATCAGCACCCATAGATTTTAAATATGCTGCTGCTTCAAAGGTTCTAGAGCCAGTCCTTAAAGAAAATTGATTGGTATCGATAATTATTCCAGCTAACATAACCGTTGCAAGCATCTCATCTATTGCATTTTCTTTTTCTTCAATCACACTAAAGTATTCAGTCAATAATTCTACCGCTGATGAAGCAGAAGGTTCTAAATAACTCAGTACACAATTTTTAGGAAATTCTTCTGCCTGACGGTGGTGATCGATAATAACGATATCGTAATCAAAAAAGATTGACTCAGCTTGTGAAATCATTGATCGGTGATGATCCACTAAAATTAACAGAGTTTTTTGATTTAAGAATTCATCCAAATGTTCTTTTTCAATGAAAAATTCCTCATTAGACTTCTCGAAATATTCACTATTTATTATTCCTTTTAAATCTTGATTAAGCCCATCTCTATCAATCAAAATTCTTGCTTGTCTATCGAATGAATTTACGATTTGTCTAACCGCTAGAGCTGATCCGATTGAATCTAAATCTGGCGACTGGTGCCCACTAATTAAAACTCGATCATAAGTCAAAACCGTACTTTTAAGCGCTTGGAAGAACATTTTGCTGCGTATATCCGAACGGTTTTCTGTAAAACTAGTCTTTGCTCCAAAAAACCTTGCTTTTCCTTCTATTTCACGAATGACAACTTGATCTCCGCCACGACCTAGCGCTAAATCTAAGTTAGATTTAACCTGCTTAGAAACTTCAATCATATTTTGTTGAGTATTACGACTATAAGAAAAAGCTAAAGAAAGTGATATGGGAATTTTTCGACTGGTGTAATAATCTTTAATAGCTTCAATGGATTCAAACTTTTCTTTTTCGAGTTCATTTAATGAGCTTTCATTTAGCAAGAGTAGAAACTGATCCTCATCCGTTTGCTTTAAATATATTTGATAGTGATCTGCCCATCGATTGAGACGACTGATTAAATCGGACTCAAATTTCGCACTAGCTTCATCATCCATCGCGTAAAGGAGGTCATCATAATCATCTAATAATAAAGACCCCATTACCAGAATAGATTCACCAATTGCTTTTTGAATCTCGATATCTTGTGTGATGTCATAAAGATAAAGAGCTTTATACTCATGATGATGCAAGGCCCGATAATAGCCGTTAGTTAAAGACACTTCCTGCCATTGACTCATATTACTTTGTCCCAGAATTTGTGTTAATTTTCCATCTACTTTTTCAATTTTTTCACCGATAATATCTTGTTCAAAAATCTTTTTTATAGCTGGATTCGTCCAGGTTACTCTTTCTTCTTGATCATAGAGTATAACCCCTATTGGAGCATTATATAGGGCATACTCTTGAGCTAAAGAAGCATTTTCAGACATATGACTAGCCATCTTAGTTAAATCCTTAATAAAACCTTTAATGTTAAAGGTAAAAAATAGAATGATGATACTGAGAAAGCCTAGTAATAATACACCTAATCGCCAGTCTAATTTAAAAGCTATACCTATTAGAATTAGATAAATTAATAAAATAGAATAGATTTGCCAAGAGATTTGAAGTGAATGAAAGTAATTAAAAAATTCTTTTAGTTTTATTTTTTTAAACACAGCACACCTCGTAGTTTTAATATCACTTATTTTATCATATTTCAGTAGAATGTTCTATAAACTAAATAACACCTTAATGTTTCACGTGAAACAAAAAAACCACCCGATGGGTGGCTAAATATTATTCTTGAACGGTAAATGGTAATAAAGCCATGATCCGTGCGCGTTTAATTGAATTAGTCAATGTACGTTGGTGCTTTGCACAAGTACCTGTCACACGACGAGGTAAAATTTTACCTTTTTCTGAAATAAATCTCTTTAAAAGATCTGTATCTTTGTAATCAATATAATCGATATGATTAGCACAGAAATGACAAACCTTTTTTCTACGTCTTCCTCCGCGACGTTGAGCCATATATTTTCCTCCTCTACATTATTCTAAAATGGTAGATCATCTTCGGAAATATCTACCTTTTGACTGTCACCAAATGGATTATTATTCTGACTGAAGTCTTGATTAAAGCTAAAGTCATTGTTATTAGTCTGATTTGGTTGACCTTGAAATTGATTAGATGTTTGATTTGTTTGTTTGTATGATTGATTCCCATCAGAAACTGGGCGTTGTTCTGTCACTGATCTTGGTTCTAATAGGTGGAAGTTACTTACAACAACTTCAGTTACATAAACTCTCTGACCTTGCTGATTGTCATAACTTCTTGTTTGAATACGTCCTTCAACTCCTATTTGAGAACCTTTGCGGGTAAAGTTAGCTAAATTCTCAGCAGCTTTACGCCAAATCACACAGTTAATAAAATCTGCTTCACGTTCACCTTGTTGATTGGTAAAACTGCGATTTACAGCTAGTGTAAAACTTCCAACTGGAGTTCCTGAAGAAGTATAACGTAAATCAATTTCCTTGGTTAAACGCCCAACTAATTGTACGGTATTCATAATTTTCCTCCTGCAAGTGTTTCACGTGAAACATATTGATTATTCTTCTACTTTTGTAATCATATGGCGTAAGATATCACGGTTGATTCGTGCAAGACGATCAAACTCATTGATCCCTTTAGCATCATCAGCGGTTAAAGTGATTAAGTGGTAAATACCTTCACGATAATCGTTGATTTCGTATGCTAAACGTTTCTTAGCCCAGTCTTTTGATTCGACAACTTCTGTTCCTTGATCGACTAAGATTTGATCAAAACGAGCAATTAATTCTTTTTTTGCTTCGTCGGTCATATCTGGACGAATAATATAAAGGATTTCATATTTAGTTGGTTGACTCATGACTGCACCTCCTTTTGGTCTAATGGCTCCATAGAGCAAGGAGTTAAGCTGTTAAGCTATTAACTCACATTTAATAATTCTATCACTCTATTTTCAAGAAATCAATGCCAACTTTCTATTCTTCTAAATTTTCTGCCGAATCATTGATTTCTGAAGCATCTTCTTCTATTTCTTCTTCATTCTTTTCGATGACAACTATCTTATCAACGATGGAATTATCATCTAAGCGAATAACTTTAACTCCTAGGGTATCTCTTGAAGCTGTTGAAATCGAATCAATATGAACACGAATGACGACGCCTTCATTAGTCATAATTAATAGGTCTTCATCACCATCAACAGTCACTAAACCTGCTAATTTTCCACTCTTTTGAGAAATATTAGAAGTTTTGACACCCTTACCACCACGGTTTTTAATAGTATATTGGCTAGCTTCAGTTCGTTTACTGTAACCATTTTCTGTTACAACAAGAACTTGCTTATCTTCATCTAAAATAGCTGCACCAATAACATAATCTCCTGAACGAAGTCTCATACCTCTTACACCTGAAGCAGTTCGACCCATATCACGGACATCGTTTTCGTTAAAGCTTACGGCATAACCATTATTAGAACCCATAATAATATCTTTTTGACCATCAGTAATTAATACATTCACTAACTGGTCATTTTCTCTTAATTTAATAGCGATTAAACCATTTGTGCGAATGTTATAGTATTCACTAACTAGAGTACGTTTCACCGTACCATTTTTAGTAACAAACAACAGATGTGTATCTTCGTCATCAGCTTCTTTACGAATGTTTACAATATCTCTTACATACTCATCTTTATCTAAGTTCAAGAGATTAATGATTGGCAAGCCCTTTGAAGTCCTACCGTATTGAGGCATGTCATACCCCTTAGCGCGATAAACCTTACCGAAGTTGGTGAAAAATAGTAAAGTATCATGAGTAGAAGCAGAGACTAAACTTTGAATGGAGTCTTCTTCACTCACTCCCATACCTTTAACCCCTCGACCGCCTCGGTTTTGAACACGGAATTCATCTTCAGTCATCCGCTTAATATAGCCAGAAGTGGTTAATGCAATCAGAATATCTTCCTCATCAATTAAATCTTCATCTTCTAAGGATTGAATTTCGCCTAATTTAATTTCAGTTCTTCTTGGATCATTATATTTCTTAAGTATTTCTCTTAATTCATCATGAATAATTTCGTAAATTCTTTCTTGAGAGGAGAGGATTTCAGTTAAACGAATAATCAATTCTTGTAAATCTTTCAGCTCTGCATCAATTTTTTCTCGTTCTAAACCAGTTAAACGAACCAAACGCATGTCTAAAATAGATTGCGCTTGAATTTGAGTAAAATCAAAACGACTTATCAACTCTTGCTTAGCTGTTTCTGAATCATGAGAAGAACGTATGATGGTGATGATTTCATCAATTACGTCTAACGCTTTTTGTAATCCTTGTAAAATGTGAGCGCGATCTTCTGCTTTCCTTTTTTCAAATTTAGTCCGTCGAGTAATGACTTCAACTTGATGAGCTAAATATTTTTCAAGAATTTCTTTTAAATTCAGTATTTTTGGAACACCAAAATCGATTGCTAGCATATTGATACCGAAGTTAGTCTGTAAAGGAGTATGTTTATATAAATTATTTAAAATAACATGTGCAGAAGCATCTCGACGTGCTTCGACTACTATACGCATGCCTTCGCGACCCGATTCATCGGCTATATAAGAGATACCATCAATTCGCTTGTCACGGCCTAATTCAGCAATTCTTTCAACAAGTTTAGCTTTATTGACACCGTAAGGTAATTCTTGAATAATAATTCGCTCACGGTCTTGATTATTGCCAAAGTATTCAATTTCAACTTTACCACGAACTGTAACTTTACCTTTACCTGTTCGATAAGCTTGACGAATACCCGATTTTCCAACGATAATTCCACCTGTAGGAAAATCAGGACCTGGCAAAGCCTCCATTAATTCATCTACATTCGCTTCTGGATTGCGCATAAGAATTTGTAGAGCATCAATGACCTCTTCCAAATTATGCGGTGGTATATTTGTTGTCATACCAACTGCAATACCAGAAACCCCATTAACTAAAAGGTTGGGGAAACGACTTGGCAATACAACCGGCTCTTTCTCTTCTTGCGAATAGTTTTCTTGGAAATCAATAGTATCTTTATTGATATCTCTTAACATTTCCAATGTAATTTTGGCCATTCTAGCTTCAGTATAACGCATGGCAGCTGCACCATCGCCATCGACTGAACCAAAGTTTCCGTGGCCATCGACTAACATTTGACGATATGCGAAGGGTTGTGCCATCCTTACCATAGCTTCATATATTGCAGAGTCACCGTGAGGGTGATACTTACCCATAACATCGCCAACAATTCTAGCTGATTTCTTATGTGGTTTATCAGGTGTAACACCTAATTCATTCATACCATATAAAATACGACGATGAACAGGTTTTAATCCATCACGAACATCTGGTAGAGCTCTGGCAACAATAACTGACATAGCATAGTCCAAAAATGAATTACGCATTTCATCAGGTAAATTTATTTCTTCAAAAGATTGTTTACTAACATCAAAATGATCTTCCGTCATGACTAACTCCTTTCAATGGTAAATCTATACATCCAAGTTACGTACATAGACTGCATTTTTTTCAATAAAGACACGACGGGGTTCTACTTCTTCTCCCATCAACATAGACATGACTGCATCTGCTTCTACTGCATCATCAACAGTCACTCGCTGCATCCGACGATTTTCAGGATTCATAGTTGTTTCCCATAGTTGATCTTCATTCATTTCTCCTAGACCCTTATATCTTTGAAGAGAGTATTTACTATTTGGATTTTCTTTTTCCCATTCAAGCAGTTGCTCATGGGTATCAAGATAAATCTCTTTTTTTCCAATTTTCAATTTATACAAAGGTGGAAGAGCAATATATACATATCCCGCATCAATCAAAGGACGCATATAGCGGAAAATTAGTGTTAATAAAAGAGTTCGAATATGAGCACCATCAACATCCGCATCAGTCATGATAATCAATTTATGATAGCGTGCCTTGGTTACATCGAATTCAGATCCAAAACCTGTACCCATAGCAGTAAATAGTGATCGGATTTCCATATTACTTAAAATACGTTCCATTGAAGCTTTTTCAACATTTAAGATTTTACCTCTAATCGGTAAAATTGCTTGGTACATTCTCGAACGTCCTTGTTTAGCTGAACCACCTGCTGAATCTCCCTCGACAATAAATAGTTCGCATTTTTCTGCTTCTTTAGAAGAACAGTCAGCTAATTTACCAGGTAAATTAGCTATTTCTAAACCTGATTTACGCCGGGTCATTTCTCGAGCTCGCTTAGCAGCCATTCGCGCCTTTGAAGCTAGGATCCCTTTATCTAAAATTAAACGTGCAACCTTAGGATTTTCTAATAGAAATGTTTCAAAATGCTGAGAGAAAAGACGATCTGTTACAGATCTTACTTCAGAATTCCCTAACTTTGTCTTAGTTTGACCTTCAAATTGAGGATCTGGATGCTTAACCGAAATAACAGCAGTCAGCCCTTCACGAGTATCTTCACCAGATAAGTTATCATCGCCATCTTTAAGTAAGTTATTTTTTCGACCATAGTCATTAATAACCCGTGTTAAAGCTGTTTTAAAACCAGATTCGTGTGTTCCACCTTCATAAGTATGGATATTATTAGCAAAAGACAATAAGTTTAATTGGTAAGCATCTGTATACTGCAAAGCAATTTCAACCGCGATACCATCTTGCTCGCCTTCAATATAAATTGGTTCATCAAAAATTAATCCCTTGTCTTCATTAAGATAAGAGACATATGATTTAATTCCACCATCAAATAAATAACTATCATAGGCTTCTCGATCCATACGACGATCTTGTAAAGAAATACGTAAACCTTTATTTAAGAATGCTAACTCATGAATACGCTCTTTCAATATTTCATATTTAAAATCCGTTGTTTCTGTAAAGATTGACGGATCCGGTATAAAATTAACTTTAGTCCCCGTTTCCGTTGCCTCTCCCACTACTTTTAACTCGGATACAATGGCTCCTCTTTCAAACTTAATCTGATGAATTTTACCATTACGAGAGACTTCCACTGATAGCTCACTTGATAAAGCATTCACAACAGAAGCTCCTACACCATGGAGACCACCAGAAACTTTGTAACCGCCACCACCAAACTTACCACCTGCATGTAAAACGGTGTAAACCGTTTCAACAGCTGGTCTACCTGTTTTAGATTGAATATCGATAGGTATTCCACGGCCATCATCCGTTACCGAAATAGAACCATTTGCTTCTATTACTACTTCAATATGACTACAATAGCCAGCTAAAGCTTCGTCAATGGAATTATCAACAATTTCCCAAACTAAATGATGGAGTCCAGTACCCGCAGTGGAACCAATATACATACCTGGTCGCTTGCGGACAGCTTCCAGTCCTTCTAATACCTGAATTTGTTCAGCATCATATTGTGGTTGATTTATTTTTTGCTTGTTATTGTTTTCTGCCATTTCTATCCTCCTATTGAACTTTACCTTTACTTATATATCTTATTGAAGAATTTTTAAGCTCTTGAATGTGAATATTTTCAATACTAGCTGTGGTTAAAATTGTTTGAACTTTTCCTTCGATTTTACTCATCAAGATAAATTGACGATGATCGTCCAATTCAGAAAGAACATCATCTAATAAAAGAACTGGATAATCTTGGTCAATTGCATAAAATAAATCCAATTCAGCTAATTTTAAACTTAAAACAACTGTTCGTTGCTGACCTTGTGAGGCAAATTGCTGAGCTAAATTACCATTAATATTAAAAATTAAGTCATCTCGATGGGGTCCATATAAGGTAGTTCCCTGATCGATTTCCCTTTGAATAGTACTTTTAAACAATTCACTCATTTGATCTTTAATAAAATCAATCCTCTCATAATCAAGTTTAGAAGAGGATGACTTATAGATTATTGATAAGTTATCCCTCTCATTAGAGAGTTCATAATGAATCGGGTGAGCGATTGCTTCTAAATCTTTTACAAATTGTAAGCGATACTTAATCACTTGACTTCCAGCTTCGATTAACTGATCAGTTAATATATCTAAATAAACTGAATCATAAGTATGCTTTTCGCGTACTTGCTTTAAATAAATATTTCTTTGTTTAAGTACGCGATGATATTCTAATAAATTTTGTAGATAGATGGGATGGGTTTGACCGAGTTCTGTATCTAAAAATTTTCTTCTTAGACTTGGGGAACCCTTAACTAATTGCATATCTTCAGGAGAAAAGAGGATAACATTTAATTTGCCAATAAATTGGGAGAGCCTCTTTTGGTCTAGGTGGTTGTATTTAGCAATCTTACCTTTATCATTTAGTATGATTTCTAAAGGAAATTGTGAGTTTTTAGTCGCTATTTGGCCTGCTATCTTTGCATAATCTTCTTCCCAACTAATCATTTCTTGGTCATGATTGGTTCGATGACTTTTCGCTAAAGACAACAAAAAAATGGCCTCAAGGATGTTTGTTTTTCCTTGGGCATTTTCACCAGCTAAAATAGTTAATCCGTCATGAAAATCAATTGATAGCTCTTTATAGTTTCTAAAATTTATTAAATTTAAATGTTCTATTTTCATAAGCTATCTTATTATTCTACCAAGTCTACTATCAATTCATCTTGAACAAACTCAACACGATCTCCAGAATATAATTTTTTTCCTCGTCGATTTTCTAATTCGCCGTTTAGATAGACAGCAAACTCTGCTAAGTACCACTTGGCCATTCCACCACTAGATATTAAATCTACAATTTTTAATAATTGGCCGAGTGTTACATGGTCACTATCTATTTTGACTTTTTTATGTTCCATTTGGCCACCTCATCAGTATTTTATTATATCTATTATACTACTAAATAGCTTAAATCTCAAATATTTGGCGAAAAAATGCCTTTTTAATTAAATTTGACTCTCAGAGTATAAAAAGCTTATTTAAGCTAAATTAAGCTTAAATGCTAAATAAAGGCAAAAAAATAAGCAGGTCAATAATTTGACCTGCTTATAGAAATTTTAATGTGTGCGAACCGGTGTTAATAATTGGAGTAAGTCATTGTGAGGTAATTCACTCTTTTCCCTCGGTGTTATAAGCATTGGACGAACTGCCGAATTAAATTGTATAGTAATTTCAATATCTCCAAAAGATCGTAAAGCTTCTTTCATATAATCAGGGTTGAAAGAAATTTGAAGGTCTTCACCACTTGAAGAAATAAATTGAATTTCTTCTGCCACATTACCAATTTCATTTCCTTTTACAAATAGTTCGATGTGGTCTGTTTGAATATCTAATTGAACAATATTATTTTTTCCTTCATGTGACATTAAAGAAGCACGCTCGATTGCTTGCAGAAAATCAGCTGCATTTAAGACAATTTCTGTTTCAGATGAATTAGGAATTAAACGGTCAGTGGCTGGATAATTACCCTCCAGTAATCGTGAATAAATAGTAATATTTTCAAAAGTGAAGATAATTTGCTGATTGGATAAGGTCATCATTAAGTCTGCATTATCAGGAACTATTCTAGCCAATTCAATCATTGTTTTTTTCGGAACAGTAATAGCTTCTAAATGGTGTGAGTTCTCAGCAATTTTCAAAGGAATTTCTCGTTGACTTAAACGATGACTATCTGTTGCCACTCCAATTAAGTAATCTTTTTCTAGAATTAAGTGAAGTCCAGTTAAAATCGGACGTGATTCTTGATTAGAAGCTGCAAAGATAGTTTGATGAATCATATTTTTAAAAGTTAGTGTGGGTAACAGAATTTGATGATCTAGATCAATAATTGGTAAACGAGGGTACTCATTTCCATCAATACCCACAATTTGAAATTCTGCATTACCAGATTGAATGGTTGCTTTAAACTGATCATCTACACTGACTATCACTTCATCTTGTGGTAATTTTTTGATAATTTCATTTAATAAACGTGCGGGTAAGACAATTTGTCCAGTCTCTTTAATTTGTAAATTAGCTAAAGGCTCATCAACTGAAATATGACTTTCAATAGATATATCTGCATCACTACCTATTAAAGTCATTCCATTATTATCTAAAGATAATTTAATCCCATATAAGATATTAATGGTTGTTTTAGAAGGAATAGCTCTTTGAACATTATTTATTTGTTGCGTAAAAGCAGAACGGTTAATTGTAAATTTCATAAATTTCTCCTTTATAAATAATTATTATATATCTAAGTAATAATAGTAGGGCTTGTTGATAGAGCGTATAAGTGACAAAGAACTCTATGGACCAAGGTTTACCATTGTTGATGACTATGTGTAAAAGTATTTTAAAATAATAGACTTATCCACAATCTTTATTCTAACATTTGTTTGATTGTCGCTATATCGTGCTTGAGATTAGTATTATTTTTTAGATCCTCAGAGATTTTTTCATAGGCATGAATCACCGTTGTATGGTTTTTATTACCGAAAGATTCACCAATTTTAGGGAATGAAAGTTCAGTTAATTCACGTGTAAGATACATGGCAATTTGGCGAGCAGTGACGATTTCTTTGTTTCTTTTCTTTCCTTTAATTTGTTCAACGGATATTTTATAAAACTGGCTACAAGTAGAAATAATAGTGTCAGCATCGATTACCTTTTCTTTTTGTTCTCCAAAAATAGATGAGAGGGCTTCTGCTGCTAAATGACTCGTAATTTCTTTACCTTCAATAGCTGCATAGGCAAAAACCCTCATTAAAGCTCCCTCTAATTCCCTTATGTTTGTATCAACATTATTAGCAATATATGTAAGGGTTTCGGAATCAATATCAAGACGATTATTTGCAGCCTTTTTTCTAAGGATGGCGATGCGTGTTTCTAAATCTGGAGGAGTAATGTCAGTTGATAATCCCCATTTGAATCGAGAGATAAGTCTTTCTTCCAGATTATCAATATTATTAGGCAAACGGTCTGAGGTTAAAATAATTTGTTTATTATTATTATAAAGCTCATTAAAAGTGTGGAAAAACTCTTCTTGAGTGGCATCTTTTTTTGATAAAAATTGAATATCATCAATTAATAAAACATCTATCTCACGATACATTTCCCTAAACTTCTTTTGAGAACCATTTTGAATACTGGTAATAAAATCGTTAACAAAAGATTCACTCGTTGCATATTTGATCTTGGTAGAAGGATTATTACGTAAGATATCGTTACCTATAGCTTGCATTAAGTGAGTTTTTCCTAGACCCACACCGCCATAAATCAGAAAGGGATTGTAGGTTTTTCCTGGACCATCACTCACTGCTAAAGCGGCTCCCGCAGCCATTTTGTTGTCTTCTCCAATCACAAAATTCTCAAAAGTATAAGAAGGATTTAACTTTGAGTCTGAAAAACTTGGAAAATTGTCTGTTTCTTCTTTTTTCTCGATATTTTTTGAAAGTGTGTGTTCATCTTGATTACTTTGATAGATTATAAATTGGGGCTCATACTCAATACCGTAACGCTCACGGCTATATTGCAAAATATAATTTACTAAATGATTTTCCCAATACTTTTTAGTCATCGGATTAGGAACTGCAATCGTAATTGATTGATTACCAATTCGAGTCGGGATGGAAGGCTCAACCCAGGAACGATAGGAAGAAGTCGATAGAATTTCTTTTAAATAATCCAGGACTCCTTGCCAAAAAAGATCTTTTTCATCCATTCATTTCACCTCGAATAAGTTATATAGTCAAAGATATTGTATCATATTTAGAGTTTTCCACAAGTTAGGAAAGTACAAAAAAACTATACACATACTCACATTTTAGTTATACACATGTCAGCAAAAAGTGTGCATAAAAAGAGTTTAAGTAAGGAGCTAAATTAAACTGTTGAAAAGTTATTAGCAAAAAAAGCCTTTTATATAGAGGAATATAAAGGTAAAAAGGATATTATGAACAGATATTGTGGATAACAACATTGTTATTAACAGTGGATAGAAATGTGGATAAACTTGTATCTTTCTCTGTAAAGAAAAATTTTACATTGCATCAGACTTGTTTAAAAGCTGTGGATAAGTTGGTGATAATAATTAGTCTGTTCTATTTATTAATATATTTAATGAATATTAAAAAACACTTGACTTTAAAGGAGTAATTCTTATAAACTATCTTAGTATTGTTTATATTTAGGAATAAGGAGGTGTATTGCATGACAAAGAGAACATACCAACCTAAAAAACGTCAACGTAGTAAAGAGCACGGTTTTCGTAAGCGCATGTCAACAAAAAATGGACGTCGTGTATTAAGCAAACGCCGCTTAAAAGGACGCAAAAAGTTAACTGCATAATTTTGAGGCTTCCAAGTGAGGCCTTTTTTTTTTATAAAATAAAGAGAGAGATTCCAATTATTCTTATTTTTGATATAATATTATGAGGACTCTAAAATATCGGAGTGGTAGTCTAATGAAAAAAGAATATCGAGTAAAAAGTGATAAGGATTTTCAAAGAGTCTTTCATCAAGGAAATTCTACAGCAAACCGTCAATTAGTTATTTATACCTATTCAAAACTAGGTCAAAAACATTTTCGAGTCGGTCTATCTGTAGGTAAAAAGTTGGGTAATGCAGTTTTTAGAAATAAAATAAAGCGCTATTTAAGGCAGGCTTTGCATGAAATAGAAGATATGCTTATTCCAGAAGTTGACTTTCTTTTAATTGCTCGTAAAGATATTTGTGATAAGGATCTAGAACAAATAAAGAAATCAATGATTCATGTAATGAAGAAAGCTAAAATTATCCAATCATCATTAAATCAAGAAACATCTGGAGGTTGTAATGAGCAATAAAAAGCTAAATAATTTTTTAAAACTCTCACTGTTAATAGGTACAGTAATGGTATTATCTGCTTGTGGAAATCTTAATGAACCGATTACTAGTGATTCGTCTAATATTTGGGATCAGTTTATCTTATATCCCTTCTCTCAGTTTATTGTTTGGTTAAGTCGGTTAATGGGCAATAATTTTGGTTTAGGTATTATCAGTTTTACACTGTTAATTCGTCTTCTTTTAACTCCTTTAACTTTAATGCAAATGAAATCTCAAAATAAAATAATGGAGTTACAACCGGAAATTGAAACCATTAAAGCTAAGTATCCTAATAAAGATCGTCATTCAATGGAGTTACTCCAAGCCGAACAACAAGCTTTGTTTGATGAAAAAGGGGTTAACCAATTTGCGGGATGTTTGCCAACTTTAATTCAATTACCGATTTTGATGGCCTTATACCAAGTGATTTCTCGAACAGAACTTATAAGGCAAGGACATTTCCTTTGGGTTGATTTAGGACAACCAGATCCTTACTTTATTTTCCCTATTCTAGCGGCTCTATTCACCTTCCTATCAACTTACTTAAATAGTAAAGCAAATCCTCAGCAAAATATTTCAATGAAAATTATGATGGTAGCTATGCCAATTATGATTTTCTCCATATCTTTTGCTTTACCGAGTGCGGTTTCACTGTATTGGTTCATATCAAATTTAATTACTGTCATTATTATTTTAATCTTTAATAATCCTTATAAAATTATCCAAGAACGCCAAGAACGCATCGCTCATGAAAAAGAAAAAGAGCGTCAGTTGCGTAAGGCCTTGAAAAAAGCTAAAAGTCGTAAATAAAATAAAAGGAGTGATGATATGTTAGATCATAATATTACTGTTAGGGCTGAAAATGTCGAATCAGCCATTGAAAAAGGACTAAAACAATTACAAATTAGTCGAGAAGGAGCTAATATTCGTATAATAAGTGAGGGGAAAAAAGGCTTCTTTGGATTCGGTAAGCAAGAAGCAGTTGTTCATATAGAAGCTAAGACTGATTTATCATTAAAGGAATTAACCAATCAATTGGAAAAAGAAGTTAAAATTGATCATAAAACAAATCATAGTCATAAAGAAGCAGTAAGCAACACTAAAGATTATATCCGTCAAAATAATCAAAAAAATAGTGAGCTTGTTGAAGAAGAGGATCTTAAACAAAAGAAAAGTGAGAATCTTTCATTAGAAAAAGAGTCTTCAATCGAAAAACAAGCAGAAGATAAAAATTCTACTCAAGAGCCTGAAATAGTTGTTCCACAAATGAGTGAAAAAGCTTCAAATGAAACTCAAACCACTGTGAAAGAGGACATAAAAAATGAAATTTCAATTGAAGAAGAATTTCAAGCTGCTTGCCATTACCTAGAAGAAGTTATACGTTTATATGGTGCAGAGTCTCACATTGAATATGAATTGAAAGGGAATCAATTAGTCTTTAATATAGAGACGGATAAATCCGGTTTAGTTATTGGAAAACATGGAAAAATTATCAATTCTTTACAGACTTTAGTTCAAGTTTTATTACACAGACGTGATCGTAAACGAATTTCAGTCTTGTTAAATGTAGGAGATTACCGTGACCGTCGTTTAAATGTGCTTGAGCAAATGGCAGAAAGAACTGCTGAACAAGTTTTAAGCACTAAGCAAACAGTTATCTTAGATCCTTTACCTGCTTATGAACGTAAACAAATCCATGCTTATCTTGGTCAATATGACCACATTTCAACGCATTCTGAAGGCAAAGATCCGAATCGATATTTAGTGGTGGATTACGTACAATAATAAAAATCACTTCCCTAAGCTAGGCTTAGGGATTTTTTATCTCTCAAATTATTTTTATTATGTATAGACATAAATGGAAATTATCATGAATGAAACATTAGACTTATTTTTCAAAGGAAGCACTAGTAAAATAGTATTAGAAGGTCATAAAAATTATGATATAATATAGCTTGTTTTAGGAGGTGACGGATTTGAGTCTGTCTGGCAGAAAAATATTTTGGCTTTTATTAATTGTTATTACTTTATCAGCTTGTAAACAAGAACCCATGATTAAATTGAGTAAAGAAAACCAAATGAAAATAGAGAAGAAACAAGCAGAGAATAAAGAAACACAGCTAGAGCAAAAAAATAATCAGAAAGCTAACACATCTGACCAAGTGGTTTTAGATTCTAATTCGTGGATTAAAGAAGCAGAAGATGTGAACTATAGGATAGAAAAATTTCTTCCTATTAATGCCAATCAAGTAAAAATCTTTTCTAATGGTAAAACTAGCTATGTTGATTATATGGATCAAACTAGTCAACAGATGCAAGTGAGAGAGACCTTAGGTGCTGAAAAAACGATTGAACTCTATCGTTGGAATACAGAAGTGATTGAACTATACGGTAAAATTGAAAAAAATAATCGATTTACTAATTATTTAAAAAACTCAATGGAAGCCAATGAATTAGAAAAAAGCCTAATAATTTTACAATCTCCTTTAAAAGTAGGAACTGAATGGTTATATGATGGTAATATTCCTTCACATATCGTCGGTTTATACAAAGAAGTGAATATCGGTGATCAAATCTATCAAGAAGTGATTGAAGTGGTGACTAAATTTGAAGAGGGCGATAGACATCAGCTAATTGCCGCTAATAAAGGGATTATTGCTCAGTGGCAAGAAAATAAAGAGGATTACTTTCTCGCAGAATCAATTACAGATAATGTAATGTTGGTAAGTAAAAAAGAGTGGTATATGCCTCAATCTTCAACAGAAGAGCCGTTGATTCAAAAAGAGATAGTTGACTTTGCCTGGCAAACAAACGATACCTTAGCATCGGCTTTTCAGCGTTTCTATTACGATAACCAATGGATTACTCCCGAAATACAAGTAGTTGATATTTATGAGTCTAATGGAATTGCCCATCTCAATTTTTCAAGCGGTGTCGTTGCTAGTTTAAATCAACATCCAGCTGGTGAAAAAGCGGTAGCAATTGCTATGATGGTGAATATAGCTGATTACTATTCTGTTAACCAAGTCAGGCTAGAAGTCTTTGGAAATGGAATGTTACTCAATACAATCCCTTATCCTCCTAATGGAATCCATCAAATTGACTCTAATTGGATAGAGCAAGAAGATAATAGTATTGACGAAACACCTATGAGTAGTGAAGAACTAACTTTAGAATAAGTCAGACACACGGTTTGAAACAGAAAAGGAATGGTGATTTACTAAAGTAAATATCATTATTTTATATAATCTAAGTAAAGAGAATTTTAATGAGCGTTATACCCTATGTTGCAAGAAGAATTACGATTTGATACAATTACTACGATAATATAATAAATAGACAGGCAGTCAAAGTGCTTTCGAATGACCTAAAAAATTAGGTATCTTTCGTTGAGCACTTTTTTATGATTAAAGGAGGGTAATAGCTATGTATGTTTTGGATACAATTGCAGCCATCTCTACCGCTATAGGTGAGGGAGCTATTGGAATTGTACGTATGAGTGGTCCCGATGCTTTGACAATTATTAAAAAGATTTTTAAAGGTAAAGACCTGAGTCAGGTAAAAAGTCATACGATTCATTATGGTCATATAGTAGATAAAGATCAAAAAGTTTTAGATGAAGTAATGGTTACTATCCTAAAAGGACCAAAAACTTATACACGTGAAGATATAGTAGAAATTAATTGTCATGGTGGTATCGTAGCCATGCAGCGTATTCTTGAAACTTGTTTATTAGAAGGGGCTCGTATGGCTGAACCAGGTGAATTTACAAAGCGTGCCTTTTTAAACGGTCGTATTGATTTGTCACAAGCCGAAGCTTTAATGGATCTAATTCAAGCTAAAACAGGCAAAGCAATGGATGCCTCTCTAAACCAATTGCAAGGAACCTTATCCCATCAAATTAGACAATTAAGACAAGAGATGCTTAATAGTTTGGCTCAAATTGAAGTAACGATTGATTATCCGGAGTACGATGATGTGGAGGAAATGTCTAGTCAAACCCTAATAGAAACATCCCAACGTGTGAAAATTAAAACAAATCAAATTTTACAAAAAGCTCAAAATGGTCGTCTTTTCCGCGAAGGAATACGAACAGCTATTATAGGAAAGCCAAATGTAGGTAAGTCTAGTTTACTAAATTATTTGACTGGATTTGACAAAGCGATTGTGACCGATATTGCAGGGACAACAAGAGATACAATTGAAGAATATATCAATGTCAAAGGTGTTCCTTTACATTTAATCGATACAGCAGGTATTCGTCAAACTGATGAGTTAGTAGAGCAAATAGGTGTGGCAAAAAGTCGTAAAATTATGGAAGAATCGGATTTAGTCATTTTGATTTTAAATCAAAATGAATCTTTGACAGATATTGACAAAGAACTTTTGTCTTTGACAAAGGATCAAAAAAGAATTATTTTATTAAACAAAACCGATTTACCAAGTCAAATGGATTTTACAGATGTGACAAATGTTGTGAATAAAGAGGAAGTTATCCCTATCTCTATTTTAAAGGATCAAGGATTAAATTTATTAGAAGAAAGAATAGAGAATTTGTTTTATACGGGTAATTTAGAGTCTAATGATATTAATTATTTATTAAACTCACGTCATACGAACTTATTAAAGCAATCAATTCAAGCACTTGATGATGTTATAAATGCTTGTCAGGCCGATGTACCGGTTGATTTGGTACAAATCGATTTTACTAGAGCCTGGGATCTCTTAGGTGAAATAACAGGTGATAGTGTACAAGATGAGTTATTAGATAAGTTATTTAGTCAATTCTGTCTAGGAAAGTAGGAAAGTTATGATGCAACAACTATCTACAATTTGTTATCTTGATAATGGTAAACAATTATTACTACTCCATCGCAATAAAAGAGATAACGATATTCATGAAGGAAAATGGGTCAGTGTAGGTGGAAAATTTGAAGTAGGAGAAAGTCCTCAAGAGTGTGCGATTCGTGAAATTTATGAAGAAACAGGTCTTAAGGCTAAAAATTTAATCCCCTTAGGATTCATCACTTTTCCAGATTTCACCCATGATGATAGAGATTGGTATTCCTTTGTCTATAAAGTGACTGATTTTGAAGGAGAGTTGTTAAAAGATTGTGACGAAGGTACTTTGGAGTGGGTCAATTATGACGAAGTCTTAGACAAACCAACTTGGGAAGGAGATTATCTCTTTTTACAATGGGTCTTAGAAAATAAACCCTATTTTTGGGCTAAATTTGCTTATGATAAAAAAGGTGACTTAATCGACCATCAGGTCGAATTTATGGAAAACAGAGGTGAAAAATAATGCAAACTTATGAAGCA
This sequence comes from Facklamia sp. 7083-14-GEN3, assembly GCF_024742075.1. Taxonomy (GTDB): domain Bacteria; phylum Bacillota; class Bacilli; order Lactobacillales; family Aerococcaceae; genus Facklamia. The sequence continues at coordinate 30,473 of NZ_JANSGD010000004.1, read as the reverse complement.
GGTCAATATGACGTGATTGTTGTGGGTGCTGGTCACGCAGGCTCTGAAGCTGCTTTAGCTTCAGCCCGCTTAGGGGCTCAAACACTTTTAATTACGATGAATTTAGAAATGGTGGCTTTTATGCCATGTAATCCATCAATTGGTGGACCCGCTAAAGGGGTTGTTGTACGTGAAATTGATGCTTTAGGTGGAGAAATGGGACGTAATATAGATAGAACTTATATCCAAATGCGTCTTTTAAATACGGGGAAAGGCCCGGCAGTTCAAGCCCTTAGAGCTCAAGCGGACAAACAACATTACTCTAATACAATGAAACAAGTGTTAGAAGAAACAGATAATTTAGACCTCAAACAAGGGCTTGTGGAGCGACTGTTAGTTGAGGAAGATCAATGTCGCGGTATTATCACCAATTCGGGGGCTATTTATCGAGCCAAATCTGTTGTTTTAACTGCAGGTACGTCTTCAAGAGGAAAAATTATCATCGGAGATTTAGCTTATTCTTCTGGTCCAAATAATACCCTACCTTCTGTCAAATTATCTGAACATTTAATGGAATTAGGGATTGAATTAACTCGTTTTAAAACTGGAACGCCTCCGCGGGTGCATTATGAATCGGTCAATTTTGACAAAACAGAAGAACAACCCGGTGATTCCAAGGCTAATCATTTTTCGTACTTATCAGAGGATGAGGATTATTTACAAGATCAAATTTCATGCTGGTTAACTCATACCAATAGTAAAACTCATGAAATTATCAGAAATAATTTGCATAAAGCACCAATGTTTTCTGGGATAGTTGAAGGAGTTGGAGCTAGGTATTGCCCTTCAATAGAAGATAAAATTGTTCGTTTTAGTGACAAACCACGTCATCAAGTATTTATCGAACCTGAAGGTCGCAATACTAGAGAAATGTATGTCCAAGGTTTGTCTACATCTCTACCAGAGGATGTTCAACTGGAGATGCTTCATTCAGTAGAAGGTTTAGAAGAAGCAAAATTAATGCGAGCAGGATATGCTATCGAATACGACGTGGTAGTACCCCATCAGTTAACGTTATCCTTAGAAGTGCGTGATCTGCCAGGCTTATTTACAGCCGGTCAAATGAATGGAACTAGTGGCTATGAAGAAGCCGCAGGACAAGGGATTATTGCAGGGATTAATGCTTGTCATAAGGCCTTTGACAAAGAACCTTTCATCATTACGCGATCAGAAGGATACATTGGTGTAATGATTGATGATCTTGTAACAAAAGGAACAACTGAACCCTATCGGTTGTTAACTTCACGTGCAGAATACCGTCTATTATTGCGTCATGATAATGCCGATTTCCGTTTGACAGAAAAAGCCTATCAAATTGGACTGGTAGATGAAGACCGTTATCAGCAGTTTAAAACCAAAGAAGCTGCTGTAAAAGAAGAACTTGAGCGCCTAGCTTCTATTCGTATCAAGCCAAGTACAGAAGGCCTAGCAGAATATTTTGAAAAAGTTGATTCAACGCCTCTAAAGGATGGTATTTTAGCTAGCGATCTATTAAAAAGACCGGAAATTAAATATTTTGATCTAATTAAGGCCTTGCCTATTCTAACAGCTGATGTTAGTCGACAAGTAGGTGAACAGGTTGAAATTCAAATTAAATATGCTGGTTACATTAATAAAGCTAACCATAAAGTAGATCGTGTCAAAGCAATGGAAGAAAAATTAATTCCTGAAAATCTTGATTACGATGCTGTTGATAGCCTAGCAACTGAAGCAAGAGAACGATTAAAATTAATTCGACCTTCTAACATTGGACAAGCGAGTCGAATTTCAGGAGTAAACCCAGCTGATATTGCGATTCTTTCAGTCTATATTCAACAGGGTAAAATTGCCAAAATCGAACCCATTAAATAATTAAACTCGACTATATTCAAAAAAAGATAAAGATCTTCTTCTTAATTAACTTACTAATTAAGAAGGGATCTTTTTAATTGATTATATGTGAGGTAAGCGATATTAATAAATTTTAAACGCTTTTAAAGTTTATTGAAGGATAGATGTTGCTATTAAGTGGTTATTTTAGTAAAGTTAATATGCTGTGAAACATTGTTTCACAATCACAAAGATGAGAGGGATTACATGGAAGAAAAACAATTTAAAAATAAATTGCAAGATCAAGGATTATCAATTAGTCCCGATCAACTACAACAATTTTCCACTTATTATCAATGGTTAATTGAATGGAATCAAAAGGTTAATCTTACAGCTATTACGGATAAAGAAGAAGTGTATTTAAAACACTTCTATGACTCTTTAATGCCCCTTTGGAACTTACCTTTAGAGAATTATCAATTAAAGATGTGTGATGTTGGAGCGGGAGCAGGGTTCCCAAGTTTACCAATTAAAATCATTCATCCTGAAATTGATCTGACTATCATCGATTCTTTAAATAAACGTATTCAGTTTTTAAAAGATTTGAGTGCAAATTTAAAACTTGAAAGAGTAGAATTTCTTCATGGAAGGGCAGAAGATGTGGGTCAAGATCCAAATTATCGTGGACAATTTGACTTAGTGACTGCTCGAGCAGTTGCTCCTTTAAATGTTTTAGCTGAATACTGCCTTCCTTTACTAAAAAAGGGCGGGAAATTTATTGTTTTAAAAGGTAACCATAAACAAACAAATATCGAATTAAAAGAGGCTGAAAAGGCTATTAAGGTTTTAGGAGCTAAGATAGAGGAAGTTGTACAGACGAATTTACCAGAAGATGAAGGTGAGAGAACTTTCTTACTTGTCGAAAAAACACTGGATACTCCTAATAAATACCCGCGTAAAGCAGGTAAGCCGAGTAAGCAGCCTATTAAATAAAAGGAGGAAGCATATGGGAAAAATGATTGCAATCGGAAATCAAAAAGGCGGAGTCGGTAAAACAACGACAACGGTTAATCTGGGTGCCGCATTAGCCTTTATGGGGAAAAAGGTACTGGTTATTGACTCCGATTCTCAAGGGAATGCTACTTCCGGTTTAGGAATTGAAAGAGGAGATGTAGTCAATAGTTTATATGAAGTTTTGGTCGATCGAGTAGCTATTAAAGATAGTATCTTACCCACTTCTAGAGAAAATCTTGATATTGTCCCTTCAACTATCTCGTTAGCAGCTGCTGAAATTGAATTAGTGAATTTTGAAGACCGTGAATTTCGTCTGAAAGAAGCTGTAGAAACCATTAGTCAAGATTATGATTATATCTTAGTGGATTGTCCACCTTCTTTAGGGCAATTATCAATTAATGCTTTCACAGCATCAGATACAATTTTGATTCCGGTTCAAGCAGAATACTATGCCTTAGAAGGTTTAAGCCAATTATTAAATACCATCCGTTTAGTTCAAAAGTCATTAAATCCTCAATTTAGGATTGAAGGAGTTTTAATTACTATGCTCGATGCACGAACAAACTTGGGTTATGAAGTAGTTGATGAAGTACGTAAATATTTCCAAGAGAAAGTGTATGACACAGTAATATCACGCAACATTCGTTTGTCAGAGGCCCCTTCTTATGGTTTATCAGTAATTGATTATGACCCAAAGTCCAGAGGAGCCGTCATGTATAAAGAATTGGCAGAGGAAGTGATCAATAATGGCCAATAAACCTAAAAAAGGAGGTTTGGGACGTGGAATGGAAGCTCTTTTCAGTTCTGCTTATGAAGAAGTAGCCAATGATCATGAGATGGTTACTGAAATTAAATTAGAAGATATTCGTCCAAACCCCTATCAACCTAGAAAGCATTTCGATCTCAATGCTTTAAATGAGTTAGCGGAATCGATTCGTCAAACAGGTGTCTTCCAACCCATTATCATCAGAAAATCTTCTATTAAAGGCTATGAAATTATTGCAGGAGAGCGTAGAGTACGCGCTTCAAAATTGGCAGGTAAAACAACTATCCCTGCAATTGTTAGAGAACTCGATGAAGAAGCAATGATTGAAATTGCTGTGATAGAAAACTTGCAAAGAGAGGATTTGAGTCCTTTAGAAGAAGCAGAAGCATATGATATGTTAATGGGTCGGCTAAAATTAACGCAAGCAGAAGTCGCTGATCGTATTGGGAAAAGTCGACCTTATATTGCTAATTATATCCGTTTACTTCAATTACCAGATCCAATTAAACAGTTAGTTAATGAAGAAAAACTTTCAATGGGTCAAGCTCGTACTATTTTAGGGTTAAAAGACAAGAGTCAGATGGAGAATTTGGCTAAAAAAGTTGTCAAAGAACAGCTTACAGTTCGTCAATTAGAAGAATTAGTGCAAAAATATAATCAGTCTTTACCTAAAAAGACAAAAAAAGGACGAACAGAGAATAAATCACCACTTTGGCTAGCCATTGAAAATCAAATGGAAGAAAAATTTGGGACCTCGGCTAAAATTGTTTCAAAAGGAAACAAGGGTAAAATTGAAATAGAATTTGTCAACGATTCAGATTTGACAAGAATTCTAGACTTACTTAATATTCAAGTTTAAATAGTGACAAATAGGAGGGTCAAAATGGATCCAAAAGCTTATGACAAGTTCGATATTGTAGAAATGAAAAAGCCACACGCTTGTCAAACCAATCGTTGGCAAATTGTTCGTATGGGTATGGATATTCGCATACGTTGTGAAAAATGTCAGCATATTGTAACCATGACACGCCGTGACTTTGAAAAGAAAATGAAAAAAATTATTGAAAAACATCAAAAGTAAACCGATAGAAAGAGAGTGAGATTATGGCATTAACAGCAGGAATTGTGGGACTACCAAATGTGGGGAAATCAACTTTATTTAATGCAATTACTAAAGCGGGAGTAGAAGCAGCAAACTATCCTTTTGCTACTATTGATCCTAACGTAGGGGTTGTGGAAGTCCCTGATGAGCGTTTGACAGAGATTACTCGTCTTGTCAAACCTAAAAAAACAATCCCAACTACAATTGAATTCACCGACATCGCAGGGATTGTAAAAGGAGCGAGTAAAGGCGAAGGACTGGGAAACAAATTCTTAGCCAATATCCGTCAAGTGGATGCCATTTGTCACGTTGTTCGTTGTTTTGAAGACTCTAATATTACTCACGTTTCAGGTAAAGTGGATCCGATTGAAGACATTGAAACAATTAACCTAGAATTAATCTTGGCAGATTTAGAAACCATTGAAAAAAGAATTACTAAGGTAGAAAAGTTAGCACGTACTAAAGACAAAGAGGCTATTGCTGAGCACGAAGTACTTCTAAAATTAAAAGATGCTTTGGAACATAACCAATTAGCTAATAGTGTGGAGTTTTATGATGAGCAATTACCTTACGTCAATAACTTATTCTTGTTAACACGTAAGAAAATGCTTTATGTTGCCAATATAGGTGAAGAGGAAGTGAGTGATCCAGAAGGCAACCCATTCTTAGCAAAAGTTCGTGAATTAGCTGACCAACAGGGGGCAGAAGTTGTTCCTGTTTCCGCTCGATTAGAAGAAGAGATTGCAGAACTTGATGATGAAGAAAAAATCAGTTTTTTAGAAGATTACGGTTTAAAAACTTCAGGACTTGACCGCTTAATTCAATCCGTTTACAAACTTCTTGGTTTAGGGACTTACTTTACAGCCGGCGAAAAAGAAGTTCGAGCTTGGACTTTTAAAGTAGGAATGAAGGCACCACAAGCAGCCGGTGTGATTCACTCAGATTTTGAACGTGGTTTTATTCGAGCAGAGACTATGGCGTATGATGATTTAGTCAAATATGGTTCTGAGCAAGCAGTAAAAGAAAAAGGTCTCTATCGCTCAGAAGGTAAAGAGTATATAGTTAAAGATGGGGACATCATGCTTTTCCGCTTTAATGTATAGGAGGAAACTTAATGAAAGATCAACAAGAAGAGAAAGTAGTAGAAGAAGTTTCAGACATCAGACAAAACGACAATCAAGTGGTGGATGAAAGTCAATTAAGCACGATATTAACTGGAGTCCCACAAATAAAGGTGGACCAGTTAACTAAACGTAATCTGAAGTTTATGCTGGATATCGATCGCTATTTACGAGCAGAACAAATATCACAAGCAAGCTTTCAAGCAGTATATTTAGAAATGGTAGACACTCTTCTAGAAGGACAAAAAGATGGTCATACTGCTAAACATATATACGGAACACCAAGCGAAACCAGTCAGATAATTATCAGTAAAGCAGTAAAAGAGAAAGAACAAAAAGAGAAGTCACCGGACTGGCAAATAGCCGTTGATGGAGGGTTAATGTTGGGAGCGATTTTCACTTTAATAACGGGTGTATTTGGTTTAACCGGAAGTTCAAATGTTCAAGATAATTTTTATATGGGTATTTTAACAGTTATTCTCAATTATGCTATCGGAGGATATGCAATGATGCGAACAGCAAAAGTTTTACCAGACTTGGATGCTCCTAAAGGACAGAAAGGCTACGGGCGCTACTTCATGGTATCAACAATTGCGATGATGGCTTGGATAGGATTAATTATGTTAAGTCAAGCCTTTATACCAGCTGTCATCAATCCAATTTTACCACCTATAGGCTATATCATATTGGGTGTGATTACTTTGGCCTTACGCTATTATTTAAAGAGAAAATGGAAAATAGTTGGTGGCCTCTTTTAACAGAATAACGTTAGCTGGAAAGACGAACATTAAATACTTCTCATAATTTAACATATGCCAAAAACTTGTTTCATTCTAATTAACATGTTAAATTAGTTGGAAATTATCTTCGAATCTCTTACAGAGAATCAAAAAAACAATAGGAGGAAAATAATGTCATCTTGGGAAACAAAATTTGCGCGTGAAGGTTATACATTTGATGATGTCTTGTTAGTTCCAGCTCATAGCGAGGTATTACCAAATGATGTCGATTTATCAGTTCAATTAGCCCCTAATTTGAAACTAAATATTCCCATTTTATCAGCCAGTATGGATACCGTAACAGATGGGAATATGGCGATTGCTATGGCTAGACAGGGAGGCTTAGGTGTTGTCCATAAGAATATGTCCATTGAAGATCAAGCAAACGAAGTACGAAAAGTAAAACGTTCGGAAAATGGTGTTATCTTGGACCCATTCTATTTAACTCCTGAAAATTTACTGCAAGAAGCAGAAGATTTAATGAGTCAATACCGTATATCAGGTGTTCCAATTGTGAAAAGTGAAGACGACTTAACACTTGTAGGTATTATTACTAATCGGGATATGCGCTTTATTGAAAATTATCAAGATAAAATTGGATCCCACATGACTCAAGAAAACTTGGTAACAGCAGCTATTGGCACTTCTTTAGAGGAAGCCGAAAAGATACTTTACCAAAATCGTATTGAGAAATTACCATTAGTAGATGACGAAGGCCGTCTTTCTGGCTTAATTACTATAAAAGATATTGAAAAAGTAATCCAATATCCTCAAGCTGCTAAAGACCAACATGGTCGATTATTAGTAGCGGCAGCTATTGGAATCACTAATGATACTTTTGAAAGAGCAGAGGCTTTAATTAAAGAACAAGTTGATGCGATTGTTATTGATACAGCTCATGGCCATTCTGAAGGTGTTATTCGTAAAGTGAAAGAAATCAGAGAAGCTTACCCAAATGTAACCATTATTGCTGGGAACGTAGCAACAGCTGAAGCGACTCGCGCTTTGTTTGAAATTGGTGTCGATGTTGTAAAAGTGGGTATCGGACCTGGATCAATTTGTACAACTCGTGTAGTAGCCGGAGTAGGAGTTCCTCAATTAACTGCTATTTATGAATGTGCCTCAGCAGCAAAAGAATTTGGTAAAACCATTATTGCTGACGGTGGAATTAAGTATTCAGGTGATATTGTTAAAGCTCTTGCAGCGGGTGGTCATGCGGCTATGCTCGGCTCTATGTTAGCAGGAACAGATGAATCACCAGGTGAAATGGAAATCTATCAAGGTAGAAAATATAAATCTTATCGTGGAATGGGCTCTTTAGCAGCTATGCGCTCAGGATCAAGTGATCGTTACTTCCAATCAAAATCAGAAGCCAACAAAATGGTTCCTGAAGGTATTGAAGGACGTGTTGCCTATAAAGGGGCCGTTGAAGATGTTATCTTCCAAATGGTTGGAGGTTTAAGATCTGGTATGGGATATACCGGTTCAGCCAATCTTAAAGAACTACGTGAGGAAGCTCAATTCGTCAGGATGTCTGGAGCAGGATTAATTGAATCTCATCCACATGACATTAATATCACTAAGGAAGCACCAAACTATTCAAGATAAAGATAAACTAAATTACCAAAGCCTATTAGAATAGGCTTTGGTAATTTTTTGTTAACTTCTATTATTTTTTACTTAAAATAGACAAGTAAAATTAAGAGCTGTTAACAATTGAACAACTCTGTATCGAAATTAGGAAAGCTTATTATAATAGAAATATGAAAACTACCTTTTTTTATTCAGTTGGGTATAATAGAAAAAGTGATTTTTAAGTGAGCTTAAAGAGTGAGGAGTTGAACGTAACATTGCTTATAAAAGGTATTAAAAAGATACTTGTCTTTGGATTAATTATGAATAGTTTTCTATCAATCGATGTCTATGCTGTAACTACATCGACGGATTCGATTCCTAATAATCAAACATCCTTTCAAGATAGTGATACTTCAATTGAAAACAGTGTACCTGAAAATTTGGTGAATTCGATGCCTGTTTTTGAAGAAACAAAGGGTGCTTATATTGTTGATGGTCTCAATGGTCAAATTCTTTATACTCATGAAGCGGATCAATTAGTTGAAGTAGGTTCTTTTAGCCAATTACTTTTACTATATTTGATTTATCAAGCTATTGATAGAGGTCAGTTAGCTAGCGCTCAAGAAGTTTGGATATCGGATGAAGCTTATGCTTTAAGTCAGGATTATGATTTGCCGAATGTTCCTTTAAGACAAGACCTTTCTTATTCTTTAAAAGATTTAATAGAAGCTGTTAGTTTAAATGCTTCTAGAGGAGCGGCATTAGCCTTAGCTGAGGAATTAACCGGATCCGAAGCAAAGACACTTAAGCTAATGGAAGAACAATTAAATGAGTGGGGAGAAGAAGATTTTGCTTTAATAAATGTGACTGGAGTCAGTGATCGCTACCAAGTGGGTGATTCTGAAAGTATTAATCAAGGGCATACTAATCAAATGACTGCTCAAACTGTTGCGACTATTGCCTATCATCTCGTTAATGAATACCCTGATTACTTGAAAAGCAGTCAGATTTATCAAAAGCTTTTTCAAGAGGGTACGAGCGATGCGTTTGAAATGACCAACCCCAATTTGTTAATTGAGAATTCCGACTCTCTCTATGCAATGAAGAATGTCGATGGATTAAGTGCTAGTAAAACTGAAGAAGATGGCTACAATCTAATTGCTACCACAGAAAAAGATGGTTTACGTTTAATTGTGGTGTTGTTAGGAGTCGGCGAAAATGAAAAACTTTATCAATTCAGTAAAGAATTGATTGAAAGAGCTCAAAATATTTATCGAATTGAAACAGTTATTAAAGAAAATTCATTAGCCACTCATTTAGATTCCATTAAAGTGGAAAATGGTAAGGCGAATACGTTAAAATTAATGTATGGATCAAACTTAAAATTAGTGGTACCAATCATTGATACCGCCCCTCGTTTGGTCTATCAATTTACGGCTAATCAATCTGTCAATGATTATCAAGTTAAAGCGCCTGTTAAAGCTGGTACGGTGGTAGGGCAGATGCAAGTCGATATAGCCGATTACCGCCTACCTATTCTAAGGTCTGGTAGAGGAAATTATGTGTCAGTAAAAGTAGTAGAAGATATCGAAGAGGCGAATGCTTTAGAAAAAACATGGCGCAGTATTCAAAACACTGGGGATAATGCTTGGAATGCTGTTCGAAAATTTTTTACAGATTTATTCAATTAATTAAAGGAGGTAGAAATTATGGAAAACAAAGAAACAGCGATTTTTGCAGGGGGATGTTTTTGGTGCATGGTTCATCCTTTTGATGAAAGAGATGGTGTTTTCTCTGTGATTTCTGGTTATACTGGCGGAGACGCTGTGAATCCTACTTATGAAGAAGTATGCTCAGGAAAAACAGGCCATGCAGAAGCTGTTCAAATCGATTACGATCCCAGCAAAATAGCCTATCAAGAACTTTTAAAAATTTATTGGTCATCAGTTGATCCAACTGATAAAGATGGACAGTTTGGCGATCGTGGATCTTCTTATCGACCAGAAATTTTTTATACTACACAAGCAAAAAAAAGAAGAAGCTGAGCAATCAAAAGCAGAACTTGAAGCGTCGAAAATTTTTAAAAAACCGATTGTTGTACCAATCAGTCCAGCTCAAACCTTTTACCCCGCTGAAGACTATCACCAAGACTTCCACCGCAAAGAACCGGATCATTATCAAAATTTTTACCGTGGTTCCGGTCGTAAAAAATTTGTTGAAGCGGTTAAAGATAAATTGAACTAAGATAGCAATTTCTAAGCTAAGCTTGACATTTAAAAGAATTCTATTTATCATTCTTAATGATTCTAACAAAATTCGGAGGTGGGAAAATGGCTCAAAAGAAAGCATCATTAGCTTGTAGTGAATGTGGAAACCGTAATTATCAAATGATACCAACTCAAGCAGGCCAAACCACTCGATTAGAAATTAAGAAATTCTGCAAGAATTGTAATAAACACACGATTCATAGAGAAACCAAATAGAAAAGAGGAAAACAATGAGTTACATTAAAGGCATTGCCCAAGAAATGAAAAAAGTGACTTGGCCTACAGCTAAGCAAGTGAATAAATTTACTTGGACAGTAATTATGATGATTATTTTCTTTGGTCTTTACTTTGCTTTAACAGATTTTGTATTTGGAAATTTCATCGATTGGTTAGTTAGTCTAGGCGCATAATTATAAAAAATATTTATTATCTGCTTAGGCGTGTTATAATAGAATACAAATAAAACCTACATCCTTGTAGGTTTTTTATTTTACAAGAAATTAATTAAAGGAGATTAAAAAATGGAAGCTAATAAGGAATGGTACGTTTTACATACATACTCTGGTTATGAGAATAAAGTAAAAGAAAATATCATGATGCGAGCAGAAAGTATGAATATGGAAGACTTTATCTTCAATGTGGTGGTACCTGAAGAAGAAGTAACTGAAATGCAAGACGGAGAGAAAAAAACAAAGGTACAAAAAACCTTCCCAGGTTATGTATTAGTTGAAATGGTGATGTCAGATGAGTCGTGGTTTATCGTTCGTAATACGCCGGGTGTCACTGGATTTGTAGGTTCACATGGTGCGGGATCTAAGCCAGCACCTCTCTTGCCAGAGGAAATGGAGGCCATCTTAGGTGATAAACCTATTCAGAAAGTTAAATTAGAAGTTGAAGTAGGCGATTTAGTAGAAATAATCGATGGCGCTTTTTCGGGAATGACCGGTGAAATTGAAGAAATCAGTGAAGAGAACCAAAAACTTAAGGTAGTTATCGAAATGTTTGGTCGTGAAACAGTAGCTGAGTTAGATTTTATGCAAGTTCGTAAAGATAACCATTAATCAGGTCATTCAATGAAACAAAAATCAGAACATCGAGTTCTTTATCTTCGCACAACAATGATCAGTTATTTCTTGGTTTTATGCTTACAGTGGATTTTTAGCACTAGTTTTGTAGAATCCGTCAGCTTAAACCAAGTCGTAGAAGAAGTTCCTCATGTCTTACTCCCTGCAAAGTTCACTTTTTATCTTTGGATAATTATTCTTTTATGGGAGGCACTTGCAGTATTTATTGGACAAGTGAGGCAAGGTTTTGAAAGATACAATCAGAGTTATCAACTATTAGCGGCTCCCAAATTAGTTGAGTTATATTTTTATCATGCAATTTATCTTTTATTATGGTCGCAAAAATTATATTTATTTACCTTCGTTCTTATGATGTTATATTTGAGACAGATTATTTCTTTTATGAAATTAATCTCATATAAAAGTTCTTTGAATGAGCCCAATTGGCTTTTAAAACTGCCCATCGGTCTTCATACTGGTTGGTTGATAAGTATGACCGTCTATATCTTTTATAGCTATTTGGTGAGTAAAGGTTTAAACAGTCATAATGGATGGATGCTATCACTTGCTTGTCTTTTACTTTTTGCGATAGCAACTGTTAGTGCCTACTTATATGCGCGTTACGGTAACCAAGCAATTATGCCGGCTGTTTTAATCTTTCAATTAGGGCTACTCTATCATCATTATCCCAGCTCATCCTTTGTCTTAAGACATAACTTCTTTTACCTTGTGATTGCGGTGTTATTTATTCTTACATTAGCCGTATATATACGTTATCTACGCTATCAAATAAATCAGAAGTCTTTTAATTCATTTAATATAGGAGGAAAATTATGAACTGGCCTTTAAATCAATCCATGCAGTTGACGCAGAAACAAGCAGGCAAAAGACCATTAAGGGTGATTGGTTTTACTGCGCTCATAAATTTTTTAGGTTTACTACTTGCTTTAATAATCTCGCTCTTTCTAATTGGTCCATTAATCTATATGAAATTTGGTGATTCCCTTTCAACCGAAGATGTAGAACAGGCACTGTTGAACGAGCCAATAATGGTCTATTCAGAATTATTTTTAACGATTACTACTATTATTGCTACGCTCCTTTTAGCTAAATGGTTGCAAGGACGCAAACTAAATTCTTTTGCTTTTTATAAAGACAATTTCCTAAAAAAATATGGGTTAGGCATCGTAATTGCTGCCGCTTTAATGATCATTACTTTTTTAGCCAATCTTTTGATGGGGACGATTACTGTCCAAATTAATCCTCAAGCCGATGGGCTAGCGTTTATCCTCTTATTAATCGGCTTTATGGTCCAAGGAATGTCTGAAGAAATACTATTGAGGGGTTACTTGATGAATGGTCTAGCAGCAGCTTGGGGAGTTCCTCTTGCCATTTTGATAAATTCTATCTTCTTTAGCTTATTACATTATGCCAATCCAGGGATTACAGTCTTAGCTTTAGTTAATATTGCTTTAGCCGGCATCTTCTTTTCATTATTATTCTATATCACAGATAATATGTGGTTAACAGGAGCTGCTCATTCCTTTTGGAATTTTATTATGGGTGTAGTCTTTGGTGTACAAGTAAGTGGATTGGTATTACCGGGCACACTATTAATAACGGAATCCAAAGCTGAAGCTAGTTTGATCAATGGTGGAGATTTTGGCTTTGAGGGTGGCCTTGTGGTTACAATTATTTTGATAATTGCTTGTATTTACTTAATCAGTAAACGACCTAAAGAATTAAAAGTTATCTAAAAACTTCTTGCAATCTCATTTGGCTTCCGTTATAATATTTCAATGCATGTATTCGAACATGCATTGGGTGGGAGGAGCCAGTCTAAAAAGACATAAGCTCCAATTACCACATCACGAAAATTGACATAAGGAGGAATATTCGTGGCTAAAAAAGTTGTCACTCAAGTAAAATTACAAATCCCTGCAGGTCAAGCGAGCCCAGCTCCGCCAGTAGGTCCAGCGTTAGGTCAAGCCGGCGTTAACATCATGTCCTTTACTAAGGAATTTAACGCACGTACTCAAGATCAACAAGGAATGATTATTCCAGTTGTTATTGATGTTTATGAAGACCGTTCATTTACCTTTATTACAAAAACACCACCAGCTCCAATCTTATTAAAAAAAGCTGCTGGCTTGAAAAAGGCTTCAGGTGAACCTAACAAGAACAAAGTCGGAAAGGTTACACGTGACCAAGTCCGTGAAATCGCAGAAATTAAAAAGGCAGACTTAAATGCAGCCGATGTAGAAGCTGCTATGCGTATGGTTGAAGGAACTGCCCGTTCAATGGGAATCACAGTCGAAGACTAAGCGCCAAGGTAGCTTCTCGCCCCGTTTCTATCGGGTGTGGGAGGGAAACCCCGAATAACCACAAATATAGGAGGAAAAATAAATGGCTAAGAAAAGCAAAAACTATGTAGCGGCAAGAGAAAAAGTTGACCGTACAAAGAAATATGATGTAACTGAAGCAGTCGCATTAGCAAAAGAAATTGATTTTGCAAAATTTGATGCCTCTGTTGAAGTATCTTACAATTTAAATATCGATGTTAAAAAAGCAGACCAACAAATCCGTGGCGCAATGGTATTACCACATGGAACGGGTAAAACACAAACAGTGGTAGTTATTGCTAAAGGTGAAAAAGCTGCTGAAGCAGAAGCTGCAGGAGCAGACTTTGTTGGTGAAGAAGACTTAATTAACAAAATCAACGGTGGTTGGTTAGACTTCGATGTAATGGTAGCAACTCCAGATATGATGGGACAAGTTGGACGTTTAGGACGTGTCTTAGGACCTAAAGGCTTAATGCCAAACCCTAAAACAGGTACCGTTACAATGGATGTAACTAAGGCTGTTAACGATATCAAGGCTGGACAAGTAACTTACCGTGCAGATAAAGCGGGTATTGTAAACGTTCCGATTGGTAAAGTTTCTTTTGAAGATGAGAAATTAGTGGAAAACTTCAAAGCACTTCATGAACAAATTATGCGTGTGAAGCCAGCTACAGCTAAAGGTGTATATATTACAAACTTAGCTTTAGCTACTACTTTCGGACCTGGAATCAAGATCAACGTCGAAAGTTTATAATTTCATATTGACAAATATTTTATTTATCTCTATGATGAATAAGTATTTTAAACGACCTAAGACAGTAAGTGGCTTTGCCTTAATTTCTTACCGAGGAAGTTCCCGTTAAACAGGAAGCTATCTCTATGTCTAGGTGACATAGAGATTTTTTATTTTAAAAAATCTCTATACCTAATTGATGGAGGTGAAAGAAGAAACATGGTTAAAGAAGCAGTATTAAATGCAAAAGCTCAAGAAGTTGAAATGATTGCTGAAGATATGAAAAACTCTGCAACAATCGTTGTAGTGGACTATCTTGGCTTAACGGTTGAAGAAGTAACAGACTATCGTAAACAATTGCGTGATGCAGGCGTGCAAATGAAGGTTGTGAAAAACACAATGCTTCGTCGTGCAGCTGAAAAAGCAGGTATTGAAGTTCCTGAAGATTTATTCAAGGGTCCTTCAGCGATCGTCTTCTCAGATGACGTCGTAAACCCAGCTAAAATCTCAGCAAACTTTGCTAAAGACAATGAAACCCTTGAAATTCGTGGAGGAATTGTTGAAGGTCAAGCAGCTACCAAAGAAATGATTGAACAAGTTGCAAAAATGCCTGGTCGCGAAGAATTACTTTCAATGTTACTATCAGTGTTACAAGCACCAATGCGCAATGTGGCATCTGTCCTTTCTCAAGCAAACCCAGCACAACAAATGGTTTACGCTTTAAATGGTGTAATCGACAAAAAAGGTGCTGCCTAAATCAATTACTCGTCGCATAAGAAAAAGATAAACTAAAAAAAATATTTGGAGGAAACCAAAATGGCATTAAATATTGAACAAATTATTGAAGATATCAAATCAGCAACAGTTGTAGAATTAAACGACTTAGTAAAAGCAATTGAAGAAGAATTCGGCGTATCTGCTGCAGCTCCTGTAGCAGTTGCGGCAGGACCTGCTGCTGGCGGCGAAGCTGCTGCAGAGCAAACTGAATTTGACGTTGTATTAAATTCAGCTGGCGACGCTAAAATTAAAGTAATCAAAGTGGTTCGTGAAGCTACTGGCTTAGGCTTGAAAGAAGCTAAAGAATTAGTAGACAACGCTCCTAAAGCAATCAAAGAAGGCGTTTCTAAAGAAGAAGCTGAAGAATTGAAAGCTAAAATTGAAGAAGTTGGCGGATCTGTAGAAGTTAAATAATTTCTCTATCCCATTCATATTAACCTGGTCAGATTTCCTGATCAGGTTTTTTTAATGATATTAAGTATAAGTACTTCGCCATCGGGAAAAAGTGAGATCGAAGGGAAAACATTTTTAAAATCTTAATTTATTTCTAAAGCAACTCTATCAAATATTTATGTTGCTCTTAACTATTAGGGAAGAAAAGAAATAATAAATCTGTGCTAGAATTTTTTTAATTCTCCGAAAAAATAAGACTAAGTAATAGAATGTTTAGTTTTGCACAAAAAAAAACTGTTATAATAGAGTTATTAAATATAGAGGAGTTCGATTTATGCAAAAGATAAAAAACTTTTTTTATTGTTTCTTTATAGGAATAACCATTAGTCTATCCTTTTCTTCAGTTTCGTCAATTAGAGCTGTATCAGATCCCTTTATACCAAGACCAGCTCTTCCATCAGATCTAAAAAAAGTGGATGATTCTGTTGAAATTGACGAAGGTGCAAAAAGTGAAGAAGATTCCCAAGAAATTTCTGACCCCTCAGAAGACCAAGGTTTATTCGAAACAGATATAGTAATATATCCTTTAAATGAATTTGAAGATAAACAGTCTTTAGAAAATTTTACAGAATATATTAAAAATGATTCAAATCTCAATAGTCAGGTAATTATAGAAGATGTTTCTGAAAGCAATCGTTTTCTACTATCTGCTAGATATCATGAGAAAGCTACGGAAGAAGGACAATTAATTGTTCTGTACTTCCCTGTAAATATTTCAGATAAAGATAAAGCTATAGATGTCTTGGAGAAGAATTTGTTATATTACCCAGACCTATTTAAAAAGGGTGAAATTACCCAACAAAATGATGGTTATGACTTGGCATTTGGATTAAGAGTTAATGTAAATACAAATAGTTTTGGGATAGATACAGAAAAACAGGAAATTTACTATTATGATCAAAGGCAACCATACCGGTATGAATTGGAATTTAATGATTACGATCCATATCGTCAAGCTATTGAAGAGCGTTTCCCAGGAGAATTTAATTTTGAAAGTGAAGATAAAGATGGAAAGGTAATAGTGACGCTTAGTCAATTACCATTATCAGATGGTCAAACAAACATACAAAATAGTGAAGAGGCTCTACCTTTGGTAAATGATTTATTCACTCAAATAAAGACCAATATTGATTATTATCTGACTCAGACAAAGATAAAAGAAAAACTAATAAATCTAGGAATTTCTGAAGATAACGTTTCTATCGTTACTATAGGAGCCGCGGTTGTTTTGTTACTTTTAGGAATTGTCTTGATTATTTTTGGGTTCCGTCGCTAAATATGAAAGGAAGAAATTAGAATGAAGAATAAATTTATTAATCTCTTAGCAGTTTCAGTATTGACAGTTGGATTTGTAGGTCCAATTTTTGCTCAGGATACCGCAGATGATAATCCGGACACTGAGCAAATTCCACCTGCCAATGAAGGAAATCAACCTGCTCCACAGGAATCTTCGACCGCACCTAGCCAACCTACTAGTGAAACAACAACTAAGCCTAACAATGATGGTGTTGAGGGTGAAAGTAAAGAAACAACTGTTGCCAATACTACAATTGAAAGTACTCAAGAAACAACTATTCAAACTGTAGAAACGACTGTAACGACGGTTGTTAGCCAGCCTCAACCACAACCTACTCCAAATCCTATACCGACTCAGCCTTATATTCCAAGTCGTCCGCAGCCTTCAAATCGACCAGAAGATTTTGAAGTGATTGAAATACCGGAAACTACTGTTGAAGTGGAAGAAGCGGAAGTAGAAGAAGAGATTGACTTATTCGAAGGAGAATTTATTACTTTCAATGCCAATGTCTTTAAGGACGAGTCAGAAGCCGATGATTTCATTCAAATGATTGAAGAAGATGAAGCGACAAAAGACCGCTTTATTGCAGAAAAAGAAATTGTCGATGAAGATTTTATTTTTGTTCGAGTGAACTATGCAAAAGATGTTGAAGAAGAAGGCCGCTATATCTTATTCTATATTTCAAGTGAATTTGAAACAGAAGAAGAAGCTGAAGAATATTTAGAGAAGCAATTACTGATTTATCCAGATCTTTTTGTTGCTGGAGAAATGATTAAAATTGATGATAGATTTGATATTATATTAGGTATTCGACCAGGTACTGAAACGCAAGCGGTAACTTACGATGAAGATACATTTGAAGTTCAATATGAGGCAGATCGTGAGGAATATCAATATATTGTTAAAGCTGATGAATTAACAGGTGAGTTTATCGACGAAATTCAAATGGCTGTTGAAGAGGCTTTCCCTGGTGAGTTTTCATTCTCTGAAGAAGTAATATCTGATACAGAAAAAGAAGTGACAATGACTCCTCTTGAAAAAGAACAAGAAGCATCGAACCAAGATATGGAAAATGGTCTTGAAGAACAAGAAGAAACAACTACAGAAAATTAAATGATGTGTTAACTAATAAAAGCCCTCAATATTGAGGGCTTTTCTCATGATATTATTTGTCGAATTGTAAAAGAAATTTTTCTAAGTCAGCCATGGAATCAGTATTTTCTAATTTACTGTCTACTTTACCATCATTAACAATAAGTAGTTGAGGAACTGTGGAAATTTTGAAGAAATTATCGACAACATCAAGGAAATTATCATCTTCCACACGTTCATTTATATTATAATAGTGGTAATCTAGGTTCATTTCCTTAGCGAGTTGATTTAACTTTGGTAGAAAAACACGACAAAATGGGCATACATCAAAACCTACATATATTAATTGCTTATTCTGCTTTGAGTCCTCAATAATTGCTTCATAATCACTTTGTTTTGCAATTTTAGAGAGGTTAGACATCTTTAAAGGATTGATAGTTGTTTTACCCGTATATTTTACAATCTGGTCTAAGTCTTTATAGACTTTCTCTTTCATTTTTTTATCTAAATTTAAAAGAGTAAGGCCATCTTTAAAAGAAACTTGGCCATCTTCTCTAACGTAATCATTTTTTCTAATATTAACATTTTGATTTGTGGCTGGATTTTCTTGATTATCTGCTTTAGAATTATTCAATTGACAAGCGGTTAATAAGAAGCTAGTCGATAAAAGTAGAATTATTTTTTTATTTAATAACTTCATAGAAAATTTCCTTTCCTAATGCTTAATAGTGACTTAAATCGTATAGCTATATTTTTAATATCTTATGTATAATAACACATAAATTATATCACTTTTTTTGCAATAATGTTAAGATATATGAGATCTACTCAAGTTAGGGGTGTATTTATGTCTGACCATTATTATAGT
The DNA here is from genome assembly GCF_024742075.1 of Facklamia sp. 7083-14-GEN3. GTDB lineage: Bacteria > Bacillota > Bacilli > Lactobacillales > Aerococcaceae > Facklamia. The sequence goes on along the minus strand of NZ_JANSGD010000004.1, from coordinate 11,375 downwards.
CACCAACCACAAAGCGATCATAATGAACGTTATATAGAAGCTTTTCTGTCTAGTAAAAACTATCAATTTGCCACAGATTCAGGAGTTTTTTCTAAAGGAAAAGTGGATTTTGGGTCACGCTTATTGATAGAAAACTTTATAAAACATAATCAAAGCATAAATTCCGGCCAATTATTAGAATTAGGGGCAGGTTATGGACCTATCTCGATTGCTATTGCTGATCAATTGCAGTCACTTCAAGTAGTAGGAATGGAAGTAAATGAGCGAGCACTTGGGTTAGCTAAAGAGAATATGCGGCTGAATCAGGTGACTAATCTGGATTTGATACAAGCAGACGTTGTTATTCATAATTTCAAACCAGTTTACGATTATGTTTTAACTAATCCACCTATTCGAGCAGGCAAAGCTGTTATTCAAAAGTTTGTGACTCAAGCTTATCAAGCACTCAAAGAAGAAGGGAAGTTATGGGTGGTTATCCAGAAAAAACAAGGTGCACCTAGCATGAAAAAATTTATGGAAGAAACTTTTAATAATGTTAATGAAATCGATCGTTCTAAAGGCTATTGGATTTTACAATCGATCAAGCCGCTTTAAGTATAGTAAGTTGTTTTAAAAGAAATTAGAGATTAGAGGGGAAGCGGTTAGTTGTTTGGTAAAGTTAAAGATTATGTTACTCAGATTTCGGCTCCTATATATATCGTTCTGATGTTTGTCGTGATTTCTTTTGTTGGTGGTATATTATTAGCTACTCCATTTGCCAGTCAATCGGGTGAATGGACCAAGCTCATTGATGCTTGGTTTACAGCTGTATCTGCAGTTTGCGTGACTGGTAATGTGACTGTCAACACCACTGAGCATTGGAATTATTTTGGGCGAACGATTATTTTAATTTTAATTGAAATTGGTGGTCTAGGATTCATGACTTTATGGGTCACCGTCTTTATCTATATGGGCAAGCAAATTAATTTAAGACTACATAAAGTCTTGCTTGAATCTTTAAATATTTCCGATATTTCTGAAGTCAGAAATCTTTTGAGCTATATCATTCAATTCTCTTTGGTAGTGCAAATTATAGGGGCAGCTTTATTAGGAATTGATTTTATTCCACGTTTCGGTTGGTTAAAAGGGACTTATTATGCCATCTTTCATAGTGTATCCGCTTTTTGTAATGCCGGTTTTGATTTGTTGGGGGACTCAATGATTGGTTTTCAAGATAATCCATTGGTTCTCTTAACTTGTATTGGATTAATCATCATTGGTGGGTTAGGTTTCATTGTTTGGCGAGATTTGCTGACTTTTTACCGCAATCGTAATCTATTGTGGCATACTAAAATAGTTTTGACTACAACAGCTATTTTACTCCTATTAGGAACAGTATTATTTGCCTTAACTGAACAGTCTACTCCTTTATTTAAAGACCAGCCCTTCTTTATTAGACTTATAAACTATCTCTTTCTAGCAGTAACACCACGTACTGCCGGCTTTTCGAACGTGGATTATACTGCTTTATCTTCAGCCGGAATTTTCTTAACGATTGTTTTAATGTTTTTAGGTGCCTCCTCTGGATCCACCGGAGGTGGGATCAAAACTACCACTCTGGCAAGTCTATTAATTTTTTCTTCTTCGGCTATTCGTCGCAAAGGATCCGTTATATTTAAGCGAACCATACCTGAAGGTGCTATTTTGAAAGCTATTTTTATTTTAATTTCAGGATTAAGCTTAATTACCTTTGTAACAATGATTTTGTTGATAACGGAAACCATTCCTCCAGGATTTGGAATCGAATATATAGTGGTAGAAGTAGTCTCTTGTTTTTCAACAGTTGGTTTGAGTATGGGGCTAACTCCTAATTTAACTACCATTGGTAAAACTGTTTTAATTTTTATGATGTTTATTGGTCGAATTGGGTTGCTGACTGTATTTTGGTCAGCAAGTATGGGAAGAAAACCATCGAAGATTAAATACCCACACGGCAACCTGATGATAGGATAGAGAAGGAGGAAATCTCATGAAAAAAGAAATTACAGCAGTCTTAGGGCTTGGGTTATTTGGAACTTCCTTAGCCAAAACCTTAGCAGAAAACCACAAGCAAGTAATCGTGATTGATCGTGATATGGAACTAGTTGAAGGGATTGCAAGCAAAGTAGAGGTGGCTGTACAAGGCGACTTTACTAAGTATGAAGTATTAAAAGAAGCAGGTGTTGGTGAAGCGCAAATGGCGATTATTGCTTCCTCTTCTAAATTTGATAATACTATCACAACCTTATTATCCTTACAAAAATTAGGAGTTCCAACGATTATCGCTAAAACACGAAAAGAAGAATATAAAGAAGTGCTTTTAAAATTAGGTGTTGACCGCGTCATTTTACCCGAAACGGATATGGGGATTCGGATTGGTAATGAACTGACGAATGATTCGGTATTAGATTTGATTCAATTAGATGCCCAAAGTCATATTGTCGAATTTACTGCTCGAAAAAATTGGATAGGTAAGACGATTGAGGAAATTAATTTTAGAAGTCGTTATGATATTAATTTGATTGCTATTAAGTCTCGAATTGAAGAAGGTTTTGATATTAATGTCGATCCAAACTTTATCATAGAAGAGAGTGATCTTTTTGTCGGTTTAACCAATACCAATGATGCGAAAGTCTTATTAGAAAAAGAAATATAAGATTCTGTATTTTATAAGATCACCTACTAATTTAATGTGGGTGGTCTTTTGATTTTAAAGTTTGAAAAGGAAAGTATTGACTTTGATAAAAAATAAGTGTATTATTGAATAACGCATAGCGTGAACATTGAATTCAAAATGGCACCGAAATATTGTCCGGTCGGCGATTTTGGCAGAGTAAACAAAAGATTGAGGAAGCTTAGGCGATTAAAATCAATTCTTTTGTCTTTTTTTTGGCCTTAAAAACGGGTAAAAGGCGCTTTGTTGTCAAATTGTAACATTTGTTAACGAATTGTAATCTGCCAGTCGATAGTTAAAGCAAGCCCAGAAGAATCACCATTCGCTACGTAATATTAAAGAGGGGTGAATTGTTTGAGTCAGCATCATATCGTGAAATATGGTAAAAAAGCAGAACGTCGTAGTTATGCACGAATTGATGAGGTTTTGGAATTACCAAACTTGATTGAAATCCAAACCGATTCCTATCAATGGTTTTTAGAAGAAGGATTAAAAACCATGTTCCAAGATATCTCGCCAATCGTCGATCATACAGAAAATTTAGAACTTTATTTCCATGATTACTCATTTCAAGAAGCTAAATATACAGTAGAAGAAGCTCGTTCCCACGATGCCAATTACTCTAAACCAATCTATGTTAATTTACGCTTAGTTAACAAAGAAACCGGTGAAGTAAAAGAACAGGAAGTTTTCTTTGGCGATTTCCCAATTATGACGGATATGGGAACTTTCATTATTAATGGAGCAGAACGTGTGATTGTTTCACAATTAGTTCGTTCGCCAGGAGTATATTTTCATGACAAAATAGACAAAAAATCAAGACATACTTTCGCTTCAACCGTTATTCCTAACCGAGGAGCATGGTTAGAATTTGAAACGGATGCTAAAGGTATTGCCTATGTCAGAATTGACCGTACACGTAAATTACCAATTACAGCTTTAATTCGTGCACTTGGTTTTGGTGAAGATGATGAGATTGTTGAAATCCTATCTGAAACTACTTTATTAAATGACACATTAGCTAAGGATGTTCATAAAAACATTTCTGATTCCCGTGCTGAAGAAGCCTTGAAAGACATTTATGAGCGTCTACGTCCTGGTGAGCCGAAGACAGCAGACTCTTCACGTAATTTATTAACGGCTCGTTTCTTTGACCCGAGACGTTATGATTTAGCGCCAGTTGGACGTTATAAGATTAATAAAAAACTACACCTAAAACACCGTCTACTAGGAATGACCCTTGCAGAGACTTTAGCAGATCCAGAAACAGGAGAAGTGATCTTCACTGAAGGAACTGAACTTTCAGCAGGAGATATTGAACGTTTAATTCCTTACTTAGACAATGGATTAAATGTTTATACCTATACACCTTCTCCGGATGGAGTTATTGGAGAACCGATTGATCTGCAAGTGGTGAAGGTATACTCACCAGTTGATTCGGACCGTGTAATTAATATTGTCGGTAACGCTAATCTTGAAGGAGTGCATAACTTAACTCCAGCAGATATTATCGCTTCAATGAACTACTATTTATTATTAAATGAACAAGTAGGTTCAACAGATGATATTGACCATTTGGGTAACCGTCGTATTCGTTCAGTCGGTGAATTGTTACAAAATCAATTCCGTATTGGTTTATCTCGTATGGAAAGAGTAGTCCGTGAAAGAATGTCTCTACAAGATATTTCAACAATGACACCGCAGCAGTTAATTAATATTCGTCCAGTTGTTGCGGCGATTAAAGAGTTCTTTGGTTCATCTCAATTATCACAATTCATGGATCAAACCAATCCATTAGGCGAGTTGACTCATAAGCGTCGTCTTTCTGCCTTAGGACCTGGTGGTTTAACGCGTGATCGTGCTGGATATGAAGTGCGCGACGTTCACTATTCTCACTACGGTCGTATGTGTCCAATTGAAACACCAGAAGGACCAAACATCGGATTGATTAACTCTTTATCTTCTTATGCAAAAATCAACCGTTATGGTTTTATTGAAACACCTTACCGTAAAGTAGATAAGGCTAATAAGACAGTTACAGAAGAAATTGCTTATCTATCAGCAGACGAAGAAGATTTATACATCATTGCTCAAGCCAACTCTCGTCTAAATGAGGATGGTACTTTTGCTAATGATACAGTTATGGCTCGTTATAAAGACCAAAACTTAGAAGTTAAAACGAACACTGTTGACTTTATGGACGTTTCACCTAAACAAGTTGTTGCAGTAGCGACTGCTTCGATTCCGTTCTTAGAAAACGATGACTCCAACCGTGCTCTGATGGGAGCCAACATGCAGCGTCAAGCAGTTCCTTTAATTCGTCCTAAAGCTCCAATCATTGGAACAGGAATTGAATATAAGGCTGCTCATGACTCAGGTGCGGCATTAATCTGTCGTCGTCCAGGTCGAGTAACTTATGTGGATGCTGAACGTGTTCGCGTGCAGTTGGATGATGGTTCTATTGATGAATACCGCTTAACTAAATTTGCGCGTTCAAATGCGGGAACTTGCTATAACCAACGTCCTATTGTGGTTGTTGGAGACCAAGTTGATGCCAATGAAATCTTAGCCGATGGATCCTCGATGGAAAATGGTGAAATGGCCTTAGGTCAAAATCCATTGGTAGCCTTTATGACTTGGGATGGATACAATTATGAGGATGCTATCATCATGTCTGAACGTTTAGTTAAAGACGATGTTTATACCTCTATCCATATTGAAGAATATGAATCAGAATCTCGTGATACTAAGTTAGGACCAGAAGAAATTACGCGTGAAATTCCTAATGTTAGTGAGGAAGCCCTCAAGTATCTAGATAAAGATGGAATTATTATGGTCGGTGCGGAAGTTCGCGACGGAGACATTTTGGTCGGAAAAGTCACACCAAAAGGTGTGACTGAACTGACTGCAGAAGAGCGTCTTTTACATGCTATTTTTGGTGAAAAAGCACGTGAAGTTCGTGACACTTCCTTAAGAGTTCCTCACGGTGGAGGCGGAATTGTTCATGACGTTAAGATTTTCACTCGTGAAAATGGTGACGAACTTTCACCTGGTGTGAATAAATTAGTTCGTGTATACATTGTTCAAAAACGTAAGATCCAAGTCGGCGATAAAATGGCTGGACGTCACGGAAATAAAGGGGTTGTCTCTTTAATTATGCCGGAAGAAGACATGCCATTCATGCCTGATGGAACACCGGTTGATATTATGTTAAACCCACTAGGGGTTCCTTCACGGATGAATATCGGACAGGTCTTTGAATTACACTTAGGAATGGCTGGACGTCAATTAGGTATTAATTTCGCCACCCCTGTTTTTGATGGGGCGAATGAAGAAGAGGTTTGGGAAACAGTTAGAGAAGCCGGACTAGAGCCAGACGCTAAGACAACGCTTTACGATGGACGTACTGGTGAACCGTTTGACCGTAAGGTTTCAGTTGGCGTCATGTACATGTTGAAACTTGCTCACATGGTTGATGATAAATTGCATGCACGTTCAACAGGACCTTACTCCCTTGTTACGCAACAACCTCTTGGAGGTAAAGCACAGTTTGGTGGACAACGTTTTGGAGAGATGGAAGTTTGGGCTTTAGAAGCCTATGGTGCAGCTTATACCTTGCAAGAAATCTTGACCTATAAATCAGATGATGTGGTGGGTCGCGTGAAGACTTATGAAGCAATTGTTAAGGGCGAAGCCATTCCAAAACCAGGTGTACCTGAATCCTTCCGTGTATTAGTTAAAGAACTACAAGCTTTAGGATTGGACTTAAAAGTCTTAGATGCTGAAGATAGAGAAATTGAACTATTGGATGATGACGATGAAGATGATGTAATCAACTTTAATGCGCTTGAAAAGTATAAAGAAGACCAAAAAGCTGCTGAAGAAAAGAGCGTCGTTCAAACAAGTGAAACTAATGAAAGTTCAGCCTCAATTACTAGTGTGAATACAACTACAGAAGACTAGTAATTTCTAAATGCCTTGGAGCCATTGGAGAAAAGGCACTCCATAAATTGGTGGAAACACCAGCTTAAATCAAGAAGGAGGTCGGCCCCTTGATAGATGTTAATAAATTTGATTCCATGAAAATCGGTCTCGCGTCCCCCGAAAAAATCCGTTCATGGTCTTATGGGGAAGTAAAAAAACCAGAAACCATCAACTATCGAACATTAAAACCTGAAAAAGATGGACTCTTTTGCGAGCGTATCTTTGGCCCTACTAAAGATTGGGAATGTTCCTGTGGAAAGTTAAAACGTGTACGTTATAAAGGTCGCGTATGTGACCGTTGTGGCGTCGAAGTAACTCGCGCTAAAGTGCGTCGTGAAAGAATGGGGCATATTGAATTAGCAGCCCCTGTGACTCATGTTTGGTATTTTAAAGGAATTCCAAGCCGTATCGGCTTGATTCTTGACATGAGTCCAAGATTATTAGAAGAAGTGATTTACTTTGCTTCATATATAGTTATTGATCCAGGCGATACAGGTTTAGAATATAAGTCATTACTCACTGAGACAGAGTATCGTGAGAAAAAACGCGAATTCGGAAACCGTTTCTATGCCAAAATGGGTGCAGAAGCAATTAAAGAGCTCCTACATGCAGTCGATGTAGATGCCGAGATTACTGAGCTACGTGAAGAGCTTAAGACTTTAACTGGACAAAAAAGAACCAGAGCCATTCGTCGTTTAGATATTCTAGATTCTTTCCAAGAATCAGGGAACAAACCAGAATGGATGGTTATGGATGTACTACCAGTTATCCCACCTGATCTACGTCCGATGGTTCAGTTAGAAGGAGGACGCTTTGCAACCTCTGACTTAAACGATCTTTACCGTCGAGTAATTAATCGTAACAATCGTTTGAAGCGTCTTTTAGATTTGGGAGCACCGAATATCATCGTGCAAAATGAAAAACGGATGTTACAAGAAGCAGTCGATGCCTTGATTGATAATGGTCGTCGTGGTCGCGCTGTAACGGGACCAGGTAATCGTCCATTAAAATCACTTTCCCATATGTTAAAAGGAAAACAAGGACGTTTCCGTCAAAACCTTTTAGGAAAACGTGTGGACTACTCTGGTCGTTCTGTTATCGTTGTCGGTCCGTCATTAAAGATGTACCAATGTGGTATTCCTAAAGAAATGGCCATCGAACTATTTAAGCCTTTCGTGATGAAAGAGTTAGTAGAACGCGAAATAGCTAGCAACGTTAAAAATGCTAAACGCATGATTGAAGTTCAACATGATGCGATTTGGCCAGTGATTGAAGAAGTCATTAAGGAGCACCCGGTATTACTTAACCGAGCACCTACTCTTCACCGTTTAGGTATTCAAGCCTTTGAACCAGTTTTAATTGAAGGGAAAGCTATTCGTCTACATCCATTGGTATGTAACGCTTATAATGCAGATTTTGATGGGGACCAAATGGCGGTTCACGTTCCTTTATCGGAAGAAGCTCAAGCAGAAGCCCGATTATTAATGTTAGGTGCACAAAATATTCTAAGTCCTAAGGACGGAAAACCTGTGGCAACACCTTCACAGGATATGGTACTTGGTAATTACTATCTAACCATTGAAGAGCCAGGGCGTGTTGGTGAAGGAATGATTATTAGTTCCATTTCAGAAGCAGAAATCGCTTATCAAAATGGTTATGTACATTTACATACCCGTGTGGCGATTCCTGCCAAGGCTTTCACTAATAAAACATTTACTGATTGGCAAAAAGAACGTTTAATGGTTACAACCATTGGTAAATTATTCTTTAATGAAATCATGCCAGATGAATTCCCGTACTTAAATGAGCCATCCAATGAAAACTTAACTCAAAAAACACCTGATAAGTATTTCTTAGAACCAGGTGTAAACGTTAAAGAAGCGATTGAACAGATGGAACCTGTTTCACCATTTAAGAAAAAAGATTTTGGTAATATTATCGCTGAAGTCTTTAAACACTATCACATTACTCAGACTTCAATTATGTTAGATAAAATGAAAGATTTGGGTTATAAATATTCTACTCAATCAGGTATTACTGTAGGGGTAGCGGATGTACTAAGCTTAGATAGTAAAGCGGAAATTTTAGAGAAAGCTCATTCAAAAGTTGATGAAATCACTCGAATGAGACGACGTGGTCTTTTAACTGAGGATGAACGTTATGAAAGTGTTATTCGTACATGGGAACAAGCTAAAGATCAAATTCAAAAAAATCTACAAAAGAGCTTACCACGCTTAAACCCAATCTTCATGATGTCTGATTCTGGTGCCCGTGGTAATATCTCTAACTTTACCCAGCTAGCCGGAATGCGTGGAAACATGGCGGCACCTTCTGGTAAAATTATCGAATTACCAATTACATCCAACTTCCGAGAAGGATTAAACGTTATGGAAATGTTTATCTCCACTCACGGGGCACGTAAAGGGATGACCGATACGGCCTTGAAGACTGCTGACTCAGGTTATTTAACACGTCGTTTGGTGGATGTCGCTCAGGATGTAATCATTCGTGAAGAAGATTGTGGAACGGACCGTGGGGTTGAAATCCGAGAAATTGCCGACGGTAATTCAATCATTGAATCATTGGAAGAACGTCTACAAGGACGTTATGCCCATAAATCAGTCATTCATCCGGAAACCGGAGAAGTGATTGTTAAAGCTCAAGAATTGATTACAGATGAGAAGGCTGCAGAAATCATTAAAGCGGGCATTGAAGCTGTAACTATCCGTTCAGTCTTTACATGTAATACCGATCATGGTGTATGTAAACACTGCTATGGACGCAACTTGGCGACTGGATCAGAAGTAGAAGTCGGAGAAGCCGTAGGTACAATTGCAGCTCAATCTATCGGTGAACCTGGTACTCAGTTAACCATGCGTACCTTCCATACGGGAGGGGTAGCTGGTGGTGGCGATATTACTCAAGGTTTACCACGTATTCAAGAAATTTTTGAAGCACGGGTTCCAAAAGGACAAGCAACCATTACAGAAGTCGCGGGAGTTGTCACCTCTATTGAAGAAAAATCAAGTGAGCGTCTAAAAGAAATTACCGTTACAGGAGTGACGGATAACCGTACCTATAAAGTGGCTTATGCCGCTCGTCTTAAAGTCAACGAAGGCGATCGTGTAGAACGTGGTCAAGCTTTAACTGAAGGATCAATTGATCCAAAAGAATTGTTGGCAGTTACTGACGTCTTAACGGTTCAAAAATACATTATGCGTGAAGTTCAGGCTGTTTATCGTGGCCAAGGGGTAGAAATTGGTGATAAACACGCTGAGGTAATGGCTCGTCAAATGTTACGTAAAGTTCGTGTAATGGACCCTGCCTCTACATCTATTTTGCCAGGGGCCCTGATGGATATCGCAGACTTTGCTAAGGCAAATAAAGACACCATTACAAGTGGTGAAACACCGGCTACGGCTCGACCAGTCTTACTTGGAATTACTAAAGCTGCTCTTGAGACAAAATCATTTATCTCAGCTGCTTCCTTCCAAGAGACAACTCGTGTCTTAACCGATGCAGCCATTCGTGGAGACCGAGACTACTTAATTGGTCTGAAAGAAAATGTTATCATTGGTAAATTAATCCCGGCGGGTACTGGAATGAATAGCTATCGGGAACTGGAAATCCAAACAACTCAAGATACTATTCCTATACCAACTGAGATGACAGAAGAACCACAGCAAATGAAGTAAACGAAATAATTTAAACCCTTCAGTAGTCTGAAGGGTTTTTTTATATCAAAATATAATTACTAATAAAGGAAAACATCAGGAACGGAATAAAAGGAATTTTTTTACTATTAGAAAGATAACAATATAGAAGTCCTGATGAAGCTGCTAAAAACAAAAAGTAAGGCATAGAGTCTAGATGAATAAACAAAAGAGAGGTGCAGATAAATTTTAAATCAGCGCCTCCAATCCAGTACTGTTCAGTTATCATAAGAAGAAAGCTAAAGAAACAGAAAATAAGAAAATATCGAAATGGAATAATACTATGAGAATAATTATAAATTAGCCCAAGTAATAGAAACGAAAGTTGTAAAGAATCAGGAACCCACTGATCAAGTATATCCATGAATGTCATAAACAATAAGATAAGTAATAAAATAGTGTTAAACCAAGAAAAACCATCATTTGAAAAAATGAAGAGAGAGAAGAGTCCACCAATTAATTCGAAATGAAAATTTGTGATGTTTATTTTTTGATAGCAGAAATAACAACGTCCTTTTAATAATAAATATGAAAATAAAGGAAACAACTGCCAGAAGTAGAGTTTGTGCTGACAATGATCACAAGAAGATCGTGCCTTCCATTCAAAGCTATCGTTTATAATGGAATAAGAAAGATAGTAAACAAAACTTGCTAAACAGGATCCAATATAAAAATACAGAAAATAAGCCATCTCTAACTCCTTAAAAAAATTATATTATTAAATACACTAAAAAAAGTAAAAAGTGTTAAAAAAATCAAAAAATCATTGACACAAATAAAATTTGGTAGTAGAATATAATTCCTGCTAGCAAATATCTTAATAAAAAACAGATATTCAGAAGAAAAATCGAAAAAACTCCAAAAAAGGTTTGACAAAAAAACCAAACCATGCTAGTATATAGAAGTTGTCACTTCTGACAGCGAAGCTCATTGAAAACTGAACAAAGACAAACACCAAAATGTGTAAGGGTCTATTCGTAAAACCG
>NZ_JANSGD010000003.1 GCF_024742075.1 Facklamia sp. 7083-14-GEN3 | reverse complement strand
TTTACCTAGCCAATCACCAGGACGTACAGTGTAGGTCTTTCTTGTCGTTGGTTCTGATGGCGTGCTTGGCTTTTCTTCTGGCTTAGGATTAGTTGGTTTATTCTCTGATGGTCTTTCTGTTTTTGGCACTTCTCCTTTAGCCACTACCAATACATTACCTGGGTGAATTAAATCACTTCTTAAATTATTCCATGACTTTAATTGAGACACGGTAATGCCGTGCATATTAGCAATTTTACCTAGCCAATCACCAGGACGCACAGTATATGTCTTTCTTGTCGTTGGTTCTGATGGCGTGCTTGGCTTTTCTTCTGGCTTAGGATGAGTTGGTTTATTCTCTGATGGTCTTTCTGTTTTTGGCACTTCTCCTTTAGCCACTACCAATACGTTACCTGGGTGAATTAAATCACTTCTTAAATTATTCCATAACTTCAATTGAGACACGGTAATACCATGCATGTTAGCAATTTTACCTAACCAATCGCCTCGTCTCACCGTATAGGTCTTTCTCTCTGGCGAAGTTGATGAAGTACTTGGTTTAGGAGTTGTAGGTTTAGTATCTAATGGTTTTTCAGGTAATGGATTTGAATTTACCGTCTTACCTTTAGCCACAATCAAAACATTACCAGGATGGATCAAGTCGCTTCTTAAATTATTCCATGACTTCAATTGAGACACGGTAATTCCGTGCATATTTGCTATTTTTCCTAACCAATCACCTCGTCGAACAGTGTAGGTTTTCGTATTAGCTACTGGCGATTGATCCGTTCTTTCATTTTCAACCGTTAAAGGTATCGTATTATCGGTTGGTACTTTAGACTCAACTTCCTCTACCGGCTTATTATCAAGATTAGTGTTATCTTTAATACGTACCTTTAAGACATCGCCTGGATGAATTAAATTACTTGTCAATCCATTTAACTCTTTCAATTCGTCCATCGTCATACCATGATTAATTGCAATAGGATATACACCGTCTCCCGCTTGTACTGTATAAGTACCGTAAGAGGCTTTACTTTCTTGAGCATAAACATTTGGAATATTATCTAAATGAGTGACTGCGACTGTAGCTAATACTGACATTGAAATAGACAATAAACTTGTTTTGATTGCTTTGTGTCTCATTACTGATCTCCTTTGTTAATTTTGTCAATTTATAGATAAAATTATAACATATAATGATTTGAAAATATTCAAAAATCACTAATCGTAATATTTGTAATAAAAAAAGCCAGTAAATACTGGCTTAAAAAACTATTTAATCGATTCAAAAATCTTTTGTTCTTTGACTGCTTCTTCAACCGATACATTTTTCAATTGTTCTAATAGATCCTCAAGCATCTCCTGCGATTCATTAATCTTAGTTAACTCACTTTCTTTAATTTGGTCAGCAAATTCTAATTGATCAACGAACTCTTGATACATGTCTTGAATCTTTTCACGATTGGCTTCATAAGTTTGTTGTTCTTCAGGTAATGAAGCGAAATCATTGAAGTGTTTTTGATACAAACTTTCCATTTGTTTCTCTAAATCTAAAGTTTGTTGGTAATAGGCATAATTTTTCCAATGAGTTAGTAATTCTTCCTGACTATATTCTTTTGCTTTCACTTTCTCTGGCTCTGTTAAAGAATAGTCTGAAACAAACTTCGCAACTTCTTCTGTTAACTGCAATTGTCCTAATTCAAAGTCTTGTTCAATTTTAGCTAATCGCTCTTGGTAGTTTCTCAAATAAACCAAGTAGGTCTGATCGACAATACTAACAAGCTGATTTAATGCGGCTGACATATAGCCGGTAAAATTTTCAACTTCTGGATTTTCTGCAAGCATTTTTTTATACTCATCAGTCTGACGATATTCTCTAAATTTTTGTTTAAAAGCTTCAATTTCATCATTTACTTTCATTTTGTCCTCAAGATAAGCTTGAGGCAAAAATTCAACAATCGCTTGATCATCTTTTTCAGATACATATTTGTTACTTACTTCTACTGTAGTTTGGTCATCTTCAGCATAAATAGGATTAGTCAGTGGTAGTAGTAAAACTGTTGCGATTAAGCTTATCATCATTTTTTTCATTTTCATCATTCCTTATATTAATTATTTCGTGTTTTTCTTTAACAACAAATCAATGTGTTCAATATTATCTTCAAGGTAGGCTGAACTAACCGGTTGAAACCCTAACCCTTTGTAAAAATCAATCAAATAAGTTTGCCCTGATAACTTGATAGACTCATAGCCTTTTTGAGTAAATAGATAATCAATAGCTTCATTCATCATTTGACGGGCCAATCCTCGATTTCGTTGGTCTTCTTTTACCAAAACACGACCAACCGATGCTTCTTCAAAACTCACTCCCGGATCTAATAGCCGGCAATAGGCAATTATCTCTCCTTTTTCTTCAAAGAATAAATGCTCAGCATTTATATCTGAGTGATCAATATCTAAATAAGCACATTCCTGCTCAACTACAAATACTTGGCACCTCAATTGCAATATTTGATAAAGTTGGTGAGTTGTCAAGCCGTCAAATTTTTTAATTTCCCAAGTCATATAAGCTCTCCTATTTTATGTATGCGCTATTATAATTACTTATTGATTTTAACAATAAAATAAGGACTAAGCAATAAAGAATACTTAGCCCTTATTTTCTCTAACTTTAATTAATAGGTCTCAAAGTAACGATCAAGTTCCCATTGAGAAACGTTCTTTAAATAATCTTCATATTCCAATGTTTTTTCTCGAATAAAGTTGCTAGCAATATGTTCACCTAGACTTTCCATTATTTCTGGACTGGTCTTAAGAGCGTCAACCGCTTCTTTTAAGATAGCTGGAAGTTGATAAATTCCTTTAAGCGTACGTTTTTCTTGGTCCATTTCATAAATGTTTTCACGAACTTCTGCCGGCGGCGTAATTTTCTCCTCAATCCCTTTTAGACCCGCTGTCAATAATGAAGCTAAGGCTAAATAAGGATTAGCAGAAGGATCGACACTTCTTACTTCGATGCGAGTAGAATTGCCACGTGCAGCTGGAATACGAATCAATGGCGAACGGTTTTGTCCAGACCAAGCAATGTAAACAGGTGCTTCATAGCCACTGACTAAGCGCTTATAGGAATTAACAGTGGGATTTACAATAGCAGTATAAGCGGCAGCGTATTTCATTAATCCTCCGATGAAATAGTAAGCATTCTGTGACAGTCCATCTTTCCCTTCTGGATCATAAAAAGCATTGCCATCTTCTGTAAACAAGGACAGATTAAAGTGCATACCCGAACCTGCCAGACCATAAACTGGTTTAGGCATAAATGAAGCATGCATATTATGGCGATGAGCTACAGAGCGAACAATCAGTTTGAAAATTTGGATATTATCACAAGCTGTTAAAGCATCGGAATATTTCCAATCAATTTCATGCTGGCCAGGTCCGCATTCATGGTGACTGGCTTCAATCTCAAAGCCTAAGTCTTCTAATTCTAATACAATATCACGACGAGTATTTTCGGCTGAATCTATCGGAGCTAAGTCAAAATAGCCTCCCTTATCATTCAATTCCATTGTTGGATTACCATTTTCATCATTTTTAAAAAGATAAAATTCTGGTTCTGGCCCTAAATTAAAAGATTTAAAACCTAAGGTTTGCATCTTTTCAAGTACCCTTTGAAGATTGGTTCTAGGATCTCCTGAGAAAGGCTGACGATTGGCTGTCTCCACATCACAAATTAAAGAAGCAACATTTCCGCTTCCTTCTTTCCAGTTATAAACTAACCAAGAATCATAATCCGGCACCAAATACATATCACTTTCTTCAATCCGAACAAAGCCATCAATGGATGAACCATCAAAAGTCATATTACCATCAAGTGCTTTCTCTATTTGTGAAACAGGAATTTCTACGTTTTTTATTTTGCCCATAATATCAGTGAACATTAAGCGAATGAATTGAACGTTTTGTTCCTTAATATCCTGCAAGATTGCTGCACGTGTCCATTTGTTTTCTGACATAATTGCCTCCTAAGCTAAGAATGAGTTAATTATAGTCCTCTTTTTCAGAATTGTTTTGCTTTAATCTTAAATTTACACAATTAAAATTCCGAACGTTCAGAAAATATCTTGTCAATCTTTCCATTTTTAAAAAGGGACTTTTAACAACCCTCTCAAGATTAAAAAGGACTTTGAAAGGATAATCCTTTCAAAGTCCATAAATTTATTTACTTGCTTTTAAAAGTTCTTGTAATTGTTGTAAGTTATCTTTTTCTTCTTCAACCAAGTTATTTAATAATTTTTCTTGTTCATCAACCTGAATTTGTAAACTAGCAATTTCATCAGCGTAATCAGGATTTTCATTAATTACTTTTTGTTGAATTGATTTGATGGTATCAAAAAGGTCCACATGGCTAACAATCCGACCTGCTCCCCACATCAAACGATCATCGCTTTGGTTTAAAACATAATCAGTAAAATAATCATAAGTTTCCTTAGAAAAATCATAGGCATACCAATTATTATCGACTAAATATAAACTCTCATCCAAGGCAACTTGTCCCTGCCCTAATTCAAGAGAAGCAATAGAAGCTTTTAGAGCAGTTAAATTATTAGTAATCAATTCATGCGGAAAATTTTGCTCATCTTCCCAGGTTAAACGGACAAAAGTATCCTGCATCAAACGATAAGCCTTAAGAACTTGTTCATTAAGCTCTCTAGAGGAAGCATAAATTTCAGCTGCTTGATCATTTTGTCCCGCTTCGAATGTTGCTAGGTAATCAGCATTTACTGCTTTAGCAGCTTCATTCAAGCTATCAGCTAGAGCTATCGCTTGATCAACAGCTTCAATTAATTCATTCGATTCTATATTAGCTGCTTCAAATTGTTCACTATCAATGGTCTCTTTTAATCGGTTCAATGGTTTAGTCAAGTCGATTGGAGAGACAGCTTGATGGTCGATAGCCATACCTAGCAAACCATATAGATTATGATGGTGTTCAAAAGCTTGCTCATTATAGGTTTCTTTATTATCAAATTGTGTATGGTAGTGCGTATTGCGGAAATCTGATTCAAAGCGGTTACGAATAGATGGAACGCCTGCAATTGAAAAGGACCAGTCATCAGCCCAAGTGGTATTTGGTGAGATAACCTCAATGCCTTCTGGATATAAATCTGTATGATACTCTTTATCTTTAACAAAATCTTGGATAAAGGCTTCCATTTCATAGACCGATCCGATTTGATCAGAAGCATTATGCCCCATAGCTGGCAATTCAAAGTTAATGTCTGCAACCGCTTTTCCTTGCCATTCCGGATGAAGCTTAAAGATTTGATTGTAGGCGCCTGTCGACCAGTCATAGCGTGAATTCGATACGCCCCATTCTTCCGCTGCTAAAGCATTGAAGATAATGGTTTTTTCTGGCTGATAACCAGAATCGACCATAGCTTTAGCAATGCCTAATAGTAAGCCAATGGCAGCTGAATCATCTTGGAAACCATCAAAATAGGCATCATAGTGGGCGGAATAAAGAATATAAGCCTCTTTATCTTTTCCTTCAATCCTACCGGAAATATTATAAGCTTGCCCATCCATTTCAACGGTTGATTTAACATCTAATGAAACATTGATTTCATTATTGTTGGCTGCTAAGGCTGCTTTTAATAATTCACCATCTTTCTTACTAATTGATAGAATAGGGGCATCTGCTGGGCCACATATATCATTGGCATTTAGAGATTCATCAGAAACCTCCCCAAAACCAGCTTCTTGGATCACAATTACGCCAGCCGCACCCTGTAGTTTGGCTTCATAAGCAGGATAATTCACCCACCACTCTTCCATCTGATTAATATCTACTAAAATTAATTTGCCTTCCACCTCGACATCGGTATAATCTGCCGCTGTCCCTTTATTAAGATAGGTAATAGCAAAATCCTTTGGTCCATCAGTGTCAAAATTCACTTGATAACCAGCCATAACAGCGGTTACTTCTCGTCCTTCAACATCTGCAAAATTCATCTCAGCTTTTTCAAAGGTCCATGCATCGACAGTAAAAGCCTCAGAGGCCACTTGAGTCAGACCAATTTTTTCCATTTCTTCAGCCAAATATTCTCCAGCTTGATGCTCTGCTTGAGAACCTGCCATCCGATAACCCAGCTTATCATTGGATTTGAATTCAGCAAGCTTGTTAGCAACTTGATAACCATAGTCAGGATCGACCTCAGCTAGATAACTTTCCTCAGCTTTTTGCAGGGGGTTACCTTCTTCGGCCGCTACAAAAGGTAGAGGTAATAAGGATAGAGCTAATCCTAAGTGGCTTAATTTTTTGAATAATTTCATTTCTTTTCCTCCTAAATATTTGTTTAAAGGCAAGCGACAGGCAACAAAAAAAGACACCTTTGCGGGTGTCAGATGATCAACAAACAAATACCTAGTTGAAAAAGGAGTCTTTGTTCGAGCCCAAACAGTAACTAACTACGTTTACTGCTCATGTTGATCATTCATGACAAGTTCATGAACTTATGTTTATGAGTTTCCTCATAGAAACATACATCTCTCTATAGAGACTGTAACAACACGATAAATTTATCGCTAAGTCAGCGGTTACCCTGGCTGTCCGTATGGCCATTTAATGAATGGGTAAAGGTCTTAGTGATTAGGTCGAAGTGAGACTTCTTAGTAAATCGAATTAATTGTAGCAATTAATGCAAAAATTACAAGATATTTTTTATATTTTTAATTCTTTTTTTCTAGCTTAAAATTTTCTACTAAAAATAGGGAAGAAAAATAAATAATCGGCAGTATGAAGTAACTAGTTGTCCTTAAAGTACTATCAGAAATTGATGGCACAAAAAGTAAAGTGATTAGAGCGATAGCTTGCAAAGCTCCTAGCCAAGGTTTGCCTGAAATTTCTAAATAGTCCCCCTCTTTGACTTCTACAGCATTACTTCTGACACCCAGTTGTTTAGCAACTAAGGTTGATCCTTCAACGGCATCAAAGAACAGGGTCTCTTCGGTATTAATTTTACCAATCGGTTTTCCATCTTGATAAATAGTAAGGGGTAACAATCTACCCATTGAATAAGCATTGCGTTTAATTTTAACTTGCATAAATTCCCTCCTCTATAAAATAAATTATAGCACAGTTAATTTAAATACTTTTAAGATTTGTTCATGATAAAGTCTAATTCTTTTTTTCAAGCGTATAATTCTCTATTAAAAACCGAGTCGCAAGATAAGCAATCGCTATCAGGAATAATGCTAATAAAGAAAGTTTCCTTCCAGGAATAAGCTTTGAGAAGGGGATACTAATAAACAATATGAATTGTATGAATTCTAGCCAAGGTTTATCGCTAACTTCTAAATAATCGCCCTCTTCAACCTCAATCGGATTACTTCTTATGCTTCCTAGCTGATTGCCTAATTTAACAATCAAAGTAGATCCTTCTTGCACTTCAAATAGCTTGGTTTCTCCACTCGCAATTTTTCCTATGGCTTTGCCATCTTGATAAATAAACAAAGGCCATAAAGAACCGACAAATTTTTCATTCCGTTTTATTCTGATATGCATACTGCTTCTCCTTGTTAAATTTTAAATTTCTTAATTTTATTATATTCGAACCTTTATATATAAGCAAAAGCTGAATAGTTATGTTGGTGGGGCAAGCTCTTAAATTATTTTCATAACTACTGAGTTAAGCGATTTAATAATCTATTGACTAAGTTCTAAGCACTTACTACAGATAATTTTGGACAAGCTGACGAAATTGAGGAACCACTTCATTTTCAAACCATAAATTTTTCTTAAGCCAACGACTATTCAGAGGAGAGGGATGGACAAGTGGAAAATAGTCTGGTAAATATTGGCAGAAATTTTTTACTGTTTCTGTTAGATTCTTTTTAGCTTGATCTTTTAAATAGTAAGCTTGCGCATAAGAGCCAACCACTACTATACATTCAATCTGAGGCATAAATTTAAGTAAAGGTGGGTACCATTTTTGAGCGAAGCCTTTTCGAGGTGCTTGATCACCTGATTTGGCCTTGCCAGGATAATAAAAATCCATTGGTAAGTGGGCAATACGGTCTGTTTGATAAAATTTATCGCGGCTGAGCCCCATCCAGTCTCTTAAGCGATTACCACTTGGATCATCCCAAACCATTTGACTAGCTTCAGCTTTACGGCCTGGCGCTTGACCAACAATGACTAATCGTGCTTGCGGTGGCGCCTTATACAGACGCTGTATTCCTTTCTTACTATAGGTCGCATTCATTGGGGCTGACATAATTTTTTGATGGATTTGATCTAAGTTTTTCATGCTTTTCCCTCTTAATAAAATAGTATCAAAATCATGACTTGAATACATATCTACAAACTCTTTAATTAAAGAAACTCAGCCTGATAGCAGACTGAGTTTCAATACTTTTATAGCACCTTATCCAAGAACTCTTTGGTTCTTGCTTCTTGAGGATGATTAAAGATTTGATCAGGATCGGCATCTTCAATTACATAGCCTTCTTCCATGAAAATCACTCGATCAGACACTTCGCGAGCAAAGCCCATCTCGTGTGTGACAACCACCATTGTCATGCCCTCATTGGCAAGGTTTTGCATAACTTCTAGTACATCGCCGACCATCTCAGGGTCCAAAGCGGAAGTAGGCTCATCAAAGAGCATCACATTTGGCTTCATTGCTAAGGCTCTTGCAATAGCAATTCGTTGTTTCTGTCCGCCAGATAATGAATTAGGATAAGCATCTGCTTTCTCAGACATGCCGACTATCTCTAATAACCTTTCTGCTTCTTGGTCGGCTTCTTCTTGAGTCATCTTACCTAATTCTACTGGCGCTAAAGTGATATTTTCACGAATGGACAGATGTGGAAATAGATTAAAGTGTTGAAACACCATGCCAATTCGCTCGCGCGCCTTATTGATATCACTATCGGCTGAGGTAATATCCACTCCATCTATTACGACCGAACCCCCGTTAATTTTTTCCAGGCGGTTTAAGCACCGCAATAAAGTCGATTTACCTGATCCGGACGGACCAATAATACAAACGACTTCTCCTTTTTTGACATCCATATCAATCGATTTTAAAACTTGGTGTTTACCAAATGATTTCTGTAAATCTTTTACTTCAATGATAGACATTAAACTTTCAACTCCTTCTCCAATCGGTTGGATAACTTACTTAAAATCGTAATAATCACTACATAAATGGTTCCGACAATTAACCACATGGATCCTGATTGATATGTTCTTGCGATAATAATACGTCCGGTTTGTGTTAACTCGACTAATCCAATAACTGATAATACAGAAGTATCTTTTAAGGTAATAATAAACTGGTTAACAAAAGATGGGATCATAATCTTTAAAGCTTGCGGTAAAATGATTTTACGCAGGGTAGTTTTACGTGTCAGTCCTAAAGACCTGCCCGCTTCCATTTGTCCTTTGGCAATCGATTGAATGCCTCCTCTGACAATTTCCGCTATATAGGCAGCAGCATTTAGTCCAAGAGTTAACACACCCGCCATCATGGTAGTGAACTTAACCCCCGTCATTTGTGGCAAACCAAAGTAAATAAAGAATGCCAAGACCAGTAAAGGTAAGCCGCGCATAATATCAATATAAAGACTGGATATACCATTTAAGATAACGCTGGTTGAAGTTGAAAAAAGTCCTAAAAGAATCCCTAAAACAAAGGCGATAATTAATGAAATAAAGGTCACTAAAATAGTTTTTCCTAGACCGCTCATTAAAGCTGGAAAGTTAGCGACGAATTGACCAATAAAAGAAGTATCTTTTGCTTCCACTTGATCACCGACATATTGATCGACAATGGTTTGGTATTGGCCGGAGTCTTTCAATTTAGCCAATCCTTCATTAAACTTATTCAACAATTCTTGGTTGTTGCCTTTATTAACGGCAAAACCTAAAGGCATCTTGTCAATTTCTTCACCGATTAATTCTAAGTCAACCGTCCCTGTTTTGGCAGCATAGGCCATTACAGGATAATCTTCAATCACAGCTTGACTGTTACCCGTGATAACGTTTTGATACATATTCACCGAGTCTTCAAAAGTTGTAATGGTGTAGCCATATTGGTCTTGCAGACGTTTAGCAATATCTGCGCCTTGTGACCCAATTTTAGTAGCTACATTTTTACCCTTTAGGCCTTCTAATGAGTCAATCTCTGAGCCTTTTTTAACAGCGAACATAGAGCCCACTTCAAAATAGGGGTCTGAAAAATCAAAGGATTCTTCCCTTTCATCAGTGATTCCCATAGCAGCAATCATCCCATCAGCTTGGTTACTTTCTAAAGCTTGTAATCCTGATGAGAAAGGCATAATCTTGTAATCAATTTTAAAATTGGCTTCTTGGGCAATCGCTTCAAGAATCTCAATATCAATTCCTTTTAGATTACCATCATCATCTGTAAACTCAAAGGGAGCGTAATCGGACGAGGTAATGATGGAATAAGTAGGTTGATCAGTTGCTTGCTCCTCTTGGGCTTTCACTCCAAAACCACTTAATACGATACTTACTATCATTGTGCTTAAAAAGAGCCATTTTTTGATAAAAGGCTTAGTAAATCTTTTCAATTTATCACTCCTTACTCTTTAATGTTAAAGGTAATTTGACTTCACTTCAAAAGTTTTGCATTATCGTAACCTAACATTAAAATTATAGAGATTCCGTTTAAACCCTTTCATTACCGTTAAAATAGGCTTGAAATAGTTAGTTTAATTTTAGTTTTTACATAGAGAGTTAATAAGCTTGCGCATAATTTTAAATCACATTTAAGTAAATAATTTCAAATTTAGCATGAAACAAGCTAAAAAGAACCCCTCTATCCGAGTCCGGATTTAGGGGTTCAGTACATTAAGAGAGATGTCCTTTTTTTACTGGTAATATTGAGCTTGATCTTGCCACAAGTCTTTATACTTTCCTTCTTGATTAACCAAGGTTTCATGAGTGCCTCTTTGTACAATTCTTCCTTGATCGAAGACCAGAATCTCATCACAAAAACGACAAGAAGATAAACGATGCGAAATATAGAAGGCCGTTTTATCTTTAACAATTTGTGAAAATTTTTGATAAATTTCAAATTCTGCTACAGGGTCCAATGCCGCTGTCGGCTCATCCAAAATAAAAACAGGGGCGTCTTTATAAATTGCGCGTGCCATGGCAATTTTTTGAGCTTGCCCGCCAGAAACATTGACTCCTTCTGGATCATATTCTGTTCCTAAATAAGTACCGATTCCTTGAGTTAAGGAGTCTACAAATGAATCGAGTCCTATTTCATCCAAAGCCTGTTTGACTTGTTGAGGGGCATAGTCAGGACGAACAGCAATGTTTTCTGCCATGGATAGTCCTAACAATCTGAAATCTTGGAAAACCACAGAAAACAATTGATAATATTCTTTTAAAGAGTATTTATCGGCATCAATTTTATTTAACATGACTTTTCCTTGCGCAGGTTCAAAAAGACGCATTAACACTTTAATAAACGTTGTTTTTCCCGAACCGTTCTCTCCCACAATAGCATAGTGTTTTCCCACTTCAAAGTTTTCAGTAATAGCGTGTATAGTCGGATGTTCTGACCCTGGGAAGGTAAAGGACAAATTTTTTACCGACAACTGGTAATCATTATCCAGTCTTTTTTCGATGGGGATAGATCCTTTAGCTTCTTCATCCGGTAAATCCATTAACTCGTAATATCGTTCCATTGGGTCTGTTTGCGCAAAGATATTTAAGAAAGACATCGCCTCAATTAAGGAAGTCATTAATTGATTAATACCCCCAATCATCTGTACGACTGATCCAACAGCTAAATCACCTACAATAACACGAACTCCAACTAAGAAATAAATCGACCCCGTAACAATTTGTGAACCCATATTATTGATTAAGCGAACTTTATTGAAGCCTCCATAATATACATCTGAAAACTTAGAAAATTCATCGACAAACTTTTGCGTGTGTCTTTTAATTTCGTCTTGTACATGATAAAGTCTCAGTTCTTTTCCTGCTTCCACCTCACTCAAATTAACAAATAAATAATTGAATGTATTATTAACTTTAATGAGCCAGCCGGATAATTTATCCATTCCTTGCATCACTTTTTGAGACCAGATTGTTTGTAATAGGATTACAATAATGATCAGAATGATCAGCATGAGATTTAAACTATAAGGATGTAGCCAATTGAGAGGGTAAGTTTTATTTAGTTGCCATAAAGGCGCTAATAAAATGAATGAAAATACTATTTTTACCAATGCTTCCACTAATTGATAGGAATAATAATAAATCGATTTGAAACTAGATTCGTTTTGTAATTGATCACGATTTATTTGGTGAATTTTTTCTTTAATAGTCGCTTCATCCGCATAATGGAAATTCATGACCAATAATTTTTCGTTTGGTAAAGCAGTAATTTTACGAAGAACTGCTTGATGCTTTTTCTCCGCAATCGGCTTCAGCCAGTGGACTAAACTATTCAAAACTAAAAAGAAAATAAGGTATTGAATGATTAGCTGATAGACGTAATCAAAATGCTTTTCTGTTAATTGTGTCAATATTTTAGACATATAGATAAAGTTTAAAAAAGTGATAGAACTGACAAAAATACTGATTAAAAATTGATAGACAATCCCTTGTTTGCCATATGACCACACATCTTTAAGGGTTCTAGTGAATAGTTCACGCTTTGTCATTAAATCAGTCCTCCCTGTTCAATCATTTCCTCCGATTTTCTTTCTTCGTCAAGATGCTCTCGGTAATAATATGCTTGGGTTGCAAACATTTGATAATAGGCACCTTCTTTTTTCATTAAATCCACATGACTTCCTTCTTCTACTACTTGCCCCTTACCTAGGTAGATAATACGGTCACAAAATTGAGTTGAAGCTAGGCGGTGAGAAATAAATAAAGCAATTTTGTCTTTAGAAAATTTTAAATAATTTTGATAGACTTCACTCTCACTAATAGGATCTAGGGCAGCGGTCGGTTCATCTAACACTAGGACAGGAGCATTCTTATACAAGGCTTGTGCTAATTTAAGTTTTTGCAATTGACCGCCAGAAAGGTGAACACCCTGATTGTCTACTTCCCGTACAATAGAAGTTTGATCTCCTTGGGGAAGCTGATCGATTACTTTTTTAAGCCCACTTTGGTCTAACACATGCTTGTAGCGCTTTAAATCAAAAGCATATCCTTGAAGAATGGTATCTTTAACCGTAAAAGTAAAGAGATAATTATCTTGAAAAACAGGAGCAAATAGACGGTAATAATCTTCAATTTTAAATTCTCTCGTATTAATTCCGTTAATTAATATCTCACCTTGATCTGGCTTTAATAACCCTAACAGTAGTTTAATGAGGGTAGTTTTTCCTGCGCCATTTTCACCGACGATAGCCAACTTTTCATTTTTCTTAATTCTTAAATTAAATTGATTAATTGTTGGTTTATCCGCGTTGGGATAAGTGTAGGTAACATTTCGAAATTCAATGGTTTCAATTTTTTGAGGGATTGCTTCTTTGTTTTGATGGTTAAATACTGGCTTTTGATTGAAATATCGATAGAGTGAAATAAGTTTTTCATTCTGCAAAAAGAAATTTGCACTTGTATTAATGAAGGTTGTTATATTGGACGCCATCATAGTCACCATGGTTGCATAAATCAAAAAGTTTTGTGGTTCCATTTGATTTGCTCTAATTTCTACGACACTTTGTTGGTATGCAACTCCCATCATAATGACTAACATAAGTACAACAAAGAATCCTTCAATCCTTTTCCATTGATTTTCAGGGCGCACAATCGTTTCATACTCTAACCAAAGTTGATCAAAAATATCTTTAAACCAAGTGCTCATGGAATAAAGACGGACATCCTTAGCCACACGCTGATCCCCCATGGTGTAATTCAAGTAATTAAATTTTGTACTGTTGATGGCGTGTAGTGGCCGATTTTTCTGCAATAATTTATTTTGAAAATGCTTAATGACTAATAGTCCTCCAACCATGAGAATCAATAATAAAATAAATATAACTGATAGTTGACTTAAAACATTTGCATAGATTAAAACCGAGAGTAAGGCAATCATCACTTCAGCAAAATTAGAAAGAATACCGATTAGCGCTTCCTCCTTATTCCCTAAAGCGTTTGAGGCGTTATCATAGAGACTGGCAGCGTCTGATCCAATGAGTAAAGGATAATCCAGATTAATTCTTTGGATAAGAACATCATTGATAACATTTATTCTAAAAATATCATTATGTTTTTCTAAGGTGGTCATCAAAACTGTCTTCAAACTTTCCAAGAATATTAGTCCGACAATTAAGATGAATACTTGCTTTGAAAACAATAAGAGACTAGTCTCTTTCATCAATAAAGAAATCAAGTGGACAGACACAAACAGTTGATAAAGTGGCGTAAAAATTTTCAAAACAATATCCAAAAAATAGTAAAAGAAAAACCTCTTATCAAATTGCCACAAACGGTTAACTAAAAATTTTAAAGTATTGATGCGGTCTTCCAATGCAATCACCTCTCCTTTTCTTGACTTCATTATAAAAGTAAAAAACACTTTCTAAACAGAAAGTGCATCAATGGTTTATATTTTGACACGAGCGGTTAATTTTTTAAAGGTAAGGTCACTTCCGTAGCAAAAACGCCTTCTTCCCACTGTCTGTTAACGATCACTTGATTCTTATTCACCGCTTCATCTATTCGTTTCAGTCCATATCCTTGACGATTAGCCCCTTTTAAAGAGAGGAAGCCTTGTCTTGGCTTTTGATCCATAGAGTTTTGCAGACTAATATAAAAGGTGTTTTTTAAGGGAGCTATATACAGGCGGATAAAAGCCGCCTTTTGGTTATTAGAATTAGCAGTCGCTTCTAAGGCGTTATTTAATAAATTCCCTAAGATGACAGCCAAATCCGTCGAATTAACACTTAGTTTGCTAGGGGCTATGGCACTAGCATGCACTTCCACCCCTCTCGACTGAGCACGACTTAACTTGGTATTCACTAAGGCGTCTATCAAAGTATTTCCTGTTCGTATGATCGTATCCACTTGGTTCATTTCATTGGTTAATTCTTGAAGATAGGTATCTAAGGAACGATAATCTTGACCATTTAAATAAGCCTGCACCACTTGAAGATGGTTGCGATAATCATGGCGAATGCCTCGCATTTGACGATACACTGATTCAACTTCTAAGGCATAATTATCCAGTTCTTTTTGTTGCAATTGATGGAACTTTAATTCACGTCTCAACAGGTAAATGTAGTAAAAAATTACTAGTAATGCGATTAGCAATCCCACCGCTAATCCTTTAATCATAAAAAGCACTTCCTTTATAATGATTAATAAACGCTTTTTGAATCGTTTTTGCGGATCGTCGTGAAAGAGGACTCTGTCACCAGAAGAGAGGAGAACTTCTTCTTTCCCTATACTTTCAACATGATTCAAATTAATTAAATACGACCGGTGAGGGGCTACAAAATGTTGGTCTAAATCCTCTTTAAAATGAGCTAAGGGCCCTGAAATAAAAATCTCTTGACTAGCTAAGACTAAACGTAACTGACGTTTATTAACTTCTACCAGAATCAGATCATCCAATTCGAAGGCATGCTTTTTTCCCAAAAGATCTTCAACTACCACAAACTTTTCTGATTTAGGTTGTAATTGAAGAAATTTTGTAAGAACACGTTCAACAGCTGACTGATTGATAGGTTTCAAAAGGAAATCTAAAGCGTCGACTTGATAACCTTCGACTGCATATTCAGCATAGGCAGTGGCAAAAATAATTTTTAAATAAGGTGCCTTTTCTCTCAATTGGTGCGCCAATTCCATCCCAGTCATTTCAGCCATTTCAATATCTAAAAAAGCAATTTGCCACTCATGATGATCTTCCAGATGAAATAAAAAAGCTTCGCCGGATTCATAACAAGCAATAATGGGTTTTATTTGAAGCTTTTGACAAGCTGTTTCAAGCATATGCGCCATGTTTTTTCTTTGAATGGCTTCATCATCCGCTAAAACTATCTGAACTGTTCGCATTTTGCCACCTCCTATCAACACTTATCTTATTATAGCAAATTAGATTTAAAAAATTAGAAGTGATTAAAAATTTATAAAGGACCTTTAGTGCATATCACTCAATTTCAGCTGCTATTTATGGTTTACTAAAGATAGACAAAACGCTATTCGATAGAAAGGAAACTTATGTTAAAAGACTTACCAAGACTCTACCAAATTATTTATTACCTCAGTTCCATGTCCTTGTCGATTATTCTCTTTACTTTGAAAATTCTTTACAGTAATTTCGACCACTACAATCTCAATCATTTCCATATCCTCATCATTGTTTTTGCTGTCCTTCTGGTGCTGGGACTTTTAAGCAGATGGCTTTATTCAAAATTAAAAAAACAGTATGCCTCCAAAGCCTATGCAAGCCAAGATCATTATCATAAAGAAGATTTCACTAAAGAAAATATTACAGATATCAATGGTCAGCCGGTCTCTTTTCTGATTTCTAATGTGACGACTGTTTACATCATTCAGTCATTTACTTGGCCGTCTGTATTAGCCTATTTATTTATCCATTTAATCTTATTCTCAATGATGGTTAAAGGCGAAAGCTTGCAACCAAATCCCTTCTTTCTCTTATACGGCTTAAATATTTACAAAACTAAAAATAATGATTTTCTCTATGACTTTAACGAGACCTTCCAACATAATGAGATCATGAAGTTGTCAGACAATCCGGATTGTCGCTCCTATTTAGTGGGATCGATTGATTTAAATGCTAAAGAGAAATAAACTGACTTATTATTTAAAAAAACGATTCAACCCTTATTTTGGCTGAATCGTTTTTTATTAATTTAGGAAATTTGTGTATTTCCAAATATTTCGTAATTGAATCAAAATAGTGATTGTCGCTGATTATTATTCAGATTCAATTACATTTAACAATAAAAATACTAATCTTCTTCTCCTTTAAACAAGCCTTTTACTTTATCCCAAGCAGAAGGCTGTGGCTCTTCTTGAATCGTTTCCTCTTTATCATCCTCTTCTATCTCAATCGCTGAAGTTTTTAAGACAAATTGTACGGACTTAATTTTACCATTTCTACTTGAGGCAAATGAAAGCGGCTGACTTGCATCACCAGTCATCTCTGATATAGTGTCATCAATCTCTTGTTCAATTGTTTGATCAAGATTTTCTGTTTCATTCTTAAATTCATCTGAACCATCTTTTAGTTTCTGGGTGCCATCATATAGATCTTTTGTCGCCTTGTTAAACTTTTGCATATTCTCATTTAATGTCGCACTTCCTAGTTGTAAATCCATAACACCTTGAGACAATTTCCTAGCTCCGTTGAGCACTTCTTGTTGTCCAGCAGCTAGTTGACCCACTGCTTGAGTATATTCTTTAATACCTTGGTCAAATTGATTGTATTGATCAACCAATTGATCAATATTCTCAGTTAAGTCTGGTAGTTGAGCCGTCAACTCTTCAGAAGCACTTAACATTTCTTCGATAGCTGAATGAAACTGATCATAAGAATCATTTAAATCCTGGCTACCCGCTTGAACTTGAGAAGAAGCATCAGAAAGTTGATTGAGGTAGGTTGCAGTTGCCTCTATCACCGCATTATTCCCCATAAAAACTTTATCTAAACCAGAGTTAAGCGTCTGATTAGCTAATTGATCCACTTGACCCGCCAATTCTTCTCTATTTTCAAGATCTGATGCCCTAATTTGAGCAGAAAGATTGGCTAAGGAATTAGTGAGGCTTTCTAAAGCGTTAATTCCATTAGTATTTCCAGCTTGGATTTGGTTAAGAGCTAGACCATTTTGACTTAAAACAGCTTGGTAGGCTTCATAGCTTATACTTTGATTCAATTCACCTAAGGAATTGTTTAATTGATTGATACCACTTTGGATTTCTTTTGATGCTTGTAATAAACGATCCATCTCCTCAGCCTTTTCTGATAAAGTTAAGAGTTGTTCGCTCGATTTATTGATTAGGGTCTTAAATTGATTAGACCCTTGTATTAGGGCTTCTGAGTGATTGTTTAATTCCCATAAGCCATTGTTCAGCTGCTCGATACCACTTTGCAGTGAATTTAAGCCTCCACTGATTTTAACCGCTCCATTTTCTAAGCGTTTAGATCCATCGGCTAATTGATCGGAGCCATCTTTTAATTGTCCAGCCCCATTATTTAGATCGCCTGCCCCTTCATTAATATCTTTAACACCTGTTTGCAGCTCTTCAATTTTATCTAGCAATTGATCATTGTCGACATCAAAGCCTAAATTAATATTGATGCCATTAATTTCTACAGCTGGCATCTCAAAATCTTTTACCTTGGCTTTAATGGAAAGGTCTGCGCCTTTTTTAGGTAAAATCGTATAAGTCAGTTGCTTATTTTTACCTACATTGGCAATAGTGGCTTGCTCTGCTTGGATATCTGAAACTTTTTCCGTATCTAAAAGCAATGTCGCTTGAAGACCATAGTTGTTATAGAAAAAGGGATCTATCTGTTTGTTCTCACTGATAGATAGTTTTATTTCTAGGTCACCTGATAGTCCCGCTATTTCTTTGGCACTATACTCTTGGCCATCTATAAAGTATTTCAAGGAAATATTCCAAGGAAGTTCTTGATTAATTAATTCACCTTCATAGTAAAGCTTTTCCTTGCCTTTAGAAAATTCAACTTTTCCTTCTTTTAAACTTAATTTATCTTCTGAGGTCATGTTCCGCACATTACAATAGTCACCATAGTCAGTCACTTTACCTGCTTGATCAAAGATATTAACAATATAGGCTTGGTTAACACTGCCGTCTTGGTTTAAAATCCCATAGACAACTTCCTCCTTGGCTGTATTCACCTCCTTAGCCAAAGTCACCGAAATGTTAGAAAAAAGAAAACTGACAATAATGAAAGTACTTATCATTTTTTGAATACTTTTATCTTTCATAATTAATACTCCTCCTTAGCAAATTTTAACCCCAAGCTAAACTTTTCAATCGGTTTATCGAATAAATAAAGTAGTCCTGGTAAAACAAAAAAGACAATCAAAATTGAGAAAATCGATCCCTTGGCTAAGAGTGAGCCTAATTGCATTAAGATACCGTGAGTAGTTATATAGCCAAGCAGCGAGCCGACTAAGACAATAGCTGAACCGGAGGTCATGATTGAAACAGTCACATTAGAGACCGTCTCAACAATGGCTTCTTTCCTTTGTAAGCTCTCACGATTTTCTAAATAGCGGCGAGCCATTAAAATAGCATAGTCGACAGTTGCTCCTAATTGGATGGCCCCTACAATTAAGTAAGAGAAATAAAAGAGTACTTGGTTGTTAAAATAAGGAATGGACAAGTTAATCCAAACAGCCGTTTCAATTGAAAGCACTAAAATAAGTGGGATAATGATTGATTTAAAACTGATAGCTAAAACGATAAAGACCGCTGCCGTTGATAATAAGTTAACGCTTAGATTATCATCCGTAATGGTATCCATTAAGTCGTAAGTACTGGCGCTTTCCCCCGCTAAATAGGCTTGATTTGGGTAGTATTCGTCAGCGATTTGACGAATGTTTCCAACCAGTTTAAAAGAAGTATCTCCTTCATATTCAGAATCAACCGTTACAATCATCCGGCTATAGTTTTTGGATTCTAAGAGACTGAGGGTTTCTTCATCTAAATATTCCATCGGAATTTCAGCTCCAACCCTATCGACATAGGAAATGACATCTTTCACCTCAGGAATTTCCTTCAGTTGTGTACTCAATTGTATTTCATGAGTTTGATTGCCTTTAGGCACCAGTAAAACCATGCGGTTGGATTGACCAAAACTCTCCTTAATCTGTTGACTATCTTGGCCTAATTTAGTCTCTGGTCCAAAGATATGTTCTGCTCCGTAGTAGTAGTCATTTTCTTTTTGTGCTAAAAAAGAAGGAACAACTAAAATAGAAAAAACAGCCACCAATGGCAGCATGACTTTGGTAACAAATTTACCTAATCTTCTAAAGCTTGGTAAGAGTGGTTTGTGTTTGGTTTTTTCCAATAGACGGTAGGTTTTTAATACTAAGATCGGTAACAAGATAAAGACGGTTAATAAACTAATGATTATTCCCTTAGCTAGGGCTATCCCTAAATCAGGACCAATTTTAAATTGCATCAGGGTCAAAGCAGCAAAGCTAATCCCCGTAGTTAAACCGCTGGAGGCAATCGAACCGCGTGATTGAATGAAGGCTTTGACCATGGCCTCATTGGCTTCCATGCCAAGCTTACGATTTTCTTCAAAACGATGGAGTAAAAAGACCGAATAATCGAGCGATACCGCTAGTAGCAAAATGTTACCTGCACCACTGGTTACAAAGGAAATGGTCCCAAATAGTAGATTGGATCCAGCATTCAAAAGAATCGATTCTCCAATCGTGAAAAGTAAAATAACAGGTTCAAACCAATGATTGGTGGTGATTATTAAAATGATTAAAACGACTGGAATCGTCACTTTAACAATTTTACCGATTTCTTCAACCGTCGATTCAGCTGCAACCGCTGTGTTAACGGCAGTCCCTTCCAAATACCCCTTATCCCCAACTAGGTTACGCAAACGATCTACCGCTTCTATTCGTTGGCTTTCATCAATCGTTATTGAATAAAGGGCATTTTGATTCTTATAAT
The DNA here is from genome assembly GCF_024742075.1 of Facklamia sp. 7083-14-GEN3. Lineage (GTDB taxonomy): Bacteria > Bacillota > Bacilli > Lactobacillales > Aerococcaceae > Facklamia. The sequence continues at coordinate 268,393 of NZ_JANSGD010000003.1, read as the reverse complement.
AACTTTCAACCAGCTCTTGATCATATTGCGCTAGTGGTTCGGTAATATTTATGCTGTCATCTAACCATAAAACCTCATCCACACCCTCGATTTGACTAATCTTATCCTTAAATTCAAGGGCTTGAGGAATCGTTAAATCCTCTAACATTAAACGTGCATTAGGGACCCGCCCTTCAAATTCTTCCTCCATAACTGATAAAGCTTGGGTAGAGGGACTTTTCGAAGGAAGGTAATCATTCATATCGTAGTTCACTTTTACTCTAGGCAGACTGAAAAGACTTATAACAGATGCAAACAAAAAAAGTAGCAAGACAAGTCTGTCATGCTGTAAGATCTTTCTAAATACTTTTTCCATACTTCCTCCTTAAATAAAAATATTGTCGTCAAACGGGACTGTTAAACGACTACTTTTAGTAGTATATTAGAGTTATAAAAATCGGACAATGTCCAATATTAGGATAGTTGACCTATAATTGGACATTTCAATAAATTTGACCATCAATTTAAATTTAAATATCCAAGGAGGTTTCTATGGAAAAAGAACGCATTACCACTAAAATGACTAAAAGAGCACTCGCTACTTCACTAAAAAAGCTAATGAACAAAAAAGCTCTAGATAAAATATCCATCCGTGAAATTGTCGAAGACTGTGGAGTCAACCGCAAAACCTTTTATTACCACTTTACCAATATCTATGATTTACTTAATTGGATGTTCGAAGAAGAGGCCATTGAGCCGGTTCGAAAATACGACTATTTAACCGAGTACGATGAAGTCGTGCGCTTTGCTATGAATTATGTGGAAGAAAATGAACATGTGGTGAGTTCTGCCATCAATGCCTTAGGCAGAGACGAGTTGAAAAAATTTTTCTATAATAACTTCATTGAAAACATGCGTAAAATCGTCGATGATCTATCAAAAGAAATGGTTATTCCTGAAGATTATAAGGATTTCTTAATTGACTTTTACACTGATTCCTTTGCTTCCTTATTAACGAATTGGACACACAACAAGGATAAAAAAGATAAGGAAAAATATATTGAATACATCTCCATTACGCTCTTTGAAGGCATCCGACCCGACCTTGAACGGACGCATAAACATTTTGCTAAAAAGTAAATATAAAAAGCCCCTGAAGTTAGATAGAGTTGACTTCAGGGGTTTATTTTCTAATAAAGGTATCCTTCTTAACACTAGAGTTGTTTTCCTAACATTAATACTTATCTGCTTCATTGTCAGTGGATTTATATTTGTTGATGATTGATATATTTGATAATATTTTATTATCTTAAGTTTTACTTAAATGGGCAACCCAAACAAATAATGCATAGGAGTCAATCAGATGAAATTAATTATTGAGCACTTAAAAAAAGATTTTAAAGAAGTAAAAGTCTTAAAAGACGTGAACTTCGAATTTGAAGCGGGTAAAATTTATGGCCTTTTAGGGAAAAACGGAGCAGGTAAAACGACCCTTTTCAATATTATTTATGGAGAATTAGAAAAAAGTGGTGGGAAGTATTCCCTTGAAGAGAATGGCAAGCTTTCTGATATCAACTATGAGCAAGTCGGCATGCTATTCTCGGAAAATTTTTTACCCGATTTCTTAACTGGCTATGAGTATGTCAAATTCTTTAATGATTTAAACGGGCAAGGTCAAGCGCCCGATCATTACCTGGATTTAATGGCTTTTTCCCAAGAAGACAGACATCGGTTAATTAAAGACTATTCTCATGGGATGAAGTCGAAACTCTCTTTACTTTCAATTATCATTGGCAAACAAAAAATAATTCTTTTAGATGAACCGCTGACTTCCATCGATGTTGTCATGGCGGCCGAGATAAAGAAAATATTAAAAGAATTAAAAAAAGACCATATTTTGATTCTGTCGACACATATTCTTGAACTTGCTAAAGACTTATGTGATGAAATTGTCATCTTAAATGACGGAAGATGCATCCCCTTTGAACACTTAAAAAACGATGAAGATTTTGAATCCAAAATTGTCGAACTTTTAAGGGAGGACAAGAGCGGTGAATAAAATATTGACCTTTTTAATTCAATACCAACTGATTAGTTTTTACAATGGGACTATCTATAACTTGCGTAGAATCCCTCTGGTTGGAAAAATTTTTTCGAATAAGTTATATCACTCTAAATTCTTACTTAAATGGGGAACTCCCCTTTCTGTGTTCTTCCAAATGATAAAACCTATTTTAACAAATATAGTTTTTATCGCGATAGTCGGTTATGCGCTTCCTAGTTATGTCGAATCAGAAGAGTTTAGGTTTTTGAAATATGGGCCCTTTTATCTATCGGTTGTGATGCTAATGATGGCAGTAGCAAGTGAAGTTTATAGCGCCTTTGAGAACGCTGAAGATAAATATATGTATATCAAAATTTTTAGAGTGAATCCTCGAACTTACTCTTTAGCCAATGATCTTTTGAAATTTGGCCCTAAAATTCTTGGATTTAGTATAGGCATGGTTATCTTTTCTTCTGTTTTCAAGATTTCTTTAGTTGAAGCTTTTTCATTTGTTGTTTTTTCGATTGGGTTGAGATTATTTATCAGAAGCATCTTCCTCTACTTGTGTCGAAACAATTATACGCTTGGTAAAAAAATTGCTAATATCCTTGTTTTTTTCACTTTTGTAATAGGATTACTTTTGGCAATAGTTGGTACTTTTATCAATTTAGGAGTTAACTATGCCTTCTTTTTCTCAGTCAATTTTTTAGCCCCTGGTCTTTTAATGCTCGTTTTAACCATTATTTTCACTTTGAAAACTACTTATCTGGAGCAATTTGTTTTGAAGTCTTTAAGTATCAGCGATTTGCTTGAGTCTCAACAATTCATTGATGAGCTAGATAGCCAGTCCGCCAAAGTGGAAGATAAAGATATCCGAATAGGAAAGACTGATTATTCCAATGATCAAGGAATTATCTATATTAATAAGATTTTTTATGACCGAATTGGTTCAGTCTTTAAAAAGAAAATCCTGATTCGATTAGCCTTCATTGGCATCACTCTTGTTATTCTTAATGTCCTAAAGTATTTTGTTCCCATCTCTCCTGCCGATGTCAAAGGGCTCTCACAATTTATTCCCTTAGTATTATTATTAATTGCTAGAAAAATGTATTTAGGTGAATTTTTTACTAAAACGACCTTTTACTATATGGATCGTAAACTGTTAAGGTTTCATTTTTATCGAGCCAAAAACAATATAACCACTTCTGTTATTTTTAGAATTAAGAAGTTGCTTAAGTACAATAGCCTACCCTTTATTGTCGCTCTGATTGGCTTATTATTGACCTACTATCATTGGGAGCTATTCGATAGTCAAAGTGTTTTAGTGATGGTTATCAGTTTAATCAGTGGCTATGTCTTTATGACTTTTCATTTTTTGTTTGCTTATTATATGTTTCAACCCTTTACCAATCAAATGAAGGTGAAAAACCCTATCTATAGTGGGGTTCTCAACTTTGTACTCTATGCTTTGTATTTTAGTATGGTTAGATTATCTTCTTATACTCAAGAACTAGTATTCGGCTTTTTCATATTTGTAGTCTTGTATGTTGTTTTAGGTATAATTGTCGTGTATTTATTTGGACCTAAACGTTTTAGACTAAGGTAAAATCGAAGTTTTACATAAATTAAAAGACGCCTTCTATACTCTCCCATGATTGAAAGTTGGGTTGATTTAGAAGGCGTCTTTTAATTTATGATATTTGTTATAAATTCAGTAATCTATACTTTTACAGAACTCAAAAAACCAGATCTATTGAATATATATAATCGTCTTCTGACTAAGCAGTTCAATTCTGCAAAGCTTTTCTTAATTAGCCGATTAAATATTCATAAAACAGTTTCAAAGATTTCTATAAACAAACATTCTCTAATGCGAACTAGAAATTATCTGCTTTTTTCTCATTGGAACTCTTCGCAGAAATGATTGCAACAAATACTAATAGTATAATTATCCAAAAATTTGGATGCATGTCATTACCTCCATAAATTATAACTTCATTTTTCACTAAGTTTTACTTTTCAAAAATTCTTCTTAAATCCCATGCAGTGTTCTACCTAATATATTCAATATTATAGTAAACTATTTAACTTTCATTAAACGGGCTAAAGTCTCATTTAGTATTATTTTGATGAAATTATTATTTTAATATAATGGATATTCTAAAGATCACTTTTCTATTACAGTCATACTATTAGGCCGAAAATTTAAAACAAAAATGCGGATTTTCATATACAAACTATCTTGGATAATCTTTAAGGTTTTAAAATTTTTTTACTTAATTCAGCTCCATATAAATCATATAAAACTAAAGTAAGAGTTAATCTTCTAGGCTTACAAGTAGTATATCAACTTTAATAGTTATTAAATGCTATAATTGTAGTATTTAGAGGTCTCATAGTCAAATAAAGTAATACAGCCCGATTTAACTTTTCCATTAAAAAAATTACTTGTTTTAAAATCATACCCACTGAAGCTATCTCCTTCAATTTTTAAAGTTATATGGGTAGAGTCTCCATAATGATACAAACTGTATTCTGTAAAAGAAGCTCTAGAATTTCCTGAAACATAGCATTGTTTGTCGTAGTCATATACGTTGATTCTATTGGCACCAACTTCTCCACTTATATTTTTATAAGAATTCTTAGAGTAATCAAAAACAGAGCTAGAATTTTTTCTTGAAATTCTTCTTCCCACTATATAAGCAATTGCTGATCTAGTATATTCTTCCATACTTTCCCCACCTTTTATTAAATTCCTTTGAATTATTTTTTATTTAGTATTAACTGTAAAGTGAACTATACTATAACATCTTGAAAGTTAAAGTATCTATTTACATCCTTTTTAAGAGTTGCCTATATTTAAATAAGTTAAACTCGAGTCCCTTTAATTAATATATAAATTTTATATTTATAATAATTTTACTAGCTCTATTTTTCTTAAAAGTCCATTATCAAAGATCCTGTTGATGTTTTCACTTGAAATTGACATCCAGATTGTTCAAACGCTCTCTTCCAAATATTTTTATTAACAATCCATCTCTGTAAATACGGTTGATTTTCTCTGCATCTATTTCCTATATCTGTTCTAAATCCATAAAAGCATTCTAATCTTCCTACTATTTGATTATTTGAATTAACAATTTCCAATCCATCCGGACCAAATTTTATTTCCCAACCTAATGCTAAAAGTATAGATTTACTAAATCCGCACATAATATTACTTTGTTTAAAACTCTCTATTCCGTTATGATGCATTGTTACATTTATACTTATATATTCAGTATAATCTTCTCTCTTCTTAAGAAATAAGCGTGCATTTCTTTCAAATACTTGGAGCGCATGTTGCTCATTCATTTCTGGGACATCTAAATAACTCAAAGTATATCCAAAGAGTTGCTGATTATCTGAATAGTCTGCAATCGTACCTGCTAGTACGATTTCATCAGAATTAATTCCTGTATTAAATAATACATCTATACTGGAATTTTTTTCTTTTTCAGATAATGAAATTATGTCCTTTGGATTGTTGAATATTTTCCCATCATTCCATTTCCATCTATAAGGAGACAATAGCATTGTAAGTGGTTCAGAAGCAGAAAGAAGAAATCTCGCCAACTCGGCCTCTATACCATTCCACCTTCCATAGTACCAATCCTTGTATAAGACACGTAAAAAAGCTAAATTTACTTTATCGCATACAACTTTAGTCCCTCTGGTTCTTAATCTGAAAAGTGGGATTAAAGTGGGATAACCCGCTATTTTCTCCGAATAGTCAGCTGTACGTCTTTCGACATCCATTAAATCAATACATAGTCGCTCTTCTATTAGAGACTTTTGCTCCAATACACACTCATTTCCATTAATATAAGGACCATTTCTAAGTGTGTGTATTAATGTTTGTTCCCCATTTAAAGGGATTGAAGAAAAGTAGTCTTTCTTTTCTACACAATAATCTAATGAATATTCAGGATTAATATTTTCGCAAAGTAATTTTGCATAAATTGCGGCATTAAAATCATCATCTTTCGAATGAAGAACTAAAAATTCATAAATCATTTCTCGGTATTCAGGACATAGTTCATATATGAACTCATATACCATTAGAATCCATTCTTTTGCACGATAATGTAAAGTATTCCAGTATTTCTCTATTATAGAAATATAACTAATATTTACTCGCAAGAAAGCCGCTATTCCTCCAACAGATACTCTCGCTCTATCAGCATCATCAGATTTAACTATTAGCAATAGGATTTTCATCAAGTTACCGAACATATCTTCTGTTTCAAAATTAACGTACTGAGAATAATCATATACCTCTTCCAAGTCAGGTTCTTTAATGTGATTTGACGCCGTAATCCAACATCTGAACATCTTAATTAATTGTTCTAAGCATTCAATATTATAATCCTCTGCCTTATTCTTAAGGCCCCATCCAATAACAACAGGTAAAACTTGAGTTGGATAAAATCTATCATTATCTATTGCTGTACCAATATATTGTCTTATATAATCGTCGATATCACTATCATTAGCAACCTCAAACATAAATTCAAGTATACTATTATGATTAATTCCATAATTGATTTTACTCAACTCAGTAGAAAATATTTGCCTCTTTAGAGATTCATTCAATCTACTCCCAGAATGAAGTTTTTTTAACGCTTTTGCTACTTCATATTTTTGATGAGAATCTTTACTGTTAGTTAAATATGATGTCAATATTTCATTTGCATTATCCAAATCTTTAGAATTTTTTTCTTTACCGCACCACTTGTCAGAAATAATATCCTTCATAGGATTTGTAGACAAATCAATATAGGCAGGACCAAGTTTTAACATTTCTTTTTTAATATTACTAAGTCCATTCTTTCCTGCACAGGTTTCAATTGATCTTTGTAGCTGAGAAATCGCATAATGATCGTCCTCGTTTCGCCAATCGAGTAGCCCTATTCCTATCGCCCAAATTGTAAGGAGTTGTTTTTCATCACACTCACTCTCTTTGAGGTATCCAACCAACATGTCGATTATATATGATGGGCAAGCAAGGCACTGATTTAATAATGCTCTATTCTTCAGAATACTTTTAATCCGAATAGATCCTTCACTCCCCCAATCAGAATAGATTCTACTGTTTAGTTTGTATTCAAACCTATTATCTCCAAGAACTTCAACTTTATCGGAAATATCTTTAACAACCTCGGCATACTTGGAAATATACTTAGGAAATCTATCAATAATATTGTTATACCAGTTTAATAAATAATCCACACAGTATTCCTTATGTGAAGCAAATCCGATAACAGACCATTTAACCCTTTCCACAGCACTTCGAAGATAAAGTTCATTATTTTGATCATATTTTTCTTTCATTTCTATGAATTTTTTTATTATACTGTTCCTATCTCCAATATATTCTGACCATACTTTCCCATTATCATCTAGCCATTCATCAATCCATAGTTGCATTCTTTCAGGATTATGTCTGTAATATAACATTCCAGGATCTAATAATTGATTCACAGGATTATACTCAAAGACTTTTTCAAAAGAATTTCTAATAGCGTCTTGAAATTGGGTATTTTCGTCTTCTGAAAGAATTGCATATGCCTTTAAAATATATCCTCGGAGATCAAAGGTTTTGAAATCTATTTCACTTGGATTCCAACTCTTGCAATACAAATTAACCACTATACTCATAAGGTCATTCACCGATTCATTTATTTCTGTTTTCTTGCTTTTAGATTTAAGCCATTTTCCCAAATAAGTAACAGCATTGAAATACAGCAAAAAGTATTCTGTCTTCTTATACTTATGTTCGCCAATATATTTATCAGTGATTTCCTGAGCAATCGTTAATCTGCTTTTATTTTGTATATACGATGCTACAATTGCATAAATACTATAATAGTTCATTAAGTTTTCATTACTCTTTTCAGGCATATTTACTGATTCAATCTCATTCCAAATTATATCAGATTGCTCATCATCCCAATCAGCATCTCCTGTTATAATTTTTAAGAAAGCTAGTACCATTTTACCTGTTGAATTAGTTGGTCTTCTTTTCTGAATTGAATTTCTAACTATTTTGAGGTCCTCATAACGATTTTTCTCAAATAAAATCTTAACTCCATTTATAAGCGGATCTATTAGCAAAACATCCAAGGAATCTAGAGCCTTTTCAAGCTTTTCTGCACGGAGTTTTTCAATTATTTCTCCTTCTATATTTTCAACTACATCATTCAAAAACCTATCTCTCTCAAGATTTGAAATATTTTTAAAAAGTCCAAAGTATTCTGAATTAACGCAAGATCTACTTAGCAGCTTCGCTATACTTCTGCCTTCCCATGGATTATAATCCTCATTTTCATCATTCATAATTTTTTGAAAATCAGATAAATTGGTATCATCAAACCAATTCAAAAATAGAGTTTTTCCTCGGACTTCTTCACCATTTTCAAATAAATCATTAATCAATTGAAGCACTTCTGATAAAATTTTGAAACTCCACTTATCGACCGGCGTAATATAGCACTCATATGGATGAACACTGATAACTTTTATGCTTTTACGAAAAGATAAATCTTCAATCTCATCAGAACTTTTTTGTATTTGTTCTATGGTTAAATATCCTAGGCTTAAGCTTAGAAATTTATGCCAATCAATACACTCTTCATTAATTACATATTTCATTAATTCTCCTGTAATATGAGATAATTCTCCCAATTCGATCCCATTAACATATCCATTTAATACGTATTCAGGAGTATATACTGTTGAAAATTCATATACCCTATCTGCTGATACCAAAAACCTGATAACATCTCTGTAAAAACCAATAGTCTTTTCTTCTTGGGAAAGATAATAATCTGCAAGTCCAGAATATACCTCTCTTACGTGATCTTGATCTCTACCAATAATTCCTGACAAATAAACACGAATATCATTGTGTAAGATAGTATATGTACCATTTCTCTCTATCAAAAGCGGACTTAATGCTTTGAGAATGTTATTCCATGAAGAACAACTAATTCCTTCATCCTTAAAAATCAATTTGAGTTTGGCTGCGGTAATAGGTTCATTAAAAAAAGCAAATACACCAGCTATTTTATAATCAACAAATGGGATTTGCATTTTCTTTTTTGTATCCTCCCATATTGTTCGATAATACTCTTGAATGTTACCACTTAGTTTCCTAGACTCAAGTCTTTCCTCAAATGACGTAGGATTAGAACAATTCAAAGATTCGTGCACAGCAAAAATAGCAGACAACGTATTACCACCTGCATACCTGCAAATTATATCAGATACAATTAATTTATTAGATGCACTAAAATTATTACATCTTTCATTTACAAGTTCTTCAATATCTCCTGGTTGAATATCTGGAACCACATATTCTTTAATATTATGAGAATCTGTATACAACCAGTCAGGATAATTTCTATAATCTTCCTTTGGTTGTCCTGCAATAATAATCTTAACATTATCTGGAATATATTCTGGATTAGGCAATGTTGATAAAAATGTTTCCTCTATTACACCCGCTCTAGCAGCATGGTCTAATCCATCTACCGCAATTACGAAAATACGCTTTCTATCCTTTGCATATTCAGAAGCAATTCTAAAAAACTCTTTCTTCTTTTCTTTCAACTTTAAAAAACTATTTGAAACAGGCACTTTATATTTATATAAGTTACCTATAAGCAATTCTCTTAATTGATTTAATAGAGTGTCCCAAAATACCTCCTTTTTTACTCTTTCTGATACATCAGAAGGTAAGTATTCTTTAGAGGGATCAATGGGTTCATACGCGTAATAACGGATGTCAATTATACTATCCTTTTTACTGCAAAGTTTACTGATAACATTTGTTTTTCCTGTTCCTGGAACACCTGATAAATAAATTACTTTTTCGTCACCATCTAATATATTTTCCTCAATATTATTTACTAGTTCATTTCTACTGTCGAAAAAAGGATTTACTGGTATCAAATCATGATTATATTTAACAACTTCTTCTTTTATAGATAGCGCAGAGTATAGTTTCTCTATCGTTATTTTTGAGCTACCTCGATTCGATGTAGTCCACTCTCTTAGAGCATGATCAAGTTTTCCAAGTAAAATATCTGAAATTTCCTCAGAAACTAAAAAATATGATTGAAGTTTATTTTTTATTGAATTTCCTAACTCTTCAAGACTTTCCTGTTTTGTTTCTATATGGAGGTTATTCAAAAAAGTCAGTTTATCCTCATCATTTTCAATATCTTTCAGTTGATTACACCATTCTTCCCAAGCTTCTCTATTATTAGGGAAAACTAAATCTGAAAAATTCTCTGCTTTGATTAGCTTTTCTTTTAATTCTTTCAAAAAAATATTCAAAGGCGGTCTTTTAATACTTCTTCCTTTCCCAGACAATGATGCCCTATTTCCTACTGTTCTATTTGTGAAGATATACACTTCAGAATCAGCATACCTGTCTTTTTCCGAATTCCATGATCGCGCAAGGTCTTCCAGCAATGAACATTGAGATTTAGTCTCTTTTTTAGATCTATCAACAGAAACAAGATCCCCAAATGTTATTGTATTATCAACTCTTGTATGTTTTACTTGAATGAATCTAGTTTTACCATTATCATATGTAACCACTACATCATCTAAACCTAATTGAACATCTGCCTGTAATTCAACATACTGAATATGACTATCTGGATTAAGCATTTCTACAATATACTTCTGACCCACAGACCATTCATACCAATAAGGATCAGCCATTCCTGGTTTTGTTTTCGCTGAATATTTCATAATTTTCACCACTACTTAATTATTAATTTCATAAATTTTTCCTTATTCAATTGCTATATCTTGCAAGTGTCTTAATTGTGAATACATTGCACTTAACTCACTACGATCTTACTTACATGTCGCGTTAATACACTCTTTATATTATCTTTTTCCCTACAAAAATTTAAATATTCTTTCTGCATTCTTCTTTTCACACCTATTTTTCTGCAAATTAAGGTGATATTTGGCTAGGTAATTCTATTAAAAGTTCAATCACTTTTTATGTTTTATGAAACGATACTTTTATTATCTGTTTGGTCAATTACTTCCTTTTAAAAAAAATCGTAAATCTAGTATAATTACTTTCAGAAATTTCTTTCCCATATTTTGTTAAAAACATTGAGCCGTGGTCATTATGCTCAATAAGCCCTAATTTAGAAATATTCTCATCATCGTTGTCTTTCTAGGCATAATATTCCGACATAGTTTAGTCCTTCCACATAAGGAGTTCAGCATTGAAAAGTATTTCAATTCTGTCTTAAGACTTTAAAGCCTATAATTCCGTATTTGCCTGATCTTTATGAATTAAACCATTTACAATTATCTCGTTAACACAATTAAAAATTAAACAACTATCTTTATCATATTCGTCTTACTGTCATACTAATAATAGTAATAATTTATGCTTACAGTATATTCTTTATTTTCTCGAATTCATTCCTTAAATTAAAATCATTAAAACAGACTTATCTACTAAATGGTAATTTTAAAAATTATCTTTTAAACTAATTATATAATTAAAAATCATGATTTTAAACTACATACTGACTTATATTTCCTTTCAGCTGAATAAAAAATCTTTTCATACAAAAACACCCCTGTTGAATTCACTTTAAATGAATTCAACAGGGGTGTTTTTAAGTTTTGTACTCTTATTTTGTTTCAATTCAATACCGATCTCATTTTATTCGTAAGATTACCTTTTATCCTCTACTTATCCGTTCGACAACCGTTTACGGATATAGGAAGAAGAAAATTCGACCACTAAAATGAGCACAACCAGTCCCAATAGAATGGATCCTACTTGTGACCAGCGGTTAGAGGACATGGCAAATTTAAGCGGTGCACCAATTCCTCCACCTCCTACCAAACCTAAAATAGAAGCATCCCTTAAGTTCATATCGAAACGGAAAATAATCGTCGATAATAAACTGGACCATAACTGTGGAATAATCCCGCAACGGATCTTCTCGAAAGTATTGCAGCCCGCTGCATCTAGCGCTTCCAAGATAGATTTGTCCATATCATCAATGGCTTCACTAAATAACTTGGTTAACATACCGATGGAAGTAACGGAGATCGTCATAACACCCGCAAAAGGTCCTGGACCCGTTACTCGAATAAACATTAAGCCATAAACAAAGGCTGGGATGGTACGAATAGCCATTACCAAAACACGCGTAATCACCACTACAGGTACAGGCACCACCTTACTTGATGCTAGAAAGGAAAGCGGAAAGGAGAAGACTGCTCCCACCAGTGTCCCTAAAAAGGCGATCGCCATGGTCTCCAATAATAAATAAGGAACCGACTGTTGGGTCAGATTGAAAAGTAGTTCTCTATCCGGATTCACAATTCCTTTGATGATACTTAAAGCAAAAGTGATTCCCCGTTTAGCAAGCCCCACCTCATTAACGGTTGAGGCAGACCAGATGACTAGTCCAGCGACTAAGATCGTCCAAGCCAATGCTTGCCAGCGATTGGTAGCTTTGGTTTCATACATTTGATTGATTTTATCTATCATGACGACCTCCTATGTTAACCTTGCTCTTAGATAGCGACTGACACTTTCAATCACCACTACCGTTAAGAACAGACAAAGCAGGATCATTCCGACATTTTGATATTCTCGCCAACCTAAATTCTCATCGAGAATAATACCGATTCCCCCTGCCCCAACATAACCTAAAATAGCAGCGTGACGTACATTTCCTTCAAAAGTATACAAGGCCACTGATAGATAAGTTGGTAGCACTTGTGGCTTGATGGCTCCAAGAAAACTATACATTTTATTAGCTCCCAAGGCTTCCATGGCTTCATAGGGCAGCATATCTGCTGTCTCAATGGCTTCATAAAGTTGTTTAGCAACAAAAGAAAAAGTGAATATAGCAATGGACAGGGTTCCTGCAAAAGTCCCTAAGCCGAAAACATAAGTCAAAATCAAAGCAATCACTAAGGTTGGTAAGGTCCTGATTAGACTCAACAATAACTTCAAAAGACTGGTTATCCAATTATTTTTGGTTAAGTTAGTGGCAGACCACATAGCATAAGGGATCGCCAAAAGCGCACCGATAAAGGTACCCAGTACAGACATTTTAATGGTATCAAGCAGTGGAGGGATTACCTCATCAATGTAGGCCGTATTGGGTGGCACCATCCGTTTTAAAATAACGAAGAATTGCTCGCCACGCTTGATCAAGACTTGTAAATTAAAACCAGTCATTTTAGCTGATAAATAAATTAATAAAGCAATCAATAAAACAACGAACAAGGTATATGAGCGCTTCTTATAAACCTTCTTGCCATTTGAAAGGACGATTTCTTTGGGACGCATCAATGAAAGGATTGGATTATTCATAGGACTCACGTTCCCCTTCAGGGCTTTGTCCCTTATAAATATGGTTTAGAACTTCTTCCGTGACTTCTTTGGAAGGCCCATCATAAACAATCGCTCCTTCGCGTATCCCAATAATACGGTCACAATATTCAAGCGCCAATTCCACATGATGAATATTAATGATTACGGTGATGTTGTCCGTTTGATTAATATTTTGGAAATCTCGCATCACGACAGCAGCAGTGACAGGGTCCAAAGAAGCTACCGGTTCATCCGCTAGAATAATGCGTGGATCTTGAGCCAAAGTTCTAGCCAGTGCCACCCGCTGTTGTTGACCACCCGATAGTTGATCTACTCGCGTATATGCTTTATCGAGGATTCCTACCCGGTCTAAAGCTTCCAAGGCTTTTAATTCTTCTTCCTTTTTGTAATAGCCGATCAAGACGCGCCAAAAAGGGATATCAGGAACAAAAGCCGATAAGACATTGGTGATAACTTTTGCACGGGTTACTAAGTTAAACGACTGAAAGATCATCCCGATCTTACGGCGGAACTGACGCAAGCTCTTACCCTTTAGGCTACTCACATCGACCCCATCAACCGTTAATGTCCCTTCTGAGATGGAATGCATTTTATTAACGGTTCTTATAAGTGTCGACTTTCCCGCACCAGATAACCCAATAATGCCTACGAATTCTCCTTGATCAATTTCCAAATTAATATCTTTTAATGCCAAAACACCTTTTGGATATCTTTTATAGACCTGTTCAAATTTGATCATTGCGTTCTCCTTTTTAAATCTTTCAAGCAAAGAAACACCCACCGTCAAGTGGGTGTTTTGTTTTAGACTATTTGTCGGTAGTTATTATTCACCTTGTTCGCGTAGAATTTTTTGCGCTTCACGTTCTGTTTCATAATCTTCAGCTTTTGCTGCTTTATAACCTTCGTGACTGTAGATGGCAATAACTTCTTTACCTTCTTCAGTTTCAGCAATATTAATGAAGGCATTTTGAATAGCTGTTTTTAATTCGTCTGTCATTATTTCTGAAGTCTTACTTACAGAAACTGTATCATTGTAGACATTTGGTGTAACGCCGATAACATTTGTTTCTTCCCAAATGCTGGCTTCGCGTCCCATATCTTCCATCCATGCATCGACATTATCACGACGTAAGTCAGCAAAGCCAACCACCACATCTACTTGCTCTGATGCTAAACGCGCGATTGAAGAAGGATAAGAATCTGCTTGAACAACATTTGATAAATCAGAAATTTGTTTACCATCGAAAAGGTTTCCTAACCAAATTGAAGGATAAATGTATCCTGATGAAGAAGAGGATGACATAACTGACCAATTAGCAGAATCTAAGTCTTCCCATGTTAATTTTTCGCCATTATTTACTTTTTCAGCTAATTCTTGACCTTTTTCAGAAGGACCTGCAATAATTAAGCCTTTGTAGTAAGACACTTGGTCTTCAATTAATTCAGTCGCTTTACCGTCATTCCAGTCTGCTGGATTTTCAGAGTCTTTTGATAGACCTTGACGAGTAGATGTAAGAACAACGTCTACATCATCTTCGAATAAAACATAAGTTCCGCCAGGAATTAAACCAACATCAATTGTTCCTGCCGCCATACCTTCGCCGACTGCTTCATAAGATGTTCCGACAGTAATTTCGACATTCTTAACATCGAATCCTTCTTTAGCTAACTCATCAATTAAGAGTTGTTTTAAAGGCTCAGTTGTCGTGATGATTTCTTCAGGATCACGTGATGGAACAAAAGCAACTTTCAACGTTTCGATTTCAACTGCTTCTTCTTGCGCATTTACAGTAAATACATTAAAAAAGACAGTTGCTAAAAGAGATAGGACCACTAATAAACTAATTTTTTTCTTCACAGATGTTTACCTCCAAATATTTGATAGCTTTAGTATAACCGACTAAGCGAAGTAGGACAACTTGCTAATCGAACTTTAACAGAAACTTTACAAATCATTTATTTTATGAAAAAAATAGATAAATGAAATATGAAAGCTTAAATCAATCTGGCTTTTAAAAAAATAATTGCGATAAAATGGTTATCGCACTCACAGTAATGATGATATAAATCTCCGTCTTATTTTTACTTTCTTTCAAGATCAAATTAGAAAATATTACACCATAAAGTGAGGTTATATTTAAAAATATCCAAGCAATGGAAGAATTATTAGAAGAGGTCACAAAGACAAATGTTATTTGTGCAATACAAGTTAAGATGGCTCTAAAAAAGTAAAGTTTATTAAAATAATTTTTATTGCCTTGTTTCCACTCCATCCATTTTAAGGTTGGAAGCATACTGATAAACGATACAACAAATCTTAAGATTAAAGTACTTACGGTAAATAAAATAAGTGAATCCATATTCTTTTTATAATCTCCAACCAAAACAGGCGATAAGCAGGCTTGGATGACTAACGGCGGCACAATAATCATCACACCTTGTAATAAGGTTTTTAAATCACTTTTTTTCTTTACCCAAATAATAACGATTAGGGTGGTTAAGATAGAAATAAAATAATTGCCAAAATTAATTTTTCCTGTCGTAAAAAATAGAGCTAAAGGAATAAAAAAATCAGCTATCTTTGATACAATCGCTGATTCAAAAATGGATAATCGTTTAAATATTTTGGAGTATCCAACAGCAACAATCTGTACTAAAACGCTGTAAATAATGATCTTATAATCCAGCACCATCGTAAACACTTGATTTACATTGATATAAAACAAAGCAATGATGATAAATAAGAGCGTGTATAAATTGTTCAAAAAATTCACTTTTAAGACCGATTGTTTTTTATAACCGATTTGATAGCGATCAATCACACTGATTAAGCCTCTAGTCATTGCTGATAGAGTTGAAAATAAAATGATATAGAAATATGAATTCAAATATCCAGTCTCCTTCAGATAGTGAGTTAAATTTCATGTTTTAAATTTTTTGCTTATTCATTATATCAAACCAATTATAATTAAATAAGAGCCGTTCTTTATTATTTTCTTAACCGCTTTATCAGCTTCTTTTCGTACTTTTCAATAGATTTTGCTCTACTTTTCTTCTTATTATTTTTTTAATTTCGGTTACTTTATAAATTATTCGGCTATCTTTTAAACGTCTCTTTTAATAGAAGAGAGCACTTTAATGTAAACAAAAAGACTCGTTCTTCACTCGCCCATGATATAAAATCATGAGTTTGCTTTTGAACGAATCTTCTATTTAACTATTTGGTTAATATTTTAATTATTTCTTCATGCTCTGGGTATTGCTCGACGAGTTCATTGTAAGTAAATAGCTCAAAATCATCAAATTCAAAGCCTGGAGAAACCATGCAAGATACAAGTGAAAACCCCTCTTCAACAGTAGAACCGAATATGGTCCCTTTAGGCACACGGTATTGTAAGACGTGTCCATTAGCAAGATCTAATCCCAAAGTAACTTGTGTGTAATTACCTTCGGGTGAAATCATATGAACCGTTAATGGTTGCCCATGGTGGTAGTACCATATCTCATCAGCAGTTAGGCGGTGAAAATGTGAGGGATTCCCTTTTTCCAACAGAAAATAAATACTGGTGTAAAGAGCACGTTCTTTTCCATCAACTTTTATTTTGCTCTCTGATTTTTCAACTTCACGAAAATAGCCCCCTTCCGGATGTGCTTCCATTTCAAAAGTTTCTATCCATTCTTTTACTGATTTATTCATAATAATCCCCTAACACTTTTTCATCATTTTAACATAAAAATGATTGGTTAAAACTGATGTTTTAAAAGAAAATATTTCTAAAATTTATTAAATAAAAATATCTACAGGTTCAGAAAATGATCTATCGAGAATAAAAAAGACCGTAACTTGTAAGTTACGGTAAAGCGCTTTTTAAGCTATGTCAAACAACTCTTAAGAATAACTCCCTCCGTTTTATCTTTAAAATAATCTCAAAGTATTGATAGCAAGCCATCTTCCTTTTGAAATGGTTAATTTCCACGCTTTGATATAAAATAATATCTATTTACTGGAGCTATAACAGTCAGATTTGTGAATACAAGTTTGTATCTACTCATATTATTTTCTTTTTCCCAAGAAATAATATCCTTCTAGTATCAATAACGAATTATAACTTAGTAGTAGTATTAAAATGTTTTCTAGAGCATTTATCGACTTCAAGATGAAGATCACGAAGCAAATTAATACTTGTAAAAATGGCCTCTCCTTGACTCAATTTTGAGAGTTGTCGAAAACTACTATCCGTTAAGAAATTTCTAACAGACTCTAGTTCATTTTTATGCGTTAATCTATGAATCAACAAAGAGCCAACTTGTCCTAATAGTTCAACAGGAACATCATTGGGGTTTTGAGTAGTAAGAAACAGAAAAATCCCCTTTTTCCTTCCTTCTCTAGCTATAGATGTTAAACCTGTTTGATACCCACCAGATTGAATACCCTTAGAATATCTATGCACTTCATCAATAAACATTACAAATGCTATATCATTTTTATCTTTTTCATTTATTATGTAATTACTAATCAAATCGATAATCATCGAACCAATGCCATCCCCTACACCTATTTCTGAAGCGTTAATATATAGGCTCTTAGTTTCATCTTTCATGAATTCATCCAATTCTTGAAGTAAGTCATCTTTTCCATTTGCTTCACCAAAAAAATCTAATAATTTAGCATTTCTTAGCTTATATTCAACCTTTTGAACTAGCCATTGTTTATTATTAAACTGAAAACTTCCCTTTACATAGTTCTTCATGCTTCGATCAGCTTCTACAGCTTCTTCTGATATTTGTACAGGTAATAAAGACAAATTAAATTCTAAATCTGTTGCACTTAGACTATCTAATTTTCGTTTTACTTCTAGAATAGACTGTCCTTCTTTCACAAACTTATTTTCTTGATTTTTACTCTTTTGATATCTTAAGCTAGTTATTGCATCTGCAAGTACCGCTGGTTGTGTCCCATCATTAGTCTCAAATAAAGTTGCCCACTGTGTAAACGAAACTTTACCTGGGTTCAAAATTGTATCTACTCCCAAATTCAAAGCCTTCACATCTTTTTCTGGAAAAGAAGATGAGTACTCACCTGTCGGGTCAATAACTAAAACCTTTTTCCCTGCCAGTATTAATTTATCTAATATAGATAGTGCAGTAGTAGACTTTCCACTATTAGTAGTTCCTATAGCCATTAGGTGTCTATCAAAAAGTGTTTCTGGATAAAATGCGGTACTTTCATTTCCAAAATTTGACACATGAGCAAAAGAATCTATCTTGTCTTGCAGATAACTTTTGTCTATCCTTTTTAATTCTACTGATTCAAGAAATTTTCCTTTGATTAAATTATTAACCAGATAAACTTTATCTGTGAGCCCGACTGTGTTAAATCCAGGTGAGATAAATTCATTTTCTTCATTTAACAATAATCCTATAATGTCTATCGACAACTCTGGAAAAATCTTGTCATAAATATCATTTTTTAAGGCATCATGAGTACTTTGCGAACCCAAAATTTTTGATTGATAAACTTCTCCAATAAACAATCCCTGAACTGAATCTATTAAAACATAATAATTAATGGTATTTGGCACTAATAATTCTTCTTTGATTCGTCTCTGTTTTAACCAAGATAAATTTTCAATCTGAATTACACATCCATCTTTATATACTTGAGATACCATTCCTAAATAAAAATTATTCTTGTCTATATCTGAATAAAATTCATCAATCCTCATGCTTCACCGTCCCAAAATAATCAGTTAATCCATCAGCTAGTGTTCCTCTCAGAAAAGCTATTCGATAACCATTTTTCATTAAAGAATATAATTCTGACCAATTTGAGTTTTTCCTGGTAGTATCGATTGAATAATCGGTTACCAACAATGTTAAACTTGGATTTGATTTGACAGCTTGAGTAATCATCTTTGCAATATGATTGTCCGCAAAACTAAACCCCGTTGTTAAAAATAATGTGTTTGGAACTTTTAATAATTCTTGGAATTTTGAAAGCAATTCAAAATATGGTTTTTCATAACTATGAGAATATTTATTGGAACTCGGGAAAATCATTAGAGGATTATTGTTTGTATCCTTATTGCATCTAATAATTTCTTCATTTTCTTGTTTCCAATTCAACGAACCATGTATTTTGACTAAATTTATAACACTTTTTTTATATTCTACTTTATCCGATTTAACATTAAGAATCGGTTTAACTAGTGACCAATCAAACATATCTACATCAAAACGAGGATTTGATGTGAATGAAAATCCGTCAAAGACTGTAAAGTTCAAAACATCGGCGGCATCTTCAAATAAAGTATCATAATTAGTAGTAACAATTGATAATCTTGAAGGAGTTTTTACCATATTTGAAAAAACTTTTATAAATGCATCATGTTTATGGATGCCTTTTTCAAAAGAATAGGAAGTCTTTTCAACAATAACCTCCAAAATAGCTTCTTTAGTTAATTTGAATTTTTCTTTTATTTCACCTTCATCTAAAAATTCTTCATAAGAAAGCACTTTTGATAAAAAATTTTCTAAAATAAAATTCGGATTATATTTTATTTTCGGATTTTTTCCTTCTTCAGCACTTTTTATTTTTAAAGGCTCAGAATATTTACACATTTCGCTCAATTTTTCGATTGAATATAGATCTTTTCTCGTTTCAAGAAACTCATCCACAGATTCGGCCAACATTGCTATAGTATGCCCATATTTTTTATCGGGAAATCCCTCATCATCATTAACAATTGATGCCCCCGCACCTGCTAGTATTACAAGATTATCAAATGGATTAATAAATTTTGCTATTTCTTTCTTAATTATTGTTATAAATTCCTCATCACTAATAGTTCCATGTTCTTCATTTTCAATATCATCACCATTATTTCTATATTTTATTTGATCCTCTTCACTTTCAACACAATCCAAAGTTAGTGCTCTTGATTGAAAAAATACTTTTGACTGATTCTCCATCCTTACTCCTTTCAAAGAAATTGTTATTAGTATTTTTAGCGCTTGTTAAAACTCTCCAAATTCAGCATGAAATCTCTTTTCCGTTTTTTGTAATAACTGGTTGCCTTTGACTCAATATTGATTTCCAGTTAAACATAACCATCTATAACAATTTTTTTAGAACAAAAATAAGTCGGGTACAAAACGTTCACCTGTATCAAATTCTCAAATCGACAATAACGTAATACGATCATTTTTCAACCTGTGATATATCTTCTCGTCACCATACAGATTGAAAAACATCTTATCTTTAAATTGTTTCTGAACTATATAGAGAAATTTCATCTATATCCTAATACTCTGTGTTATTCTCCTGAATATGTAAAGTCATTCCTTGTGAATTTTTCATTATATCTACGTATAATTCTTTTACTCTTAACTTCTCATAAGGACTTTTAAATTGAATCATAATACTTCCTAAATATTTGTTTAATGTTAAAAGCTCTAATTTTATCTTTAGTTGTTGGAAGTAGATTTCAACAACTTGAAATTCACATCCGCAAATCCATCCATTACCCCTCTGAAATAATTAGATGAATAAATTGCTGCTATCTTGATAATTTAAAACAGTACTAAAATTTAATAACATTATCTGCTATAGAATTTCTTCGATTTTTATTCAAAAAAAACTTAACCTATTTTTAAAACCTACTTTCATTAAACTATATTTTTAATTTAATATTCGATACCTACTGGAATCTATTCTAATAGAACTGTTTTCTCAAAACTTTTCTGAGTACTCCATTATGTCTTGAAATTAAAAATTATTGTTATAACAGTGATTATAAGTTTCTTTTTCATTTGTTGTATCAAAGCCGTACTTTTGAGATTTTTTTAACCTAAACCTATATATTAGAAAGTATTAATCTTCAAAATCCCCCGTCAATATTGATCAGTATTTTTATTAAGAGTAAACATAATCATTTCCATTGTTAACTTTTGACCACACCATAACTATGACACTAGTCCATTATAAAAAAATATATTCCTATATATAAATTAATCTATAAAAGTAAAGGCTTTAAAATTTAAAACAAATCATCTAAATCAGTTACATCGAATATTTTTTCAATACTTGTATATCTAACGGATTGCATTGCTGACCAATTACTACCTAATTTTACAGGTGTTTCTAACTCTATAGCGTCTCCTTCAAAAATAATCATTTTTTTATTTGAATCTATAGGAGAGTCAACTATTTTTTCTATTTTTGCATAATGAGTTATTGCTGATATAGGATTGGTTTGATATGCTGCTATATATTTTATATACGGTATTCGCTCATTTAAAATTCTAATTGAATACCATCTATTTTCACCAATAAATACCTTTTCAAATCCTTCTTTTCTGGCAGGAACAACAATAGTGTCTTCCTGACTAAAATCGTTTTGATATTGTTTTAAATCTTTTTCAATTTCTTCCTTTGTTATATGAGAAGAATTAAATTTCTCAACAAATTCCGAACTCTTTACATGATTTACTACTAAAGAAGGATTAACATTGTTTATTTCTATTTTCATTGAATTAAATAGATCATTAGTATCTTTTGATATCCAATCTCCTTTTTTTGTATCATCACTAACTAACGTAATCTCATCAAAGCTCTCTTCTGATTTAACATGATCTAAAATCTCCAGCCATAAAAATATATCTCCATATTTACTAGGAATATTAATTTCTTTCCATATTTTAAACCCTTCTTTCGAAAGATCCTCATCTGAAATTCCCGGTGGAAGTTTTTTCTCTATTCTAATCTGAGCATTATTTTCTAATTTTTCTAAATACTCCTGAGTATACTCTTTTCCTAGATAGATATCTTCTTCATCAATCATTTTCCGAATAGCTTTAAGCCGTTCTTTAGTATCTACATCATAATTATTAATTTTTTTCATAAGTGGCGTTGCCTGTTGTCTCCACTCTTCAAAAGAATTCATAATCTCTTTATTAACTTCATTAAAACTAGTTTCAAAATTTATTCTTGGGAAAATTTCCTCAATATCCTCTTTAACTAGTTTCCTGCCAATAGAGTTTTCAGACAGCCTTTTACTGATATTGAAATAATTATTTATTTTATTTTTTATATCTTCATCTGTAAACAAACTTAATTCATCAACATTAAATTTATATAAACTCATATACTGCTTAAGAAAATTAGAGTTTTGGTTTAACAATTTATCTACATTATAAATAAACTCAACCCAAACAATAAAAGGTATAAAAATCTTACTTTTATTTTTCTTTAATGCTTCAATATATTGATCGGCATATTTAACGGATATTAGAGAATTCAACAAAAAATTTGTGTCTAAAACATAGCACGTTTCACTTTCACTAACATTATTTTTTTTTATTAAAATATCTATATAACTTTTATTCATATTCATTACTCCTTCTTATTAATAAGAAAATTATATTTTTCAATTTTTAACATATTAATAAAACTTTTATAAGGTTTTTTTGCGGTTTACTCAACTTACTTTAATTTTCTCTCAATTTTTTGCACTTACTTTTGGAATAATCCAAACTTTTACATTTTCACCTCCTCATAATACTTTAGATACATATCTTTAATAATAACTGAAAAATAATACTTTTAAATTTCATTTATTATAATGTAGTATACCACATTTGAAAGCGGTTTATATTATACTTTCCTAAAAATTTTATTTTTATTTCACCTTTATCTCTTTATTCTAAAAATTTTAATAGACTATAATAAAACATAACCTTAATTTCATAAAATTGAAATTAAGGTTATGTTTTAAATATTAATATAAAGTTTTATCCATGAAAATATCGTTTTTCTCATCACCAATATCTTAATTGTTTAGTGACTATTCCCACTCCTTGACAAAAAAGTTGAAATAGCTATTTACAAGGCTTTTCAATGGTCGCTTTTGTGAACAAAGCGTTGTTTTTACTTGTATTATTCTTTATTTTTAGAGAAATAGTATCGTTTTAGTATCAAGTCATTTAAAAGGTTTCTCTACAAAAACTTTTATCTCACCTTGCTTTATATTTAGTTCCTCTACCAGAACCAAGTTTTTCAATATATCCTTTTTCAATTAGCTCTTTCAAGAGATTTAGTACTTTATCTTTACCAAAACCAGTTAATTCAGAAATTTCACTACTTGATAATATAAAACCATTTGATAGACTCTCAAATACCTTTTCTTCATCAACAGTAAAATCTTCAAGTTTATTTTCAGTAGGCAAAATGGTTACTACACTATTTTCCGTGACATCAAATATAGGCTGATGTTTTATATCATAATAAGCTTTTTTAATTCTCAAAATTCCCGTTCCGAACTTTTCTATAATATCAAGCCTAAAAAACACGTTTGCAATTATTGGATTTCTAAGCATTGATACATAACCACTTATGTAGTCTTCCTTTGTAAGACCTATCGGCAGTCCTCCTGGTGAATAAACTTCTATTCTATCATCATACATTGATATTCTAATATGTGGACTAATATCCCAAGTTCTATGAACTAAAGCATTTGCTACTGTTTCACGAAAAGCTTCTAAGGGAATTAAGAATTTTGCTTTTCTTTTCATCCCTACTATTTGTTCTACCTTATAGTATCTTAAAAATACTTCTTCAGCTTTTTTTAACTGATCAAGAACAGAAACGTTATAAATAGTTGTTCTATATTCAATTTCATTAATATTACTTCCAAATTTAACCATATCAATCCCTGGAAATATATTTTCATCCGCTAACAAACATGCTGCATTGTTATAATCAGAGTTTTTATCCATTAATCCAAGTGTTCTTAAAATATCTATATCTTTTGCATCTTTTGAAATTAATAAATGTTCATCTATCTCGTTCAATAAAAAATCAAACGTTAAGTCTTGTTTTTTAGATGGAAGTTGCTCAAAATATAAATTTTCCCCCAGCAACACCAATCTTCTTAATTCAATTTGATCAACCTCCACAGTAGAAGT
This sequence comes from Facklamia sp. 7083-14-GEN3, assembly GCF_024742075.1. GTDB lineage: Bacteria > Bacillota > Bacilli > Lactobacillales > Aerococcaceae > Facklamia. The sequence continues at coordinate 243,962 of NZ_JANSGD010000003.1, read as the reverse complement.
ATCACTTCTTTTATATGCCTTACCTTTATATAGATATGGTTTAAATAGACCTTCTTTAATAGTTAGCGTAATTACATTTGTTTTTCTATCAATACTAAATAAGAATTCTGGTCTGGGGGTAATTGAATCATTGATAGTATTTTCTATATCTAAACAAGTTTCATCTGGATTAATGATACCTATAGATTCTCCTTCATCATTAACACCAAAAAGTATCTGTCCACCTCCATAATTAGCAAAAGCTGCCACTGTTTTTAAAAAAGTTTTATTGACTATTTCCTTAAACTCTAAATTTTTATTTTCTTTCATAATTGCCACCTCATCCATATTATAACACAAAACCGACGCAAAAATTTGCGTCGGTTTTACGCCGGATGCGTCGGTTTTTATTATTCCCTAAAATGTATTTTTAAATATACACCACTCACTACTACTCCCACTCTTCATATAAAGACTACTAGCAATTACATAATATGTAATTACAAGGCTTTTATTTATACCTATTATATCATCATTTTTATAAGTGTTTTTTGTGTAAAATACTTCAAAAGTACTTCAAGGTTCTAATTTTCATCCATAAAAACAACTTCTTTTAATAGAGTCGATCACTATTCTTCAATGATTTTGATACCCTCGCATAAAGCCAGTATTCATTTAAATCAACTTAATCAGCAGAAAAGTCTTGGCGTAGGTCATAATTCTTAACAAATAGATAACGTCTCACCTCGGTCTACTCAGTTGTCAAAGATCAATTAGCTTTCTACTATATAGGATTCTTTGCTTAATAACGGAATAGATTTTCTCTTCTATATCAAAAGCAAAAAGGATAAATTTTCCCCCATACTTTAACAGTGAAAAGTTATCCTTCTTGGTAAACAGATTTACGATTTTTTAAAAGATGCTTACTTTTTAAATACCATTTTAACTTCAGCACCATTACCTTGATCAGCATAATTATTTAGTAACAATTGCCCCTTATTAGTTTCAAGTATTTTAGTAACAATTGAAAGCCCTAATCCATGTATATTATTATCATGCACTTTCGTTGATACAAATTTTTCTTTTACATCATAAAGAATATCCTTATTAAATCCATCGCCTTGATCTCTGACAACAATTGTAAAATCATCTATATCATCATAAAAACCGATAAATATAGTAGAGCCTACCAAAGAATTCTCAATTGCATTATTTACTACATTTTGTATCGCAATAGAAATTGCAATTTTATCTAATTGAATATTACTTGCGTCATACGAAAGAATTGATAATCTAAAACCTTTCAGTTTACAAATACTAGTCATAATTTTTATCCAATAGTCTAAAACTTCTTTTGATACAACTTCCTTTGGAACTTCCATCAAATCAGAAAATGTATTTAGTTTTTTTAAAAAAGATTCCAATCTCTCCACACCATTTAGAGCATCTTCAGCTCTTTCCTGAACATTTTCTTGATCCTCTTTTAATAATTCAATATTCCCTTTGATTAGAGTAATTGGAGTCCTCACGTCATGAGTAATCGATTCAATCATCTCTTTTTGAGTCATCTGCATATTCCATTGTTTTTCTAATGATGCCTTTAAACTCCTTGCCATACTATCTATCGAATCCAATACTCCTGAAATTTCTGTATAATCAGAATGCTCTCTTTCAAATTCTAAGTGCAATTTTTCAATACTATCATTAGCCTTAGATATCTTTCTAATTTCACTCCTTAATTTCCTTGTCAAATTACTAATTAAATAAATAAATCCCATTAGCCACAGGCAAAACATGCTTATAAAAAATACTAATTCAAAACTTCCAATTATTTTATACACATTGGGATTGGTAGGTATAGCACTAATTTTATATTTTATTATCAAATCTTTATTACCCTTTTTGAAAGCCTTAAATACATCTGAACCTACTATTTGATCCTTTGAAGATTCTCCTTTTTGTAATGCCTCACTTATTTTTTGATTATAGCGTTCATCAATCGTATTTTGTATAATTTCTCCATTATCTCTTAATTGATATTCATAAAAAAAGGGTATTTTATCAATCTTCCAATCTTCTTTTAGAAATTCATATTTTACTGTATCAGAATTCATTTCAGCATAATTTGCGGGATATACTATTCCAGTGTTAATTAAGACGTTTATAAGCATAAAGGATAATAAAATCATAAATAGCACAAAAAACAATTCTAAAATTGCAAATTTACTAATTAAGTAGGTTAAACTTTTTTTATTTCCCATTGATAACCTACTCCCCAAATAGTTTTAACTGGGTCTATATGAAATCCAGCAAATTTTTCTCTTATTTTTTTTATTCTTTCTGTAATAGAAGTTGAACTATCACCTTCAGCGTCATATCCATAAATTGTTGTATAAATTTTTTCCTTTGTAAAAACCTGGCTTCTATTTTTTAAAAGTAATTCACATATTTCATATTCACTTTTGGTAAGAGTAATTTCATCTTTCTTGAAATATATTTTTTTGGCTAATAAGTCGCAAGAAACTGGGTAGTCAATTATTCTACTATGCTTATCTCTATTTTCTCTTCTAATATGTGCTGCAACTCTCGCCCTTATTTCAGATACAGAAAATGGCTTTGTAACATAATCATCTGCACCTAAAGCAAAACCCTCTAGCTTATCCTGTTCAAAACTTTTAGCCGTCAACAAGATAATCGGTGCATCTATCAATTCTCTATATCGTGATAAAAACTCAAATCCATCCATTTCATCCATCATGACATCAAGAATAATCAAATTATATTTAACTAGCTGTTCAGGACTAATTTTTTCAGATGAATCGCAAAGATCAACATTATAATCTTTTTTAAAAGTCAACTCTAAAAGTCGCAATAAATCTTTATCATCATCTATGATTAATAAGTTCATTTTAATCCTCCATTTTATTAATTCCATCCCATCTATTATACCAACTATTAAATATGCCTATTAAAAATACAGTAACTATTACTGATAATACTAAAAACATTAAAATAACATGACTAGTAACTTCATGACTTGTATAAGCAAAAATAAGTTTTATCGGCCAAACAAAAGGCAAAAAATACCAAACATTACCGCCCAATTCTGTAGTTCCTAACAAAATACCTGATAGTGTTAAAAAAACTCCGATTAGTATACTACCAGAAAAACCTAATTTCAAACTTAAAAATTGATAAATAGGGATCATTGGTATCAACATAATTGTTCCAATCAAAAAGCATAAAGCTGTACTTATATAATTAAGCTCAACTTTTCCAAGTCCTATTAATATCATTACCAAAACAGCTATAAATTCAATGATAAATAGTAATATAGAGATATAAATAAATTTAGCAAAGAATATTTTTTTCCTACTAATCCCAGTTCTTAAATCATTTGCAAAATTTCCAGCAACCTTATCAACTTCATATATCATTGGTATATAAAAACTCATCGAAAAATTTGCTAAAATTATATATATACAAAAAAACACTCCCATTTCTTTTCCGATTAATCCTTTTGAATTCATCGAATAAATACCATAAATCGAAGAAAATAGGATTGGACATAAAAAAGTCAGTAGTCTTATCGGTGTCCTTCTACTTCTAATCCAATATGATGATATTATATTATACACTTCATTGACTCCTTTCATTTTTAATTAAAAGATTTAATGTTAATACGACTACATAGACTGCAATACTTAAAAACAATCCTAAGTATGTTGCCTCCATATTCATTAGTTTAGAGCCAGTCTCAAGAAAAGTGCCATTTGGATGTACTCCAACAACTGGGCTAAGCATTCGCAAGTTATATGACCATGGAAATAAAACCCAATTTTTTGTTACCGCAATCACAGCTGATGGGAATGTTAACACAAAATTTAACAATATAAGAACAGCTTTCTTTTTTACAAGTCCGTATATCAAAAAAGATAGAGCAACTACCGGTAAACTTCCGATAAAAAGGCAAATAGTAGCTATAATTAATTGACTTAGCGATATTTTTTCACCTAGAAAAAATGTAGCAACAGTAAATAATAATATTGTTGATACTACTATAATAGTAAAGAATTCAGCTACAATAATAATATTTTTTGCTAATTCTATTTTTACACAACTTAAATTTTTGATTTTTTGTAAAATAATATGCTCACTCTTTTCTTTAACGTTTATATTCACAACTAGTAAGCTCAAAACTATTGGAAGAATTAAAAGTGGATACCAGTTAAAAGAAGTTGCCAATATGTAACTTTTTCCTTCTGGGCTTTCCCCCATCAAGCTAACCATAGCTATATTAAATAAAACAAAAATTATAGGCACAATAATTCCTAGCTTTAAGTTAGCAGATCTTTTTTCTTTCATTAACTCTGCTTTAATAAAACTAATCATTATTTTTCACATCCTTTTTTATCATTTCTAAAAATAGCTTTTCCAAATCCATCCCATCAGAGTTATTAGCTTCATAAATAAGATGTCCATTATTAATAATTCCTATCTTATCTGCTATCTGTTGAATCTCACTCAAAATATGACTTGAAATAATTACTGTAACTCCTTTTTTAGAAAACTCTTTTATCAATTCTCTTAACTCTTGAATTCCCAAAGGATCTAATCCATTTGTTGGTTCATCAAGTATTAATAATTCTGGATTGTTTATCAACGCCATTGCAATTCCAAGCCTTTGTTTCATACCTAACGAAAAATTTTTTGCTAATTTTTTATTTGTGTCTTCTAAACCGACTATTTTTAACACATCGTTTATTCTTCCTTTATCAATATTTAATAATACTGTTAAAACTTCCAGGTTTTCATAAGCTGTTAAATTTGGATAGATAGCAGGATGTTCAATAATAGCTCCAACTTTTTTTAGATTCTCTGTAGACATGATTTTTTCTTCAAAAAAAATATCCCCTGATGTACAATTCATAACTTTGGTGATTACTTTCAATAGAGTAGATTTTCCAGCACCATTCGGACCTAATAATCCATATATTTTTCCTTTTTCTACTTTAATTGATACATTTTCAAGTACAATTTGTTCTTTTATTTTTTTTGTTAAATTTCTTGTTTCAAGCATAATATCCATATGTTATTCCTCCATTTCTTATATAATCAATTCTATCAATAAAAAATAACCAAATTATAATTACTCTATTTTTTTACAAAACAAAAAAATAAATACTTTAAAAAGGAGTAAGCAACTCTTATGTTACATACTCCCCCTAATCTTTTATCTAAAATCTTTCAGCAATTCTCTTAGTTTTTCTAATATCTTATTTCTTCTTTTTTATGAAAGCTGGATGAGATATTTTTTCATTTAATCCACTGAACGAATAGTTTCATCATTTAATTTATGTGAATCCTTCTTCTCACTTACACTGTATTCTTCTAATTCCAGAGCCCTTAGTCCATTCTTATCCCAAAAATCCCTTTCAAAATGAATAATTTCCTCACGACTTAAGCCCTGTGCAATCTCTCCATCTTTTACTAAAAGAAAACGATCAAATAGAGACTTTACATAGTATAAACAATATTTAATTAAGAAAACATTTGGCCCATTTTGTTTTAATTTTTTTAAATTAAAAATAGGTCAAATGTTACTTTCATATCCAAATTTGATGAGAGTTCATCTAAAATAAAAACTCTCGGATTCATCGCATAGATGCTTGTAATAGCTATCTTTTGTTTCTATCAGCTTGATAATTTAAAAACGGATTATTCCTTTAAGTTCCTCAATATCTAACTCTGCATATACTTCTTCTACTCTCTTTTGATTTCATCTCTTGATTTGCAGATGGTTCGAAGTCCAAAAACTATCTCTTATTTTTTTCTGACGCAAAGGCTTCTCTTTGTATTTTTCCTTTGTAAGGATATAGAATAAGACCATTCATTACATTTTCAGAAGTGATTTTACCACTCAAATTAAAACAAATTCACCTTTTTTGATTTGCTGAAAATTTAATAAAATAGCAAAAAAAGCCAGCAGAATTAACGCTCTGTTGGCTTAATTATTTTCTCTTAAAAGTGGTTTGACACTTTTTTTGTTATAAAAAAGTACTTCAAAAATGCTTCAGCTAATAACTTGAAACTATTCTTAAAATTATTCCTACGGAAGATTCCTTCTGTTTTTCTTCCAGTCAGCCTTTAGAAAACTCTGAAAGCACTGTCATTGAACTATTTCTGATGGACTTATTCCCACTCAATGGTTCCTGTTGGTTTTGGTGTAAAGTCATAAAGTACACGACTAACTCCTGGCACCTCATGGGTAATACGGTCAACAATCTGTTGCATTAAGTCGAAAGGAATGTTTTCAACGGTTGCTGTCATGGCATCTTTGGTATTGACTGCACGCACAATGACTGGCCAATCATAAGTACGCTTACCATCTTTGATACCCGTTGATTTGAAATCAGGTACCACGGTAAAGTATTGCCATACTTTTTCAGCCAAACCGTTCTTGGCAAATTCTTCACGTAAAATCGCATCCGATTCTCTAACTGCTTCTAAACGGTCACGAGTAATTTCGCCTAAACAACGAACACCTAAGCCTGGTCCTGGGAAGGGTTGACGGTAGACCATCTCATGAGGGAGTCCTAAAGTTTCTCCTACAATACGCACTTCATCCTTGAAGAGAATCCGTACAGGTTCTACTAATTCAAAATTCATATCTTCTGGTAAGCCACCTGCATTATGGTGGGCCTTGATGCCGTCTTCACTTTCTAAAATATCGGGCCAGATGGTTCCTTGAGCTAAGAAGTCCACGCCTTCTAATTTACGCGCTTCTTCAGCAAACACTTCGATAAATTCATTACCGATAATCATTCGCTTTTCTTCAGGATCGGTTACGCCTTCTAATTTAGTTAAAAAGCGCTCCACACTATCTGAATAAATTAAGTTGGCATCCATTTGATTTCTAAAGACTTCAACAACTTGTTCTGGCTCGCCTTTACGCAAGAGGCCATGATTGACATGGACACAGATTAATTGTTTGCCAATAGCCTTAATTAATAAAGCAGCCACTACAGAGGAATCCACGCCTCCCGATAATGCCAATAGAACTTTTTTGTCGCCTACTTGTTCTCTGATTAAGGAAATTTGTTCTTCAATAAATTTCTCAGCCATTTCTGGGTTTGAAATACGTTCCATAGCTTCAGGTCTTCTTAATTCTACCATTGTATTCCTCCTAAATTTTATCTCTTACATTTATTCTATCATGCTCCAGCGAATGAAAGAATATTTTTTGATGTTTTTATTCGGAATTTATCCTTTTTGTTCGTCTTTTGTTAAAATTTGAACCATTTAAAAAGTAGCATGCACTAATATTTTTTTACGTGGATATAGTCGATATAATGATTCTCTGATTTATGTAAAACGACATCCGCCCTAGAACGTGTCGGTTTAATATGTTGAATGAGATTCGGCAAGTTGATGGTAAACCAAACATTATCAGCGTATGCGATGGCTTCTTCCTCAGACATACTACTCATCTTATGATAGTAATTCGTAGGGGCATTCTTAGCCATTTGTAAATGGACTAAAAAGCGGTTAACGAACCATTTGTGAATCAACTCTTTATCTGCATCAATATAAATGGAAAAATCAAAAAAATCACTGACATAGATTTGTTGATTAGTCGGTAACTGCAAAACATTAATCCCCTCAACAATTAAAATATCGGGGTTTTTAATAATTTGATAGTCTCCCTTAACAATATCGTAAACTAAGTGGGAATAGGTTGGGACGGAAAATGGCGAAGTTTGTGTTTTTATATGAGTCATAAACTCAATTAAGAGCGACATGTCATACGATTCAGGAAAGCCTTTCCGCTTCAACATCCCTCTTTGTTCTAATACTTCATTCGGGTAGAGAAAACCATCGGTAGTGATCAAATCAACTTGACGCTTTGGGAAAGTTTCCTTTAAGAGTTGATGCAATAGTCTTGCAGTGGTTGATTTACCAACAGCCACTGAACCAGAGATACCAATAATAAAGGGCACTTTACGATAAGCTTCTTGATTACAATCTCCCATAGTAAAGAACCGTTGTTTAGCCATATTGTATTGAACAGTATGTTGAAAATCCGCCTCTATATAATGAAGCAAGGGCCCGTAAATCTCCTTCACATCAGTTTGCGTTAACCGGTCTTGAATGGATACTAAACTAGCGAGTTGATCAATTGGTAAAATCTCTAAATCATCCGATTGAAAAGCTTGCCATTCCTTTCGATTATAACTAGCGTAATAATCATCTATCGCAAAATACATAAGAACCTCCTCATAGTCCGTCCATGAAATCATACAAAGTTAGTCAATTATATGTTAAAATACTCCAATGAAATGGAATTTTATAGCCAATTTGGCTCTTATTTTAGCATAAGCTATCTTAATAATGTATAGTTTTAAAAGAAAGGAGGATGTTCATGGACCAATCATTCGATAAACCCTATTCTTCATGGACTTCTCGTCCCCTGGATAAAAAACCGACCGGACTTGGAATAGCCCATTCTAAAATTATCTTGATGGGTGAGCATGCCGTAGTCTATGACCACCCGGCAATCGCCATTCCTTTTAAAACGTGTCAGGTACAAGTCAAAGTCCAACCGAGTGCTTTCTCATATACCACTATCGACTGTCCTTATTATAAAGGGCGATTTGAACAAGCGCCTGATCATTTAAATAATTTAAAGATGGCCTTACAACTAACGCTCGATTCTAAACAATTACCTAAACCCCCACTTCATATTGAGATTCTATCTGAAATTCCCCAAGAACGGGGTATGGGATCTTCGGCAGCTGTCTCAGTGGCCCTAATTCGAGCAGTATGTGACTTTTATGGTAAGACTATCAATGACTACCATTTACGCATGATTACTAATGAAGCAGAAGTGATTGCCCATCAATCGACTTCGGGCATTGATACCTTAGTAACCTCTTCCAATCGATCCATCATTTACCGCAAGAGTCAGCAAGCCCGTGATTTTGATTTGGACTTAAAGGCTTACTTAGTGGTAGCCGATTCCGGTCAAATTGGCCAGACTAAATTAGCGGTTAACCATGTTGCCCAGTTAAGACAAAGTAAAGCGAATTTTGTCAATGGTGCCATGGAAACCATTGGATCTTTTGTACGTCAAGCCTTCCTAGCCATCCGCAAAAAAGATCCGTTTGAACTGGGACGTCTAATGACCTACAACCACTATTATCTCAACCAATTAGGGGTTTCAAACGCTTCTCTTGACCATATCGTCAATGCCGCTTGGTTAGCTGGCGCTTTAGGAGCTAAATTAACTGGCGGTGGTATGGGTGGTTGTGTGATTGCCTTGGCAAAAGACCAAGCACATGCTCAAATGATTGCTGAATCGATGGAGGAAGCCGGTGCAGAAAAAACATGGCTGCTCAATCTTTCTAAAGAAGAACAAGCAAAGGAGTCGCACCATGACTAAGGATTTTATTGCTAATTATCAAGCCCACACCAATATTGCTTTAATCAAGTATTGGGGCAAACGAAATCAAGACTTGATGTTACCCGTTACCTCTAGCCTGTCATTAACGCTAGAGGCTTTTTATACGCAAACACAAGTCCATTTTTCTAAAGACTATGATGAGGATCAATTTATCCTAAATGATCAAATCCAATCCGCTCAAGAAAGGCAAAAGATTTCGCGCTTTTTAAATCGTTTTCGTCAACTCAAAAACACTGATTTAAAAGCACAAGTAACCAGCTACAACCACGTCCCAACTGCAGCAGGACTGGCTTCATCGGCCTCAGCCTTTGCCGCTTTAGCTTGTTCCTGTAATGAAGCTTTAGAGCTGAAACTTTCTCAAGAAGAACTGTCAATTATGGCCCGCTTTGGCTCAGGTTCTGCTTCTCGCTCTTTATTTGGTGGTTTTGTTGAATGGGAAAAAGGACAAGGCGATGACTCTCAATCCAGCTATGCTCATCCTTTTGATGAGGCTGATTGGGACATTGGCATGATTGCTTTAGTAGTCAATCAAAAAGCTAAAAAGTTTTCCAGCCGTCAAGCCATGCAGCACACCATTGAAACTTCCCCTTTCTACGCTTTATGGGCAGAGGAAGTGGCTAAGGATTTAGAAGCTATTAAAGCAGCCATTAAGGCCAGAGACATTCAAAAAATCGGTCAAATCGCTGAACACAATGCCATGAAGATGCACGCAACCATGTTGGCAGCTAATCCAAGCTTCAGCTACTTCCAAGCCGAATCCTTAAAGGCTATGGAAGCTGTTCGACAACTGAGAAAGACTGGTTTAACCGCCTACTTTACCATGGATGCGGGACCCAATGTTAAAATCATCTGTCCTTACAGTCAAGTTGCTGCCATTCAAGAAAAGTTGAGTCAAGACTTTGACCCACAAAATATTATTGTCTCACGTCCCGGACCCCAACCCTTCTCAATTCCGCTCATTAATCAATAGGAGGAGTATTATGAATCCTGAGCATTGCCTTCAATCTGCGCAGACTCAAACCATAAAAATTCCCGGCAAACTCTATATTGCGGGTGAATATGCTGTTTTAGCGCCAAAACAAGCAGCTATCTTGATTGCTGTCGACCAATACCTTGAACTGACAATTAGTAAGGGGTCTGAAACGGGCTGGCTGATTGAAAATCATCAAGGAGATTATGCACCCCTTTGCTTAGAAACAGATGATCCCCAATTGAAAGTTGCAGAAGACTATTCCCTAGAAGAAGATCAATTGAAACAGTGGCGTTACGTGATAGAGGCAGCGAAGGTGGCCCATACCTTCTTGCAGGAGTCGAGCCTTAACATTCAAAACGTTCATTTACACATTCGTTCTCAATTATTAAGTGAGTCCGGCAAAAAGTATGGACTAGGCTCTAGCGGAGCCGTAACAGTCGGTACCCTCAAAGCCATACTTAACTTTCACGGCATCAAACTCTCAGCTGAAAAGCTCTACCGCTTAGCCGTTATCAGTCAATTACGCCTAGGAGCTACCGGAAGCTTTGGCGATATCGCTGCCAATGCTTTTGGTGGATGGACTTATTATGTCACCCCAGACCGCCAACACTTAAAAAAAATGATCGCTAATTCTCCTTCAATCAATGCTTTAATGAATCAAGAATGGCCAGGATTAATCATTGAAAACTTAGCAGTTTCTAAAGATTTGCAAGTCCTGATTGGGTGGACCCAGCAGACAGCTTCTACCGATAATCTGGTCAAACAATTAAAAGACCAAATCGCTATTAAGCCACAAGCTTTCCAAGCCTTTTTAGACCAAGCTCCTACCGTCGTTGGTCAATTGAAAGAAGGGCTGATTACTAATCAAGCAGACTTGATCCAGCAAGCCATCAGTAAATACCGTCACTTATTGCTTGATTTAGGCAAGGCTTATGACCTATCCATTGAAACGGATGATTTAAACCAGCTGATTAAAATTGGCAAACACCATGGCTATGCTAGCAAGAGCTCAGGAGCAGGTGGTGGAGATTGCGGCATTGGCTTAGGCTATGATATAAAAGCTAAGGAAACCATTCTCAACCAATGGAAAAAACATGGCATTATGCCTCTAAATCTTCAAGTAGCCCCGCAAGCAAAATCAAGCTCAGAAAGGATGGAATAGATGATGACTTCTTCTTTATCGACTAATCGTAAAGATGACCACCTGCGTTATGCTTTAGACCAACAAAAGACTAGAAAAATTAATTCCTTTGATGATATCCGTTTTGTCCACCATTCACTGGGTCGCCTTCCTATCGATCAAATTGATTTATCCACTCATTGGGCAGGTAAAAAGCATTCCCTCCCTTTTTATATTAATGCTATGACAGGTGGCAGCCCCAAAACAAAAGCTTACAATCAACAATTAGCCCAAGTGGCTGCAGCAACTGGTTTAACCATGGCGGTCGGCTCTATTTCAGCCGCCCTTAAAGACCCTCAAGTGGCTGATTCCTTTACCATTATTCGTCAAATGAATCCCCATGGCTTTGTCTTAGCCAATTTGGGTGCCCATCATGATCTGGAAAACGCCAAAAGAGCCGTCGACTTAATCCAAGCCGATGCCCTTCAAATTCATTTAAATACAGCCCAAGAGATTGTGATGCCTGAGGGAGACCGTGATTTTTCGAACTGGAAAGACAATATTCAAAAAATCGTTGAGGACTTAGGGCTACCCGTTATTGTTAAAGAAGTTGGCTTCGGTATGAGTCAAGAGACCCTTGAAGAATTAATTGAACTAGGCGTCCAAACGGTAGACCTAGGTGGACGTGGTGGCACCAACTTTGTTCAAATTGAAAATCAGCGCAATGACCAGCTAGACTTTTCAAGCCTAGCAAACTGGGGCCAGACCAGTGTCGAAGCTTTGTTGGAATCTCTGACCTACCAAGAGCAAATTAATGTTTTAGCTTCAGGTGGTATTCGCGACTTTTTAGACATGATCAAGGCCTTGGCTTTAGGCGCTAAAAGTTGTGGGATTGCCGGCAAGTTTCTGCATTCAGTGGACCAATTAGGGGTTGAAGCAACCGTTGAATGGGTGAATGATTGGTCCTCAGCCCTTAAACGAACATTACTGCTTCTATCGTGTCAATCGATAGAAGACTTACGCAAAACGGATTTAGTAATAAGTGGTGAAAGCTACCATTGGGCTAAAGTCAGACAGCTTGATGTCCAAGCCTTAGCCCAGCGCAATCAAAAAAGTGAACATTTATAGACTTAATCTTTTTAATGTTTATTTAGCTATTGACAATTTTTTCTATTCATTTTATACTCTTAGCAATTTGAAACGATCGCTTTAAACATGTTCAGAGAAGCATGAAAGAAGATCCACACACTTAGTATGCCTATGGGCATGCTTCTATGGATATATCTTTTATGCCTAACCGAATATGTGGTTAGGCGTTTTTTATTAGAAAGGTGGTCTTTATGGAACTCAATCCTCAACTACCCATTATTGCGCTTGATTTTGCCAGTGATAAAGAAATCTTAGACTTTTTACAGCTTTTACCGCGAGGTCCCCATAATATAAAAATCGGTATGGAAGTTTTCTATTTGGGAGGTCCTCAACTGTTAGAAAAAGTTTCCAGTCAAGGTCATTCCATTTTTCTAGATCTTAAACTCCACGACATCCCTAACACCGTGATGCGGTCCATGCGTATTCTCGCTCAATTGGGAGTAGCCATGGTCAATGTTCATGCGGCAGGTGGACGTAGGATGATGGAAGCGGCCAAAGAAGGTCTGATTCAAGGGACACCGGCTGGTCAAAAAGAACCTCTTTTGATTGCAGTCACTCAACTGACTTCCACTTCTAACCAACAAGTAGAAGAAGAACAATTAATCACTGCCGGTTTAGAAACTTCAACCTTGCACTATGCCAAGTTAAGTCACCAAGCTGGACTTGACGGTGTAGTTTGTTCGCCCCATGAGGCCAAGGCAATCAAAGAAGTCACACATGCCGACTTCCTAACGGTTACACCGGGAATACGCCCACAAACGACAAATCGTACGGATGACCAGCACCGTATTGCTGATGTCCAAACAGCCATTAAAAATCTAAGTGATTATCTCGTCATTGGGCGTCCAATTACCCAAGCAGATGATCCAAAAGCAGCTTACTTAGATATTGTTGAAAAAATTGCTCAGGCACAACAATCATTCAAATAGGAGGTAATCATGGAAAACGTTCATCAAACAAGCAGTAAAGAAAAGATTGCTAATATCCTCTTGGATATTGAAGCAGTTAAAATCAGTTTAGATCCCCCCTTCACCTGGTCAAGCGGTTTAAAATCACCCATCTATTGTGATAACCGCCTAATCATTAGTCATCCGCAAAGCCGTCAGCTTTTAATTGAAGCCATGGTAGCAGCCGTTAAAGAAAACTTTGCAGAGGTCGAAGTTATCGCGGGTACAGCTACTGCTGGCATTTCTCATGCAGCCTTTTTGGCACAAGCATTAAACTTACCAATGATTTATGTGCGGTCTAGTCCTAAAGGACACGGCATGCACAATCAAATCGAAGGTCACTTGAGTCCAGGACAAAAAGTCCTAATGATTGAAGACTTGATCTCGACAGGTGGGAGCGTCATTAAAGCGGCTCACGCCGTTCAAAATGCTGGTGGTCAAGTGATTGGTGCCCTAGCTATCTTTAATTACTTATTAGAAGCCGGTCGTCAGAATTTTGCTAAAGAATCCTTCCCCTTAGTTACCCTGAGTGATTATGCTACTCTGATCGATATTGTTACTAAAAAGCCTGCTTTTGAAAATCATAAGCAAAGCTTAGCCAATTGGTACAAAGATCCTCAAGCTTGGAGCCAAGCTTTTAACTAAATTCAATAAATATTAATTAAAAAAGTCCGTGAACTTTTATTAAGGAGAGATATTATGAAAACTATAAATTATGATCGTCGTGCCCTTGTTACTTCAATGATTGCCTCTGGTTTAGATGATGTCAATGTGATGTTTTTGGCCTTTTCCCTATCCTCTATTATTGCTGATTTAAATATTTCCTCTACTCAAGCCGGTTGGATTGGAACCATTACGAACTTCGGAATGCTGTTTGGGGGACTTGTCTTTGGTGTTTTAGCAGACCGCTATAACAAATACAAAGTATTAAAATGGACCGTCGCGATTTTCTCTGTAGCTACCGCCCTTATCTTCTTTAGTCAAAGTATCAATACCCTTTTAGCTCTACGCTTCTTAGCTGGTATTGGGGTTGGTGGTGAGTACGGTGTTGCCCTAGCGATCATGGCGGGTATTGTCCCAAGCAACAAAATGGGCCGGATCTCCTCACTGAATGGTGTTATGGGACAAATCGGATCCATTACATCCGCTGTTTTAGCCAGCTTAATTGCACCAATCTTTGGCTGGAGAGGACTTTTTGCGCTAGGTATTCTACCTTTAATCTTAGTGACTTACATGCACTTTATGATTAAAGAAGATCAAATCACTGACCGTGGCAGCCAGAAAGTAGACCGTCAACAAGCCGGTAAAATCTCTGACCTTTTCAAAACCCCTGCCTTAGCCCATCAAACGATTGCTTTAATGGTGATGACTTCTGTTCAAATTGCTGGTTATTTTGGGATGATGAACTGGTTACCAACTATGATGCAAGGCAAATTAGGTATCAGCCTGGGCAACTCTAACCTTTGGATGATCACTACTATTGTGGGAATGTCTATCGGTATGTTAGTCTTTGGTTATTTCCTAGATATGTTTGGTCCGCGTTTAGTTTATGGCGTTTTCCTCATCATGTCAGCTATCTCTGTTTTCGCTTTTACTTATGTCAATTCTGCCTTAAGTCTTTTATTTGGCGGAGCTTTAATGGGATTCTTTGTTAATGGAATGTTTGCCGGCTATGGCGCCATGGTTACGCGCTTATACCCTCATCAAGTTCGAGCGGTAGCTAATAACACCATTTTAAACGTTGGCCGTGCCATCGGTGGTTTCTCTTCATTAATTATTGGAATGATTTTAGAAAACTATGATATGAGTGCCGTTATGATTTTCCTAACTAGTCTATATATTGTATCCTTCTGCTTCATGATTTCGATTAAAAACCTTAAGCAAGAAAGATATCAAACCATTCATACAACTAGCCCAGCACTTGAACCAGCTAAAGCTTAATACAATAAATAAAGCCCTCGACTTAAAGCGTCGAGGGCTATTATTTTTTGTCATTTAAAAAGGCTCAGCCTAAAAGACTGAACCCAAGTGATAGTATTATTCACCAATTGTATGATAGCGTTGGAAAATTTTCTTTAATGGGAAATATAAAACTGGCACTAAGATGGCTGTGACAAGTCCTGTAAAAAGACTAGCTGGCATGGCTGAAATCGCCATGGCAATTGCCGCAGAAGATGTGGCTCCTAAAATCATTTGGTTAATAATATGCTTACCAAAGATTAATACAATTTTAGTTAATGCTCCGACGATTCCTAATGTCACAATATGACTCATACTATCGTCTTTATGGAAGAATTTATTATATATTAATGAGACCACAATCAAAACCAAAAGGTTTTCTAAAAGGGTGAAATGAACAACATAGAAATAGCCATTTAAGCTATCAAAGAGAAAGAGTCCGATTAAAGCAGCGGCCGTCCCCCGTTTGAACCCCATTAACAAAACTGCTAAAACCACCAAGGCATTACCTGGATGAACAAAAGAGTTAGAGATGGCCGATGGCATCGGGACACGGATAAAGGTAATTGCAGCGATAATTAAAGCAGCGTAAATCCCGATTTGAACATACTTAAAGGTTTTATTATTTGACATATTTTACTTCCTTCTTCTTATGAATTTTTTAATCAATTGTTTTATAAATTAATGGCAATTCTTCAGCAGAATCAGCGATTTGAATCGCTTGGTCTAATCGCTCCAAGCAGTCATCAATATCTTCTCGGTTAGAATGGATAATTGCGAGTGCCTCTCCTTCTTGAATAGGGTCTCCTATCTTAGCTTTTAAGACAAGTCCTACTACTGGGTCAATTTTATCGTCTTTAACGGCACGCCCCGCTCCTAAAACCATGGCTGCTTCACCTACTAAATCGGCTACCCAATGACTAACCACTCCTGATTTCTTAGCTAAATAAGGAATTTGGTACTTGGCTTTACCCAATTTTTCCGGATTTTCGATGAATGAAGCATCGCCGCCTTGAATCTCAATAAATTCTCGGAATTTTTCTAATGCTGCTCCTGAGTCGATTTGAGCTTGCAACATTTCAATACCTTCTTGCAAACTTTCTACTTTCTCAGCAGATAATAGCATTTGCGCTCCAAGATTGAGACAAAGCTCTGTTAGATCTTGCGGACCTTTCCCTTTCAATGTTTCCACAGCTTCATTGACCTCTAAGGTATTGCCAATGGCAAACCCTAGCGGCTGATCCATATTGGATAAAACAGCAACTGTTTTTCGGCCTAAATGATTACCGATTTTAACCATGGTATTAGCTAATTCTTCAGCCATCTCAATTGTCTTCATGAAGGCGCCATCGCCTACTTTTACATCTAAGACAATCGCATCGGCACCCGAAGCAATTTTCTTAGACATAATGGATGAAGCAATTAAAGGAATGGACTGAACTGTAGAAGTGACATCTCTTAATGCATAAAGCTTTTTATCAGCGGGGGTTAAATCTCCTGTCTGTCCGACCACCGCCACTTGGTGTTGGTTTACTTGATCGATAAAAGCCGCTTCAGCGATTTCAAAATTAAAGCCATTGATTGTCTCCAATTTATCCAGCGTGCCACCTGTATGGCCTAAACCGCGCCCTGACATCTTAGCCACCGGAACACCGCAAGAAGCTACTAAAGGCGCTAAAACGAGGGTAGTTGTATCGCCAACACCTCCGGTCGAATGTTTATCCACTTTGATTCCTTTGATAGCGGAAAGATCGATTTGATCGCCTGATTCCACCATTGCCATAGTTAAATGACTAACCTCTTTAGCATCCATGCCATTAAAATAGACTGCCATATTAAAGGCGGCCATTTGATAATCAGGGATTTCACCTTTGGTAAATCCGTTAATGATATATTGGATTTCTGCTTGGGTTAGTGTTTGGTTTTCTTGTTTTTTATGGATTAAATCCACCATTCTCATACTTCATCATCCTCATTATAGTCTAGTTTGCAGTATTACTTCGTTCAATCTTTATAATTTCTCCATCCGCTTGGGCAACTAAAATAATATCAGCGTAATCTAAAAACAAACCATGTTCCACGACGCCTACTTTGGCTTTTATTTCAGATGCCAAAACTTGTGGATTAGGAATCTCTTCTAAATGGAGATCGATAATATAATTACCAGAATCTGTAATAAATAGTTTGTCTCCTTCAACTTTTCTAAAACTCGGTTTCATACCAGCACTTGCGAAAGCATCGTATACTTTCCACGATCCGAATCGAACCACTTCCACTGGTAGAGGGAACTTTCCTAATTGATCGACTAACTTGCTTTCATCCATGATCCAAATAATCTTGTCACTTTGTTCAGCAATTATTTTTTCATGTAAAAGGGCACCGCCACCACCTTTAATGCCGGCAAATTGACGAGTTGTTTCATCCGCTCCATCAACCAGTAAATCAATGTGATTAACATCATCAATTTCTTTTAAAGGTAAGCCTAATTTTAAAGCTTGTTCTGAAGAACGATCGGATGTAGAAACCGTTAAGATATTATCGAGCTCTCCTGCTTGGAAACGACGGCCTACTTCTTCAATAAACCAATAAGCTGTTGAGCCTGTTCCTAGACCTACAACCATGCCATCTTCAACATAAGAGGCTGCGTATTTACCTACTCGTTTTTTTGCTTCTTCCATACTAATCCTCCGTTATCCTATGTATTGTGCTATTTCACGTATATACTCTACCATATTTGATATTTGTTTTAAGTCTTCTTTTTCAGCGGTTCCGCCATGATAATCTAACAAATGCCATTCCTCGGGTCCCAAAATCACATCATCCAAACTAGTACCTGGTTGACGCTTCATTCGCTTGGAAGCTAAGTACA
Source organism: Facklamia sp. 7083-14-GEN3 (assembly GCF_024742075.1). Taxonomy (GTDB): domain Bacteria; phylum Bacillota; class Bacilli; order Lactobacillales; family Aerococcaceae; genus Facklamia. Next base: position 225,503 of record NZ_JANSGD010000003.1, on the reverse strand, counting down.
TTAAAGAAAAGCGTTTAGAAGCAATTCGCCCTCTATAGTGAAAAGTGGCCAATTGTTTATATACCCTAGCAGTGAAGGTTTCCTTTAATAATTTAGCGAAATTGGTAAGATTTGGGGTAGAAATGCCCACAGTGAATAAGACCCAACTCGGTTCGCGGTAGCGATTCATCAACTGATTAATCAGTGTCGACTTGAAAATCCTTCCTGAGAAAACAAAAGTGCCCACAATGATTAAATCATAGTGGTTCAAAGTTGATTTATCGACCTCATTTAAAGCTACCATTGGAAAATCAAAGACCCTTTGAAGGGCCTTGGCATAAATCAAGGTGGATCCATAGGGTGACTCATAGATAATTAGACATTTCATAACATCCCCCCTCTATTACTATTACCTTAGCCATTATAGCACAATTGTATCTGTTGTGTTAATCGCTTCCAAGATTAACTTCAATGAATCTTTCGCATCCTTTATCTTTTTTGATATACTAGAATTATTAATCCTATAAAGGAGGCAATTGAATGCCACAAACAATCCATCTAGAGTGTCCAGTATGTCATGCCAAGCATGAACACATTATCGAAACTTCTATCAATAGTCAAAAACATCCCGAATTAAAACAAAAACTACTGGATGGGCAACTTCTAGCCTTTGAATGCGATCAATGCGGAGCAAAGAGACAAATAGAAACCCAAATACTCTATCATGATCCTCAGCTCAAGCTATTAATTTATTTAGCACCTAACTTTAAAGAAAATCGCGAAAAAATATTAAAAGGTCTTAGTCTAATGACTGCCGAAGAAGGTATAGATATTAGTGATTATCATTTAAGAGTAGTAACTTCAGGCCCTCAGCTGATTGAAAAAATCCAAATTTTTGATCGTGGATTTAATGACCAAGTAATGGAGGTTGTAAAAATCCTAACGGATGGGTTATTTGCCCAACAGGAGCCTGATCGAAAAGTCCTCAACCGCTTCTTTATTCACAAAGATAATCAAGATAAATTCCTTTATCTTACAGAGGATGAACAACTCATGGTTGATTACCATCCTTCACTTACAGAATTCATTTTAGATAAATTTAGCAAAGAATTAAAAAATGATTACCTCGGTCAATTTATTATGGTTGACTATGAATGGGCAAGTAATATAGCCAACCATCAACCAGGACCAGGTACAGAACGAGAAGATGATCAATAAATCTCCCAGCTATTCCTCAACAATTTATACAGTCAAATTGAAAACAGCCTACACAAGCGTGTGCAGGCTGTTCTTTTTATTTAACAACTAATTATTTAAGCAGTGGTACTAGTCTTCAAAAAGCTGCTCTTCTCTCACTAAATAAATAGGTCGTCGTTTATCCTCGGTAAAAATCTTACCAAGATATTTTCCAATAATACCCATGCACATAAATTGAAAGCCACCCATAAATAAAATTAATAAGGCCAAGAGATTCATCGATGAAATGCTTGCTTGATAAAATATTCCGGCAATTATCATATAAATTCCCCAAACCAAAGCTAAAGCTATACTGAAAAAACCTAAATAACTAGCAATTGTTAAAGGCAAGTCCGAAAAAGAAATCAAACCGTCGATGGCATAATCAAACAAGGAGCGAAAGGACCATGAAGATTGCCCAGCAACCCGTTTAATATTAGGGTACTCTAAATATTTCACCTTAAAACCAATCCATGAGAAAATGCCTTTTGAAAAGCGATTATACTCACTCAAAGACACAACTGCGTCTACGACTTGTGCCTTCATCAAACGATAGTCTCTTGTTCCTTCTGCTAACTCAACTCGCGAAATTAAATTGTTCAATTTATAAAAAAGACTGGCAAAAAAGGAACGAACAGCTGGTTCGCCTTCTCTAGAAGTCCTTCTGGTTGCTACCACATCCACATTCGGATCCTGGATCATTCGATACATATCTACTAGCATCATTGGTGGGTCTTGTAAATCCACATCCATAATGGCGACATACTCTCCTTTAGCATTTTTTAAGCCGGCATATAGCCCCGCTTCTTTACCAAAATTTCGAGAGAAAGATAGGTATTCAATGCTATCTGGATAGTGCTGAACCAATTTTTTAATGACATTTAAGGTGCGGTCAGTCGATCCATCGTCTACTAAAAGTAATTCGATTTCTACTTCTTTTAGGTCTTTTTGAACTTTTAAAATAGCTTCAATAAACGGCTGAATTGTCTTTTCCTCATTATAACAAGGTACAACAACAGTCATTACATTTTTTCTAACCAAAAAGATTCCTCATTTCTTAACATTTGCTGAATTAATTAGCAAGTCACTTGTCTTATTATTATATAACAAATTAATGGCAAACAGTCTATTATTAAAATTTTTTCATAAATAAAGTCTAGCAACATCCCACTCCAAAAAAATTAAACTTAACCACTGATTCTAATCAGTGGTTAAGTTTAAAATTAAATAATAAAGTATCTCGATAGCTGAAAACAGTTAAAGAACTTTCAGTGATAGCTGATCCAATTCTTTGGCTCCAATGGTATATTCGATCACCCACTCACACTTAGGTAAGGGGTCAGCTAATTTAAATACCAAAATCCACTCACCTGAAGGAAGTATACCCGAACGTGTCCCACTACTTGATTCTATCTCATCGATACTCAAAATAATCCGTCGACCTTGGCAAACATTTTGTATGTCAATTCGTAAATTATATTGTGAATCGTAAGCCATTATTGAGTCAATCTCATAACCTTGTTGAAAAGTATTGAATTCAAACACTAAATGACCAATAGTAGCTGGCACCTCTATACGTTCAATGATAAAAGAAGCTGCCGGATCCTCATAATCTTTAATTCTTAACCGCTTACTTATTAGTTGCAAGGCCATCTCCTCCTCCCAATCAAATGTTATTATTAAGTCTAACAGTTGATTGTGAATTTTGTAGCCTGTTTATTGTAAAGTTTGTGTAAATTTTTAAATGCTATCAGGAATTAACGCGGTTCTAATTTTACGCGTAAATATTCATCATTATATTCAATCAGCTTTTCTTGACCAAGGTTACGATATATCTCTAAACGATCAATAATTTCTTGAGGAGGATAAAAAGCTGGATCGGCAATTACTTCTGGATCCATTAAATCAATGGCATCTTTATTAGGAGTAGCATAGCCAATATATTCAGCATTTCTTGCTGCTATATCAGGTCGCATCAAGAAATCCATTAAAGCATGGGCACCTTCAATATTTTTTGCCCCTTTAGGAATCGCTAAAGTATCAAACCAAATGTTGGACCCTTCTTTTGGAACCATATAAGCTAAGTCTTCATTATCATACATAGCCGTAGCAGCTTCACCTGAATAAGTAATTGCTATTGGAGCCTCTCCAATCGTCGCATACATTTTAATCTCATCTGCAAGTAAGGCCAGAATATTGGGCATTAACTGCTTCATCTTTTGAGTTGCCTGAGCGATGAGTTCACTATCTGTCTCATTGAGAGAGTGGCCTTCGGATTGAAGACCAATCCCAATTACTTCACGGGCACCATCAATTACCATGATCTTATTGCGATATTCTTCCCGCCAAAGATCATTCCAACTAGTAATTTCACCTTCAGCAATTTGACTAGTGTCATAAAGAATACCTAAAGTACCCCAAAAATAAGGTACCGAATATTGATTTTGCGGATCAAAAGCTTGATCAAGAAATTCTTCATCGATATGTTTTAGATTAGGCAAACGTTTATGATCAATTTTTTCTAATAAATCTAATTCCTCCATTGTTTCAATCATGTATTCACTAGGGCCAATCAAGTCATAATTGGTACCACCCTGTTGAATTTTTGTTAACATAGCCTCATTGGAATCAAAGGTTTCATAAACTACCACATAATCCGTTTCTTCTTCAAATTCATCGATTAAATCAGGATCAATATAATCGCCCCAATTATAAAAGTTTATAATATTACTATCGCCCGTTAATCCTTGACTAGACTGCAGGTAATAACGTCCAACAAACATCAAAGCCACTGAAAGTAGAATGGCAATCATTGCTTTTACTAATGTTTTCATTACTTACCTCCTCTAGCTTGACGCATTCTAAGAGCTGCTCTGCGCTGTTCGCCGACTCTCAATGTGTAATAACCAAAGACTAATAGCAAGGCTAGTAGGAACATTAAAGTAGAGAGCGCATTAATTTCTAAACTAACCCCTGTTCTTGCACGAGAGTATACCTCCACTGACAATGTCGAGAATCCGTTTCCTGTGATAAAAAAGGTGACGGCAAAGTCATCTAAGGAATAAGTAAAGGCCATGAAATAACCGGCTAAAACGCCACTTTTAATGGAAGGTAAGATAATCCTAGATAAAATTTGATTTTGGTTAGCTCCTAAGTCTTGAGCCGCCGTAATCATGGAAGGATTCATTTCATAAAGTCTTGGTAAGACCATCAAAACCACTATCGGAACGTTGAAAGCGATATGTGATAACAGAACCGTTGTAAAGCCAAATTCAAACTTTAATAAGAATGAAAACATCAAGAGGAAGCTAGCCCCCATCATAACATCAGGCGTGACCATTAATACTGAGTTCAGATTAAGAATGGCCTGACGGTTACGATTCGAGCGATAATAATAAATTGCTATCGCACCTAGAGTACCAATGACTGTTGCAATTAAAGCTGACAACAAAGCGATAATAAAGGTATTTAAGATAAAAGTCATCAAACGTGTATCTTCAAACAAGGTCTGATAGTGCTCAAGTGTAAACCCAGAGAAATTTGTCATGTCGCCGCCAGCATTAAAGGAATAAAACATTAAATAGAATAAAGGTGCATACATTAATAAAAAGACAAAAGCGATATAAAGGGTAGATCCCATTCTTTTTTCAGTTTTATGCATCTTGAGCACCTCCTGCCTTGGATCGATCTCTGGTAATAAATAGAATAATAAACATAATGATCATTAAAACGACACCGATGGTTGATCCCATTCCCCAATCTTGGGTAACTAGAAAGTGCTGCTCAACCGCTGTACCTAGGGTGATCACGCGGTTTCCTCCAATTAAACGAGTAAGCATAAAAAGAGAAAGAGAAGGGATGAAGACTGCTTGGACACCCGAGCGCACTCCTCTAAGTGATAAAGGAAAAATCACACGGCGGACGATGGTCATTTTAGAAGCACCTAAGTCATAAGCTGCTTCTAACAAGCTGGGTTGAATTTCATTAATCGAATTAAAAATCGGTAAAAACATAAAAGGCAATTCGATATAAGCTGCTACTATAAGGAAAGAAACGTCAGTAAATAGTAATTGTTGTCTACCGAAACCAATCGCTTCAAAGAAATTATTTAAAGGACCCGAATTGCCTAAGATACCAATGAAAGCATAAGTTTTAAGCAATAAGTTAATCCAAGTAGGTAGAATAATAAGCATCAACCACAGATCTTTATTTTTACTTTTAGAAAGAAAATAAGCAAGTGGGTAGGCTAATAAAAAAGTGAATAAAGTTACAAGAAAGGCATACCAAAAGGAAGACAAAGTCATCCGGATATATTCCATTGAAGTGAAAAAATGTTGATAATTGGCTAGGGTAAATTGCCCATCAATCCCTATAAATGATCGTTGAAAAAGAACTATCAAGGGAGTAATCACAAAGACAGCTAGCCATAAATAATAGGGAATGGCTAATAAATGAATACTAGACTTCTTCATTTTCACCCTCCTCATATTGCTCTAAACGAGCATCAAATTCCTCCTCTGTTTCATTAAAGCGCATAACGTGAATCTCATCTGGACCAATCTGTAAGCCAATTTTTTGTCCGATTTCTACCTTCTCAGTTGTATGAATCATCCATTCATTCTGATCCTCATCATAGGCGATAATCTCATTAAACATCCCTCTAAAAAGCATAGTATCTACTGTCGCATTAATTTGACCTTGATTAGGAGCAGTAATCCTTACATCTTCAGGTCGAATAACGACTTCTACCGCTTCGCCTTTAGGGATTCCTGCATCTTCACAATCAAATTCATGACCGACAAATTTTACTCGATAATCATCTATCATGGTCGCATCAATAATATTGGATTCTCCGATAAAATCAGCCACGTAACGATTGATTGGCTCATCATAAATATCTGATGGGGTTCCTGATTGTACAATTTCCCCTCTGTCCATGACAAAAATCCAATCAGACATAGCCAAAGCTTCTTCTTGATCATGTGTAACGAAAACAAAAGTGATCCCTAAACGTTGTTGTAATTCACGCAATTCATATTGCATATCCGTTCTTAATTTTAAGTCTAAAGCAGAAAGCGGTTCATCTAAAAGTAAAACATCTGGCTCATTAACCAAGGCACGCGCAATCGCCACCCTTTGTTTTTGACCTCCTGACATTTCATTAATATTTCGCTCTTCATATCCTTCTAAACGCACTTGTTTGAGAGCGACTTGCACTTTATCTTTAATCGTTTGTTTATCTACATTTTTAACGGATAAACCAAAGGCAATATTATCAAACACATTCATATGCGGAAAAAGCGCATAATCTTGAAAAACAGTATTAACTTTACGTTTATTAGCAGGAATATTAGTTACTTCTTTTCCTTCTATCGATACAGTTCCTTCACTCGCTTGAGTGAAGCCTGCGATAATTCTTAAAATTGTTGTTTTACCGCATCCTGATGGTCCAAGCAAAGTATAAAACTGTCCTTGTTCCAACTCCATATTAATATTTTTTAACACCATTTGATCATCAAAGTGTTTTGAAACGTTCTTTAATTCGACACTTAGTAATGCTTCACTCATGCTTGCCACCCTCTTCTGTATTTTTTGAAGTAAACCTTCCGACCGATTATATCATGTTACGCCCTTGCTTTGTAATTTAGAATTCAATTTTTACCTTTGGGGATATTATTATTCGGTAATTGATAATTTTGCATAAAAAAAAGCCACATGAATTCACGTGACTTCTGATGTTTAGATGAACTAATCTACATCTTCACCTATAATTCTAACCTCTGTTTCAAGACGCACTTGGTTCTTTTTCCAAATAGTCGCTTGGATAAAAGCGATTAGATCTGTATAGTCGGTTGCTGTTGCATTGTCAACATTGACGATAAAGCCTGCGTGTTTTTTAGAAACTTCAGCTCCACCGATACGATGGCCTTGTAGACCAGCATCTTGGATTAACTTTCCAGTATAATAACCTTCTGGTCTCTTAAATACGGACCCACAAGAAGGATATTCTAAAGGCTGCTTGGATTGACGTAAATGGGTCAGATGATCCATTTCTTCTTTTATTAGCGCTGCATCTCCAGCTTGCAATTTAAAACGAACCGATAAAATCAAATCATTTTGCTCTTGAAAAATAGAATGACGATATGAAAAATGACAGTCAGGATTTTTAAAAGTCTTAATTAAACCATCGCGACTGATTACATCAACTTCGTCAATAACATCTTTGACTTCACCACCATAGGCTCCCGCATTCATATATACAGCCCCTCCAATTGAACCCGGTATGCCACAAGCAAACTCTAAGCCCGTAAGTGAATGATCGAGTGCTAAGTGCGTCAATTTAATCAATGACGCTCCTGATTCAGCTTCAAGGGTGTTAGAATCAATGCGTCGCATCGACTTCATCTCAGTCATCATGATCACCACACCACGAATGCCACCATCTTTTACGATTAAGTTGGAAGCATTGCCTAAAACCGTTAGAGCTAATTGCTGATCTTTTACAAAGTTAACAATGCTCTCCACTTGAAAACGATCTTTAGGAAAGACTAAATAATCTGCCTTCCCACCTGTTTTAGTATAAGTATATTTAGATAATGGTTCATCTTTTAGTATTTTGATGTTAGGAAATTTTTCTAATAAATTCATTTTGTTTTCCCCTTCGGTATAATCGTCTTTCTATTCTAGTTAAAAGGATGTCACTTGTAAAGTGACACCCTCTTATGAAAACGATTTACTGCAGTATTTTTTCCATGGTGTAAACATCATAATAGAAGTGACCATGTCTCAAACGTTGACTTAAAGTTCCTTTAATATCAAAACCAAAAGATTTATAGAGTCGCACGGCCCGTTGATTCTCAGTGACCACTTCTAAAGTTAAAATTTTTAAATCAACTTTTTTAGCAAAATCAATCAATTCCTGCACAATCATTTTACCAATTCCATAGCCCCAATAATCTTTTACAATCGATACGCCTAATTCGGCGATATGGTCTTGCTTATGGTTTGATAAATTAGCTAAATTACCAATTCCAATAACTTGACCATCAACTTCAATGATTAAGAGTAATGATTTTTTAGCTAATAGATATTTTCGAATTAAATCTTTTTCTTGTTGAACATCTAATGATAAACCTTCAGGTCCGGTCGTTAAATAATTTGTTTCTTTCCCAAGATGCCTCATTAAACCCAATATGGCTCTAGCATCTTTTACTTGTGCTTGACGAATTGAGAGTTGAATCTCCTCTTCGACCATTTCAACTTGCTTTTCTTGGTCTGGATTTTCCCGATAGGACATTGGTTAATCGATCCTTTCTATATGATCCTCAAACTTTTGAAAAATGATTTGATGATTATTGTCTGCTTTGGGAGAGAGCGTTATTTCTATTTGTCGTTGGTTTTGTTCCACCAATTCAAATGCTATTTTTATATAGTTTTTCGGCAAATAATCCATAATATATTGTGGCCATTCAACTAAACTAATCGTCTGCTGATCGAAAAACAAATCAAAATCAACAGTATCCGCTCCACCTTCTTCTAAGCGGTAAGCATCAATATGAACCATCCGATCAGCTAATTGGTTGAGCTCATATTCTTTAGCAATGGTGTAGGTTGGACTTTTTATAGCTCGATCAATACCTAATTGACGCCCAAAAGCTTGTGTAAAAGCTGTCTTTCCTGATCCTAGTGGACCTGAAAGTAAAATAAGGCTTCCTGGTTGAATAACCCTAGCTAAAATTTTAGCCAAATTTTGTGTATCTACTAAATTATGACTTGTAAAGTTTATCATTTATTTTCCCCAATCACTTACTTATAAATTTAGTATAACGAACATCTTGTAAAACATCGAATTATTTGACTTTAGAGGCAATTATTGCTAATTTTAAAGTAATAGAAAATGAGGAGGTCAGTTCATGAAAAAAATATTACAAATATCCACAGCACTTATTTTAACGGTCTTTCTAGGTGCTTGTGATATGTTACCTGGAAATGATACAAATGACACAGCAGAGGTGGAAAACGCCCCTACCGAAGAGGTTACTACTTCTGAAGGTGAAGAAAATGAAACAGACACAACCATGACTGCTAATGAAACAACCATGGAAGAATCAACCGTCGAAACAGCCGCTAATGATGCTGAGGGACAAGAAGGTACAGCAACCATTATTATTAATCAAGAATCTGGGGATCCTCTTGAATATGAAGTAAATAATATTGGAGGAGTGAGTGTCCTAGATGCTATGTCTGCAATTGAAGAGTTAGAATTCAACTTCAATGAAGACGAAGGTGTTGTTGATGTTATCGATGGTGTAGAGAATGATTACGCACCTAACACTTGGATGTATTTAATTAACAAGCAATTTGCAGAGCTTGGGGTTGTCTCTCAAACATTAGAAGATGGTGACGAAATCGAATGGTACTATGGTACTATCGACGATATTCCTGTCACAATCATACCAGCCGAGTAATTAAAAGATAACATAAAAAACCGCTCATTTAATGAGCGGTTTTTTATGTTATCTTTTAAAACTTAATTTTTTAATGTAATAACTTTTATGAGTTTGTTTTTTTAGCGATTATAATATGTTTTAAAACGACCTGCTTCTTCAAGAATTTGACCAATTTCTAACAAACTACGGTCATTCTTAGCAAATGTATTGAACATTACCCCCATTGGCAAGTCATTTTCAGTTACATAGGTTGGTAAACTCAAAGCTGGCGTTCCGGTTAAATTAGCTAACTGAGTATATGGGGTTAGGGTCCATGCTGGTAGCCATTGGTCATATATAAGTTTTAATTTTTCTTCTTTATTTAATTTTGACATATCCTGCATTTTAGTAGCTATTTCGTCACTAATATGATTATATCCAGCTTCAGGAGCAGGATAAGCATTAGTTGCAGTTAAGAAGATTGGGTATTGTTTATAAAACTCATTCATCTCTTCAGTTATTTGCTGAATATATTCCCAAGCGCCCGCTACATCCTCATCCTTTAGATCTTTAGAAGTTTGATACAGTGCCCATGTTAAAAGCTCAACATCTTCTTTTTCAATCGCACGATCGAGATATGCCTCTGCTAAAGAATCTAAGGACCCAGCAGCAGAAGAAGCTAATATATAATATTGTTCCATTAACTTTTTGCCGTCAATCGGATAGTCAACTTCTACTAGTTGGAACCCTTCACTTTCTAAAAATTCAACCACTTCTGTGACTGCATTAATTGCATCTTGCGAAATTGGTGTCCCTGCTGGTGTTTGGGTTGTATAAGCAATTGGCGTTGTCTTATCAAAAGAGGATTGTAGGATAGAATCGTCCTCTTTATCTTTTAATAAGTTTTCAAATAGCTCGATTGTGTCCTGCATTGATTTTGTTTCAGCAAAATGAGTGGTCTGATTTTCTTGAACATCTTCATCCCATAATAGAATGCCTCTAGAAGGGTGTAGCCCGATTAATCCTGACCATGAAGCGGGAATACGAGTTGAACCTCCAGCATCACTTGAACTAGCTACTGGCACTTGACCAATGGCTACAGCAGCTGCTGATCCTCCTGATGAACCTCCCGGATTATGGTCTAAGTTCCAAGGATTATGCGTATTTCCATATAATTCAGAATTAGTTACATTAATCCAACCATACTGAGGATAAGTAGATTGACCAATTATAATAAATCCTGCATCTCTAAAAGCTTCGACATACCCGCTATCCTCCGCAAAAGTTTCATTTTGTAAGAATTCAATACCTAGCGAATTAACACCACCTTTTACACCGTGACCTAAACCCTTTACTAGCATCGGTACTCCATAAAAAGGTTGCCCTGTGTCCTCTAATGCTTCAGCTTCTGCAAATGCTTCTTCTTTACGAATAGATAGAATATTTTTCAGATCCGGATTGGTCTCCTCAATTACCTGAAAAGCTAACTGAATTAACTCTTTACTTGTAGTTTGTCCACTTCGGATCATGGCTGCAAGCGTGCTTGCATCTAACGTTTTATATTCTTCAACCGTAAGCGGATTTTGTGAAACATCTTCCAGACTACTTTGTGAATTCAAATTAGATTCACTTGTGGTTTCTTCGGTTGCAAGCTGATCCTCCGCGTAAACATTCCCGAGAATAGGCGAGAAAGCATTTAATACAATAGTTGTTAACATTAAAGCTTGTTTTGTAAGTGTTTTTTTCATTTTTTCCTCCAATAAGTAATTTTTCACAAATTTCATTGTAACATGTTCTATCATTTTGTGAAAATGAATTTCATTAAGATTTCATGAGAAAAGCTTCTCAGTCAATAGTTTGACTGAGAAGCTTTGTTGTTACTTTATTTAATTTTAGTTATTTAAAGCTTGATTAGCTGTAATAATTGCCACTTTAAATACATCGTCTTCTACACACCCTCTTGAAAGATCCGAAACTGGCTTATTCAGTCCTTGTAAAATGGGACCAACTGCTTGGAAATTACCCAAGCGTTGCGCAATTTTATAGCCAATATTTCCTGATTGGATTTCTGGAAAGACGAAGACAGTCGCTTGACCATCGAGAATTGAACCAGGAACCTTTTGCGCAGCCACCTCAGGAACTATGGCCGCATCAAATTGCATTTCACCGTCAATGGTCAATTCAGGTGCCAATTCTTTGGCAATCTTTGTGGCCTCTGTTACTTTATCGACTTCCGGCGATTTTGCTGAACCGTAAGAAGAAAAACTTAACATAGCCACTTTAGGATCGATTCCAAAAATTTCGGCTGTTTTTGCACTTTCTACCGCAATTTCAGCTAAAGATTGCGCATCAGGATTAATATTGATGGCACAATCCGCAAACACTAATTTTTGACCATTGGTGTGAGGTGGAACCATAATAAAGGCGCCTGAAATTAATTTAACGCCTGGACGCGTTTTAATAATTTGTAAAGCAGGTCTTACCGTATCTCCGGTTGAGTAAACGGCGCCACACACCATTCCATCCGCTTGATCGGTATAAACTAGCATTGTTCCAAAATAAGCAGGATCTTTCAAGAGTTCGATTGCTTGCTCTTTGGTGTTTTTTCCTTTACGTCTTTCTACAAAAGCGTCAATTAATTGATCCATTTCTTCGTAATCAGCTGGATCATAGATCGTAATGCCTTCAATCACCCAATTTTTTTCATTTGCTAGACGCTTAATTTCTTCCTTGTCACCTAACACAATCGGTTCCACAATATCTTCCGCATGCAAACGTATTGCTGCTCCTAAGACACGTGGATCTGTCCCCTCAGGAAAAACTATTTTAATGCCTTTTCCTATTATTTTATCTTTTAACTCTTGAAACATAAATTGATCACTCCTTAATATTCACTGTCAAATCTAATGATACACTTTTATAAAACTGTTCTCAATAAATTTATTTAAAATTGTAATTAGTCTCCAGAATAGAGTTTATTATCAACTTAATCTGCTTTATCATCTGTTACACTATGTTGGGAATTCTGTTCGAAAACTTTCTCATTTTAACTTTCTTTATCAACCTTAGAATGATTTAGCATTCGATTTACCTTCTTCTTGCTAGCATGATTTTTGCGATAATTATCGATTAGCTTTTTAAACAATAAGCGATACAATAAATAAATTGCCATCCAAATGATTAATAAGGGTATAGCTGCTACTAATAATAAAACAAGATTCTCAAGCATCCACTTGGTAGAGACCAAAGCTTCTTTAAAAGTATTCGCTATACGACTTGTAAAGGAATAATTTTGATTGCGTTCTTCTGCTAGAACATAGCGCTCACTCAAAGTTATATTGATAGTGGCTTGTTCTATTTGATTTTCTAAGTTGGATTTCTCGGATAAATATTGGTCTCTTTGAATAATAGCATTTTCAATTTCCGTTTGAATTTGCACAATTTCTTCAATCTGTTCTGCTTGACCTAACAAGTCATTTAAACGATCTAAACGTTCTTCAACTGCTTCTATACGAATTTCAATATCATTGACAGATCGTGTGACATCCTCAACGCCCTTACTAGCTGAACGTAATAAAACATCCGGTAAATCTTGGAGTTTTTTAAGCGTTTCATTAAAGTCTGCTTGTGGAATGCGAGCAACCAACGACAGCTCTCGTAATTCTTGCTTATTATTAGTAGTTTTTCCATTATCCATCAAATATTCATTCTGATATTGAATACTACCTTGAATGTTTTCAACTACTTCAAACAAAGCTTGTTTGGCATCATCATATTTTAAGGTTTCAAAATATAGGTCGGCATTTTGAAGCAAATTAACTTGATCAGCATTAACTTCTTCTTGATAGCTTTCATTAGCTCTTTTGATTTGTTGATTCTCTAAACTTACTGTATTATTAAGAGTTTGTTCTGAAATATCTTCTGAATAAGATGAACTTTGATCGAGATTTTCACAAGCAACTAAACTCGTTGCTAGCGCTACTAATAATAGCAATAGCTTATGATACTTTTTCATTTTATTTCCTCCTGTAAATATTTTCTTTTATTATACTAATAAACATACTGAAGGACTAAATTTTACTTGCATTTTTCTGTCTACAGTTGTAAACTTTAATTGAGGTTACAATTGTAATCGGAAAGGAGTTTTCTTAATGCTAGAGAGTCTATCAGTCCCTTCGATCACTGATGCAGAATGGGAAATTATGCGAATAGTCTGGGCCAATCAGTCATTGACTTCACGTCAAATTATTGATATTGCTAGTCAATTTTCGGATTGGAAAGAAGCCACTATTAAAACTTTAATTAATCGCTTATTGCAAAAAGATCATCTGATTCTTAAAGGCGATCAAAAACCTTATCACTATCAAGCAAACATCTCTGAAAAAGAGGCGGTTCAAGCAGAAATAAATAACCTGATGGATCGTATTTGCAATAAAGATAAAGCTTCTTTTATTTATCAAGTAATTAACGAGGCCACCTTATCACAAGCTGATTGTGAGCAATTGATAAAAAAATTGCAGCATAAAAGTGTGAAAGCTCCAATGGAAGTAAAATGTAATTGTCCAGTCGGTCAGTGCCAATGTCATATACAGTCTCATTAATAAACGGAGGAATTATTATGAAAAAACAAGATTTTAATGTCCAAGGTATGTCTTGCAGCCATTGCGCTCAAACTATTCAAGATTTACTCTTATCGATGGATGGCGTTGAAGATGTTAATATTCAACTTGATACAAAAAAAATTACTATTGAGCATCAAGATCCTTTAACTACGGAAGATTTTAACCATGTCTTAAAAGATACACACTATCAATTAAGCAAATAATTAATCTTTGAAGGAGGATAAAAATGCAATCAAATATTTATAATGTTGATGGAATGTCTTGCGCTTCTTGTGCAATGACTGTCGAAAAAACGCTCAATGAGACACAAGGCGTTGAAAAAGCAGAAGTCAATCTACTAAACCATTCTGTCAAAGTCAATTTTGATCCTCAAAAAATCAATTTTGAAACACTGGCTGATCGAGTTAAAAAAGTAGGCTATCAGCTATTACCTTCTATTAATGAAGCACTCATTCAAAATTTTCGGATTGATGGGATGTCTTGTGCTTCTTGTGCGATGACTGTCGAAAAAGTAGCCAATCAACTCTCAGATGTTCAATCCGCTCAAGTCAATTTCGCTACTTCTACATTGAACGTTGAGTGGAATCATACAGCTCACCCAGACAAAGCTATTGAGGCTGTGCAAAAAGCTGGTTATGATGCCAGTTTAATTATTTCTCCTGAGGAACAATATCAAAAAGACTTAGAACGGGAACAGCAACATTTAAAAAGGTCCAAACAAAAAATTATAAGCATGGTCTTGTTCACTCTCCCACTATTTCTTTTAGCAATGGGTCCAATGATTGGCCTGCCTATTCCAGATTCTTTATCAATGAATCAAAATCCTAGCATTCATGCCCTCATTCAGATGATTTTAAGTAGTGCTGTCATCTATTTAGGTAGAGAATTATTTGTCCGTGGATTTAAGAGTCTTTTGAATGGTCACCCTAACATGGACAGCTTAGTCGCTATAGGTAGCGGGGCCGCCTTTATTCAAGGTATAGTGGTAACACTCTTTTTATTTATCAATCCCATTCAAAATGGCCAACATATTGAACTATACTTTGAATCAGCAGCTGTGATTGTCACTTTGATGACAGTCGGCAAGTATTTAGAAGATATTGCTAAAGGACGAACTTCTTCAGCTATTAAAGCCTTAATGGATTTAGCGCCTAAAGAGGCACGAAGAATTAAAGAAGATGGTTCGATTGAAATTATTCCAACTGAACGCATCCAACCAGGTGATCATTTACAAATAAGACCTGGAGACACTATTCCTATGGATGGAATCATTCTTGAAGGTCAATCCAGTGTCGATGAATCGATGTTAACTGGTGAAGCAATGCCCGTTAACAAAAGCAAAGGAGACTTCGTAACGGGGGCTAGTTTAAATAAAACAGGAGGCTTTACTCTAGAAGTAGAGCGTGTGGGCCAGGATACCACGCTCTCTCAAATTATTCAATTAGTAAATGAAGCCCAATCTTCCAAAGCTCAAATCGCTAAATTTGCTGATGTTGTAGCTTCTTATTTCGTCCCAACTGTTATGATAATTGCCTTAATCAGTGGCCTGTTCTGGTTCTTTATAATGACTCAATCCTTAACTTTCAGTTTACAGATTTTCATTAGTGTTTTAATCATTGCTTGTCCCTGTGCACTGGGCTTAGCCACTCCAACAGCAATTATGGTAGGAACAGGCAACGCTGCTCAAAAGGGTATTTTAATTAAAAGTAGTGCCAGTCTAGAAACAACCCATCAAGCAGATACTATTTTACTTGATAAAACAGGCACTATCACACAAGGGAAACCCAGTGTGACTGATTTCTACCCAGTTGATGAAAAAGATAAAGATATTCTATTAAATAAGTTAGCAAGTGTTGAAGCCAACTCAGAACACCCGCTAGGAAAGGCAATAGTTGACTATGCTGAGGGTGCTGGCTTAGATTATAAACCTTTAAAACACATTCAGTCGATTACTGGTAAGGGTATCACAGCCGAAATTGATGATGAAAGTATTCAAATTGGTAATTTGCGCTTAATGGAAGAATCATTAACCCAGCCTATCCCTCAAGACTTCATCTCACTTGCTAATAAACTGAGCCACGAGGCTAAGACCGTTATTTTCTATGCTGTTAATCGTCAATTCCAAGGATTATTAGCGATTTCAGACCCCATAAAAGAATCAAGTACTGAAGTAATAAAAAATCTAAAAGCAATGAGACTAAAGGTAATGATGGTGACAGGCGATAATCAAGCCACAGCAGAGCATATTGGCCAATTAGTAGGAGTGGATAAAGTCTTTGCAGAAGTTTTACCTGAAGATAAGTCGCGGATCGTTAAGGAAGTGCAAGCAGCCGGCAATAAAGTGATTATGGTCGGTGACGGTATTAATGACGCTCCTGCCTTAGCACAAGCTGACATCGGTATGGCAATTGGTTCCGGGACCGATATTGCTATTGAGTCAGCTGATATTGTGTTGATGAATAACAATTTAACCACCATTCCGACTGCTATTAACTTGAGTCATGCTACTATCCGTAATATCAAACAGAATCTATTCTGGGCTTTCTTCTATAATGTGGTAGGAATTCCTTTTGCTATGGGTGTTGTCTATTTATTTGGTGGTCCATTACTCAACCCAATGATAGCCGCCTTAGCTATGAGTTTTTCTTCCATCTCGGTTTTACTAAATGCCCTTCGCTTAAAATATTTTGCTTAATATCTATTAACTCATTTAAGGAGTGGTTCAAGGCGAACCACTCCTTTTTTAGCGTTAATCAATTAATTTTCATGGATTTTCTTGAATTCATACACCAAACGAGAAAAATTTACTATAATAGAAGTATCAGCTTATAAAATACTTCTTAAAGAAAGGATTTAAACATGACTCAATTATATTTTGCAAGCCCCCTCTTTAATGAGATGGAACTAGCCTTCAACCAGAAAGTTGCTAATGAATTAAGACAAGCCATGCCCTCTCTAAATATTTTTTTACCTCAAGAACAAGCTGAAATTAACGACAAGCAATCCTATGCCGATTCAAGAATGATTGCTCGTTTGGATACAGAAGCTGTGCTAGCAAGCGACATTGTCTTAGCTGTCTTAGATGGGCAAATCATTGATCCAGGTGTAGCTAGTGAAATTGGTGTTGCCTACCAAGCAGGTATTCCTATCATTGGTTTATTTTCAGACTCCCGTCAACAAGGAGCAGATAACCCTCAAAAAATTGAAGCACTCAAAGAAGTGGCAGAATCACAATTTGCTTATGCCAACTTATATACCGTGGGACTAATCAAACTCAATGGAAAAGTTGTTTCTCATTCATCTGATATTGCCCCTGCGATTGAAGAAATCTTAAATAAAAACTAAACGTCAACATGTTACTAAGTCAAAATAGATGGGTGGAAATGTATGTATTCCAATAAAGTAGGTTTAATTGATATCGGTTCAAACACCATTCGAATGGTGATTTATGGAATCGACCAATATTATGATATTCATGAAATTACTAATCTTAAAGTACCTGCGCGTTTATCACAATACTTGAATAAAGATGAAAACGAGCAAGTAATAATGTCTGATAAAGGCATTCAGAAACTAACTGAAACACTTGCCAGTTTTAATTATGCTGCTCGTGCACATAAAATCGAAGATTTAATTGTCTTTGCTACAGCAGCTATTCGCCAATCCACTAACCAAAAAAATATCATTCAGCGCGTTTTAGAAGAAACAGGTATCGAAATTCGCATCTTATCCGAAAAGGAGGAAGCATCACTTGGCCAGTACGCTATTTCACATTCTTTGCCCAATCGTAATATGGTGACTATTGATATGGGTGGAGGTTCTTGTGAAATAACCTTGTCTGAAAACAAAGAGATTAAGCATTACCATTCCTTTCCATTTGGTGTAGTCAGCTTAAAGGAAAAGTTCTTTAAAGATAAAGATCACAACGATCCAACAGCCATTGAAAAGACAAGACGCTATCTACAAAAAGCTTTTAAATCATTGGATTGGCTAAAAAAGATAGAATACCCGATCGTTGCAGTCGGTGGGTCTGCGCGTAATATTGCTCAAGTCCATCAACGTTTACAGAACTATCCGATTGCTGGCTTACATGGCTATCGACTCTCTGAAAACAATCTAAAAACCACACTTGAACTATTTCAGTCAACTAATTATCAAGATATGCAGGATATTGACGGGTTGAGTTCAGATCGAACGGACATTATTATTCCAGCTAATTTAGCACTTATTGAACTTTTTCAAATCGTCAATGCCCCTACTCTATATATTTCTAGACAAGGGCTAAGAGATGGTGTTATTACCTACTACTTAAATGATCATTATGACCAACCCATTGATCCTGAGCATATTCACGTTCGAAGTGTCGCCAAAATCTGTCGTGACTTTAAAGTTCATCAAAAAGTCGCAGATGTGCGAACTAAGATAGCCATTGATCTTTATAAGCAACTTACTGATTTAGGACAGCTCGAATATTCCTATGCTCAGCAAGTGGAATTAGAAATGGCAAGTTATCTCTACCGATGTGGTCAATTCATCTCTAAAGAAGCTGATTCACAAACAACCTTCTATCTTTTATCCAATATGGATTTGGCCGGTTTTTCCCACCGCGATCGTGTCCGTTTAGCTTTATTAAGCAGTTACCGTAATAAATCTTTACTCTATCAATATTGTCAATCTTTTACCGATTGGTTTAGTAGCGAAGAGATTCGAAAACTTCAAGCTTTAGGGGGTATTTTAAAATTTAGCCAATCATTAAACGACTCGAAAACCTCTCCAATTAAAAATATTAAATTAGAAAAAAAGAAAAAAGAGTATGTCTTAACCCTTTATCATCGAGGTCCTGTGGTGGCCGAACAATACCGGGCGGATCGTCACGCTAAACACATTGCCCGAAGCCTTGATGGAGCTTTGAAATTGAAATATGTTGATTTAGAGGCTTAACAAAAATTGAGAGGAGAAATAAAATGACTGAGACCAAAAAAAAGAAAAAGAAAACAGCTAGTAAGAATAAGCGTATCTCTAATCCCAGAGAAAATGGTGGACAATTTGATAATCCTGACTATTATTTTAACCGCGAATTATCTTGGTTAGACTTTAATTTACGCTGTATTGACAATGCATATGACATGACCAATCCTTTACTGGAACAAATTAACTTCTTAGCCATTGCTTCTTCCAATCTCGATGAATTTTTTATGGTCAGAGTTTCTGGTGTTTACGATCAATTTTTAGCAAATGTGGAGGTCTCCGAAAATAAGACCTGTCAAACCCCCGAAGAATTACTAGAAAATATTAGCCAGCGCAATCATCGTAATGTTACCAAACAATATAAACGATACCATGAATTGATGGCGCTTTTACCAAATACTGGCTATCAAATGAAGTCCATCGATGAATTATCCACCTCTGAAAAAGCAGAAATAGACTATTACTTTAAAACTTTACTCTTACCCACTCTTTCCCCATTAGGAATTGATGCCTATCGACCTTTTCCCCATCTTGTTAATAAAGTTTTAAACATTATGGTTAAGCTCGAAAAGGATGGCGAAGAACACCGGGCAATCCTCCCCATCCCTCAACTGATTGAACGCTATTTCATTATTGAAGGACAAGTCAACACCATAGTATTAGTAGAAGACATTATCATCCACCACCTTGATCGCATCTTTGAAGGCTATGAGGTTGTAGCTGCTTATCCTTTTCGAATTACACGTAATGCGGATTTTTCGATTGTAGAAGATGGCGCTTCAGATTTGTTAGTTTTGATTGAAGACTACGTCAAGCAGAGAAAAAATGGAATGGCTGTCCGTATTGAGATTGACCGCTCACGATTAATGAATTTTTCTGAACAAAACCTTACTTATTTGCAAGAAGTCTTTGAGTTAGAAGAAAATGCCGTTTACTTGATTGACGGACCGCTCGATTTAACTTTCCTTTTTGCCTTAAGGGAAGAAATAGGTGAAGACAACCCTCAATTCTTATTTGATAAACATATTCCATTTCTCAATCCTCAGCACCTAGGAGATAGTCTATTCACTCAGGCAAAAGACCATGATATCTTTCTCCACCATCCTTATGATTCATTCGATCCGGTGGTTAACTTAATAGCATACGCTGCGCAAGATCCTCAAACTATCGCAATTAAACAGACTCTTTACAGAGTTTCTAGAAATTCTCCTATCATCTCAGCCTTAAAAACCGCTGCCGAAAATGGAAAAGAAGTCACCGTATTGGTGGAATTAAAAGCGCGATTTGATGAAGAAAATAATGTTTATTGGGCCAAAGAATTAGAAGAAGCAGGCTGTCATGTTTTATATGGCGTCAGTGAATTAAAGACCCATTCCAAAATCTCACTGGTCATTCGCAAGGAAGATAATAAAATCCAACCTTACCTTCATCTAGGAACGGGTAATTATAACGATAAAACAGCTAAAATTTATACCGATATGGGGTTGTTCACCACACATCCTGGTTTAACGGATGATTCTACCAACTTCTTTAATTATTTAAGCGGTTATAGTAGCTTGCCTGATTATAAACATTTACATGTTTCACCCTTTGCTATTCGAGATTCTCTAATGGACTATATTGATGAAGAAATCGCTTATCAAAAGCAATACAGTAATGGACGTATCATTGCCAAAATGAATTCATTAACCGATCTTCCGCTCATTCAAAAGCTCTATGAAGCGAGTCAAGCGGGTATTTCAATTGATTTAATTGTTAGAGGTATTTGCTGTTTGAAGCCTGGTATATCCGGTATATCCGATAATATCCGTGTGCGTTCAATAGTGGGTCGCTTTTTAGAACATTCTCGTGTGTATTACTTTAACCATAATGGTGATAAGCACCTATTCCTCTCTTCTGCTGATATGATGACACGCAATATGATTAAGCGTGTCGAAATTGAATTCCCGATCTTAGATAAAGATATCGAGGCTGATATAGTGGACTATTTAGAGCTTCAATTAGCGGATAATATGAAAGCACGTGAACTGCAAGTAAACGGCGATTATATCCGCCCAGTTATCATTGAAGACAAAAAAATCAACTCGCAAGAAATTTTAATCGAACGAGCTAGCCAACGTCAAAAAGATCTCGATGAGCGCTTAGCTAAAGAAAAACAAAGTCACAAAATTCGACTCAGTAAACTAAATCCCGCTCGTGATAATCAGACTAAACAGTCAAAACCGCAAGAAGCTTCTTTAATGAAACGCTTCTTAGATTGGTTACGCAGTCTATAATACTTTAACTCTGTCTATAAATAGACAGAGTTATTTATTTTATAGTAAGTTTATCAATCAGCTATATTTCTTAATGCTTTTTAGTCCTTATCATGCTAGAATGAAGGCGTATGTCTATGAATCTAAGATGGAGGTTATGTTTGTGATCAATGTATCGAATGTTAGTTTACAATTCCCAGACCGAAAATTATTTGATGAGGTCAATATTAATTTTACACCCGGCAACTGTTATGGGGTGATCGGGGCCAATGGTGCTGGTAAGTCCACCTTTTTAAAAATTTTATCTGGTGAAATAGCACCTACAACGGGAAATGTGTCCATGGATCCCAATGAAAGATTAGCTGTCCTTAACCAAAACCACTACGGATTCGAAGACTATGAAGTGATTGAAACCGTGATGATGGGTTATAAGGAACTTTATGAAGTAAAGAAAGAAAAAGATGCCATCTATATGAAAGCTGATTTTTCTGATGAAGATGGTGTGCGCGCTGGTGAATTAGAAGGTTTATTTGCCGAAATGGGTGGCTGGGAAGCTGAATCGGAAGCTTCAAATATGCTACAAGGTTTAGGAATCCCTACTGAACAACATACAGCCAAGATGAGTGAACTTATCGAAGCGGATAAAATTAAAGTTCTACTGGCTCAAGCACTTTTCGGTAAACCGGATAATCTGCTATTAGACGAGCCGACTAACGGTCTAGATGCTCAAGCCATTGATTGGTTAAGTAACTTTATCATGGACTTCCCCAACACTGTCATCGTCGTTTCCCACGACCGTCACTTCCTAAACACAGTATGTACGCATATGGCGGATGTCGACTTTGGTAAAATTAAAATTTATGTGGGTAACTATGATTTTTGGTTACAATCCAGCCAACTAGCTGCTAAAATGCAAGCGGATCAAAATGCTAAAAAAGAAGAAAAAATTAAAGAATTACAAAACTTTATTGCGCGCTTCTCTGCCAATGCTTCCAAATCCAAGCAAGCTACTTCCAGAAAGAAATTGCTGGATAAAATTACCTTAGATGATATTCAACCTTCCAGTCGCCGCTACCCTTTCGTTGGCTTTTCACCTGAGCGTGAAATTGGAAATGACCTACTGAGCGTGGAAGGATTATCTAAGTCAATTGATGGCGAAGTTCTTTTTGATAATGTCACTTTTACTTTAAACCGTGATGACAAGGTGGCGTTTGTATCCCGAAGTGACAATGCCATTTCAGCCTTTTTTGAAATCTTGATGGGCAATCTTGAAGCGGATAAAGGAAGCTTTGAATGGGGCGTTACGACTTCACAGACCTATCTGCCACGTAATTCGGGGGATGAATTTGATGGGGTCGAGCTATCAATTGTCGATTGGTTAAGACAATATGCTTCTAAAGAAGAAAGTGATAATACCTTCTTACGTTCTTTCTTAGGGCGTATGCTCTTTACAGGAGATGATGTCTTAAAACCTGTCAATGTCCTATCTGGTGGTGAAAAGGTTCGCTGTCTACTTTCAAAAATGATGCTTTCAAAAGCGAATGTTTTAGTCATGGATCAACCAACCAACCACTTAGACCTTGAATCCATTACCGCTTTAAACGATGGCTTAGTCAAATTTAAATCAGCTATCTTAATTGCTTCACATGACTACGAAGTACTAAATACTACCGTAAATCGTGTAATTGAAATCACACCTACTGGTGCTTTTGATCGGATTAATACCACTTATGAAGAATTTGTTAATGATAAAGAACTTCAAGGACGCATTGATAAAATGTACCCCAAAGATTAAATTTAAAAATAGACGGCTTTTCAGCCGTCTTTTCTTATTGAATAGTGAAAAGTTATTGACTCTTAAAATAGAAATAATGAAAGTAAGATAAATTGAAAAAAATTCTATAAATATAAAGTCTTTTTCGCTATAATACTAACAGACTATAATGAAAGTGAAGTGAAAACAATGGGTCGTAAATGGATGAATATTCGTGAAAAGAAAGCGAAAACCGATCAACAAACTTCTAGAATTTATGCTAAATTTGGAATTGAAATTTATGCTGCAGCTAAATCAGGAGACCCAGATCCGGAAACTAACCAAAAATTAAAATTTGTTGTCGATCGTGCAAAAACCTACAATGTACCCTCCCACGTCATCAACAAAGCCATTGATAAGGCAAAGGGTTCAGCTGATGAGACCTTCCAAGAATTACGTTACGAAGGCTTTGGTCCGAACGGTTCAATGATTATCGTGGATGCTTTAACAAATAATGTAAACCGTACTGCAGCCAATGTCCGTATGGCTTTCAATAAGAACGGCGGAAATATGGGGGTTGCTGGATCCGTTTCTTATATGTTTGATCATGTGGCCGTTTTTGTGATGGAAAATCAAGATGAAGAAGAAATTACTATGGCTTTACTTGAAGCTGATCTCGATGTTAAAGATGTCTATACTGAAGAGGGTTCTGTCGTTGTCTATGGCCAACCTGGTGATTACGGCGCTATTAAAGAATGTCTAGAAAACATCGGCATTACCGATTTTTCTGTTGCTGAAACTGAAATGATCGCCCAGACTGAAGTTGACCTCAACGGAGAAGACTTGGAAACTTTTGAGAAGTTAATTGATGCACTAGAAGATGATGAAGACGTGCAGAATGTTTATCATAATGTGAATATGTAATTGAAAGAAATAGAATTAAAGAATTCTATTTCTATATAAATAAGCAGCCCCCCATCTATTGGATCGGAGGCTGCTTGTTTATATCATCTAGACACCATCTTTCTATTTATATTTTTTTGCACATGATATGGTCATAATACAATAAATAATTCCACCAAATAAAAAGGTAGAAATGAAGAAATTCGTAAAGAATTGTTGACTAAATATCATTTCCTTAGAAAACTTACCAATATTAATATAATAGAGACTCATAAAAGCTCCGTAGAGAATTCCACCTAATACACTTCGCATAATAATGTTGAACCTACTAAATTGTCTTTTATTACGATTAGTAAGTCCTGCTTTATTTAATTTAAAAGCAAGCTTAGCTCCTATTATAATTACCGGAACTAAAACATTAATTGCCATGTATAGATAGATTATCTTTTCGGAAAAATGAGGAATTAAAAAAGCTATGAGAATTGTTGAAAAAATATTAAATAAGTATATTTCTCTAAAACTTTCTGCTCCAATTCTGTAGGCACTAAGTTTTTTATTGTCATCTATTTTATTGAATATTCCTAAAAATTTATTCAAACTATCTCTAGATTTTTCCTCCATAAATATTAACTCCTCACTTCATTTACTGGATGGCTGAAAGGAATTACAGTAGCTCCGATTCCTGCTCCCCCTAACCATCCTCCTACAAGTCCTTCCTTACCACCGGTAACAACCCCAACTACTGCTCCTACCGCTCCGCCTAATACAGCTCCTGCTACTCCACCAGCAAATACTTTTTTCAGTTCTTTTTCATTTAATCGTTTTATCATAATTATTCACTCCTAGTTCCCAGTTAATTTATCGTAAACCCATCCTCCACCAATTCCTGCAAGACCCGAACATACCGGACCACAAATTAAGTTACCCATAAGCCCAGTTCCGACTACTGCTGCATCTCTCCAATAATCTCCTCCACCAATAATTGATAAGCATTTAGATGTGCTTAAGACTTTAAATTTAGACATGCCAATACCTCCTATTGATTATTAAGTTGAAACCAACTTATAAATTTAGTATAAGGTAATGTTTTATTTATTTTTAATTAATTCATTAGTGTTTAACTTTTATTCATTAGCGTATTTCTTTGGAATTTGTTAATGGCTTTAATAATTATAGATTAAAATCCTACACGAATTAATATTAGTATATCCTTATTAATAAAGCTTAAAATCAACTATAATTTGCATAATGCTCATAAAATGTAGCTAATAGGAGTGTAATAATATAAGTATCTGGTTACTCATTGACAATTTAGTTTATTAGTATAAACAAAATTATATGCTACTATTTTAGTTATCTATCTTTTACTAGAAATTAGATGAATTATTTATATTAAAAACGTCACAATAGTTATAGAGATATTTAAGACAAACTAAATTTCCCTATACTACTGTGACCTAATATTTATTGATTCAACTTTTTAGATAAACATATAAATTCTATATTGTTTTCTATCTAATACGAGGTATATTAATTATCTTATTTGAAATATAGCAAATTAATTTATCTAATGGTGATGAGTTTGGCATTGGTATCTCACAAACTCCCCCAACAATTGACTTCATAACATCTTCAGTAATAATCGACATTTATTTTCTCCTTTCATTTTTAACTATAATATTTACTCATATAATGACAGACTTTAAATCTAACTTTCTTTTAATTCATAAATGTTAGATTACTATAGACATATGTTGTCGACAAAATTTTGTTAACGTTAATGACATTTTGTGTCACGTTTATGAGTTTTTATGTAGTTTTAAGAGACTAATGTTAGTATAATTTCAAAATAAGGAGAGTAGGATGATAATGGTTTTTAATCTATTTAAACAGCAGGATCAAATGGATTGTGGAGTTGCTTGTATTCAGATGATATTAAACTTCTACTCTTCCTCACAACCCATCCATAAACTTAGAAGCATGACAGGTACTGATCGAGAAGGTGCATCGGCTTACGGCATAAAAAAATGTCTTGAAAAATTAGGCTTCAACTGTTTAGCAGTTGAAGCAGATTCATCAGTATGGAACCATGAAGAACTACATTTGCCAGCGATAGCTCATGTAGTTATTGATCAAAGATATTTACATTACGTAGTAATTTATCAGGTTGATGATCTACAAGTCTATATTGCAGATCCAGCTAAAGGAAAATATAGTTTGAATCATAGTGAATTTAATAAAATTTGGACAAATATCCTTTTAATTCCATATCCAAGTGAGACTTATAAATCAAAAAAAGAGAAAATAGCAGGTTTATCTTCTTACTCTTCGTTATTGTTTAAACATAAGAAAAACATAATATCTATCGCTTTTATCAGTTTAATAATAACATTAATAGCATTAGCATCATCATATTATTTGAAAATATTAATAGATAAAATAATTCCTTATAGTAATGTGAATCTTTTAAATATAGTAACACTAGGTCTTTCTTTAATATATATATTTCAAACATTTTTAACATTTACACGAACTAAATTACTAGCAAAATTTGGCCAAAGCATAAGTAAGTCAGTTCTTCTATCATATATAAACCATGTTCTTTCTCTTCCGCTTTCTTTTTTCTATAATCGACAAGTAGGTGAAATTATTTCTAGATTTCTCGATGCCAGCAAAGTAATAGATGCTTTAGCTAGTTCAGCCGTCTCTATAATAATTGATTTGAGTATGTTCTTAATAATAGGAGGTTTTTTATTTACTCAAAATAAGCTACTTTTTTTAATGTGTTTAATACCATTACCATTTTATATACTTATTGTTTCATTTTTTTATAAAAGAAATGAAGGTGCAAACGAAAAAGAAATGTCGTCTAGTACAAAAATAAATAATTCGATTATTGAAACTTTAAATGGAATGGAGACTATTAAGTCTCTAAATAGTCCAGAATTTTTTTACGATAAGCTTGTTAAAGAATTTAACTTTTATATAGAAAAATCATTCAAAAGAATACAAATAGAAAATTGGCAAGAGGTTTTAAAAAAATTACTACATATTATGGGAAGCACTCTGTTACTTTGGTTAGGTAGTTATTTGGTTATTGATAAAAAAATATCCGTTGGTCAACTTGTAACATATAACGCCTTAATGATGAATTTTATTCAGCCAATTGAAAACATTATCAATTTGCAAGCTAAAATACAAACAGCTCAAGTCGCCAGCAAAAGAATGAATGAGGTTTTATCGACTAAAATAGAAATGAATAAAAACGATAATGTTCAATATTTAACTAAAATAGATCAAATTGAGGTTAAAAATTTATCCTTTACTTATAACCTAAAAAAAACAGTTTTAGAAAATATCTCAATTACAATTGATCAAAATAAATCTTATGCTTTAGTAGGATCGAGTGGATCAGGAAAATCTACATTCGCTAAGTTATTAGTTAAATTTTATGAACCCGATCAGGGCGAAATATTAATTAACAATCATTCCATTAATAATTATTCATATTCTTCTTTACGAGAAAAAATAATCTATGTAAATCAGGAGCCTTTTTTCTTTAAAGGAACATTGAAAGAAAATTTAACTTTAGGTTTAGAAAAGAAACCCAATAATCACATTATCTGGAATATTCTGGAGATTGTTGAAATGAAAGACTATTTTTCAAATCTTTCTTTAGGATTAAATACATATTTAGAAGAAGGAGGTAATAATTTATCGGTGGGGCAAAAACAAAGATTATCAATTGCACGTGTTTTACTAAGAGATTGTGATATAATTATCTTAGACGAAGCAACAAGTGCTTTAGATCCAATTACAGAGAAAAAAGTTATTGATAACCTTATTAATATGAAGAATGTAGGTTTAATATTTATTACCCATAATTTAAGAATTGCAAAAAAATGCGATAAAATACTTGTATTGGATCAATATAATTTATGTGAAGCAGGAAGTCATGATTATTTACTTTCATGTCAGGAAGTATATGCAAATCTTTGGAAAGGTTATATAGGGTGAAAACTTAATTATGAAAAAAATATCTGATGAAAAAATTTTAAAAAATATTCTAGGTGGTCTTGACAAAAATAAAATTAATAACGTATTTAACTGTGTAATGTCTTTATTTAAAGATTGTTCTTAAAATTTAAAGGTGATAGAATGGTTAGAAATCCAATAATAGCAACTTGTTTATCAATTATATTCTTTTCGTTTCTTCAAATTGTAGCTTTTCTTTATTTATTCAAGATAATAGATATTAAAAAAATTATCTTAGCGGTATTTATTGTACCGTTTTTTTTAGTTTTTGCTGCATTTATGAATGATTATCTTAGTGCTTTAAATCTATCATTTACCATTTTAAATATTTTTGTGTATAATTTTTTTGTTGATAAGAAAGAAAAAAGTAGTTTTCTTTTATGTAAAGTGTTGATTCTAAACTTGATATATAAAATAATGAGTTTCTCTTTATTTTTCCCATTTAATTATTCACAAAACTATTGGATTCATTCTTTTATGCCTGCTAATTTTTTTATATATTTAATAATCATTTTTGTTTCAAAAGAATTTTTTGTATTTTTAACTAATAAATTTCATGCTGAAATATATGAATTAAGTAAGAGTAGAGGAATTATTTTCACTCTTGTAGTCTTAACGTTTATACATGATTTTTATTATATATTTATTCAAAGTAAAGGAAACTATAATGCCTTAATTCTAATTACCCTCGTGGTCAATATCATTATCCTTTTTAGCGCTTTTTTTGTATTTGCTAAAACTCAGCAATATTACCTTAAAAGATTAGAGAAAGAAAAATTAAAAAATGAGATGGATGCGCTACTTTCATATACCCAACTACTTGAGCAAAGCCATTTAAACCTTCGTAAATTTCAGCATGATTATAAAAATATATTATTAGCTATCTCAGGAATCGCTAGTGACAGAAATTGGGAAACACTAGACCATTACTTACAAGAATTAGAAATATACTCTATAACCAATCTTGAACAAGATGCAGATAAGTTTGGGGATATTAAAAACGTTGAACATCCTCTCTTGAAAAGCGTATTACTAACAAAATTAATAGCAATGGATCAAAAAAATATTCAATTTCGTTTTGAATGTACGAATCGTATTGACTATATAGCTATTCATGATTTCGATTTAGTGCGTTTAATCAGTATTTTTATGGATAATGCAATAGAGTATTTAAAAGAACAGCCAAATGGAATGTTCAGCATGTGTATAATAGATGATAACAAAAAGACTCAAGTAATTATAAAGAATACACTAAATAATGATAAGATTCCCTTAGAAAAATGTTTACAAGTAGAATATTCTTCAAAATTAAATCATGCAGGATTAGGTTTTAAAAATGCAGGAGATATAGTTGATGGCTATAATAATATGGCGATCCACTATACAAAATCAGAGGAATTCATCTTTTAAAATAATTATTTTAAAAGATGGGAGAGATAATGATGTATCCAGTCATTGTGTGTGAAGATAATCCTTATCACTTAGAAAAGATTGAGACAATTTTAAAATATTACTTAATTATGAATGAGGGACATTATAGTTTGGAACTTCTTGCAAAAACACCAAACGAAGTTATGACATATATTGAGAATTCTAGACCTCAAGATGGAATTTATTTGTTAGATGTAGACTTAAAACAATCGATGAACGGCATACAACTTGCTCAGTTTATTCGAGAACGTGATGTAGGCGCGCGAATAATTTTTATTACTACTCATGAAGAAGCAGCACCGGAAACATTTCGATATAATATTGAGGCTTTGGGGTTTATTGAAAAAACAGGCGATATATACAAACTAAGAGATGAAATAAACGATATACTTGATATCGCTTACCAGAGACAAATAGACACTAAAACTAATAAAGACGAACTCTTCTCCTTTTATTTTGGTTCTGAAAAATACAATTTTAATTGGTATGAGATTCTCTATATTGAAACAACTAATAGCCCTCATCGTTTATCTCTTATTACACTAAATGGTCAGTATTCTTTTAACGGTAGTATAAATAAAATACAAGATTTGTATCCTAGATTTTTAAAAATCTCACGATCAACATTAGTAAACCCAGATAATGTTACAAAAGTAGATTATAAAAATCGTTTCGTGTATTTTGAAAGTCATTTTCCGGTTACTTTTTCTCACAGAATGAAGAAAGTAGTTAAAGATTATTTCAAAAACTATTAATATATACTCTCAATTAATTACTTAGAAAATGCTTTACTAACTAAACAAAATTTATATACTTGTTGGTATAAAATTTGAAAAATAATTACATGATGCTATATTAAGTAAGCCCTTAATTTCAAAGAAGAAATTAAGGGTAATTTTTATCGAAATATAGTTTAAATCCAAAACAAAATTCTCTTTAAATTTAATGTTTATAAATAGTAAACGCTGTTGAAAATTTATTCAGAGACAGATATATTTCTTGGTGAAAATATAATTAATCTAAAAACGATCCTATTAAAATATTTTATAGAATTTAATTCATTCTTTAAAATTTTTCATAACATATCGGGGATTAAGATAATTTATGTAGTAACTACACATCATCATTTCCATAATAGTGAATTCGAGAGGTTTATGTCATTGGATTGTTAGTCAATAATTAAATAACAGTCTCAATTTATACTTAAAAGTAAATAATTCTATTTATATGAGTTGTTACCAATTAGAAAAATTCAATAAGCTCAATTAAAAACTTAATTTTATTAGCACTTAGGTTACTTAAAATTAATTCTTCCTCAATTAGGATACTTCAACTTTTGTTGTGGCAGTATTTCAAAAATAAATAAATGAGCTACCTATAATTTACATATTATATATATTTATTTCAAAAAAAATCTAGTCAATTTATTTTTCGTTAATAAAATAGCATCATAACCTACTGTTAGTGAGTATTCCTAGCTCAACTGAATATCCTTTTTTACCTATTAAAGATCAACTTAATTAAAAAGACAATTCAATGGTATTCTATGATTTATGATAAACCTAACTAACCACTTTAATATTTCCGGTTAAAGTTCAATAGAATAAGAAGTTGAACATAATTTTATTTTCTTCAATAGAAAAATTTTAACTTAAAGATTTTTGATTTTTTTATGCTAGTTTTTTAAAACAATCTCCTATTCTAAATCAGACTACCGAATAAAAAGGTAATAATAAGGTTTTGCTTTTCATAAAAAAAAAAAAAACGAATAGTTATAGAAAGATCATTCAGTCCAACTACTTATGTTCTCTTGTCGATTAACGTTTAGAGAAACATTAGTGGAGCGAGTCAATAAATCTATCGATTTATTTGACAGTCTTTCTAAATAACTATTCGGATTTTTCATAAGATTATTTTGCTAATCTTAGTAGTAATTATAGATCTTTGACCTTCATCATACGAGTGATGCTTGCCCGTTCGTTTTCTTCTAACTTCATAGAAATATAGTTGATTGTCTCTTCAGTATCCGGAATCATTCGATATTCAAGAGCGTTAACACGTCTTCTTGTTTTCTCGATTTCATCGGCTAGAAGCTGACACGTTTTTTCAATTTCAACTAAGTCAAGCAATCTAGGCAAGATTTTTCTTAACCCTTCTAAGGCCTCATCTAATTCCGCATTGGAATTTAAATAGCCATAGCGTAAAGGCTCATCATCAATATCATCATCTAAATTAAAATCCATCTTAGGGACATTGACACTCATAATATTTTTTAAATCAATTGAAAGATCAATCGTCTGACCTGAAATAGCAGCTATCTCTTCAATGAAGTTATCACTCATCAGAGACTTTGCCAATACGAAAGATTGCAAAGCTTCTGAGAGTTCGGCTTCCACTTGGTCGCGTAATTCGTTGTTTTTACGAATTAAATCAATAAAGTGGCGCATCAATTCATCTTGCTTATCTTTAAGTAACTTATGCCCGCGACTAGCCAGTGCATGCGTACTCTTTAAAGCGGATAGTTCCATCCGGGTCGGCTTTACCCCTAATACGTTTGCCATAGTGCATTACTCTCCTTTCGGTAAGTATTGCTCGATCACTGGGTCCTTAATCCGTTTCAATTCGCTCTTCGGTAAAATCTTTAATAAGTCCCAGGCAATTTCAAGTGACTCAAAAATGTCACGGTTCTTATCAAAGCCTTGGTTAACATAGCGTTTCTCGAATTCATCAGTAAATTTAACATACTGTTTATCGACATCTGAAAGGGCTGACTCACCCAATACAATCGCTAATTCTTTTGCTTCTTTACCTTTGGCATAAGCTGCAAATAGCTGGTTCATTGTCGGTGCGTGGTCTTCACGTGTTTTCCCTTCACCGGTTCCCTTATCCTTCAAACGAGATAATGAAGGAAGAACATTAATTGGCGGCTTAATACCTTGGTTATCTAATGAACGGTCTAAGATGATTTGTCCCTCAGTAATATATCCCGTTAAGTCAGGAATTGGGTGGGTAATATCATCTTCAGGCATGGTAAGAATCGGAATTTGGGTAACAGACCCTTTCGATCCTACTAAACGTCCTGCACGTTCATAAAGTGTAGATAGGTTAGTATATAAGTAACCTGGGTATCCACGACGACCTGGTACCTCACGACGGGCTGCAGAAACTTCACGTAAAGCCTCACAATAGTTTGTCATGTCTGTCATGATAACTAAAACGTGCATATCCTTTTCAAAAGCTAAGTATTCTGCAGCTGTTAAAGCAATTTTTGGTGTTGCTAAACGTTCGATAGCTGGGTCATTGGCTAAGTTAACAAACATAACGGAACGATCAATCGCTCCTGTTTCACGGAAAGAATCCATGAAGTATTCTGCCTCATCGTAAGTAATTCCCATTGCGGCAAAGACCACGGCGAAGTTCTCATCTGAGTTTAAAACAGTTGCTTGACGTGCAATTTGGGCAGCTAACTCTTTATGCGGTAAACCAGAACCAGAGAAAACTGGCAATTTTTGACCCCTTACCAAGGTGTTCAAGTGGTCAATGGTTGAAATACCTGTTTGAATAAATTCATCCGGATAGTCACGCGCCATTGGGTTAATCGCTTGACCATTGATATCGGCAAATTTTTCAGGGATGATTTGTGGTCCGCCATCCATCACATTTCCCATACCGTCAAAGATACGACCAACAATGTCTTCTGATAAAGCGAATTCAAGAGGCTTCCCTTTAAAGCGTGCTTTAATATTCGATAAACGCATCGAAGAAGTTCCACCATAGATTTGAACAACGGCTTTACCTTCTTTAGCTTCTAACACCTGCCCCATACGAATTTCACCATCGTGGAGCTCAATTTCAACTAATTCGTCATAGGCTATATCTTCGACACCATCTACAATCATCAATGGACCATACAGGTCAGAGATATTTGTATATTCCTTAAGCATTTGCTCCACCTCCTTGTTCTAGTACTTCTTTCATGCGGGTAACAATTTGCTGATCAATCTCATCCAAGCGATGAATTTCTTCTTCTGGAATAAATTTAGCTCGAGCAATTTGTTCGCGAACTTCTTGAGTACCTTCCATAATTTCATTATAGTAAGCACCTAATTTCATTGCTTCTCTTGCCTCAGTTTCAAAATCAATAATTAAATTCAATAATTTCAATTGTTTTTCTTCAGAGGTTGTTGTATCAACATCATCAAAAGCATTTTGTTGTAAGAAGTCTTCACGAATCATACCAGCGATGGCAAGCGTTAGTTTATCTTTTTCAGAAAGTGAATCTAAACCAACCAAGCGTACAATTTCTTGTAAGCTTGACTCTTCTTGAAGAAGTGATAAACAATGACGCACTTTCTCACCCCAACTTGAATCAATGTGTTCATCATTATGTGCTTGAACATCGGTTGAATATTGAGAATAAGAGTCTAACCAGTTAATAGCTGGGAAGTGACGTTGCTGTGAAAGCTTAGAATCCAAACTCCAGAAAACTTTAACGATACGTAAAGTATTTTGAGTAACCGGCTCTGAGGTATCCCCACCTGGAGGTGATACCGCTCCAATGGCAGAAACTGAACCCACTCGCTCATCTGATCCTAATACTTGCACCAAACCGGCACGCTCATAGTATTCTGCAATACGTGAACCTAAATAAGCTGGATAACCTTCATCCCCTGGCATTTCTTCCATACGTCCTGACATTTCACGCAATGCTTCTGCCCAACGTGAAGTAGAGTCCGCCATGATGGCCACTGAATAGCCCATATCACGGAAGTACTCAGCAATGGTGATCCCTGTATAGATTGAAGCCTCACGAGCCGCAACTGGCATATTAGAAGTATTAGCAATTAAAATTGTACGTTGCATGATAGACTCGCCCGTTTTAGGGTCAATTAATTCTGGGAACTCATTAATAACGTCTGTCATCTCATTTCCACGCTCACCACAACCTACATAAACTACCACGTCTACATCGGCATACTTAGCGATTTGGTGTTGAACAACTGTTTTACCGGCCCCGAAAGGTCCTGGAACAGCAGCTACCCCACCCTTAGTGATTGGGAAAAATGTATCAATTACACGCTGTCCTGTCTTTAATGGTGCTTTTGGAGTGGACTTAGCTTTATAAGGGCGTCCCAAACGAACCGGCCACTTTTGCACCATATTTAATTCATGTGCGCCTGATTCTGTTTCAACAACACAGACGGTATCTTCAATTTTGAATGAGCCAGATTCGATAGATTTGATGGTTCCTTCAATACCAACAGGAACCATAATACGGTGCTCGATAATTTTGGTTTCTTGAACGACCCCAATAATATCGCCAGCTACCACCTGGTCACCCACTGCTTTGCGGGCTTCAAATTCCCAAACCTTGTCGCGATCTAAAACATCAATGTTACTTCCTCTTACTAAAAAATTACTCTCTGTTTTTTGCATGAAATCTTCTAATGGTCTTTGAATCCCATCAAACATCTTGGTTAATAGACCTGGTCCTAATTCAACTGAAAGAGGATGTCCTGTAGGTCTTACGATTTCTCCCGGTTTTAACATCGAGGTCTCTTCGTATACTTGAATAGATGCAACGTCTTGGTGCATTTCAATAATTTCGCCAGTAAGTTGCATTTCTCCAACCAAAACAATTTCACGAATTGAGGAGTCTTTCATTCCTTTAGCCTTAACTAAAGGTCCTGAAATTTCTTGAATAATTCCAGTTGTCATTTTTTTCCTCCTTTTATAATATGTTCTGTCCGATTGCTTTTTCAACGTTATCATTGACTTTAGCTTTACCAATTCCAAGCGATCCCTTATGAGTTGGAATTAGAATAACCGCAGGGGTTGGTAAAGTGTCAAAGTGACTAATCGTATCGGGTATTTCATGAGCTAGATTTTCTGTTAATAATACGACACCAATATTTTCTTCTTTTAAATCGTGTAGAATCTTTCTAGCTTCTTCGCCACTACTTGCTGGATAGACTTCAAATCCTAATAGTTTAAAGGCTAATACGACGTCACGGTTACCGATTACTGCTATTTTATATGCCATGAATAGGTCGCATCCTTTCTTTAATTAGTTGATTGTCTAAGTTGTTTTCTTTCCCAGTTAAAACAAGACGTACATTGTCTCCTTCATTTTCTAGGAAATACAAATAAGTCAGCACTGGCATCGGTCCGAAAGCATCAAATGAAAATGATCTAAGAATTCGACTAAACTCGCCTTGAATTAAAGCATTCAGTTCAGTAGGATTTACTTTTTCATCATTCAATTGACTCCAAACAGGGTCTAAATTGATCATGTATTCAGCTGTTTGATAAGTTTCAACTAAACCGTTCAAATCTTTTTCCCGCCAATTTTCAATGATATCATCACGACTCACTGCTCCTTGACTTGATAAAGAGGTGAAAATAAATGATGTGCTTTGACCTTGTTTAAAAGCGCGGACAAAAGTTAATAAATTTTGAAAATCAATTTTCATTTTTACAAATCGACTTAATTCCTCATGTTGCATTGCATCTGCATGAGATCGAATATGTCTTAGATAAGCTGTATCTAAAATAACATCAATTGAATGCGTATCGCCTGTGTCTTCTACCGCTGTGATAGCATCGTAGACAGCTTCTTCTAATACAGGATGAAGGTCTTCATTTTGTCCTTTTGTAGAGACCACTTGGGCGAGTTGTTCTTTTGAAAAACTGCCAATCGGAATGTACAAATGAGACAAATCTTCATCCAGATATTTTTCTTTAATTAAAAGCTTCAAATTATGATAAGTATATCTTAATGAGAAGATTTCGATTATACGCCTATCAGGTGATGCCTCAAGTAATTCTTCATATACATGGACCAAACGTTGTTGAATAATTGGCTCAAAACTACGATTTAACCGAACTTCTTCCGGAATGGAATAAGCAGTCTTACCTAAGTAATCTAAAACGTCATCAGAACGATCCATTTGCAATAAAGTGTCATAGTCTGACTGACTGAGAAGTTGAGCTTCATAGAGGCGCAGGGTCGTATTTAAACCAGCATACTCTAATTCTTTCATTATAAGCCCCCCTTATGCTTTCAGTTGTTTTTCAAGTTCAATAAGCAGTTGAGGCTTCAGTTCATTAATAATATCTTCAAATAAATAATTCATATTCATCCCTTTTTGGGTAAGAATAAAACCAGATTTATCCGCAACGTTTTCGCCCCATTGCATCATATTATAATCTGCATGAAATTTATTCGCTTGATCATCAGAAATAAATTGACGTGATTTTTCACCGATTCTTAGTTCAAAAGCTTGATTTGAATCCAACTTTTGCATTGCCGCTTGAATCATTTGACCCAAGTCAGTAGCTATCGAACGGTTTATTTCTTCAGGAACGTCTTGAATGATTTCTTCTAATAATTTTTGCTTATGGGTAAGCTGTGAGTTGCGCAATTCATTAGCCAATGATTGCTTACGAATTTCAAATTGTTGCTCTTGCTTACGAATAAAGTTTTCTTTATCATGCTCAAATTGTTTATTAATCCGATTTTTGTAATCGTCCATTGCTTGGGACAACTCATTTTGAAGATCTTGAACTTGTGCTTCACCTGTGGCTTGAACTTTCCCTAAGATTTTATTTTGTAAAGTTTCAATGTTTCCCACAAGTTTGACCTCCTATCCTTGAACAAGTAAGAATGAGAATACGAATGCTAAAATCGCATAAGTTTCAACCATTACAGAATAAATAATTGCATTAATAACTTTTTCAGGACGCTTTGCCAAGATTTGCATACCTGCTGCTGCTACCTTACCTTGATGAATACCTGATACCCAACCTACAAAACCAACTGGCATAGCAGCAATTAATAAATTAAGGCCAGTTTGTAAATCCATACCTTGTTGTAATTGTAAAAAGATTAAGAAACCAATGGCGAATCCATAAAGACCTTGTGTACCTGGCAGTAATTGTAAGATTAATGATTGAACAAATTTTTCTGGTTGATCTTTAGTTAAAGCTGCTGCGGATGTACCTGCTGTACCTACCCCAGTAGCTGAACCAAATCCTGAGAAAATAACTGCCACTGCAATACCTAAAACGGCGAATAAATAACCACCATACTCTTGTAAAAATTCCATTATATTACCTCCTAAAATAATTTATTTAATATTAATGTATTTGCCTAAGTATTTTAATGGGGAAAAGGCTTGTCCCCCAGCTTCATAGAATTTACCAAAGAACTCAACAAAGATTAAACGGGCAGAGTGAACATACGCACTTAAGATCGTTAAGCCGAAGTTAAATAACTGTAAAGCAATGATTAATAGAATACCTACTGAAAATCTTGCCGCAGGAGGTAAATATGCCACCAAAATATTAAAGGCTAGCGCAATTGATCCTCCAGCTATACCGAGGGCCATTAATCGACTATAAGATACTAAATCTCCCAAATAAGAAGAGATGCCATACAAATCGTATAAGCCGACCCCGAACCCTGCAAATTTATTTTTACTTTTAATAATTGCTACAACTAAAATCGTAATGGCTGCGAAACCAGCTACATATAGACCTAATTGTTGTAGACTTTCGATATTTAATAACATTGGACCAAGGACTGCAATTAAGAAACCAAATAGCATGATAATCCATGATAGACCATCTTTAATTGCACCTAATCGATCACTTTCCCAATTTAAACGTGTGTTCAAGATGAGCCCATGAATGATTTGGATA
This sequence comes from Facklamia sp. 7083-14-GEN3, assembly GCF_024742075.1. Lineage (GTDB taxonomy): Bacteria > Bacillota > Bacilli > Lactobacillales > Aerococcaceae > Facklamia. The sequence continues at coordinate 187,189 of NZ_JANSGD010000003.1, read as the reverse complement.
AATCCAAAACCAATTGACAAGGCTAATACCTGAATGACGTCTTCAGTTGGTGATAACAACTTGAAAGGCAAAGATTCACCAAAGAATGAACCGTAAATTAAGCCCCATAGTAAGACAGCATAAGATAAAAGATGGAAGAAACGTAAATTCTTTTTCATCCCCTTATCAATATTGAAGAATTTCAATGGGACAAACGTTCCTAACCAGAGTAAAATTCCATATCCTAAATCGGCAATCATCATTCCAAAGAATGTCCAATAATAAGGCATTAAAGAGGATGTCGGGTCAAAGCCCTTGTATCCTGGTAATCCATACATTGAAGTAACCGTTTCAAAAGGTTCAATCAACGGATGATTTTTTAGTTGAATCGGTACTTCTTCAATCTCCTCTTCAGTAGGTGTTACAAAGTCTAAATATACTTCGCCATTTAGAGCTTTTCTTACTTCCTCAAGGCTAGCTTGAGCTTGCTTTTCTTCAATCCAACCTTCTAAAGCGAACAACTCGCCTTTGTTTAATCCCAACTCTGTCGCTTTTTGTCTTTCTGCTTTAGCATAGAAAACTTCTTCAGCAATTTTTAATTGGTTATATTCCTCTCTGAAACTTCCCAATTCTTTTCTTAACTCTTTTGCTTTATTTCTCAAATTTTCCGCTTCTAAATAGGTTTCTTCTAGAAGTGTTGCCGGAAGCTCTTTAAAGCGATAGTCTAAGATTTGGAAGCGATTCTGATTAAGAAATTGATTGACTTCAAATGCGTCATCCTTATCAAAAGCAACCGCCAGTCCAATTTCTTCTTTGGATTGATAAACTTCTTCAAGTGAAATTCGTTCCTCATCTTTCAAAGCGGTATAATATTCATTATCAGCTGTTTGAGGAATTGTTCCTAATAACAAGCGTGTATAACGATAATCTTTTGCGTAATCAGGAAGTGCTTTCAGATTGCGCCACTTATGATAAAAGTTAGCTTCGCTCTCACAAATTTGAATTTGGGAATCAATTTCTTCTAGCATCTTTTTCTTTTCCCATACTTTATCAGTAATCTTCTTGGCTTTCTCATCCATTTGACTCTTTTCAATTTCAGCCATAGTCATTTCTGGTAGTGGCGTTAAATACTTGTCTTTAAAGGATTCTGCTGTAAGATAACTTTCTAAATAATTTTTTGCTGATCGGACATTTTCTAACTGATCGAGATATTCTGTCAGTTTTTTTGATTCCATTTTTGGCTCTTGGTCTAACAATTCAGAGTCAAGCGTCTTCACTTGAATATTTTGCATTTTTTGAAATGCCTGCATCAAGTCTTCACGATTTTCTTTCTCAACAATTGCTAAAACCTTGGCCATTTTAGCTATTGCCATATTTCTTTCACCACCTTTTCAGCAATTTTTTGCGTCAGATCCTCACGGCGGTTAGCAATATCGGCTTCAATTTGAACAACCGACAATTGATTTTTATTTCTTAGGTCATTTTCAACCTCAAGAAATTGATGATCAAATCTTTCTTTAGTCGTTTGTTTAAATTGAGCGAATTCCGAATCAACCTGCCTTTTAAATGTGATTTTTTGATCTTCAAAATTTTCTTGCATTTCTTGCAATTTTTTTTGATAATCAGCAACTTTTTCAGCACTTAAAGCTTCTAACTCGTTAACTGTCTCAATTAAATTTGCCATTCGTTCACCACCCTTCTTTTCCCATTTTAAATAGGAAATACATAATCAGCGACACTGTTATTATAACATGAATTTTGGGTACGTTTCCAATATTATTTGATTTGTGAAAAAGTTACTATGTTCCAAAATGCTGTTTATTATCTTAGCTTACTCGTATATAATTGATAGGTGAATAAAATAACGATTAGAAAGAAGGGTTCTAATGATCAAGTTGATTGCAACAGCTGAATCGATAGGACAAGCTAAAAAACTAATCGATCTTGGGATCGATCAAATTGTTATCGGTGAGGAAGTGTTTGGCTTACGCTTACCTGCTTACTTCTCTTTTGATGAAATGAAGGAAATAATTGAGTATGCCCACCATAACAAAAAAGAAGTCATTATTGCTATGAATGCTATTTTGCATAACGAGCAAATTAAACAAGCACGATCTTTCTTAAAAAAGATTAAAGAAATAGGTGCTGATCAAATTATGGTTGGCGATACAGGTCTCATTCAAATTCTTAAAGATGAGAAACTATACATACCGTATATTTATAATGCTTCTGTTTTAATGACCTCATCCGGTCAAGTGAATTTTTGGGCTAAATATGGTGCAAAGCGAGCTTTTGTCGCAAGCGAAGTGCCCTTTGTTGAATTAAAAGATATGTTAGCTGAAAGTCAAATCCCACTAATCTATCAAGTCTACGGCTCTACATGTATACACCAAAGCCGCAGGCGTTTGTTGAATAATTATTTTAACTACATTCATAAGGATGTTGAGGAGTTGACTGACCGCGACCTCTTCTTGTCTGAGCCAAACAAGAAGGATAGCCATTACTCCATCTACACCGACCAACACGGTACACATATTTTTGCCAATAAAGATTTAAATTTAATTGAATATTTACCCGATTTAGCGAGTACAAAACAAACACATTGGTACTTAGATGGATTGTTCACACCCGAAGAAGAGTTCAAACAAATAGCGAGACATTTTGTCCGTGTGAAGGAATTAATTGAACAAGACCAAGTCACTTTAGAAGGACTAAAACTACATCGTGCAGCAGTTGAACAATATCACACTAAAAACCGGGAATTGGGTACAGGTTTCTTCTTATACGAAGCAGACCAGGTACAATAGGAGGCGCTTATGAAAAACTTAAACTTTAAAAAACCAGAATTATTAGCACCAGCAGGAACGCTTGAAAAGTTAAAAACCGCTATCCATTATGGTGCCGATGCTGTTTATATTGGCGGTAATGATTATGGTCTTCGTAAAAGAGCCGGCAATTTTTCTTTTGAAGATATGGCTGAAGGAGTCGCTTTTGCCCACGAACGAGATGCAAAGGTATATGTAGCTGCCAATATGGTCACTCATGAAAACGATGAGCGAGGTGCCGGTGATTTTTTCCGTCAAGTAAGGGATATTGGCATTGACGCTGTCATCGTATCTGATCCGGCCCTTATGCAAATTTGTGCCAGTGAGGCTCCAGGACTAGACATTCACCTTTCCACCCAACAATCCGCTGTCAATTATGAAACCTTAAACTTTTGGCAAGAAGCTGGTTTGACACGTTGTGTTTTAGGACGCGAAGTTTCAATGGCAGAAATTAAAGAAATTCGTGCCAACACCGATGTAGAAATTGAAGCCTTTATCCATGGTGCTATGTGCATTTCTTATTCAGGTCGTTGTACTCTTTCCAACCATATGGCTAATCGTGATGCCAACAGAGGAGGTTGTTGTCAATCTTGTCGTTGGCACTATGGCTTATTCGAATTACCAGAACTTGATCAGAAAGTAATGGTTGGTGCTGGTGAACCCGGCATTAAAGAACCTTTTTCTATGTCAGCAGTCGATATGGGAATGTTAGATCATATTCCTGAAATCATTGAGGCAGGGATTGATTCACTTAAGATTGAAGGTCGCATGAAATCTATTCATTACATTTCAACAGTTGTTAATGTTTATCGTAAAGCCATCGACAGTTTCTTTGATGACCCTGAAAATTATGAAGTAAAAAAAGAATGGTCTGATGAACTATGGAAAATTGCTCAACGTGAGCTTTCAACTGGCTTTTATTACGACGCTCCTAGTGAAAAAGAGCAACTTTTTGGTAAACGTCGTCGTCGTCCAGAGTACTCATTTATCGGAGAAGTGCTAGATTACGATCCTGATACCACAATTGCTACAATTCAACAACGCAATAACTTTAAAGTCGGTGAAACCATTGAGTTTTATGGTCCTGGCATGCGCAGTCATCAAGAAAAATTAGACCAAATGTGGGACGACACAGGAGCAGAAATCGAAGTAGCTCCTCACGCTATGCAAATTGTTACCATGAAAGTCAGTCGACCTGTTGCTAAGCATGATATGCTTCGTAAACACTTAAAATAAAAAAAAGCAGCTCTTTAAGAGCTGTTTTTTTTATTTGTCTAAAATCTTTTCTAGGTGTGCTATAAAATGCTTCAACACTTGAATACGTGCATAGCGTTTATCATTGCTTGCTATAATATACCAAGGAGCATAATCGGTATCCGTTCGAACCAACATTTCGTTCATCGCCTCTAAATATTGCGGCATTTTCTCACGATTGCGCCAGTCTTCAGCTGTTATTTTATAGTTTTTAGTTGGGTCTTCTACCCGATCTTCAAACCTTTCATATTGTTCTTGGCTATCTATATATAAGAAAAATTTCATAATAGCGGTACCATGTTCAGATAATGTTCTTTCCATTTGATTGATTTCTTCATAGGCACGTTCCCAGTCTCTTTCAGGAGTGAAGTTTTCAACCCTTTCGACTAAGACACGCCCATACCAAGAACGGTCAAAAATAACCATCTGACCATCTTCAGGCATTTCTCTTTGAAAACGCCATAAATAATGAAATTTTTCCTCAATAGGGTCCGGTGCGTTAATTCCAAATATTTTATAAGAGCGTGGATCAATGTGACGAGTCAATCGCTTGATTGCACCGCCTTTTCCAGCTGCATCCATTCCTTCGAAAGCTAAAACAATTGGGATTTTCTGATCATAGCACTGATAAACTAATTTAGCTGCTTTCTCTTGTAAATGATCCAACTCCTCATGATAATCATCGTTTGATAGACTCTTACTTAAGTCAAATTTATCAAGCACATCGTAAATCTGATTGTAATCTCTTTTAATAGCTTCATCCCGTGTCCGCCATTGAACAATCCGTTCTATTCCCCGATGGATTTCATCAATCACAGTTCCTAAAACCATTTTAGAAGCATATTTTTTATCCTCAGCTGCTACAATATGCCAAGGTGATAACTTCTTATTAGTTTGGGTAAGAATCTTTTCGAACCATTCTTGATGGTCTTGGTAATTTTTATTTTGTTCATAGTCTACCTTAGTTAAGAGGCGCTTACCCTCAATTGTCTCTTCAAGTTTTTTTATGCGTTTTTTTTGCGTTTTTTCGGTTATATTTAAGAAAAACTTAACGACGATCATACCGTTATTTATCAAAGTACTATCTAGCTCTGTTAATTCGCGAACGCGTTGCTCTAATTTTTCGTCATTTTTTTGATCATGATTGAAGACTTGATAGTAAAAAGAACGATCATAGACAACTATTTCTTGATTGGAAGGGATTTTTTGCCAAAAGCGCCAAACGGAAGGATGCGCTTTTTCCATTTGATTGGCCTTATCAAAAACTTCCACTCTCACATAACGCGGATCTAATTCACGCGTTAAATCGTTTATAACATATCCTTTACCTGCTGATTCCCAGCCATCAATTAGAATTAAAACCGGAATCTTGAGTCCCTTAACTGTTCGCTGCAGTTGATCAAGACGTTCACCCAATTCCGATCTTTTATAATTATCAAAACGTTGGTCAACATTATCAAAATCAAAGTCTTTTAACATGCATTTCCCTTCTTTCTATAGTATTGGTAAGCGTCTCGTGGGTCGCCATTTTCTAAATGGATAATGCCACAAAATGTAAAACCCAGCTTTTCTAAAATATGTTTCATTGGTCGATTTGCCTCGTGTGTATCAATTCTGATATTCGAATAATGAGCCATAGCCCATTCTAATAATGCTTGTCCACTCCCTTTTGCTGATGGTAAAGCGGCTAGACGATGTATGGTTACATACTCTTCGTCATTTAGCCACTGCCCTTGAATTCTTTTATAAGTAGGATCTTCACCTGGTATCAAAGCCATTATTGCTAAAATTTTCCCCTCTATCTTATCTTCCACTAAGTAAGAATAGGTGGAATGATAATCATCTAAAATGACTGCGTTACCAGGATAACCTTCAATCCATTGATTGAGGTTGCCCGTGGCTAATTGAAATTGACGAGCTTGATCGTAAATGGCTTGAAGCTTTTCGATGTCTTTTAATTCTACGCGGCGAATTCGCCAGTTAGATTTATTCACTATCTGCTTCAAAAGGATCCTCCTCATATTCAACATGCATCAGATAAAGGCCTTGAGGAGGAGCTGTAGGACCTGCCTGATTGCGGTCTTTTACTCTCAAAAGACGTTGCATCTCTTCAGGCTCTTTAAGACCATCCCCTATTTGAAGCGATGTTCCCACAATAATACGAATCATATTGTACAAAAATCCATTACCTTTGAAATCAAATACTAACTCATGATTAGAGCTATCTATATAAGCCTTCACTTCATATAGGTTTCGCACTTTATTCTCTTTATCTGTTTTAGTCGAACAAAAACTAGTAAAATCGTGTTCTCCTTGCAAATAAGCCAGTCCTTTTTGAATGCGCTCAATTTCAAAAGGATAACCATGGTGAGTGGTGAAATTTCGTTTAAAAGGATCGGGAAAACGCTGTGTATCCACGCGATAGCGATAAGACTTTCCAATAGCATGATAACGTGCATGAAAATCTGCTTTAGTTTGCTTACATTGAATAATACGAATGTCTTTTTCAAGAATAGAATTAAGAGCACGCATAAGATTAACAGCTGGAATTAAATCAGGATAATCAAAATGAATCACTTGTCCCAGAGCATGGACTCCCGCATCTGTTCGACCTGAACCAGTGATTTTAATAGGGTCTTCTGGGCTTTTCTTCGCAATTAGAAGTAAGGCATTCTCAATCTTCTCTTGAATGGATATGCCATTTTTTTGAATTTGATAGCCATGATAGAGACTACCATCATATTGAACTTTAGCTACGTAGCGTGGCAAACTCCCACTCCTTTCCATCTTATTTTAATTATAGACATTCTTCTCTTTATTATAAAGGCTAATGAATGTCTGATAAAAAACTCTCTCATTCATATGAATGAGAGAGAAAAACTAATAAGCTATTAATCTTTTATTTTTTTCTTAGAATAAGCTAGACTACCTAATCCTAACAAGGATAGGACAGTTGCTATTATAGGATAAGCGTGATGAGTAATTTCTCCAGTTTCAGGCAATACACTAGCTCCTTCAACAGTATGATTTCTTTCAAAGCTTTCTCCTTTTTGAGGGGTAGAACCATGTTTAATTTTTAGTTGATTAGAATAGCTCATAAAAAGACGATGCAATTTTACTAATTGATCATTTGTTAAATCGTCAAGATTACTTGCTTCAATTGCATCCACTAATGCTTGAAGCTTCTCAATATTCAACTCATTAGGCTTACGGTAATCTTCGATATTCTTTAATTTACGTTTAAGAATTTCAAGATAAGTTTTAAATTTTGTTATTTCTTCTGGTTTTGACGGATTGTTAGGACTGGATGGTTCTTCCGGCATTAATTGATTCTTATCTTTCTTAGTACCTACTAAAATAATTTTAGTTTGGGATGGTCGAATAACTTTGCTATTTAAAGGATTAATTAATCCTTTCATTCCATCTTGAATAGTTAATTCGATACCTTCTAATAAATAAGAATCTTGTTTTTTATCCGTTTCAAAATCAATTTCTATTGGACCATATTCCACAACTTTATCAGTCGCGTCTTTAAGAGTAACTAATTCACCATCTTCATCGATATTCGCTTTTCCTTCTTGACCTTCTTGAACAACTTTCATTTCACCTACAGCTAGATCTGCATTAAAACGTTCCACAACTTTAAACGGAATAGCTTTTAGCTCTCTCAATTGAACAGGGATAGTTGTCGTTTCACTTTCATTACCAAAGTCATCATAAACAGTAAAGGTCAATTCTTTTCCTAATTTAGCTTTTGGAATAGTATATAAAACTTTTCCTTCAACTGGAATAGGATTTATTAGTGAATCGAACGTCTTATCGACGCGACCTATCATGTCATTATCAGCCCATAGTTCAACATAATTCATGTTATCACTGAATTTAATCTCAAAATATAATAAATCTTCATCTGGACCAAAGACTTGATTAACGTTAAGTTCTGGCGCTTCTATATCTCGTCTAATTCTTTGAGCAACTTGCTGCTTAACTAATTTATCATTAGGACTCTTAACATAAGCAATCATTTCAATACTGTAGACTTTATTTTCAGTTAACTTCTCAGTAGATATATTTTCCTTAAAGTAGATCATACCATCTACTTCTTCAAAGGCCACTGGTTGAGCTTCTACAATAACATTTCCATCTTCATCAGTCACACGATACTCTAAATAATGAACTTCATTATAATTTGAAATTTCACCTGAAAGGTCAATGAATTCTGCATACTCACCATATGGTTGGAAGTACCAAGGACTGTTAGTAACAATTGATGGTAAGTCAGTTGTATCTAATCCTTCTTCTGCAATATATTCTTCTGGATTGCTTGGAGACTCACCATAAGCTTTGTTCTCTTCAGTTATCTCTTCTTCTGGTTCTTTTTCTGGTTCTTCTCCTGGATTATTATCAGATCCTCTTTCGACTTCTTCTAAAGTACCATCGGCTAACAAGCGATATTGTTTAATATTTCGAGCATTATCATATACCCAAATATCTAAATCTTTATCTTCAAAACCTTCTTCTAGATTAATTGTAAATGTTTCATTTAGAAGTTGTGGATTATCATATTTATTAACTTCTTGCCAAGATACAAATTGATCGCCACTATAAACCTCAACAGCAAAAATTCCTGATAAGTTATCTTCAACCGATAAAGTTACTTTATTTTTGTCACGCTCAGCTTGTAACATAGCATTACTATTATCTAGAACAAACTTATACTCATAACGCTGTCTTTCAGCATCTGGCGCATCAATCTGTGCTTCAATTACATAATAATATTCGCCTTCATCTACTTTTTCACCAAAGGTATCGGTAAAGTCCCAACCAGTTCCCCAAGGATCTTGTAAGAATAGATATTGATCTTGATATAAACGAGCCACTTTATACATACGATTGATGATTGAAAGATCTCTAATTTTTTCACCTGCAGCATTTTCCACATGGAAAGTCACATCGACTGCATCACGTAGGAAAGCTAATTTAGGCGTTACTTTATTTTCAAAGCCATCTTTCTCATTACTATTCACAAAGATTACCTTATCATCTTCAACTCGCCATGCATTAAAGTAATCCCATCCTTGTTCTAAACGCTTACGAACAAAGGCTGTTTTATCGACACCTCCATTATCGTATTCAATTGGTAAGAAGTTGACATCTTTAGAATCAGCGAAATCAATCATTTCGTCAATAATCGGTAATTTGTCCCACTCACCTTTGAAGCCGAAGAAAGGTAAGGATAACTCAGTAGCTTGAGAATCAACTGGCTTGAAGAAGAAGTATCCTTGGACATATTGATTTTGATCAATACCCATAGTTGAAATGAGTTGTTCCATTGTAGCTGTTTGACCAACTTTAACAGTAATTTCTCCTAAACTTTCTTCTTTAACAGTTTCAGTTGTTTCTGTATAACGACCTTCTTCATTAATCTTATCTTTTAATAAGACATAAGAAACCGTATAGGTCTGATCTTCTTTACCATAATTTTTTAGTTTTAAGTTGGCAGCAAACTCATCTTGAACTTCTTTTATTTCAAGTTTACCGTCTTCTTTTGTATCAGTCTCATTAGTTGCCACAACTGTCACAAGATTATCTAAGGCTTTTTTGATATTAGCAAGACCTGCACCTTGTTGAATTGGGGTGTAGTAAGAAGCATTCTCTTTAAGTGTATTCAACTTCGGAATCGCTGTATTCATTAAAATCAACATTGTTAAGTCATCTTGTAATGGATCTTTTTCCTTACCATCACGAACTAAAATACCTTCATCATAAAGTCTTTGCATAACAAGAGCAGCCATACCTGATAAATGAGGTGTAGCCATCGATGTTCCAGACATAGTCTGATAACGATCGTCACTCATTAAACTATAGATGAAACCGCCTGGTCCTGCGATGTCTGGTTTTAATAGCAAATCAGTAGAAGGTCCCCAAGAAGAGAACTCGCTAAGATTACCTGCTGTGAAAGTATCAAAAGCTTGCAATTCTTTAGAAATTTTGAACAGAGCCTCTTGATTAGAATTTGCGATTTCCTTTAACTTCTGTCCTGACTCCTTAGTCACAAACATGATTGGAATATCTAAATTTTCTAAACCTGTCATTTCCATTGTATAAGGACTTTCCACGTTATCGTAGATAATTAATCCTGCTGCATTTCGTTCTCTAGCTAGCTGATACTTCTCATTAAATGAAGCATCCCCCCGTTGAACTAGCACTATTTTTCCTGTAAGATCCACTTTGCCATTGTCTTCATAAGGTTTGTAGTCTTCTTCGTTTCCTTTACCAAATTCAACTAAAGGAAGTGGTTTCTCATTTTCTCCTTCTGGGAAAGTAAATGAACCTGCAAAATATTGGTTTTCTTCTCCTTCTATAATAGCTTCAACGTAACGCTTCATCTCTTTTATGTTATCAAATGAAGCAATAGACATTGAAGGATCAACACTTGCTGGATATCCCATTGTACCATTATCAGGGTTCTTACCTAATTGTGTATAATCTGTTCCCCAAGTAGCATTACGGTCATTACCTGCTGCAATCATCGGAAGAATTCCTTTGTCGCGTGCGTTTTGAACAGCCTTAGCCATTGGAGTATCTCCCATAATGTTAAATCCACTTGACATACCTAAAGACATATTAATGATATCAGCGCCTAATTTAACTGAATCATCAAAAGCCTTCATCCAAATATCTTCATAAACCGTTGAGTTGACTTGATCTTCTGAGAAGGCTTTCATTAATAGTAATTGTACGTGTGGCGCAATTCCACGAACACCTCCCTCTTCTGGGTTACCATTCGCTCCAATCGTACCAGCTACGTGGTTTCCATGCTCATCTTTAGACTGTAAAGTGTCTACATTGTCAGCATAATTATAACCATATGCAATTTTATTAGAATACCATTTGCCTGGTAAGCCTAGTTTCTGAATCATTTCATTCATTTCTGCTTCATCATAACGTTTTTCAATATCATCAGCTAAAATGAAATCACGGTGATAAGGATCAAACCCTGTATCAATAACTGATACAACAATATTTTCACCCTTGTATTCTGTTTGATAATCAGCTAATAAATCCATTCCAATTAAAGGACCAGAATTAACCATATTCGTTTCGGCTACTGGGCGTGTGTAACTTTGCGATACATCAACTGATAAAACCTGTGTCATAGTCTTAAGACGCTCGATTGCAGCCTTATTAGCTAAAGCAGAAAACCCCGTAAAGGAAGCGGAGTATTCTTGCTCACCTTCAATAGCTAAGCCTTGCCCAGCTAATAAGTCAGTTATTTCTTTAATTGTTTGTTTTACTTCAAATTCACTTTCTTTGACTGCTAATTGATACTCTTTCTCATTATGGTAGTTTGCTCGATCAATAGCCGCCTTATTTTTTGTACGAACAATAATTTTAATTTTTTCTTCTGACTCATCTGCCTTTTCATTATCCGCTTCTTCGTCAGAAAGCTCTTTCATTTTTGACTCTAAAGTTGTTTCACTTGTTTCAATTACTTCACTTGTTTCAACTACTTCACTTGTTTCAACTACTTCACTTGTTTCAACTATTTCACTTGTTTCAACTACTTCACTTGTTGCATTTACTTCACTTGTTTCAACTACTTCACTTGTTTCATTAACAACTAACGTCTTATCCTCTTGGGTAGAAGGTTGTGCTAATGCCTGATCTATTTTTGTTTCTTGAGCTTGCACATCCAGAAGATTAGCTTGGGAAAGCATCATAAGTGCTAACCCACAAGAACTCAATACTTTTAAACGATTATTCATAAAATTCCCCCTCAAACGTTTTCATAAACTCATAGAATGATTCTATCAGATTTGATAACGATTTCATAGCTTAAATTATAATTAAATGAGTATTAAATTAATTTATAAAAGATTAACTCTCATAATAAAAACTCCTAAAAATAACTTTAGGAGTTTTTATTATGAGACTATTTAAATATAAAACCGAATAGTTAGAATGATTGCAGTAATTAATATCATAACAATTAAAACTATAACGTCGTTGCGATCATAATCAAGATAACGATATTTTGTCCGCCCTTCCGCACCATGATATCCCCGTGATTCCATGGCGGTAGCCAACTCTTCAGCTCGATTAAAAGCAGAAACAAATAGTGGAACCAGAATAGGGACAATTGCTTTCATTCGTTCCATCATAGAGCCTTCATCAAAATCCACTCCTCTAGAGCGTTGAGCATTCATGATGGTTTGAGCTTCGTCTAAAAGTGTCGGTACATAGCGTAAAGCGATGGAAAGCATTAATGCCACTTCATGCGAAGGAAAACCAAAATATGTTAGAGGACGTAACAGATGCTCGATTCCATCTGTTAATTCAAGCGGAGCTGTCGTTAAAGTTAGGATAGTCGACATCATGATAATTAAGAACAAACGCATGAAGATGTAAAAGCCGCCTAATAGTCCTAGCGATGTAATTGATATTGGTCCCCAATTAAAGTAAACCTGTCCCCCAGTTGTAAATAGTATTTGAAAAATAACCGTAAAGAGAATGATCCATAGCATGGGCTTCAATCCTTTAAAGAAAAAACCAAGGTCTAAACGACTCAATTTGATACCGATTATCAATACTAGAAACAAGGTACCATAACCTAATACATTATTTGCAAAAAAGACTAGCAAAATAAAATAGAAAGTTGCAATCAACTTAGTGCGGGGGTCAAGCGCATGAATCCATGAATCAATTTGAATGTAACGACCAATTAGTATCTTATCATTCATTCGCGTTATCCTCCCGATCTTTTTGTTGATGGTTAATATCAATGAGTGTTTCAGTTAATTGTTCCACAGTAAGTGGTGATTGTTTAATTTTTTTCATCAGATCTTCAGGAATTTTTTCATCTAATAAATCTATGAAGGATAAAGTCTGAGGTAATCCTAATTGCTTTTCTCTCAACCAAGCTGGATCAGAGAATACTTCTGAAGGAGTGCCTTGCTTTACAACTTGGCCTTTTTCCAAGACAACCACATTATCAGCGTATTTGGCCACGTCATCCATTTGGTGGGTGACCAAAATTAGAGATAGTTGATGGTCTTTTTGTAATCGCATAAACATTTCCAGCATAGTGACTTGTCCAAGAGGGTCTAGACCAGCCGTCGGTTCATCTAGAATTAAAACTTCTGGTTGCAATGCCAATACACCTGCGATAGCTACTCTCCGCATTTGACCTCCACTTAAATCAAACGGTGACCGCTCAAAAAGTTCCTCATTGATTCCCACTAATGTAAGCATATCACGGGCAATTTTCTCGGCCTCTTCTTTAGAAACGCCAAAATTTTGTGGTCCAAACATCACATCTTTTAAAACTGTTTCTTCAAACAATTGACTTTCAGGAAATTGAAAAACAACACCGATCTTTTTTCTTAGTGCTTTAAGGTTTTTATCTTTTGATTCGGATGTTATCACTCGACCATCAATAATCAATTTGCCTCTAGTTGGTTTTAATAAGACATTTAGGTGTTGAATAAGAGTAGATTTGCCTGATCCAGTATGACCTATAATAGCTGTCACTTGTCCTTGTGGAATTTCTAAATCAATTCCTTTAAGCACAGGAACTTCAAAAGGGGTTCCTGGCGAATAAGTGAAATCTACTTGTTCAAATACGATTGAGATAGCCATTCTGCCATTTCCTCCTCTGTTAAGTAACGGTCTGGAACACTAATTCCTTTTTCTTTTAATTGCAAACGTAATTTCTCAGCAAAAGGAAGATCTAATCCGATTTCAATGAGGGATGACCCCATAGAAAAAATGTTAGCAGGAATATCTTTATAAATCACTTTTCCTTCTTTTAAAACGATGATTTGATCAGCTAGACTCGCTTCATCAATATCGTGTGTAATCGAAATGACCGTTAAACCATATTTTTCTTTAATCTCACGAACGACTTCGACTACTTCTTTACGCCCTAAAGGATCTAACATAGCAGTCGATTCATCCATGATAATAATATCTGGACGTAAGGCAACAACTCCAGCAATGGCGACTCTTTGCTTTTGACCTCCTGATAGTCTTGCTGGTTCTTTTTTTAAGAAATCAAGCATACGAACCTGTTGAACAGCTTCTTTTACACGCACTTTCATCTCTTCCCGACTGATCCCATTATTTTCAAGTCCAAAGGCCACATCATCTTCGACAGTCGCACCGACGAATTGGTTATCAGGGTTTTGAAAGACCCTGCCTACTGCTCGCCGCACATCCCAAACAGTCTCTTCTTGCAGCTTCATGCCCTTTACATATATTTCTCCTTCATAGGGCACTAAAAGACCATTGATGGTCTTTGATAGGGTTGATTTACCTGATCCATTCGGACCAATGAGCGCTACCCATTCACCTTTATTGATACTTAAAGAGATATCCTTGATAGCGTCTTTTTCAGCGCCAGGATATTGAAAAGAAACTGAATCAATTCGGATAATTTCTTCTTTCATTATTGTCTCCTTAAAAGATATTCTTATATTAATAGTTAAAGTCGTTTGCTCTCCTTAACTATTAATACAAGTTTTATGTATAAAAAAAACACTTTAAGATGATAGCAGGATTGAGATTAGCTAAAGTTCTAATCTCAATCCACCAATTAGATTGGTTGCTATAGAGCTAGACTCCACGATTATCTCTTGAAATCATAACACTCTCCATCATCAAAGTGAATTAGTCAACTTAAGAAATGGAATTATCTTAAACTAGTTCTAAGATAACCATCGGTGCACCGTCGCCACGACGAGGACCTTTCTTAAGGATACGTGTGTATCCACCATTACGTTCAGCGTAGCGCTCAGCATAAGTATCGAATACACGATTTAATACAGTTTCAACAACTACTTCATCACCTTCGATACGAGCATCTGCAATTTCATTGCGCAAGAATGCTGCTGCACGACGACGAGAAGCTAAATCACCTTTTTTACCTAGAGTGATCATTTTATCAACTGTTTTACGAACTTCTTTAGCGCGTGCTTCAGTTGTTTCGATACGTTCGTTGATAATCACATCTGTCGTTAAATCACGTAGTAAAGCCTTACGTTGTGAACTCGTACGACCTAATTTACGATATGACATTCAGTTTCCTCCTTTACTCTCTACTAGTCTTCTTCACGTAAGCTTAATTCTAAACCAGCTAATTTATTTTTCACTTCATCCAATGACTTACGGCCGAGATTACGAACCTTCATCATCTCAGCTTCTGATTTATTAGTTAGCTCTTGAATCGTATTTATTCCGGCACGTTTTAGACAATTATAAGAACGAACAGACAAATCAAGTTCCTCTATCGTCATGACAAGGACTTTTTCTTTTTCTGCTTCTTCTTTTTCTACCATAATTTCAGTATTACGTGCTTCATCATTCAAATCTACAAAGATATTTAAATGTTCAGTTAAAATTTTTGCAGCTAAACTTAAGGCTTTTTCTGGACTTATTGACCCGTCGGTCCATATATCCAATGTAAGCTTATCATAAATATTTCGCTGTCCAATCCGAGTGTTTTCAACTTGATAGTTTACTTTTTTGATTGGAGTGTAGATCGAATCAATCGGTAATACACCTATTGGCGTATCATCTCGCTTATTATGTTCACTTCGAACAAATCCACGACCATTTGACACATTCATTTGCATATTTAATTGAGCACCTTCTGCTAAGGTACAAATATACAAGTCAGGGTTTAGGATTTCAATTTCATTATCATGAATAATATCTGCTGCTGTCACTGTTTTAGGACCTGCAACATTTAATTCGATTACCTTATCTTCTTCTGTATGTGTATTGAAAGCTACTTCTTTTAAATGCAAAATGATGGTTGGAACGTCTTCAACCACGCCTTTAATTGTAGCAAATTCATGCACTACGCCTTCAATTTGAACACTTGTAATCGCTGATCCTGGTAATGAAGATAACAAAATTCTACGTAATGAATTTCCAAGGGTTGTTCCATAACCACGTTCAAGTGGCTCAACGACAATTTTACCATACTTAGCATCGTCACTGATTTCAATCGTTCTAATATCTGGTTTTTCAATTTCGATCATCGATTATTTGCCCCTTTCAAAACGTTTGTCGCGATGATAATTTCGTTTCTAAACTGATTCTACACAATTATCATTATACACGGCGACGTTTTGGTGGACGGCATCCGTTGTGTGGAATTGGTGTAACATCACGAATAGCTGTAACATCTAATCCAGTTGCTTGTAGTGAACGGATTGCAGACTCACGACCAGATCCTGGACCTTTAACAGTTACTTCAACAGTTTTCATACCATGATCCATTGCACCTTTAGCTGCAACTTCAGATGCCATTTGTGCTGCAAACGGAGTGGCTTTTTTTGATCCACGGAATCCTAGTGATCCAGCTGATGACCAAGAAACAGCATTACCATTCACATCAGTGATCATTACAATCGTATTATTAAAAGTTGAACGAATATGAGCAATTCCTTTTTCAATATTCTTTTTAACACGACGACGACCTCTACGTGCTTGTTGTTTTGCCATGAATTTTAACCTCCTTTATTAAGTTCTATCTGATTGGTTTCTTAGGACCTTTACGAGTACGTGCATTGTTTTTAGTGTTTTGTCCACGTACAGGTAAGTTACGACGATGACGGATTCCTCTTAAAGAACCAATATCTTGAAGACGTTTGATATTCATGCTGACCTCACGACGTAAGTCTCCTTCAACACGAATCTTATCAATAATTTCACGGATTCGATCCAATTCATCGTTCGTTAAATCTTTTACACGAGTATCTTCAGAAACGTTTGCTTCTTCTAAGATTTTCTTAGCAGTGGTGTTTCCGATACCGAAGATATATGTTAAAGAAATAACCACACGTTTTTCGCGGGGAATATCTACTCCTGCAATACGAGCCATGCAATTTCCTCCTTCTTAGTTATTATCCTTGACGTTGTTTATGTTTTGGATTTTGACAAATCACCATAACTTTTCCTTTACGGCGAATAACTTTACATTTTTCACAAATTGGTTTTACTGATGCTCTAACTTTCATTATGCTCCTCCTTATTTCGTAGACTATTTAAATCGATAGGTAATGCGGCCACGAGAAAGGTCATAAGGGGATAATTCAACAGTGACTTTATCTCCAGGTAAAATACGGATATAATTCATACGAATTTTACCAGAGACGTGTGCTAATATTTCATGACCATTCTCAAGTTCTACCTTAAACATAGCGTTCGGTAGAGTTTCCATAATAATACCTTCTACTTCAATTACATCATCTTTTGCCATTCACTTACCTCCTATGGACGAAGTCTTATAATTTACTTAATATCTCTTGAATCTTGCTATAAACTTGATCGATAGAATTTTCTCCACTCACTCGGTGCAATAATCCAAGTTCTTCGTAATAAGCTAGAATCGGTTGAATCGATTCCATTTGGAGATTAATACGATGAGCAACTTTTTCAGGTTTATCATCTTCACGTTGATAGAAGTCATGAGCGCCACATGAATCGCATGTGTTCTCTACTTTTGGTGGATTATAAATCTTATGATAACTTGCTCCACAAGATCCACAGATAATTCTTCCGCTTAAGCGTTCTTTAAGAACTTCTGGATCCACATCAATGTATATAACGGCATCGATTTTAGAATCGAGGCTTTCAAGGTTGTCGCTTAAAGCGCGGGCTTGTTGTAAGGTTCTTGGATAACCATCCAACATAAAGCCATTTTCTTTTACATCGTTTTGATTTAAACGTTCTTTAACAAGTCCATTAGTAATTTCATCTGGAACGAGATTACCATTGTCGGTATAAGATTTCGCCTCTAATCCTAGCGGCGTCTCATCTTTGATCGCTTGTCTGAATATATCGCCAGTAGCAATATGGACAACCGGATAGTCTTGAGTAATTTGTTCACTCTGAGTTCCTTTACCGGCCCCAGGTAAACCCATTAATAAAATATTCATTAATTAATCATCCTTTATATTTGTCTATTAAGCAATTATAAATTCAAGAAACCTTGATACCGACGTTTAATCATTCGACCTTCAATTTGCTTAGCTGTTTCAATTGCTACCCCAACAACAATAAGCAAGCTGGTACCTGAAAGAGCAATGTTTGCAGGAACTTTCCAAATGAAACTTACAACGATTGGTAATAAGGCAATCACTGTTAAGTAAATTGAACCTACACCACTCAAGCGATTAATTAAACGAGTAATGTAATTTTCAGTATCTTTTCCTGGACGTACACTCGGAATATATGCTGCTTGTTTCTGTAAGTTTTCAGCTACCTTCTCTGGATTAACTTGAATTAAAGAATAGAAGAAGGTAAATGCGATTAAAAGAATCGTATAGAATAGTGCGCCGTATGGATGCTGAATGTTTAACACTTTACTAAAGAACTCCATCATCCCACCCTCAGGATTTGGATTGATTAAGCCAATGATTGTTTGAGGCGTTGTTAAAAATGATGTAGCAAAAATAACTGGAATAACTCCAGCAGAGTTAATTTTCAACGGTAAATGAGCCATATGTCTTGCCCCAGAAACCTTTTTCGAGTGGTGAATAGGAATACGACGTTGCGCTCTTTCCATGATAACAACGATTGTTGTCATAATAACTAGCGCTAAAACTATTCCTAAACCAATTAGAATATTCATTCCTAATTTGTCTCCAGCACCGATTAGCATAGTATTCACAAAGGTAACAACTTCCTGTGGAACTTGTGCAAGAATACCGGCCATAATCAAAATAGAAATCCCATTACCGACACCTTTACGAGTGATTTGTTCACCTAACCAAACAAGCAACATACTGCCTGCAGTTAAAACAAGAGCGATAGTTAAGTATGTGGAAGGCTGTGGGTTCTTTATTAAACCTAAACCTGACATACGGTTTAAACCATAAGAAAGACCTGCTGATTGTATATAGCCAATAATTATAGCTAGATAAATCGTCCACTGATTCAACTTACGACGCCCCACTTCTCCTTGCTTGGCCCATTCAGTAAATTTTGGAATAATATCCATTTGCAAGAGTTGAACAATAATGGAAGCTGTAATATAAGGTGAGACTCCCATAGCAAAAAGTGAATACCGACCTAAAGCCCCTCCACCGAATGTGTTCAAAAGCCCCAAAAGACCATTGCTTGCTATGGTATCTAAAACTTTCGCATTTACTCCTGGCATAGGAATATGCGACCCTAATCTAAAGACTGCTAAAATAAACAAGGTGAAAAGAATTCTTCTTCTAACATCTCGCGAACTAAAAGCATTCTTAATAAATGTGAACATTAGATCACCTCGATTGAACCGCCAGCTGCAGTAATAGCTTCTTCTGCAGTTTTAGAGAACTTGCTAGCTTGAACAGTCAATTTTTTCTCTAAGTTACCCTCACCTAAGATTTTAACTCCTGATAATTCTTTTTTAATAACACCAGATTCAATCAATAAAGCTGGTGATACAACAGTTCCTTCATCAAACATATTCAATGTTTCAAGATTAACAATTGCATATTCTTTACGATTAACATTAGTGAAACCACGTTTTGGTAAACGTCTGAATAGAGGTTGTTGACCCCCTTCAAATCCTAAGCGTACGCCACCACCTGAACGTTGTTTTTGTCCGCCTTGTCCACGACCAGCTAACTTACCGTTACCTGAACCTTGTCCACGACCTACACGATTACGTTCCTTGCGTGCACCTTCTACGGGCTTTAATGTGTGTAATTTCATATTGGCACCTCCTTATACTAGTATACTAGATTTAAGCTTCTTTTACTTCTACTAAGTGACTAATTGTTTGGAGCATTCCACGAATAGCTTCGTTATCTGGTTTTACAACTGTTTTATAAGTTTTTGTTAAACCTAAAGCTTTGGCAGTAGCTACATGATTCTTTTTACGACCAATTAGGCTACGTTTTAAAGTGATTTCTAAGTTTGCCATGGACTTTCCTCCTAACTTAATAATTCTTCTACTGTTTTACCACGCAATTCAGCAACTTCTTCAACAACTTTTAATTGTTTTAAAGCTTCCACAGTTGCGCGAATCATATTGATAGGTGTATTAGAACCTAATGATTTAGAAGTTACATCAGAAACACCTGCTAATTCCATAACGGCACGAACAGGTCCCCCTGCAGCCACTCCAGAACCGGCTTGGGCTGGTTTAATTAGCACGCGCCCACCACAGAATTCACCGATAACTTCATGAGGAATCGTTGTTCCTG
This sequence comes from Facklamia sp. 7083-14-GEN3, assembly GCF_024742075.1. Taxonomy (GTDB): domain Bacteria; phylum Bacillota; class Bacilli; order Lactobacillales; family Aerococcaceae; genus Facklamia. The sequence continues at coordinate 166,920 of NZ_JANSGD010000003.1, read as the reverse complement.
CCATTGGGACAGTTACTAGGTTTTTCTTAGCCGCTTCGATTGCTTTACGAATTGCTTCTGGAACTTCTTGAGCTTTACCAGTTCCAAAACCAACGTGTCCTTCTTTATCTCCAACAACTACTAGTGCTGAGAAACGTAAACGACGTCCACCTTTTATAACTTTAGTTACTCGGTTAATCGCTACTACACGTTCTTCAATTTCACCTAAATTTTCTGGTTTAATATTAACCATCGATCGGTTTCCTCCTTTTCTTAAAATTCGAGTCCGTTTTCACGTGCAGCTTCAGCTAGGGCTTTAACACGTCCGTGATAGATATATCCGCCACGGTCAAATACTACTACTTTAATTCCTTTTTCAGCAGCGCGTTGAGCAATTAATTTACCAACAGCAGAAGCTTGTTCTGTTTTACTTGCTTTAGCTACTGACTCATCTTTACTAGAGGCACTTGCTAGCGTCACACCCGCTACGTCATCAATTAATTGAGCGTAGATGTTTGTATTTGAACGAAATACGTTTAAGCGTGGGCACTCAGCAGTACCAGAAATCTTATTACGAATACGATTATGGCGTTTTTTACGCGACTTGTTTTTATCTGGTTTAGTAATCACAATGGTCACCTCTTTAATTTAATTTTAATTTGATAAATAATACGATTATTTACCTGTTTTACCTTCTTTACGAATAACATATTCATCAACGTAACGAATCCCTTTACCTTTATATGGTTCAGGTGGGCGAACGCCACGAATGTTAGCTGCTAATTCGCCAACTTTTTCTTTATTATAACCGTTAACAATGATCTGAGTGTTTGAAGGAACTTCAAATGATACACCTTCTGAAGCTTCAAACTCAACTGGATGAGAAAGACCTACGTTTAGAACTAACTTACTACCTTGTAATTGAGCACGATACCCAACACCAATTAATTGAAGTTCTTTTTTAAAACCTTCAGAAACACCTACAACCATATTATTAACTAATGAACGAGTTGTACCATGTAATGAGCGATTTTCTTTTGAATCATTTGGACGTGTAAATGTAATTTCAGATTCATTAATTTCAATATTGATGTTTGGACTAACTTCTCTAGTTAATTCACCTTTTGGTCCTTTGACAGTCACTGTATGACCATCCATTGATACGGTTACGCCAGCTGGAATTGTTACGGGATTTTTTCCTATACGACTCACAGGGCTGCACCTCCTTTTATTTTATAAGTTTTACCAAATATAAGCTAATACTTCGCCACCAATACCTTGTTGACGAGCTTCTTTATCTGTTACAACACCATTAGATGTTGAGATGATTGCTATTCCTAAACCATTTAATACTTTAGGAATATCTTCTGACTTAGCATAAATTCGTAATCCTGGTTTAGAAATACGCTTAATACCTGTTATAACCTTTTCATCATTACGTCCATACTTCAAGAAGATAGTAATTTCATTTTGCTTATTATCTTCAGTGATTTCAAAATTCTTGATGAAACCTTCTCTTTTTAAGATTTCAGCAATCGCAATTTTAGCATTTGAAGAAGGTGCAGATACTTTTTTATGTCCTACACTGTTTGCATTACGAATTCTTGTTAGAAAATCTGCAATTGGATCTGTCATTGCCATGTGGATTTACCTCCTTTGATTAATTATATATTTCTTACCAGCTTGCTTTTTTCACGCCTGGAATTTGTCCTTTATAAGCAAGTTCGCGGAAGCAAATACGGCAAAGCTTGAACTTACGGTAAACAGAGTGCGGACGACCACAACGTTCGCAGCGAGAATACTCTTGAACCTTGAACTTTGGTTTGCGTTGGTTTTTAATTCTCAGTGATGTTTTAGCCAAAGATAATGCCTCCTTTATTTCTTAAATGGCATGCCTAATTCTTTTAGAAGGGCATGTGATTCTTCATCAGTGTTTGCAGTAGTTACAACAACAATGTCCATCCCACGTACTTTATCTACATTATCGTAGCTAATTTCCGGGAAGATTAATTGTTCTTTAACACCTAGTGTATAGTTACCACGACCGTCAAAAGCACGACTAGAAATTCCTTGGAAGTCTCTTACTCGTGGTAAAGCGACAGAAATTAATTTATCTAGAAAATCATACATTCTCTCGCCACGTAAAGTTACTTTCGCACCAATTGGCATTCCTTCACGCAGACGGAAACCGGCGATTGATTTCTTAGCTTTAGTAATGATTGGTTTTTGACCTGATAGTAAAGTTAACTCATCAACTGCTTTTTCTAAGTTTTTTGTGTTACCTGTTGCGTCACCCACGCCCATGTTTACTACTATTTTTTCAACTTTTGGGACTTGCATAATTGAAGAATAATTAAATTGCTCTACCAATTTTGGGGCAACTTCATTAAGATATTTTTCTTTTAAACGATTTGTCATTTAAAGTTCCTCCCTTCTAATTAATTGATAGTTTTATCTGACTTTTTAGCAAAACGAACTTTTTTACCATCTTCAAATCGGTAACCTACGCGAGTTGCTTCGCCAGTTTCAGGATCCACTAATTTTACATTAGATACATGAATCGCTGCTGGAAATTCTTCAATTCCACCCGTTTGTGTTTGGGTTGGCTTGCGATGTTTTTTCGCAATATTGATACCTTCTACAACTACTTTATCTTCACTTGGAATACTTTTAATAACAGTACCTTGTTTCCCTTTATCTTTACCAGAAATCACAAGGACTTTATCTCCTGTTTTAATACGCATGAACTGTTTCCTCCTTTTTCTTAAAATTACAGAACTTCTGGAGCTAATGAAACAATCTTCATGAAGTTGTTATCACGCAATTCACGTGCAACCGGTCCAAAGATACGTGTCCCACGTGGGCTCTTATCGTCTCGAATAATTACACATGCATTTTCGTCGAATTTAATATAAGAACCATCTTTACGACGAGCTCCTGATTTAGTTCGAACGATTACCGCTTTAACAACATCACCTTTTTTGACAACTCCACCTGGCGTTGCATGTTTAACCGTTGCAACGATGATGTCACCTATATTAGCTGTTTTGCGCCCTGATCCGCCTAACACTTTAATTGTCAACACTTCACGAGCTCCTGAATTATCAGCAACTTTCAATCGACTTTCCTGTTGAATCATTTCGTTATCCTCCTTCCGATTTTCGCAATTATTAGATAATTACTGCTTCTTCAACAATTTCTAATAAACGGAAGCGTTTCGTAGCAGATAATGGACGAGTTTCCATGATACGTACGATGTCGCCTTCTTTAGCTTTATTTAACTCATCATGAGCTTTATATTTTTTAGAATATTTTACACGTTTACCGTATTTAGGGTGTGTTTTACGAGTGTCTACTTGTACAGTAATAGTTTTATCCATTTTATCTGACACCACACGTCCTTGGTAAACTTTACGTTGATTACGTTCAGTCATTTAATATGTGCCTCCTTTGTCGTTTTTACTTAGACAATTCTTGCTCACGCAAGACTGTTTTTATGCGAGCAATAGATTTACGTACTTGACGTAAACGGGCAGTGTTTTCTAATTGTCCTGTTGCTAATTGGAATCGAAGGTTAAACAATTCTTGCTTGAATTCTTTTTCTTTTTCAACCATTTCAGCAGTGGATAATTCTCTTATTTCATTAATTTTCATTCGATTCACCACCATATTCTTCACGTTTTACAAATTTTGTTTTGATTGGTAATTTATGGGAAGCTAAACGGAAGGCTTCTCTAGCGATTTCTTCGCTTACACCGTCAATTTCAAAAAGAACTTTCCCACGTTTTGTAGGTGCTACCCATCCTTCAGGTGCCCCTTTACCTTTACCCATACGAACACCAATAGCTTTACTTGTATATGATTTGTGAGGGAAGATCTTAATCCATACTTTCCCACCACGTTTCATATAACGTGTCATAGCGATACGGGCAGCTTCGATTTGACGGTTGGTAATCCAACCAGTCTCTGTAGCTCTTAAACCGTATGATCCGAAGTCAACTTGCTTTCCACCTTTTGCTTCTCCGCGCATTTTACCACGGAATTCGCGACGGTGTTTTACACGTTTAGGTACTAACATGATTAATTTCCTCCTCTCTGAGAGTTGTTTTTAGTTGGTAAGATTTCTCCACGACAAATCCATACCTTAACTCCAAGTTTTCCATATTGAGTGTCTGCTTCTTCCCAAGCATAGTCAATATCAGAACGAAGTGTATGTAAAGGAACTGTTCCTTCTGTATAATGCTCAGTTCTTGCCATATCTGCACCGTTTAAACGGCCTGAAACCATTGTTTTAATTCCTTTAGCGCCAGCTCTCATCACGCGTTGGATGGCTTGCTTTTGAGCGCGACGGAATGCCACACGGTTTTCTAACTGTTGAGCAATATCTTCTGCAACTAGTTTTGCATCTAATGCTGGCTCTTTAATTTCAACAATGTTTAATTGAACTTGTTTGCCAGTTAATTTGTTTAGTTCAGCACGTAACACGTCTACTTCTGATCCACCTTTACCAATAACCATTCCTGGCTTAGCTGTGTTAACAGAAACGACAACGCGGTTTGCTGCACGTTCAATTTGAATAACGGATACAGAGGCATCAGCTAATTTCTTGTATAGATACTCACGAATCTTGATATCTTCGTGTAAATAGTCTGCATATTGCTTATCTGCATACCATTTAGTATCCCAATCGCGGATGATGCCAACTCGCATTCCAATCGGATGTACTTTTTGACCCATTAATTAAGCCTCCTCTTTTTCTGATACCACAATTGTGATGTGGCTTGTACGTTTTAAGATCGGTGAAGCTGATCCTTTAGCACGTGGACGGAAACGTTTCATCGTTGGTCCTTCGTTAACGTATGCTTCACTTACATACAATGTTTCTAAATCTAAGTCATAATTATGTTCAGCATTTGCAATTGCTGACTTTAATACTTTTTCAATAATTGGCGAACCAGCTTTTGGAGTGAACTTCAAAATAGCCATTGCTTCTCCAACTTGCTTGCCCCTGATAAGATCCATTACTAAGCGAGCTTTACGAGGAGCAATTCGAACTGTTTTTGCCATTGCTTTAGCAGATGTAATTTGTTCAGACATCTTATATACCTCCTCTTATTAGCGTTTCTTAGTTTTCTTATCTTGGTCAACGTGGCCTCTATAAGTACGTGTAGGAACGAATTCTCCTAATTTATGACCCACCATGTCTTCTTGGATAAATACCGGAACGTGCTTACGGCCATCATATACAGCAATTGTCATCCCAATAAAATTAGGGAAAATTGTTGAACGACGAGACCATGTCTTAATCACTTGTTTTTTCTGGGCATCTTGTTGAGCCTCTACCTTTTTCATTAAATGTTCATCAATAAAAGGTCCTTTTTTCAAACTACGAGTCACAATGTAGCCTCCCTTCAGAATTTATTGGTTATTATTTCTTGCGTCCGCGAATAATTAATTTGCTAGATTTCTTCTTAGTATTACGAGTCTTAACACCCATAGCTTTTTTACCCCATGGAGTCATTGGTGACGGACGTCCGATTGGAGCGCGACCTTCACCACCACCGTGTGGGTGATCATTAGGGTTCATTACAGATCCACGTACAGTTGGACGCTTAGATAACCAACGTGAACGACCTGCTTTACCGATATTAATCAATTCGTGTTGTTCGTTACCTACTGTTCCGATTGTTGCACGGCAAGTTGATAAAATCATGCGAACTTCACCTGAGTTTAAGCGAACTAGGGTGTATTTACCTTCTTGACCTAAAACTTGAGCACTTGTACCAGCTGAACGAATTAATTGTCCACCTTTTCCAGGTTTTAATTCAATGTTATGAATAACAGTACCTACTGGAATATTAGCTAATGACAAAGCATTTCCAATTTGAATATCAGCATTGTCGCCCGACTCAATTTTTTGACCTACTTTAAGGCCTTTAGGTGCCAGAATATATGTTTTAACACCGTCTTCATAATGCACTAGAGCAATATTGGCTGTACGATTTGGATCGTACTCAATTGTTTTAATTGTTCCAACTACTCCATCTTTATTACGTTTAAAGTCAATGACACGGTAGGCACGTTTGTTTCCACCACCATGGTGACGTACAGTAATTTTCCCTTGACCATTACGACCTGCACGTTGTTTTTGTGACTCTAACAATGTTTTTTCAGGTGTTTTTGTAGTGATCTCTGAAAAATCATATCCAGTCATGTTACGACGTCCATTTGTCGTCGCTTTATAATGTTTAATTGCCACTGCGTTACCCTCCTATTTTATTATTTTCAAGAATTACTCAGCGTCTTCGCCAAATAATTCGATCCGGTTTGAATCTTCTGTTAAGGTAACCACTGCTTTTTTGTACTTACGAGTGAAACCTTGATAACGTCCCATTCTCTTTGCTTTCCCATCTACGTTAATCGTATTAACTTTTGCTACTTTAACACCTTCAAACATTGCTTCAACAGCTTGCTTGATGTGAGTCTTGTTAGCACGACGGTCAACTTCGAAAGTATATTTATTATCATCAATGGCTAGCATTGATTGCTCGGTAATTACTGGACGTAATAGAACTTCTGATAATTGCATTATGCTAAAGCCTCCTCTACTGTTGAAAGCGCAGCTTTTGTGATTAAAACACGATCCGCATTAATCACATCTAAAACATTCACATTTAAATCATCAATCACTTTTACATTTGGAATGTTACGTGCTGATAAGTATGCTGTTTCATTTGCACCTTCTAAGATCAATAATGTTTTGCTATCAACATTTAAGTTGTTTAATACTGCTTTGAATTCTTTTGATTTCGGTGCGTCAAAGACTAATTCGTCAACAACTGTTAACTTCTCATCAATCACTTTTTGAGATAGTACAGAGTTTAATGCTAAACGACGCATTTTTTTAGGTAATTTATAACTATATGAACGAGGTGTTGGTCCAAAGACAACTCCACCGCCTACCCATTGTGGTGATCTTGTAGAACCTTGACGCGCACGTCCTGTTCCTTTTTGTCTCCATGGTTTACGTCCCCCACCGCTAACGGCTGAGCGGTTTTTTACCGCGTGAGTTCCTTGACGTAGTGAAGCTCTTTGCATTACGACTGCTTCAAAAACTACCGCTTCATTAGGTTCGATTCCGAAGATCGTTTTATTTAATTCAACTTCTCCTGCTTGTGTTCCATCTTGTTTAAATAATGTAACTTTTGGCATTTGCTCGTTCCTCCCCTCTTAAATATTATTTAACTGTTTTAATTGCTTGTTTAATTTCAACGAGTGATTTTTTAGCCCCTGGAACGTTTCCTTTAATAAGAATTACATTGTTTTCGCTATCTACTGATACAATTTCCAGGTTTTGAATAGTAATACGCTCGCCACCAGTTTGTCCAGGTAATTTTTTACCTTTGAATACTTTAGAAGCATCTGATGCCATACCCATTGATCCAGGACGACGGTGGTAACGAGAACCGTGAGCCATAGGTCCACGAGATTGTCCATGACGCTTAATAGCACCTTGGAACCCTTTACCTTTTGATGTACCCGTCACATCGACGATATCACCAACTGCGAATGTTTCAACTGTGATTTCTTGCCCTACTTCATAATCTCCTAGCTCAACATCACGAAATTCGCGAACGAAGCGCTTAGGAGTAGCATTAGCTTTTGCTACATGACCCTTGTGCGGTTTGTTTGTCAACACTTCACGTAAATCTTGATATCCCACTTGAACTGCTTCATAGCCATCTGTTTCAACTGTTTTAACTTGTAAAACAACGTTAGCAGGAGCTTGGATAACTGTTACTGGGATCAATTCGCCATTTTCTGTAAAGTATTGAGTCATTCCGACTTTAGTTCCTAAGATTCCTTTGGTCATGAGTACACCTCCATTATTTTATTTTTTATAATTTGATTTCTACGTCCACACCACTTGGTAAGTCTAACTTCATTAAAGCATCTACTGTTTTTGCAGTAGGATTAACGATGTCAATCAAACGTTTGTGTGTACGCATTTCGAACTGCTCACGAGAGTCTTTGTATTTGTGTGTTGCACGAATAACGGTATAGACTGTACGATCTGTTGGTAGAGGGATTGGACCTGAAGTCTTAGCCCCTGTTCTTTGAGCAGATTCAACTATTTTCGCTGCAGAAACATCAAGAGCACGGTGCTCATAAGCCTTTAAGCGAATACGAATTTTTTGATTTGCCATTTTTTATTTCCTCCTTCGTCAATATAAAATATGTGACTTGCTCCACAAGAATTTCTAACAAACCAGCCCTTGGCAACTCGGCCTAGCGTGTCACAACCTCTCGTTTCACTGCATGCCGCCCTTTTCTCAAGGGCTCGTGTTGATTTTTGGGTAAAACCCTCCAATTGACACAACCGATATTATACCGAACATATTATGGTAATGCAAGCTATGTTTAAAGTTTTTTCAAATAAAAAAAGGTAGCTTTTAATCTTTGAAAAAGCTGAAAAGGACTACTAGCTTTTTTAAATGGATCATAATTGCTACCTTATTATATAGAAGATATTGTCTTGCCTTGCTCTAATTATTTTTTAGCTTTTAAAGCAGCCACAGTGATGTAATTATAAGGTTGGTTAAAGTGCGGTAAGAAGAAGGTATCCAGTAATGCTAACTTATCAATTGTGACCTCTTCTTGAATAGCTAAGGAGAACATGTGGATTAATAAAGACACATCGTAATCTGATGCTAACTGAGTCCCTACTATACGACGACTTGCCTTTTCATAAATAATTCTGATTTTGACTTGATGATTTTCAGGCATGAAACCCGGAAACTGTGTATCTTCATGATCAACATATTCTACATCAATATTTGCTTGTTCAGCTGCTTTTAACGTCAAACCGGTCGAAACTAATTTTAAGTTGAAAATATTAATTCCGTTTGAGCCTTGAACACCAGCTCCTTCTAACTCTGTGCCAGCAAGGTTATGAGCAGCCACAATACCCGAGCGAACTGCATTAGACGCTAAGGCAATGTATGTTGTACCTTGAATGGCATTCGAATAATTGCTTGCACAATCGCCAATCGCATAAACATCATCATCTGATGTTTTAAAATGACGGTCTACAAGGTATGCTCCACCTTCAAATAAGTCAAGGTGATTTTTACCTAACTCAGTATTGGCGCGGAAGCCAATAGAGTTAATCACTACATCAGCATCATAAGTCCCTTTATTAGTTCTGACTGCTATAACTTTACCATTATCACCGATATATTCTTGAACTAATTCACCAAAATGCGTCGAAATACCATTATTCTTTAAGTTTTCGTCCATCATTTTCGCAAATTCTGGATCATAATAACTAGCTAGCGATGTATTTTCTGCATCAAAAATACGAACATTCTTCCCACGTCTCTTAGCAGCTTCAGCAATTTCGACACCGATATAACCCGCGCCAATTACACAAACATTTTTAGCCGATTCATCTGCCAAAGCTTTATCAACCGCTTGTCCTTCTTGGAATAATTTCAAGAAATGTAATCCTTCCAAATCATATCCCGGAAACTTTGGAGAAATTGGCAACGATCCAGTTGCTAAGATTAATTTGTCATAGCTTTCTTCAAACTTCTCGCCATCTTTTTTCTGAGCGTATACCTTTTTATTTGAAAAATCAATGTTTGAAACCTCAGTTTCAGTGTAAATACGGGCTCCTTTTTTTGCAAAAGCCTCCTCATTAGTATAGAAAAGCCCCTTATAATCATCAATTTGTCGTCCAACCCATAGAGCTGTTCCACACCCTAGGTAAGACAGATTTGAATTACGCTCCAACATTACAATTTCATGTTCTGGATAATTTTCTAGCAAGGTATTTGCCGCTGCTATTCCGGCATGGTTTGTTCCAATAATAATTATCTTCATAAGTATTTCTTCCCCCAAATTATTTTTTTCACATATAATTTTACTTCTTAATTTTAACATCCCCTTGGAAATAAGACAATTTTTTACTTCCTTATTATATATTGACTTTAAAGGTATAGTGAACATTTTAATGTGTGACATCATTGAAGTTATACTCGGTTAAAATAATTTATTTTACATCTTTTTTATAATTGACAACTAATAGTATGCATTATATAATATGATAAGTTGCATTAATTAAATTTAGGAGGATTGCTGATGAAACGTGTGTATGCATTTGGTGAAGGAAATGCCAAAATGAAAGATCTATTAGGTGGAAAAGGAGCCAACTTGGCTGAAATGACTACCCTTGGTTTCCCAGTACCCCAAGGATTTACCATCTCAACTCAAGCGTGTTTAGAATACTTAAAGGAGTCTAAAGGATTAAAAACTGAGCTTAAGGATGAAATTACGCAAGCCGTAAATCATCTTGAAGCTATCTCAGGCAAGACTTTTAATGATCCAGAAAAATTATTGTTAGTTTCTGTTCGCTCTGGAGCAAAAATTTCTATGCCAGGTATGATGGATACTATTTTAAACTTAGGCCTTAACGATGAGAATGTTTTAAAATTAGCTCATATCACCAACAACGAACGCTTCGCTTACGACTGTTATCGTCGCCTGCTTCAAATGTATGGGAACGTCGTTTATGAAATCGATATGAGTAAATTTGAAAAAATCCTTAATCAAGTTAAAATAGATAATCATTTACACTATGATTACGAACTGACAGCTGACCACCTTAAAGGAATCGTTAAGGATTATCAAGCTGTCTATCAAGAAGAATTGAACCATCCATTCCCTCAAGATGTTTACCAACAAATTTACGCAGCTGTAGAAGCAGTCTTTAAATCATGGAATAACCAACGAGCTATTGTCTATCGTCGCTTAAATAATATTCCAGATGACTTAGGTACAGCTGTCAACATTCAGGAAATGGTCTTTGGTAATAGTGGTGAATCATCGGGTACAGGAGTTCTCTTTACACGCAACCCAGCAAACGGTAAGCACGAATTATATGGTGAATATCTAACCAATGCACAGGGTGAAGATGTTGTTGCTGGAATTCGTACACCTGTTTCAATCAATCGATTACGTGATCAATTCCCTGAAATTTATCAAGAAATTTTAGAATTAACTGACAAATTAGAAAAACATTATTCCGATATGCAAGATATCGAATTTACTATTGAAGATAAAAAGTTATATATTCTTCAAACTAGAAACGGTAAGCGGACTGCTCAAGCAGCTGTAAAAATTGCGGTTGACTTTGTCAACGAAGGCATCTTAACAGCTGATAAAGCTCTCTTAACTATTAATCCAGAATCTCTACACACATTGCTTCACCCTGCTTTTGATCCGAACGCTTTAAATCAAGCAGAATTAATTTCTAAGTTAGGACTACCAGCTAGTCCTGGTGCTGCAACTGGGCAAATCGTTTTCGATGCAGTCACTGCAAAAGAGTGGGCAGATGCCGGCAAATCAGTTATATTAGTTCGTCACGAAACTTCACCAGAAGATATTGCAGGAATGAACTCCGCTAATGCTATTGTGACCAGCCAAGGGGGTATGACTTCTCATGCGGCTGTTGTCGCTCGTGGAATGGGTAAATGCTGTGTAGCAGGTTGTAGTGAATTAGACATCAATGAAGAGAAGAAGACTTTATCTTATCCTGGTGGCCAACTTAATGAAGGAGATGTTATTTCTGTAGACGGTACTACAGGCCGTCTATACATTGGTGAAATTCCAACGGTTGCAGGCGGAGCAAATGAGGACTTAGATAAAGTCTTAGAATGGTCTCGTCAATATGCTCAATTAGCTATTCGGATGAATGCAGAAACCGCTTCAGATATTGAAAATGGCTTGCGCTTTGGTGCAGTTGGGATTGGACTAGTTAGAACTGAGCATATGTTCTTCCAAGAAGATCGTCTAATAGCGATTCGTAAATTCCTACTTGCCAAGAATCCCGCAGATCGTCAAACATGTTTAGATGCTATCCGTAATTTCCAGACCGAAGATTTTTCTCATATCTTTGAGTTAATGCAAGATAAACCAGTTGTAGTTCGTTTATTGGATGCTCCGTTACATGAATTTTTACCGCATGGTCAAAATGAAATTAATCAAGTTGCTAAACAACTTCAAATCGATGCTTCTGAATTGAGTGACCGGGTACAGTCTATGAAGGAAGTTAACCCTATGATGGGCCACCGTGGTTGTCGTATGGGAATGTCTTACCCTGACTTATATATCATGCAAGCAGAAGCAGTTATTCGCTCAGCTATGAAAGTAGCAAAAGATAGTGTTAAAGTTAAACCAGAGATCATGATTCCTTTAGTAAGTAGTCAAGCTGAATTAGTTCACTTAAAATCAAAAATAAAAGAGCATTTAGAAAATGTTCTTGAGCAAGAAAAGATAAATATAGAATTTACAGTTGGGGTAATGGTTGAAACACCTCGCGCTTGTTTAATTGCTGATCAATTAGCAAACGAAGCTGAATTCTTCTCATTTGGTACTAATGATTTAACTCAATTAACATTTGGATACTCACGTGATGATGCTGGTAAATTCTTGAACCAATATCTTGAACAAGGCATCTTAAAAGATGATCCTTTCCAAACCATTGACACTTATGCTGTTAAAGAACTTGTTGAGATAGCAGTAGATCGCGGACGTTCTGTAAAAAACAACTTAAAAATTGGTGTCTGTGGAGAGCTAGGAGGAGACCCTCGTTCAATTGACCACTTCCACCAAGCAGGTCTTTCATATGTATCTTGCTCACCTTACCGTGTCCCAATTGCACAATTAGCCGCTGCACAAAGTGCTATTAAAAATGTTTAATAAATAACTAGGAGGGGAACTATGAAACTTTCACCCCGACAAGAAGAAATCATCTCAATTGTTAAAGAAAATGAACCAATCACCGGTGACGAAATTGCTAGTAAGCTTGGTTTAACAAAATCAACATTGCGTAGTGATTTCGCTGTCTTAACTATGACGGGCATCCTCGATGCTCGTCAAAAAGTGGGTTATATATATTCTGGATTAACTGAAAAATCCCTGTTATATGAAGCTTTTTCAGAGTATCTCGTTAAAGATATTATGGTCCAGGCTATCACTGTCACCCCTGATACTACAGTCCAAAATGCAATTACTCACTTATTTATGTATGATGCTGGTTCCATATATGTAATTGATGAAGAAGACCACAAACTAGCAGGTATCGTGTCGCGTAAGGATTTACTCCGGTCAGCGATTGGTCAGTTAATGGACACTCCCTTAACAATTATAATGACCAGAATGCCAAATATTATTGTCGCTCAACCCGATCAAACGGTGCTTGATGCTGCACGTCTAATATCTGAACACCAGATTGATTCACTGCCAATTGTTACCGCTGACTATGAGATACTCGGCAAAGTATCAAAAACTCATATTGTGAATCTTCTGGTTGAATTAAGCCAATCGGAGGAATAATATGTCAGTTACAAATTCTTACAAATTCTATGTCATTTCGGACTCTGTCGGTGAAACGGCCTTACGCGCAACCAATGCTGCTTTAGCTCAATTCCCAAAGTTAACCAATATCGGTCTAAAAAGATTCCCATTTATTAATACTATGGATGAATTAAAACCTATACTTGAAGAGGCTGCTAAAGTTAATGCTATTTTAATCACAACCTTAGTTGATGAAAGACTTGAGCACTATGCTAGTGAATTTTCAAAGAAGAACGGATTAGATTATCATAATGTAATCCATCCTTTACTTAATCTTATTTCGCAAAAAACAAATATGTCAGCTACTGAAAAATCAGGAACCTTGCACCGACTCGATGATCACTACTTCGATCGTATTCAAGCTATTGAATTTGCTGTGAAGTATGACGATGGTAAGAATCGTAAAGGTTTCGAATTAGCGGATATTGTTTTACTTGGTGTATCACGTTCTTCTAAAACACCTTTAAGTATGTACCTAGCTAATAAGTCTTATAAGGTTGCCAATTTACCTATTTTTCCGGAAGTCCATATTCCTGATGAGATCTATCAAGCTGATTCTCGAAGAATCTTCGGTTTGATTGCCTCACCTTTATATATACAAAATATTCGAAAAAAAAGAGTTGAAATGATGGGTTTAGGCGAAAAAGCTACTTACTCTTCACTTGATAGAGTCAAACAAGAATTAATGTTTGCAGATGACCTCTATCATCGACTGGGAGCTACTGTAATTAATGTAGAGAATCAGTCGATTGAAGAATTAGCGGAACAAATTATTGGCCATTACAATCGACTCATTCAATAAGATTTATTTTAAAGTATAAAAAAGCTCGCAAATTCAATTAAGAATAGCGAGCTTTTTTATATTAATAATTAATTAAAATCTTTGATGTTCCTCTTCTTCGTGTTCAATACTTTTTTCAATATTTTCCAATTGGCGTGCTGCAAATTCCTTGCCTCCCAGTCCAACTGCAAGCGCAAAAGCAACAGCGGCTGCACTAAGAATGATGATAAAGGCGGCATTAACAATCGTTGGAGCAAATTTTAATTGATTCAATGTCATGAAAATTGCTAAAACGATAATGGCATAACGAACAAATTCTCCAAACACTTTACTACCTGATACTTCTTTTAAGAAGCTAGCAAGAATATTGCCACCTATTACTCCGACTGCTAAAATTAACGCGGCCGCAATTACATCCGGGATGTATGCAATAATAGAAGTACCTACAGCATTTAAAACCTCTAAGTTAAGAACAGATATAGCTTCAACAATGAAGAAAATAAGTAATAAGGATTTAGCTACTTGAGCAATCACACTTGAAATTTGAATGTGGTTTTCGCCTTTAAAATTCAAATATTTTGAATACTGATCGATACCAGATGTTTTTAATAAACTTTCTAATAAATCACCTAATAATTTTGCAATGAAACCACCTACAAAAACTAGAATAACTGCTACAATAATATTAGGAATAGCTGACATAACCGAATTCAACACACCTACAATTGGCGCTGAAATAGTTTGGATTCCCAAAGTTTCTAAAGCCACAGTTAAAATCGGAATAAAAATTAAGACATAAACAACAGTAGAAAGCACTTCAGCAAGATGAGCATCATTGACTCTTTCTTTTTCTTCCTGACCTGTCATTTTACTGTACCATTTATCTAAATTGAAACCTTCGAGTAAGTTTTGAGTTAACTGTTTAACAAATTTACAGAATAAATTGCCAATAAATATGATCAGAACAGCAGCAATAATATTCGGAATATATGCAAAAAATTTAGCAAACATATTAGATATCGGATCAACGACTCCTGCCAAACCTAATCCATTTAAAATGAATGGGACAAAGAAAAGTACAATAATAAAGTATAACAAGGTTCCAATTGTTTCTAAAAAGGCATTGGACTCCTCATCGGTTCTAGCTAACCCCCATTTTTGTAATTTTAAATCAAAGTCAATACTCTCCATGGCTTTAATCGCATATTTTCTAGCAAAATGAGCTAAAATCAGTGCGGCTATTAATAAAAGTAATGATCCTATTATTCCAGGAATAGTACTTACTATATTATTTAAATCCATAATCATTCCCCTTTCTTATTTTTAATTATCTTAAGTATAGCACGAGTATGGTTGATACAACAAATATTCCACGTAAATAAAAAAGCCAAGTAAACTACTTGGCTTTTTTCTTCATAAATTAATTAAGCATTAATTTTTGTAACAGTACCCGCACCTACAGTACGTCCACCTTCACGAATTGAGAAACGAGTTCCGTCTTCGATAGCGATTGGGTGAATTAATTCTACTGTCATAGATACATTGTCACCAGGCATAACCATTTCAGTTCCTTCTGGTAATTCTACAACACCAGTTACGTCAGTTGTACGGAAGTAGAATTGAGGACGATAGTTAGTGAAGAATGGAGTATGACGTCCACCCTCTTCTTTAGAAAGCACATATACTTCAGCTTCAAACTTAGTATGTGGAGTAATAGTTCCTGGAGCTGCTAATACTTGTCCACGCTCGATATCGTCACGAGTAACACCACGTAATAATGCACCAATGTTGTCCCCTGCTTCAGCATAGTCCAACATCTTACGGAACATTTCTACACCAGTTACAGTTGACTTCATAATTTCTTCGGCGATACCAACGATTTCAACTTCGTCACCTACACGAACTTGTCCACGTTCAACACGTCCAGTAGCAACTGTACCACGACCAGTAATTGAGAATACGTCTTCGACTGGCATCATGAATGGCTTATCTGTTTCACGTTCTGGTTCTGGAATATAAGCATCTACTTCTTCCATTAACTCTAATACTTTAGCTTCATAAGCTTCGTCGCCTTCTAAAGCTTTAAGAGCTGAACCTGCGATTACTGGAATGTCATCTCCTGGATAGTCGTATTCTGATAACATATCACGAACTTCCATTTCAACTAATTCTAATAATTCTTCATCGTCAACCATGTCTACTTTGTTTAAGAAGACTACGAAGTAAGGTACACCTACTTGACGAGATAATAAGATGTGCTCACGAGTTTGTGGCATTGGACCATCAGCTGCAGATACAACTAAGATTGCACCGTCCATTTGAGCAGCACCAGTGATCATGTTTTTAACGTAGTCCGCGTGTCCTGGAGCGTCAATATGCGCATAGTGACGGTTAGCTGTTTCGTACTCGATGTGAGAAGTATTGATTGTGATTCCACGTTCTTTTTCTTCTGGAGCGTTATCGATTGAAGCGTAGTCTTTAGCTTCACCAAATCCATTTTTAGCTAATACAGTTGCGATTGCAGCTGATAAAGTTGTTTTACCGTGGTCAACGTGTCCTAAAGTACCAATGTTAACATGTGGTTTCGTACGTTCGTATTTTTCTTTTGCCATTTGAGTAAATCCCCCTAATTTTTAAGTGTTTATAGATTATCCAATCTATCAAAATTATTATACCAAAGATATTGAAGTGAATTCAACGGATATTTACCTTAACCTTGGTCTTTCTTCTTTTAAACAATTATTGCTTATGATTAATTTTCTGAAGATCCACCATATTTTTTGATGATTTCTTCAGCAATTGATTTTGGAACATCTTCGTAGTGGTCAAATTGCATTGTAAATGTACCACGACCTTGAGTTGAAGAACGTAAAGTCGTTGCATATCCAAACATTTCTGATAATGGAATGAATGATTTAACAATTTGAGCATTTCCACGTGTTGAAGTACCTTCAATACGTCCACGACGAGAGTTCACGTGCCCCATAACATCTCCTAAATATTCTTCAGGAACTGTTACTTCAACAGCCATCATTGGTTCAAGGATTGAAGGTTGTGCTTTCTTAGCAGCAGCCTTAAGAGCCATTGAAGCAGCAACTTTATAAGCTGTTTCAGAAGAGTCAACATCATGATAAGATCCATCATAAAGCTTAGCTTTAATATCTACTAATGGGAATCCTGCTAGGACACCATTTTCCATCGCATCTTTCAATCCTGCTTCTACTGCTGGAATGTATTCACGAGGAACAACCCCACCAACAATCGCATTCTCAAACTCAAAGCCAGCGCCTTCTTCATTTGGTTCAAATTCAATCCAAACATGACCGTACTGACCTTTACCACCTGATTGACGAACAAATTTACCTTCAGCTTGTGTCGCAGCACGGAAAGTCTCACGGTATGAAACTTGTGGTGCACCAACCGTAGCTGAAACTTTAAATTCACGCTTCAAGCGGTCAACGATGATATCTAAGTGTAATTCTCCCATTCCGGCAATAATTGTTTGACCTGTTTCATGGTCAGTTGAAGCACGGAAGGTTGGATCTTCTTCAGCTAACTTAGCTAAGGCTAAGCCCATCTTATCTTGGTCAGCTTTTGAATCTGGTTCAATCGCTACTTCGATAACTGGATCAGGGAATTCCATTGATTCAAGAATAACTAAGTTATCTGGGTCACATAAAGTATCACCAGTTCCTGTATTCTTAAGACCAACAGCTGCAGCAATATCTCCTGAGAATACTTCAGCGATTTCTTCACGAGAGTTAGCGTGCATTTGTAGAATACGTCCTACACGCTCACGTGAATCTTTGGTCGCATTTTGAACATATGAACCAGACTCAAGCGTTCCTGAATAAACACGGAAGAAAGTTAAACGACCAACAAATGGGTCTGTCATTACTTTGAAGGCTAAAGCTGCAAATGATTCGCTATCATCAGCATGGTGTTCAATTTCCTTTTCAGTTCCTGGTTCGAAACCAATAATTGGTGGAACATCTAGTGGACTTGGTAAGTAATCAATAACTCCATCTAATAGGAGTTGAACCCCTTTGTTTTTGAAGGCTGTACCACAGAAAACTGGGTATAGGTCCACATTAACTGTTGCTTTACGGATAGCTTTTTTCAAAACATCTTCAGGAATTTCTTCACCTTCAAGATAAGCCATCATAATTTCTTCATCAGTATCAGCTACTGCTTCTACTAAAGTTGTGTAGTATTCAGCAGCTTTTGCTTGATATTCTTCAGGGATATCTGTTTCTTCAATTTCTGTCCCTAAGTCGTTATTATAAATATATGCTTTCTTATGAACGACATCGACAATTCCTTTGAATTCATCTTCAGATCCGATTGGAACTTGCATAGCCACTGCATTTGCGTCTAAGCGCTCATGAAGAGTTCTTAATGAATATTCAAAGTCAGCTCCCATTTTGTCCATTTTATTTACAAATACAATACGAGGTACTCCATAGGTAGTAGCTTGGCGCCAAACCGTTTCAGTTTGAGGCTCTACTCCTGATTGAGCATCTAATAAGGCAACTGCTCCATCCAATACACGTAATGAACGTTCAACTTCAACCGTAAAGTCCACGTGTCCTGGTGTGTCGATGATATTTACACGGTGTTCTTTCCATTGAGCTGTTGTTGCAGCAGAAGTAATGGTAATCCCACGTTCTTGCTCTTGCTCCATCCAGTCCATTTGAGCTCCACCATCATGAGTCTCACCAATTTTATGGATTTTACCGGTATAATACAAGATACGTTCAGTAGTCGTTGTCTTACCAGCATCTATATGGGCCATAATTCCAATGTTACGAGTTTTCTCAAGAGAAAATGCTCTTTTTCCCATGTATATTTACCCCTCTTTCCTTTTTTGAATCATTGTCTGTTAACAAAGAATTTCTAAGTTAACAATACCATTATAAATCTTACCAGCGGTAATGTGCAAAAGCTTTATTGGCTTCTGCCATTTTATGCATATCTTCACGCTTACGTACAGAAGCACCTGTGTTATTAGCTGCGTCCATAATTTCACGTGCTAAACGTTGTTCCATGGTTTTTTCACCACGTAAACGAGAATATGTCACTAACCAACGAATCGCTAAAGTATAACGACGTTCAGGTCTTACCTCAACTGGTACTTGATAGTTAGAACCTCCAACACGGCGAGCTTTAACTTCTAATAATGGCATGATGTTTTCAATGGCTTGTTCGAAAACCTCCATTGGATCTTGGCCTGTTTGTTCACGTATTACATCAAAGGCACTATACAAAATAGATGATGCTTTTCCACGTTTACCGTCAACCATTAAACGGTTGATTGTACGAGTTACTACTTTAGAATTATAAATTGGATCTGGTAACACTTCACGTTTAGGAATATTCCCTTTACGAGTCATTCAAACTCCTCCTTTCGAAAAATCGGTGATTGTTATAATTATGATTTAGGTTTCTTAGTACCGTATTTAGAACGGCTTTGCTTACGGTCATTAACACCGGCTGTATCCAGTGCTCCACGAACGATATGGTAACGTACCCCTGGTAAGTCTTTCACACGTCCGCCACGGATCAGTACCACACTGTGCTCTTGCAAGTTATGGCCTTCACCTGGGATATAAGCTGTTACTTCCATAAGGTTTGATAAACGAACACGGGCATACTTACGTAAAGCAGAGTTCGGTTTCTTAGGAGTCATAGTCCCTACACGTGTACATACCCCACGTTTTTGCGGAGACATTGTTTTTGTGTTAGAACGTTTGAAGCTGTTGTAACCTACGTTTAATGCGGGTGAATTTGATTTACTTACTTTTGATTTACGAGGTTTATTAACCAATTGATTAATTGTTGGCATCAAAAGTCCTCCTTCCATTATTTTCTTAGTCCACACATCCAAGTGTGTCATTTATAAATATAAATTTTTCGCAGACTTGAAAATATTTCAAACTGCGTTTCAGGGTGAATCTATAGCAGTCAGCACGACTGAATTTCAGGTATCTGTCAATAAAAACACCTTTATCATCTTACCATGTAGTTTTTTTTCCGTCAATTAATTTTCCCATATATTTTAAAAATCTTTTAATAAAAAAACTAGCATAGATTTTTCTATGCTAGTTTTAGGAAGTTAATCATATTGATCATCCATTCGCTCTTTAAGACTTTGTTTTAAATCTTCGTTGACTAGGTTCGAAGCATCCACTAAATCTTCTAATTTATTTTCATCTTTTTGTTTAAATAGTTTGGATGGATTGTATTTTTTATGAGTTAGCTTAAGAATCTTCTTGCGTCTTTGATGTTCTTTAATAATGGATGGGCGGTGTCGCAACCAACCAGTAATAATGATAGCAATCAGTCCCATCCCAATAAAACCTAAAATAGGATACATGATAGCCACTAATTCTTTAAACCCTAAAAAACTTAGCGCAAATCCTACTAAAGTGACTACTACATAGTAAGTATAAAACTTGTCGAGATGCTTACTAGATAAGCGACGCGCACAAGCAAAAAATAAACTGAGCGCTGTATTTAAAATCATTCCATAAATGATAAGTGACATAAGGAGACCTAATACTGGATGGATTTCATTCAAAATAATTTGCATGGGTATTTCCGCGTCTTTAACCACTTCAATTCGCATAAATAAAATGATAGTAATGGCAATTCCCATTAAGCCCACTAATATTCCCCCTATTAAACCGCCTAGACCAGCGAAGCGAGGTCGCAGGGCGTCACCACTGATAACTACCGCCATGGAAAAACCTGTTATGAAACACATTGAAAAATAATTTAAACTAGAAAGTATGATTGAAGGAAACAGTCGATTGAGTTCTTGACTCACTACTTCAATCTTTTCAAAATCATACTGATAGTTAAATAAAGTATAGAAGAAAGCCAGAATGATAAAAGAAATTAATACCGGTGTAAAAAAGCCAATGATTTGTTGGATTTTTTTAAAATTAAAGGATCCAATAATTAAAACTAATAACACACACAGGGCGCTACCCCAAATGCTATTTAAATTAAACTGCTGCTGTAAACTTGCTCCGGCGCCTGCTATCATCACAAAACCAATAACAAAACAAGTAAAAATTAACGCCCAGTCTAAAACCTTTTCGATCCAAGGAGATGTGATTTCACTCAGCACTATGCTGTGATGATCCGATTGGAAGTAAGATCCTAATTGCATAACAATAGCACCCATTAAGGCATGCATGAGCCCTACTAGGAATATGCCGAATAAGCCAATAGAACCAAAACTAATAAAATATTGCAGTAGCTCTTGGCCCGAAGCCAGCCCCGCCCCTGTGACTACTCCCACATAGGCGAAAGCAATCGTCAATGTCTTTCGATTCAAATAGAAACACTCCTTTATATATTTAAACAATTAAAAAGCGATGCATGATTTATGGAATCATGCATCGCTTTCATTCTATTACATGGCCCAAAATGTTTGGTAATCTTTTGCTATAAAAGCGTTGAAATCAACTTTTTTTACTAATACCTTAAAAGAGCAGAAAACTGTTGTTTAATCCCTTCAACTTTCTCCAATACGAGAGAGATTTTAGCCCCTTGATCCATGGCTTTGATTACCCAATGATTAAGAGCTTCAACATCTAATAAGTTGTCTGTATAGTATTGAATCACCCATTCTTCAATACGTCCTTCTTGAATCAGCTCTTTAATCTTTTCAAAATCATGAACAACCTTACCTTGATTACGCGCCTCTTCAATTTGGTTAATTTTTTCTTTTGCGAACTCTTGATGATTTTGACTAAGAGTCTCTTTTAAAAGTTTGGTTTTCGCTTTAGAATCCATAGATTGGAAAGGTTTATCAATTGTTGAACCATAATAAATAGCGCTGTTTTCATTAACCTTTTGGTAATGGCCTAAGTTCTCAACTGTTCCTGCTAATAAAATTGGCCGGTGATAATGCTTAGCTACTTCTTGCATTTTTTTATGCAGGTAATTAAAATATTTTGCACGATCGAGATCTTTTTCTTCTGGGGTGGCTCGGTGTCCATGATGCATACCAGGATCTTGTCGTCCACCATAAGAGTGTACATTGACTTGAGAGTCAGCGTCTAAATCGTCATAAATTTCTGAAAAGGCCTTTACTTCAATCGCAAGATCTAAAGTAAGAACTTCAGCATTAAACTGGTTAGCATCAAAGAAGTCTACTGAGTCTTTAGATATATCTGCGATGATTACTTCATGAAGTTCCTCATAATAAGCTAATAAAGGTAAGAGATAAAATTCATTTCCTAAATGGATAGAAGGTTTAAATTCATTGCGTAAATAGGCGACTTCAAGATTTTTAGGACTAATAAAAAGGGCTAGGCCTTCTTTAGTTTGATCCCAAAAATTTTTATCGTTTCGAATTCTTTCAATTTCTTTTAAAATATCGTTTGCTTCTTCATTGTCAGCTTCTTCTAGCTTAGACTTAACTTCTTGAATTAGATTCTTAAATTGAATAAGATCTTCTTGCCGATTTAAACCTCCACGATTGGTAGGCATGTAAAGCGAAAGCTGCATCAAATCCTCTTGACTTTGTATCTCTCTTAAATTTGCAATAAAACTGTGACCCATGTTGATCCTTCCTTTCTATATTTTGTTAATAAACTCAATACTTAGGTCGTAACCACTGTATTTTCCGACTTACTATTAAAATATTTGAAATAGATCTTCTATTTAAAAGGTTATCATGGTAGCGCTTTATTGTCTAATTAAAGACCTTAAAAAAACCAAAAGTAATTGAACATTACTTTTGGTTATATATATTGGTTAGAGTTGAGCTTTGCGCGCATCGATATGTCCATATTTTTCTGGTTCTTCATCAAATTTCCGAACAACAAACGGACAACTTGGATAAATAATTTTTCCTTGGTCTTTTATATGAGCAACTAATTCATCTAAAAGTTTTCCGGCTATCCCTTGTCCTCTTAAACGATCAGACGTATAGGTGTGATTAGCCACTACAAGTCGATCATCATCTGTATCCCGATAAGTAATCTCAGCTACCATCTCACCTTGCTCATCACGTAAAACAACTGCATGATCTTCTTTTAAGAATTCCATCGCTATTCCTCCTTATTTTACTGACTTTATATTATATATAGTATAGGCTATCCAATATAATTTTGTCACCCATTTCGCTTATAGGCTGATTTAAAATCTTTAATGACCTAGTTTTGATGAAGAATGCTCTCCAATCTCTTATCAGGAATGAACCAAAGTATAGCAATTGCCACATATATAACATATGAAACCATTGGTATATAAAGCGAAAAGACTAAAGCAATTAAGTACCCTATAAGTGACCCTTTTCCTTTTAAGTCTTTACCAATTCTTTCAGCTATCGCAGAATCTTTACCATTTACTCTAATTACTTCAGTTTGTAAAATATTATAAGTCAAAGCACACATTAGTAGCGTAAATCCATAGAAAAATGCAGGAAATTCAACAGATGGATTCAAACCCATCCATTCGGTTGAAGTAGGAATTAGAGTCATAAAAAATAACCATAGCAAATTACGCCATAAGATTTTTCCGGTTGCTATTTGTAATACTGCCAATAAGTGATGATGGTTAGCCCAATAAATTCCCACATAGGCATAACTTAAAATATATGCCAACAAAGTTGGATATATTTCCTTCAACCCTGCCATGTCCAAACTATCAGGTGTTTGTAGCTTTAAAACCATAATCGTAATGACAATCGCTAAAACACCATCGCTGAAAGCTTCCACTCTACTCGTACTCATTTTTCGTCTCCTTTATTTTCTTACATTCACTCATTCTCATTAAACTTTTGAATTTCCTTAAATATATCCTTTACATAATGAAACGGATTAAAATTTATCCATTAAGTAACAATTTAATTATACTTTTGTCTTACTGGTTTGTAAATATCACACTTGATAAGCTATTGATTAGATCATCTCAAAACGCTAAACTTTTTAACTAATAAGAAGTCGACTTTAGAGCCGACTTCTTATCAATAGTTATGATTAATTTTTTTACGTAATCGGATTTTACACCCATAAAATTCAAGAGACTAAATAGAGTAAAGAGCATTACTTAATACCTATGTATCATTAATGGTTTCTTAAGGTAGGAAATAGGAGGACATCGCGAATAGATTGTGAATCGGTTAATAACATTACCAAGCGGTCAATACCAATTCCTAAACCACCGGTTGGAGGCATTCCATGCTCTAATGCTTCTAAGAAATCTTCGTCAACTGGATGCGCTTCGTCGTTTCCAGCATCTTTTTCTGCCATTTGAGCTTCAAAACGTTCTCTTTGGTCAATTGGGTCGGTTAATTCTGTAAAAGCATTCGCATATTCTTTACCAACAATGAATAATTCAAAGCGATCTGTAAAGCGTGGATCCTCTTCATTTTTACGAGCCAAAGGAGAAATTTCAACCGGATGTCCGTAAACAAAAGTAGGTTGAATAAGAGTATCTTCAACCTTTTCTTCGAAGAAGTTGTTAATAATATGCCCCACAGACAAATCATGTTCTTCAACTGGGACTTGGTGTTCTTTAGCTAAAGCTTTAGCTTCCTCTAAAGTCATCTCTTGCCAGAAATCAACGCCGGTTTCTTCTCTAATTAAATCCACCATATGGCGACGTGCCCATGCCGATTCCAAGTCTACCTTTTTGCCGTCATAATCAATCACAGCAGTTCCTAAGACTTTCTTGGCAACATGGCGAATCAACCCTTCTGTTAAATCCATGATATCCGTATAAACTGTATAAGCTGTATACACTTCAATCATAGTAAATTCAGGGTTATGAGTAGTATCAATTCCTTCATTACGGAAGACACGACTGATTTCGTATACTTTTTCCATACCGCCAATTACTAAACGTTTCAAATGTAATTCTAAAGCAATACGTAAGTATAGCTCCATGTCTAAAGCGTTATGGTGTGTAATGAAAGGTCTAGCAGATGCCCCACCTGCTAAATTATGTAAAACAGGAGTTTCAACCTCTAAATAATCTAAATCATCCAAATAGTGTCTCACTTCACGGATAATTTTTGAACGGTTAACAAAGCGCTCAAAGCTTTCCTCATTGGCAATTAAGTCTAAGTAACGTTGACGATATTTTTGCTCAATGTTTGTCAAACCATGAAATTTATCTGGTAATGGTCTTAAAGCTTTTGTTAAAGGAATAAATTCCTTAGCTTTAACTGAAAGTTCCCCTGTTTTTGTCTTAAACAAGTTACCGCGAACACCCACAATATCTCCTAAATCAGCAGCATTCCACCAAATAAAGGCATCTTCGCCTACTTGATCTTGACGAACATAAATCTGCATCTTGCCCTTCATATCTAATAGATGAGCAAATCCTGCTTTTCCTTTTCCACGCTTTGAAACGATTCGGCCAGCGATAGAAACTTCAATCGATTCTTTCTCTTCTAATTCTTCTTTGGATAGGTGATCATATTTTTCAATTAAAGTTTCTGAATAGTCACTGCGTTCAAATCCTGCAGCAAAAGGGTTTACTCCGGCTTCAGACATTTCTTGCATCTTTTGTCTTCTGACCACTAACTGGTCATTTAATTCTTCAAATTCTGGACTATCTTTTACATCAGACATTGACTTTCCTCCCACTATTTCTTTATACTGTCCCTTTCATTTTACATGAAGTTATTGAGTTTGTCATGGTGATAATAAAGCTATCTTATTGTTTAGCTAGGATAGCTTTTAATTCTTCTTCACTAAATTGATACGTCGCATTGCAATACTGACAAACAATTTCCGCTCCCTTATCCTCATCAATCATTTGTTGTAGCAAATTAGGATCAACAGCTGCCAGTGAATTTGTGAAACGTTCTTTACTACATGGACAGTAAAATTCAACTGACTGCTGCGAAATAACTCGGCTATTATTCGGTCCAACTAATGAATCTAAGAGATCTGTAATCGCTTCTGATCCGTCGATTAAATCTGACAGAGATCCAAGAGACTTAATCTTTGTTTCTAGCTGGTCAATCACTTCGTCAGAAGTCCCTGGTAAAACTTGAATCATAAAGCCACCAGCTGATTGAACCGTTTCATCTGGATTGACAAGCACACTTAGACCGATTGAAGAGGGAGTTTGTTCCGATAATGCCATATAGTAAGTAAAATCTTCGCCCAGCTCACCAGAAATAAGCTCAACTTGCCCAGTAAAGGGTTCTGAATCAGCAAGGTATTTACTTACTTTCAAACTTCCTGGAAGTCCAATTGCACCTGCTACATCCAACTTGCCTTTACTATTTAACTCTAAAGCTACTTTCGGATTTGATACATACCCTCTAATTCGACCTTGGGTATCGCCGTCACAAGAGATTAATCCTAAAGGACCACTGCCTTTAATTTGAACGAGCAGGCGGTCATCCCCTTTGAGATTTGCTGACAAGAGTGCTGTGGCAACCAAGGTTCGCCCCAATGCAGCTGTAGCAGTATGCCAAGTTTGATGCTTTTCTTGCGCTTGTTTAACTAATTCCGTCGCATCTACTACAAATACACGTATTTGATCATTAAAAGCTAATGCTTTGATTAACTGTCCTTTCATTTTTTCCCTACTTTCTATTTCATACGATGATAAAAGACAGGCGAGAGCCTGTCTTTTAACTTAACTATTCGTTTTCTTCACTGGAATCTACAACTTTATTTGAATCGTCTTTAGGATCATCCTCCAAAGATTTTTCTTTAGACTCTTCAAAGTCAGAGGGTTCTTCAACAGGATCTTCTGCATCAACCACTTCGACCTTAGGCATTTCTCCCGTTTCAAAAAGAGCTTTAATTTGACGAGCATCTAACGTTTCAAGCTCTAAGAGCTTCTCTGCAATCAGATTTAATTGCTCACGGTGCTCATTAATAATACGGTAAGCTTCCATTAAAGCTTCCTTCATAATACGGTGAATTTCCTTATCAATCTCATATGCCACTTGTTCAGAATAAGAAGTATGATCTTCAGTTCCATAACGACGACCAGCAAATGGCTGGCTATCACTTTCATATTGAACCGTTCCAATTGTTTCAGACATTCCGTAACGAGTTACCATACTACGTACAATTGCTGTCGCTTGACGGAAGTCATCACTGGCTCCTGTTGATTGATGGTTAAATACAATTTCTTCTGCGGCACGACCCCCTAATAGCCCTACCACTTGTTCAAACAATTCTTTATAAGTAACAATATATTGATCTTCTCTAGGGAGCATAATAGCATATCCCCCTGCACGACCACGTGGAACAATGGTTACTTTATGAACAGTACGGGCTTCACTTAGAACCATACCAATTACTGTATGCCCTGCTTCATGATAAGCAACTGTTTTTCTTTGACGGTCTGATACAACAGCATCTTTCTTAGCAGGTCCCGCAATCACTCGGTCATGCGCTTCGTCTAAATCCGGTGCTGTAATTTCCTTACGATTAAACCGCGCCGCAATTAAAGCTGCTTCGTTTAGTAAGTTTTCAAGATCCGCTCCAGAAAAACCAGGAGTTTGTTGAGCAATCACTTTTAAATCAATATCGGAAGCTAATTTCTTATTGCGAGAATGAACTTTCAATACTGCTTCTCTACCTTTAACATCAGGATTGCCCACTAATATTTGACGGTCAAAACGTCCTGGACGTAAAAGAGCTGGATCCAAGACATCTGAACGGTTAGTCGCTGCCATCACAATGACCCCTTCATTTCCTTCAAAACCGTCCATTTCAACCAGCAATTGGTTAAGTGTTTGCTCACGTTCATCGTGGCCTCCACCCATACCTGCTCCTCTTTGGCGACCTACAGCATCAATCTCATCGATAAAGATAATAGCGGGCGCTTCTTTTTTAGCGTTTTCGAACAAATCACGCACACGAGAAGCTCCAACCCCAACAAACATTTCGACGAATTCAGAACCTGAGATCGAGAAGAAAGGTACACCAGCTTCTCCAGCAACAGCTTTAGCAAGTAATGTTTTACCAGTACCTGGAGGCCCTTCTAAAAGGACTCCAGCTGGAATCCTTGCTCCTAAAGCTGTAAACTTCTTAGGCTCTTTTAAGAATTCAACAATTTCAACTAGCTCTTGTTTTTCTTCATCGGCACCGGCAACATCAGAGAATTTTACTTTAACTTTTTGTTTGGAGACGTCTTTTGACTTAGACTTTCCAAAGTTCATGACACCCTTACCGCCGCCACCACTAGCTTGCATCATAGTATACATTAAGAAAAAGCTAGGAATTAATAATAATAAAATGGGTAAGAAGTTCAACCATACGCCTGCTGATGACTCCGGCATTGATTTAAATTTTATTTTTTTCTCTTTAGCTAATTCAGTAATTTGGTTAATGGTCGAATCATTAGGCAAAATATCTGTCTCAAACAATTGCGTTTGACTATCACCTTTGATAACTTCAACGACATTATCATCCGTTTTATTTTCAGCTTCTATCGGTTGATACTTCCCTTTCACATGATAAACTCCTGCTCCAGGTTGCATTTCAAATTCAGCAATTTTATCGGCTTCAAGTTGTTGAACAAATTCAGAAGTGGTGATCTTTTTAGTAGAGTTTAAAAATGACCCACCATCTGTTATAAAATTAAAGCCACCTAAAATAGCCAAACCGATTAAAATGTAAACGAGGGTGTTTCGAAAGGGGTTTCGAAAGGGATTTCGATTCGGATTTGGTTTTTGCATTCGTTTCTTTCTCCTTAACTTCGATTATTGATTAAGATTGCACTTAATCTTTGATAAAACAAGCAGTCTCACTGACTATTCTAAGAATATATTTCTGGTTTTAAAACACCAATATAAGGTAGATTACGATATTTTTGATCGTAATCTAATCCATACCCTACAACAAACTCATTAGGAACTTCAACACCTACATAGTCTACCTTAACATCCGCTTCAATACGGCGCTCAGCTTTATCTAATAGACTACATATTTTGATGGAATTAGCTTTACGAAAGTTTAATAGATCAATAATATATTTTAGCGTTCTTCCAGTATCAATTATATCTTCAACTATTAAGATGTCCTTGCCCTCTACACTGCTATTCAAGTCTTTTATTATTTTCACTTCACCAGAAGATTCTGTAGCGGATCCATAACTTGAAACATCCATGAAGTCAATTTCTACATAACAGTCCATCTGACGAATAAGATCCGCCATAAAAAGAGCTGCACCACGTAAGATACCTACAACAAGTACTTCTTTTCCTTGATAGTTCGCTGTGATTTCTTTACCTAGGCGTTGGACGGTTGCACGCAATTCTTCTTCTGTTACAAGTACTTTTAAAACATCTTGTTCTAACATATTAACTCCTTTTCTTTCTCAAAGTGTATTAATGTATTTTAACATAATTCTTTATTATCTTGCACCTTTTTAGTACATCTTTTGGATCAAGAGATAATGTGTAATATTTTCTGGCTTTTGTGGCTGGTATTTAGAAGAACTCTGGTGACCGATCATCCAAATCACTTCGTTACTATCGTTGACAATTAACCAAATTTTATCTCTTATGGAAGAGGGGATTTTTTCATCAATTAAAATTCTAGAAATCTTCTTGTGATAAGCTCCTTTGCTTGAGCTCAACTCTATCAAATCTCCGTCTTGACGATGGCGAATATGGAAAGCAGGTGGTTTTTGTTCTCCTGATAAATCGAGTGCCAAGAAATCATCCACCGCTTTGCGCATTTGATTGTTGACAAATGAACGGTTAAAAAGACCAATCCATAAGCCATTCCCTAGGCTAAACCACTTATTATTTGAAGATAAGTCCACTCGATAATCGGAAAAAGCTGGGAATTTTCTTTCTTCTGGCTCGATAAAGATATAATCATATTCTCTGCGCGACACCCATCCTGGAGCAAGATTAAAACGGTAATTTGGTGTTTCTGTATTCAGGATTTGATCCAACAAATGACTGATAGCCTCTTTATCATATTGACCAGCCACTTCTATAAAGCGCTCCTCGAAAAAAATCGTCAAGAAGACTTCTCTAAAGTCATCCGATAGTTCACGCCATTTTTTAACATCAAATGCCCAACGCTTGTCTTCCAGCTTAGCTAAGAGCAAAGGCTCTTCACGCATATAAGTCTCGTAATGCGCTTGATAAGAAGAGGTCAACTGCTGTTGCATGGCAAATAAATTATTATAAAATTGCGGGTTTTCCTGTTCGATTTTCGGTAGATATTGCTTGCGAATACGATTTCTTAAATATTCTGTTTCCTGATTGCTTTCATCTTCGTAGTAAACAATCCGGTGGTCTTCAGCATATTGATAGAGCTCTGCCTTTCTAAAATTAATAAGAGGCCGCATTAAGGCAGTTACAGTGACTTCATTATTACTAGCTTTCATGACTCTTTGATAGTTATCGCGTATCCCTGTTAAACCCTTTAACGATGTTCCTCGAATCATCCGTATGAACATCGTCTCAACAGCATCATCTAGATGATGGGCTGTCATTAAACAGTCCCCTTGACTGGCATCTAGTACATCAGCTAAAAATTGATAGCGTGCTTGTCTAGCGTTTGCTTCAACATTTGACTTACTTGGACTCTCCCATTTAGACACAAAGTAAACTAATTGGTGTTTCTTAGCCGTGTCAACCACTAGGGCTTGCTCTTTATCATGAATTTCTGGGGATCTTAACCGATGGTTAAAATGAGCCACCACTAATTGTCGATCCTTGTATTCATTTAACTGAACTAACTCTATCATTAAATGGAGGAGAACCATCGAATCAACACCACCAGAAATAGCCAGAACAATCGTTTTGCATTCTTCCCATCCGGGCCAAGATTCTACTTTATTCTTAAATTGTCGAAAGGTTGCTTCCATAGCTTCCCACCTCTACCTTGTTCAAAATAAAGACTGCAAATAGACAGATTAAAGTCTATTGCAGTCGGTAATATTTTATCAATTAACTGCGACGTCCACCACGGCCGCCACGTTTTCCTTCGGTATTACGTTTCAGTGAAATCAAACGATCTTCACTGTCTTTCAAAAAATTACTCATTAATTGATCGAAATCATCGTTACTCTTTTGAGCATATTTACCGGAAACATTTTGGTTAGGATAAGAGTTACCCTTGCCCTGTGGAACTTTTGGAAATTCTTGATGGAAGTTGCGACGAGCATCTTCTTTTGGTTTACGATACTTGGCTGTAGACCCCTCATTATTGTTTTTATCTTGATAAGAGTTGGCTGGTTTATCAACTGCTTGGCGTATCGATAGACCTATTTTTCCATCATCAGCTACCGAAACTACCTTCACGGTCACTTCATCTCCGAGCGATAACACTTCGTTGATATCATTTACAAAGCCATCAGAGATTTCACTTATATGGACTAATCCTGATTGATTATTTTCTAAGGCAACAAAGGCTCCAAAGTTTTTGATTCCTGTAACCTTACCTTTAACTTTCTGTCCTACTTCTACCGCCATATACTTCTTTTTCCTCCTATATTACTTTAAATTATTTTACTGTTCACTTGTTTCTTCATTAAGATTAAAGATTATTTCATTATCTTTAGAAAAAAAGTAATCCTTGCGAGCCAATTTAGCGATATAATCTTTATCTTTTGATAGTTCATACTCTTTTTTAGCCTGCTTGTTTTCCGTTTTAATTTTATTCAATCTTTCTTCTGCCTCAACTAATTGGTTGTTAACTTCACTTTGCTTGTGAAGGGCTTGAAAAAGCGAGAAAAGAGAAAGACAAGTCAAAAAGACCCCTATTGAGAATACTATAGAGCTAATTATAGATCCAACCTTGCTTTTTGAAGGGCTTATTTGGCCTGCTCTTTGATCAAAGGGTATGATTTTGCGATTGGCTGGCTGATTATTTTTTTCATTCAATATTTTTCACCACTCTCTCATTTTGAGTATAGCAGTATTTTAATGAGAATGCACCCAATAATCTATGGATTCCAATTAATTTTGAGTTGAATCTTCGCCAATTAATTCGTACATTTTCGCTGCATCTTCTTTTTTAGTTGATTCTTGCAATTCTTTCACCTTAATCTTCATTATACGGTTACCAAAGGTGATGGTTATTTCATCGTCTACTTTAACAGCAGAACTTGACTTAGCAACTTGATTATTAATTTGAACTCTTCCTTGATCCGCTACTTCTTTGGCAACGGTTCTTCTTTTAATAATTCGTGATATTTTTAAAAATTTATCTAGACGCAATATTAACACTCCTTTTTTATTTTAGCGCATGATTCAAATCTTTTTGGCGTTGTTGATAATTTTGCTTAATTTGATTGGCTTGCTCTAACAATTTCTTCAAGAGACTTAAAATTTCATAGCTCTCTTTTCCTTGAATAGTCAATTTAACCAGCATCCGATCTTTAGGTTTGGTGACTGTTTCTCTGGCTTGAACATCTTGCAAGGCTTCATAAATATTAGGGCCATAGAAAAATTGAGTCGCTTCTTCACTGAAAGTCAAAACGATATATTGGTGCTGCCTTTTAATGTTAAGCACGCCCGTTTGACTAGCTAAATAACGGAGTAAAGCGATATCTAATAAGTCAGCTACCTGGTCAGGGTATTCACCGTAACGATCAATTAATTGATCTTGGACCTCGCGATAAGAATCAAAGGAATCAATTCGTTGGATGGCTTTATAAGCTGCAATCTTTTGGCGTTCATCCTCAATGTAACTAGCAGGCAGATAGGCATCAATCGCTAAATCAATTTCAGTATCACTTTGATTGAATGCTGCTTGCTGATTTTCTTTACCTTGTTTCTTATCAACTGCTTCTTTTAATAGTTGTGAATATAAGTCAAACCCAATGGAATCGATAAAACCAGATTGTTGTGCCCCTAAAAGATTACCTGCTCCACGAATTGAAAGGTCGCGCATAGCAATTTTAAAACCAGAACCCAGTTCGGTAAATTCACGAATGGCATTAAGCCTTTTTTCGCTGACTTCACTTAATTGTTTCATAGGGTCATACATTAAATAAGCATAGGCTAGTCGGTTGGTTCGACCTACTCTTCCTCGTAATTGGTAAAGTGTGGATAAGCCCATTTTATCTGCATGGTCGATAAATAAAGTGTTGGCATTAGGAATATCGACTCCCGTTTCAATAATCGTGGTCGTCACTAATAGGTCATACTCTCCTTGAACAAAGTCATACAGGACATTTTCTAATTCAATTTCACTCATTTGGCCGTGAGCAACCGCAACACGCGCCTCAGGAACTAACTGAGCGAGTTCTTCTGCACGATGATAGATAGTAGCTACACGGTTATAAAGATAAAAGGCCTGTCCTCCGCGAGCGACTTCACGTTCCAAGGCGGATTTAATGGCTCCTTCATTACGTTCCATTACATAGGTCTGGACAGGATAGCGATTGCTCGGTGGTGTTTCAATGACCGATAAATCTCTAACTCCAATCATTGACATGTGAAGGGTTCGAGGTATTGGAGTCGCTGTTAGTGTTAAAACGTCCACTTGCGATCTTAATTGCTTCAATCGCTCTTTATGTTTTACACCAAAACGCTGTTCCTCATCGACAACTAATAAGCCTAAATCCAAAAATTCGATATCTTTCGATAAAATTCGGTGAGTTCCCACTACAATTTGACAAGCACCTACCTTTAAGTCTTTAATTGTCTCTTTTTGATTAGCCTTGGTCACAAAACGACTAAGCATCCTGATATCGAATGGATAATCAGCGAATCGTTCAATCAATGAATTGTAATGCTGCTGAGCTAATATAGTTGTTGGTACCAAGAAGGCTACCTGCTTACCATCCATCACCGCCTTAAAAATGGCTCGCATGGCTACTTCAGTTTTTCCATAACCAACATCCCCAATTAGTAGACGATCCATCGGTCTTTCTTTTTCCATATCTTTTTTGATTTCTGAAGCTGATTGTAGCTGGTCAGGCGTTTCAACATAAGGAAAAGCATTTTCAAACTCTTGCTGTTCAGGACTATCTTCACTAAAGGCAAAGCCCTTGTCTTTTTCGCGTTTAGCATAGAGTTCAATCAATTCGTCAGCAATATCTTCAATTTTTCTTGAAACTTTTTGTTTAGTTTTCGTCCATTCAGTACCGCCTAAACGATGAACTTTAGGTGTTTTTGCTTCACCAGAGGCAACATATTTTTGAATAAGATGCAATTGATCGATGGGTACCATCACTTTAGCGTTATTTTGATATTCAATGACTAGTAAATCACGATGGGAACCAGCAATTTCCATGGTTTCCATTCCAGTATAGCGCCCAATCCCATGATTAATATGGACCACGTAATCGCCAGTTTCCAATTCATTATAAGATTTTATCCGCTCAGCATTGGAAAGCTTTTGTTGTTTAATCACTTTCTTCTTCATACGATTAAACAATTCTTTTTCAGTCAGTAAAACCCATTTATCATTTGGTAACTCAAATCCTTGGCTCAAGCTTCCAATGAGTAGGTTTACTTGGCCTGGCAGAAAATCATCTTGCTCTTGTATATGTATCGGATCAATTTGATATTCAGCAAATAGTTGTCGCACTTTTTCGGCCCGCTTTTTAGATTCAACAATGATTTGAATCTTTTGATTCTGTCTCAACCAGTGGTCCATTTCAGCTTTTACCAAGGGCATTTGATGGTAAAAAGCATTCATTGTCCGGTAGGAAAAATGGTGAATACTCGCTAAGGCTTGCTTACCCATACTCTTTTGAATCAAATCAAAAAAGATGACTGTATGCTTACTTTGATTAATTTGATCGAAAGCTGATAACTTTAATGCTTGATTGGGAAATAGATGACCCTTTAACGTTTCCTGTTCCAACCAAAATTGATCATGCTCAATTAATTGGATTTCTTCTTGATGAATTTTTGAGAACTCATTGACTACTAAGCGTCCTGAAGCATGCATATAATCTAAGAGGGAGTGTCCCTTAGGATCGTAAAAAGATAAAAAAGCTTGGCTTTTATCAAGCGTTTGATTGTGATTTAAGCCTTCAAGCTGTTCACTCATAAATTGCTTTAGCTTTTGTTTCATCTCTGCATCTTTAATTTTTTTACTTGCTTTCTTAATTTCTTCATCTAGTTGCTCTTTAATACTTTTTTGTTGTTTTTTAGTGAACAGCACATCGGTAGCAGGTTCAATCTTTATCGATTGAAGATTTTCCTTTGAAACTTGGCTTTCCGCATCAAAGTAGCGGATAGAATCAAGTTCTACATCAAAGAAATCTAAACGAATGGGAGAAGGAGAAGTTAGCGGATAAAAATCAATAATACTTCCCCTTACAGAGAACTCACCAGGAGTCATAACCATCGCTACTTTTTGATAACCTAATTCAAATAAAACATTTTCTAAATCTTCTCTTTCAATCTCATACCCAACAGTTAATTCTAATTGGTTGGCTAACCAATCCTCAACTGGAGAAAGTCGCTTACGGACGCCAGGCACATTGGTTAAAATAATAACAGGCTTTTTAGTCAGTAAAGCTTGTAAGCATTCTACTCTTTGCGCCCGACCTTCTAGAGAAGCTGTAGAATATTCTAGCGCCAAACTCTCTTCCGCAGGAAAAGAATATATAGCGACATTAGGTAGTAAACTGGAAAGATCTTCAAACATTTGGATTAAGTGATTCGGATTGCTTTCCAGTATAATCATTTGACCCGGAGCCTCTTGATATAATTTAGCGATATATATCGCTTTTCCACTACCATCTAGACCCGTTACTAAATGAGGAAGATTAGAATTATTTGCTTTATTTATAGTAATTATACTTTGATCAAAGGCTGCCGTTTGCAACTTATCTAACATCGAATCTCTCCTTATACATCCAACACAAAAACATGAAGCAGGGATATCCTTACTCCATGATTATTTTCTATTATAAAAATTCATTACTTCACTGTAAGGTTTTCCATCAACCCAATCTGTTAAAGCATCCGCTACATGATCAATAGCTTGGGTAACGAGTGGTAAGCTGTCCTTATCAAAAGGAGCTAAAACATGATCAATGACCTTCCAACCTGCTTGTGGACGGCCAATCCCAATCCTTATACGCTTAAAGTCATTGGTTCCAAGCATATGAATAATCGATTTCATGCCATTATGCCCACCGGCAGAACCTTTTTCACGAAGGCGAATACGACCTGGTTCAAGGTCTAAATCGTCATAGACTACTATTAAATCCTCTACCGCAATACCGTAATAAGACATCAAAGGTAAAACAGCTTGTCCCGAATTATTCATATAGGTAAAGGGTTTAACTAATAAAATCTTATCTGTTTGATTCCGCCAAATGGTGAAATCTGCATCAAATTTTTGATCGGTAAAACTTAAGCCTTCTTTATCTACTAAACGATCGATTGCTTCAAAGCCAGCATTATGCCGCGTATTGGCATAACGTTCACCTGGATTACCGAGACCAACAATCATTTTCAAAAGCGACACCTCCATAAGATATGCAACTAATTATACCACAGCTTTCGTCACAAAATAAGAAAGAGCCTTACTCAATAACAAGTAAGCCTCTTTAAAACTTTATACTCTAAAATTCAATTTCAACCGCATTGGTTAATATGTCTCGATAAGAAAATGATACACGATCCACATTGTCTTCCTCTTCTAAGTCAACAATAAAAATTGACCGATAAGTTTCAGCAAGTGTTCCACGACGCTCCCGCTTCTTCTTACGCCCCATTTGAACAGTTACAACAATCTCTTCTCCAACTCTTCCATCAAGCATTGACTTGATTTCAATCAGATCTTTTGGCATCTTATCACCTCATACTACATTATATCACAAATTCTTAAATTTTACAATATAACATAAGTAAGAATAACTTGCAATAACTTTATTCCATTAATTTTTTTCATTTAAAGTGTTGAATAGCTTGATAAACTCATCTAAATTTAATGTTTCCGCACGGCGGCTAGGAACAATATCAGCCTTAGTAAAACAACTTTCTAGATAAGTCGTTTCTTGATCAGGATAATAAGCTTTTAAATTGTTCCATAAGGTTTTTCTACGTTGTTTAAAGCAAGCTTGGACAAATTGTTGAAATGAATCACTGTTTTTAAAGCTGTGAGATGGATTTTCTAACCTCGTTAATTTTAACACAGCAGAATCAACATTGGGTCTGGGTATAAAAACCGTAGGAGGGACAATAAAAGCTAATTTCGCTTTCATTTGAAGTTGGATAGCCACTGTTAGTGAATTATAAGCTTTGGTTCCGACTTTAGCAGTCATTCGCTCAGCCACTTCCTTTTGCATCATCATAACTAAAGAATCAAAAGGCAGCTGACTGGCTAGTAAATGCATAATAATAGGGGTCGTTATATAATAAGGTAAATTGGCGACCACCACTAAGCGTCTACTTTGTTGTAAGTATGCATAATCTGATTGACTAAAATCAACTTTTAAAATATCTTGATGAATAACTTCAACGTTATTATAGGGAGATAGCGTATCTTGAAGAATATTTACAAAACGTTGATCTATTTCAAATGCCAACACCTTTTTTGCGGATAAGGCCAAAAACTCTGTCAGAGCACCTATTCCTGGCCCTATTTCGATAACGGTTGTTTCAGAATCAATCTCTGCTACTTCCACTAACCTTTGTAGAATTTGAGGCTCTACTAAAAAGTTTTGTCCCAAACTTTTCTTCATTTTTATATCATACTGCTTCATAATCGCGCTTGTACGACTTGGTGTTGCTATTAGTTTATGATCCATATCTTTATTCACTTTCTTCCCTCCTTTTTAAATAGGCTAATATCTCTTGATGGCTTACTTGGTACTTAGCCAATTGCTTTTGCAGTTGCTTAGCGTTAACGTGCCCTAAATTGAAATGATTAGCGACTGCCTGTCTTAAAACATTAGCTTGCTCTGAACCAACTAACCCCATAGCCATAAGTTCTGCCATCGGAATCAATTGTAATTCCGCCTGAGGAGACATCTTAGTCACTTTATTTAAGGCTATTTGAATATCAGCTGCGCTGGCATGTTCAATTCCCAAAGAATCTTTTTTGCGGTGTGAGTTTGCAGCATCTTGACTTAAAAAAGCTTCTTTAACAGTTGGAATGTGCTTACGAATAATCCTGCGAATGCGCTCGCCAGGATAATCAGGATCGGTAAAGACTATCACGCCAAATTTATTATTAGCCTCTTCAATTCGACTGAGTATTTCTTGGTTAATGGCCGATCCATTGGTTTCAATCACTTTGATACTTGGACCAAAAATCTGATTAAGACGTTGGGTATCTGATCGACCTTCTACTACCACCACTTCGGTGGGCACTTCTATTTCTTTCATTTAGCTTCCTCTTCTGGACGCCAATTAAATAAGTTAAAGGCATTTTCACTTGTTATCCGGGCAACTTCTTCGATTGAAAGGTTTCTGACCTCAGCCAACTTTTCTGCTACATACTTAACGAAGGCTGGTTCATTTTGCTTTCCTCTCATTGGAACAGGAGCTAAGTAAGGAGCATCTGTTTCGATCAACAGTTTATCTAGTGGTGTAATGGCCGCAGCTTGACGGACATCTTCAGTCTTTTTAAATGTAACAACTCCACTAAAAGATAAGTGCATACCTAAATCTAAAAAACGTTTTGCTTCTTCAGGTCCCTCTCCAAAAGAATGCATGATTCCTCCGGCTGATGGGAGTCCTTCTTCCTTAAGAATCCGGTAGCAATCTTGAGTTGCTTCGCGATTATGAATAGTAATTGGGAGATTATGTTCCTTAGCAATGGCTATTTGCCTTCTAAAGATCCTAGCTTGAATATCTTTGGGTGAGGTATCCCAATGATAATCCAAACCTATTTCACCTAACATTTTGACACTATCTAATTCTAACCACTTATGTAAGTCGTCTTCAAAGACTTGATCATAATAAATAGTTTCCGTAGGATGACAACCCACTACACTGATCAAATGTTTATACTCTTGGCTAAGCTCTAAACTTCGCTCGATCGTTGGACGATCAAAACCAACAACCGCCAGAAAGCCTACACCCGCTTCCTCGGCTCTTTGTAAATAATCTTTTTCCTTCCCATGAAATTGGGAGACATTTAGATGGGTGTGTGTATCAAATAATTTCATTTTTTTCGCTCCAATCTTTTGTTATTTTATCATAACTCGCTCTTTCCAGACAGAAAAGCTCATTAAACATAAAAAGGACAAGTGAAGTAACTTGCCCTTTCTATCCATTCTATCCAATTAGCGAGCCGTTTTCAGCTTGTTCTGGTGCAAAAACTAAATGTAGATCTTTGCCACTTTCAGCCGACAAAATCATACCTTGACTAATATGCCCCATCATTTTTCTCGGTTTAAGATTTGCGACAACTAAAACCTTTCGACCAATTAACTCTTTGAAATCTGGATAGTATTTTCGAATACCTGATAAGATTTGACGGTGGCCTTGATCGCCTGCATCCAATCTAAAACGCAATAACTTATTAGAGCCTTCTACCTCATCGACATCAATGACTTCTGCTACTTTAATTTCAGTATGAATAAAATCATCGAATGCTACTTCAGCCGTCTCAGCATAGCTCAATTTGGTTGCTTCAGGATTCCAATCAGGATCAGATACCGTTAAATTAGCTGAAGAAGTATCACTAAGGCTTTCAGGCGTCATAGCTTTTTGTAAATAAGCCACTTCTTCTTCCACTTCCAAACGAGGGAAGATAGGCACACCTTTTTTAATTACCTGCGCATTTTCTGCAAATTTTCCAAAAGCTAGCTCGCTTAAGTTAGCGTCTATTTCTTTTTCAATACCCAATTGTTTGAAGATTTCTAATGGTGCTTGAGTCATAAAAGGTCTTAATAAATGACCAATGATACGTAAGCTTTCTGCCAAATGGAACATTACAACTGCTAAACGATCTGTTAATTGCGAATCCTTTGCTAAATTCCAAGGTTCAGTTTGATCAATATACTTATTAGATCTAGAAACAATTGCCATTAAGGCATCAATTGCTTTATCAAAAGCCATTAATTCCATTTTTTCATGGTATTCTTTTAAATGCTCTGTTAAATAATTAGCAAACTCTTTATCCAAATCATTTTGTGACTGCAAGACTTGCTTGTTAGGTACTGCACCTTGGAAGTATTTATTAATCATCGCAACGGTGCGATTGAGCAAGTTTCCTAAGTCATTGGCTAATTCCGTATTAACATCTTTAACGAAGTCTTCTGGCGTAAATACAGAATCACTACCCAAACTCATTCCTCTTAACAGATAGTAACGCGTCGCATCAAGACCATAGCGTTCAATCAAAGTCTCCGGATAAATCACATTC
Source organism: Facklamia sp. 7083-14-GEN3 (assembly GCF_024742075.1). Lineage (GTDB taxonomy): Bacteria > Bacillota > Bacilli > Lactobacillales > Aerococcaceae > Facklamia. The sequence continues at coordinate 126,489 of NZ_JANSGD010000003.1, read as the reverse complement.
CCTTTAGATTTAGACATCTTGCCATCTTTCATAACAATCCAACCATGAGCATATATACGTTTGGGTAAAGGAAGATTTAAAGCCATTAATAAAGCTGGCCAATAAATCATATGGAAGCGCGAAATATCTTTACCTAACACATGAATATCAGCAGGCCAAAACTTTTTAAACGCTTCATCATTATCGCTACCATAACCTAAAGAGGTAATATAATTAGATAGTGCATCAATCCATACATAAACAACATGCTTAGGATTTGACTTAACAGGGATTCCCCAACTGAAAGAGGTCCTGGACACTGCTAAGTCTTCTAAACCAGGTCTGATAAAGTTATTAATCATTTCATTTTTTCTAAATTCAGGTAAAATCACTTGATCATCTGATTCGTAATATTCAATTAAACGGTCCGTATATTTGTCTAACTTAAAGAAATAAGATTCTTCTTTTACTAGCTCTACTTCATGACCCGAAGGCGCAATTCCTCCCACAACATTACCGTTTTCATCTTTAAAGACTTCAGTTAGTTGGGTTTCAGTAAAATATTCCTCGTCACTGACTGAATACCAACCTGAATATTCACCCAAATAAATATCGCCTTGTTCTAACAATTGATCGAAAATCTTTTGAACCGCTTGAACATGATATTTATCAGTCGTGCGAATAAAATGATTATTGGTTATTTCTAATTTTTGCCAAAGCTTTTGAATCTTTTCAGCCATTCCATCAACATAGGCTTTTGGCTCTAAATTTAATTCCTCAGCTTTTTGTTCAATTTTTTGTCCGTGTTCATCAGTTCCAGTTACAAAGAAAACATCATAACCCATTAAACGCTTGTAGCGGGACATGGCATCAGCAGCTAAGGTGGAGTATGCATTTCCTATGTGCAGTTTGCCACTTGGATAATAGATCGGTGTTGAAATATAAAAAGTCTTTTGTTCGGTCACGGATGAGTGCCCCTTTCAAGTAAATTATCTCTCATATTATAGCATAGATTAAAAGCAGTCTTCTGCTTAATTAAATGATTGTATAAAAAAAGAGTCAGTTTCCTGACTCTCATTTATTATTATAAGACTCTTACTGCAAATGATGGGGTAAATGATGAAATGTTTGAATAACCTAAAGGTGTTCCTGGCTGAGAGGCATGAATATAATTTCCTCCACCAGTTGCTAAAGCAACGTGGTAAGTTCCTCCAGGACTACCCCAGAAGTATAAGTCGCCTGCTTGTGCTTCGGCTACTGAAATTCTAGTGCCCGCATTTTCTTGAGCACCTGTCCATCCACCAATTTCCATACCATATGTCTCTCTGAAAACATATTGAACAAATCCTGAACAGTCAAATCCTGCAGGAGATTTACCTCCCCAAACATAAGGGATACCAATATATTTTTCAGCATTTCCAATCAACGATCCAGTATTATAAGACAAATCTGGTGTTTGGGGTTCTTCGATTACTTCTGCAGTGGTCTCAACAATCTCAGCCACTGTTGTCTCAACTGGCTCAAGACTTGTTTCGACAACTTGTGTTGTTTCAACTGGCTCAAGACTTGTTTCGATAAACTGTGTTGTTTCAACTGGCTCTAAAGTTGTTTCAATAGCCGGTGTTGTATCGCCATACTCTACTGTAGTTTCTACTGCTTGAGTTGTCTCAATTGGTTCAACACTTTCAATTGTCTCTAATGGACCAACTGCTTCATATGAAACTTCTGCTGTTTGAGTGGTTTCTTGACTTGTTTCAATAGTTTCTAATGATGCTACTTCCGAAGTAATAACTTCATCGCTAGATTCAACAGCCGCTTCTTCATCGGTTACTTGTGTATTCTCAACAATTTCTATTTGAGTTGCCGCTTCAAATGCTGCTGCTTCTGCTTCTAGCGCTATGCGATTTTCCTCAGCTAATTCTGCTTGTCTAGTTAATTCTGCATAAGCTACTTCTGCAGAAGCCGTTTCAACTTCTAGGTCACCTTTCAAAGCTTCTAAGCTAATCATTTTATCAACTTTAGTTGCTTTGGCTTCCTCTGTCGCTACTTTTTTTGCTTCAACACTTGCAATATCTTCTTTTTGACTGTTTAATAAGTCTTTATTAGAAGAAACCAGTTTGATAATTACATCCATACGTCCTACGAAATCAGAAAGAGATTCTGAAGATGCTAAAACATTCAGATAATTGGTGGTTCCACCCTTTTCCTGAATAGCAATTGCTTGTTCAGCAATTAACTCTTGACGCTTGTCAATCATTGCTTGTAATTCTTCGATTTCTTGGTTCAGTAATTCAATTGTTTGGTCATCATCTAAAATTGCGTTTTGAAGTTGCTCAGCTTCTTCTTTAATTGTTTCAATCTGATTATATGAATTTACTAACTTAGCATATAGCTGAGTCTGTTCTGCATTCAAATTACTTACTTGATAATCAGCATTTAAATTATTACCCTCAATATCTTGAGCGTAGATTGGCATACTACTAACTGGTGAAAGTATAATTGATGAAGTTAATAATGTTGTTAATAGCTTCTTAGAAAATTTCATTTTCATTCTTATTAGCTCCTCTTTGATCTTTTATATAAATATGTCTAACAATATTATTTCTTAACAAGATTGATATTAACATATTAAACATCAAAAAAGACCATTTTCGATGAATCGTATAAGACTTGTAACCTTATTGAAACATTTAAACTTAAAAACATCCTTAGAAAATTTTCTAAGGATGTAATAAATCGATTTTATTTTAAAGTAACCAGTGTGTAGTGTTTTTTTCCACGTCTAACAATAATATAACGGTTACCAATTGCATCTGCTTGACTGATTTCATAATCCAAATCAGTGATTTTTTCGCCATTAATTAATACAGCACCATTACTAACAAACTCTCTAGCTTGTCGTCTAGACTGAACAATGCCTGTATCCACCAACCAGATTACAATATTCATTGGTTCTATATCCGCTTGTGCTTGCGGCATGTTTTTAAATCCTGCTTCAATTTGTTGAAGGGTTAAATCGCCCACATTGCCGGTAAATAGAGCTTCCGTGATTTTTTCAGCTTCTTCTAATGCTTTTTGACCATGCACAAAGCGTGTGATTTCTTCGGCCAAACGACGTTGACCATTTCTTAAATGCGGTTGTTCAGCGACCTCTTTTTCTAAAGCTTCAATCTCTGATTGTTCTAGAAAAGTAAAATATTTTAAATACTTAACAACATCATCATCTGCTTGATTAAGCCAAAATTGATAAAATTCATAAGGAGTTGTCTTTTCTGGATCTAACCACACTGTTTCTCCCCCAGCAGATTTACCAAATTTAGTTCCATCAGACTTTAGCATTAATGGAATTGTTAAACCATAGGCCTCTGCTTCTGCTCCTTCCATGCGACGGATAAAGTCTAAACCAGCGGTAATATTCCCCCACTGGTCCCCTCCACCCACTTGTAATTGTACATTTTGTGATTGAAAGAGATAATGAAAGTCAACGGATTGAAGGATTTGATAGGCAAATTCAGTAAAGGAAATGCCATTTTCTAGTCGACTGGCAACAACATCTTTAGCCAACATAGTATTGACATTAAAGTGTTTACCGTAATCTCTGAGAAATTCTAATAAAGAGAGTTCGCTTAACCAATCATAGTTATTCATTATTTTGAAAGTATTCTCAGCCGAATCCCCTTTTAAGAAAAGTCTTTCCATTTGTTGAGTCAGCTTCTCAGCATTTCTTTGGACTACTTCCATTGTTTGTAAGCTTCTTTCACTGGTTCGACCTGAAGGATCGCCAATCGATCCCGTTGCCCCTCCAATCAAAACAATTGGTTGGTGACCGGCTAATTGAAACCGTTTTAAAACCATAAAAGGGATTAAATGCCCGATATGCATAGAATCCCCAGTTGGATCTACTCCACAGTATAAGGCAATAGAGTTTTTAGCTAATAGCTTTTCTAAGCCCTCTGCGTCTGTCTGTTGATTGATAGCACCACGCCATTTTAAATCTTCAATTATTGACATTTCATTCACTCCCGCACTTTCTTTCATTCTAGTATAAAGTCTGTTCTACTATCTTGCAAGCCTAGTTAGGACCAAGCATTAGGACTCCATGCCTTAGCATCCAATTGGCCTCTATTTTGTTCAATTCTCTTCTCTTGTTCTTTTAAAACAGCCAAAGCTACCTTTAAAACAGCACGACTTGGGTAATCTTTGCAATTTTCCACCCATTTTTCAACAGGCTCTTGGAACATCTCTGCTTTTTGCATATTACGACTCCTCATCTAAAAATTCTAATTCTTTTAATTCATCCGATTGGTCAATTAATTTCTGAATAAATTGATCATATATAAGTTGATCAAGGGGCTCTAAATCTAGTTCCAATTGGTCAAGTTCTTCTAACAAAACACTTACCTTATCTTCTAATAAATGGAGCCGTCCTGTTTTTAAATAAGTTACATAATCAATCATTAAATGATTTTTTTCTTCTTCAGTCAAATAATGAAATTGAGAAATAATGAAGGGAGGACGATACTTCATATCAAAATAATTCGCCCAAGCGTAATAAGGTGACATTAAATCAGTTATACTAACCCCTGCTCGTTCACCTGGTTGAAAACTATCGAGTCTAGAACCTACAGTCAATACAATCCCAAATTCTTTATCCTTCAGAATTTTTTGCGTTTGTTTAATGTTTAATTGCTCGTTAAACACTTGATCCATCCAGATTTTTAAAATAGCAGGAGCTTGGTACCAATACAAGGGAAATTGAAATAATATGCGATCATAGTTCGTTATTCTTGCCAGTTCTTGATTGGAATCAAAAAAACCTTTTCTTTCCCACTCAGCAGTCAAATCAACATAATCTATTTTAGAGAGAGCTTCTCCACTAGCTATCAAAAATTGCTGGCTAGAAGAATTCGCTAAGTGGTCGTGCGCAATATAACATATAGCTTGCATATCTTTCATCCCTTTCTTAAATCAAATAATTTTAACAAAAGCACCTCATCTTCCAATAATTGTTCCTTTACTAAAAAGGTATTTATTGGAATTGAAGTGCTTTTCTTATTTAAAAATCATAATCGTAATAATCTTCATCATTTACTTCAGATGTCTCGATTACTTGTGTCGATTCAACCGGTTCAGAGGTTCCCGGTCGAACAGTCGTACTTGGAGTTGTTGGTTCTGGGTTAGTCCATGAGTTGTCTGGATTCTCAAAATAATAATCATTGGAAGTTTCGACGGGTTCAGAAACGCTTTGCGATGTTTCAACTATTTCGACTGTTGTTTCCTCTGATCCTTCAAAAAGTTCTTTATTATCTTCAAGCGCTTGACTCAAACGCTCGGATGGTTCCAAAGAACTAACTAATAGTTGATAGTATTGTGGCACATTTTTAGCAATTTCCGCCACTTTTTTAATTACTTTGTTAGTATAGGTGTCTGCTTTTTTATCCATAGATTTGTAGAGAGAAGGAAGAGAGTCCTTAACTTCTATTAATCGCTGATCAAACTTACGCATGGCTTGTGCTATTTTTCCAATATTCCCGTCTACAATATCAATTTTTTCTACATTTTTGAAAAGTTCTAATAGGTCATTGCCTTCGATAACACTTTCTTCTACTTGATCAATCAGAAGATTAATTGCTTTTTGAAAAGCATCTAATTCCACTTCTTCATTTTGATCCTGATTTTGCTCATCTTTTTCGATTTCTTCATAGTAATATTTCTCTTTTACCTCTAACACTTTATCTTTAGTGAGACCCTCACGGATTATTAAATTATCATTCACTTTATTTCCACGAATAGCCTCTTTAGTCCCTGTAAAGAAATCATTGACCTCGTTTTGTGCTTCGAAACGTTTTTTAATTTCATCTAACTGATCAAGGTATTGATTCTTAACACTTGTTGATTCATTCAACCTGTTAATATTTTCTTTAATTGGGTCTATCATTTCCTCTTGAAATGTTTCTATTAAGAAATCTTTTTTCTCATCATAATACAGCTCATCAATTTGGGATTGAATATCATCCGAAATGTTGGTGAATTCTTGGTTAGTCTTTTGAACATGGTTAGCTTTTGAATTCGAATCAACGTAAGCATATAATGCAACGACTCCTACTAAGCCTAAAACGAGAGCAATAGATATTATGGCTTTTAAAGTTTTCCCCACTTGATAATCCTCCTTATTATGTCAGTTTTTCTGGTTATTGTTAACAAAGGTACATTATAGCTTATTCGTTTTGAGGTGGCAATGTTATTATAAAAACTGACCCTTTGTTGAGCTCGCTCTCAACTTCTATTTTACCATCATGTGCTTCAACCAATGATTTAACGACAGCTAAACCGATACCAGACTCACCAAATTTAGTGTTTTTTCTTGAAACATCTGCTTTATAAAATCTTTCCCATATGGAACGAATTTGATTGGCGTCAATCCCAATACCATGATCTATCACCTTTATTTGCGAACCTTCGTCTACCATTTGAGCCTCTAAAACAATATCACTATCTTGCGAAAACTGAATGGCATTGGTTACTAAATTAATCAAAATTTGAGTAATGCGGTCATAGTCTGCCCACAAGCGAAAGTCCGATGAAATTTTACTTATTAATTTATTATTCTTCTCATTAGCCTTTACTTGCAGTTGGGTCTTTATATTTTCAAATAAATCATCTGTATTAATAGAAACTTTATTTAAGCTGATTTGTTTGTTGCGAATTCGTTCATAATCTAAATTTTCATTAACTAAACGTGTTAAACGCTGTGTTTCAGATTGAATAAGCTCCAAACTACGCTCCACTTGATTTTCAGGAATCATATTGAAACGTAAGCCTTCCAGTAACCCACTCATAGTAGTCAAAGGAGTTCGCATTTCATGAGCAACATCCATCATAAATTGTTTCCTTAATGTTTCTTGTCGTTCAACTTCGGACTCATATTGAACGAGAGAATCTGCCATTTTTTGAAAATCTTTAGATAAATCTGCAAACTCGTCTTGACCTTTGGTATTAACCTTAATTTCATAATTTCCGGAGGCAATTTCTTGACTAGCCTTTTGTAGTTGTTTAAGTTTATTGGTTTGATAGATTGAAAAGAAAACACTCATTCCTAAACCCGCAATACCCGAAAGTAAGTAAGCGAATAAAACCTTTTGCTGCATAGCCGTCACTTTTTCTTCCAAATCTTCGAGTGGTGCTCCTAAACTAATAAAACCCGGTGGAAAACCTGCCACTTGGTTTTCTTTCAAAGGAATATAAACAGTTGCCATTTGTAGTTGTGTATCTGGGTCTACATATCTTTGTGAGTAGCGCAAACCGACATTCACACCTTTAGCAATTTGTTCAAGGTCTTCTTTACTCAACTTTGAGCCAAAGCGTTGATCATAGGTAGGATAAATAATCCGTCCATCAGACAAATTTACTTGAATGATTATTTTTTCACTCGATAATAGCTGGGAAGCGCGAACTAAATCTTCTCTCGAGAAGTAATTATCAACAATATTTTCTCCATAACGCAAGAGCTGCAATTCGCGATCCTCGTAGATCTTTTTTTCCATATAATCAGAGATACGGTAAGCTGAAACCGTTAAGGCAGTCAATAATACTATTAAGAAAACAATTATTTGCTGCCACAAGAACTTCATACTTAATCACCCAGCTCTTCAAACTTGTAACCGACACCCCAAACTGTTTGAATCAATTGGGAACCATAACGTTCTATTTTTTGTCTTAGTTTTTTAATGTGCGCATCAACCGTTCTTTCATCTCCAAAGAAAGGGTCTTCCCAGATACTCTTTAATAATTGCTCTCTGGTAAACACTCTCTTAGGGTGCTTAGCAAACATTACAAACAAATCAAACTCCTTGGGCGTTAAGCTTTCTATCTTTTCATCGTGATAATAAGCTTCTCGTGTGGAAGTATTGATTTTGACGGTTTTTGTTTCAATATCAAATTCATTTTCTTCTTTTGTAGGCGCATCACTCGGAACCACTTTAGCTCTACGATGGAGAGCTTTCATACGCGCTAATAATGTCAAAGGACTGAAAGGTTTGGTTACGTAGTCATCAGCTCCCATTTCTAAACCGATGACTTGATCACTTTCAGAGTCTTGAGCAGTTAGCATAATGATAGGCGTCTCTTTAGAAATCTCTCTGATTTTACGACAAATGGTCATGCCATCCATAGAAGGTAGATTTAAATCTAAAATAACTATGTCCCAAATGTCCGGTTGCGTCCGATAAGCTTCATATCCTTCTTTTCCATCACCATGAAAGCTTGCTTCAAAATTTTCCTTTTCAAAGAACATCCCCATCATTTCACAAACGGATTCATTATCCTCAATCATTAATATTTTCATTTGGCTTCCCCCTTTTAAAGAACTAACCACTTTTTTCATTATACACAAATCTTATTATAAGAAACACTAGGTCTTCTCCACTCAGTCTAAGGTAGTAAAAATATTTAAAGCTTTTATAGGTATTTTATTTTATAGAAAATAAAAAAACCGAGCAAGTATTTGCTCGGCATTTTATAAAACGGGTGATTAATTTGAAATATCATTCAATATATGCTGAATCGTCTCTTGAGATACCCGCATATCTTCAGCCTTAACTTCCGTCTCTTGATTAAAAGGCGTCTTAGATTTCGGCTTATCCAAGAGGGTAATTTCACTAGCATTACATTCAATAACATAGACTTCTTCTTTTTCATCGTTAAGATAGCTACGACTTTGCATCATTCCTGATAAGGCAACACGCTGACCCTTGCATGCATACTTGTGAATCAATTTAGCCAACCCATTCCAAGCGACGAAAGGAATAAAATCAGTTGCCGTTTCACCATTCCGATCGCGAAAGGGACGTTTAATTGCAATAACATTATTAGTAACGGCCGCTGAATCGCCAACCTCTTTCAATTCAATATCCCGACACAATCTACCAACAAAAGTTACTTGATTCATACAATTCCTCCTTAATGATGTTAATTTTAACTACCAAAAAAGGAGTTTAAAAGCGCTAAGCAAATGCTGTATTTATATTTTTTCTGCCAGTTCAACAATTTTTCTCAGTCGGTGATTAACACCTGATTTGGAAATAGGTCCATTTGGGATCTGTTCTCCCAACTCTTTCAAACTCATATCTGGATTTTTAATTCGAAAACGCGCCATTTCTTCTAATTTTTCCGGCAATGAGGACAAACCTTGCTTGGTTTCAATTTTTTTAATAGCTGCAATTTGTCTTTGCGACGCATCAATCACTTTATTAAGATTAGCGTTTTCACAATTAACTAAACGATTAACCGAATTCCTCATATCTCTAACAATCCGCACATCTTCAAATTTTAAGACTGCACGATTGGCCCCTATAATCACAAGAAAGTCAGCAATTTTCTCCGCTTCTTTTAAGTAAGTAATATACCCATTCCTACGTACGAGCGTTTTAGCATTTAAGTGGAAATCATTCATCATTTTACAAAGATCTTCATTATGATCTTCATAACTTGAATAAATTTCTAAATGATAGGAGTTAGACTCTGGATTATTGACGGAACCTCCTGCTAAAAAAGCTCCTCGCAGATAGGAGCGCTTCTTCGGGTCGTTTTGCATGATTTCTGGAGCCACTCTTGAGATGAGACTCAATTGATCAAAAATTTCGAGATCTTCAAGAATTTCTTGCACGTGATAACGACAGCGCACAATATAGACATTATTCTTTTTTAATTTCATTTTCCGACGAACAAGTAGCTCGCTTTCTGCATTAAAATAATCTTTGAGTAAGCTATACAATCTTCTAGCAATCGCAGCATTTTCGCTTTGTACATTTAAAATTAGTTTTTGTTGATAAATAGAGACTGCACCATTCATGCGGATTAATGCTGCTAATTCTGCTTTAGCATGCTCTTTATGAACTTCTAATAATGTACATTCTTTCTTTACCTCTGCTGCAAAAGTCATCTTATTCTCTCCTTACCCATCATATACTCCCTCTATCCTATTGAGTGTATGCTTTCTTCGGAATTGTTTTTTTCAAGCAATCGCACACTATCCAATAGGCGCCCTAATTCTTCAACGACTTTATCTGTATCATGATAAGCGCCGCCTTCTTTCATACTTAAAAATTCACTCGATATAACACGACATCCCAAACGACGTAATCCTTTAAAATCATGCTTCACTTGAAGCAAATACTCTTTGTTCGGTTGATTGATTATATATTCTTTGGGAACTTCTGTGGTATTGACCAAAATCGTATCAACAAAAGCCACTCCCAAATGATTATGTAACACTTCAATATGGTCTGCATCCGTAAAGTTTTCTGTTTCTCCTAATTGGGTCATAATATTACAAACATAGACTACTTGAGCATTGGTTTTTGTAATCGCTTGGCCTATCTCTTCAATCATTAAATTAGGTAAAATAGAAGTATACAAACTTCCAGGTCCTAATACAATTAGGTCTGCTTCCATAATTGCTTCCACAACCCTTGAAGAAGCTTTAATAGCCGGTTCTCCATCAATGGTCATCACATTGACTTCTTGAATCCGTTTACGATGATGAGCAATTTTTGACTCGCCGACAGCAATCGTACCATCTTCAAATAAAGCTTGTAAAATCAATGGATCAGGTGCTGCAGGTAGAATTTGACCATTGATATTCATAAATTTCGATAAGAGATCTATTGCTTCTGATAAAGAGCCTTTCATTTCCTTTAATGCTGCAATCAGAAGATTTCCAATGGCATGGCCTGCTAAGAAGTCATCATCCGTGTTAAAGCGATATTGAAAGAGATCAAGTAGAATGGGATCAGCTTCAGAAAGAGCAGTCATACAATTACGGATATCACCTGGAGGAACAACGTTAATATAATCACGAATAACGCCGGATGACCCCCCGTCGTCAGCAACAGTAACAATTGCCGTTATATTGACATCTAATTTTTTTAACCCTCTTAAAATTACAGGTAAGCCTGTTCCTCCACCGATTACCGCAACTTTATAACGAGCTTGACGCGTTTGATTCATCTCTAGCAACCTTCTTTAATACTTGCTTTTGGTTTTTTGACACATCACGGTGGCTAACATTTACACAGAATTTTTTTCGGGTAAAGTGTTCGCCAATTCTTTCAGCAAGTGCCACGGAACGATGCTGACCGCCTGTACAACCAATTGCTATTACAGCCCTACTTTTCCCTTCACGTTTATATCCAGGAACACAATAATCCAATAAATCAATTAACTTATTATAAAAAATTTGACTTTCCGGTTGACTCATAACGTAATCATAGACCGCCTTATCCGCACCTGTTAATCCTCTTAAATCTTGAATATAATACGGGTTTGGTAAAAAGCGTACATCCATTACAACATCCGCATCAATTGGAAGGCCATACTTAAAGCCAAAAGAGATTACATCTATTCTAAAAGTGACCTGTTCTTTCTCAGCGAAGTGCTCCATAATATAAGCTCTTAATTGTCTCGGCTTCATTTCAGAAGTGTCTACAATCACTTGGGCACGTGTTCTTAAATCACGTAATAACTCTTTTTCTTTGGCAATCGCATTTAATGTTGAAACTTCATTTGCTTGTGATAAAGGATGGTGTCTGCGTGATTCTTTATAACGAGAAACCAGCTCTTGATCATTGGCTTCTAAAAAGAGAATTCTTGAAGTAACATCTTGACTATTATCCATTGTACCAATTACATCTGATAACTCATCAAAAAATTCTCGTGTTCTCAAGTCAATCACCATCGCAATCTTAGTGATTTTACCTGATTCTCGCATCAATTGCCAAAAGGTTGGTAAAAGATTTGGCGGCATATTATCAATACAATAATAGCCAAGATCTTCAAAACTTTGGACAGCAACAGTCTTGCCTGCTCCACTCATCCCGGTGATAATGACTAATTCCAAATTTGACATGGTCTCCCTCTTTTCTGATTCCATATTTATTACTCTATATTATAGCATAAAATTATTTCTACTCTATCTATGAGTCCTATAGCTAAAAAGTCTGCTTAAATCCATTTTCTAAAAAAGAAAACGAATTTAAGCAGAGTCGTATATTTATTTAATTAATTGATTCAAAAACTCCTCTAACCTCACTAGTTTATTGTTTGCAGCCCTTTCACTCTCAGCTTTAGCACCCATATACAATTTAATTTTAGGTTCTGTGCCACTTGGTCTTAAGGCAATCCAAGAGCCATCTTCCAATTTGTATTTTAATACATTGGACTTAGGATATGAAAGGTTAGATTCTTTACCGTCAGCATAAATTAAACTGCTATTTAAATAGTCGTAGGCTTCTGCTACAGATATGCCGGCTACCTCCGTTAAACGATTAGATCGTGTCTCCTCCATCAAAGCTTCCATTTCTTTCTTTCCTTCAAGCGATGCGAAAGAAATGGATAAGGTTTTTTCTTTATAATAACCATATTCTTCATAGATGGAGATTAACGCTTCTGCGAGCGTTTTATTTTGTTTCTTATAAAAAGCTGTAAGTTCTGCCAACATTACTAATGCTTGAATGGCGTCTTTATCACGCGTAAAGCTTTTCAATAAATATCCAAAGCTTTCCTCAAAGCCCATAATAAAGGAATGCGCTTTTGATTCTTCGTACTGTTTAATTTTTTCTGCAATAAACTTAAAACCTGTTAAAACGTCTACCGTCTCAACCTTATAGGCTTTAGCGATTTCTTCAGCTAAGTCTGTTGAAACAATTGACTTGATAATCACGCCGTTTTCAGGTAGTTGGTCTTTTGCTTGATAGGCTTTTAACATGTAATCCAACATTAAGCAGGCGATTTGATTCCCTGATAGCAATTGATAATTTCCTTCTTGAGTACGAAGCATCGCACCTAATCGATCAGCATCCGGATCTGTTGCTAAAAGAATATCGGCTTCAATATTTCGCCCAATTTGTTCAGCCAGGTCAAATGATTCAGGTGATTCTGGATTAGGTGATTTAAGCGTTGGAAAATCTCCATCTGGTTCTGCTTGCTCTTCAACAACATGAATGTTAGAAAAACCAGCTTGTTCTAAAGCTTTCATACCTAGATACATTCCCGTACCATGTAACGGAGTAAAAACAATTTTTACTTCTTCTGCCATCTCTGCAATTAAATCAGAGTCAATTGTTACTTTGGCAATCTCAGCTAGATAAGCTTGATCCACACGATCACCAATAATTTCAACCTTACCTGACCCTAACAATTCCGTCTTATTCCCTACTTCAATGGCTAATGGATCTTCGATAGATCGTACATACTGAGTCAATTTATCTGCGTCTTCTGGTGGCATTTGCCCGCCATCTTCACCATAAACTTTATAACCATTATATTCCGCTGGATTATGACTAGCTGTTACCATTATTCCCGCATAAGCATGTAAATAACGAACAGCAAAGGAAAGTGTAGGTGTTGGACGGAGGCTTTCATATAAATAAACTTTAATTCCATGCTTACCTAAAACCAAAGCGGCTTCCATTGCAAACTCGGGTGAATAGTGTCTTGAATCATAGGCAATAACCACACCACGCTCTTTTGCTTCTAGACCCACCTCATTAATTAACATGGCTAATCCTTCTGTTGCCTGTCTAACTGTATAAATATTCATTCGATTCGGACCCGCTCCTATAATACCGCGCATCCCTGCCGTACCAAAACTTAAAACATTATCAAAGGCATCTTTCGTTTCATCGCCAACTTGTTCTTCTAAAGAGTTTTTAACCGCTTGGTCAAGATTTTCTTTGTTTTTCCATTTTTTATATAATTCACGCCAAGGCATATTCTCGCCACCTTTCTCATTGTTATTTATTATATCATGATTAGGATAAAATAGTAGAAATTTGACTATTCTCATTGAATTTTGGTTTTTAAAAAAAGACTTACCTTTGTTAACAAAAGTAAGTCTTTTTAATTATGAAGGCTGATCGGTTAAAGTTTGAATATATTGATAAGCCATATGGCCTGCGTGACTTCCGTCACCGACAGATGTTGCAATTTGACGTAAGTGAGTTTGACGAACATCTCCCACAGCAAAAATACCTGGAATTCGCGTCTCCATTTTTTCGTTAGTGATAATCCACCCCTCTTCATCGGTTATATCTAAATGACTAACTAATGAAGAATTAGGAACTAATCCAATATAGATAAAGACTCCCTCACAAGGATATGTGTAAGTCTCGTCTGTTTTGCGGTTTCGAACGACTACACCTTCGACCGACTGGTCACCTATAATTTCTTCGACAGTCGCATCCCAAATAAAATCAATTTTTTCATTTTTAAATGCACGTTCTTGTAAAATTTGTTGGGCTCTTAGAGTATCTCGACGGTGAATAATAGTCACTTTATCAGCAAACTGAGTGAGGTAAATTCCCTCTTCAACTGCCGAATCTCCCCCACCCACAACCACTAAGTGGCGGTTACGGAAAAAGAACCCATCACAAACAGCACAGTAAGAAACACCTTTACCACCCAATAAATCTTCTCCTGGAATATTCAACTTACGATGCTGCGCTCCAGTAGCAATAATTACAACAGGTGTTATATAAATATTTTTGTTGGTAATAACATGCTTAAATTGACCATGCAATTCAATTCCTATAACAGTTTCCATTGAATGCTGCGCACCAAACTCCATGGCTGATTCAAAAAATTTATGAGCTAATTCCGGACCGGCTATTTTAGAAAACCCAGGATAGTTCTCTACATCAGAGGTATTATTAACTTCTCCACCTGGCAAACCTTTTTCAAGAACAATTGTTTTCAAATTTGCACGCGAAGCGTATAAGGCTGCTGTCATGCCCCCAGGACCAGCGCCTACTACCACAACATCGACATTAACTATTTTCTTTTCCGTTGTATCTTCCATCTTATCTTCCTTTCTCTAGGGTGATATCTTCATTATGTTGTGCCAAGGATGCTTCTTGTTTACCAGATCGGTTCATCAATTGAAGGACCACTTCTTTGACATTTGCTCCTTGATAAAGCACTTGATAGAGACCATTGGTAATCGGCATATCGACTTGATATTCTTGTGCCAGTTCATAAGCTGCAAGGCAAGTGAAAATACCTTCTACCACCATTTGTACTTCTTCGGTCACTTCTTCAACACTTAAGCCTTTAGCCAATAAATTACCGGCTTGCCAGTTGCGAGAGTGGATACTGGTACAAGTAACAATGAGGTCTCCAACTCCACTTAAACCTAGGAAAGTTAGTGGGTCTGCACCTAAACGCACACCCAAACGTGATATTTCAGCTAAACCCCGTGTAATTAAACCGGCCTTAGCGTTGTCGCCGTAATCTAAGCCATTAAGAATTCCTGCTCCTAAAGCAATAATATTTTTCAAGGCAGCGCCTAATTCAACCCCTATCACATCCGTATTGGTGTATACACGGAAATAATTATTCATAAAGAGCTCTTGAACGGTTTCTGCAGCTTCTAGAGATTCACTGGCTGCGGTAACGGAGGTAAGATCTTCTCGGGCTACTTCTTCTGCATGGCTAGGTCCAGATAGTACGACTAGACCATTATAGAGGTCTGCAGTTAATTCTTCTTGAATCACTTGGGAGATTCGCAAATGACTTTTTTGTTCGAGTCCTTTAGACACATGAATAATTAGGGGGGGACGTTCCATTTTAACTAAAAGATTGTTTACTTCTTGAGAAACTTTACGAATCGCTTGTGTGGGTACTGCAAAAAGTAAGACCTCTGCTTTTTTTAAGGCTTGTTCTAAATCAAGCGTTGCTTTAACGTTCTTATTTAGCTCGAAGTCTTTAAGAAAACGTGAGTTGGTATGTTGCTGATTAATCTCATCCACTATCTGAGAATCAATACCCCAAATAATAACGTTATGTTGATTGTCTGATAATACTTTGGCTAGAGCAGATCCCCAAGAACCTGATCCTAGAATTGTAATATTCATGTTTTTCTCCTTATCTTTCAATATCTGATTCCTTATAGAGGGGAAGGGTCAAATGGATTCTTCGATAAACCATGATTGAAATAGCAGTCACAACAATAATTAACGAAAAAACTTGAGAGACTCTAAAGGGTCCCCAATAAAGACTATCTGTTCGCAAGCCTTCAATCCAGGCTCTTCCTATACCGTACCAAACTGCATAAAAACCTGCGACTTCTCCTTCTTTTAAGAAACGCTTCCTTCTTATTATAATAATTAGAATAAGACCGACGAAGTTCCATAAAGACTCAAATAAGAAGGTAGGTTGACGGTATTGCCCTTGGACTTTCATTTGTTCAATGATAAAAGTAGGTAATTTTAAGTTTTCTAAATAGGAGCGACTCACAATTCCTCCGTAGGCCTCCTGGTTAATAAAATTACCCCATCGCCCAACAATTTGAGCTAACATCAAGGCGGGTGCCGCCATGTCCATTTCTAAAGCTGGATTCAATTTTTCTTTACGGATAAAATACATTAAAGTTAAAAACCCTGCGATAATACCGCCATAGATTGCAATGCCACCATTCCAAATAGCAAAAACATTCATCAAATTATCTTGATAGGACTCCCAGGAAAAAGCCACGTAATAAATTCTAGCCCCGATAAAACCAATAATGATTGCCCAAAACAGGCGGTCAAAGGCCTTATCTGGATCAACTCCTTTGCGTTTAACTTCCGTTATATATAAGACATAGGCTAACAGCATTCCAAACCCAATAATCACCCCATACCAATAGACAGGCCAACTACCAATATGAAAGGCGATACGATCAATCTTCATAAAAAATGAGGTAAAAGGATTAATCATTATTCACCTCACGGTTAGACATAATTAAGGCGTCTAATTTGGCATTAAAGGCATCGGTGGCATCAAAGCCCATACTATTTGCTCTAAAATTCATAGCGGCTGCTTCAATAATCGCTGCTAAGTTCCGCCCTGTTTTTACCGGTATTCTAGTTCTCGGAATTTGAACATCAAAAATCCGGTCATATTGTTGACCAGAGCCTAAACGGTCATATTCAATTTGGCCATCATCTAAAACCATTTCAATGATTAATTCTAATTTTTTTGAACGTACAATGGCCGAAACTCCATAAAGACTCATGACATCTACAATTCCCAAACCACGAATTTCTAATAAGTTTTGTAGAATTTCTGGCGCTTCACCAATTAAGGTTAACTCATCCACCATAAAAAACTCCACTCGATCATCGGCTACTAAGCGATGACCCCTTTGGATCAACTCTAAAGCGGTTTCTGATTTGCCGACTCCAGAAGTACCCGTTAACAAGACTCCCATTCCAAATACTTCAAGAAAGACCCCGTGCTTTGAAAAGCGTTCCGCTAACTGCCCTTCTAAATAATTAGTTAAATTTGCTAAGACCCGACTGGTACGAGAGCGGGCTGAAAGTAGTGGCACCTTGCGCTCTTTAGCTACCAATATCAATTCGGATGGGATTGATATTTTTCGCGCGACTACAATAGCAGGCGTATCTTCACGACAGATAGAGCGAAATTTTTCAATGCGCTCCTGGCTAGTAAGTGTATCTAAATAAGCTATTTCTGTTCGACCGATTAATTGAATCCGATCACTAGGATAGAATTCTTTGAAGTCTGCCAGGATAAGTCCCGGTCTTGAAACTTCACTCGAAACAATTTTCTTGCCAACATGTTCATGACCATAGACAATCTCTACATCTAAAGTTTCTGTTAATTTCTGGACTGTCACATATTTTCCCATGGTCCGATCCTCCATTCATTTTTCTCTAAAATGTTATCATAGAAAGAAGCTTCTGACTAGCAAATGACGTTATCATTAAAAATAAGCTCCTTTTAATTGAAAGGAGCTTATTAGTAGAGATATTATATGAAATTTATGTTTTTCATTAATATATGACTTGGCTTAGGAATTTAGACTTTCGCCATGTCTTCAATTTTGAACGACCCTGCCGTGAATAAGACAAGACCCATCAATAGAATGATTATACCCTGAGGAAAGAAGTTAGCATAATCCAAACCTTCCATGATCCAATATAAGGGAGATAGCATCGAA
Organism: Facklamia sp. 7083-14-GEN3; assembly: GCF_024742075.1. Lineage (GTDB taxonomy): Bacteria > Bacillota > Bacilli > Lactobacillales > Aerococcaceae > Facklamia. The sequence goes on along the minus strand of NZ_JANSGD010000003.1, from coordinate 108,512 downwards.
AGCGGTTCAAATCTGGTGTTTTTTAACAGTTGAGGCGCAATTACGAAAAGAATAGCCAGCGCAAAGGAAGCGATTGATAACATTTCTTTATTCTTAAATAGTCGCACGATTAATAAGATATAACCAATAATAAAGACAATATTCGATACAAAGTAAGCCACAACTAATCCAAAAAAATGGAACGGTAACTGACTTACTAGCATTACGATTAGAAAGGCTATAATATTTAACACTAGAAAGATCAAACCGTAAGCAGATAAAACACTTCCCAAGATAACCTTACCATTAGAACGAGACACAAGACTACGTTTTAAGACACAATTATTGCGCATATCCAATAAATCGCCCGCGAACATTGAAGCATTAATATACATAAAGTAGAAAATCATAAATAAAGAAAACATCATTCCAAACGGCAGAAAGTCTTTTTGCTGATCTAGAGTGATTTCTGGAACTTTTTCTTGGAAACTCGCTATCCCATAATCTTGATACAAAGCTTGTATTTGATGATCTTGCCATAGACTTACGATTTCTTCTTCCACATATTGGTTATATATTTCACCATTTAAGGAAATAGCTTTAATTTGCCCATTTTCTTCAAAATCTTCAGGTATGAAATAAACAACAGCCACTGTACCTTGATCTAACATTTTTTCGGCTTGCAGGCGATCTTCAAGCATTTCTACTTGATTAGGTTGGCTCAGTAAGGGGTATATTTCTCGATTAAAAAAAGTCGACTGACTGACGTAAGCATGTACGCCTTGCTGAGGTGCATTATCTGATGAAAAAACGATACCCAAAAAAAGGGTCAGTATAACAGGTAGTATTACTAATAATAATGATTTGGGATCTTGCATAATTCTCTTGATATGGAAAGCGGTCAGTTTAAAATATTGCTTCATTTCCTTGCTCCTTTCGCCGTCTTCTCCAATAAGTTATTAATAACAATGTGATGGTCAAGCTAGTAAAGACAGCTACAATCGTACTAGCGTTCGGAACCGATTCTCCTAACATGGTAAATCTTAATGGGTTCATTATATAAATTTGCAGCCAGTTTTTTGAGAGCACTTCCTGAACAGCTCCACCCATCAAATCCCCAAGAGGTAAGAGTCCAGTAAAAATAAAGAATATAGCAATAAACTGGTTGATGGCTTGAATTCCTAATTTAGGTAAACTTGATACGAGTAACATACCTATAGCTTGGAAGAATCCAGCAAAGAGAAAGAGCCAAGGAATGCATCGAACAAAATAGCTCCCATCGATATCAGGATGAAAACTCATTAAAACTAAAATAATACTTGTGTTTATTAGCATTACTAGACTGTCTGACAGCCAATCAAAAAAGGTTTTTTCGCCAATTGTTAAAGGGACGATATTTAAGCGTTTCACTAAGCCAGAAAATTCATCCTTAGTAGCTAATTTAGCGACTGAATTAAGTCCAATAATCAAACAGTAAATTAACCCTGAAATTAAATACGTTTCTGTGGCATTTAAGTGTTTGGCCTGTGAGATTGCTTTTTTATGGATGAAATCATTTGGATTGATAGTGTTGAACTTTTGTAATTGCTGGCTAAAAGCTTGTTGTTGGCCTTGATTTAAGGCTAGACTTGCTTGATCAAGGTAAATACTATCAAGTGTGGTTTGATGCCATTGAGCCACAAAACTCTTAACCACCTCAACTTCTGACATTCGCGGATCTCCTTTGACTGTGATTTGCAGCGGCATTTCATCAACCGCTTCAGAAAATCCTTTAGGAACCGTAATAATAATTGAGGCATCCTCCTTCAGATTAAAATACTGAGACAAGGGTTCAGAATTAAAGCTTTCAAGTAAGAACTTGCCATAATTCCCCTGATCATTCACCTCTACCCAAAGATCAATATCTAAATCTCTAGAGTCCGCTTCAGATATACCTCCCATGGACCAAGCCATTAGTATAGATATAATTATCGGAAAAAGCACATAAACAGCAAGTTGAGTAGGAAAAGACTTAAGATAGAGTCTTAAATTGTTAGTGATATAATTGAGAAACTTTTTCATCTTCTACTCCTTTCAAATTCATCAAATCGCTTAATTTCTTAAACGTTTACCGGTTAATTGGAGAAAAGCTTCTTCCAATGACAGCGGTTCTTTATAGAGTGAGTTGAGCTCAAGTTTTTCTTGTGCGATGGTATGAAACAAGGCAGTAGAGTTAAATTGACTCGGGTCAACCATCAACTCTAATCGATTCATTTCTTGGGTAAGGTGATGAATGCCTTGAATCTGATTATCAATAATTTCTTTTATATTCAAAGGTAAATTGTCAAATTCCACTATCCATTTGACCTTATCTTGAACCATAGCTTTGATGTCATCTTGGTGTCCATAAGCCACTTGTGATCCTTGGTCTAAGATAAAAAGTCGCTGGGTTAGATTTTCAATTTCTTCCATATAGTGAGAGGTATACAAAATAGTAGTTTGTTGTTCTTCATTCATAAATTTAACGAATTCAAAAATTTTGTTTCGTGATTGAGGATCCACCCCTACGGTCGGCTCATCTAAAATTAAAAACCGTGGCTGGTGTAACAAAGCAACCGCGATATTTAAACGGCGCTTCATTCCACCAGAATAAGTCTTAACCGGTTTTTTAGCCTGATCGGTTAACCCTGTCATCTCCAAAGCTTCATTCACCCTCTGTTTTAGAATAGTGCGATCTAAATTATAAAGTGAGCCAAAATATTCCAAATTACCCTTAGCGTTAATTTGCTCTAACAGGGCAATCTCTTGAGGAACTAAACCAATCTGCTTACGAATTTCCACACGATCTTGGCGAATGTTCATACCATCAATTAATACCTGTCCAGAGTTTGCTGGAATTAAGCCTGTAATGATATCGATCAAGGTAGACTTACCTGCCCCGTTAGGCCCAATCAAACCAAATCTTTCGCCCTCTTCAATCGTAAAACTGACATTATTCAACACCTCTTGTTTACCAAACTTTTTAAAAACATTTTTTACCTCAATATAAGACATAGTATTTCCCTTCCTTATTGACCGCATTTATTTATTATGAAACAGCTTTTGACTTTATTTTATTTTATCAAGCTTTTTCTAACTTCCTAGTCGCAAAAGTAATTTTTAGGAGTGCCAAAAGTCACTCCTAACCATAAAATAAAATTATGAAGAGGTTTTCTTACTAAAATGCCATAAAAAAAGACCCCTCTTCCTGAAGGGGTTAAAATATGAATTCTTAAGGACTTAGAATTTGGAGTCCACTAAACCTTTTTCAAAGGCAAAAATAGCTAATTGGGTTCGATCACGAAGTTCCAACTTATTTAAAATATAAGACACATTATTTTTGATAGTTCCTTTAGATAAGAACATTTTCTCAGCGATTTCTGCATTGTTTAGTCCCTTAGCAATCCAACAGATAATTTCCAATTCTTTATCATTGAGATCATAATCTTTAGGATTGAGTTTGGCGCTAGAACTGGACATAAATTGTTGAGAAATCACCTTATCTAAAACAATTTTATCAGACATGGCCAGCTTTATTCCTTCATAAATAGATTTAGGACTAGAGTCCTTGAGTAAATAACCACTGGCGCCTAAATGCATAGCCTCATCAATATATTCGGTATCTTGAAAGGTTGTCAAAATCAACACCTTAACATGTGGTTTCTCTGCTAAAATCAAGCGGGTGCCTTCAATACCATTCACCTCCGGCATCCGAATATCCATTAAGACCACGTCCACTTCATTATCTTTCACGAAGGCATAAGCCTCTTGACCATTTCCAGCTTGTCCAACGATATCAATATCCTCAAAATTTTCTAATAAAATAGCCAAACCGCTACGAATAAGTCGTTCATCATCAACTAAGAGAATTTTCATATTTTCTTCCTCCTTTGTATACTACCAAGCGTGTTTGAAATCCTTGACCGGAAGCTGATTGGAAGCTGACCTTGCCACCTATTTGATGAACGCGTTCTTCTAATCCCATCAAACCTAAATGAGGCGTAATATGGTCTGTGCCTTTACCATCATCTTCCATATTTAAAATTAAAGCTTCATCTGCGTAATGCATATTAATGCGTATTTCACTTGCTTGGCCGTATTTAGCAGTATTACTTACAAATTCTTGAATAGCTCGATACAGGACAGCTTCTTGGGCGTTATTTAATTGCCACGTTGGCTCATTGTGATTGATTAAAACTCGGATTCTTGACAAATGTTCAAATTCCTTTAACATCTCTTCAATTCTAACCAAAAATCCTACCCGTTGAAATTCAACTGGTTTCATTTGATGAACGATTTGGCGAATATCTTGCAAACCTTTTGATGAAAATTCGCGAAGTTCTTGACTCATCTTTGAAACTTGAGGCTGAGTTGTTTGGGTCAAACTGCTAATAGCACCTAACTGGATGATAATTGTAGACAAAACATGACCGATTGAATCATGAATATCACGCGAAATACGGTTACGTTCATTTAAAATATATACGTCTTTCATCGTCTGAATATGATTCATTAAATGCTTAGTTGATTCTATTTGTTCTTGGCGTTCTTTTTCATGATGATAATAATCCTCTTTAAGTCGATAATATTCTTGAATCATAGGTCGAATTTGCCAAAAGATAATACTCGTCACTAACAATAGCAAGCTCATTACTACATTCGAATTGAAGGGATAAAGATAAGTTAATATACCAGCATTACTTACTAGTAAAACTGAGGTAACATAAAAATATCTGTCCGAATATTTTAATGCTGCTTCCCCTAAATTTAACATCAGTATGAAAACGTAGAGTTGATGATTGTAATAAGACAACCCCATACCAAACGTCATGGCAAAAAATAATAATATACTGCGAAACTTAGTCGATTGAGCAACGAACCAGCCTAGTTGTAACAAAATAATCCAGATTAGCATGAAGGATATATTTAGCCAATTCAGGCTTGTTTGCTGAAGCAAAAGGTACTGAATAAGCCCACAAAAAATGAAGGTATAGCGAAAACGGTTCAAAAGCATAGGAAGACTCCTTTACATGATACTTTATTATATCAAATTTTAAGAGGGCAGATAACGATTATAATCACTGTAGATTGCGGACTATTAAATAGTTTATTTTTTTAATTTTATTTTAAACAATAAAACTGAATAGATGATTGTTTATTAAAACCCTAATTAATTTAGAAGAAAAAATTTAGCATAAATATAACATTTATGCTAAATCGTAAAGAGGTTAACTGTTTCAAAAATAGAAACCAAATTTTATTATGTAGTATAAATTATATCTCTTAAAGATTAAAAAAAAGCGAAGAAAAACCCCGAAATCGAGTATTTCTTTCGCTTATGTGATTTTTTTACTTTATATTGTAATCTTAATTAAAAATCACTCCAGTTATCATCATCTTTAGGAGTGATATCTTTGATCACCTGGCTAGAATTAGATCCTGGATATTTCTTTTCTTTACGATGCATAGTTGGTTTTCCCACTTGATAATCATAGGGAATAATGATTGCCATTAAAACGTAAGGAAAGAAACCTACTCCTCCTGAAAACATAGCAATAAGAAAAATTAAGCGCACAAGTGTCGAATCAATATTAAAATATTCTGCTATTCCACCGCAAACACCGAAAATACGGCGATCAGATGATGAGCGTGTTAATCGTTGCATTATACATCTTCCTTTCCTGTCTCAGAATCGCCATCTTTCAGGTAAACATCCCCGAAAGTAATGCTTGCATCTATTTGAACTTCTGGACTATCTAACTGCCCTGGACGCTTGAGAATGAATGACTTACCATCATCAATTATTTCCTCACGGTCTAATCCTGACATTCTATATTTTACTTCACCTTCAGATAGTTTACCTTGTGCGGTGAATGCTTGTTCTTTTAACAGGCTGATTTTAAGGTCACCATGAACAGCTGAAAGCGAAATATTAGCTGGTTCGATATCTTTTTTAGTAATGTAACAATCTCCATTAACCGTGTTGGCTTTAATATTGCCCACTGGTCCGACAATCCGGAAGTCTCCATTAATGTTTTTAAGACTGGTTGTTTGAATGGTAGAGTTTTTGATTTTTACATCACCATTGACTAAGTTCAATCCTAATATATCGGTAGAGATGTTTTTAAGTTTTATATCTCCTAATTTAGTGTCAATATTCACTTCGTCTACCTTAGTATCAGCAAGATGAATATCCCCTCGCTTACTAGAAATGATTAAATTATCTGCTTCCATTTGTTTGACTCTTATATCCCCATTGAGAGTATTCAAAATGATTGAATGATATAGCTTATGAGGCAATTTAATCTTGGCATCCATAGCTAAATTCATAGCATCTACATGAAAAACTAATTTATTCTCAATTGTAGTTATGGTAACTCTTTCTTTGAACAAGTCAACCGTTAGCTTTTCTTGTCCACCGATAAATTTAATAGAAGCCTCTACTAAAATATCGTCGCCTTCATGGAACTCCACTTGTAAATCACCATTTAACACATTAAAATCAATCGCTGTTAAAGCTTCTCCATCAAAAGTGAAAGTATGGTCTAAGGTTTGACTCTTGATCCAAGGCACATTGAAAGATACATTAACATCTTTAGTGGTGAAATTATTGAGTGAGGATTTTATCAGATCCTTCACTTGTTTTCCGAGGCGTTTCCCTTCTCTGCTCGCTTCTTCTTTAAATTGATGCGCTTGCTCAGAAAGAACCTGAGTAGAATTAGAAATAAAACGTTTAAATTCTGGGTCAGCTTGTTGATTTTCTTTACATTCTTCATATAAATTTTCTTGTTGATCATAAAGTCCTTCGACTTGCTGTTCTAATCGATCAATTTCACTGTCGATTGATCCTTCTTGCAATGTCAAATCTTTGACTTGTTCTTTCATTTCAGCAGTCAATTCTTCAATTTCAGCCAGAATTTCTAGTTCTCTCAAACGCTGTTGAATAATGATCTTTTCCTCATTAAATTGATGAAGTCGCTCATTTACATCCTCAATTTCTTGCTGAATGGCCTGCCCTTTAGTTTCAAAAGCCTCAGCCTTTGCTTGATAAGAAGCTTGTTCCACTTGATTACTGGTCTGTTTTTTAAAAGAAGGTCTGTCATTTGTTTCTTTACGGTTTTCCAGCGAATCATTGACCTCTCTAACGACTTGATTGCTTGCTTGAGCAACTTCTTTCACTACACTTGTACCTGCATTCACTGCTTGATTTACCATTGAGCGGACTATGCGGTTGAGGTCATCTTTAACCACTGTTTTACCTTCAATTTTAATTTCATTTGTCTTAGCGCTATCTTCAGTAGATTCTAATGAATCTTTTGCTGTACCTCCTGCTTCCAGTAATCTTAACGCTTCATCCATAGATATAATTTTTTGTCGAACTAATTCGATAATTCTTTCTTTCTCGTTCATAATGATCCTCCTAATTTATACTGACCCTCTTCATCTTCTATTATGCTGATTAGCTACCATTTAATCATAGGTCCCTAGGCTGATATTTTTTTATAAGAAATCATTGTCTGATTCCTATTCTCATAATAGCGATTATCATAAAAAAAACATAGGCCGGAAGACTTAATTTCCCAGCCTATGCTCTTTATAATTGAAAGTCCTTGTCTTTATCTCGCTTCAAAATGTCTTTTAAAAATTTGCCGGTATGACTCTTGCGTTTTTTTGCAATTTCTTCTGGAGTGCCGACAGCTACTACTTGCCCTCCGTGACTACCACCTTCGGGCCCCATATCAATAATATAGTCCGCTGTTTTAATCACATCAAGATTATGTTCAATAATAACGACCGTGTTACCAGCATCTACTAAACGGTTAATGACATTCATTAATTTAACAATATCATGGACATGTAATCCTGTGGTCGGTTCATCCAAAATATAAAGTGTTTTACCATTGGAAACACGATGAAGTTCAGCGGCTAGTTTCATTCGCTGAGCCTCGCCACCAGATAAAGTAGTTGCTGATTGTCCCAACTGAATGTAACCCAAACCAACATCTTGCATTGTTTTCATTTTACGCGCTATCTTTGGATGCGCATCAAAAAATTCCACCGCTTCATCGACCGTCATATTTAAAACATCACTTATCGATTGTCCTTTAAATTTAATTTCCAGTGTTTCTGAATTGTAACGAGCGCCATGACAGACATCACATGGAACGTAAACATCCGGTAAAAAGTGCATTTCAATTTTCTTAATACCTGCTCCACCACAAGATTCACAACGTCCACCCTTGACATTAAAAGAAAATCTCCCTTTACTATACCCTCGAATTTTAGCATCGTTAGTATTGGCAAACAATGCACGAATATCATCAAAAACAGAAGTATAAGTTGCCGGGTTAGACCTTGGAGTTCGCCCAATCGGACTTTGGTCAATTTCAATCACTTTTTCTAACTCTTCGTACCCACTGATTTCTTTAAATTTACCAGGTCTTTCCTGAGTAGAAGTTAACCGCTTAGCTAAGGCAACTTTTAAGATGCGATTCACTAAAGACGATTTCCCAGAGCCAGAAACGCCGGTCACACAAGTTAAACGTCCAATTGGAAAGGCAACATCGATGTCTTTCAAATTATTTTCACGAGCACCCTTGACCTCAATCCAACCTAAATCTTCCTGTCTACGTTTTTTAGGTACAACAATCCCTTTCTCACCCCTTAGGTATTTACCAGTGAGAGAGTCGGGGTTATCCATCACTTGTTGGGGAGTTCCAGCAGCTACAATTTGTCCCCCTTGATCGCCTGCTCCAGGACCTATATCGATTAGATAGTCAGCTGCTAACATGGTCTCTTCATCGTGCTCAACAACAATCAAAGTATTCCCTAAATCACGCATCTCCATTAATGAATGAATTAAGCGATCATTATCTCTTTGATGCAAGCCGATTGAAGGTTCATCCAGTATATAAAGCACGCCGCTTAGGCGCGAACCAATTTGCGTAGCTAAACGAATCCGTTGAGCTTCACCTCCAGACAGTGAACCCGCAATTCGATCGAGCGTCAAATAATCCAATCCCACGTTATCTAAAAAAGTCAAACGGTCATTTATTTCTTTCATAATCGGTTGAGCAATCATCAGATCATGTTCATCAAATTGTAAACTTTCAAAATGTTTTTTTGCCAAATCAATGGACAATTCTGTCACTTGGGCAATATTCTTATCAGCCACTCTTACACTTAAAGCTTTTTCATTCAAGCGTTGACCTTTACAAGTTGGACATTCTAACTCTTGCAAATAATTACGCAAAACATCCCGCATATAGTCTGAACCTGTTTGATTATAGCGCCTTTCAACATTGTTAAAGATTCCTTCAAATGTCTGATCAACAGTTCGTTTCTTACCTCCGTGCATCGGTTCAAAAGTAAATTTAAAGTGAAAGTTAGGCTGACCATATTTGAGTGCTTCTTGTTGGTCTTTTGTCAATTCTTCATATGGAAGGTCCATTGGGATACCGTAAGCTTTAGCAAATTGTTCTAACATAGACGCATAATAGCCTGAACCTTCTTTGCCCCAAGGTAAAAAGGCTCCTTCACTCAACGTTAAAGTTGGATCAGGAATGATTAATTCTTCATCAGGCGTTAAACGAGCACCTAAACCATCACAAGCCGGGCAAGAACCAAAAGGTGCATTAAAAGAAAAAAGTCTTGGTTCTAATTCTTCAATAGAAAAATCACAGTATGGACAAGAATAATGCTCATTAAAGTAGAGTTCCTCTCCATCAATCACATCGACTACTAAATAACCCTTAGAAGCATTCACCGCCGTTTCAACGGAGTCGTAAAGTCGTGAGCGAATACCTTCTTTAATTACTATACGGTCAACTACAATTTCAATTGTATGACTCGCTTTTTTTGAAAGTTCGGGAACTTCAGTTAAATCAAATATTTCACCATCCACTCGTACACGAACATAACCTTCTTTAGCTACTTGATCCAGCACTTTTTTATGTTGTCCTTTTTGATTTCTTACAAGTGGTGAAAGTATTTGAATTTTACTACGATCTGGCAATTCCAATAAGCGATCGACCATCTGTTCAACAGATTGCTTAACAATGGGTAAATTGTGACGAGGACAATAAGGAGTTCCGACTCTTGCATAAAGTAAACGTAAAAAATCGTTTATTTCAGTAGCCGTACCTACAGTTGAACGCGGGTTTTTACTAGTTGTCTTTTGATCAATGGAGATGGCAGGACTCAAGCCTTCGATCGAGTCGACTTCAGGTTTATCCATTTGGCCTAAAAATTGACGCGCATAAGCTGACAAACTTTCTACATACCTTCTTTGGCCTTCTGCGTATAAGGTGTCAAAGGCTAGTGAAGACTTGCCAGACCCCGATAAACCAGTTACTACGACTAACTGATCACGTGGTATTTCTATATTTATATTCTTTAAATTATGGGTCCTTGCACCCTTAATGGTAATTTTATCTTTACTCAAATTAATCCCTCTTCTTTCTATCCATTAGAAAACTATTCACTTCATTATAACACAGGTCACATCCTAGACCAGAAAATTTGTTCGTATTTTTTTCCGAACGTTTAGCTTAAATTTCTTTTATTCATCTAACTTTTCGTACTCTTAAAGATGGGGGTGTGCTAAAATTAACGCATGTTAATAAGAAAGGGTGTTGAAATTGCAATTAGTTTATAAAGGCAAAACAAAAGACGTCTACTCCTTAGAAAATGGAAATTACCTCTTAAAATTTAAAGACGATGTCACTGGAGAAAACGGTGTCTTTGACCCTGGGGCGAACTCTGTTGGCCTATCGATTGAAGGCGTTGGTCGTGCTGGTTTAGAAATGTCTCAATTTTTCTTTGATAAAATCCATCAGGCTGGAATCTCAACACACTTTGTTAATGCAAACCTTGATGAACGTACAATGGAGGTTAAGCCTGCTAAAGTGTTCGGTAAAGGATTAGAAGTGATTTGCCGTCAAAAAGCAGTGGGTTCTTTCTTCCGTCGCTATGGTGATTATATTGAAGAAGGCAGTGACCTTCCACAATACGTTGAGTTCACAATCAAAGATGATGACCGTCAAGATCCACCGATTACTAAAGATGGTTTAGTCATTCTTGATATTTTATCAGCTGAACAAGTAGACCGCACCGTTGAGCTTACTCGTCAAATCACGACCATTGTATCTGATGAATTAAAAACTCATGGTCTTGATCTTTATGATATTAAGTTTGAATTTGGTACTTTACAAAACAACGACGAAGTTGTCTTAATTGATGAAATCTCCGGTGGCAATATGCGTGTCTATAAAGACGGCCAATACATTGAACCATTGAAATTACACCAATTACTATTTAAAGCTTAATTTCTATTTTAAATCAAAGCAAAAATCATAAACTCAAAGCGTCTCTCGATAAAATTATCGACAGACGCTTATTTTAGTTGTGTCCTCACTATCTACCTCGGACTATGGTCTGATTTTTTAAAAACTACTTTATCTGCCGTAGTAATTACTTTATAATTTAATTACTTTATCAGATGCAGTAAAAAGAGTGAGGTGATTCATTGACAAATAGTGACATTTTTAGAGGATATAACGACCTTTTCGTCCTAGCTATTTTAAATGAGAGTGATTCCTATGGTTATGAAATTGGCAAAACAATTTCTCTTTTATCCAATGAAAAATACATTATGAAAGAAACGACTCTTTACTCCGTTTTTAATCGTTTAAAAAAAGAAGGATTAATCGAAGACTATCCCGGCCAGAAGACAAATGGCCGTCCGAGAACCTATTATCGATTAACTCAAAAAGGGAAAGAAGTCTTACAAGGTAAAGTCGAAGAATGGGCATTAGTCAAAGAAATCGTGGAAAATATTATTAAAGGAGCTTAATTATGGATGTACTAAAGACCTATCTTGATTCTATGTTCAATAAGATCGAAGTCAATGAAGAAACGCTTCGACTTAAAGCAGAAATCTTGGCAAATATGGAAGACAAATACCAAGACCTGATTGATTCCGATCTGAGTGAGCATGAAGCCGTTGGGAAAGTTATTACCGAATTTGGCAGTTTTGAGGAACTGATTGATGCTTATCAATTAAAAACACAAGATAAAAATAACCTCCCACACTATCCCTTACTCACAAAAGAAGAAATCAATACTTTTATTACAAACAATACTAAGTCCAATTTATTAACAGCTCTTGGCACCTTCTTAATGATTGCTTCCTCATCAATTTTTTTGACTTTTCAAAGCATCTTGGGTGAAAACAGCACAATAACAGATATCCTCGGTATTAGCAGCATTATTCTTTCTATCATAATTGCTATCGGTCTATATATAACAGCCAGGCAATTTAAAGGCAAGCCAAAAAACCTAACTAAGGGTGACTATCGATTATCTGGTATGTTAGAAATACAATTGAAAAGCGATTTGAAAAACCAAGAGAAAGTTGCCACTTATGGGTTTATTGCAGGTACGGCTCTAATTCTTCTGCCCATTATCCCTATTGGCATTTTAGACAGCTTAAACGTAGCAGAAGGGATAGCTGATTTAACCCTTTCAGGATTCTTAGTTTGTGTTGCCAGTGCTGTCTTCCTCTTCATCTACTTAGGAGGAAATCGATCTACCTATAAAAAATTACTAGAATCCGGTCTCTCATCACAGCCTAGCTCTCAAGAAATTTACCAAAAAGAGCGGCTTAAAAAAGCCGATAAAATATTTGATGATATATACTGGCCATTAGTCACTGTCATTTATTTTGTCTGGTCGTTTATGAGTGGTGCTTGGGCAATTTCTTGGCTTATCTTTATAATCGCTAGCGTAATCGAGAATCTTTTAAAGCATTTGTTAGGATTAACAGCTGATTAAATAACATAAAGCGATTATTAAGCAGCTGTATAATAGAAACCATAGATTTGAAAGATTTTTTGCTCTAATAAGCATACCTCCGTCTATCTTTGATTTTAGATGTGAAATTTTTTCGATTTTATTTTTAATCGAAAATATGGTTAAGCCCTTTGAAAATGTAAGAGCTACATTTTCAAAGGGCTAAAACTTTATATTTTATTTAAGTGACCACCAATTTCGAACTCATACTTATGGCCTTGAGTCATTGAATGGTAGAAGCCTTTACCTTCATATATTTGAAACACCTGAGCACCCGCTTGATCCGCTTGATCAGGATATACCATTTCAACATAAGGATTATTACCTAAAATTTCCGTTAATTTTTCTTTACCTAATTCCCTTACCTGCCCTTCAATCCGAATCACCTGGATCAGATAATCTTCTTCCTTCATAGCTGTCATTGCAACAGCTTTATTAGCTTGAAGTTGCTGGTAAAGATTTGTCTTAGGGTTAGTCATGAAAAAAATTCCTTTATCATTCGCTAACCCGACGTGGACATGTCGCGCATGCGGTTTATTTTCTTCGTCAACCGTTGCTAGCACAGCCACTTTCATATCATTTTGTAATATTTCCATTATTTTTTCAATATTCATCTTTTTCTCCTTCAGATAAACCTCAATTTAATACTCTCTATTAAAAATATGATTTAAAGTTTGAGCCATATATACTTCAACTAAAGGCCCTACCCACAAAACAAGAATGAGGAAGACAATTAATCCAAACCAACCACCTGCGATAATTGGGCCTATGCTATTTGATAATAAGTATATTAATACAGATAGTAAAATTAAAACAATAAAAATCATCATGAATTTTACAAATAAAGTTTTTAAGATGCGTCCAAAGTGGCGCTTTCCTATCGAAATACTCTTAGTCAAGGTTGACCAAAAATTATATTTACCTTCCACATCATATGCAATTAGATAAGGAATAGAAATTAAAAAAACATCCATAATCAAGACAATTACACCAATCAATATTAGGGCAGCAAAAAGCGCATCCATGCTTAATTCTAAAATTTGATTAATCATTAAAAAGCCAACGATTCCAATCACAATAGCTTTCGTAATTCTTCCTAATAGTCTAGCGAAGAAAGACTTAAGTGGGAGTGTGATAATTTTTAATGGTGATGTATGAAAGAATGCAGAGTCAACAATTCGCATCTCTGGAAAATTCAACTTTTGGAAATAAGATCGACTTTGCATAATATTCAAATAACTAGTTATCATCAATGAAATAAGCGTGATAATACCACCTATCCCTGTATATTTACTAGAAAACATATCATTAACCATGAGCATCATTTGATCAGGAGATGTATTTGCGTTAATCATCCCCGCTATTTCTTCTGTAGGGTTCTTAAAAGGAGCTATCAAGCCTAAAATCTGATCCACCAAAATTGAACCTACAAAAGTAATAGCCATTATACCAATAAAATATCCATAATGTCTTTTTAGTTTCCCAATTGATTCAGATAACATCTAACCACTCCTTTTTCTACTTAAGAAAACCTATAGATTAATACTCTCTATTAAAAATATGATTTAAGGTTTGAACCATATATACTTCCACTAGAGGCCCTACCCAGAAAATTAAAACAATGATTGCTAGAAACACCAATAAACCTACTGTAACAATAATACCAAGTCCATCTATTATAACGAAGCCTAGAAGACCTATCAAAATAAAAAAGGCAATAAAGATTAAAAGAATCACTATTAAGCTTTTTGCCATTCGGCCAAAATTATTTTTAGCGACAGACAAACTTTTAGTAAAAGTTGCCCAAAAATTATACTTACCTTCCACATCATAAGCTATTAGATAAGAAATAGGCACTAAAAACACGCTTAAGACCAATGCCAACAACATAAATATCAAAACAGAAACTAAGCTAGCCGTATTCCCATATTGGCTTAGTTGAAAAATTATCAAGCCAGAAACAGTTAATAATAAGAACCCAGCGATCCAACCCAAGACATTGGCAAAAAATGACTTGATCGGAAGTGTAATGATTTTTACAGGAGAGGTATGAAAGAAAGCTGAATCTGCTATTCGCATTTCAGGAAAATTTAGCTTTTGAAAATAAGATCTTTTTTGCATAATGCGTAGGAAAGCCGATAATATCATAGTGATTAAGGCTATTAAGCCTCCTACACCTGTATATTGTGCTTTAAAAACATCTTGACTTAATTGAGCTAATTGATCCGGTGTCATCGTTTCATTGGCATTCGCAATAAGTTGATTTATTTGATTATTAACCGGAGAAAACATACCGAGAATTCTGTCAATTAATAAAGTCCCTGCAAATGTTATAAGGATAACTCCCATAAAATAGCCATAGTGTCTTTTTAGTTTCCCAATTGATTCAGATAACATCTAACCACTCCTATCATTTTCATATCTTTTATTTTATCAATTATCGTTGATAGCTTCAATATAAGGCCGACAATACTTCTCTTCTTAAACAGAAAAAATCCTTCTTAAATAACATAAGAAGGATTTAATAATTATTTATTTAATATTTTTATGAATCGGTTGGATTAATTGATATAAGTCGACGATTTCTTTTGCCATGTCATTAACAGTCATTGCATTCATTAGGTGGTCTTGGGCATGAATCATTAATAAAGATAATTCCGAACTCTTCCCTTGAGCTTCGCCTACTAACAACTTTGTCTGTAATTGATGAGCAGTTAGGATAGACTCCTGAGCTAATGCAAACTTCTGCTGTGCCAAATCAAAATCGCCTTCTTTAGCAAAACGAATAGCCTCCATTGATTGACTACGCGCATCGCCTCCGTTGGCAATCATTAGCATGGCAATTTCTTGTACTTCCTCTGCTCTCATTTTAGTCTAAAAGTGATTCTGCTTGAGACAACACTTTTCTACCGTTAGCTAAACCGTAATCATTTTTATCAATACTATCAACAACGATTTTCTTTGGAGCATAACGTTTCGACAAACCTTCTGATAAATATGACACCTGCGGTCCTAATAATAAGACATCAATATTTTCATTATTAACATAATCCTCCATTTCTTGGATCGAAGATGAGATAATCTCATAATCCAACTCTTCGGACTTAACAATATTATTCATCTTATTAACCAACATGGTTGTAGACATTCCCGTACCACATACCAACATAATAGTTTTTTTACTCATTCGTCACCCTCCATATTATAAATCACTAATAATTACTCTTATAGAATCTATATTAGCTGATTATTTAAGCGTTTTCAACGCCTTTGTGCTTTTTTTTGACAAACAGTACCATTTTTAAAAAAATAATGTTTATCGCACATTAAAAGCTAATAAAGCTATTGGATGTGATCGGCCTAATTAAAGAAACTTAAGTCTTTGCTCACACAAACAGTCTAACAAATTAAAGTACTTTTTTACACCTTTATTCCTCATTTTCCGCAGGTCTTAACATAGAAATACGCTCCATCACTTCACTAAACATTCTTTGGTCATATTCGGACTCAAAATGACTGCTTATTTTATTTGATAAGTAAGTCATAAATCCTTTGATAACTTCTTGATGTTTATGAGAAGAATTGAGGCCAATAAAATATAAGGCTTCATACAAATCACGTATTAAATAAGCGTCTTGATTAATGTATTGAACCAATTGACCAAAATTTTGAAATAGAATTTTTTGGAACGGGCAAAAATCATAACAAACTCCTACTTCTAGCGTTTGTGACGAAGATAATTCTATTTCTTCTAAATAAACTGCATACCTGGCCGGAGCCTGCCCTAATTCCCCTAATAAAATGGACTGGTAACGAAAAACATGACTAATGGTGTTGGGGTCGTTTATAGAGGGGGAGGCACTCCGCAAAGCAATATCCGTTAACTTGGAAAGAGCAAAATCAGGATTGTACATAGAAGAAGGCTCGTGTTGAAAAATAAAAGACCGATTTAATTTTTCTTCAAACTTTTCCCAATCTTTTTGTTTCTTCAAAGAATATGCCTCAGCTAAAACAGCTCCTTTACCGACAAAATCACCATTTCTAACCTTTAACACAATTACACACTTACATTCTTTTGCTAAATCAAATAAGCGGTCAATATCGATAAAATCTAGATAGCCTTGTTTCAAAGATTGAACACTCTGACTCGCTGCACCTTTTATAGAGGGCAACTGATCCACGAATTCTGCGTCTTCAAAAATCTCTTTGTTTTCTGAGATAATCTTTGATGCTCTTTCAAATAAACCTTTGATGACCTGATTATGTTGAACAGATTGTGAGATATCAAAAACAAAGCGAATAAAATATAAAACACTTGTGATCCCGTACATTAAAGCCACTGTACCTGACATCACTAAATACTCCCCTTGAGATTCACGCATAAAAAATAAAGAAACTAAACAGTAAACAAAACCGCCTAAATAAATGCCCAAAGTTTGAGTCGACGATTTACGAAAAAGAAAATTTTCAATTGTACGTGGCCCAAAACTAGAAGCATAGTAAGACATCACA
Source organism: Facklamia sp. 7083-14-GEN3 (assembly GCF_024742075.1). Classification (GTDB taxonomy): domain Bacteria; phylum Bacillota; class Bacilli; order Lactobacillales; family Aerococcaceae; genus Facklamia. The sequence goes on along the minus strand of NZ_JANSGD010000003.1, from coordinate 91,151 downwards.
CTCAACATAGTCGCAAAAGTAAAAGTCGCCACAGCAAACAGAGACCCAGCTAAAGAACTTAATATCATTTGCGCAAAGTTTTGACTGGTTAACATCACACTCGGTAGCGCATCTAAATCTCCCCAATAACGCCCGTCCATTAACATAACAAGCACCGCTAAAACAAAAGCAAAGATAACGTTATATACAAATACCCACCAAGATTTTTGATCTTCAAAATATAATTTTAAACTTTCTATCATGCGCACCCTTCCTTATCTCACTCTATCTTCCATTAAGAATAGAACATTCTTAACCATTCCACAAGTAGACATTCACAAAATAAATTTTTATCACATTTTATAATAGATTATCAAGTTTAAATTATTGAATGTTTTATCACAATCTAAAGCTCAGAAGTTATTATTATTTTCACGAACTTCTCTAATACCATTAAGAAAATAGCTTTATAATAGGTTTTATCCACTTGTGTTAAAGGGTAAGAATTAGATTAAATTTTTGTGAAAAGTATTGAACATTTTTAACGAAATGTCTACAATGGAGCGTAGAGATTTCCTAGGAAATAACTTTAAATTAATTGATTGGAGGATTCATTTTGAAGAAAGAAATTGTATTTCCAAAATTAAGTTCAAAAGTATTGTCAGGGGTCATTATTGAATGGACCACAGAGGTTGGCGAAAGCATTCAAAAAGGTGAAGTTTTATATTCGGTGGAAACAGATAAAGCTGTTCATGAGATTGAGGCACCTTTCTCAGGAAAAATACTGGCTATCCATCAAGAACTAGGTAACGAAGTAACTGCTGGTGATTTAATTGCTACTATTGAAGAAAGCGAGGAAGACTAAATGAAAATAACTGCCTCTTCATCGACCCAAGTAAAACCACGTATCCGCTTTGATAATGAATCCGTCGATCAAGTAAACAACTTACTTTCTAGCCTACAACTTAATACAGTTTGTGCCGAAGCCACTTGCCCTAATCTTGGGGAGTGTTACAAAAACGGTACGGCTACCTTCATGATTTTAGGAAGTCACTGCTCAAGAGCTTGCCGTTTTTGCGATATTCTAACAGGAAACATGGAAGAAGTGAACATCAATGAGCCTGACAACTTAGCGGATGCATGTAAAACACTAGGCCTTCGTCATGTGGTAGTTACTTCTGTGGCTCGCGACGACTTAGAAGATGGAGGAGCTGAACAGTTTGCTCGCACTATCCGCGCCGTCAAAGAAAAATGTCCGGATACTACTATCGAAGTGTTAATCCCTGATTTCCTTGGCAATAAAAACAGCCTTGATACAGTGATTGAAGCCAATCCCGAAATTATCAATCACAATATTGAAACAGTGGAACGCTTGTCTCCTAGAATTCGTCACCGCGCAACCTATGAACGCTCACTTGAAGTCTTAAAATATATTAAAGACAAAGCGCCTCATATTTACACAAAAACAGGCGTAATGCTTGGTTTAGGTGAAACCAAAGAAGAAGTTGCCCAAGCCATGGATGACAGCCTGGCAGCGGGTGTCGATTTCTTCACCATTGGCCAATATTTACAACCTTCTCCTAAACATTACAAGCTTGAAGAATATATTTCCTTAGAGCAATTTGGTAAATACAATAAAATGGGAATGAAAAAAGGCTTCAAATTCGTAGCCTCCGGACCACAAGTAAGAAGCTCTTACAAGGCACATGAATCTTTAGATGCCGTCGGTGTTGACCATAACTTTGATGCTGAAAACAGCTTAGTGGCTCAATTAGCCAAAGAGGAAGCATAAAGACCCATGTTATATTTACCGACTGATTCACTCGATCCTAACTATTACTTTGCCTTAGAAGAATATTTAATGACCCAAAAAGCTTTAAAAGAAGAACTCTTCATGATCTGGCAAACCGATTTTACAGTCATGCTGGGAAATTACCAGAATGCATATGTCGAATTGAACTTACCAGAACTTGAAAAAGATCACGTCACCATTACACGACGTAATACAGGGGGCGGTACTATCTTCACCGACCAAGGTGGCTGGCAATATAGCTTTATTTCACCGCGCCCTCAAGGAGATAAGCGACATGAAGATATTGATTTTCAGCGCTTTATGCAGTCCATCATACACTCCTTGAATAATTTAGCGATTCCGGCTGAAATGAACAGTCGCAATGACTTAGCCATACATGGCAAAAAAATTTCGGGTAATGCTCAATGCTTCAAAGGAGACTACACTTTGCATCATGGTTCTCTATTATTTGATAGCAACTTGTCTGCTATGGCCCGTTATCTGAACCCTGCTAAACACAAGTTGATCTCTAAAGGAATTAAGTCTGTTAAGGATCGTACTACTAATATCAAGAATTACTGTCCGGATGGTTGGGATGCAAAAACCTTTAAAGACGCTTTGGTCAAAGAAATTTTAGGTGATCAACCGAACTACTTCCAACTAAGTGAAGAAGATGAACAAGCCATCCAAAAAATCAAACAAGAAAAGTTTGAATCTTGGGACTGGGTTTTCGGTCGCAACCCTCAGTTCTCTTTAGTCAATGAAGCGGTTTTAGCCGGTGGTTTACTCAAACTGCACTGCCAAGTTGAAAAAGGTGTGATACAATCTTTACTTTTTGAAGGCGACTTCTTTAGTGCGCATGATTTGAGTGAAGTGGAAGAGTCCTTAAAAGGCATTAGCTTCAATAAAAAAGCCGTGCAAGATCATTTTGAAAAGCACTATCCACAAGATCTCATTCACAATATAAGTAATCAAGAGATTGTTGACACCCTATTCAAAGATTTATAAACTATCTTTAAAATATATAAACATCAGGTCCTTGTACCTGATGTTTTCTTATAAAAATACTTTTATCTGTTGCCTCTTATAGAAAGAAGGGTTATTATGTCAGACATTTATCAAGCCATGCGCCGGCAAGACCGTGCTATGCCCAAAGATTTCGCTGAGACAGTCATTGATCATTCCCAATATGGTGTTCTTAGCCTCCCTGATCAACCTTATCCCTATGCCATCCCCCTCTCAATCGTTCGTAATAATCAAACTTTATACTTTCACAGCGCTAAAGCTGGTAAAAAAGTTGAATTGATTGAGGACGGCATGCAAGTCTGCGTTACCTTTGTCGGACAAGTTCAAGTTCCTAATCTATATAGTGAAAGTGAAATCGAAGCAATTGCTGATGATCCAAAGTCATGGGGAACCCTAGCCCGCACCGTTTTCACTACTGAATTTGAGTCAGCCATTGTATATGGAAAGATTCGAAAAGTCACTAGCGAAAAAGAACTGCGCACAGCCTTACGTATAATTGGCAAAAAATATGTGCCTCAACATTATGCATTAGTCGATAAGGCCATCAATACTGCCTTAGACTATGTGCAAATCTATGCTATCGAGATGGACCACTTGACGGGTAAGCGAAAAAAATATGATGATCAAGGACAAGAAATGAAACATGCGCGTGGTTGGAAAGCATAAAAAGAGCCATTCCCTTTTTGGGGGATGGCTCTTTTAAATTTGAATGTTGACTCTATCTAGTTATTTTCTAATAACTCATTATCATAAATCGTGTAATCACAACGATAGATAAAGAGATATTTGCCATCGATTAGAAGCCCTGTCGACTTGGGCACATCTGTTTTAAAGTAAGACACTTTATTGCCTGAATAGACTGCTAATGGCGTTCCATTTTGACTACGGACCATAATCGTTTTCTTTTTACCGAAGAAGGTCTGACCAATATTATCTTGTAAGCGAGAAATAAAGGGTAGGTTGGACCTAGTATCATATAAGTCTAAACGATTATCGACATCCATGGTCAAATCATTAAGACCCTTTTCAGCTGCAATTAAAGATGACCCTACGTGGGATAAGGTGTGCCCACCAATCTGAATATCTAAAACTTGTGAATCGGCTTTAGTTGATCCCTCAGCGGTTTGCGAATCAAATTCTTTATCACGCTCAATCGAAACAGATTTTCCTGTCATGGAATCGATAATCTGCGCTTGTTCATCATAGGTTTGCACCGTCATGGTTAAACCGATAAAGTCTTGCTTAAAACCCGATACAAATTCACCAATGGTTTGACAACCGGCTAAAGCCATGAACATAACTAATAGTAGTGCTATTTTTAAAGAATGTTTATTTTTCATAATATTAATCTCCTTAATTGTAAGTAATAAAATTAGTTTAGCATCAAGATCTGATTAAGAACTTGTACTAGAGACTGATTTTAGAGCCAATTTTACGACTTAGATTGGTCTATTTGGTAAATTTGCTTTAAAAAGGGATTGATTTTATCCATATGGGTCAAAAAACCAATCCGTTGATAATCACTTGCTCGCAAAAAACCTTCTTCAACCATCTGCTGATAGAATTTTTGCACCCCATTGTAATAACCATTGATATTCATAAAAAGACAGGGATTAGAGCTTTGACCGACTCGATGCCAAGAGATAGCTTCAATAATTTCTTCTAGGGTACCAGGACCTCCTGGTAAGGCGATACAAAGGTCTGATAAATCCAACATCTTTTGTTTACGCTGAGCCATCGTTTCAACCACCACAAAATCTGTCAATCCTTGATGACCAATCTCGGTTTCAAGCAGAAATTTTGGCATAACACCTATGACCTTACCACCTTTTTCAAGAACGGCATTCGCTAAATCACCCATTAATCCAGTTTTTCCCCCACCATATATTAGTGAATGGTTATTTAACGCTAGCCACTCCCCCAATTCAATCGCTGCTTGACGGTAGATTGGATTGTTCCCTCTAGAAGCACCGCAATAAACTGCTACCTTCATTGTTCCTCTCCTTTTCTTTTACCTTCCAATTGTAGGATAATTTAGAGCCACTGAATAGACTGAGTGTTTAAAAATATAAAAGCCCTCAAAGAGCCTGGGGTTCTTTGAGGGGTGAAAAACTATTTAACCTAAAGGACGATGCCTTTAGCTTTTAAATTGTCGAGACATTCTTGCAGATATTCTTCGTCATGTTCAAAATAAATTGGATAGTCTAAAGGCATTTCTTCCAAGTTATCATAGTCTAAAGCTGCTTTCCCACGATAATTAGGATTCATCCACTTCTCATCAGGTTGATAGCCTCTTTTAAGCATCTCCTCCATCACTAATAGATGGTATTGATATAACTTATAAGGAGGATAGTTAAACACATAATTCACAGTAGCATGGGGCTTTCCCCACCCCTTCCCTCTTAGTGCACAACATTCACGGTGTTGACCCAATAATTGTTGTCTAGGTAGCAAAGCAATTAGATCTTGATGCCATAGTCTCATCAGAAGCTTCCTTTCTAATCATTAGAATAGGATGCGCGATCACGGTTTAAATAGAGTGTCCCTCCATTTAAGTAAGAAGCAAAACCACACCATATTAGATAAGGCAATAATAATAGACCTGCCTTAGGCTTTTTCTGGTAAAACTTAATGGTCGTTACTAAAACCGCTGCAAATAAACCAAAACTTTCGATTAAAGCTGTCCCTCTAAACTTAAATTTGAAATATAGTAAGGACCATAAATAATTTAGCCCAAGCTGAGTGCGGTAAGCTAAAACCGCTGCATCATTGTTTTTAGTATCTTGGATGATTCCTCTTGCTACACCCATCATGGTATAAAGCAAGGGCCATACGATTCCAAAGGTTTGTTTAGGCGGAGCTAAGGGGGGTTGTTTATAATTTTCATAATCCGATTTAGCATTTCCGGCAGTCAAACCACCTACAATCGATCCACCAACAAGGGGTGCTGCCATTAGTAACCACTTTTTGACTTTCATTTCACCACTCCTTTTTTATTAAGTATAATCTATTTGTCACTAAGAACCGAATATTTTGCCTTAAATTTTACGTTTAAATCGCATCCTTAGTAAACCCCACTTAGTCTTTTAGCGTTGCTTTTAATTCTTCCATAGCCTGTGAGTCTTTCAAATATCTTTTACCAAAGTTATCAATCAAGCCATGTAAATCTTGTGCCTCTAAATAAGTAAAAGATTCAGGCATCTGAATTTCTTGCTGAAGTTCACCATAGTTTTTATAATCTCTTTGATCTAAATATGAAAATATCTTGCGTGCATAGGCATCTGCAATAAAAGCGACTTGGTCAAAAATATAGACTAATAAAACATCTGCTGTTTCTTGACCTACTCCTCGCAGCTTGAGTAATTCTTTTCTTAAATTCAGATCATATTTTTTAGCTATTTGTTGATAATCCCAATGCTGAAGCTGAAACCACTCAAAAACAGCTTGAATAGTCAGCGCCTTATTTTTATAAAAGCCAGCTGAATAGATGAGTTCTTGCAGACGACTTTTCTCTAAAGCCAGTATTCGATGAGGGTCTAAATCTGTCTGCTTTTTTAATTGTTTCAGGGCTTTATCAGCGTTGGCCCAATTAGTATTTTGAACTAAAATAGCTCCTAAGATAATTTCTAGCTTGGAATCAGCCGGCCACCAGCCACTGGGTCCTATTTCCTTTAGCAGGTATTTATAAAGTTTTTCAATGGAAACGTTCGTCATATAAACACATTCCTTATTCTATATTCATTCCTATTGTAACAAAGCCCCATATTCAGAAGGTATCAAATTGACTTAGGCTTCCCTCAGTGGTATATTATCGGTGAGATAGTTGAACATTCATTCAACTATAAACAATAATCCTTACCATTTAAATAAAGAAAGTAGGTTTTTTAATGGATACTTGCCAAGAAAATGCGATCCATCCTGAAGCTATTCAAAACGCACAAAAAACCCCACTTAATGCCGATCAATTTGAAACGTTGGTTAAACTTTTTAAAGCCTTAGCAGAACCGACTCGCGCAAAAATATTATGGTTTTTATTACAAACTGAGTTATGCGTATGTGACTTAGGCCATCTGATTGGTATGTCTAAATCAGCTACCTCTCACCAATTAGCCTATCTTTTCAAACTAAATCTAGTTAAAAAGCGCAAAGAGGGACGAGTGGTTTATTATTCCATTGCTGATGATCACGTGAGCATACTCTATAAGAATGCTTTAGAACATGCCGCTGAAGGAAAGGAGCTTGAAGCATGAGCTATAAATTTAAAATGCAAGACTTAAATTGTGCGAATTGTGCCCAAAAAATTGAAACACGATTAAATCATTTGGATAATGTTGAAGCCATTGTAAATTTTGCTCAAGGACAATTAACCATCGAAACCGATCAAGAAGTCAATCCTCCTCTAGTGAACAGTTGGGAAAAAATTGTTCAAGAGATTGAAGAGGGAGTTGCCTTGATTCCGCTCTTTGATATGGATGGTTATCAAAGACCCGAGCTTGCATCCAGTAATAGTGATAAAAAAGTTATCGACCAAGAAGGTTGGCGCATTCTGATTACGATTCCCCTCTTTTTGTTCGGATTCTTATTAACCAACTCAATATCTTCGCAATGGCTTTTAGTCACTTACTTTGCCTTAACTTACCTATTCATCGGCCAAGAAGTACTTAAAACGACCTGGAATAAGATTAAAAATAAAGATTGGTTAGAAGAAAACTTCTTGATGACCATCGCCACTCTAGGTGCTTTTGCCATCGGTGAATATCCAGAAGCTGTTGCTGTCATGTTATTTTATTCGATTGGCGAATGGTTCCAAGACCGAGCAGTGGAACAATCGCGTCAGTCTATTCAATCCTTAATGGCTATCCGTCCAGACTTCGCTCGTGTTAAACAAAGCGATGGTTCTTTAAGCAAAGTCGATCCACGAAACTTATTAGAAGGTCAAGAATTTGTAGTGGCTGTTGGTGATAAGGTCCCTTTAGATGGTCAAATTATTGACGGACACTCTCAAGTAGATCATTCGGCCATCACCGGCGAATCACTGCCCCAAACTCTAACAGTAGACGACACTATTTATTCAGGATCGATTAACTTAAGTTCGCAGCTAACTGTTAAAGTTACTAAGACTTTCCAACATTCGACAGTCAGTCAAATTATAGATTTAGTCGAAAACGCCTCCTCGAAAAAAGCAGCCACTGAGAAGTTTATTACACGCTTTTCTCGTATATACACCCCCATTGTAGTGGGCTTAGCCGTTTTGCTAGCTATTTTACCTCCTTTCTTTTTCAATGGGATTACATGGTCTAACAGTTTTTACCGTGCTTTACAATTCTTAGTGATTTCCTGTCCATGTGCCTTAGTTATTTCTGTTCCAATGAGTTTTTATGGTGGGATTGGAGCGGCTGCTCGCGAAGGAATTATGATCAAGGGAGGCAACTTCCTTGAAACCCTAACCAAAGTTAAAATATTGGTCTTAGATAAAACAGGAACCATTACTCAAGGAAATTTTGCTATCGATCAAGTCCATACTTTGTATTTAAGCAAAGGTCAATTTCTAGAAAAATTGGCCCACTTAGAAAGCCAATCGCATCATCCAATTGCCCTTTCTATTCAAGAAGCTTACGGTCAATCGCTAGATCCTAAGCGTGTTCAAAGCGTGGAAACAATTAGCGGTAAAGGATTAAAAGGGGTTGTAGATGGTCAGTCTCTCTTAACAGGTAATAAGGATTTGATGGATCAACATCAGATTTCGGTTCCTTCATTAAAAACAGCAGCCACTGTTGTCTATCTCAGTATCGATCAAGAATACCAAGGCTATGTCTTAATTAAAGACCAAATGAAGACCGATTCAAAATCTGCCTTAAAAGAATTACATCAATTAGGTATCTCATCTACGATATTACTTTCAGGTGATAATCAAGCAACTGTTGATGAAATCGCTGATCTAGTAGGCATTGACCAAGCCAAGGGTAACTTACTCCCTCAAGAGAAAATGACCGAGTTAGAAACCATTTTAACCAATGTTCAACAATCAGCTCCCAATAATAAAGCTTCCAAAGTTGCCTTTATAGGAGATGGTATCAACGACGCCCCTGCCCTTGCCCGGGCAGATATTGGCATTGCCATGGGAGCTATGGGGTCTGATGCCGCCATTGAATCAGCAGATATTGTCATTATGAATGATTCCTTAGCTAAACTTCCTCGCGCGATAAAAATTGCTCAAAAAACTTTACACATTGCCCAACAGAATATTTTATTCGCACTCGGTGTGAAGGTTCTCTTCTTAGTCCTTGCCACATTCGGTTATTCATCCATGTGGATGGCCATTGTAGCCGATGTTGGAGTGACAATTCTCGCAGTTCTCAATAGTTTAAGAACACTTAATCAAGCTAAATAAAAATTATTAATAAAAAGCTAGCTCATGAAATAACCGTGAGCTAGCTTTTTATTCTTTTTAATTATATTCATCTTCTGATTCGTAGACACGAATACCAGAAACTTGATTTATTTCTTTAAAAAACTTTTCTATATTCACTTCATTCGGTATCACCATACGCACTAAATAGTCTAATTGGTTACTGTTGTTTGCTAACGGTTTGATGAAGGAAATATTAATTAATGAGGCTTCGATAAAATGAAGAACCTCATTAAAACTTTCAACATCCTTAGCTTGAATGAAAACGGTTGTCCAAGGCGCCTTTTTCCTTAAAGAACTTTCAACCCTTTGAAGAACGGTGAGGGTAATTAATAATATAATTCCTACCACAATCGCTACTTCATAAAAGCCAATCCCAATAGCTAAGCCAATACAAGCAGAAGACCATAAACCAGCAGCCGTGGTTAAGCCTTTGATTTTGTCACGATTAGTAACTAAAATCATACCGGCACCTAAGAAACCGATCCCACTAACGACTTGAGACCCCATCCGAGTCGGATCAGCGCCTTCAAAAAATTCAGCCGCAAACTGGTTGGTCATCATGACCATGGCTGAAGTCACGCAAACTAAAATATAGGTTCGCATTCCAGCTGGGTGATTCTTTAACCCCCGTTCAAAACCAATCATCCCACTGATTAACATCGCTAAGATCGACCGAAAAAGAATAGTAAAGAAATTCAATTCCTCAAAATTAATGGCTGGTAGATTCATTTAGAGGCCTACTTTCGTAATAATTTTACTTGTTTATTATATCAATTTAATTTCCCATTACCCATCTTTTCTTTTTTTATACAAAATCAGAATGACATCTTATTTAAAAATATTTCAAGAAATTACTTGACTCTCACCTAACGTCATCCCTTAAAGTAGAAAGTGTAAGGAGGTTGTTTATGTATTCAATCAAAGAGGTGGCGGAAATATCCGGAGTTTCTGTACGTACGCTCCATTATTACGATGAGATAGGTTTATTAATCCCTAATAAAAATGACAAAGGGTATCGATCTTATGACGATAAAGATTTAGAACGACTTCAAATCATTCTTTCCTATAAATTTCTTGGGTTTAAGTTGTCCAAAATCAAAGAATTTTTAGCCTTAGGTATGCCTTCAATTGTTATTTTAGAACAACAACTCACTTCGTTAAAAGAAGAAAAAAACAAGCTGCTTACAATAATAGACACGCTTGAAAAAACCATTAAGGTTCAGAAAGGAGAATTACACATGTCAAGTGAAGATAAATTTAAAGGGTTTAATTGGGAGAATTCTGCCTGTTTTAAACAAGAGGCGGCTGAAAAATTTGGAGAAAAAGTAATTGAGAACTCCTTTCAACGGATGCAAGGACATGAAGAAGAAATGGTTTCACAGATGAACACAGTCTTTCAATCACTTGCTGACCATTTGAAAAATAATGTTCCTTTTAAGGATAGTCAAGTGCAGGCACAGATTCACGTCTTATATGAAATAATCAACACCTATTCGTTCGATTGTTCCTTAAGTGTCTTTGCGGCTATCGGCAAAGGTTACGTGGCTGATCAACGCTTCACTCAAAACATAGATCAGTTTGGACCAGGCACCGCTCAATATGCCTGTGATGCCATTCAATATTATGCAGAACACCGTTAAAAATTGATGGAGTCACCAATATATAACATCCCTAATTATTTATATCACTTGATAGCTTTCTTCCATTGATAAAATAATTGGGGTCTTTTTTCGTATGCTTTATCTGTTACATTCTAACTATAAAAATAGAAGCCTATACGTTGACTATCCTCTTAAAAATATGATAAAAAGCTCTCAGCTTTACATCTCAATGACTTGTCCTTTATTTATTTCAATAGCCTTTTTATAGATTGCTTTGCCAACGACAATATCTAGAACGGCAGAGCCTGTTGTCTTAAAGATAGTCAGTTCATCTTCCGATTGACGGCCAGCTGTCTTAGCTGCCACTAGTTGACCCAATTCACCAGTAATATCTTCTTTCTGGATAATTCCCTCTTTAAGTGGGTTAATTAAGTCCCCCGACTCATTCAAAACACCGTCTTCGGTATCTAAATAAATTTTACCCGCTTTAGCGAAAATTTCTGCTGGCAGTTCTTGCATTTCAGGTGTGTAAGATCCTACGCCATTAATGTGTACCCCTTTTTTAAGGTCTTCACTATCAAAAACAGGAGTTTTGGCTGTCGTTACCGTGGTAATAATATCAGCATCCTTGACGGCTTCCTTAGGTGAAGCAACTGCTACAATTTTCACATCAAACTTCTCAGCGAATAAATCCATCATTTTTTGTGCAAACTCACTCGCACGCTCTTGATCAATGTCAAAGACACGCACCTCTTTAATGGGACGCACTGTCAAAATGGCCTCCAATTGATGCTGGGCCTGTCCTCCTGTCCCAAACAAAGCAAAGACTGAAGCCTCTTTATTAGCTAAGAGATCGGTCGCTGCTCCTACCACAGCTCCGGTTCGTAACCTTGTTAGATAGGTACCATCCATTAAAGCTGAGACTTCTCCTGTCTCTTCATTTAACATAACCATAGTCGCCGGCACAGAAGTAATACCTTTTTGAATATTATTTGGATAGACGGAGACAATTTTAATGCCTGCAGCCGAACCAGCTAGGCCTGGCATGTACAAGTTTTGTCCCTCAAATGCTTCTACATCAATATTACTTCTCAAGGGGATATCTGTTTTTCCTTCCGAATATAATTTTAAAGCTTCTTTATCCGCCTGAATAGCCTCTTTCATGGTCATAACTGCTTGCATATCTGCTTCTTTCAGTATTCTTATTTCCATGGATACACTCCTTTTACTCAACTTAATTATTATTCTCATATTGAGCCTATCAAAAAAGAAGCTATTAATAATATTGAATTTCAGAGATTTTTCCATCAAAATAGTCAAACTTTTTACCATCAATCATCCAACTAGCGACAAAGCGTGTCGGTATTTTAACACCTTGGTTATTAACTTGATAATCAAGGCATTCTGCCACCCAAGTCCGCTGGTGAACCTTACCATCTGCCTCGACGTGAGGTCTTTGATCGGTCGTAAAGCGAACCATTTCTCCTTCTTGGTTAAATTCAAATACACCTTGTAGGTCATAACCATCTATAGAAATGGTCGCTAAAACTCTTTCACTGTCAAGCTCTTTAAAGCTAATAGCTTCATTAAAAATTGCACTAGGCATTAAGAAAACTTCCGAAAGATAGGTCAATAGCCCTCCTTTTCTTAAGTCTTCACCTTCTTGCTTAAAAAGGTTGATTTGATTCAATAACTCTCCTTGCATCCTTGACTGTTGATTTAAGAAAACATCATAACCATTAAATTTTAAAAAGTAGAGTTGGCTATCAATATAGGCTATTCTTTTAGGGTTAAGGCTGCTTTCAGTGACATAATAGTCAATCGTCATTTTGGGTTTTTCTTGGTCTAAATAAAAATCAGCTTCTTTAAAGAACAGCTGCATGCCGTTCATCCTAGCTTTACCTAGATAACCCATTTTTTGAATATAGTTCACGATTGGTTGGGGAAATCCGGCTAAGTCAGCAAGAGTGAAAGGTGCTTGATTTTCCTCCTTGTGACTAAAGAAGTGTTCTTGCTGATTTTTTTGATAAGTAGTACGCAATTTAGAAGGTAAATAATTCATTATTATTACTGTTATGGCTAATATGCCTAATATAATTAAAAGGAGTTTAAGATATTTCATCAGTAGGGTCCTCCAGCTATTTTATATTGATTGCAAAACAAACTTATTTCTACAAAATTCAATAAATCATTAGCATTAGTATAATAGCTAATATAGAGATTAAAGATTTTTCAAGCCATAGTGATTTTCTTACTTAAATTGTACTTCATTGACTAATTATATCTATTTAACATATCCACCAAAATACCAACAGGATAAGGATTAAGCTTGTCTAATTTTATGCCATTTTCATAAATTACAAACTTTGCTGGACTGTCCCAATAGTTAAAATGCCCTGACATAGGAAGCCCATCTAGTTCAAATTTAACCCCGTTATTAAAATCTCCTGTGTATTCTGCAATAGAGATAGAAGTTGGTTCGTCAGTCATGAAACTGGTCACTGTTTTTTCTTTTGTATTAAACAAATAATATATTTCATATTCTCCGTGTGGAAAGTCTTGAACATACGCATATTCATAATCGCTCTCTTTAAATTTACCTTCAGCAGAATTCTTGATATAAGAATTTTCTTCTTTCAACGCATCTTCTTCTGAACGAATAAGTTTTTCATCCACTTCAAAGCCGTTTAACTCATAGACTTCTTTAGCCACTTCCTCAATGTCTTCTATTTCATCTTCAAGTCCAAACACTATTAGGCTAATACTTTTTGTTTCATCAAAATATAGATTAAATACCGATAAATTTTCTTCAGAATTTATATACATTGTTGCATTATACAGGGTTCCATTTAAGCTGGAGTCTTTATTAGCTATAGTGTTTTTCCAAAATAATTTAATATTATTTTCTTCTGCTGACTCTTCAAAACCCTCAAAAACATTATTCTTAATATCATCATTAATATCTTCAATTTCAGGTTCGCTCTCTTTAATATCAGAAATAAGTATCATTAAGAAGGCATTGTTTTTTTGGAAAATCAGTGGATCTTCTTCTCTAACTTTTTCATAGTCCTCAGGCAACTTAATCTCAGTTCCTTGAATACTCACAACTTGTTCCTCAGCATGAACATTTAATTGAATAGAAGATAAATTCAATAACAACAATACTGCAAAAATAAGCTTGAATACTCTGACTCTCACATTCCCAAATTTCATCCTTACTCACTCCTAATAAATTTTTAAAGGTTAACATTTATTATTTCAATTATATATTGATTGTGTTTAATTTATAACCCTTTACAATAAAAATTTAAGATAAAAAATATATAGATTTTTTTAGATTAGACTATCTAAAATGATAGAATCAATCTTCAAATCAACCCCGACGCTAAAGTTACTCATCAATTATTCTTTCGCTGGACCTTTTTGATCTAGAACTTTAGAATCTCATATTCAAACCCAATCGCTTCAATAAATTTCAGCAAATCCTGTGTCTCGATAAAAATAGTCTTCTCATTAGTATTGGGATGGAAGCTCATACGGTCTTGGCCCATAATTTCATAATCAAAATAAACTTTAATATCCTTCTCCTCATTAAACAACAAACCAAATGGCGAAACCACACCAGAAGATAATTGCATTTTTTCTTTTAAAGATTCTGCTGAAGCCATGCGAACTTTATTAGCATGGATTAATTCTTTCAACTGGTCCATATCTAATTGTTTTTGATCGTTCATGATTAAGAGATAAAATTCTGTCTTTTTCCTATTCGTTAAAAACATTGTTTTAGTCCGAACTCCCTCTATCCCTTCAATAAAAGCGTCAGCTTGCTCAGTAGTTAAAGCAGGTTCGTGATCTACTATTTGGAATGAGATTCCTAATTCCTTTAATTTTTCTTCCACAGCTTGATAGCGATCCATATTTTATTCCCTTTCTTACAAGATATCTATAAAAATGTCCTCAAAAGTCTGATTAAAGCAAACTTTCGAGGACAATTTCGCATTGAGTATCAAAATTCTTTTATTATTTATTTAGTATATTCTGCTTCAATATCTTTGATCTGATCAAAAGCATCTTGAGCTAATTGCATGGTCTGTTCAGTAATCCACTCTGCAGCTGCTTCAGGATCTTCAGCGTACATGGTGATTAATTCTTGTCGCAATTCTTCATATTTATCTTTACCAGCTTTTTCAATGGCTAAGATTTTTTCTCTAATTTCTGGTTTCAAGAACTCTTCATCTGCTAACATGGCAGCTAATAAATTGTCTACAGCCCAGTAGAATGATTCTGGGTCATATTCATTCGTTTCAACCTGATAAGCTGAAATTGTATCATTGATATTACCAAAGTATGGTAAGTAAGGAGAAACGGTAGGTGAGCCCATCGCTAACCACATAATTCCAGGTACTTGGTCTGGCATATCTTCATAAATTTGGAAGATATGTGCCTCCATGGTGTTTTTATTACCAATTGGATATAAAGCATTTTCTGGCATTTGTGGTTCTTCAGTTTCTTCACCTTCTGTGGCTTCGGTTTCTTCACCTTCTGTGGTTTCGGCTTCTTCACCTTCTGTTGATTCGGCTCCTTCGCCTTCTGTGGATTCGGCTTCTTCACCTTCTGTGGTTTCGGCTTCTTCACCTTCTGTGACTTCAGATTCTTCGCCTTCTGTGGATTCGGCTTCTTCACCTTCTATAGCCTCTGTTTCTTCGCCCTCGGTAACTTCTACTTCTTCATCTTCTGTGGCTTCAGTTGCTTCTTCAACTTGTCCACCTGTTGCTGAAGCAATATTATCAGCTGGAACATAATCTGTATCTTCTAAACGATTACGTTGTAAGCTCATCACTTGATCCAATGTGATTATTTTATCGGTCGAGTGTAAGAATGGGAATTCTGTGTCATCTAAAGAGACTTCTGCATCTGGATCTAAGGCTTTTACACCAGACCAATATCTTGATACAGAACCTGGATCGATTTCAGCAGCATAAGAATCTGCTACACGAATCATACCTTCTTCTTCTACGTAAGTGCCTGCTTCTTCTGCTGTTTTGATTAAGTCAGCTGACGCAATGACATTATCACTGTCATTAACATCGACTGTTTCTAAGAAGAATGAGTTAGGAAAAACAGCAAACATATCATCTGGTAATTTCATAGCTGCATATTGGTGTCCAGATAAAATTTCCATATACCAAGTTTCATTCTTATCCGCAATAATTAAACCATTACCTTCAGAAGAACCTTTTTCATCAATAATTGATGCTAACAACTCCACACCTTCACGAGCTGTTTTTACGTGGCCTAAAACGACAGTCGTCATGATTCCTTCAGAAAGGCCATTTTCAACTAAAGGGTCCACCGCTAATACTTCGTCATTGGTATAAGTAGTAGTGGTAGCATCCATGGCTACACCATACTCATTATAACCGGCTTCATAATATAAGCCCCACTCAGGAGTCGTATCTGGCACAGCAAAATACTTGTAAGATTGGGCTGGTAGTTCAAATTCAAACTTGGTATACTCATCCACTAACTTGGCGCCTTCTTCATTTTCCGTCGCTTCAATCACAACAAAAGTCTTATTATGGCTTTGTTCTAAATCTTCTGTTCGGCCGAAAATAACTGAACCATCTTCTGTTAGATCCTTACCGACATAAACACCCGTACAGGCAGCTACTGGTTGGGCCAATAGCATCCCTGCTGATAACATAGCAACAATGCTTGCGAAAAACTTCTTCATAAAATACCTCCCTAAAATTTTTTGTAAACGCTTTATGGATTTATTATAACACTCGAATATTACTTAATCATTTTATATAGCATATTATTTTTATAAATAGATTATGATTGAATAGTTATAATCTTCGATCGTTAAAAATAAACCTATCTATTTGAAAAAACAAAAAATGCCTAACTAGATTTGAATTCTAGTTAGGCATTTTTAATTATAAAGCATTTTAAATAATTACATCATTTCATCCATTCGCACGAACTGATAGCCATTAGCTTGGACGTTTTCAATGACTGCTCCTAATGAATTAGCTGATTCTTGATAGATGTCGTGCATTAAGATTACTGGACTCGGTAATAAGGTTGCAACTACTCGATTTATAATCGCTTGTTCATTACGACTCTTCCAATCTTCTGAATCAACATTCCATAAAACCGGAGTCATCTGAGTCAACTGCATTTCACGTTGGCCACCTGCGCCATAAGGCATGCGGTAGTATCTCACTGGATCATGGGTAACATTTTCAATAATTTCGTTGGTATGGTTCAATTCATATAGAATATCTGCGTCACTGATTAAAGTATAATTTCGGTGACTGTAGGAATGGTTACCTACTATATGTCCTTCATCATGAATACGTTTGATAATTTCAGGATACTGTTCAGCGTTTTGGCCTAAGACAAAGAAAGTTGCTTTTACATTGTGGGCCTTAAGTATATCCAGAATTTGAGGAGTGGTATAAGGATTAGGCCCATCATCAAAAGTTAAAACGACAAAGTGAGAAGAAGTTGCTTGGTTATTCCGCTCATCTGAGTCAGTTGTAGTATTTAAAAACTTCCCTAAATCCGGATCTCCATATACCCGATCAGGTACTGGTGTGGCTTGTTCTTGAATTTGTTTACTCCATTTTTGATAGGTGTTAGTTAAATCTTTATATGATCGTGATAAATTTAAGGCTGCTAATTTATCATCAATCTTATGGACTTTAACTAAGATACCCGATATATATTCTGTAGTGTTTTCCAACATGGTCTTTAAGGAATTTATTTCTTGATTTAATTCAAGAATAGGACGATCAAAAGCGGCTAAAGACTGAATCGATGCTTTGAGAGATTGATCGGTTATTTCAGTTAAAATATCCTCTATTTTTGTATTATACTCATCGAGACTGACATCTTTTAATGCTCTTTCTTCAATCACTCCTTCTTCAGTTATGGGTTGAGTTTCATATAATTCTAATAGTTTTTTGCGATAAGATTCAGGCGATTTATTCTTTCGAGCACTTAATTCAATTATTGAAAGCTTTGATTCATCCTTATTGTTAGCATTGTAAGCTATATATATAATCAAAGCAAAAGCTAAAAAAACTGTCAGACTAGCCGCTATTTTCTTATACATTTAATCACCCTATTTAATATCTATTTAAAATCATTCTCATTTAATTCATTCTTCTAAGGATACCGTAAATTTCTGCGATTATCTAGACTAGGGGTAAGAATAATAAGATTTTTTTATTTATTATTTTTAATTATTTATCTTGAAAAAATCAGCCTAAAGTCATAAGCTTATCATAAATAGGTATGATATTTTCTATTGTAGATAGTCTTTATAACAAAATTAGGAGGCTGATAAGTATGGTAAAGAAGCTATTACTTTTAATTTCTGTTATTTTTCTTTGTGGTTGTAGTATAGTGGGTGGGAAAAATCACTCTATTGAAGATATTTTAGCAATGCACCGTATATACACTCGTCTGGGAGAAGAAAATGAACTGGATGAGCCGATGTCTGGCACCTTTTATATCCTAGCAAAGAAAAACGACCTCAAAAAACTAGAAGATATTAAACTATTAGCAAATGAATCAACTATCAAAAAAACAAATTATAGCGAAGATTTTAACATACCCTCAAAAACAGGCGCCTATTTCACATATGGGAAGATAGAATTTGAGGATTTAGAAAAAATTAAAATTGATGGTGATTTGCCAGATAGCTTAAAATCTAATCAGATTGTCATCATGGTGGAAGAAAACACCCAATAAAATCAAGGGTATGCTATAATTGGTCGAACTCAATAAAGAATACCTAGAGTCCTTATTTGCAAATGACGTAGCACTTTCAGGAGGATGGATTATGAATAAACAAGAAAAGATTTCGGTAATCATTTCCCTTTTACTATTTTTTACATTTTTAGTTTTCTCTCTACTGACAAACAATTGGAAATTTCTCCTTTGGGCAACTGTGTCCATAATATTTAGCAATGTTATTGTTTTTTCTTCAAAAAATATTAAAACTAAAAAATAAACAATAAAAAACCTTTAAAGTATCTAATAACACTTTTTAAGATTGTTTTTATAGCTTAAAATACCCAGCCAATTATAACGGCTGGGTATTTTAAAAAATTCTATTTAATTTGTTTTTGAAACTTGTGCTTTCTCCCACCTAATTCCAGCTACCACTGAAAAGAATAAATAGACTGCAAGTAATGTCCATGAAAATTCAAAGGGAGTGCCCTTAATCAATTGATCCACAATCTTTACAAAAATAATCACGCTTAAAAACCAGATTGTTCTTTTTAGTGAATAGGTCATTTTTTTATCCGCCATTGTTTACTCCTTTTATAATTCTCGCTTGATTAATTTGTTTGAATAAAATATTTGTACTGAACAATTCTTTCGATATAAGGAAAAAATATTCATACATATATAAGAAAACATTATTCTCATTGGCATTGAACCAACTTAACACAAATTGATCAAAATTTTAAATTTGTAAATTAATTATAGTCAATTGAAGGACCCGTTTCAATAAACTATCAAAGATTTTTAATAGTTTTCGCAAAATAATTTGTCCTATTTTTGGGACGCAAAATTTTATTAAATAATGTTGGTTTAACCCTATTCTTTAGAGAAATCTTTTCTATTTAACCATTTATAGACTCCATAGAAAATTAGCGCCGAGATAATTTCACTTACAATATTAAATTTCAATGCAAAAAGACGATTCAAAATGAAAGTGATGCCAAAAAATGCTATCACAAATAAAGGTAATTCAATATACCACTTTAAAAGCATTCTCCCTTTAGTCATTTCTTCATTTAATTGATCAACCATTACTTCATCCTCCTTAAGTAAATAATCTAAGCTTACTTCAAAGTCCTCAGATATTTTGATGAGGGTAGCGATATCTGGATAACTGGTATCTGTTTCCCATTTAGAAACAGCACTTCTTGAAACGGATAAATTATCTGCCAATTGCTTTTGAGTTAAACTGTTTTTTTCTCGTAATTTTTTTATTTTGTTCCCAAACATTTAATTACCCCCTAGATTTATTATATACTCGTTATTTTTAAAGTGGTGATACATTCTTTCACATCTAATGATGTGAGTAAATGTATCTTATTTTACTTTATATAAGATACCATGAAGTCTGCAAATATAAAAAGATTGCACAAAGAACATGATTGCCTTCCTATAAAAACAAAATTTTAGATAGCTGCGATTCAAAATACAGCTTAAATTCACCAAGATTTATTAAACAGCCAATATAGGTAAGCCATTCATTTGAAGCAAGTCTTTGGTGATGTTATGGTTAATATATAGACAAGAAATAAAACTATTAAAATCATAAGGAGGAGTCATTAATGAAGAAAAGTTTAGTGCTATTGACAAGTATGATGATGCTGGGTGGAGTGACTGTCTCCGCTCAAGATGAAGAAAAGATTGAAGAGTTGAGAATCGAAATTAAAGATCTCAAAGAGGAACTGAAAGATAAGCTAGACGAATTGAAAGAGTTAACTGGTGAAGACGAAGAATTTATTATTACTGATGACAAAGACTTCTTCATCAAATACGTCGAAGTCAATGAAAAAGATGATGAGAATTTTGGGGACTATTATGAGTTCGTCTTTGAAGTAGAGAACAAGACAGATAAAACCATGAATGTCATGGCAGAAGATGTTACGATCGATGATGATTTAGTCGATGAAAAAATGGTCTTTTTATCAGAAGAAATTGAATCAGGTTCAAAAGGTGAAATCATCTTGAAAATTCAAAGCCTAGAAGAAGATGAAGAAGTTCCTGAATTAGATGATGATTTAGAAATGACACTTAAGTTGGTAAACGAAGAAGATCCTGACTTAAATATTGATTACCCTGTTTCGATTGATTTAGATTAAAATGATTAAAACGCCTAGTTTATAAACTAGGCGTTTTTTTCTCTTCCTTTTTAAAAACATACCAAGCATACAGTGCAAATCCTCCTATCATAATAATCAACGTTAAAATTTGCTTTAGCTCGTAGGGCAGAGGCGATAGATTCAAGAGGTATTCTGGTAGAGTTATTAATAAAAGTGTTACGAGTAAAACCGCTGTTTTGGACCAAATGGAGAATAAAATTAAAAGCAAAACCATAATAGAACCAATGATGATGCTGACAGCCGGTCCTAATGTTATAACTGGCGTTTGAGCAATTCTATCAACATAATATAATACGACATAGGCAGCTATAGTCACGAATGAAATACCAGCAAATACCAGATACTTTATTTTATCGGATAATTTGGCTGGAACAATATGTCTAAAAGCAGCAAGTATTGCCACAAGAAATGCTCCAGCAATAATTAAGTGACCCATAATCTCTAGAATCGAAAAAGAAAATTCGCCTCTCATCAAATTAGGTAAGATGACGAAAGAATAAGATGCAAAAATAATGCTAAGTATATACTTGAAAGCAGAACGGTAATCCACTGACATTTCATTGGCTATTGACTCCATATACTCTTTAGGCGACGCACCAATGATATGCTCAATCGGCTTCCCTTGGGCTTCAGCTTGCATGAGATGATCTTCTAACTCATTAACTATCTCCTCAATCTCATTCGTTTCCTTACCTTTAGAAATTAAGTATACGTTTAAATTTTCTAAAAACTCCTTACTTTCTTTCGATAGTTGAATCTTATTTTCCATTTGTTCCATCTCCTTTATCACTCTCCGTGTACGACTCGCTATTCAAAACTTTGTTAACGCTACTTTGAAGGGTCTCCCAGCGCTTAATAAAATGCTCCAATTCATCTGCGCCTTTTTCAGTCAGAGAATAATATTTTCTTTTGGGACCTGCAGTAGATTTTTTTAATGTCGATGATACTAATCCTTCTCTTTTCATTCGCATTAATAAAGGATAGATCGTTCCCTCACTCATCGAATGAAAACCATATTCGGATAATTTCTCTGCCAGTTCATATCCATATACTTCTTTATTTTTTATAATCATCAGAATACATCCGTCAATGACTCCTTTTAACATTTGTGTAGAAGACAAATTACCCCTCCTTTTACAGAATGAATTCACTATCTTGTATTACATAGTAGCTCGAATTTATTATATGCTTAACTACCTTGTAATGCAAGACTTGTTTTAAAAAATTAAATCACCCCATCTTTGAAGATGAGGTGATTCTTTAATATTGATAGTTTATTTGAAGCCAGCATTTTTATAGGTCTTTTAAATTAGTGAAAATTTACCCATAACCTTTAGTTTTTAGACATCTTGTAATTAGTAACTTCTTATTAGCCTTAAAGTTGAGTGAAATATTGATTTTGCCACTTTTGGCTTTTTTGAGCCGTTTCATTTAATGCTTGATTCCAACTTGGATACAATCTAAATCCCATTTTACCTTTGGAATTTTTTGATTGATAAATGCCTTTGCTCTCTAGAATATTTGATGGAAAGTCAAATATTCCTCTTAAGTTCCCATCTTGAACACAAATTAAAAGTCTTTCATTAGGATCTGTCACTTCATAGGGTTCATTTTTACCATCTATTCCTTTTTGCCAGACTGCTACAAATACACCTTTTTTCTTTGGTGTCAGCTTAGCCATTCTTGCTCTATAAAAATTACCATTAAATATAAATGCGCATCCTTCATACTCTGAATTTTGCTGTTTTAGTTCAATAATTTCTAATTCATCTTCCCAATTGTTTATTTTTAAATACTTCATGATCATTTCTTTTGATTTGATAGTTAGATCCCTTTCCTTTTCTTAACTTCTTTCTTAAAGAAGTTGAAACATATACGGACTATACTTTAAATTATTTCCCACTTATCTTCTTTAATTAGGAAAAAATATAATACGCCAAAGTATATCAAAAATTGTATAAAGAATATTATAACTATCCATATAAATCTGGTATCCAAAACACCTGAATATTTCTCACCATATTCCAAGAAATTTTTAACAGAAAGAGGTATAGTAATCGCTATTGCCGATAAAATCGTTGAAATCAATCTGATCGTTCTCGTTGGTAACTCAGGCAATGAAATAAAATTCCGCTTATAGAAGTTAGCAATCCTTTCATAAGCCAACATTAAGAAAATAATAGATAATTTATCAATGATTTGAATCCATGAGCCTTTGTTGATAAATAGATCTGCAACCATTGAAACAAATAAGAATTTAATCACTAAGTCAAAAGCCTTTGCTTTAATGCTTATCTTCGATAATTCAATTCTTTCATCTAAAATATTATTCTTCATTATTCTTATCCTCCCAAAATAATTCATCCAAACTCTTATTTAATGCATAACAAATTTTTAAACATAATTTTATGGTGGGGTTATAATTTCCAGTTTCAATTAATCCAATAGTCTGTCTTGTGATTCCAATTTTATCTGCTAATTCTTGCTGAGTCATATTTTTTTCCAACCTAGCCATTTTTATTTTTATATTTTTCAGAGTTATCATCTCCTTCACAACAAAACAATAGCATATATAATTTGCATATGCAAACTATATTTTGCATCAGCGTGATATTAATAACAAATTGGAAGTTTATAAAATCATTTAAAATTCTTCATTATCTAATATTTAGAGATAGTATTAAGATGATCAAAACAAAAAACACCTTCCAATCAAAGAAAGTGTCTAGAATAGTTGATGTTATATAGTGTCGTATAATATTAAGACATCTCTTGAAAATACTTTATATTTAATTGAATAAAAATGCTTTACCGGTGATATACCAACCTTTGACAAAACTAAGTTTGATGATCAATCTGAGAAAGAACTATTAAACGAATGGGTTAAAAGCTTCCCATCAAAAAACACAAAATTAATGTTTGAACTGTATCAAGAAATGGAAAAAATGGAAACGCCTGAAGCAAAGGTTTATAAAGCTATTGACAGCTTGGAAGCACTCATACAACACAATCTGTCAGATTTAAGTAAATGGACTGAAAAAGAAAAAACTTTTAACCTCACTTATGCTGATGCAAGAGTAGAATTCTCTGATTTTTTAAAAGAACTAAGAAGAGAAATAAAAAAAGATACTATTATTAAATTAGATGAGCAAAGATATTAGAAGTAAACTAATAGGGATAATATTGACAAAAAGTAGCACTCGTTTTATACAAGTAAAAATTCTTTATTCCATATATTTCTTAATGATTTTGAACTTTACTAAAAGTATAGATGAAGGCTGTTAAAATTATGATCATATAAATGACTGCAATGGAATTATATGATAAATAAATTACTAATGCAGAAAACATCAATCGCGATACGACTTCACCAAGCTGAAAGTAAGTAACCATACCTCCAAATGTGGTGGCTAATTTCTTCTCATCAATATTATTAAATATAATAGCCCCCATTTTGGGATTTAGCGCACTAACAAATATACTTGAAAGAAATGAACCAAATATTATCAAATAAATATTTTGGTAGTAAAATGCGATAAATGAAAGCAAAATTGTCAATAAATTCATCTGTAGTAAGCTAGCGATAGAAAGTTGCTTAAATTTATTACTAATTAAAATCAAAGCTCCCCCTAAAATTCCCCCAGAAACAGTACTAATTCCCAATAATGAAATGGTTGTGGCAGAATTGATAATAGTCAGTGCGGTTCCTTTAGAAAGATTAACTACAACTAGAGGTATCAGGATCGCTAAACTTCCATTAAGGATTGGGATAACTAGTAGAGTCGTTCGCATATTATTGATTCTAAATAGATGCTTAATAGCGAGTCTAAGGTTTGAACTAATATCAGAAAATGCAGCTCTAAAATCAATGGGTGACACCTTATCAGAAGAAGTTTTTTCTTGGTAGTATTTATTAATCTGGTTTTTTAGGCAGAGCATGATTATAAGACTAGCAGCAAAGGTCATTGAATTTATAATAGCTAAGTGGAAAAAACTAAAAATAGTGATTAAAAACGCCCCTAATGACTGATTGATAATGTTCATAGTGGAGGTTATTGTTTGTTTAAATGCCATGGTTTCTTCCCTATCTGATTTTTTCACTATTCGATTGGAAATAGGATAAAAAAGACCATTTTCAAACTGCCCCAATGTATCTGAAATAAGGTTAATCACACTAGCAACTATCACTACGATAATGGATGCCCTAAAATTCATGGCTATAGCGACTAATAGGTATAAAATAACCCGTATCCATAACGTTTTGATAATCATCTCCACTTTATTAAGTGTTTTATCCGCAATCATACCAAAAAATACTGTGAATAAAATAGGTAGACTCTCTGAAACAGTTACGATTGAGATGGCTAAATTACTATTCTTAATCTCAGTCACATAGGTCATTAGAGCGATAAAATATAGTGTATCGCCAAAATTTGATATAAGATCTGAAATCAGAAGCTTCAAATATAACTTATTGCTTAAAATTTTTTTCATATGGTATCCTCACATTTAATGTAATCTATCCCTTTATCATCGTCCATAACTCTAAAATAGATATCTCATTCTACGAATACCTATTCAAAAATCAGAAGCTCTGTTTATCATATCAAACGCTTACAATCATAACAATATGCTTAAGCGTATTAGCGAAAATCACAAACCCTTAAGCACAAAAAAAGACACCTTCCAACAAAGGAAAGTGTCTTAAATAATTGATGTAAGAATGATTGGTACTCGATTCCTGCGGAATCTCCGTCCCATAGCACATTTATAAGCGAACAAGTTCGTAATGACTTCCCTAATAACGTTTTAAAAATTGGGAAGCTTTACGAGCTTTCTTAAGACCTGGTTTGTTAGTTTTTGATTTATCTGGAGTTGTTAGTGTTAGCCAAACATTACTTTTACGGCATTTTAGTAAAAGTATTTATCTAGTATTAACTAACATTTTCTAAAAAGTTAGCCATTTAACTAAATTAACTAATATTTTAGTGAAAGTTAGCCACAAATTAACTTAGTACGTTGCCCTGTGATTGTGATTTGAATCATTGAATTACACTTTCATAATTAATCTTTGTTATGTTTCAGAAACTTGAAGCTTATTACTATTTTCATAGTTCTCCATTGTATATTTTATGTATTGTTCAAAATCTGGAAATAAGTCTTTTTCATAATAATGAAATTCTTCCAATTTTCTACCCAGCTCTGTTTTTATATATCTAAACGCATCCATCCTTTTACGATTGAATTCTTTATTCAATTCACTACGATTTTGACCAAATATATGGATATTTTTAATCATATGATTTTTAAAGCCAGTATTTAACCCATTTTCATTTTCTGTTATTTTTGTTTTTAATTCTTCATACTTAGAAAATATTTCATCTTCTTTATTCTCAATATTTATTTTTATACGTATTCTATTTATTTTTTGTATGGAGCTTTCAGCTATATCTGATAAGTTATCAAAACACAAAAAAGCTCCCTTTTGAGCAATAATTCGTTGATTACTACTATCCTTTTTAACAGTTACAAACAAATTATTCATTTTATGTTCTTCGTTAATTGAAAAGCAATCTATAACAGGATCATCCAGTTCATCCCTATTTGATCCAGAAATCATGAAAAGCATAGCTATATATGGATTCTCTGTCAAATCAATTAAACTAGTGTTGAATCCATAATGTTGCAACATTGATAGCTGTTTTACTCTTTCGCTAAAAGAAGTAATCTCCATATTTTTTTTGAAAGGAATATATTCTACTTTTTCTGGAAAATCTTCTGAAACCTTCTTATATATTCTTTCAAATTCGTGCCTGAATTCACTTGAGGTTTCTTTTCTAAGGATACCGGGTAGTAATTTCCAATCCTTTCTTTGTCCCCTGAAATAATTAAATTTATATTTGTTTTGTATAAACTGGAATATTTCTTTGTATAAATAAAACACCTGCCAACTCTTCGAACTTTCATTATTAATTTCTTGGATTTGTACATTTAATTTTTTTATAAATGTATCTAAATCTTTATATAGTGGTGATTCATGAATATCTGATTTAAACTCGATTTTAGATATTCTATAAGGTCTACTTAATTCACTTGTATTATCGATTTCTAATAACAATGTAATATCTATTTCATAATTATTATATAAATCTATCTTGTCACATCTCGTTTCAACTTCATCATATAGATTGAATTTCAATTATATCGCCTCCGAGAACAATGAAAGATTATTGAACCGAAACCTTAATGATTGTTCCGATACATTTAATAGTCTAGCTGTAACGTATACTATTTCATTCACTTGATTTTCTGAAACTTCTTCATTTTCATTGTATTCTAATATTTCGTATGCGTGATACAGAGCAAGTACAACTAATCTTTTAGGCAATAAGAGTTCGGCTGCAAATTTATTTGCATTAGTTTCATTCATTTTTTCAATTATACTAATGTATTCCGGCAACTCTGTTCTGTATGAAATATTGTGGCCCAATACAGCATGTCCTAATTCATGTGCTAAAGTAAATCTTTGTCGGAACTCTGGCTCAAGCTCATTTAAATAAATAATATTCTCAGAAGGGTCGTACATACCTGAGTGAGAGAATATTTTATATTCAATATTTATGCCAAGAATATCAGAAATTTTAATTAAGTCGATTTGGTAATCTTCGTCCTCTATTTCTAAAGTTAAGTTCTTAATTTCATTTAAGTATACTTCGTCAAAATTACTTAAAAAGCTACTGTCATACAATTCTTCATATTTCATAGTATTCCCTCCTCATTTTTTTATTCATACATATTATAACATACGCTTATAAATTATTACTCGATAACTTTATTGAGTAATTAAACAAAATTTCGTTTCTTAAGATCTATTCTTATAAAATCATCCATTTCAATAAATAGATAAGCTCCTTCTGCTTTAACTCCTATTTTATCGAACTCAAAAATATCAATGACTCCCTCAATGAATGAAGTTTTCTTTTTAGAGTCAATGTAGGTAAATATTATTTCTAACTTTTGAGTAAACGCTTGGCTCAACAACATCATCTTTTCTTGAGAACTTTGTCTTTGGTATATTGCTTGACCATTGTTGTACTCTTTATTAAGAGTTGCAGTATGCTCAGATAAAAAGAAACCCATCCACTTGGCCATCTTCCTATCTTGATACTCCCTTGCTGCTTTGGACTTTAAGTAAGAACGGTCTACCCCCATATAATCACTTCCTTTAAGGTTAATTATACGAACAAATGTTCTTAATGTAAAATAGTTATTTCTTTAACAATTCAACATCTTTGATTGAGATAATGGTATTTCTATTGATTGAAGTATTTTTAGACTTTAATCTACCTTCATCGATCATTTCTTTTAAACAATCGCTAATATATATTTCATCGATTAAATCTATATCTTCAAGTAATGATAGTTCATCGCTAAGGCACTTCTTGTGGTCATTTGGAAATTTGATACATAGTCTAATAAGATCTTTGACATCTTCTTTGAACTTCATGCATCTTCCTCCTCATTTATGATGCATAAAGTATATACTTTAGTTAAATCCAGAACAATAATTTTTTAAATTAATTACCAAAAAATTCTTCACTTCTATATTGAAAGTGGGAAATTTTTAACTTCTAACCTCATTTAGCATACTATACCCATTCATAATTAATCCTGAAATGAGCTTAGAATCGATATTTACATATAGCGGCTTTACATATAATAGGTATACTTCTAAAAAGTAAAGTTTTAACTTGTATTGAGATGAAAGTTTGTATCATTAAATGATATAATATACATGAAAAGATTTCTTTTAAGGTAATCTTTTCTATTTATCAAACAGTCACGATTGATTCCTTGCTAGGGATTAGTTGTGGCTGTTTTTTATTCTTCAATTGGAATAATATCATTATTTTTCTGGCTATATGCCAATAGGTAAATTGTATCAACTTCAATAATGTAATCAGTAACAATTGCATATAAATTATTGTCTAAGTCTTGTGCTAATTCTTTAGTCTTTTCTCGGAGGTCACGTATTTTATCTTGATCCTCTTCAGTTCTTTGATCACTATTAATGCGATCGTTTGCTTCTGCGATAGAAAAATCCGTCAACGTAATTCTATACTCTGTGTGAGGTTCAGCAATTTCATTAGTTGAGACTTCTTCGTTTATTTCAAAACGAATATCATCTCCAAAGAGTTCTTTTGCTTTAGATTCCATATCCTTCATCTCAATGGTTGTAGTTACTTCAACCGGTTCCTCAGTAGTTTCATTATCATTAAGATTGTTTGAATTCCCACAAGCCTACAATACAAAAATACTCGATAATAAAAAATTGATTTTTTCATAATAGACTTCCATTGATAAATTTATACTTAATTGCAATTCTGCTTCCAATTAAAATACATAGCGACAAGATTTTATTTTAAATTTAGTATAATACTAAATATTAAAAAAGAAAAAATAACCACTACCATTAAGCAATGGTTATTGTCCTACTTTCAAACACCCAACCCCCGTTTTCATTTGAAAGTATTTTTCCTATTCTAGTAAGAATAGAAGTAATTCTTTTTCTACCCTTTCAATGATATTTTTGAGATTCTTAACACTCTTTTTTTTGTTAAATATTCTTTCAAAAGCTCTCCATATCAATGTTGATTTTTCGTGAGAAAATATGTACAGTACGGCTTGAAGTCCTGTTTTTAGTGTCACTAAGGAGGTCCCCCCTCTCACGCGTGCGCGAATATTTTTCCGTATTCTTCCCCCCTCCCCGTTGTCTGGTTCCCCGATTCAACCTCATTTCAAATCGACCAGGGGGGACTACCATCGTTCTTCATTTGTAAATTTCTTTTGGTTTAACAATAATTTCTCTGGGTGTTCTTTGTTATGACATACATTACATAAGCTAAGTAAGTTCTCTATCACTAACACAAGCATCGGATTATCTCTTACATGTTGGATGTGGTGAACCATCTCCGCAGGTGTGTGTTTACCTTCTGCCTTACACACTTGGCATTCGTTGTTATCTATCTTCATTTGCATCGCTCTAGCCTTACGCCATTGTGACAAATGATAGAACCTAATAAGATTGTCTTCTGCAATCCATCGGATTAGTTTAGCTTGGAATTGTTTTTTCATGCCTACGTTTAGCTTCCTTAACACAATGAACTAAATCGCCTATCTTTACATCCGGTGAGTACGGCAAACCAACGGTTACATCTTCTCCGTTCATCTTAGCTGTCGCTTCTAAATGTATTAGAGATATCTTAACAACTGGCTCCCCATCGCGGTAAACTGCTTTAAAGCCAAAAACTCAAATTTTAATATTAATATCGTGTAATTCTTCGTCCATGTAATCTCCTCTATTTAGTGCATAATAAAAAGACACCGGTTGGGGTATCTTTGATTCATGTTATACTTTTTAATTATTTTAACTAAGCTTGATTTTTTGAGTATTTTTTTTGTAATTTTTCTTTATCTTCTTCCGTGAGAGGTGAATTCTCTTTAATTCTTTTATTGTTTTTGTTTAAAGGAACTATCAAAAAATAGTAAGTCGTCCTTATCGAAGAAACAAGTGTCGTTATAGCAATCCCTAGGCAAATTGATATTAAAATATTTAAATATTTTTCAAAAATTTGATTTGATACCAGAAACTGTAACATTACTGTATATACTAAAAGCATTAAATTCGAAAGCAACGTTTCCGTTCCAAATTGAACTAATAATTTTTCACCTTCTACCCTCTCTAACTCTTTCATAATTGTAGTATTATCTAGGGATATTAAAACACTGAACAAAGCTATAAGAACCCCTACAATTATAGAAGAAAAAGTAATAAAGTGATTGAATAAATTATCTATTCCTTCCGATTTCATAACAACTGGCTTATAAATTAAACAGAATATTATAAAGGCAAACCCAAATAAATAAGGGACTATTAAAACGAACTTATCAATCAAACCTTTTTTTTTCATTTTTCTCACTCCCTATCAGCTATTGCCAACATACTTTGTAGCATATCTCTTCTTCCTCTTTCATTATCATAACCGTAATATATTTCCCCCATTGCTTGGCTAACTACATCAAATCTTAAGACAGCGTTTGATGGGAGATTAAATGTCATGGAATCTTTTATAGCGTCAGAAAAAATATTTATTAGCTGTGATTTCCCTTCCTCTAAAATTGTATACTCTACTTTGTCAAACATTTCAGGGTTATCAACTATTTTTTCCAATAAATATTCTGATTCTGACTCGTCGATTTCTCTTTTTCTATAATGTCCAACTGATAAACTGAGTTCTACATAAGGAATATTTACTCCTCTCACAGCTTTTATCGCTTTTCCTATTTTTGTATTCCACCAATTATCATTTTCTATATTCAAATTATCCAATTCAGCTAGTCTAATTCGTATTTTTTTGGTGGCTTCCGCATTCCTAATTCTGTTTAAAGAAGACCTATTAAAGACACGATCTAAATTTATGTCGATATTATGTAAGAACTCATTAATATAATTTTTTATTCCAACCGCAGAAACACTATCTCTGTTTTTTTGTATCATTAATAAATGTAAATTTGGGTCGTACAGACACACCATTGGTTCAGCAATAAACTGGTTTTCTTCTAAAGCTAATTCGGTGGAAACTTGATCCATTTTACAAAGCAGAGGGACATCTTTACTTCTAATTCTAACAAACTGCATAAACCAACATCTAAAAACTGGATCAAAATGAATATCTTCAATTCTGACATAGTCATCAAGGTACTCTCTAACATTCGTTTGATAATTCGTTATTTGTAAAATATTAATCCAATTTTGCAAGTCAAATAATTCAGCTTCATTATTACCATTCAAAGTTGTAACACGATAATATTCACATTGATATTTCTTCTCATCCATATTATCAATTCCTCTTTTTTTAATATAACTATACCAAAAACCACCCCGACTGGCGAGGTGTAAAGTGAAAGGAATTGGTCTGTTTTCGGGTTGATGTAATAACCACTATCAAACAAAAAACTATTTTTCTCAATTATAATTTATTGTATAAATTTTTTATCCCTTCGTCTGATAAACCGCAACTATGATATCCTTTATAGATTCCTCTATAGATAAAATCGGTAATATACCTAAATAGGTTAATAGCTTTACCCATTGTATTTTCTCCTAATATTGATAGTTGTAGTAACCCTCTTCGTGGAATATTTCGCGAATAATTTTAAGTTCAAAATCAAGTTGAGCATAAATAGTACCTGTCCTTAATAATGCATTATGTTGCTGAATTTCTGTACAATATTTCGATTTGTTCGGATCATAATATCCTTTTAACTTTGATAGTTTTGGCATTCCATATTCTTTCGCCATATTATTATTAATGCGTTCTTCTTCTGTTTCTTCTGGATCGTCATAATAAAATATATTTTAAGGTTATACCACTCCGGATTCTCCTTTAATTTTTATTCAATTCCTGCTTTATAGTTCGGATAAAATGTAATTCTTTAAATTCTTCCAATAAGCGGATTATAGAAATTTAAAAGAATAGTTAGCTAAAAGTTAGCCAAAACAAAAAAAAGACACCTTCCAATAAAGAAAAGTGTCTTGAATTTTTGATGTAATACATGATTGGCACTCGATTCCTGCGGAATCTCCGTCCCATAGCACATTCGTAAGCGAACAAGTTCGCAACGACTGTCCTAACGTTTTGAGAATTGTGAAGCTTTACGCGCTTTCTTAAAACCTGGTTTCTTACGTTCTACCATACGAGGGTCACGTGTTAGAAGTCCAGCTGATTTTAATGCAGGACGGAAGTCTGGATCCACGTTTAATAGTGCACGTGCGATTCCGTGACGAATGGCACCTGATTGTCCAGAGAAGCCTCCACCTTTAACGTTAACAATAACATCATAAGATCCTAAAGTTTCTGTAGCGTTGAAGGGTTGGTTAATTACTTCATGTAAGTGAGCAAATGGAATGTATTCTGCCAAAGGCTTACCATTTACAGTAAATTCGCCAGTTCCTGGTATTAAGCGTACACGAGCTGATGAATTTTTACGACGACCTGTTCCTAAGTATTGTACTGTAGCCATTTAATCCCTCCTTAAATTAATGTGTTGATGTCTAAGTGTTTAGGTTGTTGAGCCGCATGATTGTGCTCTGAACCTTCATAGACAAAAAGTTTAGTGAATTGTTTACGACCTAAACGGTTATCTGGTAACATTCCTTTTACTGAACGTTCGATTAAGCGTGTAGGTTTCTTATCGCGCATTTCACCTGCTGTAGTGACGCGCATTCCACCAGGATGTCCTGAGTAGTTATAATATTTCTTGTCTGTCGCTTTTTTACCTGTTAAGGCAACTTTTTCTGCGTTGATTACAATTACAAAATCACCAGTATCCACGTGTGGTGTATAAGTTGGTTTATTTTTTCCACGTAAGATTGATGCTACAACAGTTGAAAGGCGTCCCAAAGGGATGTCTGTGGCATCTAATAATACCCAGTTGCGTTCAACTTCGTTCTTTTTAGCCATATATGTTTGACGCACGTTGTTTTCCTCCAATATTTGTCTAGTTGTTTACGGTTACGATGAGTTTCCGGGGCTCATGTGTGGGGTAAACAATACCGTCCACTATTATATTCCTTATCAACCCTTAATGTCAAGCGATTTTCTCACACTGCTTCAAATTTATTTTACTTTCAATCAATTATTATTTAACTTCATGTTATAATCTTTTCAAAGGAAGTGAATTTATGAAAGCCCAAGAAAGACGTCAAGCCATTTTAGCATTTTTAAAAGAACAAAGCGAAGCGGTAACGGCCAATGAATTAGCCAGTCGTTATCAAGTCAGTCGCCAAGTCATTGTTGGGGATATCGCCCTCTTGCGTGCCCACTATAAGGTCGAAATTTTGGCCACCAATCAAGGATATTTAATTCCCACACTCTCTAATGTCGATGCTTCTAGGCAAGGCTACACGGGTGTGATTGTTTGCCGCCATGATGACTCTAAAATGCGAGTAGAATTAGAAACCATTTTGGCGCATCAAGGTAAGATCTTAGATGTTCAAATTGAACATCCTGTCTATGGTTTACTTTCAGCCGCTCTTCATATCAATAATCAAGCAGATCTTGAAGCTTTTTTAGACCGAATGGCCGCTTTTGATGGTGAAATGTTAGCCTCTTTAACTAATGGCATTCACTCTCATACTATCCAAGTTCCTTCATTAAAAGAATTTGATCAGATTCAAAAAGTTTTAGAAGATGAAGAAATACTATACATTTAAACAGTTGTCTTGACACCTGTTAAGTTTACTGCTAAACTTCGCTTAGATTAAATACATATTATCGGAGGACACTATGCCACAGACAATAAAATTATCAAAAACGCGTCAATTAACCTTTGCCAGTCTTTTAACTGCCATCGGTATCATTATTCCTATTGTTATGCCTCTAAAAATTGTCATTCCACCGGCTTCTTATACTTTAGCTAGTCATGTGGCCATTTTTGTGGCGATGTTCATCTCCCCATTTACCGCTGTTTTAGTCAGTTTAGGAACAAGCCTTGGTTTTCAATTAGCAGGTTTTCCATTGATTATCGTAGCGCGTGCAGCTTCCCATGTTGTCTTTGCCTATGTGGGCGCTAAGATGTTACAACAACGTCCGGAATGGCTATCAACTACTAGCAACAAATGGACTTTCTCAGTCATTATCAATATTGTCCATGCTGCAGCAGAAGTTGCGGTTGTCTTCTTCCTAACCCAGTTTGGTTTAAGCACTGCTAGTGAAAACTTCTTATACGTTTTAATTGTCCTAGTGGGTGGAGGAACGGTTATCCACGGCATGGTTGATTATTTCTTAAGCGATTATTTCGCTAAACAATTAGCAACACGAGCTAAGATTCCTGTCTATCCAACTGTATAGCAAATCCTTTTTAGTAAAAGGCAAGTGGAAACACTTTGCCTTTTATTTTTGTCTTATGATACAATCAGACCGAATTCTCAAGTAAGGAGGGGAAAAATGACTCAGTATGATGTAATTGTAATAGGCGGCGGCACCAGTGGCATGATGGCAGCCATTCATGCCGGTCTTAATGGAGCCAAAGTTCTACTTTTAGAAAAAAACAGCAAATTAGGTCGCAAGTTAATTCTGACTGGTGGTGGACGATGCAATGTCACCAACCGATCACCACGCGAAATCCTGATTGATCATATTCCTGGTAACGGTAAGTTCCTCTACTCGGTCCTAGATCAATTCGACTCTCAAGATATTGTCGACTTTTTCCAATCGCGTGATATTCCATTAAAAGAAGAAGACCACGGGCGTATGTTCCCTATAACGGATTCTGCGCGCACTATTCGCGACTGTCTGATTAATGAGATGAGACATTATGCCATTGAAGTAATTGCCGGTGAAGCCGTTGAAGAAGTTCTTTATAATCAGGAAACAGCTTCAGTCAGAGGCGTTCGTACTAGCAAAGCGACATATACTGCCAAGGCAGTCATCTTAGCCTCAGGTGGTAAGGCTTATCCTCGCACCGGCTCAACAGGCGATGGCTACAAATGGGCCAAAGATGCTGGTCATAGTCTGACTGATTTTTATGCCACTGAAGTTCCCCTCCTTTCCAATGATTCCTTTATTCAAGACAAATCATTACAAGGCATTTCATTAAGAGACGTCAATGTTAAAGTTTTAGATGATAATGGAAAGACAATTGTTGCCCATCAAATGGATATGATCTTTACCCACTTTGGTTATTCAGGACCCGCCATCTTAAGATGTTCCGGCCATGTTAATTTATACCTTAAAGAAAGCCAGCCAAAAGTTGCCCATTTAACCATTGACCTTGTCCCTGGGACTTCTTATGAAGAGCTCAAAGCTCTAGCAGAAGAACAAAGAGACAAACAAGTCGATAACATTCTGCGCCCATGGTTACCTGAAAAGCTCAGTCGCTTAATTCAAGAACAAGTCGGAATCCAAGAAAAGATGGCCTATAAGCAAGTCAACCATTCGATACAAGAAGCGCTGTGGAAGCAAGTCAAAGCATTTCCTCTCACTGTATATGGCAGTCAACCCATTGAAAAAGGTTTTGTAACGGGTGGAGGAATAAACTTGAAGGAGATCACCCCTCAAACCATGGAATCCAAATTAACGAAAGGCCTCTATTTCTGTGGCGAAATCATTGACATCAATGGGTATACAGGCGGTTATAATATTACCGCCGCTTTTGCAACGGGTGCTGTTTCTGGACAACACGCGGCTTGGTCGAGTCTTTCTTCGTAAAGGCTTAAAATTTTATTCTAATAAAAAACATCGCAGCCAAGGCTTGCGATGTTTTTGTTGTTACCTTTTTTTATTCAGCACTTGTTTCTTCAGTTTCAGCGCTTTTTTCTTCAGTGCTATTAGCGTCGCTATCATTGTCTTGATCTTCTACTTCAAAAGCTTTCGGATCCGATACAATTAAAACGCCATTTACAACCATTGATTCAGCTGGTAAATTGTTCCACTGTCTCAATTGGTCAATACTTACTTCATATTTTTCTGCTAAGACTTCAAGTGTTTCACCAGGAGCTACTTGATGGTAGTCTACCCATGGGTTAGTGACTGCTATTTCTTCACCAATATAGACCACATTATCGAGTAAGCCATTCCATTCACGAAGTGCTTCAACAGGAACATCATACTCTCTTGCAATACTTTCTAGTGAATCTTCTTCAGTTACTGTATATAATTCAGGCGCCTTATCAGGGTGAGAAAGGGTTAACTCGGTTCCTTCCTCAATCGCTTCACCTTCTTCCAATTCGCTCCATTCAATAATTTGAGCTTCTGTAACTGGGTAAACTTCTAATAAATCTTGAATTCTTTCACCTTCCATTAAGGTATGCTTAATCGGATAAACATCTTCTAAAGGACGGGCTTGCTTAAAGACTGTAATTGCTTGACTTGGATCTTTCAAGTAAAGGATATCACCTATTTCAATCGCATCATTTAAAAGACCGTTCCATTCGCGTAGATCTTTCTCATCAATGTCATTAGCCTTGGCAATATCTGCTAATTTTTCCCCTTCAGCCACTTGGTGAGTAGGTAAATCAATACTATCAGGATCTAAGGCCTTAGTGGTTGGATCCGTAAGCTTGTCTTCGTCTTTTTGTAAAGATTTAGGCTTGCGAATATTCACTTCACGTGGTTCTTTTTTAGGTGACTGTGGTTTTTCGTTATTAATAACCGGGCCATCGCTTTGTGGTTGGGAATTATTTGATGTATCTGGCGAAACAATAGATTGATTACCCGTTGCCGTTGAAGTACTAGACCCTGTATTAGGTTGACTCGGTACATAATTCGACGCTGAACTTGGTAAATAGATCACTTCACCTGGATAGATCATGGTATCTGTCCTGCCATTAAATGCCATCAGTTGACGGCCCGTCATACCATAAGCTTGAGCAATAGTGTCAAAATTATCACCCGCAACGATTGTATAAGCATTGGATGAATATGACGGTTGACTTGGTCGGTTAGGTTGAGTTAGCTCTGTCGTTCCGTTTGAATTTATAGCTAACTTATCTCCCGGATAGATCAAATCTGAAACTAATCCGTTCCATGCGATTAATTGATTGACAGTCACACCATATCTTATAGCAATAGTAGAAAGATTATCACCTTTGTTAACAATGTATGAACCTTGGCCATTAGTCCCTTGATTAGAACCTCCCGGTGTCACAGAAGTGGTTCCGCCGTCAGCTACTGCTAATAAGTCACCCACATCAATGAAGTCGGAAGTCAGTCCATTCATAGCCTTTAACTGACTGACTGTTAAGCCATAAGCATTCGCAATTTTATAAAGACTATCGCCTTTTTGAACCACATAAGTGGCTGAGTCTTCAGTCACTACCGGTGGTTGATCCGGTGTATAAGAACCATTTAATGCTAAACGATCACCTACATCTATAAAGTTACCTGTGAGACCGTTTAATGCTCGCAATTGGTCTACTAATAAACCAAATTGATTCGCAATGGAATAGAGGGTATCACCTTTTTGAACGACATAATATCCTGCCGCTTCTTGATTACCGCTATTATCTTCTTCACCTTTACTCACAATCAACTGAGTCCCTATATTTATATTTGTAGTTGTTAAGCCATTTAAAGCCATCAATTCTTGTTCAGATAAGCCGTATTGTCGAGCTAGACTATAAATTGTATCGCCCTTTTCGACCACATGGGTAGTATTAGCTGAGACTTGAGCCATGCCCATTAAAGAGATAACCGACAGGCAAATGGCCGATTTATTGATCAGCTGCTGAATTGTTTTCTTCATCTGTGAGAACCCCCTTTAAAATAGTTTTGCTTGGTAACTATAGTATAACATGCCCCAATAAGCTGGCAAAGTTATTCCATCGGAAATCATTTTAGATTCATACTTTTGTCATTAATTATTAATATGACAGTAAGATATATCTTTTGTTTATTAGGATTTTCTATAAATCCTAATGATATATTAAATTTTAGCAAAATTGCAAAAATGCCCTTAATCCCTATTGAAACAACAATCACTATATGGTATTTTCATCTTGTTTGATAAATATTTTTTGGTGGTGATATTCTTGTCGTCGATTTTTAGGATGAGTTATAAAGTTGTCCCTTGCCATCGTCACTATTTTTCTTTTCTACAGCAAGCTTTAAGAAAAGCACATTACCTACCGTCTCATTATCAAATTGTTCCTATTCTTTTTTGTGACCTAACCCCTTACCATTTGAACATTAAGACTCTTATTGTTGATAGTAATGGTGACGTCTGGTTTTCCAACCAACCCTCAGAAAGTTTGTCGCAAAATATTCTTCAAGATCAACACCTCTTTATTCCTTTCAATACATGTTTAGGTAGTCTTCTCTGGCTCAACTTACGCTATTGCTCCTATTTTAATACACTAGAAGATCAAACTAGTCGTCATACGGTTATCAAATACGGCTTCTTCTACTATCAATTAAATACTCATCGCAATTTATCTTTTATCTACCCCCTCTCCATTCGATACCAATCTTTAAGTTTTGACATCAATCGTTGTAATAACTCTCCCTACTCTTTTAATCACTCTGCAGATCTTAGCCTATAAATACACATAAAACTTTTAATTATAAAATAAAAAAACTTGATTGCCGTAATAAAACGACAATCAAGTTTTTTAAAAGAGTCCAAAGAATCTTTTTTTCTTTTTTCTTTTTGACTTTGAGCGTATAGGTTCTAGCTTCTCAATAGGATCTCCGTTAAAGATATCCCGAGCATTTTGTAAGAAATAATTGACCTTTGCTGAATCAAAATCTTTCTCTAGTTGATTAAATGCAGCCTTCATATTAAAGGGACGGAAATCAACATGATGGACGTCAGAAGCAATGACATGTACTAAGTTCAGTTCAATCATTTCTCTTGCAGTTCGTTGAAACTTCTCACCATATAAGCCCACATAAGATGAAGAGGTGATTTGTGATAAACATCCCATTTCGATTAAGTCATATAAATCATCATAGTTTTCAGCTAATTGATGATTTCTTTCTGGATGGGCAATTAAAGGTGTTATTCCCATATCAATCAACTGCGATAAAATTTTATGAGCAAATTCTGGGACTTTAGCAGTTGGAAATTCAATCAAATAATATTTATCTGATCCATCTAAAGATAATAAGTCACCATTATAATAATCATCCATAAACTGTTGGGTTAAGCGTATTTCCTGACCGGGATATACTTTGACTTGTAGGCCCGCTCTTTCATAATCAGCAGACAATTTGTCTGCAAATTTTACAACATCCTCTTTATGATTGATAAATTGTCCGTTACGATGGTGGGGAGTTAAAACAATATGTTGGACCCCTTCTTCTTGACCCATTCTTGCTAGGTTTATAGAATCTTCTAATGTCTGTGCGCCATCGTCTACTCCTGGTATGAGATGTGAATGTAAATCTACAATCATTTTTATTACTCATCCTTGCTATTACTGTCAGTTGTATTACCGTATCCATAACCATAATATGAATAATATCCTGATTTTTCTTCAGGCGGAATGCCGTTCATGACATACCCTAAAATATTAGCATTGACATTATCTAAGATTTCTTTAGCTTGACGCACTTCTTCACGCCGAACATATCCATAACGGGATACCATCAATACACCATCCACACGCGTTGCTAGAATTTGAGGATCAGCCACAGCAGTGATTGGTGGCGTATCATAAATCACTAAATCGAAATATTGATTCAACTCATGCATAATCGATGTCATGCGAGCAGAACCAAGTAATTCTGAAGGGTTAGGCGGGATTGGTCCACAAGGCAATAAGTAAAGACCTGTTTCAGGATTACGTTGAATAACCTGATTAAATTTCACATCTGGATTAGCAATTAAAGATGATAATCCTTCTTTATTATCGATTCTGAAAGTTCGATGAAGAGTTGGCTTACGCATATCCGCATCAACAATCAACACTTTTTTCTCCGTTTGAGCCATCACAATCGCTAAATTTGCTGAAACGGTCGACTTACCTTCAGCTGGAATACATGAAGAAATTAGTAAGGTCTTAAGTTTTCGGTCGACTTGGGCAAATTCAATATTAGTACGAATTGCACGGAATTGCTCTGCATTAATCGATTGAGGGGATGTATAAGTAATTAGAGAGGTTCCGAATTCTTGATCTTTTAATAACTTAGTTTCTTTTTTCTTCCGAGAATTAAACATGCTAAACCTTCTTTCTAGTACGTTTTTGTGATTTGCTACTTCCTATACGAGAACTCTTAACTTCTTTATTTGAAAGTTGATAAACATGACCGAGATCATTCATACCTAAACTTGCCATAAATTCATCATCCTTTACTGTTGTATCAGAAATTTCTGTTAGTAAAATAGTTAAGACAGCAATTGCCAGACCCATCAGTGCACCAATAATTGAATAAATTGCTAAACTAGGAGACACACGGTTGGGATTAAATGAGGCTGGAGAAAGAATAAAAATGTTTGTATTTTCTCCCCCATAAATGTCACTAACGGTTTCTTCAAAAATAGTAATCACATCGTAAAGGACATTTTGAGCAGTCTGAGGAGACTCTAGCTGAACGGAAACGTAAAAAGCTTGTGAGTTTGGTGATTGTTCTACCGTAATAGCATCTTTTAAATCTCTTACTGAATATAATTTATCTGTGTCGTCACTCACCCGATTAAGGACACTATCACCAGTGATAATATCACGATAAGTGTTAATCAACTGTGAGTTAGCTTGCAATTCACTGTATTGAATAGGAGATTGCCCCATATTTTCTTCAGATTGATTAACTAAAAGCTGAGCAGTTGATTCATAAGTAGGTGATACTAATAAAACCATAAAAGCAATAGCTAAAATGATGCCTAAAATCATTAAACTAAAAATCTTAAAAGCATGCTTTGTAAATAGTTTCCATAAATCCTTTAGACTAATTTCTTCTTGTTGCATATTAACCTCCATATTGTGCGCTATCATTAGCAAATTTTATTATTTTTTCTTTCATAACCTTAGGTTGATGAATTGACTCTTTTAAACTTTCAACAAACTGCAAAGTTTCTTGTAGTGGGATAGGTACAACTTTTCCAACAAATATTTGATCATTTAACTGATTTTCTACAAGCTCTGAAGATGTTAACAATTCTTCGTAAAGCTTCTCACCTGGTCGAATACCAGATTCACGTATACCGATTTCTTCAACAGTATGTCCAGACAAGAGAATCATTTTCTTAGCTAAATCAAGAATTTTAACTGGTTCCCCCATGTCGAGAATAAAGACCTCTCCATCTTGTGCAAAAGTACCTGCGAAAACAACTAATTGACTCGCTTCTGGAATGGTCATAAAGTAGCGGATCATTCTAAAATCAGTAACTGAGACAGGACCTCCAGCGGCTATTTGTTTTTTAAAAGCAGGAACAACACTACCACGACTACCTAATACATTACCAAAGCGTACGGCACAATAAATGGATTCTGATTGCTTATTCATACCTGTAATAATTAACTCAGCAACCCGTTTAGTCGCTCCCATAATATTAGGAGGATTCACCGCTTTGTCTGTTGAAATCATTACCATCTTCGGAACTTTTGCATCATCGA
Organism: Facklamia sp. 7083-14-GEN3; assembly: GCF_024742075.1. Classification (GTDB taxonomy): domain Bacteria; phylum Bacillota; class Bacilli; order Lactobacillales; family Aerococcaceae; genus Facklamia. The sequence continues at coordinate 49,303 of NZ_JANSGD010000003.1, read as the reverse complement.
CAGCTCGTGCCACATTATAGGTGCCTAAAATATTATTTTTATAGGCTTCGACCGGGTTCGCTTCCATTAAAGGAACGTGTTTATGAGCAGCCGCATGATAGATAATATCAGGTTGATATTCTTCAAATATTTCTAATAGACGGTTGTAGTCTTGGATATCTGCAATGACTGGAAAATATTGAATCATATTTTCATTGTGACTTTTAATCATTTCATGATAGATAAGATAAATAGAGTTTTCGCCATGCCCTAATAAAATAACTTTTGCTGGATTATGTTTTGATATTTGGCGAACTATTTCTGAACCGATAGACCCCCCTGCTCCTGTAATAAGAATTGTCTTACCCTCTAATTCCTGTCTCATAGCTGACTCATCTAATTCGATTTCTTGACGACCCAAAAGGTCTGATATTTTGATTTCACGCATAGCTCGTTTTGGTTGATGGATTCCTAATAATACGTCTTCAACTTTTGGCATATTATAAGCCCTTACACCTAACTCGTTACAATATTGAAGAATTTCTTCATATTTTTCTGGTTTCAAGGAAGGTATAGCGATAACAGCTTTAGCAATATTATATTGCTCAATTAATACAGCAAGCTGTTCTAATCCGCCCACTACCTCGACTCCTCCAATATTCATACCAATTTTAGCGTGATCTTCATCTAGAATGGCTACCACTTTCTCATTTCTAGGGTGACGTTGGTAAGCACTCATAAAAAGTGAACCTCCGTCCCCTGCACCAATCAAAACAATATTTTCTTTATTTGAATTATCAGTGTTAGAGCATCGGTTTTTAGTATGATAAATATATTGCCATGCTATACGCAGTCCATTGATAGCAACTGCTGCGAGACCCGCTACAATGACTAAATAGCGGAAAGAGAGCCATTTAACCATCACGGATAAAATCAATCCACTGATTAAATTCGCAAAAATAACAATTAAAAATAAGAGTGAAAAATCTACAATGGTAGCATAACGCTTTATACGCAAGTCGACTTTGAAATGTTTAGAGATTGCATAGTATAAAACAAAAGACAATAATAAATGCCCCGCATAAAACTGCACTGGGACTTTAAATATGCCTAAAAAAATTACTAAAGCAACTAGTGTTGATAGACAAAAAGCTAAAAGGTCACTGACTGCCCATATCAACCGTTTGTGGGCAAAAGGTAAGCTTTCAACCCATTGCACGAAACGTAGTGATAGCATTTCTTGCCTTCTTAACATGTTTTCATTCCTCACTATAAACTATTAGCTATAAAGAACATTACCAATTCCTTGTTCGTTCTATTTTTGATAGCCACTTTATCTCTATCATTTTACCTATATTATTAGGTACTTTCAACGTGTTTAAACATAAATTTCATTAAATCTATCTATTTTTATTGTTTTGAAGAAAGAAAATAAAAAAATAAACGATTTAAGGTTAAAATAACCTTAAATCGTTTATTTTTTTTTATCTTACATCATACCCATACCTGGATTAGCTGGCATTTCAGGTTCATCTTTAGGAATTTCAGCAACTACAGCCTCTGTTGTTAATAAGAGAGCTGCAACAGATGCTGCATTCTGTAAAGCTGAACGAGTTACTTTAGTTGGATCCACAATTCCAGATTGAATCATATCTTCGAATTGGTCAGTTGCAGCATTGTAACCTGTTCCTTGTTCAGAAGAGACGATTTTATTAACGATCACTGAACCTTCACGGCCTGCATTTTCAGCAATTTGACGAACAGGTTCTTCTAAAGCACGTACAACAATTTTAACCCCTGTCGCTTCATCATCTGTTAAGGCTTCAGTAGCTGCTACCTCATCTTTAATATTTAGATAAGCTGTTCCTCCACCAGGAACAATTCCTTCTTCAACAGCTGCACGAGTAGCATTCAAAGCATCTTCAATACGTAACTTCACTTCTTTTTGTTCTGTTTCAGTTGCCGCACCGACTTTAATAACTGCCACTCCACCTGCTAATTTAGCTAAGCGTTCTTGCAATTTTTCTTTATCATAGCTTGAAGTCGTTTCTTCTGCTTGGTGACGAATTAAAGCAACACGCTCTTTAATAGCGTCTGACGAACCAGCACCTTCAACAATTGTCGTATTATCTTTGGTTACTGTTACTTTACCAGCTGATCCTAAATGGTCAATGGTAGCATCTTTCAACTCAAAACCTAATTCTTCTGAAATCACAGTTGCTCCAGTAAGGATAGCAATATCTTCTAGCATCGCTTTACGACGGTCTCCAAAGCCTGGTGCTTTAACAGCAGCTACATTTAAGGTTCCGCGTAATTTGTTCAATACTAAAGTAGGAAGGGCTTCGCCTTCTACATCTTCAGCAATTAGTAATAATGGACGTCCTGATTGCATCACCGCTTCTAAGACTGGGAGCGCATCTTGGATATTTGAAATTTTGCGGTCAGTAACTAAAATATATGGATTTTCAAGGTCTGAAATCATTTTTTCATTATCAGTTACCATATATTGTGATAGATAACCACGATCAAATTGCATACCTTCAACAACGGATAATTCAGTTTCAATAGTTTGAGAATCTTCAATGGTGATTACACCATCATTACCAACTTTTTCCATAGCGTCAGCAATCAATTCGCCAACCTTTTGGTCTCCTGAAGAAACAGCTGCTACTTGCGCAATCGCTTCTTTAGAAGATACAGGCTGTGATAATTTCTCTAAAGCTGCCACTGCTGTCTTAGTTGCTTTGTCAATTCCTCGACGAATACCAACTGGATTAGCTCCTGCTGTAACGTTTTTCATTCCTTCGCGTGCAATCGCTTGAGTTAAAACAGTAGCAGTAGTTGTTCCATCTCCCGCTATGTCATTCGTTTTAGAAGCCACTTCTTGCACTAATTGAGCGCCCATATTTTCATAACGATCTTCTAATTCAATTTCACGTGCAATGGTTACTCCATCATTGGTAATAAGTGGAGAACCGTAGGTTTTATCTAAGACAACGTTACGTCCCTTAGGCCCCATTGTTGTTTTTACTGTATTTGCTAATAAGTCTACCCCGCGCAATAAAGCTGCACGTGCGTCTTCTGAGAATTTTAATTCTTTTGCCATTTATATCGCTCCTTTTTCTCTTTTTCTATTGAGTTTCTTTATTGAAAATCTTTTATTCAATAATTGCCAAAGCTTCTTTTAATTCAATGATAATGTATTTCTCACCTTGATCTTCAATCTCAGTTGCTGAATAAGATTTGTAGATGACTTGATCGCCAACTTTGATTCCATCTTCTGATTCAATTTCTGGTCCGACAGCTACTACTTCACCGATTTGTTGTTTTTCTTGAGCAGAGCTAGGTAATACAAAGCCACTTGCTGTTGTTTCTTCGACTTCTTTTGGTTTTAGAACAATACGTTTTGCTAAAGGTTTCAACATGAAAATCCCTCCAAATTTTAATATTTAGCACTCGATTCATTTAAGTGCTAATCACAATTTATATATTAGACCATCTTTGATTAAAAAGCAAGAAATAGATAAAAAATATCCTTCTTTTCTCTTAAAGCAATAAAAAAACTCCTCACTATAAATAGTAAGAAGTAAATCATTTTCTATTCTCTTGCTAACTGATCAGCAATTTCTTCTTGGTTAATGAAATAAATCAAGGTCTGTAGCTCATTAGTTAAATCAACGTTTTGTACGCGGACGCTATCAGGTACTTCGAAACGCAAAGGAGTGAAGTTCAAAACTCCCTTAATGCCAGCAGCAATTAATCGCTCCATTATGCCATCTGCATACTCTTGAGGAACAGTTAAAATCGCCACGTCGATTGCTTGGATTTCTAATTGTTCTTCTAATTCATCGATTGAATAAATGGGAATGCCCGAATGGACGGTTCCAATCAAATCAGGATTGACATCAAAACCGGCACCGATTCTAACATTATTGGATTTTCTAAAGTTATAATTTAACAAGGCATTTCCTAATGAGCCAACCCCAATCAAAGCAGTGGTAGTCAGACGATCTTGGTTGAGCGTCTTTCCGAAAAACTGAAGTAAATATTCTACATCATAACCATAGCCTCTTTTACCAAGGGCTCCAAAATATGAAAAATCGCGCCGAATGGTCGCGCTGTCAACTTTAACAGCATCACTGAGTTCGGTTGATGAAATACGCGTCTTACCAGCATTGTATAAGTATCGTAAATAACGATGATATATTGGCAAGCGCTTGGCCGTCGCTCGTGGGATTTCTTTCACCATTCTTCTTCCTCCGTTCATCCTGATTTTCACTTATTTGTGTGTTTTATCACAATTTGATATGCCTAGTATATCATCAAATGAAGATAATGCCAATTATAAGAAGTTCTTTTTTTAAAATATTTCACAAACTTTTATTTAAGATCTTCTTTGATCAAAGCTAGTGAGAGATTATGAAGCATGCTATAATAGAGGAGATTGAAAAAGGGGGATGATGGCCCATGATTTTACTACAAGCAAATAATATCAGTCGTCGCTTTGCTGATGTGACCTTATACGAAGATGTGAACTTTTCGATTCAAGAACGTGATCGAATAGCATTGGTCGGACGGAATGGAACTGGCAAGTCGACTTTAATCAAACAAATAATTGGGGATGAACCTATCAATGATGGTCAATTTAGCCGTGCTAAAAAGTTAACTATTGGTTACCTAGAACAACACATAGCGGTAGATTCTATTTTAACTATTTGGGATGAAATGCTGTCTCTTTTTACCAAAGAGTTAGCCATGCGCGATCAAGCCCAAGAAATTGCTGACAAACTAGCGGATCTAGCAGATCAAGGTGATACCCAATCTGTTTTATATCAAGAGACCTTGTCTCAATATGATCAAATTCAAATGGAAATGCAAGCCAAAAATGTGTATCAAATCGAATCTACTATTCGGACTGTCCTTCATGGTTTTGGTTTTTATCCGGAAGATTATGATCAACCTATTCAAAGCCTATCTGGAGGTCAAAAGACGCGCATCGCCTTAGCCAGACTGTTATTACAAGACTATGACTTACTCATTCTTGACGAGCCTACCAACCATTTAGACATGCAGACTTTAAGTTGGCTCGAGAAGTTTTTAACCGCCTATCAAGGTGCTCTTTTAATTGTTTCTCATGACCGCTATTTTTTAGATAAAGTGGCGACACAAGTCTATGAAATTCGTGACCACCATCTACATCATTATCAGGGTAATTATTCTTTTTATGTCCAAGAAAAAGCGGCCCGTATGGAACAAGCTCAAAAACAATATCTCAAACAGCAAGCTGAGATTAGTCGTTTGGAAGAATTTGTCCAAAAAAACATTGCTCGTGCTTCCACTACTAAAAGAGCCCAAAGCCGACGCAAACAATTAGAAAAAATTGACCGCATTGAAGCTCCTAAACAAGATGCTAAAGCCCCTCGTATTCAATTTTCAATTGCTAAAGAATCGGGTGAAAAAGTTATTCAGGCAGAAGACTTGAGTATTGGTTATTCTCCTACAGATGTTCTTTGTCAAAACATCAACCTTGACCTGACCAAACAAAACGCCATTGCTATTGTTGGTCCTAATGGAATTGGGAAAACGACACTTCTAAAAACTCTTTTAGGCTATCTACCAGCTATCGATGGCGCTATTAAGAAGGGAACCAATGTCCAAATTGGCTACTACGACCAAAACGTCAACCATCTGGACGGCGACGTTACCGTACTCGAGACCCTGTGGCGTGCTCACGATACGACCGACGAGTGGAAAATTCGTTCCATTTTAGGTTCTTTTCTATTTAGTGGCGAGACGGTAGAAAAGAAAGTCAGTCTACTCAGTGGTGGCGAAAAAGCTCGATTAGCCTTAGCACTTTTAGCGGCTGATCACGATAACACCCTATTATTGGATGAGCCAACCAACCACTTAGATATCGATTCGAAAGAAGTCTTAGAAGAAGCGCTCATTAACTTTAACGGAACCCTACTATTTGTTTCTCATGACCGTTACTTTATCAATCGGATTGCGACCCATGTTTTAGAAATAGCTGCTGACAAGAGCCAGCTTTATCTTGGGGATTATGATTATTATTTAGCTAAAAAAGAAGAATTGGAAGCTTTCGAAGCTGCTGAGGAAAACAAGGATGAGCAAAAGGAAGAGCTTATCTCTGCTGGTCAGCTATCCTATGAAGAAAATAAAAAAATAAAAAATGAACTTAGAAAATTACAAAAACTAGCGGATGAGGCCTGGGCTGATATCGAATCTCTTGAACAAACTATCGAAAAAGATAAAGAAATAATGCTTGAAGCAGCCAATGCTAACGATCATCAATCTCTAATTGATATCGATCAAACAATAAAAGAAAAGCAAGAAGCCAGTAATCACCTTGTAGCACAATGGGAAGAGTATAGCCTCGCTATCGAAGAGTATCTTGAAAAATATCCTGATTTAAAATAAACAAAAAAAGCACACACTGAAAAATTATTCAGTGTGTGTTCTTTATAGAGCCATACCGGGTCTGGCATTAACTGTTAAATCAGTATATTCTTTTTTTATTAACTTCGGATAGGCTGCTGCCCCAATCATAGCTGCGTTATCTCCGCATAAAGCTAAGGGAGGAATTAAAAGTTCCACATCAGGATAGTGAGCTTCAAAGAGCTTTTGCATACTTGCTCTCAACTCACTATTAGCTGCTACTCCACCTGCTAAAACAAATTGTTTAATCTCTGGGCGACTTCCCAAGGCCTTACTAACTTTTCCTGTTAAAACATCCACACAAGCACGCTGAAAGCTCGCCGCTAAATCAACTGCTTGAATACTCTCTCCTCTTTGATTAGCATTGTGAACCAGGTTCATCACCGCACTCTTCATACCTGAAAAAGAGAAATCTAAATTATCCTCATTTAGCATGGCACGAGGGATTGAATAAGCTTCTGGATTGCCTTCTTTAGCCATTTGGTCAAGATACTTACCTGCTGGATAAGGCAAGTCTAACAAGCGGCCTACTTTATCATAAGCTTCGCCAACCGCATCATCTTGCGTTTCACCAATGACCTGATAATCATCTGCCGACTTCATAACCACCAATTCAGTATGTCCGCCACTGACTATTAATGCCATTAATGGAAATTCTAAATTTTTAATAAAGCGGCTCGCATAGATGTGTCCAGCTAAATGATTAATAGCAATTAAAGGCTTTTTATACAAATAGGACAAAGTTTTAGCTGCAGTAACCCCAATCAAAAGGGGGCCAACTAAGCCAGGACCTTGAGTCACTGCAATTGCATCCACTTGGTCAATTGATTCTAGCTGAGCTTCTTCTAATGCTAACTTTATAACTTGACTAATTTGTTCTACGTGATGACGACTGGCCACTTCAGGAACAACACCGCCAAATCGCATGTGACTTTTTACCTGGGAAGCAACAATATTCGCTTTAATTTGACTGCCATTTTCTATCAAGGCTGCGCTTGTCTCATCACAAGACGATTCAATGGCTAGTATTAAATTTTCTTCTTGCACTGACTATTCCTCCTACTCAATTGTTAACTGCATTACCCATCCATCTTCAGCCGGATCATGGTAATAATTCGGACGTCGATCAATTATTTTGAATCCCAAGGCTTGATATAAGGCAATGGCCGCCTGGTTACTCGCGCGAACTTCCAAGTTGACTTTTTCTACTTGATTTTCTTGAAATTGATCTAGAAGAGCCCTTAGAAAAACCTTGCCCTTCCCTTTGCCTCTGTGTTTAGGAGCCACCCAAAAATAATGTATATTAGCTTCTTCAAAGAGGATTTGTCCACCACAACAGGCTACTAAGTCTTGGGCATTATCCCAAATCCATAATCTGGCATAGGGACTCTGCCATTCTTGAATGGTGGCATCCGCTGACCAATGAAAACTTTGAGCAATGGCTAAGATTTGCCGAAGTAAAGCAGGGTCTTTATCTGCTTTTGCGATTTCTTTAAGCATCATTTCTTTAACTCCTTATAAATAACAACGGAGAAAGAGTGCCGATTCACCATTATCTTCATAGTAGAAAGGCTTTTTGTTCTCAAGGACAAAGCCTTGTTGGTAATATACTTTTTGAGCATGCGTATTGCTTTCTCTTACTTCCAAGGTCACCGACTTTCTATCCAATTCACGACTAATTTGAATCCATGTCCTCAATAAATAGGAACCCAGGCCTTGTGATTGCCACTCAGGATCAATGACTAATTGGCTAATATGTGTATTTTTAATTAAACATCTACCCGTAATCATTCCAATGATCTTAGACTTATCAGATGATAAGCCTTTTGCTTCAATAACTAAGTATAAGATTTGTGGATTTCTTTGCCAATCTCTTTCAAAATCGGATAAGTCCCATGCAATATAACCTGCATAACCTTTTTGCTCTAACTGTACTAAGGCTGGTAAGTCAGTTTTTTGAGCTAGTCTTACTCTACAATTGATGTTATTTTGGTTTATGAGTTTTATCGGTTCTAACGAATCAACAAATGGACTAATTTGTGCCATTGCTTTATGTCTTACTTTAGTTTCCTCTTTAAAAGGATTAAATACTCGTTTCATTAGTTTGCTCAACATAACTTTCATTCATTTCTTGGTTTTGATTTACTTGTTTAGCTGCCCATTCTTGCTCTGCTAAGGTCAAATGTGCATAAAAAGGCTCAAATACATCAATATCTTCAACATGCTCTCGCTCAATATAAGGCACTTTGCCAACCTTAGGCCAAGCATATTGACCAATTACAAAATGAAGGTCAATACTTTGCTGAGAAAGACTTTCTTTTACAAAATTAGTAAACTCATTTTCATGGGCACTCACGAATATTACCTGCTTAAGCTTTGTCTCGTTAGTTTGCGGTAAAAGTGTCTCCTGGATCCAAGTTTGCCAGTCAACATGATCATCTTTAATTTGATTTTTCAATAAACCATCTTGCCATTGATAGGCTCCTGTGTAGGCTGTTCCCCTTCGTGCATCCATAATAGGGATAATCCAAGATTGGCCTCCATCATCGGCAACTTGACTTGCCATAATCGCTAAACTCGAAAAGCTCTCTAAATCACTTTTGCTGGTAGAAGTCCAAACCTTGGCCATCGTTGCTCCAATTCTCAAGCCTGTATAAGAACCCGGTCCTCTCCCTAGCCAAATTTGATCAATGGTTTCCCTCTCCCAATTGACCGCAAGTAATAACTTTTCCACCAAGGGTAGAAGGAAAGCCCCGTGTTGCTTGGAGACATTAGAATTGACTTCGATGATCAATTGATCCTCCTCAAAAAGAGCTAGAGATAAAACATCGGATGAGGTATCTAATGCTAAACTTCTCATCATGATCTCCTTTCAACCTATTGGTTAACTTTCTTAATAAGCTCTCGCAATCCAAACCGTTTCTTTGGCAGGTTTTCCAGTTACAATACATGTATCTTTCTTAACAAGGGCGTTTTCGCCTGCAAAATAATTATCAAACGGTAAATTACGTGTTGTAAAGCCAGTTAATTCTTTAATCTTAGCTTCAGATTCTTCACTACCATCCCAGCCAACTAATACCCAACCTGGAATTTCATTGGCTGCTTTTTTGCCTTCAATATGGTCAATTAATTCATCCAGCGTATTAATATGAGTATACATATTGGCCTGATTGCGTTGGCGAGCTTTTTCTAATAGACGAGTTTGCATTGCTGTTAAAGCTTGTTGAACCTGTTCAACCAAATCATCCATTGAAATAGCTTGTTTTTCATCTTCATCTCTAGCTTTCATAATCACTTGATTGTTTTCAATGTCTCTTGGACCAACTTCAATACGAATAGCTGCTCCACGCAATTCCCACTCATTAAATTTATATCCTGCTGAGTTATCTGAATCATCAATATAGGTTCTAATACCTACTGCTTTTAATTGAGCATCTAAGGTTTTTACTTTTTCAAGCACTTGGTCTAATTTTTTCTTAGGTCCAACTGGGATGAAAACAACCTGCTGAGGCGCTATAGCTGGTGGTAAAACCAATCCTTGATCATCTGAGTGAGTCATAATCATTGAACCGATTAAACGAGTCGAAACGCCCCAAGAAGTGGTATGGGCATAAACGTGCTCATTCTCTTTATTTAAATACCGGATGTTAAAGGCTTCTGCAAATTTAGTACCCATATAATGAGAGGTTCCTGCTTGTACGGCTTTACCGTCTTGCATCATAGCTTCAACTGAAAATGTTTGTACCGCTCCGGCAAAGCGCTCTGAAGGGGTTTTCTCACCTTTGAAGACTGGAACTGCTAATAACTCTTCTAATAATTCAGCGTAGATTTCTAGCATGCGCATAGTTCTATGACGCGCATCTTCCTCATCGGCATGCGCAGTGTGGCCTTCTTGCCATAAAAACTCAGAAGTTCTTAAGAAAGGTAAAGTGCGCTTTTCCCAACGGAAGACATTGGCCCACTGATTAATTTCATAAGGTAAATCACGGTAGGAATTAATCCAATTAGAAAAAGCATCCCCAATCATGGTTTCTGAAGTCGGTCTTAAGGCTAATCTTTCTTCTAAGACTTCTCCCGCTGCTTCAGTTACCCATGGCAATTCTGGACTGAATCCTTCAATATGATCTTTTTCACGGGTAAAGAACGACTCAGGAATAAGCATTGGGAAATAGGCATTACGGATGCCGTCTTCTTTTAAGCGCTTATTAAAATATTCTTGAATATGTTCCCAGATTTCATACCCATTTGGTTTAAAAATCATACAACCTCTGACTGGTGAATAATCCATTAAGTCTGCTTGTTGAATTGTTTGTAAATACCATTTTGAAAAATCTTCTTTACGTGTAACCATTATTTTCCTCCTATAAATAAAAAATAACTGTCTTCATCCTATCAAGGACGAAGCACAGTCAGTCTCCGCGGTACCACCTTATTTGCATCTTTAAAATGCCCACTCAAAGCGATAAAGGAGCCACCTAATTTTAATAAGATAGTAGGTTCATTTGCTGAGTGGGGAGACACTTCCATCTTCTGTCTCTTGCTAGGGACCGTCCACAAATTACTAATCTATTTTCACTTCTTATTATAAGGAATCAGGGGATAAAAACAAGCTTAAGTTTATTCTACAACGATAGCATCACCTTGAGGATTGAGCTCATAATCTTCTATTTTACCAAAGTTTTTAATCGGCCAGTAGATAAATGTTGCTTTACCTAAAACTGAATCCGCATCAATTAAGCCAAAACTCCGACCATCCACAGAATTTTGTCGATTATCTCCCAAGACGAAAAATTTTCCTTCAGGAACAAGCTCTTCACCCGTAATTTCTTCCATTGCAAAATCTTCAGTGAAATTTCCCCCTCCAACGTTTCGATACTCTTGAGCTTTTTCGTTAAGATAGACTTCATCGACAGCCTGTCCATTAATCAAAAGTTGATCATTTTGATAAGCAATTTTATCGCCTGGTATACCTACCACACGTTTAACATAAAGCTTGGGTTGTCTACCTGGTAAGGGATTAGGTTGCGGAAAAATTACCACATCAAAGCGTTCGATATCAGATAATTTCCACATCCAAACCTTTTCACCATCTTCCAAAGTATGTTCCATAGAGGAACCATCTACCGAAAAAGGTTGCGCAACGAAATGGTAAAAAGTAAATAAAACAGCTAACCAAATCGCCATATACATCAACCAAGAAAAAATTTCTTTAAAAAAACGTTTTGTTTTATCCATACGTCACCTCTAAACTTTCTGTTTCTTATTTTATAACTTTTATTTAGAAAATGCACCTGCTATTAGTATTATAAGACAAAATATTATATTATGATTTTATTTCGAATTTTATGAATTAAGTATGTTAATTAAGCTATTTTATTTAATTTTGTACTCAGTCATGTTAAAATGAACGTGATTACTTTGTAGATAGAATTGGAGGAATATATGAGTAAAAATGAATACCCTACCCCTTCACGTAGTCGGATTCCTAAAAAAAAGAAACGGTTTTCCTTTTCAACTTTTTTTGGCAGCCTTTTGATAGTGATTGCCATTGCTTTGTTTCTAGTCAACCCTCTTAAAAATTATTTAATTCAAAATAAAACCAATGATATTCAGATTGCTAATATGACACGTGACCAAATTATGGCGAATCAACTAAAAGACGTTTCTTTTGATTTTAATGATGTTCAAGCAGTAGATCCATTTACTGTTATCTCTAGTAGTGTAAATCCTAAAGACTTACCAGTTATTGGTGGTATCTCAATCCCTGATTTGAAAATAAACCTACCCATTAATAAAGGTACCTCAAATGAAGGCATGTTCTTCGGAGCGGGTACCCTTTATGAAGATCAAAGAATGGGTGAATCCAATTATGTTCTAGCGAGCCACCATATGTATGATCCGGATTTACTGTTCTCTCCTTTACAAAATGCAAAAGAAGGACAGAAGATTTATATTACGGACCTAGAAGATGTCTATGTTTATGAAATTTCTTCTATTGTGGTAGTGGACCCATCCGCTATTCAATATTTAAACCCCTCCACAGAACCTATCATTACTCTCATTACATGTACACAAGACTTTGTTAACCGAATTATAGTTAGAGGCGACTTAGTTGAAAAAGTATCCATCGATGATGCAACCAACGAAATGATGGCTGCTTTTGAAATTGAACAACGTATTACCGAATAGTAAAATAGTTTAATTAAACACCTTGAATAAATTCAAGGTGTTTTTCTATGCTTTAAGATTCAGATAAATCCATCGCTAAGTCTATCGCTAAAATCGTTGCCAAGATGAGCACCTCATCAACCGTCTCATTTATAATTTCAAACTCAAACGTATCTGACCAAGACAAAAATTTCTTTTTAATACTTGCAATTTCTTTACCCTGATTATCAAAAATTGTGTAATCGTGTTGTAATATACTTCCATCAACAACCCAATTCATTCCTTCAATTACATACTTAGGTTTGAAAAAAGAAAACTTTTTGCGAATTCGAGAGACAAACTTCCCATTTTGAGTAACGTCCACCGTCGGAAACAATGAAAAAACCTTCTGATTAACTTCGCATAGTGCCTCGCCCGATTGAAGATCTAAAATTTTAGCTTTGCGTCCAAAAGAGATTAATTTACTGTCCACGCGATAAACCGGTTCCTGCTTATCATTATAAATATCGAAATCTTGTTTTAACGAAAATACTTTTTGCTTCATATAAAATTTCATAAATTACTCCTTTATGGCTAATTAAACTTATCATTTACAATCTAATTAAACTACATTATAAAAAAGCAGTCAATAAACCGCATCCTTCGATTTGATTTAATAACCGCAAATTGTTTTCTGATTTAATTTATCTAATTTAGATAAACTGTTGACCCGGTTTCAAGATATAAAACATGCTCACAGATATTAGTAATGTAATCCCCAATGCGCTCGAGGCTATTCACTAAATCAATCGTAAATATTCCTGCTGGAATACAGTCTTCGTTGGTAGCCATTTTTAAAGTAATCTCTTCAAATACCAAGTCATATTGCTTATCAATTTGGCTATCCATAAGGGCAATTTGACTAGCCTCTTGAATATCACCATTCTTGATAATATCAGCTAATGGCTCAAACATTAACTGTAAACGTTCTACCATTTGATTCACAATAACGATTACATCTTGATAATTTGAGAAATTTGGCTTGTTACGTTTAATGCGTTTAGCAATAGTAGTTGTATGTTCAGCAATACGTTTCAGTTCAACACTGGTGTTCAGTAATGCAAAAATGTAACGAAGGTCCGCTGCAACGGGTTGCTGTAAGGCTACTATTAGATAGGCATCTTTTTCCAATTCGACTGATAATTCAATAATTTTTTCATTCATCTCAATCGTTGAAACGGCAAGCTCATTATCTGAGTCAATCACTGCTTGAATAGTATTGTCAAAAATACTTTGTGTCAAGTCAAACATTTCGTTGATTTTTTCTAATAATCCTTGTAATTCTTGTGTGTAAATTTTTCGCATAATTTATCCTCCTTTCTAGAATGTATTTTATTATCTGACTATTTTAGCAAACATGAAAGCGCTTGTCAATTTAGCAAAATGGTTTTTCAAGATAAAAAGTTCTCACCATCAATTGTAGTGAGAACTTTAAATATCAATTAGTTATTAAAAGAGACATGTACGTGGTCATAATGGTTTTGCGTCACACTACCACGATCTTCCATTGGTTGCCATTGACCACCAGTCCAGTTACCATAAATTTGTTGTTTCCAGATAACATAAGCAATATTGTTATTACCCATATTAGCAATTGCGTCTGCAGCGATTTGATCGCCTAATGCAGAACCAACTGGTACCATAAAATCAACAGCTAATCCTCTACCATGGTCGCCACTATCTCCAGGTCTTAGCCCATATGCAGTAACTCCGTACTGATTAGCAATGCGGCTGCCGTAATTAGCAGCTGATTGTGATACGCCAGCTAATGTCGATGGTATAGAATAATTAGTGGTTACTTCTTCATTAACATCCCCTACTAATTCCTCTGTAACAGGTGTTTCTTCTACCTTTACTACTTCTTCAATAATGTCTTTGGTAGTTACAGTTGATTCAGTCAACTCTTCTGACTGTTCAACTTCTTCAATAACGTTTTCAAGCTCAACAACACTTGATTGTGTTGTTTCTAATTCAACATCTTCTGCTTCAACAGCTTCTTCTACTTGGATTGTTTCTTCAGCTATTGATTCATTAGGTTCTTCATTTTCAATTACGGGACTTACTGTAGCTTCTTGAGTCGTTGAAACTTCTTCAATAGTCGTTTCCACAATTTCATCAGCCAAAACTTCTTCCTCTACAGGAGGGATTTCATTTACTAACTCCGCAGTTGTTTCAACAACTTCTTCTACTTGGATTGTTTCTTCAGCTATTGGTAATTCTTGTTCTACTTCAAAATCTTCTGCTTCACTAACGTTTAAAATGATTTCTTCAACTTCAGGCTCTTTTTCAAAAACAACTTGTTGATCTTCAGTTTCAGCTTCAGGAGTTAGACTGACTGGAATATCCATTTCAAATGTTTCACCAGCCGAAGTTTCAACGTTTAACTTTTCAGCTTTATGATTAATGTCATATTGAGCAACTAATTTTGTTTCTGGATAAATAAGGTTAACATTTTCAATTTGGTTAGCTGCAGCAAGAAAATCTAAATCAATATCCATTGCTTCAGCAATTGCTCCAAGGGTGTCTCCGTATTTTACAATGTAGGTCATTTGATTGTCTTCATTTACCGTTAATTCAGCACTTATTTCCTCAACCGTACGCGCATTCCAATTTTGAGCCGATGTAATCGCCACTGGGGTTAACATCAACATTAGCGAAGCACCTAAACTCACTTTCTTGTTAAATTTCATTTTATATACACCTCAAATAGTTTATTTTCTTAAGTAATTGTAGTTTAATTCAATTACTTTTCTTAAACAAGATTTAAACGGTCAAATTAGTGAATTGATTTGGTTCTGTAACCTCTCAAACATATTCAATCGTTTTATGTAATCTCTTTGTAAAACTTCACGCTTCCTTCAAATTTTTATGATAAAATAATTTTCTACATAATAGTAAAGGAAGGGTATTATGCCTCGGATTAAATCATTTGACGGTATTAAAGGAATTGCTATTTTTTTCATCATTCTCTATCATCTATGGCCAAGTATTTTTCCTGGCGGATTTTTAGCAGTCAATGTTTTTCTCGTTATGGGAGCCTATTTTTTGGCCTTAAAAGTCAACGAAGATGAAAATCTAACGACTTGGCAGTCACTATTCTCTCTATTCTTAAAAACAATTCACCGTTTATTCTTTCCTATGATGTGGTTGATTATTTTGATTCTAGTCTTTCTTCAAATTTTTAACCCTCTCGTACTCAAGTCTATGCGCGCCGAACTGTTTGCGAGTCTTTTTTTTGCTAATAATTATTTTCAAATCTTAAATGGTCGCTCATACTTTACAGACATGGCAGTAACTTCTTATTTAACACATTTATGGTATGTAGCCATTTATCTTCAGTCCTTTATACTGACTGGATCCTTAGTCTTTTTAAGCAAAAAAGTAAAAATACCCGCTATTTATTTAAGTGTATTTTGGCTTTTAATTTTTAGTTTATGCACTTTTTTAACTGCTAATGGCTATTCTTATCAAGAGGATCCCTCAAGCATTTACTATGGATTTCAAACGCGCTATGCTTCATTTGCCATAGGGGTGGCTAGCTATTATCATATTCAATTTATCCACGAAAAAATTGAAACGATTCAAAAAAGTCAATTAAGAATGCATTACTTCTTTATTGTCATTACGTCCTTAATATTATTACTCATTCAGTTTCTTTCTCTATCTGACCAAGAAGCTGCAGCCTATATGTTAGGGCTTCCTTACTCTAATATATTTACAGCCCTACTTATTATTGGCGTTGGACAAAAACTCGTCATCTTCGAAAAGGTTTTGGGTAATAAAACCTTTACTTGGTTAGGAAAAAGATCTTATAGTATATATCTTTGCTATTACCCTCTCTTAGTAATTATTTATGGCTTCCAGCGTGTATTTGCTGAGTATATTGATGTACTAAAGCTAATGGGCCTGTGCTCAATTATCTTTTTTTCTTCTATCTTTTACTATGTTTTTGAGTCCAACCGTTTCCATATGCTTTTCTCAAACAAAACTAGGTTAAAAAGAAAGGTTCACTGGATTAGAAGACAATTACATTTTCCAATTAGAAACAAAAAAGATTTTGGTCTTACAATGACTTATCTCTTCTTAATAATTGCTAGTTTGACTGGCCTTTTTAGAAGTAATAATCATATACCGCTTGCTTTGTTTGATCTAGAATATGGAATCTATGCCACCAATCCAAATCCATTTAGCCCTTATTATAAAATTGACCAAACATTCAAAAGTTCTCAAAAACGTTTGAATGATTTTGATAAAATAGCGGCAAGTAATTTTTCATACTCTATCGACCAAACGACAGTCGCTGATCAAGCCATTCAATCTTTTCAACAAGATTCCATATTAAACCAAATTGGACATCTCTCTCAGCAGAAGAGGCAAAGATTTGAAATAATTCAAAGTGAATTACCGAAACTATCAACTATATTAAGCCCACAAGAAATTCTCTATGCGAACGAACTTCCTATCACACTATTCGGAGATTCGGTGGCTCAATTTATTGGAGCTAGCATTAATAAACTTTTTGAACAAGCTAATGCATTCGGTTACGTCAGTTTAAATATCTGGACTTCTTATGATAAATTTCAAGCACTTTTAGACCAAGGTTTAGTCAAGGATAATTTAGTAGTTAACTTAGGAACCAATGGCGGACTAGATGTTCCTGCCGTTGAAGAATTAATTGAAATGGCCGGTGAGCGTGAAATATACTTAGTCAATTCAAATTCTGATATCGAATTTTTAGATCAAATTGATCAAGTGATTCAAACTCTTACGCAAAAATATCCAAATGTTCATTTAGTCGATTGGCGAGCTATCTCAACAGGTCATCCTGAATATTTTCGTGAAGATGACATTCACCCAAGTATGGAAGGGGCTGAATTTTATCTTTTAGAACTTGCTAAAACAGTCTATCAAAATCGTCCATAAAAACATTCAACCTCAGATGGAAATTATCCATCTGAGGTTTTTAAAAATTACTTATTTATGATAGGCATGATTATTAATAATACGAAAAGATCGATAAATTTGTTCAATTAAAACTAATCGTATCAACTGGTGAGGAAGGGTGATTCTGCCAAATGAGATGGCTTTATCACTTGATTTCTTCAATTTTTCAGCTAAGCCTAATGAACCCCCAATAATAAAGCTAATATGCGAGTGTCCATAAGTAGCAAATTGATTCATGGACTTAGCTAAATCCTCTGATGTTATTAGGTCCCCTTCAATAGCTAAAACAAACACTTTACTTTGCTTATTTAATTTTTTCTCAATTCGCTCAGCTTCTTGTTCTAGAAGCTGTTCAATCTCTGTATCGGTCATTTGTTCTTTAGTAGCTTCATCAGCTACCTCTTGAATAGAAACCTTGGCATAGGCTGACAATCGTTTGAGATATTCAGACATGCCTGCTTTAATATACTTTTCTTTAACTCTACCCACACAGATTATATCGACATGTAGCATTCCTTACTCCTTTCATTATTTGAATAACTGTTAATAAAACAAAGACTTATCCACAGTTTATTATAAAAGTTGTGGATAAGTCTATGTGTTTGTGGATAAACTAATAAGGAACCACACTGTTAGATTCTTCGGACTCTTCCTCAGATGGGAAAGGCTGAATTTCTGTAGGATTTTCAACCGCTGCTTCTAAAGTAATTTCTATCTCCATGTCTTCTTTAGCACGACGTATAGACAATTTCACTTTATCGCCTACTTTGTATTCATAGAGGAATTTTTTCAAATCATTAATTGTCTCAATTTCCTTACCATCAATGGCACGTATTAAATCGTACTCTTTAAGACCCGCTTTAGCAGCCGATCCTTCCGGCTCTACTTCACGAATAAAGGCTCCTTTAACATCTTCTTCATCTAGGTCCATTACTTGGGTACGATAATCGGGATGCACTAGTCTTAAGCTAGTATAACGGATGCCCAATACGGGTCTGACAACTTCTCCATTTTTCTCAAGCTGACCAATGATATCTACCACATCTGAAGATGGAATAGCAAAGCCCATTCCTTCTACACCTGTAGCCGATAATTTACTTGAATTAATTCCAATTAATTGACCGGAGGAATTTAAAAGGGCTCCCCCTGAATTACCAGGGTTAATTGCCGCATCGGTTTGCAGTAAACTCATATCCCAATCTGGTACACCATCGCCATTTAAATCTACTGGCACTGACCGGTCTAAACCAGAAACAATACCTTTGGTTACCGACGTTGCAAATTCACTTCCTAAAGGTGACCCAATTGCAATAGCGACTTGTCCAACTTGTACGTTATCAGAATCTACAAATTCTAAGGCTTTGCTAGCTACAGAAGCATCGATCGTTATTACAGCTAAATCACTTAAAACATCACTTCCGATGATTTCTGCTTTAACTGTTTCACCATTTTTTAAACGCACTTCTAAAGCATCAGCACCTTCAATTACGTGATGATTGGTAACAATATAGGCTTTATCACTATCTATGCGATAGACAACCCCAGATCCTTCACCAATCACTTGTAAGTCGTTATCTTCTTCATCCGGCATAAAGTATTGATTATACTGATATTGCCAAAAAGGATCTAATCCTTGATTGCTCTTTTGCATGTTAGCAATTGAAACAACAGCTTCACTGGCTTGGTTCACTGTATCTACCATATTTTGTTCGTTTTCTGGTAATTGAATTGGGTCAGCAGTTTTAATTGCGTTTTCCACTTGAGTGGACTCTTGTGAAAAGGCCGAAAAGTCATTATGAAGGCTTAAACTACCCGCCATTAATAATGATAAGGTCAATCCAGAAAGACCCACAAAAATTTTACGCCATCTTTTTGTACCATCGTTTTGATTATATTCTTCGCTCATTGTTCCATCCGTCCTTTCCATAATGTTTACAGAATGAACTATAACACTGTTTTTTAAAGAAAGTATGAATTATTATCGTTCATTTAATATAAATTGAGTAAATTTTAGTTCTATTTAGATTTTTTGAATAGGAGTAGCCTCAATTGGATCTGTCATGTGGAGCGTTAAATCATTTGCGGTATCCACATCATATTCTTGTAATATGTCTTCCATCGTTAACATGGCTAATTCCTTAGTATTGTTATCCTGGCTTAAGTGTCCAAGATAGATATCTTTAGTTTTTGAACCCATTAAGTCTCGGATAGCTAGTGCTCCATCTTGATTAGATAAATGACCTTTATCACTAAGGATACGCTGTTTTACAGACCAAGGATAAGGACCATATCTCAAAAGTTCAATTTCATGATTAGACTCTATCAAATAGGCATCCGCATTCCTAAGTTGACTGCGCAACCGATCGGATACATAACCTGTATCCGTCAACATTACAAATTGTTTATTACCTTTTTGAAAGGCATAAAACTGTGGTTGGGCTGCATCGTGACTCACATTGTAACTTACAATATCAATATCACCCAATTGCAACATGGTCTCCGGTTCAATATATTGTTTATTTTCTGGGGAAATCTCACCGACCATTCGTTCCATTGCCTTCCAAGTTTCTCTGTTAGCGAATATAGGAAGATTATAGCGACGAGAAAGAACGCCTACCCCATGAATATGATCCTTATGCTCATGTGTGACAAAGATCGCATCGACTAGACTAATATCACGGTCGATTTGTTTAAATAAAGACTCAATCTTTTTCCCACTTAATCCCGCATCGACCAGAAAACGTTTCTGGCCCGACTCAATATAAGTACAATTGCCAGTTGATCCACTTGCTAAAATAGAGAAGCTTAAGTCGGTCCGTTGGGCTGAGACATCTTCTATCTTTTCTTTAGTTGTCTGACTTTGATAGTTGGTATATAATTGTTGCTCAAATTCCAGCTTTGCTTCTTCCATTTACGCTCACTCCTGTCCTATTAAATAAGCCCAACTAAAATCCTCCTGAGAAAGTGCCTCCACCGGATCCACCCATCGATCCACCAGAGAATCCACCACCGAATCCGCCTTTATTATTCCCTGCAAAGCCACCTTGTCCTGTCGATTGCGGTGAAACAGACTGAATGGATTGAGTCACTTGATTGCGGAATAAAGACCCATAGAGGTAGGGATGCGCCAATGGATAGTGCCTTTGTCCTTGGGCTTGAATTTCGCTCGGTTTAAACTCCAACTCAATTGCTTTAACAACCCTATCCGCAACCCCTAAACTCGTTGCAAAGACCAAATACTCCTCCCACAGAGGTAAAGAGGCAATTTTTCGAACATTAAAACGCCCAATATCTTTTAACATTTTTCTGAAAGCTTGCCATTTGTCTCTCATCTCTTGTTGCTCGGTGGTCATGAGTGGATGTTTTTTCATGACTATGCGCATATAGATGTATAGTCCAATTGATAAGACTGACCCAATTCCGATAATCATCCCGATAATATTCATCGGTAATAAACGAGTGATATCCAAACTATATAAAAAGAGTAAATTAATAATAATTCCAGCAATCATTAAAATAAGCGCTGTATTATTGGTCACTTCTATTTTTCTTGTCTCAACTAGAGCTTGGCCTAAAAACTTTTCACCTTCGGCTGCTAATTTATTTTTAAATCTTAACCAATAGCGATACTGTTTCTTGCGAAAAGAAGGGTTGTCTTCAGCTAACTGGTCTAATTGAGCTAAAGTAACACCGGCTCCTTCATTTGCTTGAGTAAAGTAATCCCAAACAAATTTCTCATGCTCTAGAATACCTTCTGGATAATCCGTTCCCCAATGAAGTGGGGTGATCATTACAGTTTCAGCAGACTGTTTTCTACCTGGTTGGGCCTCTATTTTCAACCAACCTTTTTGAACCAGGTGTAAAAGAGTCGCAACGAAGTCATCTTCATTTGGCCATTCACGAAGATATTTAGTTGCCATCTGCCCAGGTGTCGTTTTTTCAGGTAAATCATAAAAGTAATCTGGTACATAAACGGGTTGAGGATTTAACCGCTCAGATTGACGACGATATTTCATTAAGCTAAAAAAAAGTAATAAAGGAGGTGCGACTGAGCCCAGTATAGCCATTGTGTAGGCAATCATTTTCATTTGATCTACATTTTTAGCATCTTTTTCTACTTGCCCTTGGGCAGCTTTTAAGATTTGATCTAATCGCTTTTCATCGACCTTATTAAGGTTTAAGGATGTCCAATCAGTAGGAAACACAATCTGTCCTTCAACAAATTGACTGGCTTTGCGCTGAGGAACGTCTAGATAGACAACCGTTTTTTGATCTTCTTCGACAATTCTTACCTCCCCTTGAGGAGCCCCATAACCCCATGCACGGACCTCTTCTTTACTTTCAGCTTTTTGTGGAAGTTCGATGCGAATTTGAACGTCTGTTGTATAGTTTGAGCGTCCAAATTGTCTAAGAAGTTCCGCGGTATCTTGATAATTAGTGACTAATTGTTCAAGGGTATATTGAAAAACAAAATACTTGCCTTCGTTTTCTAAGGGGTAGAAAATCTTGCTCTTAAGGATGCCGTTTTCCTCTTGCGTTTGATAAGTCCCTCTGTTTTCAGTATTGGCTAAATTCAAGGGCTTGATTGAACCTTCCTTATTCTCACTAATACCCACTGAAAAGTTTGAAAGTTGATAACCCTCATGATCCAATTCAAATAAGACACCGTTCATAAAATCTGCATCATAATACTGATAATCTGTAAATTCAACACTTCCATCTTCCATTACCTTGGCATTAATAAACTGATCGGTAATTGAAAAATTAACTTCTTGAGCAGCTATTACTGGAGTTAAGGACCCTGCTAAAACGCACAGAAATGTCACTACAAAAGCCAAAACCTTTTGAATGCGATACTTAATCATAAAAATACCTCCTCTTTCGCCTAGTCAACTTCTGAAAAACGACGTAACCATTTACCTTTAGGATCAATTAGTTCAATCCATTCTTTGATAGCTGGTTGTAAAATATCTGCAACAGACCCATGGACACGATAAAAATCACCATTTTGACTTCTACTATTTTTTTCTAAGTCCTTCATGTCAAAATGATGGGTAAATGCTTGTTGAATAGTAGCTGTTTCATCTAAACAGACAGCGTAGATTAATATTTTTTCCCACTGGTCAATCGTTGAGTATTTTGTTAAATCGATTTGATTGATATTACGTAGATCTTTTTTATAAGCATTCCATACGAGTTGTTGTTGATTGGTTGAATTCATCTGCTTTCTTTGCTTATTTAATAAGAAAAGAAACGCCGCTTGAACGATCAACATACTTCCAAGCAGTAACAACACCCAAATCAACCATTGACTTCTTTGCTGATTAACCAAGTCGTAAGATATTCCTATAGCTGAGAGAACGGTTAAAAATATAACAGTTATCGCGATAAGAGTTGAGAAATTTTTATTTTTTGCTTTTAAATGATCTGCTGACACGCTTTTAACTTCAATGGCATCGGTATATTTTTTCCATAGATCGTGATACTTCTTCTTATTTTGTTTTCTTTGTCGAATTTTGGTAATGATTTCTTCCAAAGTTATAACTGAACCTTCCTTCACATCTATACTAATTAGTTGTAAAACATAGCGTTCATGGCTTGGAAGGAGAGTTTGTATTGATGGGTCTTCTGCCAAGCGAAAGGCCAAAGTGAAACCACTTCTTATTCGACTGTGGCTCCTATTTTTCATCCTAACAGGAAGAATCTTCAAATACCCTTTTCTTCCTAATTCTAAAAGGCTAGCAGCTAACTCATTAGGCCCAGGGGCTTGATTATAAACAACCGCATTAACCAAATAGGCATCCATCGGTTCAGGAACCATTCCTAGCCTTGTTTTTTCAATTACGGAAGCTTTTTGATTCTTTTTATTTAATTGGTAGCTACGATAAAGCAAGAATGTCCCCATAAGAGGGAATAAAACAGCTAAAAAGATTTTCACTAATGATTGATAATTTTTTTGTTTAATCTGAGCTGTTAAATCTTTTTGAATTTGCGTTTCTCTCGCTTCAATCGATTGTCTCCCTTTAATATCAATTATATTTGAATTATTAGGGGTAACCGATTTAGGGAAGAGGGTATGGAGAGAAACAGGACTAGTCTTATCTTTAATTTGAGCGATGACAAGATTCAAAGTCAAGCTTGTTTGACCTTCTCGATTCAGAAATTCATACTTCTCTACTCCACTACCATATAACCAATAACGTATCATTTCTTCCTCTACTTGACCTGCAAAAGATAAGACCAATTGAAGTTCGTTCGTTCGTTCTTTAGCTGTATCGACTAAAGGAATCCAACTTCCTTCAAAATAAGCTCCATCTTGATAATTAATCACTGATTGTTGCAAATCATATTCGATAACATATTCTACTGTTTTATCGACAACCGGATAGCTTATATTCAGCTTAGCTTCTTGTGGGGTTTGAATCAATTGATAACTTCCTGCGACTCCACTAGAAGTTTCAGCAAAATAATTAATCGATTGGTCTTTCTCGATCATTCCCATTCGATAAGAAGATAAACTCTGATTTTCTATTGGGATTCTTATTTCTAATTGATTTAAGTAGTTAGCCTCAATTTGATAATATAAACGCACCCGCGTCTCACCTTTAGCATCAATCGTGGCTTTAATCGTTTGGCTTTTCACTTCATAGGAGTTTTCTTGCGCCATTACCTTTTTATTTAAAGCTCCTGCAACCAACAAAATAGAAAGAACGATGCTATAAATTATGTATTTTTGTATGCTCTGCAAGCAAAAACTAAGCTTCATATTATACACCTTTCATCTTTCAGCATTCAATTTAAGAAAATGGTTTTCTATGTTTTAGTCTTTGTATTAACAACATTACCCTTAATAGCATCTACTAACACAGAGACCGTTTGACCATTTTCTTTACGGTAGTAGATGACTTCCCAAGCTGGTAAATACAAATTAAATTGCTTGGTTTCGACTGAACGAAAATAGCCTAAAGTCATTGAGACAATTTCAGCATCATTAGGCAAGGTGGTATCAATTCGGTTTTCAATAACAGCAATTACCTCATTAGTTGAAATCAATTTTCTTTGATCTTCTAAACGCACAAAAGGGTCTTGATATGTTTGCATATAAGAGACCATATCATAATTTTCATCTAATAAAATACGAATCTCTGCTGTTCCGTCAGAGATTGGTACTGCTGATTTCATAGAAGAGTCTTCTAAACTTCCTCCTCTTTTAGTAACCATGCGAATTATAATCATCCGTTCTTGCGGAGAATACCAATGATTTAAATAAAGTTCTCCATTAATAAAGTAAGTGGGATCCTTTAATATATTTTCATGAATCCAAGCAAAATCTTCACTTGTTAAGCTGTGTGTTTCTTCTCCAAGTGATATATCCATTTCAACTGGACTTGAGAACTCGCTCACTAAAACACCATTTGGATCAATGGAAATGTTTTGATTTTGTAATTGTTGTCTTTTACTCCATAATTCATTGTTTGGTGTGTTTTTTAACACAGCTAATTCAGGAGCATTATCATTCATTTCGACAGCGGAACTAAATTTAATTCCACGATCTTTCATTTCCTGAACGGGATTTATTTGAGATGTTGGATCTTGAAAATTAAGACCAAATGCTCCGCGCTCTACTAGGAGATAGGCTAAAAATATATCAAACATTATAAAGAAAACGAGCAATATAATTTGTATTCTTTTGAAATCCATTTTTTCTCCCCTCTATATTTAACTATTTAAGCATTGGTCCTAGCATCTCTTTGTTGTAACATAATGCGTAAGCTACCATCTTTTAATTGGTCAATCGAGTACACTTGTGTACCTACAACAAAGAACCACTTAGGTACCAAGTTTACTTTCTTAAAATTCTCCATATCTTTTTGCCATTCAAAGCCTAAAATAATCTGGTTAAATTTTGAGAATTTAAGGTTTTGTTCTTCTAACAATTCAGCAATTTCTGAGCCCGATTCCACAATTTGAGGTGAAGATAAATCGGAAATATTTACGCCCAAAATCACCAAAGACATTTGTAGCTTTTCTAATTTCACTTGACTTCGTTGAGAAACAAAGTTCAATTTGCTCGCTCCATAATCTGGTATAGTAGGATCTGAAAAAATAGGCATTCCTGCTAAAAAACGACGTAAAATTAACTGGTTGTTTTGTTCAGAAAAGACCCTAACATCCTTTCCCCAATAATTAAATCGCTCGGTTAATTCGATACCTTTTACTAACAAGGCTTTTTGGGATATTAAATCCTCTTCACTTCTTAAAAGGCCATTGATTTGATTATTATGATGATTAACAGTCATCATATTGGTATCATCGTCAATCATTAAACTACTATTATAGGTGTGATAGGAACGTACATTATTTAGGTCAGGTTGAGTAATATCAAAATTAGCTCCTTCAAATACTGGGTCAATAAAATAGTTTTCTGGCACCTTCTCAAGTGAATATACCTGACTTGGAGAAGTTAAAGATTCTTTAGGCAAATATACTGTATCACGATTAATTTCATATTCTACCATTTCAATTCGATCGGAAGAGCCTGACTCAATTACAGAAAATAGTTGCTCAGTATCCATAGATTGTCTAATTCTACCCTCTAAAAACGATTTATTTATAGAATCTACAAAATATACTTTCCCTTCTTTTTCAGTAGGAAGGATGATCCGGTTAATCTTAAATTGAGTGGATATCCCTTCTGGTATTTCAACCATATCTTCTAATAAAAGTAAAGAAAGCTTTGTCAAATAGATAAATTGGATATGATCTTCACTCATAATTTCGTCCAATTTAATTGGATCAATCTTCGGTTGATTATCCACTAGTTCAGTGATAGGCTGATCAGTTAACTCATGAATTTCTTGGATAACTTGCGACTGGTAAGCATGATAGTAAGTACCTTCATTTTTAATAATAAGCTGGTAAGGGGTGACCATATCAGTAAGTTTTAGTTGATGTGTTTGAAAATAAGGTTGATCAATCGTTACCTCACCTATCTGCAACTCTGACTTTGGTAGATCTGCATACTTTTGATAAAGCATTTCAAATGCTTGATTATTAATTAAAAAATAGGAAAAAGTAACATTAATGAGAATAGCCATAATTAATGAGACTGAAATCCAAAACCGCTTTTTCATTAGGCATCCTCCCAATCATCTTCAAACTCAAGCTCAGTATAAGGAAGGGAGAAAAAGAAAGTTGATCCTTTATTCTCTTCACTTTTAACCCAAATTTTACCGCCATGAAGTTCGATTACTTCCTTAGAAATAGCTAGCCCCAAACCAGTTCCTCCTTGTTGACGCGAGCGTGCTTTGTCCACTCGGTAAAAACGATCAAAAAGATATGGAAGATCTTTTTGTGGAATTCCTAGGCCTGAGTCTTGCACACTAAATACAACATGATCGCGATAATCAGCTAGAGTTACTATTATTTTACTACCATCAGGTGAATATTTCATAGCATTATTCATTAAATTATCAATAACTTGCGTCATACGGTCTTGATCAATTTCTACATAAATTTCTTTTTTAGTTAAATGACGAATAATCTGATATTTAGGTTTAGCTTCACTTTCTAAGGTGAACTCTGCCCGGTCTAAAATATAGTTGACTAGGCGTTTAAAATCAATGTATTCAAAGTTCGGCTTCACTTGACCACCGTCTAATTTTGATAAATCTAGTAAATTGCCAATCATTCGAATCATTCGATTGGACTCTGATTGAATAACTTCAAGAAACTCTGGAGCAATCGTTTCATCTTTCCAAGCACCATCCACTAAGGCTTCTGAATAAGACTTAATACTTGTCAATGGTGTTCTTAATTCATGAGAAACATTGGATACAAAGTCACGTCGTTCCTGTTCATTTTTCTCTTGTTCAGTAACATCTTGGATTACACATACCAATCCAGTCACAAAGCCTGTTTCACGTCTGATGACTGAAAACTCACATTTTAAAACCGTTTTTGTTCCATCGACAAAACGATTGACTAAGACTTCACGATCTCCTTTTAAAAATTTTGCTAAAGTATAATTTTCATTGATTCCAAGTGTTTCCAGAATTGGCTGACCGACAGCTTCGTTTTGATACAGCCCCAGTAATAGTAAGGCTCGGTCATTTACTAACAAAATATTTCCTCGACGATCGGTACCAATTACGCCATCAGTCATGTGTCTTAAAACACCATCTAAACGTTGCTTTTCAGATTCAGTTGATTCTTGTGCATCTCTAACTTTCACAGCTAAATCATTAATCGTTAAAGCAAGGTCACCGATTTCATCGTGACCGAAGACTTCAGCCGGAAAATCATAAATTCCTTCTGAGATACGCAGTGCTTGTTGACGCATATTTTCAATAGGGGTAGTAATACCTTGCGAAAGCACAAAAGCTAAAATAAACCCAGCTAAAATGGCAATTAAAATAGCTCTTAAAAAAAGGTCTGTTACTTTCTCTCTTTGTTCATTTATACGGTCCATTTCTGTTTGCACAACAATAGCCCCTAACATAATGGTACGATCTCCCTTATTTGAAAGAATCGGTTTCACCACATGATAAGGTTGTTGGAAACGTATAAAATAATCATCCTCTAGCGGTCGTTGGTTAATTAAAACATTTCGAACTAATTCATCATTCGTTCGAGTTCCAATTGAAGAACGCTCAGCTAAGTCATTGGTAGCTAATAAGTACTCTTGTGAATTTACAATTTGAATTTTAGTGGAATAAGTAGAACTGAAAGAATCCAGCGCCTGTTCGAGGCGCTGGTTACGGTCTTCTGTCGTCAGTTGTTGGTCTTCTAAAATGGGGACAACATTATTGGAAAGGAAATCGATTTGCGTATTAATTTGTTCCTTCATCGCAGTAACGGTCTGTGTTTCCAACTGGTCAATAAAATAGATACTGACAAACTGAAAAACAATTACTAAAATTACTACAAATAGCAATGGAATTTTGACATAAATCGATTGAATCCATGAAAACGAACGATTCATTAAACTGCTCCCTACTCTTGATCTGGGTTCTTTAGGAAATAGCCAACCCCTCTTCTAGTAATAATATAGGTCGGATGACTTGGTAAGTCTTCGATTTTTTCACGCAAACGTCTTACTGTAACGTCCACCGTCCGAACGTCTCCAAAATAATCGTACCCCCAGACAGTTTCTAATAAATGTTCACGTGTCATCACTTGACCAATATGTAAAGAAAGGTAATGCAATAATTCAAATTCTCGATGCGTTAATTCAATCTCTGTTCCATTTTTTGAAACAATATAAGCATCTTGATGAATAATCAAGTCACCCACTTCGATATCGTTGTTTTGAGCGGCTTCTAGTTCCTCTTCTCTAACGGTATTTCGACGTAAGTTCGCTTTGACACGGGCGATTAGCTCACGGTTAGAAAAGGGTTTAGTAACATAATCATCTGCACCTAATTCTAAACCTAAAACTTTATCAATTTCAGAGTCTTTAGCGGTTAACATGATGATTGGAACAGAACTCGTTTTTCGAATCTCACGGCATACTTCTAGCCCATCCATTTTAGGGAGCATAAGATCTAGTAAAATAAGATCAGGTGATTTTTCAACAAATTTTTCAATTGCTTCTTCACCGTCATAAGCCGTCTCTACTTCAAATCCTTCATTCTTTAAATTAAACGTAATAATATCTGATATGGGTTTTTCATCGTCCACAACAAGAATTAGTTTCATGCTGTTTCACTCCTTGTCTCCTTCTCTTAGACAATACGCTAATGAGAAAGGATTTATTATTGGGCTTGCTACTCTATTTTCTTATATGCATATTATACCTTTATCAAGTAAATAGTCAAAATGCGACACTTTTATTTTACTCGATGATAAACTTAAAAATCCACCTTATCTGATTCCTTACGAATCATTAGCAATCCGTCTCCTAGCGGGATTAAACAGGACCGATGCTCCCTAGAGGACAATACTACTTGATGTAGCTCATTGAGTTTGCGATGAATTTTACGTACCCTTTTGGGAATCTCTTTTTCATCTTTTAAAATAGTTCCTCCCTGAAAAACATCATCAATAATTAAAATACCTCCACGTCTCAAAAGACGCATGCATTCAGGTAAAAATTCGATATATTTTGCCTTAGCTGAATCCATAAAGATTAAATCATATTCCTCATCCAACTGAGGTAATATATCTGCTGCATCTCCTTCAAGAAGTTCAATATAATCATTTAACCCCTGCTTAGAAAAATTTTCTTTAGCCCTTTCATACATGTCTGGGTATCGATCAATAGTCGTTAAGTGTCCTTCTTTATCTAGGTGTTGAGCCATTAAACTAGCTGAAAAACCAATGGCCGTTCCAATTTCTAAAATGCGGTGGGGTTGAAGGGTCGCACATAAAAAGTCAATAAACTTAGCTGTTTCATGAGGAATAACAGGAATGCATCTTTCATTGGCATAGGCTTCTATCTCTGCAACTTTTCCTTCAAAAGGCAATTGGCTTTCTCGCATAAACTGAACGATTGATTCCATAACCACTGGACGATGCATCATTTCGTTTAACATACTCTCATCTCCTTATAAACAAAGAATGAACGAGAGGGCCCCTTAGACTCACTCGTTCACTATGATTTATTTTATTTTTTTTCAGTATCTAAACCGTAATCATTCTCTCTACGATCGCTATCATGTTCAAAGTCATAGAGGCTATAATCTGTTTCTAAAGCATAGGCTGAGTCATGAGTGACTTGAATGCCACGGATTCTTCCACTTTCAACATTACTTGTTGTTAAAACATAGTCATTCATTCTGACTGATGTACGCTCGTCATCATCTGGAACATACCCTATCACTTGAATCATTAATCCAGCGATGGTATCCACTTCCTCTGAGTCTAGGTCCTCATCGAAATAGTGATTAAATTTTTCTAAAGTCATCACGCCATTGATATAATAATTCATATCGTCAATTTTGCGAACGACGGAAGCTGTAATATCGGACTCATCATTGATGTCGCCCACAATCTCTTCAATTAAGTCTTCTAAAGTAACAATTCCTTCCACACCGCCATACTCATCTCTTAAGATGGCCATATGTGTCTCTTCTCGACGGAACTCTAAAAGTAAATCATCAATATAGGCCGTAGAAGGAACAAAAAGAGGGTCGTTAGCAATTTCTAAAAAGTCAATCTTGTCAAAACCTTGTTGACTAGCTGTTTTTAATAATTGTTTGACATGAAGTACACCAATAACATTATCCTTACTCTCTTCATAAATTGGTAAGCGAGAAAAAGGACTATTTAAAATGGTAGTGAGGATTTCATCGTACTCATCCTCAATGTCAATCATTTGAGTGTCAGTCCGAGGAACCATAACTTCTCTTGCCAGTTTAGAATCGAGCGATAAGACTCCTTCAAGCATTGAATACTCCGCTAAATCAATCGTTCCTTCTTGTTGACTTTGAGTTAGAATAGCTACCATTTCTTCACGCGTAAATTGATCATTATCGGCATTAAAATCAATAGGTGTTAACCTTTTTAAAAAGCCGGTAGAAACCGATAATAAAGCTACAAAGGGTGTAAATAATTTTTGAACCCATTCAACAATTGCACTAGTGGCCATTGCAACCTTATCCGGCATTTGCAAAGCGATTTGTTTAGGGTATAACTCACCTAAAACCAAGGTCACATATGAAAGTAAAACCGTAACAATGACTATTGAAAGGGTCTTGGCACCCGGAAAAACAGGTATCCATCTCACAATATAATCTGCAAAACTTGTTGCAGCTGACGCAGACGATAAGAAACCTGCCAAAGTGATTGCCACTTGGATGGTCGCTAAAAAATCATCCGCATTATCTATTAATCTTAGCACCCGTTGTGCTTTTTTGTTTTGCTCTTCTTCCGCTAACGTTCTCATTCTTGATTGGTTAATTGAAACAAAAGCAATTTCTGCTGCAGCGAAAAAAGCATTAATTGCTGTTAAACATAAAATTAAGACTAATTGCGCTATCAGTGAATTCTCCGAAGAGTCCATAGTTAAGTTCATTTCTCCTTTATGCATCTAAAAATTTCGACTACTTTTATAATAGGTAATTTCAATATAAAAAGCAATACTTTATCTGCGTAGAATCTTTCGAATCATTAAAAAATTATGAGAGAACAATTGCGCATTTTAATTACTGTGATAAAATAGGAGAATAGATGCTAACTTTTACCTAAATAACTAGTAATGAATTGGAGTAACTAATGATTGAAGACTTAATGACACCCAAAAAGGCCATTCTTACTCTACCAGAAACATGCACTTGTCTGGAAGCCGTTGAATTATTAGAAAAAAATAATCTTCGTTGTGCCCCTGTGGTAGATGATAGCCAATCCATTTTCCGCGGTAATATTTACCGTTTCCATATTTATCAATATAAATTTCACAACCCTGATGCCGACCTCAGCTCATTACCCGTCACCCGCTTTTTAAAAAACACTACCAAAATCATCCGTATTCATCATTCTATTTTGGAATTGTTTTTCGCTATAAAAGACCTGCCCTATGTTGCTGTCTTAAGTAAGGAACATACCTTTTTAGGAATTGTGGAACACAC
This sequence comes from Facklamia sp. 7083-14-GEN3, assembly GCF_024742075.1. Classification (GTDB taxonomy): domain Bacteria; phylum Bacillota; class Bacilli; order Lactobacillales; family Aerococcaceae; genus Facklamia. Next base: position 17,147 of record NZ_JANSGD010000003.1, on the reverse strand, counting down.
AAACTTTCTAAGTTTTTTGAATCAAGCTTGGGATATGCCGGTCGTAGGTTATATTCTAAAGGTTGAAGCCCTCGGTCAAAAGGGGAATCTCACCAAAATTGCCCGGTTAGTGAATCGTTATTGCGATATTTCCTCCTCAATGACCATTGATAAGACTAATTTTAATAACCACTCCTATATCCTCTTTCAAATTCACCAAGATACTAGTCGTCTAACCTTCCAAAATCTAGTTCAAGATTTGCAAAAGCGTAAGTACTCAGTTGAATTTTGGTATATTTAAAAATTAACCCCGTTAACTTTGCTTAAGACAATGTTTAACGGGGCTTTTTATCATTATTTAGGAAAATAAGGATTATTTTTTCGCTCTTTGCCAACAAGCGTTGGAGCACCATGGCCAGGGTACAACTTATAATTATCATCTAGAGGTAAAATTTCGCGTTGAATACTTTCAATTAATTGTTGATGACTCGCATTCGTTAAGTCCGTACGCCCAACACTACCTGCAAAGACCAAGTCACCAGATATGACAAATTCATCTTCATCAAATAAATAAATCACATGGCCTGGGCTATGACCGGGTGTATGTCTTACTTTAAATTTAAAGGAAGCGATAGATACTTCTCCCATGTTTTCCCAGAGGTGGTCTGCTTTACGCTGAATAATAGGTTGCGAGGCCATTGTCGACAAGTTTAAAGCAGGGTCACCGAGGAAATCAGCTTCTAAAGCGTGAACATAGACTGGAACTTTATAATAATCTCTCAATTGATCTAATCCACCAATATGATCAAAATGACAATGAGTTTGGAGAATTGCTTTAGGTTTCCAGCCTTCTCCATCAATCCACTCAATCAATTGATCCGCTTCTGCACCCGGATCAAAAAGGATGACCTCTTGATTAGGATGAATCACTACATAAGCATTCTCTTGCATAGGACCCACTGTTTTCATTGCTACTTTTAACATATTATCCTCCTATATATAAACTCGAGGGACTCGCTCACTAATACAGGATAGCATCTCATAAGAAATCGTTCCTGCCATATGTGCTAACAGGGATGGGTGATTATTGTAGTTACCATCTTGACCGATTAATGTGACTTCCGTTCCCACAGCAAATTCTTTAGGTAAGCGAATCATTAACTGGTCCATATTAATTACCCCTAAAACTGGACATGGATACCCTTCTACTAAAACCGGAATGTTAGCATAAGCTCGAAGCCAACCATCGGCATAACCAATTGGTATGGTACCAATCCATTCATCCTCCGGACTTTCATAGCTTGCTCCATAAGAAATACGCGTCCCTTTTTCAACTTTCTTCACATAAGACAATTCAGACAATAACTGAAAGGCTGGCTTCAAATTAAGTTCACTATTAGGATTGGTACTGCGTAAACTGTCCTTGTCTAAGTGATAAGCAGCAATCTGCCGATCAGTCACTAAATTATCAGGGACACTGTCTCTACTACTTAGACCATACATGGAAATGCCTAAGCGTATAATATCTGAATGGTCGCCAATCGCAGGGTGAAGTCCCATGGCTGAATTATCAAAGTGTCTTAAAGATACAAAATCAGGAATATAAGGAATTAGATCTTGCCAACGCTCCCATTGATAATCAATATAACTTAAGGGGCCACCACCAGCCGTTGCAAAATGAGTAAAGACTCCTTGCCAATCTAGCCATGAATAATCTTTAACACCTTCAACAAAGGCTAACACTTCTTCTTTGGTCCTTACCCCCACTCGAGACATCCCCGTATCTAGCTTCAAATGAAATTTTAATTGATTATCTTTCAACAGATTCTCTTGCTGATTCTTTTTAAGCTGGTAAAATGCTTGCTCAAAAAAGCTTAAATCTGAAACAGTAATCGTTAAATCATAATATAAAATCTCGGCTATTCCATAGGGTAATGTCAAGCCCATGACTAAAATAGGCGTGTTAGTCAGACCCGCCTTACGGAGTTGAATGGCTTCATCTACTGTTGCAACACACAAGCCATCGACACCCGCTTCAAGGGCTACCTTAGCAACCGGAATGGCTCCATGGCCATAGGCGTTGGCTTTAACTACTGCATATATTTGTTGATGTGAAGCTTTCTTATTTTGGTATAGCTTGATGTTATGTTTGATATTTTCTAAACTAACGACTGCCTGCGTTGGGCGATGTTCACTTGCTCGATACATTTTGTGACTCCTTACGACTTAATAAATTTTTGATAGGCTTGATCAATCATTTGCTGATCACAGTCAATTACGACCATAGCCGTTGCATAATCTTGACTGTGACTAATCGATACTTTAGCATGCTTTACTATTGGACCTGCTGTAATCACAGGTCGTCCTCTCTCGTCATTAATAATTGAAATATCAGAGAACTTCAACTGTCCAATCCCTGTACCAATAGCTTTAGCATAAGCCTCTTTAGCACAAAAGCGGCCAGCCAAGTAAATGAGCTGCCGCTGAGAGGGATATTTATCAAATACTCGTAGTTCTTGATCTGATAATATTTTATTTGGGAAAGATTTGTGTCTAGTTAAGGCCTTAGCAATCCGATCAATTTCTACAATATCAATTCCTATCTCCATTTTAATACCTCAAATTTTAACGCTCTTTTTTCTTCATCTTAAAGTTTTTCTTGTTAGACTTTGAATAATTTCCTTTATTACTGTTGGAATATTTATTGCGGGACGATTTGCCAGTCTTCTTGCGATAATTGTCGCGGTTATTCCGCTTTTTACGATCCGCATTTGGTAATGGCTTTTGCGGCGAAATAGAAACGGCAATTTCGCGACTTTCTGAAACAATTTGACCTAGAAGGGCTGCTACCAAGTCTTCTGCTTCATAGTTAGCTAAGAGCAATTTAGCATTTTGACGACTATGATTAATTTGATCGCCTTCTAATTGTTCATTAATCTGTTCGATAATCTGGTGAATTTGTCCTTGTTGTGCTTCTTGAATGGTCGGTGGTTTCATTGGTTGCATTTGCTTACCTACTAATTTTTCAATAGTTCTTAAATAAGGCATTTCAGTCGGTAAGACAAAGGTTAGTGACATTCCTTCATTACCTGCACGTCCTGTACGACCGATGCGGTGAACATAAGACTCAGGATCCTGTGTAATGTCATAGTTATAAACGTGTGTAACACCGGTAATATCTAGCCCTCTAGCGGCCACGTCGGTTGCGACTAAAAGTTCTACATTGCCTTTTTTGAAGGCATTAATCACGCTAGAACGTTTCTGCTGAGTAATGTCACCATGGATCACCTCTGCATTATAACCTCTTAGATTGAGACCGCGGCCGACTTCATCAACACGTTTTTTAGTCCGACAGAAAATAATTGCTTGCTTAGGCATTTGAACATCAAGAAAACGTGATAAAGCATCAAACTTCTCATCGTCACGACACTTGGCGTAGAATTGCTCGATTAAATCCGCTGTTACATGTTTTGTTTCAATATGCACATGGGCAGGCGATTTAAGGAATTGATCTGCTAAGTTTCGAATAGCTGGTGGCATTGTAGCTGAGAAGAGTAAAGTTTGCCTTGCCTCAGGTGTTTTAGAAACAATGGACTTGATATCTTCAATAAATCCCATATTTAGCATTTCATCTGCTTCATCTAAAACCAAAGTTTGTACATGTTCTAATTTCAAAACTTTTCTGTTGATTAAGTCTAATAACCGTCCTGGAGTCCCCACAATAACTTGTGGTTTATTACGCTTAATGCGCTCGATTTGCTTACCAATTGGTGAGCCGCCGTAGACCACATAAATACGCGAACGAACACCTTTACCTAAGCGGAATAATTCTTCCTGAACTTGGATAGCGAGTTCTCTTGTTGGAGCAACCACTAAGCTTTGAATATTGTCATGGTTAGTTTCTAATTTGTTTAATAAAGGCAATCCAAAAGCCGCTGTTTTTCCTGTTCCTGTTTGTGCTTGACCGATTAAATCACGGCCTTCAAGTGCTACAGGTATTGCTTTTTGTTGGATTGGAGTCGGTTCTTCAAATCCTAACTCGTCAAGTGTTTTAACTAATCGTTCATCTAATTGTAAATCTTTAAATTTCAAATAATTCTTCCTTTTCTTTTTTTGATAAGAATTTCAACAAGGGACTGAGTATTAAACCCAGCCCCACTATCATCTGTTTATAAAGTTTTTAAACCTTATGGTTGATCATTGTGTCTTGATTCCAGTTAACGCCGTCACTACGCTCAGTAAGTCTACACCGAAGCTTGACTTAACTAGGATGACATCTTCATTTGATGTCTCCTTATTAAGAGCGTTAATCAAACGTTGATGATCTGCTTTTTCATAAAACAACTGTTCCTTTGCAAAGGTCTTTTGCAATTCATCATATAAATAAGCCATCTGGTCGCCAAATAAGTATACCTTATCTAACACGCTTAAGTCCAGTGAATCTTTTAAACTTCGATGGTATTCTTCACTTTTAGCACCTAACTCCCTGATATCACCCAAAACAGCAATTTTACGGCCTGCCCCTTCCACTTCAACATCAGCCAAAGTTTTTAAGATAGCACGCATTGAAGTTGGACTGGCATTATAGGCGTCATTTAAAAGTCTTGCACCATTCTTAGTGGTTAGCCATTGTACTCGATTGGCTGTCAATTTAAATTGAGATAATTGAAAAATAGCCTGCTCAGTAGGAACTTCTAATAATTTAGCAATGCTCAAAGCAATTAGTGCATTGGTTACATTATAGGCACCGATAATTGGTATAGAGCATAACACATTCTCATCAATATTCGTTCGGAAAAAGGTTTTATTATATTCTTGGTTAATGTCATAGGCATAAAATTCATAGTCTTCTTCAAAACCAAAGCGATAACTTTTTAAATTAGCTTGTTTTTTTTGAAGTTCTACTTCAATTAAAGGTTCGTTGCCAGGGTATAAGAAAATACCATTTGAAGTCAAGCCATCTAAAATTTCCAATTTTGCTTGCGTAATACCCCGTCTACTTCCCAGGAATTCTAAGTGACTTTCTCCAATAATTGTAACCACAGCAATATCGGGCTCAGCAATTTTGCTTAAGCTGCTAATCTCACCAAAATTACTCATCCCCATTTCTAGGACACATACCTGAGTCTCGGCTGGCATTTGTAGTAAAGTATAAGGCATACCTATTTCATTATTATAATTGCCTTGTGTTTTATGAACAATGTATTTAGAAGTTAAACTCATGGCTGTCATGTCTTTAGCAGTTGTTTTGCCGTTACTTCCCGTGATCCCTATCACAATAGGCTTAATAAGATGGCGGTAATAATTGGCTAATTGATGGAATGCTGCTAATGTATCTTCAACCTTAATGACAATCAATTGTTCAGAGGGTGCTTCTTCTAAAGGACGTGACCAAAAACAAGCCTTAGCACCATTATCAATAGCATTTTGAATATAGTCATGACCATCCGTTGTCCCTCCTACTAATGGGACAAACAAACTAGCATTTTGTATTTTACGCGAGTCAAATTCTACACTGGATATTTCGTGGTCTAGTACTGACTGATAAGCGGACGGATTTAGTTTTAAAGTCTCGATGATTTCGTTAATTTGAATTGCTTTCAAACACTCGCTCCCTATCCTTTATAACTTTTCATTTGAGATCTAATCTGATGGCGACTCAAACCTAATTGAATAAGTTCTTCAATTAAGTCCCGGTATTCTAGACCTGTTGCTTTCCATAGGCTTGGATACATAGAATATTGGGTGAATCCTGGCATGGTATTTAACTCATTAATATAAATATCATGATTAGAAGTGACAAAAAAGTCCGCTCTCGCTAAACCAGAGCCATCAATCACTTGATAAGCTTTTTTAGCATATTTTTGAATTTCTTCACATAAACTCTCAGGTAGATCAGCCGGAATCTCCATTTCAACCGTATTATTAATATATTTTTCAGAATAATCGTAGAAATCTTGGGTCTTGACCAATCGGCCAACACAAGAAACATGAATATCCTCATTACCTAAAACGGCTACTTCACATTCATCCGCGCTAATTCCTTGTTCAACAACAATGCGACGGTCATATTTCAAGGCTTCATTGACTGCTTCAATCAGCTGATATTTATCTTGAGCCTTGGAAATTCCAACACTTGAACCCATATTGGCTGGCTTGACAAACATTGGATAGAGTAAGGTTCCTTCAGCTTTAATAATTAAGCTCTCTTGCTGACTTTTCCATTCGACATCATCGAAAGAAACGTATGGAACTTGAGGAATACCTGCTTGAGTAAATAGAGCCTTGGAAATAATTTTATCCATACCATTTGCTGAAGCAGTAATTCCCGCTCCAACATATGGCATATCTAGAACTTCTAAAAAACCTTGAATGGTTCCATCTTCACCATTGGGACCGTGTAAAACAGGAAAAACAATGGCATTTTCCTCTTGAATATCACCCGGTTTGATAATAATTCCTTTTGAAGGAATATTTGTGGTTGACCATTCTGCATAATCTGATTCTTTAAATATCAATTGTTGATCACCTAAAGAAGGCTCATTCATTTCTGGACCTTGAATCCATTGACCGTCTTTAGTGATGTAAATAGGTTGCACGGTATATAAATTGTACATAATTGCTTGCGAAATATTATGAGCTGAAATGATAGAGATCTCATGCTCAGCACTTTGCCCACCGTATAATAAAAATATTTTCATTGAGTTCCCTCCGTCTTGTCTTCAAACTGTTGGCTTAAGTCTTCAATACGCCATTGACTCGTTGATTCTTGGTAAATTATCTGACCAACAGCATCTTTCCGATCGAAATTACGTGTTAAATAAGTTAAGTCATCCTCAATTATGTAGAGAGGGATACTCCAAGTATCGTTTTCTTTAATGGCTTGATTTAGATCAATTTTTAACCCATTCATAAATAAGGGGCTTAGTTCTTCTACCAGTCTAACTGGCATTGTTGATACTAATTTCTTCCGTCTAGTGAACCACCTAACATTTTCATTAATTATGTCAGATAGATGTTCACTTAAAGACCGAGCAAAACGACCATAAAAATGAGACATATGTCGATAATATATTTTATTTAGGCCATTTGACATCGTCAAATACACATAGTTATTTTGCAACTTATAAAAAAAAGGCGATCGCAATGCTTTATTGGCATGAAAAAGGTAGAGTAATTCTGAAATTTCAACTGGTGTCAATTGGTGCATCATTTCAATACTATCAAAATCAATCCAGTTCGACATACGACGTCCTTCTTTTTGACAAAGTTCAAAATAATCTAAAACTTCTGTCTGGTTGCGTAGAATTTTAAAGTCCGTTTGAACATCAAAGCGACCGAATTCTTCAGGAGCGTTTGCTAAGATAATATTTTGGGGTAAATATTGACGATTGAAATCTATTGTTTTTAGGGTGATTCCTCGTGTCATAAAGTAATTGGTAACAGCGTCATAATGTACATAAAGATTAATTCGATTCATTCTCTACCTCCTTCCTTCAAAGCTCGGTACCTCACATTCTACTCTCTTTGATTTCCAATGCAAAGCCTAATTTTAAAGAAGGGAAAAATATTAATTAAAAGATACTTGAGGTGCTTTACGAGCAGCTTCTGGAGCTTCTAAATAATTTTTCTCACCAAACCCATGAACTCCTGCCACCACATTGTTAGGGAATACTTGAACTTTTTCATTATAGGTTTGTACACTTGAATTATAAAGTTGGCGAGAAACAGCAATCTTATTTTCTGTATCTTCAAGTGATCTTTGTAATTCTTGGAAATTAGAATTCGCCTTTAAATCAGGATATTGCTCTGATACGACAAGTAAACGTGACAAAGCCGAAGTTAGACTATTAGATTTGCTATTGACTATTTCAGGACTTGCATCTGCTGGTAGATTAATTAACTGTTGACGCGCTTTGGTCACATTTTCTAGCGTTTCGCGTTCATGCTTAGCATAACCTTTAACAGTTTCAACTAAGTTCGGTATTAAATCGTTTCTTCTTTGAAGTTGAACATCAATTTGACTAAAGGATCCTTCTACCCCATTACGAGCCTTTATTAAATTATTATAAGCACCTACCCAAAAGAGGGCCACTACAACCACTATCCCCAATAAAATATACATAAACATATGCTTGACACATCCTTTCATATAATTCTATTATAAGCGATTTCAATAAAAGAGTGAACATAAAGGTGTTTTCTTTAATATCTTAAATGCAGGCATGATGAGACTTGATTATTTATTTTAAGACTTTAACGATTTAACAAGGATGCTGCTTCTTTATCTAAGAGCACATAGACATTCGGATGCTTTTGTAAAACACTAGCTGGTAAGTCTGATGTGATAGGACCTTCAATCATTCCACGAACAGCTTGAGCCTTTTGACTACCAAAAGCCATAATAATTATTTTTTTTGCTTTTCTGATTGCTCCTACGCCCATCGTGATTGCTTTAGTCGGTGTTTCTTCTTTGGATGCGAAAAAACGCTGATTATCATCAATGGTAGATTGCGTTAGGTTGACCAAAGAGGTATTAGCTTCTAAATCGGACCCAGGCTCATTAAAACCTATGTGGCCATTCGAACCCAAGCCTAACAATTGCAAATCGACCGGATTTTCTTTAATGACTTGATCATAACGTGCTAACTCATCTTCAATATCCTTAGCCTGTCCATTAGGAATAAAAGAAGCCTTAAAGGGTTTATTCTTGAAGAGACGATCATGCATATAATAAGCATAACTTTGAGGGTTCTCACCTTCCAATCCAACATACTCATCCAAATTGATTGAAACAGCCTGACTGAAATCAATATCTGACTGACTTAAAAGCTCATATAATCTCTCAGGGGTCGAACCAGTGGCCATTCCATATACATTAGCCCCCTCTTGTTGGCTACTCTTAAATATTTCTAAGGCTCTTAATGATGCCTCTTCTGAACTATTATAGATTTCAATTCTCATGAAAATCCTCCTTAAGTATTAGGCTTTTTTCTTTTAAGTATTTTATCATTAAATATATATTTAAAAAAGCGACAAAAATGACATTCTTCTCAAATTCGCAACATTCACGTAACAAACCACATAAATTAAATAAATAGTGATAAACTAGCATTGACAAATAATTAGGGAGGAGAGTATAGAAGTGCTTGAGCAAAACCATTTAAAATTGACCCATTCGAAGACTATTATATACTTAATAATGTTGCTTAGTTTTTTTGTCATTACTATAGATTCTCCCTCTACTGAAGCTAAGGCTTCAAATTATCATAGACTTTCGAGTCCAGTTGAGACTAAAACGGTAAAAAATCCAAGTGACCAACAAACTACATCTGTTGAGAAACCTAAGGATGAACCGACAACCACCCAGGAAGTGATTGCGCCTACTCCACCGATTACTTATGATCCAGATGAAATTACCCAAACAAGTCGTCAGTCAAGTAGAGATGAATCAACCATAACAACTGCACAAATAACCACAGTCATTAGTGATAATGATAGTAATAGCCAAGAAAATACAACTACTCAAGAAAAAATTAATCCCTCTGAATCGGCCCGACAATCTACAACTTCAATAGAAAAAGTATTTGAAGCCGGTAAATTAACAGTTGTTAAAAAAGGTACTGTCCCATTAGAATACATTCTCACTGAATTCGCTACTCACCTCTATGAAAATTCCGATTTAGTTCAAAACCTCTATTATCAAGGAATTTTCCTGATTCGCCATTTATTAATTATTCCGGATGCAGATGTCTTTACCTTATTTGATCATAAAATTATTCAATGGCTCAATCTTTATACAGAATATTTTATGCAAAATAAGATAATTCTGTAATCATCAGTCTTCTCGTAATTAATATAATTTTTTTCTGCATCATTCGTTATCAAAGTTTTTATGAGTGTCTTATGTCTATTTTGCGCACCATTGTTTTAAGTCTCACAAAGATTTGGGTGTCGCATTATAATTTCTTATTGTTTTAATAAGTTTTTTTAAAAATCATTAGTTAAGTTTAAAAATATTTAAATCTTAAAGCTTAATCATAGAGGATTAAGCTTCTTTTTGTTAATTAAATTATCATATAAAGTTTTTAACAATCTGACTATACCAATCGGAATAAGATTAGTGTATAATATTATTAAAATGATATATTGTATGAAACATATAAAATAAGGAGGGTCGCTATGTATATTTCTAATATTAATTCAGCTTCTGTTAAACTAGATGGTATTCAATCCGAAAAAATCACAGCCAGTCAAAGATTTACAATTGAATCTTCAGATAAATTAGTTTTAATTTATGTTCATAAAGGGGCAGCTGACTTTATCTCTGGAGAGAAAATAGGTAATTTTAAGAAACGTGATATTATCATCTTAAATCCAAACCATTCGATTGATATTCAACCGATACGTAAATTAGAATGGATACGTGTTGAAATTTCCGGTATTTTATTTACTTCATCTGCTGAAATTGAATCAATGGATAATATTTTTATCGTTTCTGATCATTCACAAACTATAAAGAACTACTTAGATCTTGCCCTTATCGAATATGAGCAGCCCTTTAGAGGGTCTGAAATTGTTTTAAGAAAACTAATTGAGTGTGTCATGGTTCATGTGCTCAGGCACCATGAATTATCAATTAAAGACTCCTCTATTCAAGTGCGACACCAAGAAATCGAAATGATTAAAGAATACATTCGTGAGCATTTTTCTGAGAAAGTCACCCTTGAACAACTTTCTGATATTGTAGATATTAATAAATATTATATGATCAGACTTTTTAAACAACAAACAGGGCTTTCACCTATTGATTACCTTATTCATGTGCGATTATCTGAAGCAGAAAAACTTTTAGCTCAAACTTCTATTACTATTTCAAAGATTTCTGATATTGTTGGGTTTCATTCTCCTTCACACTTTTCAAAAACATTTAAAGAAAGTAATCACATGACACCTTCAGCCTATCGACGTAAATTTTCGAATCTAGTATAAATAAACAAAGCGCTTCATGAATTTTTCATGAAGCGCTTTGTTTATTCAATCCCTCTAACTTGACGGATAACATCCGCAATTTGATTAACATATTTATCCACTAATTCATCCGTTGCTGCCTCAGCCATTACTCTTAACAATGGTTCTGTTCCACTTGGACGAACTAAAATTCTTCCTTCTCCGGCCATTTCTTTTTCAACAGAATCAATTACTTGTTGAACCTCTGCTTCTTCTAAAACGGTATGCTTATCTCTCACGCGAACATTGACTAACTTTTGAGGATAGACTGTGACTTCTCCTGCCAATTCAGAAAGTTTCTTGCCTGTTTCACTGATAACGGCCATTAATTGTACGGCTGTTAAAAGACCATCTCCTGTTGTATTTAAACTTAAGAAGACGATATGCCCAGATTGCTCGCCACCTAAAGTATAGCCACCTTCACGCATAGCTTCTACTACATAACGGTCTCCTACATTAGTTTTTAAAGCGGTCATTTCATTGGCTTCTAAAGCTTTATGGAAACCTATATTACTCATAACCGTTGAGACGATTGTATTGTCATTTAACCGTCCTTTTTGCTTCAAATGATTGCCACAGATAAAGAGTATCTTATCTCCATCGACTAAATTGCCCTTCTCATCAACAGCAATTAAACGGTCTCCATCACCATCAAAAGCTAATCCTAAATCCACTTCTTTTTCCTTAACTAAAGCTTGCAAAGCTTCAGGATGAGTTGAACCCACCTGATCGTTAATATTTATACCATTAGGTCGGTCTCCCATTGTATAAAAATCCGTATCTAAATCAGCAAACAATTGATTAATTAAGGGTGCAGTAGCTCCATTTGCCGCATCAATAGCCACTTTCAACCCACTTAATTCAACCGAAATGGTTGATTGTAAGAAATTCAAATATTTTATTGTTCCTTCATGGAATTCGTCAACTAAACCTAAACCTTCAGCAGCTGGTCGTGGTAGATTATCTTCTTCTGAATCTAACAATTCTTCTATTTCTTCTTCTTGCTGATCAGATAATTTAAAACCATCAGCACCAAAAAACTTAATGCCATTGTCTTCTGCAGGGTTATGTGAAGCAGAAATCATGATACCTGCCACAGCGTTTTGAGTTTTAGTTAAATAGGCTACAGCTGGAGTAGGCACAATTCCTAATTGCATCACTTCAATCCCAACCGATAAAAGTCCTGCGGTTAAAGCCGCTTCTAGCATTTGTCCAGAAACCCGTGTATCTCTAGCAACTAAGACTCTTGGTGTTTCAACGGATTCTGCATGCTGTAGAAGAACATACCCTCCATATCGACCTAATTTGAATGCTAGTTCTGGACTTAACTCCTGATTAGCAACTCCTCTAACACCATCTGTTCCAAAATATTTTCCCATTTTCTTCTCCTTTATGAATCTTCTAAATGAGCTTTCTTAAATCTTCTAAATTAGACTTATTGATTTAATTTAACTGGCTCAATCGTAACTTCTACTTTTGCTTCATTGATACTAGCACTTGAAATACCACTTGGTAAGTTCAGTAGCCCTACTACTTGGCCAGATTCGGTCTGATTTGAGACATCTACCACCAGTTCGACTTCTTTAATCTGATTAAGGATTTTTTGACTACCAAATAGTATGACTTTATCTTGATCAATAATTGAATACCGATAATTATTTTTTGTATTGTCTTCTCCTATTGCAGTAATTTTCAACGGAAATTCTTTCGAATTTTGGACAATATTAATTTGTGCCTTAATATCCATCGTTTCTGAGTTCACATCGAGAAGCTTTCCATCTTTATCTAATATTTGTAAGCGATAATTGCCTGCAAATGATTCTGCAACCGGTTGATTAGAGCGAATACTAATTCCTACAAAATCAATGGCATTAATTACTTTTTGGCTGCCTACCAATTTAACTTCCTTAGGGTCAATATCAACAGACTCTACCTTAAAATCGGATTCTAATTGAAGATCATCAAGTGAGACTTCAACGGGAACTGTCACAACTTTACGTTGTTGGACCTCTACTTTTACTTTGGTAGGTGAGATAGTATAGGTAATTTCGTCTGGTAAGCCATCTATTAATAGAGTTAATTCCTGATTACCAATTTGGCCTGTTGAAATTTTTTCCGTTTGTACCATGATATTTTCGCGAGTTACTTGATTTAAAATGTTCTTGGGTCCATCTAAGCGAACAGTTACACTTTCTTTAAGATCACTAACGTAAATATCATCAGGATGTTCGCCTAAATATAAAGGCACATTATACAAAGTCTCCGATGTGTTAAAACTCGAAGCTAATTGTGAATTGATGGCTGCATTACGTGCGTTATTTTCGTTAGTAACGAAGGTATAAATAAATAAAGCGAAGATTAGTGAAATAACCCCCACAGCCCAATTTTTTTCAAATATCTTATTCATTATTTTTGCCTCCTTTACTTGATCGCATCATGTTAAAGAGGTTTTTGACAATATTTGAATCTTGTCGTTCGGAATCTTCTTTTCCTATTTCTGTATATAGATATTTATTAAGCAACTCATGAAGCTCGTCTTTATCTAGGTCACGATGTAAAAAATCATTTTTTACAATACTAATTGCGCCCGTTTCCTCGGATACTATCAAAGTCAAAGCATCTGTCTTCTCTCCCAGTCCAATTGCCGCTCGATGCCTTGTTCCCAATTCCTTAGGAATTAACTTACTTTCTGAAAGTGGTAAATAACAAGAGGCTGATGCAATTCTAAAATCATTTATGATAACTGCGCCATCATGTAAAGGCGTGTTGGGAATGAAAATATTGATTAATAGTTGACTAGAAATTACTGAATCTAATGCTGTACCTGTACTAATATATTCTTCTAACGAATCTTCTGCTTCAATCGAAATTAGAGCCCCTATTTTACGCTTAGACATGTAGAGTAAAGACTTTTTTAAATCTTCAATTAACTCTTCACTTGGATTCCGTGAAGATTGTCTGTTTCTGAACAGGATTTTCCCTAGATTTTCTAAAACTTTTCGTAATTCAGCTTGAAATAAAATAATTAGGGCTACTACTCCCCATGAAATAACTTGCCCCAATAACCAATCGATTGTTTGTAAACCAATTCCTTGACTTAAAAACTTAGCAAAAATAATTAAACCTATCCCTTGTAAAAGATTCATCGCACGAGATTGTTTAGCATAGCCAATTAAACGATAAATAATGAACCAGACAATAAAAATATCCAGTAAACTAACTAATGGATGGTTGCCTAAGAATTGATTGAGCCACTCTAGCATCCTTTCACCTACTTTCAACTTAATTACTATTTTAACATAGACTTATTGACCCATGGTAAAATTATTTATTCACCCATTGCCGTCTCAAAGTAAAATGGTCTGGCACAGGATCTAATCCTCCCTCACGGAAGGGGTGACACCTTAAAATACGCACTAAACCCATTAACAGACCTTTCAGTGCTCCAAATCGTTCAATTGCTTGAATCGTATAGCTAGAACAAGTTGGTGAATAACGACAAGAAGGAGGTGTTAAAGGGGAGATGTATTTTTGGTAGAATCTTATTAGTTTTATGAAAATCTTGTTCATTTTTTATCTCCTATCGTTACAATAACTATTTTCTTCTATTATAATAGTTTATGTAAAAGATACCAAGTAGGAGGAAAATTATGAACAAATTAGCCCTAAAAAAACTAATAGCTGCTATGCGAGACAATGACATGTCACAATTTTTGATATCTGATCCCTCTACAATCGATTATTTAGTGGGATACTACACGGATCCTGGTGAAAGACTGTTATTACTATCAATTAAGAGCAATGGACAGATGCAACTCATACTCAATCGTTTATTCCCTACTTTCAAGGAAAAAGATAATCTGACTATTAAATACTATAATGATGGAGAACCCATTATTAAAGAACTAGCCGAAGGCTTAGAGTCAGGGAAAATCGGTATTGATAAGAACTGGCCAAGTCATTTTTTAATTGACTTAATAAAACAATATCCTAATGGAGAATATATTAATGGTAGTCTTTTAGTTGATAAAATCCGCGCTATCAAATCAAAAGAGGAAATTGATATCATGAGGGAAGCATCTCATCGAAATGATCAAGTGATTCAAGCGCTTATAAAAAAAATTAATGCCTCTACTAGTGAAAATGAATTAAAAGAATATCTAGCTTCATTATATAAAGAATACAAATGCGAAGGCTTTTCATTTGAACCCATCATCGCCTATGGTCCTCATGGCGCTGATCCTCATCATAATACCGACGATAGCTTACCTCAAGTCGGTCATAGCATTATTATTGATATTGGATCACGTTATAATGGATATTGTTCAGATATGACTCGAACTCTCTTTTTTGGTGAAGTGTCTAATAAGCATAAGGAAATCTATCAGACAGTGTTGAAAGCAAATGAAGAGGCTATAAAGCAAGTAAAACCCGGAGTATCATTTGCTTCAATCGATTTAGCTGCTAGAAAAATTATTGAGGATGCAGGCTATGGTGAATACTTCACACATCGTACAGGACATTTTATTGGTAGAGATGTTCATGAATATGGAGATGTTAGTCAACATAATCACGATCTAGTTGAAGTGGGCAATGTCTTCTCAATAGAACCCGGTATTTATCTTCCAGGTGAAATGGGAGTCAGAATTGAAGATCTTGTTGTTGTCACAGAAACAGGTTGTGAAGTCATCAACTTAGCTAGTAAAGAATTAACAATTCTTCCTAATAAAAAATAAAAATAACCCTTGTGGCACGATATGCCACAAGGGTTTCTTAATAGAATTAATCATGCAGTGGGAGTCCAGCATCATTTAACCATGCGTAAACTAAACCAATTACTAGTCCGCCACCAATAAAGTTAGCAATCCAAGCTACAGCCCAAGCTGAAAGTACAGGTAATAATTGAATCACTTCTGCTTGATAATTACTAAAAGCAACCAAACTAAATGATCCAAAATTAGCCACGACGTGCTCATAGCCTAAAAAGACGAACATGAAGATAGCGCCGAAAACAATAACAATTTTGGAAATTTCTTCTTTAGCTAAAAGATAACCAAGAATAGCAATATTTACAAAAGTGTTTGCTAAAATTCCTTCAATAAAGATTAAAGCTAAGTCCTTACCTAATTTTCCATTGACTGTATTTACAATGAAGCTTTCAGCTGTCAAATGACTGAAAGCTCCGGTTTGTGCCACAATGAAGGCTGCTAAGAGAGCGCCTATTAAATTACCTAAGGTACAAAACAGCAAAATTTGAATGGTCTTGTTAGGGCTTATAAACTTGTGATAAGTGCCTGCCGTTAAATACATCATATTTGAAGTAACTAATTCTTGATGTAAAAATAAAATAAATAAAAGACCAAAAGCAAAAAGGAAAGAATAAACAAACTTGCCGATATGTGGAGCTCCAACATTTATATAATCTGCAGCATAAACACCAATGGCAGTAGCTAAAACCAACATAGCTCCAGCATACATGGAGCGAACAAAATAACGCGCTTTACTCTGATCGAATAATCCGACCTTCTTATTCACCGAAGATTCAATGATTTTGACAAACTGTGACTCATTTACAATATTTTCTTTCATTCTGCAACTCCTTTAAAGTTATTTAACAACATTCTATAGTTTAGAGGTTTATTACTTTATTATCAAGTTAAAATAGTAGAAAGTCTGACAAGAATAGTAAAAGTTTTAAAAATCTCAATGAAAGGAAGTTATACATTTTGATTCTATTAAAATAATTACTATTAGAATCAAAAACCTTAAAAGAATAATAAGTACATGAAAAAAAGCCAATTAGAAAGAATTATCAGCGATTCCAACTAAAAGGCTTTAAAATTGTAAGTTATCCATATTTAAGCCACCTGCCGGGATTGAACCGGCGACCTCTTCCTTACCATGGAAGCGCTCTACCTGCTGAGCTAAGGCGGCAAAATAAATATATAAAAAAAAAAACTCCGCCAGTAGGGCTCGAACCTACGACATCATGATTAACAGTCATGCGCTCTGCCAGCTGAGCTATGGCGGAATAACTTTGATATGACACGCGTGGCAACGTCCTACTCTCACAGGACCAAAGGTCCAACTACCATCGGCGCTAAGAAGCTTAACTGCTGTGTTCGGCATGGGAACAGGTGTGTCCTTCTTGCCATCAT
>NZ_JANSGD010000002.1 GCF_024742075.1 Facklamia sp. 7083-14-GEN3 | reverse complement strand
CCTTTGGTCCTGTGAGAGTAGGACGTTGCCACGCGTGTCATATCAAAGTTATTCCGCCATAGCTCAGCTGGCAGAGCGCATGACTGTTAATCATGATGTCGTAGGTTCGAGCCCTACTGGCGGAGTTGTGATAAATGGTTAGCATGGAGAGTTGTCCGAGCTGGCCGAAGGAGCACGGTTGGAAACCGTGTAAACGTATAATCTACGTTTCAAGGGTTCGAATCCCTTACTCTCCGTATTATCATATTGTTTATTATTGGCCCGTTGGTCAAGCGGTTAAGACACCGCCCTTTCACGGCGGTAACACGGGTTCGAGTCCCGTACGGGTCATAAAAAGCGTCATCGGGGAATTAGCTCAGCTGGGAGAGCGTCTGCCTTACAAGCAGGATGTCGGCGGTTCGAGCCCGTCATTCCCCATAATTAAATATTGGTCCGGTGGTGTAGGGGTTAACATGCTTGCCTGTCACGCAGGAGATCGCGGGTTCAAATCCCGTCCGGACCGTTTCTAGGCTTGATAGCTCAGTTGGTAGAGCACTTGATTGAAGCTCAAGGTGTCGGCGGTTCGATTCCGTCTCAAGCCATTGCTGGAGGGGTAGCGAAGTGGCTAAACGCGGCGGACTGTAAATCCGCTCCTTCGGGTTCGGCAGTTCGAATCTGCCCCCCTCCATTTTTAATAGGGATTGCTAACCATTTTCCTTCTTAGGGACTTAGTTTAACGGTAGAACAACGGTCTCCAAAACCGTCAGTGTGGGTTCGATTCCTACAGTCCCTGTTAAAGATATGATGGCGATTGTGGCGAAGTGGTTAACGCATCGGTTTGTGGATCCGACATTCGTGGGTTCGATTCCCATCAGTCGCCTATTTATATTTTTATTATTGGGGTATAGCCAAGCGGTAAGGCATCGGACTTTGACTCCGTGATTCGTTGGTTCGAATCCAGCTACCCCAGTTTCATGGCGGTATAGCCAAGTGGTAAGGCACGGGTCTGCAAAACCTTGATCGCCGGTTCAAATCCGACTACCGCCTTATATCTATAACGGCGGTGTGGCGGAATTGGCAGACGCGCTGGACTCAAAATCCAGTGCCGGTTACACGGCGTGCCGGTTCGACCCCGGCCACCGCTATTCATTTAAAGCTCTTTCCTTAGTAGGAAGGAGCTTTTTATTGTTTTTCTCTCAATTATAATGTATAATTTTTTTATAAATTTGAAAGGAGTGGTGCAAGATGAATTTAGAATACAAAAATTCAGATTCTAATCTAAAGACTCTTCAAAGGGCTCTTGCTAGGGTTTTTTGTCGCTATGTACCACCCTATCATCAGTCATAGAATATATTTAAGGATCTAAGATTAATCTTAGATCCTTTTTTATTTTAATTATATTTAAGCAATTATAGAATTTATTTTCTTTTTCTAAATTCATCATCTTTACTTAAAATAGATAGCTTTATGTAGCCTAAAAGGATAATTTAGATAGGAGACTAATTAATGATAAAAAAAGATTATGATATTAATTCATACATTTCTAAATATGGTTTAAGTAACAATTTAAATATCTATCGCATCACAAGACGTAATAATGCATTTCTAACTCTTCATAATAAAGAAGACGAATCAATTTGGGTACGAGTGGATTTAAAAAATTGTGATTTTGTTGTTGGAGATTATGTGCTAGTGGAGAAAGTTAAGGGAGAATACTATATAACTAGTTTGCTAGAAAGAGAGAGCTTAATTACAAAAGCTCAAAGTACATCAAAAAAAAGTTTTGCATATAATGATAAAGAACAATTAGTAGCAGCAAATGTTGACCAAATATTTATTCTTATTTCAGCTGATCAAAGATTTTCTTTAGGAAAATTTGAACGATATGTTTCTACTTTCTATCATATGGCTAAGGATATGCATATTATTATTTCAAAATCAGACTATAATGAAGAAGCGTCTATTATTGAAAATGAAATTTTAAAAATTTATCCAAACATAGAAGTCGCTCAATTATCCATTTATAATCCTATATCGATACAAAAAGTAATCAATCTTTTTGAAAAAGGAAAAACGTCTATTCTAATCGGATCTTCAGGGGTAGGAAAGTCTACTTTGATAAACACAGTTTTGAATAAAAAAGAATTGTCAACTCAAAAAGTAAGAAGTGATGGTAAAGGTAAGCATACAACCACATCATCATCTATGTATTTCCTTAGTAAAACATCTTCTTATATTATAGACACACCTGGTTTTAAAACTATTGCATCTCATAGACAGACAGATGATACACTTCTTTTTCAAAGTATATATGACCTTTCATTAAAATGTAAATTTAATGATTGTTCACATGTTAATGAGCCTGGATGTGCTATTCAATTAGCAATAGAAAAAGGAGATTTATCAAAAGAGTTGTATGATCGTTATTTAAAATATAAAGATAAAGAGAGACGGTATGAGGAATATATTATACGAAAAAATAAAAAGGGAAAAACAAATAAACGAATGAAAGTAATTACTAAGTCAGGAATTCTGAATAATAACCATTAATCTATTCTTATCAATACTATATGAGCTAGTTTATATGACAACGATAAGGTATAATAAATAGGTTGATAATTTTATATTATTATAAAGAGGTGAAAAAAGTGATTAGTGCAGTAGAGACTTATTTTGAAAAAGAGGATATTTTGGTTCCAAAGAAGTATCTTGAAATAAAAGAAGAGTTTTTAATCAAACAGGTTGAATTAAAAGTTAAGGAAATAACAAATTTATATTATCCAAACATAAAAGAATTGTCAGATGATATGATATTAAATCTAAATCTTCCGAATATTTATAGTTATCAAGATTTAGAAAATTATTTCTACAATGATCTTAAGTATCGTTTAACTGAATTTTATTTTTATGACCAACTACTACCCTATTTATTCACCTTTTATGCTGAAACCAGTCAGACTATAATTAATCAAAGTGAACTCTTACAGTTTCAAAATGATTATCAAAAAAAAGTGAAAAAAATGGCTGAAATAAGCAACATGTCTTTCCCAGATTATGTCCAAGTTCACCTTAATTTGACTGGGAATCCTTATGATCGAATTAATGAGAGAGCATTTGAAGAATTTGTATTTAAGTTAATCGCCAATCAAAGATATGAGAAAAATGACTATGCTAATTTACAAGATGAGTATGAAGCGTTTATTTCTGACCGTTCTTTATATCTTAATGTAGACCCTCTTGACTTGAAAGAGCAATTAAGTTTATCTACTTTTGAGCAAGACTATCCAACGATTTACTTTACTCAAGAACTTTTAGATTATTATACGCCGAAATTTAATTATATTAGTAAGGATTGAGTTTTTTATTAGTTATTGGTATATTAACCAGTGATATAAGGCGAAGGAGCGACTAAGTTTGAATGATAGTTATCAAAAACAATTACTTTCTTTTCTAATTACAGCAACTCTTTTTTCAACACTTTATTTTACCTTTATTTCTTCCACCAATCGTTATTTAATTGAAGGCCTTTTTAAAAAACCGATTGATAGTAGTATCGATTTTGAAAGTGTAGAACTTGATTTGACTCAAAATCCAATTTTAAAAATGGATTTTGAAACCGAAAATGTTTCACTGTCATCCGAATTAACTAATCAATATATGCCAAGATTTTATAATCGACCTCAACTTATTAGAGCGACTTTAACCTCACCAATTAACCGCAATCCAATTGTGGAAGAAGTTGGAGTGGCAGAGCTTACATGGAAAAGTGACGGATTAAAAAAGGTTCTTTATCAAGAGAATTTACCTTTCACTGGATGGTTCCAAGAAGATAAGAGCAAAGGTTACTATCAAGAAGGTCTAAAATCAAAATTAACTAATAGTGAATTATTGATGAAACAAGTTGAAGATCTTTTTGCTGTCAATAAATATCCCTTCTACATGACTGCAAATAAAAAAAGAGAGCATTTTACCTTGAGATCAATTGAGTATAGTATTCTTATTAAGTCCTCTGATTTAAAAATTTACTCAGATCCTCCAGGTGTGTTCAGTTCACGTTATCTACAAGATACTCAAGAAATGGTTGATAGTCCAATGGAGGTAACTCAAGAACTTACAAATCAAAATGGAACTTGGTTACATGTATATTTTGGTTATGACGAACTTGGGTGGATTAGAAAAGACTCATCATATAATGAATATGTGTTAACACATTATAGTGAAAGAGAACTTTTAGATGATATAGAAGATACTTTAGAAACTTATTTAGGTTATGTTAGTGCAACGGCAGGAGCTTCCTTTGTTAATAGTGAGCATCTTACACAGGTATCAGTAAATAATAAAATATTTTTCCCAGCCTCTACTCAAAAAATTTACGTTCTGGGAAAAATTTATGATCTCTATAAATCCGGTGACTTATCCCCAAGTTCTTTGGTTATCTTATCCGATGAAAATCGAGTACCGGGTGCTGGAATCATACAAGGAGAACCCAGCGGATCACAATATACAGTAGATTATTTAGTGGATCTGATTGCTTTATACTCTGATAATACTGCTGCTAACATGTTAATAGAAGTAGCAGGAGAAGGAGAATGGATCACACCCTTTGTCCATAAATTTGATTTAAAAGATACTTTTGTAGATGGAAAATATTATCACGGTTCTACTAACCGTAGGTTTCAAACTTCGCCAGGAGATGCTGCTAGATATTTTGCCTTAATGGCACGTAATGAACTCAATGGTGAACCTTGGGATGAGCAACTAATTCAAAAATTAATGATGAATCCTTACAGGTATCTTTCTTTATATATGCCATACGTAATCACTTGGAATAAAACGGGAGTGGGATCGACAGAGCAAAATGATGTGGCAGCTTTTCAAACGGATTACGGTACTTACACAATAGCTGTTTATACAGAAAATCCTTATAATTACGATGCGATTCCAGATCAAATAGGAATTTTATCTAAAGCTGTTTATGATGTTTATATCAGTCATCGATCACTCTTATGGGAAAAGGTAACGAATCCACAGGAATATTTAGAGGCAAAAGAGCAAGAAATGTTAAATAGTTCTGCAGAAAATATGGTAGATGAGAATAATTTGAATTAGAAATAATACCGGCCTAATCTAAGATTAGGCCGGTATTATTTTAATTGAAGATAATTGCAGTTTAAATTTTTTCGTAAGTTTCTAAAATAAGTTTTGCTATGTCGCTAGAAAGGGAATAATAAATTTTAGTTCGATCACGGTCTGCAGAGACAATTTTCGCGTCACGTAATTTACTAATATGTTGAGAGACAGTGGATTGAGTTAATTCTAGGTCTTGTTGAATTTTGCTAACATTCATGACACCATTATTTTTTAATAGCAATGCTATTGAAAAACGAATAGGATGTGATAAAAGTTTTAGCACATTAACATATCCAGCCAAATTTTTTGATTTTATTCCGTATGTTTGCATCTTTTCCCTCCATTTCATCTATTTTAATGACTAGTAAGATTGTATCACATATTCCCCATTTATAGTAAGAATTTTTCATGATTTTTTTACATTTTTAATTTAACGAAAATTTTATAATAATTGTTAAGTAATTAAAATTAATATAAGTTTATAAAATTTTAGATAGCAAAATAAGGATATCATTTTATTTTTGTAAGAAGAAAAATGTATTAAATTACTATATTGATAGATTTTAGAATGGTTTTAAATTATAATTATAGATTTTGAATTTTTATTTTAAATAATAGAGATTTATTGATTTGCCTATTTAAAGATATAAAAAAAAAAAAATAATTAACGAATTCATCAGTATATTATTTTATTTAAACCATAATTTTATAAAAAGACTTATGCTGATATGTAATAAACTGACTGTAACATCACTGTAACCTATGTTGCTATTCTTAATCGAATTGCTTAATCATAGGTAACAAGTACTTAATAAACGTGCACTTATTAATAATCTTGTTTAAGATACCTTTATATTAGTTTTAATAATAACTCGCCATCAAGGTGATAATTTTAAGGAGTATTTATGAAAAAGTCAATAATTAGTTTAGTAATTTCGTCAATGGTATTGCATGGTACAGCTTTTGAACAAACGACATTAGCTCAAGAACATAATCAAGAAAGTCTGGCGATGATTTGGAAACAGAGGACAGTCGATGAGATTCGTCGTGCAATCAATTTAATGACTGAAAAACAGAACGAAGTCTATGTTATTCAATGGGGAGATACTTTAATTAGTATTTCTGAAGCAACAGGTATATCAGTCAATGATTTAGCTCAAATTAACCAAATAGCTAATCCGGATTTGATAATGGCAGGCGCTGAGCTGCGTTTTAACTCAAACTCTGGTACCATCTCATATAGTCAAGGAGATGAAGAAGTAACGGTTCCAGCTCATGAGACTGAAAACAGCTCAATTAGAACAGAAGTTGATTCAGAAGAAAGCCTCTTAGTAGTTGAAAAGGCTGAAGAATTCGAAATCAAGGATTTTCAAGAGGAATTAACAACTACTTCTGAGGAAGGGTTACCTATCGAAGTTATTGAAACAACTCTTGAAACAAGTGAAGAATTTCTACCAGCGATTGAAATAGACACAACGAGCACTGAAATCACCGAGGAACAGTTAACTACTGAAGACTTTGAAACGGCAGATATAACAATCGAGTCTACTGCTTTTATTAATGATTTACTTGAAACAAGTGTCTCTGATACAACCACTAGTATCACTACGAGTGTTGAAACGACTGAAGAAATAGTTGAAACAACTGTTGTAGATAATAGTAGCACGGATCCTTATGCAGCATTTGAAAGAATAACTGCTGAGAAGGGTGTTTCTGAAGTTGAAAAAGGTTATTGGAAAGCTATCATTAATCGTGAATCAGGATGGAATACATTTGCTAAAAATCCATCTTCTGGTGCTTATGGATTACCACAAGCTTTACCAGGAAACAAAATGGCCTCTCACGGTGCTGATTGGCAAAGCAATCCTTACACTCAATTATCATGGATGTATGATTACATGGTAAATCGTTATGGTTCAATATCTGGAGCATGGTCACATTCTCAATCAAGAGGTTGGTATTAAAAAAAGCTGAGATCTAATGATCTCAGCTTTTTTTATTTTCTTAATAATAAGCTTAAGTTTAATAGATTTTAATTTGGAGAATTATGTAGAATTCTAGTCCTATTATATGGTACGATGAAATCTTCTTGGTGAAGGTATAGATTAAAAAGGGAGGAACAGTTGATGAGTCAAACAAAGATTGAATTCTTAGGTGGCCTTGATACAATAGGAGGAAATATTATTAGCCTTCAAAAAAATGATTATCAAGTGATAATGGATTTTGGAGCGTTTGTAGGAGCCGATATTAAACAATTGTTAGATCGTTCATTGACTGAAAAATTCCTCGAAAAAAGCTTATTGCCAAAGGTGGAAGGCCTTTATTCTCAAAGCCAGTTAAATTCAAATTCATTAACTTCTTTTGAGGCGAGTTCATTGAATACTGCCATTTGTTTATCCCACTTGCATCTTGATCATCTAGGTTCTTTAGGGCAAATAAGCAAACAAGTTCCTGTATATACATCCGAAAAAGCATTAAACTTTTATAAAAACTTAGTAGAAAATTCCTTTTTGCCTAAATATGATGTTAATTGGCAAGGTGTTCCTTATCCAACAATTATTCAGCATGGTCCCTTTAAGATAACTTTTAAAGAAAGTGATCATGATACAGAAGGTGCAAGTGCAATTTTTATTGAAACCAATGATTTAAAAGTTGTCCATTCAGGAGATTTAAGATTAAGTGGTTATAACCCTCAAAGAGTGCTCAAATGGGTAGAAGAAGCCCATTCTTTTGAGCCAGACTTATTATTAATTGAAGGAACATCTTTTTCTAATTTTGGAGATGATCCAGCACCGCTCTTAACTATTGAAGAAAAAATCCATAACTTATCTTGTTCAAATGAGCGCCAATTATTAAAGACGATTGACCAACTGATGAGTGAAAAACTAAAAGACATAATAACCATTAATTTGTACCCACAAAATATACAACGACTATTAGAAATAAATGAAATAGCTAAAAATAATCAACGAAAATTTGTCTTAGATAAAGCGTATTACCAATTACTTGAAAACTTTTTTTCAAAAAGAATTGATAATATTTTTTATTTAAGTGAAGAAACTGAAAAAACGAGTTTTTCAGTAAGTGCTGAAGAATTGAAAAATTCGCCTAATGACTATATATTATTAATTGATTATGAACGTCATCAGGTTCTTTATCAATTACCAGCTGGAGTTTATTTACATTCAAACGGAGTACCGTTAGGATCTTTTATGGCTGGTTATGAGGAGTTTTTAACCAATATGGTTGAATACGGTTGGGACTTCTATCAGGCTGGTGTCTCAGGACATGCCTCCCAATCAGATTTGTTGATGATTGCCTATGCGATTCAACCAAAAGTTGTTATTCCATGGCATACATTTAAACCAAAGGCTTTTGGTCAAGAGTTAGAAACCAAAGGTTTGAATGTTTTCTATCCTCAGTATGGCCAAATATATACGATGGACAAGATTCTGGAGGGGAACAATGCTTAAAATCCGCTTTTTAATAACTAGTGATACACATGGTCAATGGCACCATCATCCTGATCAGACTGAGTATTCGTTAAAGAACACTGTAGGGCTAATTGATCAATTAAAAGAAGATTCGATTAAGACACTACAATTTGATTTAGGCGATTTTATTCAAGGATCACCTATGTCGAGCTATACCAGTCAAGTGACAAAGAGTGCAGCTCCTTATGCTCGAATGATGAATGATTTGGACTATGATTATCAAATTATTGGTAATCATGAATTTAATCATGGGATGGCCTATCAAAACTCTGCATTAGACTTAATAAATGCCCAAATATTATGTAGTAATATTGTAGATCAAAAAACAAAAAAGCCCTATAAGGGAAAAGCCTATGATGTCATTAATATTGAGGATTATAAAATCGGAATTATTGGTGTAACCACTCACTATATACCGCACTGGGAGTTACCAGAAAATTATGACGGCTTAGAGTTTTTAGATGCTTTTGAAACGGTTAAAGAGTATGCACAATTTTTAAAACCTCAAGTGGATTTATTAGTTGTTGCTTATCATGGTGGCTTTGAAGCAGACCTAACTTCGGGAGAAGCTTTAGAAGCTCAAACTGGAGAAAATCAAGGATATAAGATGATCAGTGAGATTCCTGAAATAGACCTTTTATTAACAGGTCATCAGCATCGTCAGATTTGTCAACCTTTTAATGATTCCTTTGTCATTCAGCCAGGTTATGGTGGTGAAAAGGTGGGCGAAGTTATTGTGAGTTTAAATAAAAATGCTTCTCCAGTATTTGAAGGGGCTCTACACTCTTTCACAACTTGCGAAGCCATTGAAAATGTTCGTCCATTAGAGCCTGAATATAGTCAGAGCCTTAAGTGGTTGGATGAAGTCTTAGGAAATGCCCCTATGGAGATGCCCACTCGAAATCTTCATCAAGCAAGAGTGAAAGGCCATCCTTTTGCTGAGTTTTTAACTAGAACGATGTTAAATGAAACTGGTGCAGACTTCGCAGGTATATCCTTGCTCAACGATCACTTTGTAGATTTTCAAGGTGAAGTTAGGCGGGGAGAACTGTTGAATATTTATCCTTATTACAACCAAATTGCTGTTAGCCTAGTGAGTGGTCAGGATATATATGAAGCCATGGAGCATAATTTTGCTTATTTTACATTCGATTCATCCGGCAAAATAGCTGTAAATCCTTCTTATATTTATCCTAAACCTAAGCATTATAATTATGACTTATACACGGGTTTATCTATAGAGGTCGATTTGAATCAACCAATCGGTAAGCGTGTAGTCAAATTAATTAATGAAAAAACACAAGAAGTAATTGATAAACAAAAACATTACCATTTAGCGCTCACCCAATACCGTGCTGTTGGGGGAGGCGATTATAGTATGTTTACCAAAGCTAAAATTGTTAATATGATTGATAAAGATATGATTCAATTAATAGTTGAAGGTATGGAACAAATGACAGCTACGGAATGGAAAGATATCAATCATCATTATGAGCATATCCAATGGACAGCTTTTAATGAAAATTAAGCAATCTCTTTCAAAGTTTAATTTAGTCTAAAAAACTTCTAATAAACAAAATACACTTAATAAGGAGCGAAAAAATGCAAGTCCGGTTTGAAGATGTAACCATGCAATTTGAAGAGAAAGTCGTATTAAACAAAATAAACTTCACACTGCCAGCTCATCAACTCATTTCGTTTTTAGGGCCTTCCGGATGTGGGAAATCAACCACTCTATACTTAATATCAGGACTTTTAAATGCAACATCTGGTAGCATATTTTTTGATGACCAAGACGTAACCAAATTAGATCCAGTAAAAAGAGAGGTTGGTTTAGTTTTTCAAAACTATGCTTTGTATCCTCATTTAACTGTTAAAGAAAACATTATGTTTCCACTTCGTATGGCTAAAATGAAGAAAAATGAACGTATTGAAAGAGCCGAAGAAATGGCGGCACTGACAAGAATTTCCGATCAGTTAGATAAATACCCACGGCAACTATCTGGAGGACAACAGCAAAGGGTTGCTATTTCAAGAGCCTTAGCTAAGCAGCCTTCTATTTTATTAATGGATGAACCTTTATCAAACTTGGATGCCCGTTTAAGAATTGAAATGCGTGAAGAAATAAGACGTATACAGCAAGAAACAGGTATTACCACTGTTTTCGTCACCCATGACCAAGAAGAAGCCTTATCAATAGCAGATAAGGTGATGGTATTACAAGATGGAAGTATTCAACAAATATCTGACCCTATTTCTCTATATCAGCAACCTAATAATTTATTTGTCGCTAAATTTATAGGGACTCCAGTTATTAATACTTTGCAGCGCGATTTCGAAGGCTTCAACCCCAATCATGCTATTTTAAATAAAGATTGGTCAACTTTAGGGGTTCGTTCTGAAGACCTTTATATAGGAGATTCAGACAATTATCTCATCAAAGCTCAACTGAAGCGAGTCGATCAAATTGGTAAAGATATAACCGTTCATTTAAAAGCAGGAAATCAAAACATGGTTGCTTCTGATATAGATCCTAATATTTCAATAGGTGAAGAAATAATGTTAGGCGTTAATCCATCTAGAATTCTTGCCTTTGATGCTAAAGGTGATCGCTTATTAGGTTTGATGGGTGAGAATGATGAATAAAAAAGCAGATTTACAATCAACCATTCAAGCTTTCTTATATTTGTTACCAATGATGGCAATCGTTTTTATCTTC
The DNA here is from genome assembly GCF_024742075.1 of Facklamia sp. 7083-14-GEN3. GTDB lineage: Bacteria > Bacillota > Bacilli > Lactobacillales > Aerococcaceae > Facklamia. Next base: position 291,352 of record NZ_JANSGD010000002.1, on the reverse strand, counting down.
ATAATATTCCCTATTATCAAATCCATTGATATGAGTTTTTATACGGAATACAACATTTTTACAGGAATCGTCGAACAAAGAGGATGGGAGAACTATCAGCAAATTTTTAAAGATCCGCAATTTTATAAAGCCTTAAAAAATACCGGCTTATACGTTCTTTGTGTGGTCCCTAGCTCTTTAGCTATTTCTTTATTAATAGCTGTTTTATTAAATCAAATTCCATGGGTTAAAGGACTTTTTCGAACCATATACTTTTTACCTTTCGTAACATCTACTGTAGCTATTTCAATTGTATGGTCTTGGTTATTTCATTCTCAGTATGGTTTAATCAATTATTTTCTATCATGGTTTGGAATAGACGCTATTAACTGGTTGAATTCCTCCCAAATGGCTATGCCAGCTGTCATTATCATGGCTATTTGGAAAGGACTTGGTTTTAACATCTTGTTATTATTGGTTGGTTTGGGAAATATCGATGAATCCTATTATCGAGCAGCCAAGGTAGATGGTGCTAATGCTTGGCAAAGATTTTTCCGTATTACCTTACCTCTCTTAAGACCGACAATCTTTCTTTTAACAGTCGTTAGTGTGATTAATGGTTTTAAAGTATTTGATGAAGTCTTTGCTTTGTTTAATGGCCGACCTGGTCCGGCTGGATCAGCGACAACCCTTGTATATTATCTTTACCGCAAATTCTATGAGCAGTATGATTACGGAATGGCGGCCGCAACCGGAATGGTTCTATTCGGAATAGTGTTGATAATAACCTTGATTCAATACTTTGGAAATCGTTATTTTGAAAAGAGGGGCGGTTAAAATGAAAAAAACTTGGCATTTAATTGTGATCTATTTGATCTTATCATTAGGTGGCTTAATGATGATGCTTCCTTTTTATTGGATGCTAGCTACTTCTTTAAAGACGGCCGGACAAGCGACTGCTATTCCGCCCATCTGGTTACCGGACTCTCCCCAATGGTCCAATTATAAACAAGCTTTGGAAGCAGCACCCTTTGGTCGCTACTTTATTAACAGCTTAATTGTAACTTTTACAACGACATCCGGGGAAATTTTTACGAGTATATTGGCAGCTTTTGCTTTTTCTAAAATGAAATTCTGGGGCAAAGATTTACTCTTTGTTATTTTGCTTGGAACTATGATGGTTCCTGGAGAACTGATGACTATCCCCAATTTTGTTACCTTATCAGATTGGGGTCTGATTAATACTTATGGTGCCTTGATTTTACCTTGGTTGGCATCGGTCTTTTCAGTTTTCACTTTAAAACAGTCCTTTCAAAGTGTACCCGACGAATTATATTACGCTGCGAAAACAGATGGTGCCAGCGATTGGCGCTTTCTATGGGAGATGATGGTTCCTTTATCAAAATCTTCTATCATAGCAGTGATGATTTTGAAGGTCATTGGTTCTTGGAACGCTTTCATGTGGCCACTAATTGTGACCACTGATCGAAATATGCGAACACTTCCAGTAGGGTTACAGGCCTTTACGACGGAAGCGGGAACGAAGTTTGAATTGCTGATGGCAGCTTCTGCGATTGTAGTAATTCCAATGATAATTTTTTATCTCGTTTTCCAAAAGCATATTATTCGTGGAATCTCAAGATCTGGTTTGAAGGGGTAGTCGTTGTTTCTTAGTCAATAGAAAAGGAGAAAAAAATGAAAAAAATCAAAGTATTGTTGGCTGCTTTATTAGTCTTTTCCTTTAGCAATGTTTTCACTTCGTTTGCAAACGCTCAAGAGCCAGTTGAAATTACCTTCTGGCATGCTATGAATGGCCCCCACCAAGAAGCTTTAACTAAATTAGTCGAAGCTTTTAATCAGTCTCAAGATCAATATAAGGTGGTTGAACAAAATCAGGGCGATTATGCATCTCTTCAACAATCAATTATTGCATCAGGTGTTTCTAAAGATTTACCAGTTATGGCTCAATTAACAGCATCAACGGTTGTTGATTTTAAAGACCAAGGGTTAACTTTACCCTTAGATGATTATTTAACAGATGAAAATGGATTTACACAAGAATTACGTGAGGATATATACGAAGGCTTTATGACGGGTGTTACCATGGATGGACAAATTTATGGACTTCCTTTTTCAAAGTCAGTACGTATGATGTATGTAAATCAAGATTTATTAGATGAAGTAGGAGCTGAAATTCCTACAACTTGGGAAGAAGTTTTAGAATTAGGTAAAGCTTTAGATGAAGCTGGAATTGATGCACAAGCAATGGGCTTAGAAAATGGGCCATCAATGGAACTAGAAACAATGGCTAGACAAAATGGTGCAACTTGGATTGCGGAAGATATTTCAGCTACAGACATTGCATCTGATCAATCAGTTGAAACCCTTCAATTCTTGAAAGATTTAATTAATGAAGATCATGCACGAATTGCCGGAGAAGATGGTTATATGTCAGGACCTTTCTCACAAGGTGCCACAGCTCTTTATATTGGATCGTCTGCAGGCCTTCCGCACGTATTACCTGGAGTAGAAGAATCAGGTATGAATATGGTGACAGCTGAACTACCTGTTTATGGAGAAGGAGAACCATTAACTCTATTTGCAGGGAATGATTTGGGTATTTTTGCCTCAGCATCTGATGAGGAAATTGCTGGAGCTATCCAATTTATGTCATTCATTCTTCAAACTGAAAACACAGCACAATGGGCTACAGAAACAGGTTACCTTCCAATTACAAAATCGGGTGTAGAATCAGATATTTGGCAAGAATATTTAACTGAAGTCCCATATGCTGAAGCAGCAACCAAAGAATTAAAATATGGTAGATCTCAAGTTCCTTATGTAGGAAGTTCGGAAGTTTTCACCGAATTAAATACTGCAATCGAAAATGTTTTCATTAACGATTCAGATCCAATGACTGAACTTCAAAATATTGAAGATTTAGTTAAAGGACATCTTGGTTTATAAACGGAAAATAAAAACACTTATATTTAATTAGGAAAGCCCTTCAAGCAGTTCATTTTAACTAGCTTGAGGGTCTTTTATTTATAAGGATTTATATAAAGGTAATCTATGATTTTCCTGCTTGTTAAGCTATGTTATACTTAATTCATTCGATTTTAAAGGCGGTGAACGAGTGAAAAACAATCCAGAGGACTTATTTGTTATTGGGGATATTCACGGAATGAGTGATGAATTAGAGCTACTATTAGCAAATTGGCAACCTAATCAAGAGCGCTTAGTTTTTATTGGAGACTATATCGATCGTGGATATAATAGTTTAGCTGTCTTAAACCGAGTATGGCAACTTCAAGAAGAAAAGAATGCCCTCTGTTTAAGAGGAAACCATGAATCAATGCTCTTAAATTTTTTGCGAAGTCCACATAATTTTTTTAATCATTACATTATGAATGGTGGAGTATCGACTATTTGTCAGTTGTTAAATATCCCTGAAGAAAAAGTCGTAAAATCACAAGCCAGACGACTAGCTCGTCAGATTAAACAGACTTATCCTGAGCTTGAAAGTTGGTTAGAAAGCCTCCCATATTATTTTGAATATGGAGAATTCATTATTGTTCATGCTGGTGTAGATTTGTCGCTTGAAAACTGGAAGAATACTTCTGACCATGAGTTTTTGTGGATTAGAGACAGGTTTCATCAGACAAAGAATTCTACCGGTAAACAAATTATTTTTGGGCACACTCCAACAATGGTTCTTCATCAAAATTACTATAACTCCAGTATTTGGCGTAAGGATATGAAATGGGGAATTGACGGTGGCTGTGTATTTGGAGGAGAACTGCATGCTATGAAAGTTAGTAAAACAGCAGTGGTTCAAATGTATTCCGTTCCAGTTTTAGAAGGAGAATGATAGGATGAATAATGAAAACAATCAAGCAAGTATTATCAAATCTATTAGCAAGGAATTAAATATAAAAGTCAATCAAATTAATGCGGTTCTTAATTTATTGGAGGAAGGGAATACAATCCCTTTTATTTCACGTTACCGTAAAGAAATGACTGGCTCTCTGGATGAGGTTCAAATCTATGATATCGATAAGCATTACCAATATGCTTTAAATCTCCATCAACGCAAAGAGGATGTCTTAAAAGCGATTGAGGAACAAGGGAAGTTGGACACTGACCTTCGAGAAAATATTGAGCAGGCACAGACACTACAACAAGTAGAAGACTTATACCGTCCCTTTAAGAAAAAACGTCGGACCAAAGCCATGGTGGCAATTGAGAATGGTTTAGAACCTTTAGCAAGTTGGATACTAACTAATAAAGACTTGGATGCTTCACTAGAGCAAGAGGCAGAAAAGTATCTTAATGAGGCGGTCTCATCAGTAGACGAAGCACTCGAAGGTGCCCATGAGATTATTGCTCAACAAATATCAGATCGAGCAGATTTCCGAGAATTTATTCGAAAATACACAAAATATAATGCCTATTGGACCACCACTTTAAAAGACCAAGACTTAGATGAACGTGGAGTCTACCAGATGTATTACGATTTTCAAGAAAAATTAATGAAAATTGCTGAATATCGTGTCCTAGCATCTAATCGTGGTGAAAAAGAAGGGGTTCTTTCAGTTAAAATCCAAGTAGATGAGGAACCTGCGCTTCAATATATGGAAAAGCATATTCTAGATGAAGATCTGCCTAACCAGCAAAAAGAGCGGATTGAGTTAGCGCTTAAAGATGCATATAAACGGTTTATTCAACCGGCAATTGAGCGTGAAATTAGGAGTGAACAAACCGAAAGAGCGGATCGTCATGCGATTGCTATTTTTGGAGAGAACTTACGTCACTTACTTTTACAGCCTCCTATGAAGGGTGCTCGTGTTCTTGGATTAGACCCAGCTTACCGTACGGGATGCAAATTGGCGATTATTTCAGAAACCGGTCGAGTGCTTGATAAGGGAGTTATTTATCCACACCCACCTGTAGCTGATTATAAGCGCCAACAAGCAGCGACTATTTTAAAGTCCATGCTTGAACAGCATCAGGTTGATGTTATTGCGATTGGTAATGGAACAGCAAGTAGAGAATCTGAAGTCTTTGTAAGTGAAGTAGTTAAGCAGGTTGATCGGCCAATTCGTTTCATAGTTGTCAATGAGGCAGGAGCTTCTGTATATTCAGCTAGTGAAATTGCCCGTGAAGAATTTCCAGATTATCAAGTAGAAGAAAGAAGTGCTGTTTCTATCGCAAGAAGATTACAAGATCCCCTAGCAGAGTTGATAAAAATTGATCCTAAATCAATGGGGGTCGGACAATACCAGCACGATGTTAGCCAAAACTTATTAGCAGATGAATTAGATTTTGTCGTTAATATGACAGTCAATCAGGTTGGGGTCGATATTAATACTGCTAGTATTCAATTATTAGAACGTGTATCTGGAATGACCCATGCAACAGCTAAGAATGTGATTCTTTTAAGAGATGAGATTGGCAGGTTTGCGGATCGAAAACAGATTAAAAAAGTTAAACGTATGGGACCAAAAACCTATGAACAAGCTGTTGGTTTCTTACGTATTATAAAAGGTAAAAACCCTCTAGATCAGACATCTATTCACCCAGAATCATACGCAATTGCAGAAAAGATCTTAGAAGATAACGGTTTGTCTCTAGAAGAAATAGGTCAAGAAGAAAGCAGTCAAATTTTAAAATCTTTAGACGCCCAGCAGATTGCTCAAACTTATCAAATTGGTAAAGAAACAGCCAACGATATCTTGAATGGCTTGATAAATCCTAGTCAAGATATTCGAGATGGTCAAGATGCGCCTATTTTAAGAGACGATGTTTTGAAGATGGAAGACTTAGAGGAAAATATGTAGTTACAGGGTGTTGTAAGAAATGTTGTCGACTTTGGCGTTTTTGTTGATATTGGAGTTAAACAGGATGGACTTATTCATATATCTAAACTAAATTCACCAAAAGGTCGATTCATTAAGCATCCTTCTGAGTTAGTAGCCGTGGGAGATATAGTTGAAGTAGAAGTGATTTCTATTGACCGTGAACGTTCACGCATTGGTTTAAAACAAATAAGCAAATAAAAAAAGTTGACATAAGCGTTACCAATTCGTTACAATATATACTATCGTCATAGATAGAGCGGTCGTGGCGGAATGGCAGACGCGCCAGCTTGAGGGGCTGGTATCCTTAAGGATGTGGAAGTTCGAGTCTTCTCGGCCGCATTGGGTAAACTTTATTTTCAAAATTTAAATTCAAAGCTATAAACTTAACGAAATGGTGTGGATTCGATATAACGAATCCACACCATTTTTTATTTATTTAATAGTATAAAATTTCAATCGATATTTGTTTTATATTTCTAAAAAAGAAAAATATGATTATTCTGAAATCAATCAAAAATTTATATAATTACTAAACAAATTCTTATTGCTCTATAGATATTGGAGTGTAATTTGTTTAAATATTAATATATAAAAAAATAATCTAAAGACTATAATACTATTAGTTAAAACCATTATAAAAACTAATAAATTTTATTATATTTTCTTATGGCATATGGTATGGTTAACATGCAGCGACAAATAATATTTTGGAAGGAGTGAGACACGATTATGAAAGCGGTTTATTATTTGGCAGGTTTACTTTAGCTTTTTTTAATTAAGAAAGGAATTATTTAATGAATTTTTCAGATATTGTAGTAACACTTCGCAATTATTTATGGGATTATGTTCTTTTATACGCTTTTATTGGAATTGGATTATTTATGACTGTTCGTTTGGGCTTTCCGCAGTTTTCACGTGTTTTTCCTGCCCTAAAACGCATGATATCAGATATTATAAAAGGGAAGCCGGCTAAAGAAGGGGGAATGACTCCTTTTCAATCCTTAGCTACAGCTGTTGCAGCTCAAGTAGGGACTGGAAATATTGTAGGAATTGCAACCGCTATTATTGGCGGGGGTCCGGGAGCGGCATTTTGGATGTTGGTTTCTGGTTTTTTAGGTATGTCTACAATATTTGCTGAGGCTACTATGGCTCAAGTTTTTAGGGAAAGAGAAGTTTCAGATGGTACATTAGTTGGAGGACCTGCATACTATATCAAAAATGGTTTAAAACAAAAGTGGTTAGCATATATTTTTGCTGTTTTGTGCATTGTTGCACTTGGAATAGTAGGTATAATGGTTCAAGCAAATTCAATTATTTCGTCAATGAATACAGCTTTTGGTTTCAATCAATTCTTAATAGCTTGTGTTTTAATATTGGTTGTTGGTTGGATTCTCATAGGTGGTATGGAACGAATTGGTAAATTTTCTGAGCGTGTCGTACCTACTATGGCCATGGCCTATGTATTAGTGGCATTATTAATTATGATTTTAAATATTGATCAACTGATTCCTACCATCAAGTTAATTATCAATAGCGCATTTAATCCTCAAGCGGTAGCTGGTGGGGCGTTAGGAATTAGTGTTCAACAAGCTATGCGATATGGGTTAGCTAGAGGTTTGTTTTCAAATGAGGCCGGAATGGGATCGACGCCTCATTCTCATGCGGTAGCTGTGACTTCACATCCTGCTGAACAGGGATTTATTGCTATGATTGGTGTCTTTATATGTACTTTCATTATTTGTGTGGCAACGGTCATGATTAATCTTTTAACAGGGTCTTATTCCATTGAAACAATCCAAGCTATGACGCCCCAAGCATTAGGTGAGTATGGTCAAGTCATGACACAAACTGCTTTCCAAATTCAATTCGGAAAAATTGGAGAGTCTTTCTTAGCCATCGCCTTGTCATGTTTTTCATTAACTACAATAGTTGGTTGGTTCTTCTTTGCAGAGTCCAATGTTAAATTTATCTTTGACAATGGGAAAATCATCCATTCATTTAAATTAGTTGCTTTACTTGCAATTGCTCTAGGATACTTTGCAAGTCCCGGAGTAGTATGGGATATTGCTGATTTATCAATGGGGTTGATGGCTTTACCCAACATAATTGCTCTGATCATTTTATCAGGAAAAACAGTAGAAGTACTTAAAGATTATGATAAACAAGTTCAACTTGATGCGGAACATTTATCATGGGATTATAAATACGAATAAACTGATTAACCGATTATATTTTTCAAAAAAAGCCCTCTAACACTAGAGGGCTTTTTTTAGTAAGTCTTATTAAACGATTATTAGTGTATTAAAGCATGACTTCATTTATAATAATAGTAAGACATTTTAAAAAGGAGAAGAATTTATGGATAGAGTAATAAAAATAGTTATTAAGCTTTTTATAAGTATCTTTATTTTGACTATATTGTGTACTCCTAATTCTGTCAAAGCTAATCAAATATCCACCGAATCACTAACAGAAAATGAAAATCTAACAGAAAATGAAGTGGATCAGGAATTGCTTGAACAACTTTCAGAATCATTAATGGAAATGGAAGATATCGAAAGATTTGAAGTTAGAATGAAATGGACAAATCTTGATGAAAAACAAGAAATGGGGGAAGCAATTTTCAAAATGGATGCTTCAAAAGGAGATTTGAAAGGTGATCTAAAGTATCAAATGGATGATTACTACCCTGAGACAGCAAATTTTAGTTTTATATCATACGGAAGACATCGTTTGTTTTATGTAAAAGAATTTGATTTTTTGGATAGTTTAGCTTATTTTAAGCAAGCTTTTTTTGATTATCAATTTGATAATAAAATGGCTGAATACACTAATCTTTTCACAGAGTTTTCAAATGAAACGATTGATACTGTTAATCTAAATGAAAAGCCAGTAGTCTCCTTATTACTTATACCTAATAAAGATAAATTAATGAAGGTGAAACAAGGTCAATTAAGTTATAAGGAGAATCAGTATCATTTAAAAATTGAAAGAATCAATATTCCGAGTCTTTTCTTTGATAAACAACCTTTTCTATCCATCTCCTATCGTTTAGATCATTTGATTCAACCTTCTACTTCATCTATCATGAGTGAGTATCAAGATTGGGAAAATCAATTCAATCATCAAGTAAAAATTAATGAACAGTCAAATGATTTTTTATTCGGTGTAAAGATTGATTCCGAATTTTCTAATAGCCTTCAATTTAAGGAAATGGAGCATCCAACCCCACAGTTCAATAAAACATTAAATTTAATGAGTCAGGGCTTAACTGATAAATTAACGAGTTTTTCTATGGACTTTGACTCAGACAGACAAACTTTAGATGTTATCTTGGAAGGAATTGTAGAAAGTGTAGCGTTTAACTTTTTCAGCAAGGATACAGCTGAACTTTCTACTAAAAGAGTTCGTTTAGAATATTCTTTTGAACCTAAAAAAGTATCTATTCCTGAAAGATCAAGTCTTAAAACAATTAGTCCGGCAGCTGCTGATTATTTAATGGAAGGCCTACTGACTAAAGAGAAGAAGTAACGTTATAAGCTATTTGCTTGTTTTCTTAAGAACTCCAGAATAAATAATCTTAAAAATGAAAGAGGTATTACAATGAAGTATTTTTATTTAAAAGATTTTGCAAGTCAAAGAATACAAGCAGGAGAACAGTTAATAAAGTTAGAAGATTTTGAAGATCCTGATAATATTAAAGATGCACCTGAGGGTATGATTATCTTTATTACAGATCGTAATCATAGCTTTAAAGGACAAGCATTTATTGGTCGGCAAAATAAAGGTTTTGCTTGGGTTTTTAGTTTGAACTTGGAAGACTTATGGTCAAAAGAACTTTTTTCTATATACTTTCAAGAGGCTATTGAACATAGACAATCTCTGATTGACGATCCAACTACAACAGGATTTCGTTTGTTTAATGGTGAAGGTGACGGATTAGGTGGACTATCAATCGACTGGTATGACCATTTTATTCAAATCAACTGGTATTCTAAAGGTGCTTTCAAATACCGCGATTGGTGGCTTGAAATTCTTTTAGAATCCCCACTTGAAGTAATAGGCATTTATGAAACCAAACGCTTTCCAATTGACGATAGTGAGAAAGCAATCAAACATGTTACCGGCAAAGAGGCCCCACAGCCTCTAATTATCAAAGAACAGAATCGAAAGTATGCTATTTACTTAGGTCAGGATTGGATGACGGGTCTTTTCTTTGATCAAAGAGAAGTGCGGAAGTATATCCAAGAACAAGCACATGGGTTGTCTGTCTTAAATCTTTTTTCTTACACAGCTGCATTTTCAATTGCGGCTAGCCTGGGTGGAGCTAGTAATACTGTCAGTGTTGATGTAGCTAATCGTTCATTAGAGCTCAGTAAAGAAAACTTTTTAATTAACAAGCTGGACACCGACAACTTATCTAACGAGATTAGAATCATGGATGTCTTTGATTATATTGATTATGCCAAACGTTCCTCAAAAGATTTTGATATGGTGGTATGTGACCCTCCTAGTTTTGCCCGAACTAAACGTTATGTTTTTTCAGCATTAACAGATTATATAACATTGGCTAAAAATTTGTTTCAAATAACTAAATCAGGGGGATTGTGTGTCTTATCCACAAACCATTCAGCTTACTCAAAAGATAAATTTATTGAAGATATGAACGAAGCTGGTCGCTTGAGTGGTAAGAAAGTTCAATTGATTCAAAGTTTTGGACTTCCCGAAGATTATCCTTCTTCTGTCGATTCTACGAGTCAGTATCTTAAAGTTTTAGTATATTATTGTTCTGAATAAGAAAGGCGGGGAGTAACAATGTCTTATATTGAATTAAGTGAAGTTGTAAAAGAATATAAAACTGGTGAAGTCGTTACGCGAGCAAATGATGGAGTCAGCTTTACAATCGATGAAGGAGAGTTTGTGGTTATTTTAGGACCTTCCGGAGCTGGTAAATCAACTACACTAAATATTTTAGGTGGAATGGATCAAGCGACCTCCGGACAAGTTGTTATAGATGGAGAAGATATTGCTAAGTACAAGGCCAAGCAGTTAACTCATTTTAGAAGAAATAACGTTGGTTTTGTCTTTCAAAATTATAATTTAGTTCCTAATTTAACGGCTAAAGAAAATGTGGAGTTAATGATCCATATTGCCAAAAGTAATATGCAAGCAGAAACAGTGCTTAAAGAAGCGGGGTTAGGCCATCGATTAGATAATTTTCCCGCTCAGCTATCGGGCGGTGAGCAGCAAAGGGTATCTATTGCGCGTGCTTTAGCTGGTAGACCCAAAATACTTCTATGTGATGAACCCACAGGTGCTTTAGACTACGAAACAGGCAAACAAATCTTGAAGTTATTACAGGATACATGTCGCGAAACGCGCACAACGGTTGTGGTAATCACTCATAATACAGTGATTTCAAAAATGGCAGATCGCGTGATTAAAATCCGTAATGGACAAGTAGAGGAAGTCGTTCAAAACCCGCATCCTACTAATGTATTAGATTTACATTGGTAGAAAGGAGGTAATATGAAATCAATCATTAAAGATATCTTTCGTGAGATATTAAAAAGTTTCCCGCGATTCTTATCGATATTAGCTATTATTAGTCTTGGAGTTGCTTTTTTTATTGGAATCAAAGCGACAGGACCAGCTATGGTAGAAACTGCACGTGATTATTATGAAAGTTATGATTTACCTGACGGTCGTATATTATCTACTCTAGGTATCAATGATAATGACATAAAAAAAATTGAAGAATTAGAAGATGAAACAGAACTTCGGCTACGTCCTATCAAATCAGTTATTGGAATGGTTGAACCAAGTACTCAACCTATCAAAGTATTCGGGATCAATGAAAAAGATGAAAGCTATTACCAACTAGTTGAAGGGAGATTTCCACAGAAACCCTCTGAAATTACCTTGGATAGTAAATACCTTGATTTAATCAATACTGATTCAAAAGAATCTGTTCAAGTTGGAGATAAGGTGAAAATCACCTTGAACAAACGAGTAAGTGAAGACGATATAGATAGTGATAATTCAGATTCAATCTTTTCGATAAAAGATATTGAATTAACAACAAATGAGTTTGAAGTTGTTGGATTCGTCCAAACACCAATTTATTATGAACGAATTAGTCGAGGGCTCGACCATTCTGTTTTTGGTTTAATTCAAGAAGATCAAATACAAGCCAATTACTATAGTGAAGTGTTCTATTGGATACGTAATAATAAAGAGAGAGCTTACGATCCAGCTTATCAATCAAGGCTTGACCAACTAAAAATTCATTTAGAAGATCTGTTAGCTAATCGCCCAAATCAGCGCTTGGAAGCCAGTAAAAAAGATATTCAAGCTAAATATGATGAGGTTAGTTCAGATTTAGAAGAAGCTAACAATGATTTTGAGTCGGCAAATAAAAATATTTCCGAAGCCGAAAAGACACTGGTAGATTCTGAACAAGACCTTAAAGAAGCTAAGATAGAACTTAGCCAAATTGAATCGGATTTATTGCAGCAGTCTTTACAAGGTAATTTAGATCCAAACAATCCCCAAGTTTTAGGAGGGCCTGAACAACAAACAGAGTTATTGAAGGGTCAAGAACAAAGTTTAATGGGCAGCAACGAGTTATTTTTTGGAGAAAACCAATTGAGTCGCTCGCAAAAAGCTATAGCAGATAGTATTGCTGAAAACAATTTAGAATTAAGAGAAGGACAATTGGCGCTTGAGCAACTAAAAAAATTGGAAGCTGATTTAAAAGAACCGACTTACCATGTCTTGACACGTCAAGATGATGCAGCTTATAAATCTTTGAAAGAAAATGCTGAAAAATTGAATGTTATTTCTAATCTGTTCCCGGTTTTCTTTTTTGCTATTGCTGTTTTAGTTGTTTTTACAACAGTTAAACGTATGTCAAGTGAACAAAGAAACTATATGGGCACCATGCAGCAAATGGGATATAATCGCTGGCAAGTCATCTTAAAGTTTGTGGTCTATGCTGGTTTGGCAGGAGTCATTGGGATAGCCTTAGGAATAACTTTAGGTTACCGAATTTTCCCACCAATTATTCTACAAGCCTACAATTCCATGTTTTATTTGGCTGATACTTTGATTCCTAGGTCCCTAACTTGGAATATGATTGTCGGTGCCATTGCTTTAGCTTGTACACTAATACCAGCAATATACACTCCTTATGTATTATTAAAGCAAGCTCCCGCGCAGTTGTTGCGACCTGAACCGCCTAAACAAGGTAAACAAATTTTACTTGAAAATTGGACCGGATTTTGGAGTCGATTGTCTTTTAATCGAAAAATGACTTTGAGAAACCTTTTTAGATATAAAGGAAGAAACCTTATGACTTTCATCGGTGTAGCGGGCTGTTCAATGTTAATTCTCACAGGCTTTGGAATTAGTGACACTATATCAGGTTTACTTTCTAATCAATTTGAGCAATTGCAACGTTATGATGCAACTTTGGTCTTGAATGAAGATTTAGGCCATTACCAAACGCAAAAACTTCAAGAAGAATTAGAAGAATACGAAGGTATCGAAGCTTTTTATCCAATCTATTCTGAATCCTTAGAAATAGAAAACGAGAATGAAAAAGAAAACGTTAATTTAATGGTTCCGCTAGGTGATGTGCAATCATTTAAAGACTTTGTTTTTGTAAGAGAACGAGGAGACGATAAGAGTTCTCAAGCGCTAGATTTAGATGAAACAGGACCGCTTTATACAGAACGATTAGCTGAGTTATTTAATTTAAAGCCTGGTTCTAAAGCTAACTTTAAAATGGATGATGAAAGCTACACCATTCCTTTAAATGGAGCAGCTGAAAACTATGTTAATCATTATCTTTATATGGGAAAAAATGACTATAATCAGATTTTTGAAAAACCTGCGCAAATTAATGCTTTTTTACTAAAATATGAGGCTAATGCTAAAGTGACCCGGTTGGAAGATAAGTTGCAAGATAATGAAGATGTTCAAGCTATTGTCAATATGACAAATATAGAAGAAGTCGTTAGCAAGACGATGGATAGTTTATACGTCATTACGATTGTTTTAATCGTTTCAGCCGCTGGATTGGCTTTTGTAGTATTATATAACTTGACTAATATTAACATTGAAGAGAGAAATCGAGAATTGGCCACTATTAAAGTGTTAGGTTTTTATGCTAGGGAAGTAAGCTTGTATGTTTATGAGGAAATCTTTATTATCACAGTATTTGGCTCTTTCTTTGGCTTGATAGCCGGCCGTGTGCTCACACATATCATTATGAAACAGATGCAAATGAATTCCATGCTCTTTTATCCTAGGGCAACTATAGCATCCTACTTGATATCTTTTGTTCTCACATTTATTTTTTCAAGTGCTGTTATGTTGATTATGCACCAAAAGATTAAACGTATTAATATGGTAGAAGCTCTCAAGGGCCTTGATTAATCCAGCCCCTTATTGTTAAGCCCTTTAAGAATATGCTACAATGTTTTAAGTAAAGAACCAATTATAGAGCGACCATTTAAGAGGAGGCAATCAAATGCAGTGTCCAAATTGTGGACGGAATGTCCGTAGTAAGACTCAGTGTGCATACTGCGGTTATAAATTTAATCAAGCAGATAAAAAAGAACAAAGTTCATTAAATAAGAGAAGACAAAATGATTCAAAAGCAGTTGATAAAAATTCTCATGATCTAACTGAAATGAAACACTCTCAAAATTTAGGAGAAAATAGACAGCATGTTCCGGTTAGAAGATCTCTTGAGAAAGAGTTAGCAGAAGCAGAAAAAGAGGCTAAATTAGCTTACGAGCGATCACTTCAATCAAAGTCAAAAGACAATGAATCAGAAGTTGATTCAGATGAAGCTTTTAAAAAAAGAGCGGACGAAATTTTATCTTATCCATATACTGGCTCAGCATTTTCTGATGAATCAACTGATAATGAAGAAGATTATATTGTCCCTAAAACTAAGAAGACTAGTTTTGGTAAAGTACTTTGGAGTATGTTCAAATGGTTAATTTTATTGGCAGTCTTTTTCTTAATGTTTGTTTATGGACCTCAATTAGTGGGAATGGTTAAGAGTTATTTAGAGCCAACGATTAATCAAAACAATGAACAACCCGCCAAAGAGCTTGAAAATTCTCAAAATTCAACGGAAACTACAAGTAGAGAATCAACTATGAATGCTATCTCAGATAATTCTTCTAAGGTCAATTCAAATTCAGAAGAAAATCAAACGACTTCTTTTGAAGATACAGCCTTTCAGATAGAAGATTCTGAAGTTGATGTCGAAAATTATCCAATGATCTCAATTAACCTCGATTTTGCTGAGTCTCTTTCTGATGTAGATCAAGAGACATTCACTTTTAAGGTCAAATATAATGAGACTGAAACGGATCTGGAGGATGAATTTTCTCTTTTTAAAGAAGGAAAAAAACTTAGATTGTCCTTTAATGATCCTGCTTTATCAGTTATTGGTGAAGATACAAGTCAGCAGAAACTTCTGATAAGTGCAGAGAACTTTTCAGAAAGTATCGCCTACGAAGTTCCTAATAAACAAGATCAAGCAGAAAGAATTGATGAACTGAATCGAATAGTTAATGATTACTTTTCTGATCAAGAAACAGTAGCTTTACAAATTCAACAGCTGGGTGATAAAACACCATTTGTTTATGAAAATCAAACCATGGAAGCAGATCGTCTAATTGCTTGGTTTATTTTACAGCGTACCTTTGAATTGTTAGCAGATGAAACGATTACACTTGGACAAGAAATTCCTGTTAAAACACAATTAATTGCTTCAGGAGATACAGGCCAAGTGGCAAGTCAAGCTAGAGATTCATATACTGTTCAAGAATTGATTGATTTAACCGTTCAATCAGGAGATGCTTCCGCGATGAATCATTTAGTTCAGCTTGCCGATGGAGTTAATCGCTTTAATTACTGGTTAAAAGAATCCGGTTATTTTGCTACTCGTATGAATGCCCCATTAGCTATCGAAGAAGATAGTTATATAACTGGTGCAGTAACTGACGTAACGGACTTAGCTAATCTGCTTGTTAAATTAGCTAAAAATGAATTAATTGATGAAGAATACGATGCTTTATTAAAAGAATCGGTAACTTTATCACCATTGACAGATAAATTCCCTAATTATAACGCTAATGTGACTCAACGTTATGAATTATTAACTACGGAGGAAAATCCACAACTTCAACATATAGCGGGGATTGCTCAAACTGTTGGAGAAGACTATATTTATGTGGTGCTTACTAAAAATTTCAATGAGCCTTATGATATGAATGCTAGGATGAGCCAAACAATTAACGATATTCTCACACAATATCTATCCAATCAAGAAGGTAATGAGCCCGTAGAAAATGAAACTTCTATTGAGAATACACAAGAACCAGTTCAGACAACACAAGTAATAACAAGCCCGCCAGCATATGATCCATCAGCGACTTCAGTTGAAACAGTTGTAGAACCAACAGATAATCTATATGAAGGTAAACAAACAGAAAATTATTATTTGTTTGATGATGGCTATCGTAAGGGGACTTGGTATCAAGATGAAAATGGCGCTTGGTTTTATCGTTAACGAGAAGTTAAATTAGAATAATTTGAGAGATGGAAAGACTTCTTGAATGAGGTCTTTCTATTTTTAAAAAGATTTCTACTTTTTCACATCACTTTTTAAGTGTATAATAGAGAAAAAGGGAGGAATTTACATGAGTCCTACACTGATACAAATTGTTATTCATGCTATTAAAGAGAAATTTCAAACAGAAAAAGCTTTTTATGCGGAAAAATTAGGTATTAGTCCTCAATCTTGGGACCGATGGAAAAAAGGCGAACAAGGTCTAAAGTTTGAAAATATCCAAATTATATCTACTTTATTTACTGATTATGAGTGGATGCTTGTTCAAAAAGTTGTGCGAAATGCTGAAATAATTCCAGAAGTCTCAGCCAATCCTGTTGGAGAATACCTTTATCTTAAATATCAAATTGCTAAGACTTGGGTGAACCATGGTATGGTACGTCTAGAATGGCATCAGAGTGAAAATTTAGAAAACCAACAGAACACAATGATCTTGCAATTAATTGCTGATTATCAATTTTGGGGATACAATGATATTATAGAAATTCGTCTACCTGGAGTATTGAGACAACAATTAGAGACCGATGAAGTAAAACTCCTACAATGGTTTGATGCTCAAAGTGATAAAGTGAGAGATACTGGAGAAGAATAAAAATAGAGTGGTGAAGCTATTTGGTGCAAAGAAAACGCAAAAAAGCTACTAGACCCAGAAAAAAAAACTTCAAAAAAAACAAAAAACTTAAA
Source organism: Facklamia sp. 7083-14-GEN3 (assembly GCF_024742075.1). GTDB lineage: Bacteria > Bacillota > Bacilli > Lactobacillales > Aerococcaceae > Facklamia. Next base: position 274,171 of record NZ_JANSGD010000002.1, on the reverse strand, counting down.
CAATTCAAAAAATGGCAAGAAGCTTTCTTTAAACGATTAGGTTGTTTAAGTTTCTTTATCATTACCTTTATTAGTTTGCTGTTCGTTTTGTTCTTTCGTTGGATGTCGCAGCCTGCTCCTAATATTTATCAGAATGAAATCACTCAATCAGATAGCTTACAGAAAGAGCAATTTATAGCGGATTTGGTCCCAACTGCTCAAGCTTTGCAAAGAGAGTTTGGCGTTTATGCTTCTGTGTCATTAGCTCAAGCAGTTTTAGAATCGGACTTCGGTAGAAGCCAATTAGCTAGTCAGCATAATAATCTATATGGTGTAAAAACAAGTGCTGACGATCCAAATTCTGCCCTCTATCCAACAATGGAGTTTTTTGATGGCGAGTGGGTTGAAATTAAGGATTATTTTAAAGTGTATCCTTCTAGACAAGCTTCAATGCGTGAGCATGCGCTATTAATGATAAATGGAACTTCTTGGGATCCAAACCAATACCAGGCTGTATTACAAGCCCAGGATTTCAAATCACAAGCTCAGGCATTGCAAGATTCAGGCTATGCAACTGATCCGAGCTATGGAGAAAAATTAATCAATATGATTGAAGAGTGGCAATTAGATCAATATGATCAGCCATAAAAATAATAGTATGATGGGAGGGATAAGATGGTTCAAAGGCATCAACCTGGGAGTATGATAGGTGTTATTGGAGAGTCACTAACAACAGCTTTGCTAGCTCAAGAGGCAGGTAGGTTAGGTTTTCGTGTCGCAAGTATGGTAAGTCATGATGAAAATCCTGTGAAACAATTTGCTTATTGGCAGATGGTCGATGACAATTATCAAGACGAAAGTTTAATCGAATTCGCAAGCTTAGTGGATATGATATATGTTGAGCCGGGTATTTTATCAAACCGGCACTATAAATTATTAGAAGAATATACTGACTTGGCTTTATCAGAAGATTTAGTCGCAATTACAACAGACCGTTTGATTGAAAAAGTTTATTTGGATTCCACTAAAAGCCTGGTAGCTCCTTTTTCAATGGTCACTTCCATAGAAGATATTAAAGAAGCGATAGAGTATATAGGCTATCCTTGTGTTCTTAAATCCGGCCAAAGACATTTGAATCAAGCCAAGGACCACATCCTTCTATTTAATGAGGAAGATTTACCATTAGCAGAGAAGAAAGTTGAACAAGCAACCTGTATTCTTGAGGCTTGGATTCCAGTTGAGAAGAGAGTTTCTTTGACTGTTGTTAGAAATGAGCGAGGAGAATTGTTGTTATATCCTCCTTTTGAATTAGTGGATAAAGGAGTTATTATCGGTACGCAAGTAAGATATCCTGCGCGCATTGATGACGAACTTTCTAATGAAATCAATCGGTTAGGCAAATTAATTGCTGAATCACTTACATTAATCGGAGCACTGACATTAGAGTTCTTTATCACATCTTCTGGTGTTATTTATATTAATCAAGCTTCAATTGGTTTATCGCAAGCAGCGACTTTTACTATCGGTTCGATGTCCATTTCACAATTTGAAGCGTGTATGCGCGCATTGTCGGGTTTACCTTTGCCTACATTAAAAGTAACCTCAGCCGCTGCCATAGCCATTCCTTTACAACACTTAAACATAGACAATGTGATGACACAATACATGTCTCGAACAGATTGGGGGTTTGCCCTAGTTAATGTACCTGGTCAATTACATAATCATTTGGAAGGACAAGTCATTATAACGGGAGATAGTTTAATGTCCTGCAATCGTCAAATCGAAATGACCGGATTATATAAAATTAAATAAAAAAAAGAAGCTCAAGGGATAACCTTGGCTTCTTTTTTTATTTTTCTGAAGAGTTGACTGTGGCTTTAATGGACATAGGAGATTGGCTTTATTTTTGATATAATATCAAATATTGGAAGCGTTGGTGAAATGGAGTGAGAATATGAATTTATTAGAAAGTATTGATCAATTGAATAATAAGCAAAAGGAAGCTGTGTTAACCACTCAGGGACCGCTGTTAATTGCTGCTGGGGCTGGTTCGGGTAAAACACGGGTTCTTACTCACCGAATCGCTTATCTTGTTAAGGAAGAAAGAGTAAACCCTTGGAATATATTGGCTATTACTTTTACCAATAAAGCCGCAAATGAAATGAAAGAGCGGATAAGAAACTTAGTCGGCCCAGATGCAGACTCTATATGGGTCTCAACTTTCCATGCAATGTGTGTGAGAATACTTAGAAGAGAAGGCGAAAAACTTGGTTATCAACGAAATTTTTCAATCGTAGACCAATCTGAACAGTTAACATTGATGCGTCAAGTGTTAAAAGAATTAAATTTAGATAGTAAACAATTTAAAGATAAGAATCTTCTCTGGCAAATTGAACAAACAAAAAATGAAGGCAAAAGCCCAGCGCATAGTTTACAAAATGCCAGTAATTTTATTGAAGAAATTCATGCAAAAGTCTATCAGCTTTATCAGACAAAATTAAAACAAGCCAATGCCATGGATTTCAATGATTTGATTCTTAATACTGTTAAATTGCTAGAAGAATATGATGATGTCCGTCACTTTTATCAGCATAAGTTTCAATATATTCATGTGGATGAGTACCAAGATACCAATAATACTCAGTATCAACTCATCCGATTGTTAACAGGAATCATTAATAATATTTGTGTAGTAGGAGATGCTGATCAGTCTATTTATGGATGGCGCGGCGCAAATATGGAAAATATTTTAAATTTTGAATCTGATTTTCCTCAAGCTAAAACGATTCTATTAGAGCAAAACTACCGGTCTAGCCAAAATATTTTAGCTGCAGCTAATAGTGTGATAAAAAATAATCAAAATCGTAAAGTTAAGAAATTATGGTCCAATAAGGACAAGGGAAGTAAGATTAAATTTTATCATTCAGACAACGATTCAGAAGAGGCGCGTTTTGTTATTCAAGAAATTATTGAGCTTAAAGATCGTTTTAATTTAAAAAATGATGATTTTGCGATTCTTTATCGGACACAAGCTCAGTCACGCTCTTTAGAGGACCAACTGTTAAAAGCCAATTTGCCTTATAAAATTATCGGGGGCTTGAAGTTCTATGCTCGTAAAGAAATCCAAGACACCTTGGCGTATTTAAGGTTAATTAATAACCCCGCTGACAACCTTAGTTTTAATCGTATTGTAAATGTTCCTAAACGTGGAATTGGAAATACCACTATCGAACGGTTAGCAAATTTCGCTGCTCAGATTCAGTTACCCTGGTTTATGGCGATCGATTATTTAGATCAGTCTCAATTATCTAAAGCGGTTCAAATGAAATTACAATCGTTTGCTAAAATGATTAAAAATCTTCAAGAACAAGCAAAATATCTCTCTATGAGTGAACTAGTAGAACAAGTTTGGCAGCTTTCTAACTATACTCAGGCTTTAATTGAAGAGGGCACTCTTGAAAGTCAAGCCCGCTTGGAAAACTTAGAAGAGTTTGCTTCGGTAACTAAACTGTTTGACCAAGAGGACCATAGTTTGCTGTTAGAAAGTGATCCTGATTTTCAAGATCAAGATCAAACCACTATTGAATCTCAAAAGATTGAAGAAATTCCAGGGTCAAACCTAGCCTTAGATTTATTCGAGACAGAAGATAAAAGTGAAAACAATATTAATCAACCAACAGATCTATTGACTCAATTCCTTACAGAATTGTCTTTAGTTAGTGATAACCAAGAAGAGGATGAACAAATGGGTATCACTTTGATGACCCTGCATGCAGCCAAGGGCTTAGAATTTCCGGTTGTCTTTATTGTAGGAATGGAAGAAGGGATTTTCCCATCCTATCGTTCTTTTGATAATGAAGAAGATTTAGAAGAAGAAAGAAGATTAGCTTATGTAGGAATGACACGCGCTGAAGAAATATTATATTTAACAGCAGCATCCAATCGCCTACTATACGGACGTTATCAACAAAACTTAGTCAGTCGATTTATAGATGAGGTTGAACCAGATTTACTTGAACGTATTGGACTTCCAGGAAGAGTCAAAAGATTCACTGCAAATGATCGTGGAAAAACCCAAGCCAATAGAGTTAAGTTAAGTCCTCGTTCGGCTCCCGTTAAGAAGAAGCGAGCTGTCCAAGGATCTTCAACTGTCAATAATCAAGAAATGATTAATTGGCAAGTGGGAGACAAAGTGGATCATAAAGCTTGGGGCCAAGGGACGATTGTGAAAGTTGACAAGTCGGCTAGTGATCAAATTTTAAAAGTAGCTTTTCCAGAACAAGGGATCAAACAGTTAATGGCAGCATTTGCTCCAATTACTAAGCTATCAGAATAGGAGGATCCTGATGTCTAATCAGCAAAAAGAAAGACAACGTTTAGATACCTTAAAAGAAAAATTAAATAACTATGCTTACTATTACTATGTATTGGATCAGTCATTAATTACAGATGCAGAGTATGATAAGTTGTATCAAGAATTGCTTGCGCTTGAAGCTAAACATCCGGATTGGGTCAGTTTGGACTCACCTAGTCAAAGAGTGGGCGACCAACTGCTAGAAGGTTTTCAAAAAGTCAATCATGCTCAAGCCATGTACTCTTTAAGTAATGCTTTTAATGAGGCAGATATCCAAGCTTTTATTAAAAAAGTTGAAGAAGGGGTTGGTCCTCAGTATTCTTTTATTTGTGAGTGTAAAATTGATGGACTTGCTATTGCCTTAACTTATGAAGACGGAATATTTGTTCGAGGAGCGACACGAGGTAATGGTCAAACAGGAGAAGATATTACTCAGAACCTTCGAACAATCCCCTCCTTGCCATTACGACTGAGAAAGCCTATTTCAGGAGAGTTTCGTGGAGAAGCGTACATGCCTAAAGAGGTCTTTTTAAAATTAAACGAGCAAAGGGATGAATTAGGAGAGAGTCCATTGGCTAATCCTCGTAATGCGGCAGCGGGCGCTCTTCGGCAGATTGATCCCGCAAAGGCAGCTGAGAGACAACTAAATATTTTTATGTATAATAGCTCCAGTCAATCGGATATAGAGGGGAATTCTCAAAAAGACCTCTTAGAAGAAATGGAGGCTGTTGGCTTAAGAACAAATCCCTTTAGAAAAGAATGTCATGACTTTGATGAGGTGTGGGAGTTTATTCAAACAGTTGGTCAAAAAAGACATGAATTACCTTATGAGATTGATGGAGTCGTTATTAAAGTGAATAAATTCGAACAACAAGAAAAATTAGGTCATACTGTTAAAGCACCGCGTTGGGCTATTGCCTATAAGTTTCCAGCAGAAGTTGCTCAAACAACTTTACTTAATGTAGAGTGGACGGTGGGCAGAACTGGGGTTGTTACCCCTACCGCTATTATGGAGGCCGTTCAACTGGCAGGAACGACTGTTCAACGTGCAAGTCTTCATAATGTAGACCTGATTGAAAAACTTGATTTACACATGGGTGATCAAGTCGTTATCCATAAGGCAGGAGATATCATTCCTGAAATAATAAAGGTTAATTTAACTAATAGAAAGCCTAACAGTCGACCGGTAGCTATTCCTACCGAATGTCCACAATGCAAAGAAGAGTTAGTTAAAATCAAAGATGAGGTGGCTTTAAGGTGCGTTAATCCTAATTGCCCCGCACAAAGGCTGGCTCAAATTACTCATTTTGTTTCCCGATTAGCTATGAATATTGATGGTCTCGGCGAAAAAATTGTTGAACAATTGTTGGACCATCATTTAATTGAAAATCCAGCTGATCTTTACTATCTAAAGCAAGAAGACCTTTTAAAACTAGATAAAATCAAAGAAAAATCAGCTAATAATTTAATCCGAGCGATTAATGAATCGAAAGACAGAGGATTAGATCGTTTACTATTTGCTTTAGGAATTCGTCATGTCGGTGCAAAAGCTTCTCGCCTAATTGCTGAAGAATTTGGTACAATAGAAACAGTGATGACTGCAGAGGCAGAACAAGTCAGTCAAATTGATGGCATAGGTGAGATCATCTCTCAATCACTGGTTCATTATTTTCAACAAGAGTCTTCACTACAGTTAATCGATTGTTTCCAAAAAATAGGTGTCAAAACCGATTTTCAAACAACAGCGATTGGCAATCAACAGTCCAATGAATTTAAAGGGAAGACGATTGTTCTAACTGGTAGTATGGATGCTTATACGCGTAATGAAGCAAAGCAAATTTTACAAAACTTAGGAGCTAATGTAACCGGATCAGTTTCCAAAAAAACTGATATATTGATTGCTGGAGCAGATGCCGGCAGTAAATTAGCAAAAGCTCAGAGTTTAGGTGTTTCAATTATAGATGAACCAACATTTCTAGAAAAATTAGCAGAAAGTGGTATTAATAATGCAAAACAAATATAAATTTATGACATTGCTAACCTGTCTTACTTTATTGTCAGGTTGCTTAAATAATCTAGAGGTAAATAAAGGAGAAGTAGATCTAGCTCCTGAGAAGGTTATGGCTAAATCAACCTCTAATCAATTAGCAAATCAAAACTACCGTGCTGTTATTACCGATGGCAAGTATCAACTCGGACCTTCAGCAAGTTCAGATTACACCTTGTCTTCAACAGGCAATGCTTTTGCTTTCGAAGATGGTTTATTACGTTTATCACGAGAGGTATTTCCTACCGATCAGTACTTTTTACAAGAGGGGCAATTAATTGATAGTGATACGTTAACTTCTTGGGTAGGAAGAGAAGATGCTGATAATCCTGAAGGATTAAACCCTTCTATCCCTATAGATAGTGGAGGAACTGACCCTGAAACGACATCTTCGGACTCTGAGACCACGGTTGATAATCAATCGACTTCTATAGAAGAGGCGACTGCAACTTCAGTTTTGGAAGATGGTCAAGAGGTGATGGTTGATGCAGAAGGTAATATCATTGATGAGAATGCTGGTATACCAGATCAGGTTGTTACTCAAGTTCAATCTACCCCCATTTACTTATCACAAATTTTAGAAAAAAATATTATGGTTGAAACAGAAGATGGTTACCAGCTAGCTGGTATTGTTCTCGGTTTATCAATGAACTCGCGTTATGAATATACTGACTCAGAGGGAGTTGTTTACGAAGAAGAAATCTCTATGGGAGAAATGCGCGAGCGCGGAAGAGCCTATGCTAATATTATTGTGGGGCGTCTAAGGGCAACAGAAGAATTGAGATCCATTCCTATTTTGGTAGGTATTTACCGCCAAGCACCTTCTGATGAGATTGTAGGGGGAACTTTTGTGTTGGATGGTATTTCGCGTGAAGGAAATGCTGTATCTGATTGGAAAGAGCTTAATGAATACCGAGTTGCTTTACCAATGACCGATGCAGGCGTAGAAGCAGAAAAATATGCTTACTTTGATAATTTTACTAAGGGAATTCGTGAGTTTTTCCCCAATTTGAATGGTATCTCTGGCCAAGTATTATATGAAGACGATCAGTTAAAGACATTAGATATTGAAATAGTCACACAATTTTATCAAATAACTGAAATTACTGCTTTAAGTCAACATGTACTCGACACTGCTCAAAGAACACTACCTGAGAATATAGAAATTGAAATCAAAATCGTTTCTAATTCGGATACAGAAGCTTATATAGGTAGAAATGCGGGAGAAACCGAGTACCAATCACATATATTTAGACAATAAGAAGAGGGGAATAATAATGATTACACGCGAAGAAATCACGCATGTTGCAAATTTAGCGAAGTTAAGTTTTAGCGAAGAAGAATTGGACCAATTTGCTCCAAATATCCAAGAAATTATTGAAATGGTCGAGCATTTACAAGAAGTGGATACGGAAGGTATTGAACCGACTTACCACGGTAACCAACTAAAGAATGTTTACCGTGAAGATATCGCGGTCTCTAATACGTCTTATCAAGCCTTAGTGAATAATGCGCCAACAGCTAAAGATGGCTATATTCAAGTACCAGTGATTATTGAAGATGAAAAAGGAGCTTAAGATGAAAAAATTTCCAACAACCATTACAGATATGAAAAAAGGATTAAAATCAGGAGCTTTTACAGCAGTCGAATTGCTTGAACATACCTATCAGCAAATTGAAACATTGGAGAACTCCGTTCAATCATTTTTAAATTATGAAGACTTCAAAGTGTCAGCCTTTGAATTAGCTAAAGTCGCAGATGAAGAAGGTTATTCGAATAATGATTCAAAAATACTCCAAGGTATTCCTATAGCAATCAAAGATAACATTTTAACGGCTGGTTTTAAAACAACAGCAGCTAGTAAAATGCTTGAAGACTTTGTGCCAACTTATGATGCTTTTGTTATCAAACAATTAAAAAAGGCGGGAGCCATTATAGTGGGTAAAGTCAACTTAGATGAGTTCGCGATGGGGGGCTCGACCGAAAACTCCTATTTTAAAACAAGTAAAAATCCTTGGAATCTTGAAAGAGTCCCAGGAGGTTCTTCGGGAGGATCCTCAGCAGCAGTAGGCGCTAGACAGGTGCCAGCAGCCCTAGGAACTGATACTGGTGGATCTATCCGTCAACCTGCCTCATATACTGGAATTGTTGGAATGAAGCCAACTTATGGCCGTGTTTCTCGTCATGGAGTAATTGCTTTTGCTTCTAGCCTTGATCAAGTCGGACCGATGACTTTAACGGTTGAAGATAATGCTTTACTACTACAAGCGATTGCGGGTCATGATCCTAATGATGCGACTAGCTTGCCTGATAAAGAGTTAGATTTTAGCAGTTTGATTGGGCAATCCATCGAAGGTAAGCGAATAGCTTTCCCTAAAGAGTATCAATCAGAGGTTATTGATGCGGATGTTCGGCGGGCAATGCAAAAAGCTGCGGATTATTTTACAAGTAAAGGTGCAATTGTTGAAGAAGTCTCTCTTCCTCATTCAGAGTATGGGATAAATGTTTATTACATACTAGCATCTGCGGAAGCTTCATCTAATTTACAGCGTTACGACGGTATCCGCTATGGTTATCGTTCAAAAGAGGCAGAAAATTTAGAAGAAATTTACATAAAATCTCGCTCTGAAGGATTCGGTCCCGAAGTCAAAAGACGTTTAATGGTAGGAACCTATTCTTTAAGCTCTGGCGCCTATGATAAATTCTTTAAGAAAGCAGCGCAGGTACGCTCATTAATTATTCAAGACTTTAAAGAAGTGTTTGATCAATTTGATCTTATTATGGGACCGGTCACTAATTCGACAGCTTACAAAATTGGTGAACGTATTTCAGATCCGCTCAAAATGTACGTGGCCGATCTATTAACAATTCCGGTTAATTTGGCTGGAATACCGAGTCTATCAGTACCTGCTGGGTTTGACAGCAAGGGATTGCCAATTGGAATGGCACTCACTGGTCCAGTGGATAGCGAAGCCTTACTTTACCAAATGGCCTATGATTTTGAGCAAGGCCATGACTTTGTTAATCAAGCACCTAAATTATAGGAGGATCTAGATGAATTTTGAAACAGTAATCGGACTTGAAGTCCATGTGGAATTAAAAACGCAATCTAAAATCTTTTCTTCCTCACCTGTTGGCTTCGGCGTGGATCCAAATGCCAATACCAATGAGAAAGATTGGGGTTATCCTGGAGCATTACCGACTATGAATCGTCAAGCAATAGAATACGGAATGAAAGCTTCCTTAGCTTTAAATTGTCAGGTCGCTAAACAGATGAAGTTTGATCGTAAAAATTATTTTTATCCAGATAATCCGTCTGCTTATCAGATTTCTCAATTAGATCAACCGGTCGGGGCCAATGGTTACTTGGATATTGAAGTAGAAGGCAAGAAGCGTCGGATTCGTATTGAACGTGTTCATTTGGAAGAAGATGCAGGAAAAAACACACATGGTGTGGACGGGTATTCATATGTTGACTTGAACCGTCAAGGGACGCCGCTAATTGAAATCGTCACTGAAGCAGATATTCGGTCTCCTAAAGAGGCTCATGCCTTTCTAGAAGCTTTACGGGAGCGAATTATGTATACCGGAGTTTCAGATGTCAAGATGGAAGAAGGTTCTTTACGCTGTGATGGTAATATTTCAATTCGTCCATTTGGACAAGAAACTTTTGGAACAAAAACTGAAATCAAGAACTTAAATTCATTCAGTTTTGTACGTAAAGGTTTAGAGTTTGAAGAAAAACGTCAGGAAAACATTTTAAGATCTGGGGATGTCATTCGTCAAGAAACACGTCGTTATGACGAGAAAACAGGACAAACAATTCTAATGCGTACGAAAGAGGGAGCGGCAGATTACCGCTACTTTCCTGAACCAGACTTACCACCGGTAACTATTGCTCAAGAGTGGATTGATCAAGTCCAGCAATCGATGCCAGAAATGCCAGAAGTGCGTCGTAAAAAGTACATTGAGAATTATCAGCTTCCGGAATACGATGCCATGGTCTTAACACTTCAAAAGGAAATGTCAGATTTCTTTGAAGAAACCATTCAAGAAGGTGCAGATGCCAAACAAGCATCGAACTGGTTAATGGGTGAAGTATCTGCTTATCTAAATGCACAACAGGTTGAACTTTCTCAAACAGGATTAACCCCTAAGAATTTAGCAGAAATGATCCAGCTAATTGATAAAGGAACAATTTCTTCTAAAATTGCCAAAAAACTCTTCAAAATATTAGCTCAAGAAGGTGGCAACGCTAAAGAAATTGTTGAAGCCAAAGGAATGGCCCAACTTTCGGATCCAGCCCAATTGAAACCGTTGATTGATGAGATTGTTGAAAATAACCCACAATCAGTCGAGGATTATAAGAATGGAAAAGATCGGGCCGTAGGATTCTTTGTAGGTCAAGTCATGAAGAAAACTAAAGGTCAAGCAAACCCTCAAGTCGTGAATGAATTAATCCTTGAAAAATTACAAACAATGTAGCTATAAGGAAACATAAACGACACAAATGAAAACCGCCATTTGTGTCGTTTTTTATTGGAGTTAGATAACTATAAGGAAAGCCATATATAAAAGAAGATAGGAAGTGTAAAAATGAAAAATATCATATCATCATTATTAATGACAATCGTCGGAACATTCTTAGTCGCATTAGCCATCAACTTAGTATCTTTACCGAATGAGTTGGGAGATGGTGGAGTTACTGGTTTTACCCTTTTTCTTCACTATACTCTAAACTTTGATATACCTAAGACAGCCTTCGTATTAAACGTGATTATTTTAATTATTGGTTGGAAATTATTGAGTAAAATGACGATTATTTATACGCTTTTGTCAATTGCAGCACTTTCATTCTTTTTAAAAGTTGTTCAGCCTACTCCCTTTATTCCAGATAACCAATTAGTAGCACCATTAGTATCGGGAGTAATTATGGGAACAGGCTTGGGAATCGTGATTCGTGGAGGCGGATCGACCGGAGGAACAGATATTCTTGCTTTGATTTTGAATAAATATGCTGGAATTAGTGTCTCAAATGCTTTACTAATATTTGACGGAGTGATTATTTCTCTATTATTCTTTGCGATTGGTCTAGAGAAGGGAGCTATTTCAATTGTTGGAATTCTTTTATATAGCCGAATTTTAAACTTCTGGGTTACAGGTTACAATCCTAAAAACGCACTGTTTGTTATTTCAGAAAAACACGAAGAAATTGGTAATGAAATTATGGATAAAGTTAAGCGTGGGGTTACTATCTTCTCAGGTTATGGCTTTTATTCCAAGGCTCAACGACAAATTCTATATGTGGTTGTTTCCAATCGTCAGCTAATGGCAGTTAAAAAGATTGTTCATAATATTGACCCTAAAGCATTTATTGCGGTTAATGATGTTCAACAAGTAGATGGTGAAGGCTTTACCTTCTTACGCGAACCTGAAGAAATGACTTTAGAGACTGACGAAAGTATTCTAAATACCAATGGCTAACATAATACTTTCTATTTCTTAAAAATAATAATAAAAACCTTGCACGATTTAATCATGCAAGGTTTTTTATTATAAGTTATTAGAATCATTAAGAAATTCGAGAATTCGTTTTGAGACCGGACGGGAAATGCCCAATCTACGCAGAGTATCGACATCAGATTGTTTAATTTTTTGTAATGATTTAAAGTGTTTTAAAAGTTTAGAGCGTGTAGCTGGGCCAACTCCTGGTATAGTATCCAAAATAGAAGCAACTTGACTCTTAGACCGTACTTTTCGGTGATAAGAAATGGCATAACGATGAACTTCTTCTTGTACTCTTTGAATAAAATGAAAGGCCTGGGAACGAGGATCAAGCTCCACTATCTTTTCAGTGTATCCATCTAATAAAGAGGCGGTCTTGTGTTTATCGTTTTTAACCATACCGGCTATAGGGATAGACAAACCTAACTCATTTTCCAAGACGTCTCTAGCGGCTCTTACTTGTATAATCCCACCATCCATTAAAATCAAATCAGGTAATGGTTTATCTTCTCTGAGTAAGCGGGTGTATCTTCGTCGGATAACTTCTTGAGAATGAGCAAATTCATTAGCCCCATCACCACTCTTAATTTTAAATTTCCGGTAATTTTTGCGGTCAGGTTTACCTTCTTGATAGACAACCATACCTGAGACCGTATGAACTCCTTGAATATGGGAGTGGTCAAATGCTTCAATATGATTAACTTGCTCAACTTTAAGAGCCTCTGCTAACTCTTCGATGGCTCCCAGCGTTTTAAGCTTGCTAGCTTCAATTAATCGGAATTTTTCATCCAAAGCTAACTTAGCATTTTTTTCACATAAATCGAGCATGGACTTCTTCTTTCCTCTAAGAGGTGTTTGAACAGGAATTTCGAAAACCTCTTCTAGAACCTCTTGATCAACAGTGGCAGGGACTAAGATAGCTTTTGGTATAACATTATATTGCTCCTTATAGAAGCGAGCAATATAAGTGGTTAGTTCATTGTCTGGTTCTTTTTCACCATAACTAGGAAAAAGAGCAGCTTTACGTTTAAGAATGGAACCTTGTCTTAACATAAAGGTTTGTATAGATATCCATCCCTTATCATAATAGAAATTGAAGACATCCATATTATCATACTCTTGGCTCATAATAGCTTGTCTTTCAACGGTTGTCTCGATATATTCAATCTGATCGCGTAAATCAGCAGCTTGTTCGAAATCTAGTTTATCAGCCGCTTCAGACATCTTACGCTTCAAATCATTCTTAATGGGGCCGACCTCACCATTAAAGAAACGTTTGATGCGATTAATTTGTTTCTGATAGGTCTCTTTGGAAATGGGATGGTCGCAGCAACCGATACACTGTCCTAGGTGATAGTAAAAGCAGGCGCGTTTTTCATTTTTACCACAACGTCTTAGAGGATAAATTTTTTGTAATAATTGTTGAGTGGCGGTAGCGGCTTGTACGTTTGGGAAAGGTCCGAAATAATGGCCACCATCTTTAAGAACTTGATTAGTTATAATTAATTGGGGGTCTTTTTCATTCGTTATTTTTAAGTATGGATACATACTGCCGTCTTTAAGTTTTATATTATATTGAGGCTTATATTGTTGGATCAAGTTTATTTCGAGAATCAACGCTTCTTTGTTTGAATTCGTTACAATTGTTTCGAAATGATGAATTTCAGAAACCAATTTAGTTGTTTTACTATCATGTGCTCCCCTGAAATAAGATCGAACGCGGTTTTTTAAGTTTTTAGCTTTACCTACGTATATGATTTTATCATTGACATCTTTCATTAAGTAGCATCCAGGCAAATCAGGTAATAAAGGGAGTCTCTGTTCAATATTGTGTCGAATTTCTTCAGGACTTTCTTTCGTCATACATTAGCCTCCTTTCTAGCCTTTTTTCTGATTAGGTAGTTGTCGAATTGTTCTTTCATAAGAGCGGGGGACTCTTTTTTCAATCAGATATTTCTCAGTAATAAATTGCTTTTTATTATTAAAGTGTCCGTAGATAAGAATCTGATCCCCCAGCATAACCTCATACATAAAAGTTAAAGATTTTCGAGCAATCAAAGCAGTAAATTCTTGATTAATTAGCTCAATAGGATTTAACGGATGTTTAATTAGTTTTAATTTAAATAAGACCAATGTGGGATCACTGGCCTTAATTATTTTTTGATAAATGACGATTCCTTTATATTGAAACTTATCAGCCATTTGCATGCTCCTTAAATTCACTTATATATAGTATAACAAAAGCAGTCAAGAAAGTTTATTTTTAAATCGTTTTCAGTATAATCACGCTGTGCTATAATAAAACTAATAATTAAAAAAGGATGTGGAAGTATGAAATTCAATGAATTCGAATATAAAAGACCAGACATGTCTGCTTTAAAACAGTCATTCCAACAACAGATTGAGAAAATTAAAAAAGCTGAATCGGCTGATGAAGCAATTGCAGCAGTTAAAGCCATTCAAGCCATTCAAAGAGATATTGAAACCAATTCAACATTAACTTCAATTCGTCATTCAGTGGATACCCGTGATCAATTCTATTCAGATGAAACAGATTTTTGGGATGAAAACTCACCCCTCATTAGCGAATGGGAAAGCGAATATTATCGAGCTACATTAGATTCACCTTACCGCAAAGAATTGGAAGAGGAATTACCTCATACTTTCTTTAAATTAGCAGAAAATCATTTGAAAATCTTTTCTCCTGAAATTATTCCGTTATTACAAAAGGAGAATCGTTTGGTATCCGAATATGGTAAGTTAAAAGCTTCTGCTGAAATCGAGTATAAAGGTGAAACTTATAACTTATCAAGCATTGGCGCATTTACGCAAGATCCGGATCGCAAAGTTCGTAAAGAAACTTCCGAACTGATTACTGATTGGTATTTAGAACGTCAAGATGAGTTTGATCGTATTTACGACCAATTAGTTAAAACGCGTCATGAAATTGCAACGAAGCTTGGTTTTAAAGACTTTGTTGAAGTCGGTTATGCGCGTATGGCTCGTTTGGACTATGACCGTAATGATGTGGAAGTCTATCGTAAAGAAGTTCAAAAACACGTAGTTCCTTTAGCGGAAAAACTATTTGAACGTCAACGTGAGCGTTTAGGTTTGGATAAGCTAGCCTTTTATGACTTAGGTCTAACTTTCCCAACAGGTAATGCTAAGCCTGAAGGTAGCCCAGAAGAAATAGTTGCCAAAGGTGTTGAAATGTACCATGAATTATCACCAGAAACTGGTGAGTTCATCGACTTATTAATTGAACACGATGTTTTAGATTTAGAATCTAAACCCGGCAAAGACACTGGGGCTTACTGCACTTATCTGCCTAATTATAAAACGCCTTATATTTTTGCTAACTTTAATGGAACGTCACATGATGTTGAAGTATTGACTCACGAGGCAGGCCACGCTTTCCAAGTTTATAACTCAAGATGGATTCAAACTCCTGAAGCTGTATGGCCTACTTTAGAATCTTGTGAGATTCACTCTATGTCGATGGAATTTTTAACTTGGCCATGGATGAAAAATTTCTTTGGTGATAGCATTGAGAAATTTAAGTATCAACATTTAGCTGGAGCTGTTCAATTTATTCCTTATGGTGTTTGTGTGGACCACTTCCAACATGAAGTGTATGAAAATCCAAACATGACCCCAGAAGAACGTCGTCAAACATGGAGAAAATTAGAAAAAATTTATAACCCTTGGATTGATTACCAAGGCAATGAGTTCTATGAAAATGGCGGTTGGTGGTTCAAACAATTGCATATTTTCACAATGCCTTTCTATTATATTGATTATACTTTAGCTCAAGTGTGTGCTTTCCAATTCTGGAAACGTAGTCAAGTCGATCATGATCCAAAAGCATGGGAAGACTATTTAAATATTTGTAAAGTTGGAGGAACTCAGACTTTCACAGAAATTATTGCAACAGGAAACTTGAAGTCACCATTTGAGCCTGGCAATCTTGCGGATACTTTAGCTAGTATAGAGGCCTATCTTGATCAAGTCGATGAAGAAACCTTAAGAAAATAATGTCTATCTTAAAGGAGCGTTTCTCATGTTGAACTATGCGACAATTGGTAGCTCATGGATAACTGAGCAAATGATCAATGCAGCTCAGTTAACTCAACGTTACCATCTTACGGCAGTTTACTCACGCTATTTGGATACTGCTAAACAACTGGCGCTAAAGTATGAAGCGGATTATTTTACCAATGAATTAAATAATATTCTTTATGATCCTAAAATCGATGTTATATATATAGCGAGTCCCAATTCTTTACATTTTAAGCAAGCCATGCAAGCTGTGAAGGCAAAAAAACATGTAATCATCGAAAAGCCTATGGTTACTTCATCTGCTCAGTGGCATGAATTATATTCACTCGCTGACGAAGTCGGAGTTTATGTTTTTGAAGCAGCTCTGCATTATCATAGTCGTAACTATAGTCGCCTAAAACCATTGATTAAACATAAAATGAAAGAGTTGGAGGCGCCTTTATATGGTGCCAACTTTAACATGGGACAGTATTCTTCTCGCTATGAGACTTATTTAGAATCCAAAGAAAAAGGCTGGCAAGTTCCCAACGTTTTTAATGCTGATTTTGAAGGTGGTTCATTGATGGATTTAGGTGTCTATCCTTTATATATAGCGCTCGACTTATTTGGTCTTCCTGAATCGGTTCATTATCATGCTTTAGATGATGGACGACAAATTGATTTGTTTGGTACAATCATTTTAAAGTATCCTCAAACACAAGTTTCAATCTTTTTGTCCAAGACTGTACATTCTATGATGCCTAGTGAATTTTATATTGGTAAAGAAACTTTTATCATTAATGATATCTCACGCTTAACAAAAGTGAGTTTAGTCAACACAGAAGGTAAAAAGGCCCAAATTATCGATTATTTACCAGCTAATCCAATGTTTGATGAATTATTAAGCTTCTCAGATATGATATTAGAAGAAAAAACAATTCATAAAGAAATTTTGTATGAGAACTGGAGGCAATTATCCTTGCAAGTGGTTCAAGTGCTTGAGTTATTACGTCAGTCAGCTAAACTATACTAAGACCCTAGAACGGTTAGAAGTCAATGACTTTTAGCCGTTCTTTCATGAAAAAGGAGCTATTATGAAGGAATTATCAAATACTCAATTGAAAAAATACTGGCAAGAAAAGAATTTTTCCGAGGCGACAGCTATTCAAAAACAAGTCTATCCCTATATTAAAGATGAAGAATCGGTTGTAGCTATTTCGCCAACGGGTACAGGGAAAACATTGGCCTATTTGCTGCCTATCTTAGAAAAGATTGAAGTAAACCAACAGCTACAAGCCATCATATTTGCCCCCACTCAAGAATTAGCTCAGCAGATTTTTTTAGTGGTGGATGAATGGAGCCGGTTACTTGGAATTACTGTTACGAGTATTGTTGGCGGTGCTAATGTCAAAAGACAAATTGAAAAATTAAAAAACAAACCAGAGCTTATTGTGGCAACTCCTGGTCGTTTCAATGAGTTACTAAAGCAAACATCTAAACTGAAGGTTCATACGGTTAGATGGATTATCTATGATGAAGCAGACTATTTGTTTTCAAAAGGAGAGCAACAAATAGCAGACATTGAAATGATTGAGAAGCGCCTCATGAGAGATATTAAACGCTATTATTTTTCAGCTACTAAAAGTAAAGACTTTCTTGATTATTTACAAGCAAAAAATTATGAATTTGATCGCTTAGAAATTTCAATGGAGTCGGCCAATATTCAGACTGAACATGTATACCTAGAAGTAAACAACCGACAAAAAACAAACATGTTAAAGCGTTTGGCTCAAATGGAGGGAATGCAAGCAATTGTTTTTTTTGATCAAATTAGCGATTTAGAAAGAGCTGCTGCAAAAATGATTTTTGAAAATTTATCCATATCTGTCCTTCATAGTCAATTAACCAATCAAGAAAGACAAATAGCCTTAGAACAGTTTAGACAACAAAAAACAATCTATCTATTAACGACAGATTTAGCTTCTAGAGGGCTTGATATAGAAGGCATACCTAATGTTATTCATTATCATCCAGCGCGTGATGTGCGTACCTATTACCATCGTTCAGGAAGAACTGGACGCATGGGGAATGAGGGATGTGCTATTTCACTGGTCAATCAACAAGAAGCTCTAAACCTAAAAAGAATGCTTGATGACAGCAGTATTCACTTAGAAGAAAGAGTGCTTTATGACCGTCAATTATTAAATGAACGGCCTGAGGAGGAAGAAATAAGACAGTCCAGCAAACGAATAACTAAGCGTAAATCTCATTCAAAAAAACCGAAAACAGCAGTAAAAGCTAAAAAGAAAAATCGTAAGCGTAATACAAAAAACATTGGGAAACCGCGCAGAAAAGACAAATAAAAGCTTTACCTAAATTTTACAATAAATTTACAGTATCTTTTTATCCTTGCGTTATAATAATTAAGAAGATAGGACATTAAGGTAAAGGAGTAGTGAAATGAGAATTCTAATAGCCACAGAAACTTTTGTACCCGCTACAGATGGTATTTGCACACGCCTTGCTCATATGACAACTGCAATGAAAGACTTAGGTCATGAAGTGATTGTGGTATCACCTGATTTAGGAATTACAGAGTATCAAGGTGTAAAAGTGATACCTATGGATTCTTTTAACTTTCCTTTATACAAATCGCGCCCTTGGGGGCTACCTTCTCGTAAAATGAAAGCTATTATTCAAGATTTTAATCCCGATATAATTCATGCAGTCAATCCCTTTTTTATGGTAACTTCTGCTGTTAAATACGCTAAGCGTTTGGGAATTCCTCTATTAGCCTCCTATCATACACATCTGCCTGATTATCTTGATCATTACAATTTACCGCTTTTGAAACCAATCCTTTGGGATTATATTCGCTTTTGGCATCATGACGCTGACTTAAACATTACCGTTTCAGAAAGTTTGAAAGAAGAATTAATTGATAAAGGGATAGCTGTAGAAGGAGTTCTGCCAAGAGGTATTGATCTTAATAAAAGACACCCTAAATTTTTTGATCAAGATTTTTACAATCAATGGACCTTTGGATTAGATAATCAAAAACTTTTAGTCTATGTTGGACGTCTTGCTGCTGAAAAAGATTTAGATCACTTACTTTCTATCTTTTCCCACCGAGAGGATATCTGCTTAACTATCGTGGGTGATGGTCCGGAGCGTCAGCATTTGGAAGAATTATTTTCAGGCACTAAAACGACCTTTACTGGCTTTTTAGATGGAGAAAACTTGTCTAAGGCATATGCAACAGGAGACGCATTTATATTTCCCTCTGTTTCAGAGACCTTTGGCTTAGTAATCTCAGAATCGATGGCATCAGGAGTCCCGGTTATCGCTGCTGAGAATGGACCTACTTTAGAACAAATTACGCTTAATCAAACAGGTATGATTTATCAATCAGGGGATGCAAAATCACTAATAGATTCTCTCAAAATTTTAGATAAACCTTTAAAACTTAAAGAAATGGGATTAAAAGCCCGGCGAGAAGCTGAAAAATATTCTTGGGAAAATGCTACAAGAATGTTATTGGATTTTTATGAAGAAACTATTCATCTTAACTCTAAAAAACTTTCACATTTTAATAAATTAGTGAATCAATAAAAGAGTCATTCATTAAACTCTTAAGAAGGTTAAGATAAAGCAAAACATTCGCAAAATGTAGTAAATTGTTATATAATTTACATAGAAACGAAATAAAGAAAGAAGGTATAATTATGGCACTTATTATGACTTTAATTGTCGGAGGAATCATTGGATGGTTAGCAGGTATGATTTTAGGTAAAGATATTCCTGGTGGAGTTATCGGAAATATCATTGCTGGTATCATCGGATCATGGGTAGGTGGCCAATTTTTCTCTGATTTTGGTCCGGTAGTATCTGACATCGCTATTTTTCCATCATTAATTGGAGCAATTATTTTGATTGCAGTGGTATCTTTTGTATTAAAGAAAACTAGATAAGCTAACTAGCTTAATAATTAGGCGGGTTCATAGAATCTGCCTCTTTTTCTTTATGAGTCTTTATTGATAAAAAAAGGAGGAATATAATTGTCAGAAAAAGTACCTTCTTATACTCAAACATTTAAAATAAATTCAGATTGGTTCATCGATCGAGAACATAAAAGTAATAATTTTACTAAACTATTAGAAGCGATTTTAGAAACGTCGACTAATCATGAGCAGTTTAATCAATTTGATCAAACTGACACTATCCTAGGACAGGATGAAAGTTGGGTAATTACGCAAAACGTATGTATTGTTAATCAATTGCCTCGATATGGTGATATAATTGAGATTAAGACCAAAATTATTCAGGCCAATCGTTTTCTATTAGAGCGGTGGTTTGAGATAAGGTCTAAAGACCATCTTTTGTTAGAGTGTCAAATTCAATTTGCGGTAATTAATTTAAAAACTAGAAAAATGGGACGGATCAACCATAAAATGTTGGAAGAACTAAAACTTATTGATCACAATCAGCATGTTAAAAAGATAAAACTTACCTTTCCAGAGGATATAACTTTTTGTCAAGAAAATGATCAAGTCATAATAGATAAAGATATTGATTTTAATAATCATGTTAATAATCTTGTTTATATAAATTGGTCTATTAGTAATCTACCTATTTGGTTACAAAATAATTATTATATAAAAAACTTAGCGATTAAGTATGGTCGAGAGTTGCTTAGAGAACACCAGGTGAAGATTCGTACAGAGGCTAATGTCAAGTTAGAGACGCGAACCGAAGCCGATAAAGTAATAACCTATCAAACAATTTACAATGATACCATTCAGCAAGAAGCGGCTCGAATAGAGATTGAATGGCTGAAAAAAGAACTTTAATTCGTTATAATAGATTTGATAATGAAAGTAGAAAGAAGGTTATTAATGATAACACTTAAATCCGAAAGAGAAATTCAAGCCATGAAAGAATCAGGAAAAGTTCTATCTGATATCCATGTAGCTTTACGAGACTTTATAAAAGAAGGGGTAACAACCAACCAAATTGACCAATTTGTTCAAAATAAAATTGAAGCGGCTGGAGCGGTCGCTGCTCAAATAGGCTATGAAGGTTATAAATACGCTACTTGTACCAGTGTTAATGATGAAATATGTCATGGTTTCCCGTCCAATCGTATCTTAAAAGCCGGAGATATAGTTAAGGTTGACTTTTGTGTTGACTTGAATGGAGCAATTTCTGATTCTTGTTGGTGTTATGCAATTGGCGAAATTAGTCCAGAACATAAACGATTAATGGAAGTTACCAAAGAAGCTTTATATCGCGGTATTGAACAAGCTAAGGTAGGGAATCGTATAGGTGATATTGGACATGCTATTCAAACGCATGTGGAAGGAGAGGGATTCGGTGTTGTTCGTGACTTTGTTGGCCATGGCATTGGCCCTACTATACACGAAGAACCAGCTGTTCCACACTATGGTTTAAAAGGTAGGGGACTTCGATTAAAAGAGGGCATGACAATTACGATTGAACCCATGGTAACTACAGGAGATTGGAAAATGAAAATGGATGCAAACGGCTGGACGGCCAGAACGAGAGATGGTGGATACTGTGCTCAGTATGAGCACTCACTAGCAATTGGGCCAGACGGACCTATCTTATTGACTCAACAAGAAAATGAAATATAATATAAATTCAAAAAAACAAGGTCTAGTTAACTAGACCTTGTTTTTTTATTGAAAAACTTTAGGAAACAATAGATTGATAGAGTTTTTCATAGCGGCTAACAATTTCATCCCATTTGAAATAGTTGATTGCATCTAAGGCATCTTTAGACAAACGTTCATAATGGTTTGAAATATAAAGAACTGCTTGCTCGAAAGCTGTTTGATCAAATCGATCCACAGAAACGCCTACATGGTAATTTTCAAAAAAGGAGTCGAACCCTTCGTTTTGAGTATAGATTACCGGCAACCCCTGACTCATTGCTTCTGGATAAACCAATCCAAAGGTTTCAGGGAAAGATAGTAGGGCGAAAAGATCCATTGAACGATATAAATTGACCATTTCAGCTTTATTTAAAGAACCATGATAGGTAACATGGTCCATTGTTTGAAGTTGCTTGAGAATTTTAGCATCCCAGTTGGGACCAGCAATATGTAGCTCTGCTGCTTGGTAATTTTTTGAAAAATGCTCGATCATTTTAGCTAATTCAACAAAGCGTTTACCGGAAGAAACTTTACCGGCGGTTACAATACGAAGCGGCTGATGACACACAAATTTCTTTTCATTAAAGCGATTGTTATGCCAATAATCATCAATTCCATTTGCAAGGACCTGGCTTTTTGCTTTGAGGCTATCCAAATCTTTGGCAGGTATAAAGCGATTAAAGACCTGTTGATAAGTATTCTGTGAAATAAAGATAATCTGCTTGGCATCACGCATAATATCTAAGCCCACTTTGCGCATCCAGGGCATTTTTTCAAAAAAAGTATGCAGGTCCGCATTGCGTACAGCAACAATATAGGGAACCTGATAATTCAGATAAACTTGTCTAGCTAGCCAACCATTTGAAAAGAGTGAATGCGCATGAATCAGCTCAAAGTTATCTAAACTGTATGTTTCTTTTAAATCTTTCCAAATCTTATGGTGTTTAAGTGGAAAAATCCAGCGCATCCATTGATCGTGATTTCTAGATAGGTTCAAGTAATCTCCACTAGCTGCCACTCTTTCTTGAGGAAATTGATGAGAAATAGGGACATAAACTTCTAATTTATGTCCCTGTTTTACTTGACGATCATAGATTTGTTTAAATAAACCAGAAGTTGAGAAATAGGAATTAATATGTAAAATATCCATGCTATCTACTCTTGTCCTTCTTCGATAAGGGCTTCTAATGAAGAAAGTCGATTTTCTAAATCTTCAACTTTTTGATTCATGGCGGCTTGGCTGCCTTCATATTCTTTCGTCGTTGGAATTGAAAAAGCTTTTACAGATAGATAAACAAGTAAGAAGAAAATAATGACGCCAATGATTAGAAGCGGCCAACCAGTTCGGTCTACCCGTCGATCTATTTCTTCAATGTGTTTGGTTATTTCTTCTTCAAAATTTGTATTGAAGTTTGAAGGGGTTACCATCCTTATCGCCTCCTTCTAAATTGATTAAAATGCCCATTCCCCTTTACGGAAGATTGGTGTAACAGTACCATCTGCTGCAATTCCATCAACATCCATTTCCGCATTTCCTACCATAAAGTCCACGTGAACATTCGAGCGGTTAAGTCCCACTTCTTTTAGCTCTTCTTGACTCATTTTTGCACCGTTTCTTACTGAGGTAGCATAGGCTTGTCCTAATGCGATATGATTAGAAGCATTTTCGTCAAATAGAGTATTAAAGAAGATAATGCCCGATTGAGAAATTGGTGATTGATGCGGAACAAGTGCTACTTCACCTAAGGAATCAGAACCCTCATTTTCCTTTACCAGTTGACGTAAGGTTTCTTCACCTTCTTTGGCTGATACTTCGGTAACTTTACCGTCTTTGAAAGTGAATTTCATTCCATCAATTACAGTGCCACCATAAGCTAGTGGTTTAGAAGAAGAAATATAGCCCTCTGCACGTCTTGAATCTGGAGCAGTAAAGACTTCTTCTGTAGGCATGTTAGCAATAAAGACTTCGCCTTTTTCATTAAGTGATCCGGCACTTTCCCAGACATGGTTTTTAGGTAAGCCGACAGTGAAATCAGTTCCAGGTCCTGTATAATGCAACTGGTCGAATTGTTGTTCATTTAGGAAGCGCGCTTTTTCGCTAAGACGTTCTTCGTGTTCATCCCAAGCTTTAATTGGATCTTCTTCATAGATACGAGTTGTTTTGAAGATTTGATCCCATAAAGCATCAACTTGTTCTTCGGAAGTTTTTAGTTCAGGGAACACAAGAGCTGCCCATTCTTTACCTGCACCTGCAACAACCAACCATGAAACAAGATTTGATTGTGTCGCAATACGTACATCTTTCATAGCTTGAGATGAAGCACGGTTTGCTGCATTTATTTTTGCAGGGTCAATTCCTTTAAGAACATTTGGATCACTTGAACGTAGTGAGATGCGTTTAGCTCTTTTTTCTACAAAGTAATTGCCTTCCTCAACCTTAAATTGTGGAATATCGGTCAGTGTTTCTTCAGATTGATGAGTAAAATGAAGACGAGTTAATGCGTCGTCTGCCCAATTTACTTTAACAAATTTAGCACCTGCTTTATAAGCAGCTTCAGTCACTAAGCGAACTAATGGAGCTTGGTCAAGGTCAGCGAAAATTAAAATATAATCTTCTTTACTAACCGCAATTCCTTTATTGACGATTAAGTTTGCATATTTTTCAAGAAGTTGATCAAAGTTTTTTAAAGCCATAGCATACCTCTTTCCTTATTGATTTATTTTTTCAGCAATACCATCAGCTAAAGCTTGAAGACGTTCAATGTCCTCACCTTCGGCATTTAAATTAATTTTACATGATGGACCACCCGCTTGAGCGCCTACCTTTAAAAATTGCTTTTCAAAGTGATCGACAGCACCACAAAAGACTTCATAGTAAGTATCGCCTGAACCAAAAACGCCAAAGACTTTATCTGATAAATCTAACTCACCCAGATCTTCATAAAAATCGAGCATTTCGTCAGGTAGTACGCCATCGACTCCGTATGTATAAGAGCCAATTAATACAGCATCATATTCTAAAAAATCTTCTGCATCTGCTTGCATGACTTCAACCACATCAGTAGTAATACCATGTGTTTCAAGACGCTCAGCAATAATATCAGCCATTTCTTCGGTGTTTCCAGTAAGACTTGCAAAAATGATTAATGCCTCTGCCATTATATTCCCCCTTAAGGTTAAGTTGTTTAAACCTTGAGTTATTATATCAAATTTCGTAACAATTGTGGAACTCAATTCCTATGGTGCAACTAATAAGAGTAAATTTAGGAAGAAATTATGAAGATTGAATATAGCTAGATTTGTTATGCTATAATTAATCAGAATATTATTAAGATTAGGATGGAGGCTATGTATGTCAATCTTAGTAACAGGTGGAACAGGATATATAGGCAGTCACACAGTCATTGAACTATTAAATGATGCTCAAGAAGTAATCGTTGTAGATAATTTTTCAAATTCAAAACCAGAGGTTTTAAATCGCATTCAAACAATCACCGGTAAAAAAGTGACCTTTTATCAAAAAAACATTGAAGATAAGCAGGCAATGGATCAAATTTTTAAAAATCACTCTGTTGATTTAGTCATTCATTTTGCTGGCTATAAAGCTGTTGGTGAATCCGTTGAACAACCATTAAAGTACTATCATAATAACCTTAGTGGTACGATTGCCTTGCTCGAAGTCATGCAAGAAAACCAAGTGAAAAACATTATTTTCTCATCCTCAGCAACTGTATATGGCGAAACTCATAAAGCGCCATTTGATGAATCAATGCCGACAGGTGAGGCCAGTAATCCTTATGGCTATACAAAATTAGTCTTAGAAAAAATATTGCAAGACTTATCGCGCTCAGATTCAGAGTGGTCAGTGACTCTATTACGTTATTTTAATCCTATCGGAGCACATCATTCTGGCTTGATTGGTGAAGATCCTCAGGGGATTCCTAACAATTTAATGCCTTATATCACTCAAGTAGCAATCGGCAAGCGCCGTGAATTGCAAGTGTTTGGTAATGATTATCCAACACACGATGGAACAGGTGTGCGCGATTATATTCATGTAGTAGATCTTGCTCAAGGCCATCAAAAAGCGATTAGCCACAATCTAAAAAATAAGGGAGTAGCAATATTTAATTTGGGAACCGGTCAAGGTTATTCTGTCCTAGATTTGATTCATACATTTGAAGAAGCCAACCAAGTTCATATACCTTATCAAATTGTGGATCGTCGGTCAGGGGATATCGCAATTGCTTATGCCAATTCTGAGAGGGCTAATAAAGAGCTAAATTGGAAGGCTCAAAAAGACTTATATGCTATGTGCTTAGATTCTTGGAATTGGCAAAAAAAGAACCCAGAGGGTTTTTAATGATAATTTGAATGGAGGAAGCAAATGTTTCCAGAACAGAAAACAGACAAACGTCCTTTTTTTTCAAAAAGACTTTTGGTCTTTTTTCTTGTGATGATTCTTTTAGTTTTTTCTAGTTTTCTTTTTTTCGGCTATCTTAATAATCTAAAAGACTCTTTCCAAACTACCTTTGTACAGGACTCTTCTGAATGGCAACACTACAGTATTGGACAAGAACTATTAGAAAATAAAGGCAAGTCTTTTAGTGAACTAGCCAAAGATGGTATCGAGCTCTTAGTTTTGAGTTATGATTATAGCCAAACAGGGCGGATTGGCGAGAAAAGAATTACTGAATTAACTTATTATGTATGGGATTATAATCAAGAAAAGATCGTGCAAGTCAATATCGATCCACAATTAGACTTATTTATATCAGATTCTCAAGCTCCAAAAACCATCAGAGAGTATGGTTTAAAGCAAGGAGAATTAGCCTTAGTTGAACAATTGACGAAATCATACAATTTACCCATTGATTTTTTAATTATCTTAGATTTAGATAGTTTAGAAGAAGTTGCAAAAATTAATGCTAATGGAGTGTTATTTGAAGATATTATTATTGAGAATTTACCAGCTCAAAAGAGAAGTCAACTTATGGCTGATAATTTAATGGATTATCGTCACTTCTTAAAACTAGCCAAAGAATTAAATCAAACGGATTATTTTGTGAAAAGTAACATTAGTTTCGATCATTTTTTAAAATTTATTCTCTACTATAATCTTCAAAAGGGTCAAAAACCAGAAACACTTAATCTATCTGGCACCCAAACAAGAAATGAAAGAGAAATATTGTTAGAATCCCTTAATTTTAGTCAGTAGGAGATCAAATAAGGAGGAAGCTTTTGCAAGAAATTAGAATCTTACATATAATGTCTTCTTTTGGAGGAGGCATTTCTACATTTATTAATAACTTGGCCAAAGGAGCTAGCAATCAAAAGATAGTTTTTGATGTAGTTACCTATAGTCAAGTTCCTGATCACTTTAAACAGACAATTGAAGCAACAGGGGGTCAGGTTTATTTTCTGAAGAATCCCAAAAAAACTTCTTGGCAATCCTTTAAGAAAAGCTTTGCTAAAGCTTTTCAAGATAATGAATATCAAGTAGTTTATAGTCATATTGCAGGTTACCGATCAATCGTTTATTATTATTTAGCGCATCAATTACAAAAAGGTAAGAAATTTGATTTCTATATTCATGGCCATTACCGTTATGACAAAAATCCATCTTTTAAAAATAAATTGTTGCAAGTTTTTGATACGCAAGTTAATAGGAGATTGTCTCGCTTGCCTATTGGATGCTCAAGCCTTTCTATTCAGGAATTGTTTGGCTTGAAGGTTGGCGAATCTTCAATCGTAATTCCTAATAGTATTGAACCTGATGATTTCCTATTAGCTACTGAAGAAAGGCTAGCAGCACATAAATACTGGCAAAGTAAATTTATTGAGAAAAGCGATCAAAGCTTGGTAATTGGACAAGTGGGACGTTTAACAGCAGTTAAAAATCACCTTTTGACCTTGGAGATCATAGCATACAGTAAAAAACAAGACCATCCTTTGCAATTAGTGATTGCTGGAGAGGGTGAAGATCGCGCTTTCTTAGAAGAAGAAGTAAAGAAAAAAGAAATCAAAGACCAAGTTTTCTTTGCTGGCCGGATTAGTCCAGTTGCTAATTTATTAGCCGGTATCGATCTATTAATTATGCCCTCTTTTTCGGAAGGTTTTGGAACGGTGGCTATTGAAGCGCAAGCGATAGGTATTCCCGTGATTGCCAGTGATCAAATAAGTAAAGAGGTGGACTTGGGTTTGGGGTTAATCCAATTTCTGTCTTTGGAGTGTGAACCAAAAGACTGGTATCAAACCATGATTGATGTTTATAATCAGAGCTTAAATAAAATTCCTAGTGATGAAGACCGTTTTAGAAGAATAAAAAATAAATCTTTCACTAATGAAGAAGCAGCCAAGCTGTATCGTCAAGTTTTAGATGATCAAGTGAGTCATTTTCAAATAGATTCGAGGTAATATATGAAATATTTTTTAAAAAGATTAATGGGCTTTTCCTTAGGCCCCATTATTGGGGCGTTAATATCATTGATTCAAATCCGCATTTTGACTCAGATATTAGTAGCTGATCAATATGGTGTTTCAGGATTGTATCGTAACTTAATCTTAAATATTCCCAATTTCCTATACATTGGCCTCGATCAAGCTTTTTCTCGCGAATTTCATCAAGCTGTATCTAAAAAGCACCTTTTTCAACAAGCAATAATTATTCCAATCGGTATGGGGATTGTCTTGTCTTTTGTAATGCTTATTTTTAATCAGACCATTGCGAACTGGT
Organism: Facklamia sp. 7083-14-GEN3; assembly: GCF_024742075.1. Classification (GTDB taxonomy): domain Bacteria; phylum Bacillota; class Bacilli; order Lactobacillales; family Aerococcaceae; genus Facklamia. Next base: position 245,836 of record NZ_JANSGD010000002.1, on the reverse strand, counting down.
TATTTAGCGATGCAAATGCAGGTTACATAGTGATTTGGAGTGCTATTCTTCTTATATCAATGATAGTTGAACGATTTGTACTCATTTCTATTCGAATGCAAGAAAAGGCTAAAGAATATTCTGGTTTTACTATTTTACTAAAGAGCTTAATTTTTGCAGTTTCTTTGGCCATGATTGCTTTGGGAATTCGTGATTTTCGCGTAGTGGTTTTCGGGATGATCTTTGGCCAACTTTTAGGGGATAGTCTTCTTTTTTTACGTTATAGAGAGTTATTAGCATGGAAAGATTTTGTTTTCGATTATGACCTTATAAAAAAGCTGCTGGCTTTTGGTTTTCCACTCATGGTGGCAATGTCTCTCAACTCAGTGCTTAATACAATTGATAGTCTAATGCTCCGATCTTTTTCTACAAAAAAAGAATTAGGGTTTTATGCCGCGGGTATCGCAATTGTTAATATGATTGGTATTCTAAAAACAGCCTTCGCAACTTTTTGGGTTCCTACTGCTTATCGATGGCATGATGAAGGCAAGTCAATGAAGCATTATAAGTTTATATCAGATGCGGTTCTTTTTATTTTAACGGGTATCTTTTTTGGAATCCTTGTTTTTCGTCCTGTGATAATGATGATTTTAGGGGAAGACTATGGTTCTGTTCAGTATATTCTTGGTTTGCTCTGTTTTCCTCATATAATGTATACACTTTCTGAAACAACGACACTGGGAATTGTGTTTTCACGCAAGACCTATTTTAATACATTGGTTTCTTTATTAGCTTTGATTCCTAGTTTTTTTATTAACCTTTGGCTTACTCCAAAATGGGGGGCTCTTGGAGCAGCTACCGCATCATCTGGAGCATACATCATGTTTTATCTAGCTAGAACTTACTTTTCTAGTCGGACAGGGTTTTATTTCAATCAAAGCAAACATCTCTTGTCCATTTGTATTATGTTTATCGCTGCTTTTATTAATACTAAAGATTACGCTTATCGCTTGTCTATAACCTTTGGTTTAGCCTTGATTTGTCTTATTATTCAGTTTTCTACCATTCGAGATGGCTATCAAATCTGGCGACAACCTGAGAAGTGGGATTTTAATTAATTGGTTGAACAGAAAGAGAAAGAAAGGAGTGTCCCATGTTTATATATTGTTTACTTTTAGTCATGAGTGTTTTTTTAGGTTCACAAATTCTAGCTGTTGAAACACCAGTTGCTCAAATTACGCTTTATCGAATTCTTTCTCTTTTTTCTGTTTTGATTCTTGCTTGGCAAATTTTACATAAAGATCGAAAACTAATATTGGTTATTCCCTCTATGGCTACACGTATGCTTTTATGCTTTTTAGCTTGGTGGTTAATCGCATTAACAACAGGTCTTTGGGCAGAGAGTTTCAAAGATTGGCTTCAAGTCTCCTTTTTAATGACGGTCGGTATGGCATCAATTGTAGCTGTCTATTTTTGGGTGGATACAAAAAGACAATGGTTTCGTCTGGCTCAAGCTATGTGGGGGATGATGACAGCCTTAGTATTTTGGGGCTATATCGAAATTATTGCTAATTTCTATTTATTTGCTGATATGGCCAAATTAGATAAATACGGAACTTTCGATTCTCAACCATGGACTCGAATTCCAATCACCTTTTTTGCCAATCAAAATGACTACGCTACTTTACTCTTAGCTTATATTACCCTTTGTATGGTTTTATACTATTACAGTCGAAGATATTGGCAAAGGATCTTCTTATTAGTGATGTTTGTTTTAACCACATTTTTGATTTTTCAAAGTGGATCAAGAATGTCCTTAATATGTTTAATTCTTTTTATCAGCTTGAATCTAATCCGTAATTTCAAGCTAGATCTTTTCCAAGGGAAAAGACTTTATATAATGATTGCTTTTTTTATTTCTATGATGTTAATTCCACCCATACGTGAAAAAGTCTTTGAAGTGATTTTTCTAGGTGGTCCACAAGCAGGCTTATCAGGTGATACTAAGCGAATGAATATCTGGCGAAATGGATTGCTATATTTGACCCAAACCTTAGGGTTGGGAGTAGGGTCGGGTAATATCGAGTATTGGGCTACAATAAGGCCTTTCTGGCCAACCAACGAAATAACCAATATGCATAATTGGTGGCTTGAAATTTTAGTTTCTAACGGCATTCTTTCACTTCTACTCTATCTATGGGCATATATTGGAATGCTAAGACGATTAGAGTATATTGCTAGAGTGAAGAGACAAGCCGCAAATATACAAAGCAATGTTTCCTTTACATTCTATAGTTTTTTAATTATTTTTATCTTAGCAAGTATAACTAGCGCAAATAATATGTTGATTGAATGGCATTGGGTATTTTTTGCGTTAATAATAAGTTGGGTTAAAATAATCGATAAAAATGAGCAAATACTAGATTTCAAAAATAAAAGGAGAATAGGAATATGAGTTTAGCTACAGTTTTTTACGAGCTATACCGTTTTATAAAAAATAATTTTAGAAGAATTATTTTTGGGTCAATTATTACCTCGCTATTAGTTGTAGGGGGAAGGTATGTTGTTAATCGGATAATAAATAGTGATAAAATCGAGTCTTATAATTATCTAGCTCATGCCTATCAACAAGAGCCCGCTTCATTTCAGGTGATTGTGACAATGGAAGATGGCAGTCTCTTTTCAACAGCAGCTGTCTTTGATGATTATTTTTCGACGCCGGCTGTTGTAAAACAGATAGAAGCAGAAACTGATACTGAGTTTGAGAAATGGCTTCAAGCGGAAAAAGATCTTGAAATGTATAAGACAAACACCTTCCGAGGAGGGCTTGCAGGAATTCGTGATGCAGCTTCAAATGTTATTACTTTAAGATTTTTAGTCGGGAAAAATGCTGAAGAAAACTTAAAGATAGCTAATGCTTACGCTGAATTATTAGAAAAACAAGAATTGCCGTTTCTCGGTAAAAATACTGTCTCAATCATTCGCTCACCAGAAATTGGAGAGATGATTCCAATTGATTTAACTGAAGAAGTTCCTAGTAAGGAAACTTTGACACCGTTTCAAACCAAAGAAGCGAAAGGAAGTATTATCTATGGCGTATTGGGACTTTTTTTAGGCGCAATTTTATCGTTTGTTTGGAATATGATTGCACATTATCGAAAACATAAAATAGGCTATGCTTTTGATTATACATGGGGGATTAACGACTTACATTTTATCTATAACCGTCAGGACGATCGAGCAATTTTAGAAAAATTAATTCAAACTCCTAATAATAGTCAGAGAGTGATTCTTAGACAGCAAAAGCACCAGGAAGCTAATGTTCAAGAATTGATAACTTCTGAAGGTAATAAATATGGAGTGCAAGCCACTAACATAGCCAGTCTTAGCACAGACCTATCACCTAATGAAATTGTTATTATCTTGGATGCTAATATCACTGATAAAAAGTGGTATATTAACCAACGCCAATTAGCAGAGCTTTATCCAGCAAGAGTAAAAATTATTCAAATTATTTAAGGAGAATTTTGGGATGACTTTAGAAACAGAATTAGTTTCGATAATAACCCCTGTTTATAACGCGGAAAGATTTTTGAAAAAAACTGTGGAAAGTGTGATTGGGCAAAGCTACCAGAATTGGGAATGGTTGTTAGTAAATGATTGCTCAGATGATTCTAGTGTGAGCATTATTCAACAATTTGCTCAAGAAGACAGTCGCATTCAATTAATTAATTTATCAATAAATTCTGGGGCTGCAGTGGCAAGAAACAAAGGACTTGAAATGGCAAAAGGAAGATATATCGCATTTATTGATAGCGATGATGTCTGGGAGTTTAGCAAGCTAGAGAAGCAATTAGCTTTTATGCAAAAAGAAGAACGATCCTTTACCTACACTAATTTTTCCTTAATTGATGAAAAAGGAGAAACGCTTAAAGAATTGGTAGAATTACCGGACCACTTAGGGTATAGTGGACTTTTGAAAAACACAGCGATTGCTTGCTCTACGGTAATGATTGATCGCAAAAAAATAGGTGACTTTAGAATGCCTTTGGTGCGCAAGGGACAGGATACAGCAACATGGCTAATGTTAATGCGCGAACGAAAAGTCGAAGCCTATGCTCTAAATGAGGTGCTTAATCACTATCGCCAAGTTTCAGGCTCTATTTCTTCCAATAAGCTCTCAGCTTTGAAGCGAACATGGTATACTTATCGACATTTAGAAAAGTTACCTCTGTATAAGTGTTTGTATTACTTTAGTCATTATGTTTTTCAAGCAATCAAAAGACGGTTATAATTTAGTAGATAATTATATTATAAGACAACTTAATCAATGTTAGGAGACAATAATGAACATTTATCAAAATTTACTTGAAGGTAAAACAAAATTAGCAGTAGTAGGTCTAGGGTATGTAGGTATGCCCATTGCTATTGAATTCGCAAAGCATGTTGAGACAATCGGTTATGATAATAACGTCCATAAGGTGGAACAGTATTTGGAAGGGAAAGATCCGACGCTTGAAGTAGGCGATGAAGCAGTTAAGAATACAAAATTAGCTTTCACCTATGACCAAAGTAGGCTAAAAGAAGCGAACTTTATTATTGTTGCTGTTCCAACACCGATTAATCAAGATAAGACACCTAATTTAGATCCAGTTATTTCAGCCACAAGAACTGTAGGTAAAAACATGTCCAAAGGGACTTTAGTTGCTTATGAGTCAACAGTCTATCCTGGGGTTACCGAGGAAATGTGTATCGCGGAGCTTGAAGAAAGTTCTGGCTTAGTCCATGGTGTAGATTTTTGGGTAGGTTATTCTCCTGAAAGAATTAATCCAGGAGATAAAGTCCACACGTTACCAACCATTAAAAAGATCGTTTCTGCTACAACTGAAGATGCTTTAGATACAATGGCTAAAGTTTATGAATTAGTTATAGAAGCAGGGGTTCATCGTGCACCAAGTATTAAAGTGGCTGAAGCTGCTAAAGTTGTTGAAAATAGTCAAAGAGATATTAACATCGCATTTATGAATGAGTTGGCTCTCGTTTTTGATCGAATGGAAATTGATTCGCAAGATGTTATTGATGCCATGAATACTAAATGGAATGCTTTAGGTTTCACACCAGGACTGGTTGGAGGACACTGCATTGGTGTTGACCCATACTATTTTGTTTACGAGGCAGAAAACTTGGGCTATCATAGTCAGATTATTCTTTCTGGTCGCCAAATAAATGATCAAATGGGAGAGTTTATTGGTGATAAGTTAATTAAGCTTATGGTTAAGGCCGGTAAAAAGGTAACAGACTCTAAAATCGTTATTTTAGGTCTAACTTTTAAAGAACATACACCAGATACGCGTAATTCAAAAGTTGCCGATATTATTAATTATTTAAGAACTTTCGATATTGAGCCTGTTGTAGTAGATCCGTGGGCCGAATCAAGTGATGCCAAAGCAGAATATGATGTCGATTTAACAGACTTTAATCAAGTTCAGGATGCAGATGCTGTAATTTTTGCAGTAGCCCATAAAGAGTTTCGAGAGCTTGATAATACCAGCATTGAAAAATTGTTTAATGCCAAATTATCACCTGAAGAAAGAGTTTTAATGGATGTCAAAAGCGTAGTAGATGCTGCTTATTTTAAGAAAGCAGGATATAGTTTTTGGCGCTTATAAAAAAAATCAACTCTCAAACATTTTATCTATTTGGATAGAAAGTTTGAGAGTTTCCTTACATCGTTTAATTATCAAAAAGCTATCCATCAGAATTTTTAATCATTTGAAAAAATATGAGGTGATTAAAATGAACATTAAGAAAATTTTCTTAATATTCTCTCTTCTACTTATTTTTCCTTTTGACCAAGCACTGGCTTTAACTAAATATAATTTGCCAGCAATTAGTCAAATCAAAGCGATAAAATCTAATGCTAGTATAGATGAATTAATTGATTTGCTTCCTGAAGATGCAAATATAGTTGATCCTTATCTATTTTTAGTGAACCCTAGCAATCCCAACAACAATCAGGTTGATGTTGATTTAGTCACCTCTATTGAAGGAATCCCATATGCTGCTAGTATCGAAGAAAAACTTAATCAGATGTTGCAAGCGGGTTTAGAAAATGACTACCAATTTACTATTATTTCAGGCTATCGCTCGACAGATCAACAAGCAGGATTAGAAAGTTCTAGAAAACAGGCTTTAATGGCTGTTGGTTATAGTGAATCGGAAGCTATACATTTAACCAATTTATATACAGCACCTGCTAATGCTACTGAGCACATGACGGGTCTTGCTATTGATATATTGGGTCAAGATTGGACGAGTATAGGTGGAGGCTTAACTGAAAATTATAGTGAATCAGGATCGGCCCAATGGTTAGAAGAAAATGCAGCCAAATATGGTTTTATTTTAAGATATCCTCAAAATAAGTCAGAAATAACCACTTTTAATTTTGAACCATGGCACTTTCGCTATGTAGGGCAATTAAATGCACAATTTATAATGGAACATGGACTTACTCTTGAAGAATACCTAGCGCTTATTGAAGAACGTGATAAACGGGAAAAAAGCGAGAAAATAAGACAAGCTGCTAAAAACCAAGCGGTTAATGAAGCGCGAGAGTGGTTAGAAGAACAAAAGAAAACGATTGATGAGCTGTTTAATAATGAATCCTTTAATAAAAAAGATCATGACTAGATAGTCATGATCTTTTTATATAGAAAATGCATGGTAAATTAAGTTAACAATTCCTGCTGAAATCATAATTACAATAGGGTTGGCTTTGAACTTATTGAGCAATAGCATTGCTATTATAAAAATAATCAACATTAACCAATTAGGGTCCATCCAAACGACCGTCTCATTTTGCCAAATTGCGTTAACAAAAATTGATAGTCCTGAGCTAGCTATTAAAGCAATCACTATGGGTCTAAGGATAAAAAGAGTATCTTGGATCAAACTCAATTTTTGATAACGGTGATAGAGGTAGGCTAAGAAAGTAACAATAACAATAGAAGGGAGGGTACACCCGATTGTAGCAACTATTGCGCCACTGACACCTCCAATTTGCGTGCCAATAAAAGTAGAAGCATTAATAGCAATTGGTCCGGGAGTCATTTGTGAGATTGTAATCAGATGACTAAATTCTTCCAGAGATAGCCAATGTTCTTGATGAACGACCAAATCTTCTATTAAAGGCAAAGCAGCATATCCACCACCAAATGAAAGTAAGCCAATATTCAAAAAAGTTACAAATAATTCCCAATATATCAAGTAATCACCTCTTTAAATAAGAATAAATAAAGCCGCCACATAACGAAATAAGAATTAGCCATGAAATCGGAAAGTTAAAATAGCTAACTAAGATAAGTGCGAATATAAAAATCAGAATCAAATACTTTTCTTTTTGTTTAATAAGATCTTTGATCATTGTATAAACAACAGAAGCGATAACAGCCGCAACTCCTGCCTGCATACCTTCTAACATCCAGGCTACCCATTGGTTTTCAATAAAAACCTGATAGAAATGCGCAATAATAGAGATAATTGCAAAGGGAGGAAGAATAGTCGCAAAAACAGTGGTGAGAACACCTAGCCATCCTGCTAATTGATAGCCCACAATAACCGCAGCATTAATAGCAATTGCCCCAGGTGAAGATTGGGCGATAGCGATTAAATCAAGCATTTGATTTTCTTCAAACCAAAGGTAGTCATCAACAAATTGTTTTTTCATAAGACTTACAATTACATAACCTCCACCAAAGGTAAAAGCGCTTAATAGAAAAGTTACTCGAAATAATTTGATATAAAATTTTAGTTCTTTTTGCAAAGGATCACTCCTAATAGTTGCTAATAAAATTAGACAATTCAAATTATAGAGAGAAAAGAGAAAAATGTAAACCTGAGCTTAAGTATGACAAAAGTAGCTATAAGGCCTATAATAAGATAGAAAAAGGTTGAGAGGAGAGTTGAAATGAAAAAGTTAGGAATTGTAGTAAATCCCATTGCAGGAATGGGAGGACGAGTAGGGTTAAAGGGTACGGATGGTAAGGAGGTTTTGAATGAGGCTATTAAAAGAGGGGCTAATCCTGAGGCACCTATAAAAGCTTTAAAAGCACTCAAAGAATTAAATCCACTTAAAGAAGAATTAATTGTCTATGTCGCTTCTGGCAAGATGGGCGAAGATGTAGTGAAAGAAACAGAATTAAATTATGAAGTGATTCATCAAATTGATGGAGAGAGTAGTGCGAAGGATACCATTCAATTAGTTGAAAAACTGCAAGAGCGTGGGGTAGATTTAATACTGTTTGCAGGAGGCGATGGAACAGCTCGTGATATTGCTTCAGTCACTCAACTCGCTATTCCAACGGTTGGAATCCCAGCGGGAGTTAAAATTCACTCCCCTGTTTATGCAGTGACACCTGAACATGCGGGAAAGTTAGCTTTGAGATATTTGAAAGATAAGGAATTGTCTTTAAAAGATGAAGAAGTTATCGATATTGAGGAGGATGCTTTTCGGCGTGACGAAATTATTACAAAAGTTTATGGTTATCTGAGCGTTCCTTATGATGAAAGTCATTTGCAAAACTTAAAATCACCTACCCCTCAATCTGATGAAGCAGCAAGAGTTTCTGTAGCGCTTGATATTATAGATAGAATGGAAGAAAATGTCTTCTATATAATTGGATCTGGTTCAACAGTCGCACCTGTAATGTTAGAGTTAGGTTTAGATCCAACATTATTAGGTGTGGATATCATACGAAATAAAAAAATTGTAAAAAAAGATGTATACGAACAAGAAATTCTAGATATTATTGGAGATCAACCAGCTAAATTAATTGTTACACCGATGGGTGGACAAGGGTATCTTTTTGGTCGAGGGAATCATCAATTATCTGACAAAGTCCTTGCCAAGTTAGATAAAGAAGATATTATAATCGTTGCAACCCCTGGAAAATTAAATACCTTGAAGGGACAACCGCTTTTAGTTTATACAGGTAACCGTGAAGTTGATGAAAAATTAGCAGGTTATCATAAAGTCTTACTAGGTTATCATAACTCCAGAATGTATAAAGTGACTGCAATTTAGAAAAAAGATAAAGTTTTGTGAAAAAAACTTAAAACAGCCAAGTGATTGTCGATATATTAACAACAACTTTTGTATATCGAACAGCGGTTGTGAAAAGTATAACTAACTTTCTTTGTTGATATTATAAACAAATTTAGTGTTTAGTTGCTTGAGGGTGTTTGTGAAAACATCCGGTTACAAGGCAAAAATGCAATTTTTTAAAAACAGTCTGCAAAATGTAAGAGTTTCCTATTGTTTTATGGTATGATGAGAGATGCATAGAGATACTATGTGATTTATCTAAAGGGGGAAAAGATTTTAATGAAGACAGATATTCAAATCGCACAGGAAGCTAAATTGCAACCAATTGAAGATGTGGCTGCAAAGTTAGGGATTTCTAATGATGTATTAGAGCCTTACGGTAAAACAAAAGCTAAAATCGATTTTACTAAATTAGATATGGATAATAAGGACTTAGGAAAATTAGTTCTTGTTACTGCAATCACTCCAACTCCTGCTGGTGAAGGTAAAACTACTACTTCAATCGGCTTGGCAGATGGAATGACTAAGATCGGTAAGAAAACAGCAGTTGCTTTACGTGAGCCTTCATTAGGACCAGTATTTGGTATTAAAGGTGGAGCTGCTGGTGGTGGATACGCACAAGTTGTTCCTATGGAAGATATTAACTTACACTTTACTGGAGATTTCCACGCGATTGGAGCAGCAACTAACTTAATCGCTGCCTTATTAGATAACCACATTCACCATGGTAATGAATTAGATATTGATACCAATCGTATTGTATGGCGTCGTGTTGTTGACATGAACGACCGTCAATTACGTAATATTGTAAATGGATTAGGTCGTCGTGTTGATGGTGTGACACGTGAAGATGGTTACGACATCGTTGTAGCTTCTGAAGTAATGGCAGCATTCTGTTTATCTAACAATTTACAAGAATTGAAAGAAAAATTAGGTAATATGATTGTTGCTTACACTCGCAAAGATAATAAGCCAGTTACTGTTAAAGATATTAACGGTGCCGGAGCAGCAACTGCTTTACTTAAAGATGCAATCAAGCCAAACATTGTACAAACATTAGAAGGAACACCAGCTTTTGTACACGGTGGACCATTTGCTAATATTGCTCACGGATGTAACTCTATTATTGCTACTAAATTAGCAATGAATTATGCAGATTACACAATTACTGAAGCTGGTTTCGGTGCGGACTTAGGTGCTGAGAAATTCTTAGACATCAAATGTCGTCAAGCTGGAATTGCTCCTTCAGCCGTTGTAATCGTAGCGACAATTCGTGCTTTGAAGATGCATGGTGGAGTTGACAAGAAAGAATTAGGACCAGAAAACGTAGATGCTTTACGTAAAGGTATGCCTAACTTAATGCGTCACATTAACAATATTAAGAATGTATTCGGGTTAAACCCAGTAGTTGCGATCAACGCATTCCCAACTGATACAGATGCTGAGATTGAAGCATTACGTGAAGAATGTGAAAAAGAAGGCGTTAAAGTTGTTCTTTCTACTCACTTCTCTGATGGAGGCGAAGGTGCAACTGAATTAGCCAAAGCTGTCGTTGAAGCATCTGAAAAAGAAAGCAACTTCAAATTTGCCTATGATGTAGAAGATTCTATTGAAGATAAACTTGAAACGTTAGTAACCAAAATTTATGGTGGTGCAAAAGTTGAATTTACTTCAGTAGCTAAGAAGAAAATTAAGCAATTCACTGAGCAAGGCCACGGTAACCTACCAATTTGTATGGCGAAAACTCAATATTCATTCTCTGACGATCCTAAATTACTTGGGGCTCCAGAAGGATTCACTGTTACTATCCGTGATTTAACCGTTTCAGCTGGTGCAGGCTTCATTGTTGCTATGACAGGTGATATCATGAAGATGCCTGGATTACCAAAAGAACCAGCTGCTAACCGTATTGATGTTGATGAAAAAGGTAACATCGAAGGATTATTCTAAAAAGAATAGATTCTAAGATAAAATTAATAGTCGAGCGAGTAAATTTTTGCTCGTTCGATTTTTACAGTGTATCGAATAGAAAAGGGAGGATCTTATGGGTAAGATTTTAGATGGTAAAGAAGTTGGAAAAGCTATTCGCGAGCGTACTCGTCAAGAAGCAGAAGCTTTAAGAGAAAAAGGGATTGTCCCTAAATTAGTTGTATTACGTGTCGATGAAAATCCTTCTTCCATGGCTTATGAAAAAAACGCTATGAAAGTAATGGAAAAATGCGGAATCGAAGCTGAAGCTCGTACTGAATTAGATGCAAAAACAACTGAAGATGTATTAAAAATTATTGACGAATTAAATGAAGATAAATCTGTATCAGGCGTTATCATTATGCAACCATTCCCAGAAGGAATTGAACGTGCAGAAATTGCAGAACGTTTAAATCCTTATAAAGACGTAGATGCTTTAAACCCAGTGAACTTAGGGAAACTAATTAATAATGATCCAACTGCAATGGCCCCTTCTACAGCACAAGCTTGTATCGAAATTCTTGATTACTATAATTATGAATTAGAAGGTGCAGAAGTTAGTGTCATTGGGTCATCGCCAGTTGTTGGTAAGCCATTAGCTGTTATGTTATCAAATCGTAATGCAACAGTTTCAAATACACATGTTTATACTAAAGATAATACAATCCACACTACTTTAGCTGATATTGTGGTCTCTGCTACTGGAGCTCTTGGGCTTGTTGGACCTGATTATATTAAAGAAGGCGCAACAGTTATCGATGTCGGATTTGGCTATAAAGATGGTAAGGCAACTGGAGATGTTCGCTTTGATGAAGTTGAGCCTAAAGCAAGTGCCATCACTCCTGTTCCAGGTGGTGTTGGTTCTGTAACAACTGGTGTTCTAGCTTCACAAGTTGTCAAGGGTGCTAAGCTTCTTAATGGTTTAGAATAGGAGCGAGTAATGAAAGAATTAAAAGTCACAGAATTTATTAACAAATTAGCTTCTAATGAGCCAACTCCTGGTGGAGGGGCTGCAGCTGGGGTTACAGCTGGATTGGGTATTGGGGCTATTTTGATGGCTATGATTTTCTCGCAAAGTGATAAATTATCTGAAGAAGATCAAACTTTTCTTGCTGAAAAAATTGAAGAGTTTGAAAAAAGTAAAGAAATTTTTATAAATATTATTGATCGTGATGCCACAGAATTTGAACCGCTTTCTAAAGCGTATGGTATGCCAAGATCAACTGACGTAGAAAAACAAGTGCGTAATGAAGCCATCCAAAGCGGATTGGTCATTGCTTCTCAACCTCCAGTTGACTTGATTTCAGAAGTTAGTCAAATTGTTGAAGGATTTGATAAAGTTATCCCTTTAATTAAAAAAATCATCATTTCAGATGTGGGTGTAGGTCTTCAAATGTTAAGATCGGCTGTCCAAGCTTCTTCTTTAAATCTTTATATTAATGGTGGACAACTCAAAGATAAAGAAAAACAAGAAGAATATTATGATTTGGCTAATAAAAAAGTTGCTGAATTGTCCTCTCAATTAGATGAATACTACGCACAAGTCAAAGATATTTTAATCAAGTAAAGCGAAGGAGATAATATAATGACAAACGTTCAATTAGATGAAAACGGATTGAAAAAAACACCTATGTATGACTATTACATCGAAAAAGGTTGTAAGATTACAGATTTCGGTGGATGGGGATTACCAATTCAAATCACAAAAATAGCTGAAGAACATGAAGCTGTTCGTAATGCAGTTGGTTTATTTGACGCTTCTCATATGGGAGAAGTTCGCGTTAAATCAGCTAAGATGAATGCTTATGACTGGTGGAACGGTTTAATCACGAATGACGTAAATAAAGCTACGTATAATGGAAAAGCTCAATATACCGCTGTATGTAAAGAAGATGGTGGTATGTTAGATGATTTAATTTACTATCGTCGTAATGATGATGAATTTGTTGCAACTCCAAACGGCTCTAACCGTGAAAAGATTGTTAAATGGATGAATGATCATAACCAAGATGGTCAAGTTGAAATCACAGATGAAACTTATGACTGGGGCTTAATTGCAGTTCAAGGACCAAATGCTGAAGAACTATTGGCTCGCATTACAGATACTAACTTGAAAGAAATTGAATACTATTCTTACAAACAAGACCAAGTAGTAGCTGGTTTTGAACGTGTTCAAATTTCACGTACTGGTTACACTGGTGAAGAAGGTTTCGAACTATATATTCCAGCTGAGCATATGGTTGAGATTTGGAAGAAATTAGTTGAAGAAGGGCAAGACTTAGGTGTTAAAGAGTGTGCGCTTGGTGCACGTGATACTTTACGTCTTGAAGCTGGTCTACCATTATATGGCAATGACTTCGATGAGAGTGTCAACCCAATTGCTGGCGGAATTGCTTTTGCAGTGCCAAAAGCTAAAGAAGCAGATTACATCGGTAAAGAAGCGATTGCTGCTTACCGTGCTGGTGATAAAAAAGAAGCTTCTCGTGGATTCAAGATTGATGGTAAACAAATCGCTCGTCATGGTATGGAAGTTAAAAATCATGAAGGTGAAGTAATTGGTGTTGTAACTTCGGGAACTAAATCCCCTACATTGGGATATCCTTTAGGATTTGTACGTGTTGACACAGATTATAAAGTTGGCGATAAAGTAATTATCGATATCCGTGGCAAAGAAATTGAAGCAGAATTAACTAAGAAAGATTGGTTAACTGCTAGTAAGTAAATTTAACTTAAAGTAGTTTCATTTTTGTTAAATGTTTGATAAAATGAGCACATAAAACAATTTAAGAAAAGGGGTCATTAATAATGTCACAAGTATTTTTTACAGAAGAACACGAATTCATTGAAATTTTAGCAGCTAACAAAGCACGTGTAGGTATCACTGCATTTGCTGCAGAACAATTAGGAGATATCGTTCACGTTGAACTACCAGAAGTTGACGATGAATTCGACGCTGAGGAAGAAATCGCTACAGTAGAATCAGTTAAATCAGTTTCTGAAGTATACGCGCCTTTCGCAGGAAAAGTTGTAGCAGTTAACGAAGAATTAGAAGATGCACCAGAATTAGTTAACGAAGATGCTCAAGGTAAAGGATGGTTCTTCGAAATCGAAACTGAAGAAGACATCGACACATCAGAATTCTTAACTGAAGAGCCAGCTGAATAATCATAAATTTTAAAGGTTTATTTATTAGAGTGACTCTATGTCACTCTAATATTTAAGTTTAAAATGCTATTAATTTAAAAAGTACGAATTAAAGAAAAAATAGATTAAGGAGCAGATCATGGCAAATTTTAGATATTTACCTAACACAGACCAAGACCGCCAAGCAATGCTAGAAACAATTGGCGTTAAAGATATTATGGATATCTTCTCTGACTTGCCTGAAAATGTACGTCGTACAGGTAAAATGAACTTACCTGAACCACTTTCTGAATTGGAAATCGTTAAAGAACTGACTAGAATGTCGGCTCTAAACACTTCATCCAGTCAAATGCCTTTTTTCTTAGGTGCTGGAACGTATGACCACCATGTACCTTCGATTGTTAATCATATTATTATGCGTCAAGAGTTCTTGACAGCCTATGTTCCGTACCAACCTGAAGTATCTCAGGGTGAATTGCAAGCATTATTTGAATGGCAGACAATGATTGCCGAATTAACCGGTATGGATTTAGCGAATTGTGGTATGTATGATGGTTATAATTCTGTTTCAGAAGCAGCTAACCTTGCATTCAATCATGTTAAGAAATCTAAAAAAGTATTAGTCTCTAAAGGGTTAAACCCACAAGCAATTGAAACGGTTAAAACTTACGGTTTTGGTAAAGAATACGATGTTGAAGAAATAGCACTTGAAAATGAAGTCACAAGTCTTGAAGATTTAAAAGCTAAATTAGATGCTGAAGTAGCGGCAGTTATTGTTCAATATCCAAACTTCTTTGGATCGGTTGAAGATTTAAAAGCAATTAAGTCAGCTTTAGAAGGAACAAAAACATTGTTAATTGTTTCTGCTAACCCATTAGCTCTTGCTAAACTAGAAAAACCAGGTGCTTTAGGAGCGGATATTACAGTTGGAGATGTTCAGCCTTTCGGTATTCCAATGTCTTTAGGTGGGCCTCACTGTGGTTACTTTGCCGTTAATGACAAATTAATGCGTAAGATTCCTTCACGTATTGTTGGGGAAACAGTAGATGAAGAAGGTAGACGTGGATTCGTTATGACCCTTTCTACACGTGAACAACACATTCGTCGTGAAAAGGCAACTTCTAACTATTCTTCAAACCAAGCCTTATTCGCTTTAGCATCATCTATTGCTATGTCCGCATACGGTAAGGTAGGCATTCAAGAATTAGCACAGGCTAATATCAATAATACACATTATCTTGCTAAAGAATTAAAAGCAGCAGGTTTTGAAGTCCTTAACACTAAACCTTTCTTCAACGAGTTTGTTATCAAATTAAATAAAGACGTACGTCAAGTTAATAAAGACTTATTTGAAAAAGGATTTGTTGGTGGCTTTGATGCTTCAAAAGCAATGGGTGTTGACAATGCCTATCTACTTTGTGTAACTGAAAAACGTACTAAAGAAGAAATGGATAAATTTGTAACTGCTTTAGCGGAGGTGGCAAAATAATGATCTTACAAGATTATGATAAAATGATTTTTGAAATTTCACAAGAAGGACATACAGCTTATGATTTGCCAGTTTCTGAAGTTGAAGAATACGACTTATTATCGGAATTAGGTGAATATGCACGTCAAGAACCTGCGCGTTTACCTGAAGCTTCTGAATTACAAATTGTACGTCATTATACTGCGCTTTCAAACCGTAACTTTGGTATTGAATCAGGTCCTTATCCTTTAGGATCATGTACAATGAAATACAATCCAAAAATTAACGAAGATGTGGCTGCTATGGATGGATTTGCAAATATTCATCCATTACAAGATCCAGATACTATTCAAGGCGCTTTGCAATTAATGTATGAATTGCAAGAATACTTGAAAGAGGTCACTCAATTCCCAGCTTTAACTTTACAGCCAGCTGCAGGAGCTCAAGGAGAATTAGCAGCGATTCTAGCTTTTAAAGCATATTTTGAGTCTATTGGAGAACTAGAGCAACGTCGTGTTATTTTAATTCCTGACTCAGCTCACGGTACAAACCCAGCAACAGCTATGGTAGCTGGTTTTGAAACAGTTGAGCTACCCTCAACTCCGGAAGGAATTATTGATGTTGAAGCAGTTCGTGCTGCTGTAGGACCAAATATTGCCGGTATCATGATTACTAACCCTTCAACAGCTGGTCTGTTTGAAAAAGACGCTAAGGAAATTGTTGATCTTGTTCATGAGGCAGGCGGTTTAGCATATTACGATGGTGCTAACTTGAACGCTATCATGGGATTAACTTCTCCAGGCGCAATGGGATTTGACGCTTGTCACTTAAACTTACATAAGACCTTTACTGGACCTCACGGTGGTGGAGGACCAGGTTCAGGACCAATTGGTGTCGTAGATAAATTAGCGCCATTTATTCCTGGACCAAACGTAGTTAAAAATGGAGATAAATATGAACTTGAAACTCCTGAGAAATCTTATGGTCGAATCAAAGGAAACTTTGGTAACTTTGGAGTGAATGTCCGTGCTTATACTTACATTCGTGCAATGGGTGCTGAGGGCTTACGTCGTGCTTCTGAAGATGCGGTTCTTAACGCTAATTATTTACGAGTACGTGTTAATGAATACTTTGATGCACCATTCCCTAACTTCAACAAGAACGACTTTGTATTAGACTTAAGTCGTCATAAGAAAGATTATGGAGTAACAGCTAAAGATGTTGGTAAACGTTTATTAGACTTTGGAATTCACGCACCAACTACATATTTCCCATTACATGTTCCAGAATGTTTAATGGTTGAGCCGACTGAAACAGAGTCTAAAGCAGATTTAGATTATGTAGCAGATATCTTGATTAAGATTAATCAAGAGGCTATTGACAATCCTGAAATTGTTCAAACTGCACCACATAATACACCAGTAAGACGATTGGATGAGGCAGGAGCTTCTCGTAAACCAGTACTAAAATATACTTTTGAGAATCATGAATCAGATGCTGCAGAAGTAGAATAAAAGAAATTAAATCAACTGATCTCGGTCAGTTGATTTTTTTGTGAAAATAATTTAGAATTGTAAACTGTAACAGTTTCAATTTAACGTCATTCATTGCTAAATAAAATTATTAGGAGGTGGCTTGTCCATGAAAACTAAAAAAGATATTGAATCAGAAATAAATCAACTCTTAGAAATAATGAAGAAAGATAAAGTTCGTGTAACTCCTCAGCGACGAGCCATCTTGAAGATAATCTTGACAAAAGTTAAACATCCAAGTGTCGAAGAAATTTACCAACAAGTTCAACAAGAATATCCACAAATGAGTTTAGCAACAGTCTATAATAATGTTCGTGCCTTTGTGAGTGCAGGTATTATACAAGAATTAAATATCGATGAAAAAACAAAGCACTATGATATTAATGTACAACCTCATGGACATACAATTTGCGAGTCCTGTGGAAAAATTGAAGATGTTTTTATGAATCAATTCAATGATTTATACAGCGAAATACAAGAATTAGATAAATTTAACGTGAAATCAATGGAAGTTTCTTTTTATGGATTGTGTCAAGAATGTTGTGAAAAAATAGAAAATAACTAAAAAAAAGCCAACTTGCTTAGCAAGTTGGCTTTTTAGTTTAGTTAAATTTTATCGATATTTTATACCCATTACTTTTTCCATACGAGCCAATGTTTGAGAAGCGGTTTCATTTGCTCTATTTGCACCAGTCGAGAGAATATCATAAAGTTCATCGCTTGCAAGTAATTGGTTGTAACGCTCTTGAATTGGTTCTAAAACAGATACTACCAAATCGGCTAAATCTGATTTAAAGCGACCATATCCTAAGTCATGGTATTGATTAACGATACTTTCAATAGATTGTTCACTTAAACTTGCATAGATTTCAAGTAGATTGGCTATCCCAGCTTGATTATCTTTATCATAATTCACAATACCAATTGAGTCTGTTACAGCTGATTTTATTTTTTTAATAATTTGACGCGGTTCGTCTAACATTGATATTTTACTTTTTTCATTTTTATCCGATTTTGACATTTTTCTACTTGGATCTTGCAGACTCATAACCCGTTTACCAGCACTCGGATAGATGGGTTCTGGTTTTACTAATATGCCATCCCCATAGTGGTTGTTAAAACGGTCAACAAAATTTCTTGTTAATTCAATATGCTGACGCTGGTCATCGCCTACTGGAACATAATTAGTATCATAAAGTACAATATCGCCAACCATCAAAGCTGGATAGCAAAGTAAGCCAGCGCCAACAGATTCTTGTTTAGCCGACTTATCTTTATATTGGGTCATTCGTTCTAATTCGCCTACGCCAATCTGGCAGGTAATAAGCCAAGCGACTTGTGAATGAGCGGGGACTTCAGATTGAACAAAGACTGTTGATTTATTTGGATCAATTCCAATTGCTAAATAAAGAGCAGCTAACTGCTTAGTTTGTTTTACTAGTATTTTAGGGTCTTGAGGGACCGTGATGGCATGTTGATTAACAATACAGTAGGTTGCTTGATACTCATCTTGTAAGTCAACAAATGATTTCATCGCTCCAATATAGTTTCCAAGAGTGGGAATGGAAGTTGGTTGTACACCGGAAAAAATGTTTTTTTTCATGATACTCCTCTTTCTTAAGCCTTATATTTACGATAATAATTATAACCTATTTAAAATTAAATGCTAGGATTTATGAAAAAAAGCTAGTGAGTTTTCACAAACTTACCACCTTTCATCAGAAATTCTAATAAATGACACACATTCATCACTGAAAATAGTTTGCTTTAAAGCGTTTTTGTTGCTATAATTTCATATAGAGTATTTAATACTTTGTGAAGCTCACTTATTGTATCGAATAGATTTAATTGTTAAATGATAGAATCTTAAGTTCAATAATTGAATAAGTACGTGTCTTTAAGAGAGAAGAATGTTCACAAGAGAGGATGATCTTTTAATGGTAACATTATATGTAACTCCAAGTTGCACGTCATGTAGAAAAGCCCGTTCGTGGTTAGAAGAAAACGATATTGCCTATGAAGAACGCAATATTTTTACTGAGCCCTTAACGATTAATGAAATAAAAGGAATTTTACGTATGACTGAAGAAGGAACTGAGGATATAGTTTCAACACGTTCTAAAGCTTATTCAGAATTAGATTTAGAAATCAGTGAACTCCCTCTAAATGACTTTTTTGAATTAGTGCAAAGTCAACCTGGTCTTCTGCGTCGACCAATTATTTTAGATGATAAACGTATTCAGATTGGTTATAACGAGGATGAAATTAGACGTTTCTTACCTCGTGAAGTAAGAGCTCGTGAATTACGTCGTGCCCGCGCTTTAGTAAATGAATAATCCAAAAAGGGCCTTCGGGTCCTTTTTTAGTTAATAAATAGAATTCAAATAGATAAGCTTGCATAGCCTATCTATTTTTGCTAAGATTACTTGACATGACATAATGTTTGGTATGTCTGTTTCTTAGTAGTATAATGGATAAGAAGGTGGAGGTGAATTGCTATGGAAATGGAACATATAAATGATAATTTAATTAAAGTTTTAATTGGGTCAGAGGATTTAGAAGAGCGAGGTATCGATTTTCTCGATTTAATAGGGGACCAATCACGTATTGAAAAATTCTTTTATTCAATTTTAGAAGAAGTCGATATTGATCATCATTTTCACGATTCAGAAGCTGTGACTTTCCAAGTGATTCCTAACAGCGAAGGCTTAGAATTGTATATCAGTCGTGCCAATGTTGAGGAACTTGATGAGGTATGGGAAGATGAACTAACGCGGCGCCTTAAAGAGCGCAAGGAAATGGCCCAAAAGGAACGCTTGAATGAAAATATGACCGATTCAAACATTGAATCGAATCAACAATTGAGCTCCTCTACTAATAAGAAAACTAATAAGACGGCGATTGAGTCGATGATGAATTTATTTAATCCTAAATCTGATTCAAGTGAGACAAACGAGTCTCAAGAATACTCTATTGAAGAAGTCATCCGTTTTAGTTCATTAGATGATTTTCTTAGATTGGCACGTGAAATACCAAGTGAATTAATAGCTTCCGATCTTTATTATATGAATTCGCATTATTTCTTAATTCTTTATAATCTGGAAAAAACAGTAAGTAAAGAAAAATTAGCTACTAAGCTATTGGCTCTCTTCGAGTTTGGAGAAATATCAATGGTTACTTCATCTGTTTTAGCTGAACACGGTGATCTATTGAGAAAAAATGATGCACTATACTTTTTTGGAAATCAATTCTAAATTAATTAAACACTTAAACCCCCTTATGTCTGTATTTCAGATAAAAGGGGGTCTTTTTAATGTATGCGGCAAGAAATCAAGAAGGGGAATTAATTTATGCTAGAGAAGCAAGAAAGGATCAGGCCTATGTTTGTCCACATTGCTTGAATAAAGTAGTTTTGATTAGAAAAGAAAGAGGACGTTCCTACTTTCGGCATATAAAATCATGTTCGAAAGATATTAAAGATGAGGAAAATCATTTAATATTATGTTTACAAAAACACAATCGAGGAGAAAGTAAAGAACATAAGCAAGCCAAAGCTTTGCTTTTAGAAAATTTTCAACGGTTTGGATACCAATGCAAGCAAGAGGCTGTCTTTGGAAAAATTAATCAAATTGTTGATGTCATGATTAAAGATAGTTCAGGTATACGGATTGTCGAGTATCAAAAATCAGTTATCTCAGCTATCGAACTATATAAAAGACAAAAAAACTATAAGTCGCTTGGTTTTCGAGTTCAATGGTTAATTGATGATCATTATTTTAATCAAAAGGTGATAAGACAATGGGCTCGACGTTGTCTTGTGTATTCTAATAAACTAGACTATCATGTTTGGACTTTGAATTTAAAGCATCAAAAATTAAAATGCTATCACCATATACCTTTAGTATATTGCTTGGATAGTTTAGATTTTCAGGTCACAAACTTTTCTTTTAAAGATAATTGGATTTCAGCTTTTAATGAAAGCTTAAAATCAAAAACTGATTCTAAAAACTTATATAGGGAAAATACTAAATCTAGAAAAATCGCTCTGAAAGATCATTCTTTCATTATTCGTTCAATAAAATCCAATCCTTCTTATCAGTTCTTCTTAAGCCAACTCTACAACTATCAGATTAACTTAGAAGAAATACCCAGATGGGTTTTTAATAATAATTGGAATATGCTAGCATTCAAAGAACCTGGTTGGCTGATTTGGATTTGGGCCATTGAATCTATGTTTTGGATTACTAATAATACAAACCTCAGTTTTGTAGGAGATGGTTTAAACTTTTCTACCTTTTCTTTGAGGATGAATGAACACCTAAAAAAAAAGCATTTTAATATGTTAAGCTTTCCTTTATTGGTTAATCCTAAAATTTTATCTGAAGAAACCTTTTATAGTCTTTATAATGTTCTTAGAATAATAAAGAAGTGAAAAATAAAATGTTAGTGAGCCAAAATTTTTTTTTAAAACCATCTAACTTTTATTTGATAACGTTCCCATTTAAGTGTTAATTATGCTAAACTATGATTATCATAAGAAAAGGGAGTAATGTTATGTCTACACAAAAAGCACGTAAACGTTCTGAAATAGAAGAAAAATATACTTGGGATTTGTCATCTATGTATAAAGATCAAGAAGCTTTTGAATCCGATTTTTCGAAGGCACAGCAAATGATTGCAGATTTAAAAGGTTTAGAAGGAACACTCGATCAAAGTTCCGATCAACTTGTTAAAGCAATTGAAACGATGAAAGAGACTGAAAGAGTGGTTGAAAACTTATATGTCTACACACATTTAATCAGTGATCAAGACCAAACAGTTTCTGCTTCACAAAGTTTACAAGCACGTACATTGCAATTAATTACTGAATTTGATGGGGCTACAGCATTCTTTGATCCTGAGCTTTTGGCAATTGATGAAGAGAAATTACAGGATTTTATCAATAGTAATAAGACTTTACAAAAATATCATCAGTTTCTAGATAATGCAGTACGTTTCCGCCCACATACTTTAAGTCATGCAGAAGAATTATTATTAGCCAAAGCTGGAGAGGTTTTTGCGACACCAAGCAAAACATTTGGCTTATTAACAGATGCAGATTTGAAGTTCCCTACCATCAAGGATGAGGAAGGCCATGAAGTCGAGCTCACTCATTCGGTTTATGGGAAGATGCTGGAATCTTCTGACCGTCGTGTTAGAAAAGAAACTTTCCAAAAATATTATAGCGTTTTCGATCAATTTAAAAATACATATGCTAGTTTAATTTCTAGTCAAATGAAAGCTCATAACTATCAAGCAAAAGTACGTCACTTTGACTCTGCCCGACAAGCCGCTCTTTTCCAAAACAATGTGCCAGAGTCAGTTTATGATACCTTGTTAGAGGCTGTTCATTCACGTTTAAATCTTTTACATCGTTATGTAGAACTTCGTAAAGACTTACTAGATGTAGAAGACTTAGAAATGTATGATATGTATACACCTTTATTAGGCGAAGCCCCTATTAAAGTGACTTATGAAGAGGCGCAGTCAATTATTTTGGAAGCTGTTAAACCAATGGGTGAAGACTATGTGGCAATAATGAAGGAAGCCTTTGCTGACCGTTGGATTGACTTATATGAAAATATTGGAAAACGTTCAGGTGCTTATTCTTCAGGAACTTATGATTCTAAGCCCTATATTTTAATGAATTGGCAAGACTCAATTAATCATCTTTACACTTTGATTCATGAGTTAGGACATTCTGCTCACTCTTACTTAAGTCGTAATAATCAAGAGCATATTTACTCTGGCTATTCTATTTTCTTAGCGGAAATTGCCTCGACGACAAACGAAAACTTATTGACTTATTACTTATTAGATAAGTATGAAGATCCAGAAATTCGTTTGTTTATCTTAAATCATTTCTTAGACGGAGCCAAAGGTACAGTCTTTCGTCAAACACAATTTGCTGAATTCGAACACTTTATGCATACAGCAGACGCTGAAGGAAAACCATTAACCCAGGAATTCCTTTCAGAAAACTACCGTGAGTTAAATGCTAAGTATTATGGAGAAGCAGTCAATTCAGACTCTGAAATTATTTTAGAGTGGTCACGTATCCCTCACTTCTATTATAATTATTATGTCTTCCAATATGCCACAGGCTTTTCAGCTGCAACTTACTTTGCTGCTAAAATTTATCAAGGAGACAAAGAGGCTTTAGAAAACTATAAAGGTTTCTTAAAATCTGGTTCTTCTAAATATGCAGTAGATACTATGAAAGATGCTGGATTAGATATGACTCAAGCAGATTATATCCTAGCAACTCTTGACGTTTTCGAAGAAAGACTCAAGGAGTTTGAATCCATTTTGAAAGAACATCGTTCATAATCAAAAAAGTTTTAAATAAATTAACCCCTCAATAGGTGCATACCTATTGAGGGATTTTGTGTTTAACAAGCTATCAATTTTTTGGGGGATAATAGGCCTCTAAGCGATAGATTGGGTGACCTTTAGCCGAGAATTTTTCCTCGTATTCAGTTTGTATGTTTCCTTCAAAATCACTCTGATGAAGGTCTAACCATACTTGGCGAAAAACGAAACCATACTGGCTCATAGAAGCTAAGGAATACTGAAAGAGACTCATATTATCAGTCTTAAAATGAATATCTCCATCGAGCTTTAAAATGGTTTGGTATTGGTCTAAAAATTTTGGAGAAGTTAGACGTCGCTTACTATGACGAGCTTTAGGCCAAGGATCAGAAAAATTAAGGTATACCCGACTGACTTCTCCATCACTGAAGAAATGGTTCAAATCACCACCGTGTGCATTAATGATTTGTAAGTTTTCTAGTTGTGCATCTAATTGTAACTCCAGAATAGAAACAGCTACTGAAGTTTGTAATTCGATGGCAATATAGTTGATGTTAGGATGTGCTTTAGCCATTTCAACAATAAATTTTCCCTTGCCTGATCCAACTTCAATATGAATCGGTTGGTCTTTAGCAAAACGTTTTTGCCATTCCCCTTTAAAGTCCTGGGGATTTTGAGTAACATATTTTGGATAGGCCTTTAATTTATCAGCGGCCCATGGTTTGTGACGTAATCTCATAGTCTCTCCTTTTTAATTTTCATAGATATTTTTTAACAAAACAACTGTTTCATTTACTTGATAGTGACGATCTTCTGCATAATATTCTTTAATAAGATTAAGGCAGGCCAGAAGACTGTACCATTTTACCCGTTTTTGAAAGGAATCGGTAATAGGAAATTGATAGAGATTAAACCATTCCATCCATTCTCCTGGTAAAAAATAATGGCAGAGTAAATAGCAGATATCGAAGAGCGGGTCTGCTATTTTAACATTATCCCAATCAACTAAGTACAAATGTTGGTCATCTGTTAGCAAAAAGTTGTTATGATTAAGATCACCGTGACAGATACAGTAATCAATATCTAAAAAATCCTGATCAATCATTTGCTCCATCTGCTGGATAATATGATTAAAATAGCTATGAGACTTTAGCGAAAGAGGTAAATCCTGATAGTAATCTTTTAATAAATCTAGAGGAGACGATTCTTGGGCTTTTGCACGTTTAAGTAAATTTAAAAGAGAGTCATTTTGATGGATCGAGCGAATCAAATTAATGACTTCTTGGTTAGCCATGTCTTTTTTATTTAATAAATGACCGTCTTCCCATTCCTGAGCGGTTAATATATCTCCTGTATAGGTTCTTTGAGTCCATTTTAATTTAGGAGTGATACCTTCAGCAGCTAAAGCAGCAATAAAGGGCGAGGTATTACGCTTAAAAAAGACTTTTTCATCTTTACTGACACCCATATATGCTTGACCGGTGTTCCCACTCAATGGTGTCATTCGCCATTCTTCGCTATCATGGTACATATCCTCGCTCCTTTCATTAAAGTGATACTCTTTATTTTAACATGCTAATCTTTTAGGTCAACAGTCTTAATTTTAGCTAATGTTTAAACTTATGAACGACTGAAAATAAAATGCTTGCAACAAAAAAAGCACTCTAAGGTGCTTAGAAATATGTATATAAGTTAGGCTTCGAAGGTATTTAGAATTTCTCCTGTATAGATATCTGCTACAAAGTGGTAGTGAATAATCTGGTTATTTTCCTTACGTGAGATGCCTCCTGTGTATACTAAGGGACGGGAATCATAGGCGGTATATTCAATAGGGTCGTAATCGATCCAAGAACCTGTGATTTCTCCTTGAAGTGCGAAGGCTTCACGAATGCTTTCTAAAACTTTACCGGGGTTTAAAGGACGGTTTTCTTTATATAATAATGTTCCTGCTGCACCAATGGCAATTCCTGATAGTAATACAATTGTTCCTAGTAAGCTATTATTTTTATTGTGAGACATATCTTTCCTCCTAGTTTGACGATTGAATTAACATCTTATCGCTTTTAAAACTTATGTCGATCATACCATAAACTTTAATTAAAGAATACTTTTCAAACTCGTAAGCTAATTGCTTTTAAAGTTTTTTTGTGACAAAATAATAGGAGAATAATAAGTTAAATAAAGATGAGGAGGTTGTGGCTTAGCCACAAATTATATGAACGATCAAACTTTTGCCTTAATCAAAAAAATAACTGAATTACAAGGAATTTCAGGGCATGAGAAACATGTAAGAGATTTTATGCATCAAGAAATGTCTCCCCTTGTTGATGAAATACATCAGTCGAGCTTGGGTAATATATTTGGTATCAAGCATAGTAAAAAAGAGGATGCACCTCGTTTGATGGTGGCAGCGCATATGGATGAAGTGGGCTTTATGGTCCGCGAAATTACCGATCGAGGTCTTTTCAGAGTTGTTCCAATTGGGGGTTGGAACCCTTATGTAATTTCAGCTCAACGTTTTACACTTCAAACAAAAAAAGGTGATTATCCGGTTGTTTCTGGCGCGGTTCCTCCTCATCTCTTAAGAGAAAAGGGTACTCAGTCTGGGCTTAAAGCAGATGCTGTTCTTTTCGATGCAGGATTTACTTCCAAGGAAGAAGCAGAAGAATTTGGTGTAAGATTAGGCGACCCAATTGTTCCACAAGTTGAAACTATTAAGACAGCCAACGGGAAATCAATTCTGTCCAAAGCATGGGATAACCGTTATGGATGTACAGTTGTATTAGAAACACTTCGCGAAATCCAAAATGAAGAGCTCAGTAATGAATTGATTATTGGGGCGAGTGTTCAAGAAGAAGTTGGGTTAAGAGGTATTAGAGGTGGTATACATGAATTCCAACCCGATCTATTTGTGGCGGTGGACTGTTCACCAGCAAACGATATTGAAAAAGCTACTCAAAGTGAAGGACAATTAGGCGAAGGTTTCTTATTAAGAATCCAAGATCCAGGTATGATTACTCATAGAGGCTTGCGTGAGTATATTGAAGATACTGCAAGCACTCATAATATTCCTTACCAATACTTCTTCTCTAAAGGCGGTACTGATGCTGGAGCAGCTCATACCATGAATAAGGGTGTTCCTAGTGCAGTAATTGGGGTACCAGCGCGTTATATTCACGGGCACCAAACCCTGTTTACCATCTCAGATTATGAAGCGGCCAAAGAAATGCTCTTACATTTAGTACGTAATTTTGATCGCACGACTTACGAAACGATTATTAATTCATAAAAGGAGCTATTTAATGAAAAGTTTAGCATTTTATAATAAAGAAGGAATTGGCGATGTACTTCTTTTAACTAATGGCGTTACGGATGAAGACCATCTTAGTTATGAACGTAAAGACGATATTACTGTTATTACTGATCGTACAAATGGGCAAGTTATGGGGATTAACATTCATAATTTATCGAATTATTTTAAACTAGAGGGTCAAGGTCCAGTTAAATTAACAAAAGAACAGGAAACACATGTTCAAAATCTTATAAAAAAAGCAGGTTTTGACTTAGAGATCGAAATCGATCAGGAAGAAAAATTTGTGGTAGGATTTGTAGAAGAATGTCAAGCTCACGAAGATTCTGACCATTTAAATATTACACAAACGCGAGTGAGCAATAGTGAAGTTTTACAAATTGTATGTGGGGCGTCTAATATTGCACAAGGACAAAAAGTATTAGTAGCTAAACCAGGTGCAGTTATGCCTTCAGGTGCAATTATTTGGCCAGGTGAATTGCGTGGTGAACCATCAAAAGGGATGATTTGTTCTACTAGAGAACTCAATCTAGAAGACTTAGAAAATAAGCCAGGGATTTGGGAATTGCCTAGTCATTTCCAAGTAGGAACAAGTTTAGCAGATGTTATCAAGACTTATTAAAATAAGCGTTATTTAATAAAGGAGATGGCTATGACTTCTAAATATGAAGGTCCAGCTTTCAAAAATGTTGATCAATTAGCTGGAAATAAAAAAAGAAAATTTCATCTTGGTATGTGGAGTCATCGTAGTTCTGAACACGCTTTGGAAGAGCCAGCTTTCAAAAAAGTTCAAAAGAAGTTAGGATCTGCTAAAAAGTCTGATAACCTCCTTGAACGGCGATTTGAACCTGATTCAAGAACACCAGAAAGTTTTTCAGAAAAACTACTATCATCTTCTTATCAAACTGTTTATAGGCAAGAAGAGAACTACCGACTTGAAAAAGCCAGTCAAGCCATGCGAAGTGAGAAAACTTTAGATGAACAGTTTAAAAATGAGGCAAATGAAATGAAGCTCCCTTTTGCTTATGATATCCCTTTTTTACAAAGTAAAGATTATCGTGGGAATAATATGGAAAACAAATTGCAAAAGGACTATAATAACTCATTGCCTACAAGAGAAAGTAGAATAATGAAAAATGAAAATCGACCAATAGAAGAACGTTTAGATAATATTGATCATTCCTTGAGAGCTGTTCAGCGGATGCAAGAAGGGCATCAAGAACGTTTGTCTATGAAAAAAGTTGACCGTCAGATACTCAAACGTTTAGTAAAAGATAAGCAATCCTTTCTCTTGTTTACTAAGGAGGATAATGAATAATGTTAGATAAAAATACAGTGTATCACTTTGTGGGAATAAAAGGCTCTGGTATGTCTGCCCTTGCTTTGGTTTTACATGGTGAAGGCTACCATGTTCAAGGTAGTGATGTAGCTACTTATTTCTTTACACAACAAGAATTAGAAAATCAATCCATCAAAATTCTAGAATTTTCAGCCGATAATATACAAGCGGGGCAAACGATTATAGCCGGCAATGCATTTAATGATGAACACCCTGAGTTAGTGAAAGCGAGAGAATTAGGTCTACCTATTCATCGCTACCATACCTTTATTGGTGACTTATTAAAGCAATACACTTCAATTGCTGTTACAGGTTCACACGGTAAGACTTCTACGACTGGCCTACTGGCTCACACCTTAAAAAAACTAGCACCACTATCTTATCTCATTGGTGATGGGACTGGTTTTGGAGATGAAGGTTCTACCTATTTTGCCTTAGAGGCTTGTGAATATCGTCGTCATTTTATGGCCTATCAACCTGACTATGCGATTATCACCAATATAGATTTTGATCATCCAGACTATTATCAATCCATTGAAGATGTCTTTTCAGCCTTTAATGATTTTAGCCACCAAGCGAAAAAAGGAATTATCGCATGGGGAGATGACCCATTTTTATCTAAATTGCAATCAAACGTAGCTGTTTATCGATATGGCCTCAATTCTAACCATGAGTTTTATACTGATAATATTCAACGTACGCCGGAAGGATCAGATTTTGACGTCTATATTAAAGGAGAAAAATTCGGTCATTTTCATCTTCCTGCTTATGGCGAGCATAATATATTAAACGCATTATCGGTTATTACTTTACTCTATTTAGAAGGATTTAAGGCTAAAGATATTGCAGAACAAATGGCAAGCTTCCAAGGAGTAAAACGTCGTTTTTCAGTAAGACAAGTTGAAGATTTAATTATTATTGATGACTATGCCCATCATCCAAGCGAGATAAAAGCAACGATAGATGCGGCTCAACAAAAGTATCCGAACCGACGGGTAGTAGCAATCTTCCAACCCCATACCTTCAGTCGTACTGTCGCTTTGCTTAATGAATTTGCTGAAGCTCTGTCAATTGCAGATCATGTTCATTTGGTTGATATTTTTACTTCAGCTAGAGAACAATCAGGCGATGTCAAAATTGAAGATTTAGCTAGCATGATTAATGAAAAAGTTGAAATTATTTCTAAAGATCATCTTTCACCGCTTATGGATTATAAAGATGAAGTCCTCTTATTCATGGGAGCGGGAGATATCGATCATCTAGCCCGTCAATTTGAAACAGCCTATGCGAGCCTGCATGTAAAAAATTTATAAAGTAATTTGATTCTTAAAGCCAGCGAATTCGTTGGCTTTTTGCATAAATAAAGGAGTGACACAATGTCAAAACGTACCATACTTTTAATTGATGGATCGAGCTTAGCCTTTCGTTCTTTCTTTTCAATTCTTGATATTGAACGTTTTAAAAATCGATCAGGCCTTCATACTAATGCTCTTTTCACTTTTAAGAGAATGTTAGATAATGTCTTGACTCAATTTAAGCCAACCCATGTTTTAGTAGCATTTGATAAGAGTGGTGGCACTTTTCGGACAGAAAAATATCAGGACTACAAAGGTGGCCGCCAAAAGACACCCTCTGAGTTTAAAGAGCAGATGCCTTATTTTCGTGTGCTGTTAGAAGCCTATGGTATTAAACATTATGTTTTAAGTAATTATGAAGCGGATGATATTATAGGGACTCTTGCTTATCAAGCAGACCAAGCAGATCAAGTCATTGTCCTATCTGGGGATAAAGATTTAACGCAATTAGCCAGTGATAAAACGACTGTGTATATCACGCGCAAAGGTGTTTCTGACCTAGAAGCATACACCCCTCAATCAATTCAAGATAAATGGGGGATTGAGCCTTTACAAATTATTGATATGAAAGGTCTCATGGGGGATTCATCTGATAATTACCCAGGTATCACTAGAGTGGGTGAGAAGACAGCACTCAAATTACTTCATCAGTTTGGTTCAGTAGAAGCTATGTATGATCGCTTAGATGAGTTGAAAGCTTCTAAGATGAAAGAAAACATTATTAA
This sequence comes from Facklamia sp. 7083-14-GEN3, assembly GCF_024742075.1. Taxonomy (GTDB): domain Bacteria; phylum Bacillota; class Bacilli; order Lactobacillales; family Aerococcaceae; genus Facklamia. The sequence continues at coordinate 215,562 of NZ_JANSGD010000002.1, read as the reverse complement.
TGATGAAGCGAATGCAAGGATGAGTAAAGATTTAGCCCGTATCCTTCATGATGCACCGATAGAATTGACAATTGAGGAAACACTTTTGGAGCAACCAGATTACCAAGCTTTAGCTGAGTTTTATCGTCAAATGGACTTCCAATCCTTCTTGAAAGACTTGCAAGTTGAACAGGGGGAGTCGAATACGATTCATGAAGCAGCAGAAGATTTACCTGAAATTTCCATCCAAGTAATCGAGTCAGCAGACCAGATTGAAAGTACTATCTTACCTGATCAAGCAGTGTATTACAGTGAAATCCTAGAGGATAATTATCACTTTGCTCCTATTAAGGCGGTCGCTTGGTTGGATTTTAAACAGAATCAATTATACATCCTTCCTGAAGACTTAGCTTTTAGCAGTCAAGTTTTTAAAGAGTGGTTAGCTGATGAAGACAAGCAAAAAATCTTTTTCGATTACAAACGGGAAGCGGTCATCGCTTCCCGTTACGATACACAAATTAATGGAATAATGATGGATGTTCTAATAGCCACTTATTTAATTGATACAAAAAACAATCAAGAACTTGCGGATGTGGCTAATCTATTAAACTTGCCAGTGACTGTGCAATACGATGAAGCGATTTATGGTAAGGGGGCCAAACGTGGGTTACCTGAAGATAAAGAACAATTTTACCAACATTTAGCTAATAAGTTGCAAACTTTAAAAGCAGTCTATCAACCATTAGAAAATCGTTTAGAAGAGCTAGAGATGACAGACCTTTATTATGAAATAGAGTTACCATTGGCTCAGACCTTAGCCAAGATTGAAATACGTGGAATAAAGGTTGATCGTTCAACTTTAGATGAAAAAAATGAGCAAGTTCAAATTCGAATGCAAAAAATGGAAGCAGAAATTCATGACATGGCTGGTTCAACTTTTAACTTGAATTCTCCTAAACAATTGGGTGTCGTTCTTTTTGAAGACTTAGGCCTGCCTGTCATCAAGAAAACTAAAACCGGTTATTCTACAGCGGCTGATGTTTTGGAAAAGTTGAAAGATAAGCATCCTATTGTTCCAGCCATTTTAGCCTATCGACAGATTGCCAAATTACAGTCGACCTATTTAGCAGGCCTACCACCGTATATTAAAGAAGATGGGAAGATTCATACACGTTTTGTCCAGACCTTAACTCAAACAGGACGTCTTTCATCCACTGATCCTAACTTACAAAATATACCCATCCGAATCGAAGAAGGACGGCTAGTGCGTCAAGCCTTTGTGCCTAGTCAAAAGGGTTGGAAGTTATTTGGTGCAGATTATTCACAAATTGAATTACGCGTTTTAGCTCATGTATCTCAAGATAAACATATGCAAAAAGCCTTTATCAATGATGAGGACATCCATTCTGCTACAGCTAGACGCGTCTTTAAACTTGTTGAAGATCAAGCGGTTGATTCGGACCACCGCCGTCAAGCAAAGGCAGTTAACTTTGGAATTGTTTACGGTATATCGGATTATGGGTTGTCTCAAAACTTGAATATTACGCGTAAAGCAGCTAAATCTTTTATTGACCGTTATTTTGAAATGTTTCCAGGTATTCAAAAATTTATGGAAGAAATTGTAGAACAAGCTAAGGAGCAAGGTTATGTTAAGACCTTATTCAATCGTCGGCGTTATTTACCAGATATACATGCATCAAACTTTAACGTTCGCTCTTTTGCAGAGAGGACGGCGATGAATTCACCTATTCAAGGGTCGGCTGCTGATATTATTAAAGTGGCTATGGTTCATTTAGATCAACGCTTGAAAGAAGAAGGTCTTCAATCACGTATGATTTTACAGATACATGACGAATTAATACTTGAAGGACCCGAAGAAGAAATGGATCGACTTTCTCAAATTGTGCCGGAAGTAATGGGAGCTGCAGCGGATTTGAGTGTACCTCTTAAAGTGGACTATCATTATGGAGATTCGTGGTTGGATCTTAAATAATTAGAAATAAACTCACAACCATCAAATTTTTAAGATGTGAAAGTTCTTAAGAATTTTAGTTGTGAGTTCTTGTTTATCATGTGTAAATAGTTAACTAAATTTTATTATATCGAGAAACTTAAATTAATTATTGACGCACTTTTTGATTTAATATAAAATAAAGCCAACCACTGTGAAAGCGTTATCAATCGGTGGAAATAAAAAGGAGGTCTTTTATGATTACGAATGGATTTCACTTTATCGCCTTCATGTTACTTTTCATAGGTGTAATGGTTTGGCTCGAAAGCAAGTATAAGGATTCTAAGTTTTTTACATATGTGCCAGCACTGATAATAGTCTATTTTGGAACTATGCTATTTTCAACCTTTGGTTTTTGGCAAGGAGAAGAAGTTTTAGGAGCTAGAGGGGCAATTAAAGATGCCATTCTTCCAGCCATGATTTTCCTAATGCTATTACGTGCGGATTTAAGAGATATCGCTAAGTTAGGATGGAAGATGATCTTATCTTTCTTCTCTGCTACTTTAACTATAACAATTGGATTTGTTGTTTCTTTTACTTTATTTAAAGGTATTTTATCGCCTGACGCTCCATTAACATTAGGTGCTCTAGCAGGTAGTTGGGTAGGTGGCGTCCAAAATATGTCTGCTGTTATGGAATCATTAAATCTTAACAGTGAGAGTATGGGATACACTCTTTTAATTGACTCGATTGATTATTCAATGTGGATAATGTTCTTGTTGGCTATGGTTCCTTTTGCCAAAAAGTTTAATAAATGGACGAAGGCTGACACCTCTGTGATTGATAAAGTAAATGAAAATTTAACTATTAAATTTGATAAAATTAGTACAGCCATCGAGCATCATCATATTCTACTGTTATTAGGTTTAGCCTTTAGTTTTACTGCCCTAGCACAAACAATAGCTGGCTACTTACCCGGTAACTTTGAAACCGGCTGGACAATCATTATTATTACTTTTATTGGCTTAGCTTGCGCTATGACACCTTTAGGTAAGATTCCGGGTGCTCCACAGCTATCCAATGTTTTGTTATATTTATTAATTGGTTTAATTGCAGCCACTTCAAACTTTGCCGAATTAACCCAAGCACCAGCTTACATTTTAACTGGTTTTGTCATCTTGTTAGTTCATGGCGTATTAATGTTAATTATAGCTAAGCTTTTCAAGTTGGACTTGTTCACTTGTGGAGTGGCCTCATTAGCGAATATAGGTGGAGTAGCATCTGCTCCTGTTTTAGCAGCAGCTTATTCCCAATCTTTAGTGCCTATTGCAGTATTAATGGCCTTAATAGGTGTAAGTACGGGAACTTTTATTGGGATATTAATTTCAAACCTTTTGGCATTTTTAGCGTAAATTTATTAAAAGCTTCAATTTATAAAATGTGATAACAAAAGACGATTGACAATCAATCGTCTTTTTTGTGTCGATATTAAGACAAAATCTTTAAAATATCTTGAAGCTTCTAAGCTAGGATGAAAGTCCCCCCCTCTTAGTATATAATAATTGGTGTACGTAAAAGAAAAGGATGGAAATTATGATAAAATTAATGAAGCAAATCATTCGTTTTGTTTTTGTTGGAGGGACAGCTACCTTATTAGATATGGGAATCCTCTATTTACTTAATTATCAATTGGGTATTAACCACCATATTGCCGCAACCATTGCTTTTGTAGTAGCAACCTTTTATAACTATTACCTGTCTATGAAATTTGTTTTTAAAAGTAAGTTTGAAGCGGGAGATCGACATAAAGAATTCCTGGCTTTTTTCATTTTGAGTGTTGTCGGATTGTTAATTACCTTACTTGGCTTGGTAATCTTTGTGGATTGGCTCAAATGGGATGTAATGTTTTCTAAAGTGCTGATTGGTGTCGCTGTGATGATTTTTAATTTTGTGACACGTAAGATTTATTTTGAAGGGAGGCAATCAATAGATGAAAATAACAATTTTGATTCCCTTTTATAATGAAGAAGAAATGATTGAAAAGACTCACCATGTTTTAAGTGAAGAATTGAGAAAAATGGCTGAGATCGAATTTGAATTACTTTATGTCGATGATGGCTCCTCCGATCATACCTTAGAATTGATGCGCCAAATTGCTAAACAAGATGAGCGGGTTAAATATCTTTCCTTTAGTCGCAATTTTGGTAAAGAGGCTGGAATGTTAGCCGGATTTGATTATGCCAGTGGAGAGGCTGTAATTATTATGGATGGAGATTTACAAAATCCGCCAAGTTTAATCAAAGAAATGATTGCTAAATATCAAGAAGGTTATGATGTAGTAAATGCTAAGCGAAGTCGTGCAGGCGAAAGGAAAACGACCAGTTTTTTTGCAAAACTCTTTTATAAAGTTGCCAACACCATGATGGATGTCGAATTGACTGATGGTGTATCAGATTTTCGATTGTTATCACGGCCGGCTATCAATGCTATTACCTCATTGAGAGAATATAACCGTTTTTCTAAGGGATTATTTTCTTGGATAGGATTTAAGGAAACAGTCATTGAATATGAAAATGAATTGCGAGAAGCAGGTCAAACAAAATGGTCATTCAAAAAGTCTTTAAACTACGCTTTAGATGGAATCCTATCTTTTTCTAATCATCCCTTAAGAATGATTTTTGGCTTGGGCTTAACTTGTATTGCAATTGCCGGACTCTATATTTTATGGTTACTTTTTAACTATTTTAGTGATCCGAGTCAAGCGGTATCGGGTTATTTTACGACTATTTTTACGATTGTGTTTTTTGGAGGCGTTCAATTAGTCTCCATTGGGGTTTTAGGTGAGTATATTGGTAAAATATTTTATGAAGTAAAGGGAAGACCCCATTATATTATTGAAGAAAGCAATATTAAGAAGGGAGACCAGGAATGAACAAAAAAACATGGATTTATGGAATGAGCGGCTTGGCTCCTTTGACCTTGATGCTAATAGGGTGGTTCATTAATGATTTCTTCCCTTTTGGAGAAAAGTCTTTCTTAGCCATCGACTTTAATCAGCAATTTATTGATTTATATATCTTTATGCGAAAAGCCTTTTATTCAGCTGATTTTGGAGCCTTGTTTTATTCTTTTACTAAATCAATTGGAGGCAATATGATTGGGGCTTGGGCTTATTACTTAATGAGTCCTTTCAACATATTTTATTTAATTTTACCCATGAAATGGATAACCTACGCTATATTCTTATCGGTATGGTTGCGGTATGGAGCTATGGGCTTATCCATGGCTTACTATCTTATTAAACGTCATGATGGCCAAACAAGACCTTATTTGACTATAATTTTGGCTACTGCCTATGCCTTAAATGGTTTCGCTGTGTCTTATCAAATGACACCCATTTTTATGGATGCATTATGGCTAATGCCTCTTCTACTGGTAGCATTAGAAAATGTACTGGATGACAAAAAGCCTTATGCTTATATTTTTCTTTTGGCTTCGACTATGATTATTCAATACTATATGGGCTATATGATTTGTCTGTTTATTTTATTCTATAGTTTTTATTATTTGTTTAATCAACATTACCAAGAACATAAAAACCATTATTTTAAATTTTTAGGACAAAATGTTCTCCGCTTAGGTATCTTTTCTCTAATAGCAATTGGACTGTCAGCTCTATTATTAGTGCCCAACATTTATAACTTACTCTTTTCTAAAGCTGCTTTGGAATCGACAATGACTTTTGACTGGAAATTACAAATCAATCCCCTAGATATTTTTTCTAAGTTAATGATTGGGGCTTTTGATAATGAGTCTTGGTCAGCAGGACCGAATTTACCGAACATATATGTAGGCTCATTAGCATTGGTGGGAGTGATCAGTTATTTCTTATCGAAAACAATTAAAACCAGTCATAAATGGGCGAGCGCTATTGTTTTAACTATCTTCTTCTTTTCTATGACCCATGAATTCACCAGCAAGATTTGGCATATGGGACAAAATCCAGCGGGCTTTTTCTACCGTTTTTCTTGGATTTTAGTCTTTTTCCTTATCTTATTAGCTTATCAAGGACTCAAGGATAAAGTGATTGAAAGCCAGGAAGTTTTCATCGGAATAGCTATCGCCCTTCTAATTCAGTCTGTTGTGATGGTAAAGGAATATTCTTTCCTAACTCCTGAACAAAGACAAGCTTCTGCCCTTATTTTTGGACTAATGTGGTTGATTCTATACTTAGTAAAACAGCCTAACTTAAAATGGCTTCTAGTTTTATTATTAAGTTTTGGGGAGTTAAGTGCCAATGCCTACCTTTCACAGGGTAGACTCAATCATAACAATGCCTTTAAATTTGAAAATGCGCTGAATGTCATTGAAGAATCGATTGATAGAATTCGTCCAGACAAAAGCGATTTTTACCGTATTTCTAAAACATTTTATCGTTCTAAAAACGATCCAATGACTTTCAATTATCCTGGAATGACAACTTTCACTTCTAGTTTAGAAGGGTCTACGCGAGATTTATTTGAAGAATTAGGTAACTCAGCGATTGATGCATCTATTTACTATTATGGAACACCTTTAACTGATGCTTTATTAGGAGTGAAGTACTTCGTAAATAATGAACCTTTTTCAAGTGATGATCAAGCTGTTATTGATCAGACTTATATTTTTCCAACAGATGTGACACGCCTAGATATTACTAGTGAGGCTAATAAGGTAGATGAAACCGATCGATTTACCATTTTCCAAACTCCTAAAACATTGCCGATTGCTTTTGGCGTAAGTAATCAGCTGGCTCAATTGAATTTAATTGAAAATCGTCCGATTGCTAATCAAAATGCGATTGCTCAAGCTCTCTTATCAGATGATACAGAAATTTTCAAACTGGTTGAGACCAAGATGACCCTAACTAACTTAATTCATGGAGCAACACAATCAGGAGATCAAATCTTTTCTCGTGAAGATAATACATTGGATGGCTCAATGAAATTGACTTTTACTCCAACTACTGATGATTCCTATTATGTGGATATTCCACGAAGTTTATCAACTTATAAGGGGGAAGTCGACATTTTATTAAATGGGCAGAATTACGATTATCGATCTAAATTCGGAACCAATCAAGTCTTTAATATTGCTCATCAAGCCAAAGGTCAAGAACAAGAGTTGGAGATTATTATTAAGGCTGATCGACAATTCAATTTGACAGATCTGAAGATATATCAAATGGATGAAACTAAGGTTAACCAATTAATCGAAGACCGTCAGTCAGAAGCCATAGAAATAGAAGAGTGGGGCTCTAACTATGTGAGAGGTTCGATAACGATTAAAGATAGCCCTTGGGTCTTTACTTCTATTCCGTATGACCAAGGATGGCAAGTGAAGGTTGATGGAGAACTTGTAGAAGACGAAAAAATATGGGATTCTCTTTTGGCCTTTCAAGTAGAACCCGGCAATCATCAAATTGAAATGGTTTTTCAGCCGAGAGGTCTTTTATTAGGAGCAGGCATTACTAGCTTGTCCGTTTTAAGCTTACTTGCTTGGGCTCTTCTAGAGCGAAAGTACGGCAAGCTATTAATGTTTAACTTAAATGATGAGCCATTAAATAAAGAAAAAGTTTGTCGCTCAGTAGAAAACTGTCCTACTGACCAGCAGATTGAAAAGGCTGAAATTAAAAAAGACCCAATGAATGATATTGAGGTAGAGGAGTAAATTTCAAGATGGATCAGAAAAAATCTTTAACTATTTCTTGGACACTTGGCTTTCACCTTCTATCAGCCTATTTAATAACGGCAATTTTAAACTTCTTGATGTATCCCGATCTCAATGTCTTAGTTAATTTGGATAACCAAGTGTCCATATTTTCTTATTTAAGTTTGCTTGTTTTAGTTTTTTCACTTTTATTAGCTGGTGATTTTCATTTTTCAAGAGAAGAGTTAAGAGGAGAATTTTTTACTGTTGTCCTAGTAATATTTTCTTTATTCTTTACATGGCAAAGCTCAACCTTGGTGATAGTCATGGGGACCTTCTTTCTTTTAATGACCTACTATAGTTATCTCTTTTTCAATAGACTTAAGAAACAATCTATTGTATTGGGAGGAGCTTTTATCTTAGTGATACGCTTCATTTATTTGGCTGTTTTTATGAATGAAGAAACTTTTATGATAAATAGTCCGTTAATGGATAAAAACTTATTATTATTATTTATTTTAAGTGTTATTTTAGCTTACTTCTTCAATCGTGGGAGTCTTCTAGAACGATTAAATTTAAGAATAAAGCCAGGAAGTTTATGGGCAATATTCTTCCTGTCCATTATGTTATATGCATCTACAGTTGGCTTATGGGTAATCGCTAGAGTTTTAGTCTATGCTTCACCAACTTATGATATGGGGATTTTTTCGCAGATGTTTGAGAGTATGGCGAATGGGATGGGACCTATTACAACTTTAGAAAGAGGAGAGAGGCTGTCTCACTTTGCAGTACATCTATCACCTATTCATTATTTAATCTTGCCTATTTATTGGCTATTACCGAGTCCTCTAACCATTCAAGCGCTTCAAGTACTCATTGTAATGTCAGGAGTCATACCTTTATATCTGGTACTTAGTCAGTTAAAGTGGAATGTGAAGTATCGAATTGTCTTTCTTTTGCTCTATTTGTGGATGCCATCGTTGACTAGCGGACAATTTTATGATTATCATGAAAATTGTTTTTTAGCACCATTAGTTTTATGGTTAATTTATGCCAACCTTAGTCAATCTAGGTGGAATATGGCTGTAGCAACTATACTTTTATTATCAGTCAAAGAAGATGCGATTGTTTATGTAATAAGTATTGGAGGTTTCTTTTTAATACAAAATCTTTGGCCTCAAACGGCTAAGGTAAAAAAAGAAATACTGGGACTTCAGATTATTATGCCAATAGTGTATTTTCTCTTTGCTATTATTTGGCTAAGACACTTTGGAACTGGGGCAATGACTAGTCGCTTTGCCAATTTTATGCTGGCAGATCAAGAGGGCTTAATCCATGCTGCCTTTAATGCTATAAAAAACCCAGCATTTTCACTAGCAAGCATTTTTACTTATGAAAAGTTAAAGTATCTTTTGATTATTTTTGCAAGCCAGGCATTCTTACCTTTGATGCAAGTTTCATGGCGCCCTTATATTTTATTGCTACCCCTTTTAATCATCAATCTTGTCAGTAACTGGCCTTATCAAGTCGATTTATTTAAACAATATCACTTTGGTTCGAGCACACTTATTCTTTTTATGTCTATCCTTACCATTGAACATTGGCAAAGAAAAAAAGAATATCCGTTTCGAACCCAAAAGTTCTCGTTTGAACAATTATCTAGATTTTTCATCACTTTATCAATATTAGCAAGTCTTTCATTTTTCATAACATTGATGAGTCCTAGAAAGTATGATTATCGATCCTACCAAGATAACACTGAGTTTTATCAATCGGTTCAAAAAACTTTAGATAAAGTTCCAAAAAATAGTAGAGTTGTGACGGTATCCTCCTATACGACACCTTTATCAAAGATTGCAGAACTTTATGACCTTTTCTATCATAATAATCGAGAAGTAGATCCTACTATTGATTATGTTGTTTTTAACCGACCAGTTTTAGAAGGTCAATCAGAAGAAAAACGGGTAATTGAAAAATATCTTGCATCGGGCTATATTGAAAGTGATCTTTCAAGCATGGATGTCATCATTTTAGAAGCAAAATAAAATTTTGAACCACCTAATCCTAGGTGGTTTTTTTAAAATAAGATTATATGAACTTTACTATTCGACATAACCGACAAAGTTCTTCATTCATGATAAAATAAAAGCAGATATCAATTTAGGAGTGGGTTAAATGCCGGAATTACCAGAAGTGAATGCTGTCATGATTGGATTGAATCAGTTGGTTCAAGGAAAGACCATCAAAAAAGTAAATGTTTATTGGCCCAGAATAGTAGGTGCTGAAAATGATGAAGAAGTAAAATCTTTTGCTACTCAGTTAATCAACCAAAAAATCATTGAAGTCAAACGAAGAGGAAAATACTTAATTTTTATTCTTAGCGATAAAGTTATGATTTCGCATTTGCGAATGGAAGGTAAATATCAGCACACTCCTAAAGATCAATTGGCATCTTATCAAAAAGATAAGCACACTCATGTCGAATTTATGTTCACTGATGGAACTTTATTGAACTACCATGACGTTAGAAAGTTTGGTCGGATTGAGCTAATAGCAAAAAATGAGCTGGAAAATTATTTCCTTGACAAGAATTTAGGTCCAGAACCCACAGAAAATGAGTTTGATGTAACAAATTTTCAAAAAGACCTATCCAAAATAAATCGTATGATTAAACCTGTTCTCTTGGATCAAAAAACAGTGGCAGGTTTAGGAAATATTTATGTTGATGAGTCCTTATTTAGAGCAGGAATCCATCCAGCTAGTTTGGCAAGGTCTATTCCACTAAGTAATATACAAGATCTACATCAAGCAATCATTGAGGTAATTGCTGAAGCGGTTAAGGCGGGAGGATCATCTGTTCGAACTTACCGCAATAGTTTAGGACAAGCAGGTAAATTCCAACAATCTTTACAAGTATATGGTCGTAAGGGACAGCCTTGTTTCGGTTGCGGCACTCCCATAGAAAAAAAACAATTGGCTCAAAGAGGCACACATTACTGTCCAAGCTGTCAGAAACATTTTGCTTAGACAGAATAATTGGCAGCAACTCAAAAGGAGGGATAAAATGGCGTTTTTAATTGCTTTAACAGGAGGCATTGCGACAGGAAAATCAACCGTGGCCCAAATAATTAAGAATTTTAATTATCCGGTTATTGATACTGATCAAATAGCAAGACAAGTAGTTGAGCCAAATAGTGAAGGACTAAACAAGCTGGTTGAAAGATTTTCTGGAAAAATTTTATTGGATTCAGGTCATTTAAATCGGCAATTATTATCAGCGATTGTCTATGGTGATCCTTCAGCATTAGCCGATCTTAATAGTATTATGCATCCCTTAATACTTGCAGAAACTAAAAAGCAAATAGCTAGCTTGGATGAAGAGGCAGAGATTATATTTATTGAAGTGCCTTTATTATATGAGGTGGGTTGGAATACTTTCTTTGACCAAGTATGGGTGATTTATGCGCCTTATCATACGCAATTAGAACGTTTAATTCAAAGAGATCAAATTGATCGAGAAATGGCACAAAAGAAAATCTCTAGTCAAATACCTACTATCGAAAAAACTGGAAAGGCTGATTTTGTCATAGATACCCAATTTGATAAAGAGACAGTCGCAGAACAAGTTAATCAAGCATTACAAGACTTATTAAATAAGCTATAATAGAATTAGAAACGATTTTAATACATGTATATAGAAAGGGGGAGCTTTGATGGAATGTCCTAAATGTCATCAGCAACAATCTAAAGTAATTGATTCTAGACCTGCAGAAGACGGTGCGTCTATCCGACGTAGAAGAGAGTGCATGTCATGTGGCTTTCGCTTTAATACTTATGAGCGTATTGAAAGAACACCTTTATTAGTGATTAAACGTGATGGAACACGTGAAGAGTTTAATCGTGATAAGCTTTTGCGCGGAATTGTTAGAGCGGCAGAAAAACGACCGATTAGTCGCGAGCAAATGGAGGATGTGGTCAGTCGCGTTGAGAACAAAATTCGTGAAGTTTGTGAACAAGAAATTGCTAGTAAGGATATCGGTGAATTTGTAATGCCTTTACTAATGGAATTAGATGAAGTGGCCTATATTCGCTTTGCTTCGGTATATCGTGAATTTCAATCGCGTGAAATGTTTATTAAAGAACTTGAAGCCCTAACGCCACATTCTAAAACATCAGAGCAAGATGATCATGGTCTTACAAATTAATCCCTATCAACCTTATCAAGTCAAATTAGGTCTACCTTTATCGTTTCAGCAACTGCAATGTTTAACTCAACTTTATCAACCGATTATTGGAACCGATGCAGTCGGCTTATATTTAACTTTGGCTCATCAACCGAGAGAAAAACTTAATTGGACCTATCGGATGATGCATTCTCGCTTATTACCTATTCTTAATATGGGCATAGGAGATTTTAATCAAGCACGCATTCATTTAGAAGCTGTGAACCTAATAAGGACTTATCGAGATGAAAAGTCACATGATGATTATACACGGCAAACTATTTTTTATGAAATGCAGATGCCTTTATCAGTAGAACATTTTTTTAAACATCCGCAATTATCGTTGGCTTTATTTAATCAAATAGGAGATGAGTCATACTATGGCTTGATTCGTCTGTGGAAAAAAGAAGATTTAGGGCAGACAGAACTAAGTGAAATCACTTTGCCATTTTCTGAAGTTATAAGTTCTAAAAACGAAAACTTTCATCGAAGTGAAGTAGAAGAAGCTACAGAAGGAGTGCAATTCCAGGACCAGTACTCAACTTTTGAGCTAAATGAGGATACTTTTCAAGAAACATTTGATTTAACTTTCTTTTACCAAATATTATCTAGTAAGCAGGTCAGTAAAGAAGTTTTAAGTCAAGCTGTTTTGACACAAGTAGCTAGCTTAAGTCAATTTTATGGATTGGAAGAAGAGGCTATGGCTCAAGTCGTAAAACTCGCTCAAAGTCCAGTTACGCAACAAATCGATCTTGAATTGTTAAGAACTTATGCAGCAAAACATCAATACTTCAAGAAGCGCCAAGGGCATGACCAAAAAGACGATCAGTCAATCAAACAAAGTCATGAAGAATTTGCTAATTTGAAAAATGATTTAAGAACCAACTATCCAAACTTTACGGATCAAGAAATTGAAATCATACTTATTTGTCAGCAAATGAATCCAAATGAATTTTTAAGTCAAGTCAAAGAAGAAGCGGGCGGATTTGCTACGAGTTCTGAGCACTATTATTTAAAAGAATTACTTGAAAAATCAAGTCTACCGGAAGCTGTATTGAATTTTTTAGTATATTATTTAATTGTGATGGAAGGGCATGCGAATTTTGAAAAAGGTAGATCGAATCGATTGGCTAATGAGTGGCAAAAAGAAGGATTATCCACCCCTGCAGAGGCCTTAGAATTTTTACATAAGCAGCGTCTTTTTAAAGAAAAACAAAATAATATAAAAAATAAGAAAAAAGTCCAATCATCAAAAAATACTTGGTCTAACAACAACAAGTATCAAGAGTTGGTTCCCAGTTGGTTGAAGGAACAGCAAAATATAAAATCAAGGTCTCATGAAAATGATAGTACAAGACAACTTTTAATCAATGACAAGAATCCATCGTCCAATCAGATAGATGAAGATTTAAAAGATATCGAGGTCAAACCTTCGTCACAATTAAAAGAAGAAGAAATTCGTAAAAGACTAGAGAATTTATTAAATAAGGGGGAAGATTAAGATGCAATCCATCAAACAGGTGATGAAAGACTTTGAAAATCAAATACCCCAATCTGCTTCAAGTCAAGAAATGACAAGAGTGCTTCTCAACTATCCTGCTATTAAGGATTTTATCAATGCCAATCAAGAAAAAATTTCACAAGAAATGATTATGAATTCTTTGTCTAAACTCAATGAGTATAGGATGGAAAAAGAAGCCATGGAAGCAGGTAAAGAAGGGCAAAACCCTGGTTTTACACCGGAATTATTTATTAATTATAACTATATAGATGTCACGTATGTTCCCACTCAAAGTTATTTACATCAACAGGCTCAAAGAAAAGCAGCTGCTTTAATTGATAATCGGATGATGGCACTGGATGTGCAAAGAGCAAAGCTTGAAGATTACGACTTAACCAGTCCACAGCGATTAATATTGATGGAAGCAGTCACAACTTTTATTGAAGATATTAAAGTCAATCTTCGGCAAGCAAGAGGGATGTACATTTCCGGACCTTTTGGTGTTGGAAAAACATATCTATTAGGAGCTTTAGCTAATGCTCTAGCTAGTTTGGGTTATCAAGTGTCGATGATTCATTACCCAACCTTTACGACTGAAATGAAAGCTTTGATTGGGCAAGATAATCAGTTATTTATAATGCTGGAACAAATTAAGAAGAAACCAATTCTGATTATCGATGATATTGGGGCGGAGTCGAATTCGGCTTGGTTAAGAGATGATTTATTAGGTGTTGTTCTAGAACATCGGATGAAAGAGTCTTTACCGACATTTTTTACTTCGAATTTTACGATGGCAGAGTTAGAAGTCCATTTAGCGTCTAGTCGCAATGCTTCCGATGTAACTAAAGCAGCAAGAATTATGGAAAGAATCAAATTTTTAACTAAGGAATGGCAACTGACAGGAGAGAACCGTCGTTTATCTGACCGCTAATTTATTAAAGAGAGGAAATCGATGTATGAGAAATGGATTCAATTCAACAGACTTTAAAAAAGAGCAACGGTTTATACTGTTAGTCTTAGTTATTTCACTGATTATTCAAGTAACTGTAGCAGGACTTTATTACTTTGTGGAGAAACAAACGATCTTATTGTTTCCTATGGTTTTAGGTATTTTAGCTAATTTAACTGGGATAGGCAGATTGATGCAATTAAGAAACTAATTCTTGCAATTTTTTGAAATTGATGGTTTAATAAATCTAACTCAAGATAAGAAATTAATGAGAAGTCATGGAGTTTAATTCCCTCATTTCAAGAGAGAGGTCGTTTGCTGGAAGACCTTAATGATAATTAGCTTTACCCCTTCTTAAAAGCTCGACCTAAGCATGAGTGGTAAGTCGAGACGTCGGAGGCGTTAACTCTACAAGATTATCGATTAGATAATGAACTTGGGTGGAACCACGTCGAATACACGTCCCATTGGCTATTACTAGCCAATGGGACGTTTTGTTTTAAGTTTCAATAGTACGGAGGAGGAAAAATATATGTCAACAATTCATTTAACTTTACCAGATGGTGCAGTAAGAGAATACCAATCAGGAATTACCCCTATGCAAGTAGCAGAATCTATTTCACGTTCCCTAGCTAAAGCAACCTTAGCAGGAAAGTTTGAAGGTGAGATTATTGATCATAATCGACCGATTGAAAAGGATGGGTCAATTGAAATTATCACTAATAAAAGTGATGAAGCACTTCAAATTATGCGCCACTCAACTGCTCACTTAATGGCGCATGCTATGACACGTTTGTATCCAGGTATTCACTTTGGTGTAGGACCTGCTATTGATTCAGGTTTCTATTATGATACTGACAAACCAGAGCCCATCACGGAAGATGAATTACCTAAGATTGAAAAGGAAATGAAAAAAATTATTTCAGCCAATTATCCAATAGAACGGCGGGTCGTATCACGTCAGGAAGCTTTAGATATTTTTAAAGAAGATCCGTATAAGCAAGAATTAATTAATGATCTACCTGAAGATGAAATTATTACCGTCTATACGCAAGAAGATTTTACTGATTTATGCCGTGGAATTCATGTGCCTTCAACCGGTAAGATTAAAACTTTTAAACTTCTATCACTCGCTGGGGCTTATTGGCGTGGAAATTCCGATAATAAGATGATGCAAAGAGTTTATGGAACAGCATTCTTCAAACAAGAAGATCTAGATGAGTTCTTAAGGTTACGTGAAGAGGCTAAGGAGCGCGACCACCGTAAGTTAGGTAAAGAGTTAAATATTTTTATGATTAGTCCAGAAGCGGGTTCAGGATTACCTTTCTGGTTACCTAATGGAGCAACTATCCGTCGTACCATTGAACGTTACATTACCGATAAGGAAATTTCATTGGGCTATCAGCATGTTTACACGCCAATTATGGCTAAAACGGATCTTTATAAGACCTCTGGACACTGGGACCATTATCAAGATGATATGTTCCCCCCTATGGACATGGGTGACGGTGAGATGCTTGTTCTAAGACCAATGAACTGTCCACACCATATGATGATTTATAAAGATGATGTGCATTCCTATCGTGAATTACCTATTCGGATTGCCGAATTAGGGATGATGCATCGTTATGAAAAATCAGGTGCTTTATCAGGCTTGCAACGTGTTCGTGAAATGACACTAAATGATGCGCATATTTTCGTTCGCCCTGATCAAATTAAAGAAGAGTTCAAGCGTGTGATACAGTTAATATCCGAAGTATATGATGACTTTGGCATTACAGATTATCGTTATCGTTTATCATATCGTGATCCTGAGGATACTGAGAAATACTTTGATGATGATGACATGTGGGAAAAAGCACAAGCTATGCTGAAAGAAGGCATGGATGAATTAGAATTAGATTACTTTGAAGCGGAAGGAGAGGCAGCCTTCTATGGACCTAAGTTAGATGTTCAGTTTAAAACAGCTATCGGCTTAGAAGAAACCATGTCCACAGTACAATTAGACTTTTTACTTCCAGAACGCTTTGATTTGACATATGTGGGGGAAGATGGTCAAAATGACCACCGTCCGGTTGTCATCCACCGAGGTGTTGTTTCAACTATGGAACGTTTTGTTGCCTACTTAATTGAAGAGTACAAGGGAGCCTTCCCTACTTGGTTAGCTCCAATTCAAGTTGTTCTTTTACCAGTCAATCTCGAAGCACACGGTGAAAAAGTTGAAGAAATCTATCATGCTTTGAGAAATGTTGGCGTTCGAGTTGAAATGGACTTGCGAAATGAAAAACTAGGTTATAAGATTCGTTCTGCTCAAACTTCCAAAGTTCCTTACCAATTAGTAATTGGTGACCAAGAAGTTGAATCGGGCAGTGTCAATGTTCGTCGCTACGGTCAAGAAAATTCAGAGTCGGTTTCAGTTGAAGATTTCATTGCAATGATTCTAGCTGATATTAATAATAAATCGAAAAAATAAAAACATATAAATATAAACACTTATCTCTCAGATTGTCTTTATTAGTCATTTATAGACAAATTTGAGACTAAGTGTTTTTTTAGTCCAAAAAATATATTGTGATATGGAGGTCAATTATTAGCTATTATCTTAGTCGTCTTGTATAATAGATTTCATTTGAGGAGGTAGAAAAATGTTTTTAGCATGGAAAGAAATCATACATTCAAAAGCTAGATACGGTATGATTATTTTAGTTCTAGCATTATTAGGTTACTTAGTTTTTTTCTTAACGGGATTAGCATTTGGCTTAGGGCAAGCCAACCGATCTGCTATAGATCTTTGGGAGGCTGATCAAATTGTCTTGTCATCCGAAGCAAATGGTCGTATTAATGCATCAGTTATTAATGACGATTGGTTAGAAGATGTTGAGGCCATTGATTTTGAAGGGGTGAGTATTTTATCCTTAGTGGCCCAAACCAAGGAGCCTGAAGTTGAGGATGAGGACCAGCGGTTATCCTTAACTTTAATAGGCAACCAAGAAGATGGTTTAGCTCAACCAGAGGTTCTAGAAGGTAAGAAAATCACTGAGGATTATCAAGTTATTGCGACTTCTACGTTAAAAGAAGTTTATGGATTTGAAATAGGAGATACCATTGAATTAGTAGGAAAAGATCAGACTTTGGAACTAGTCGGATTTACAGGAGACCAAATGCTAAGTGTTTCCCCAATCCTTTACTCCACTATCAACACGTCCCAAGAATTAATGGGGATGCGTGGAGCTCAAGGCAAGTATTCGGCTCTTTTAATAAGAGATCAAGATGTGACTAAAGAGTTGAAAAATAAGGATAATCTTCAGCTTTTTGAAATTGATGATTTTATTGAAAAACTACCTGGTTACCAAGCGCAAAATTTAACCTTTACAATGATTATTGTTTTTCTGATTGTCATCGCAGCGATTGTTGTAGGAATTTTTATTTATGTACTGACTGTACAAAAAATTAGAATTTTCGGTGTTATGAAAGCACAAGGTATTTCAAGCTTCTTTATTGGTAGTTCAGTAGTCTACCAAACATTAATTATGGCGGTCATTGGAACCTTGCTTGGCTTGTTATTTACTCTTTTAACAGCCTTCTATTTACCCGCTAAAGTTCCTTTTGCTTTTTCATGGGAATTAATTGGAATTACAATGGTCTTGATGATTGTCTTTGCGGTTTTAGGTGGTTTACTTTCAGTTAGACAAATTGTGCGCATTGATCCAAGTCAAGCTATATCTTAGGAGGTAAACATGAAAGCCATAGAAATTAAAAATATTGAGAAAAGCTTCAAAGATGGGAACAAAACAATTCAAGCTTTGAAACAAACTAATTTTGTGATTGAACCAGGAGAATTTGTTGCCATAATTGGCCCTTCAGGTTCTGGTAAAAGTACTTTATTATCGATTATTGGAGGGCTTCAAAGTCCTTCAAAAGGCCAAGTCTATTTAAAAGAAGAAGATTTTTCTGGACTAAGTGATAAAAAACGAACCAAACGACGCTTTGATGAAATTGGATTTATTTTACAAGCTTCTAATCTTATTCCCTTTTTAAAAGTTAAAGATCAATTGCGCCTAGTAGATAAAATTAATCATCAATCTTATCAAAAAGACCATGCAGAAGAATTGTTTAACTCTTTAGGAATAGAGGAGTTGAAAAATAAATATCCTTCAGACTTATCTGGTGGAGAGCGACAACGGGTAGCGATTGCGCGAGCTCTCTACCATGATCCAACTGTTATCTTAGCCGATGAACCAACAGCCAGTTTAGACAGCGAGCGTGCTTTTGAGGTAGTCGATATTTTAGCAAAAATGACTAAAGAAAAAGCTAAAGCGACTATTATGGTCACGCACGATACCCGACTAATATCAAAATGTGATCGAGTCTTTAAAATGGTGGATGGTAATTTAGAAGAAGCCGATAGTGATGAGTATTAAAAAAACAGTTCTCCTTTAAAGGAGAACTGTTTTTTTAATTACCTGAAATTATCAAATAATCGCTTTATAAAGTTAGTTATTGGATTGTCTCTTCGATTTTCTAAAGTAGTTTCTTCTTGAATTGTTTCAGAATTGTTTTCTTCATCACTATCTGTAGAAGCTTCGTTAAGCTTTTCTTCAACTTTAGATTGCGTGATTTGATTTAAGGGTAAGTTTTCATTTTGATATAAATCAGGATATTCAGCTAAAGCATCAAGAATGAGTGTTAATTGATCATAAGAAGAAGAATAATTTCCATCTTCTTGAATAAAATTTCCCATGGATAAGGCGATAATGTCGCGACCACCCTCTTCGCCAGTAGCAATAAAACTATCGCCGGCTGCATCGGTTAAACCGGCTTTTAGACCATTAATCCCCTCTCGACCTAAAGCTTGTCCGGGTAACAGAGGATTAGGTGTATAAAGGATTTGCTCATAATCGGTACCTTCTTTGAAAGTATAATTAATTGTCGAAGAGATTTCTAGAATTTGAGGATATTTTTCAATTATATACTTAGTCATTAATGCTAAGTCCTGAGCAGACATCGTATTTTCGTTACTTGCAGTAGAACCTGAAACCCGCCAATCTTCAGGTATATATTCATTAGGGACGCCAGAAGTGGTATAAAATTTAAAATCATTAAATCCCCATTGGTGCAGTTGATCAGTCATTGCTTGAGTGGCAGCCAATTCTGATCCGTAAACCGCTCGCATAAGTAATGAAGCAGCATCATTACCTGATTTTATAATCAAGGAGTGCAACAAATCATCCACTGAATATTTTTCACCAGCAATTAATGGAGTACTAGTTAGCTCGGGATTATCAGAAAGAACTTGAGTAAGCTCACTAGGTGCTTCAATTTCACTTGAAAGTTCTAATTTGCCTGATTCAATTGCTTGATAAGTTAGATAGGCAGTGAGAATTTTGGTGATAGATGCTATTGGATAAGGAATGTTAGCATCTTTTTGTGCTAATATACGGCCGGTGTCAACATCTACCACAAGAAATGATCGCGAACTTATAGAACTATCAAAAAAACTTGCCAATTCTTCGGGATAATCTTCAGGCATAAGAATTGGTTTGTATTCCTTGGCTTTATTTATATCCATAGTTAAATCTGGTAATTTTGACAAATTTTCTACTTGAGCAAAAATGGGAAGGGTGAAAAGGTTGCAAACAAGCATGAGTGAGACTAGCTTTCCAAAGACAATTAGATGTTTTTTGGAGTAAATATGCATGGTGTATCCTCCTTTAAATCAGTGTGACTAACATGGAAGCTAGCCATTAAACTATTTTATATTATAACGAAATCTACTTTCAATTCCAATTGAGAATAGAAAACAGATAAAAAATCTAGGAATCGTCAACCTTCATTCATAATTTATTTAATGAGAAGACATTTGAAAATGAGACCACTCATTGATAATAAGATTAAGTTCCCCCATAAATTGATCCACTGTTCCAATTCCGTCTGTCATTAGGACGAGGGCATAGATAGGGCGTCCATTCTCATAGTAGATACCTGTATCATGATAGGAATAATCATACTGACCATATTTAGTAGCCATACCACCTCTAATATAAAGTTTAAAGCGTTGATTCTTTTCAGATTTAGACATGTATTTAATTAGGGGTAAATACTTTTTTTCTTTGGCAATTTGTTTTAGATAACCTAATAAAGTATTAGGGGTGGCATAATTATATTGGTTATAGAGGCTATCAGGTTTTTGACTAGCCCCTGATTTTTCAATTAAATTAAGATTAAAGTCTCCAAAATTATTTTGATAGTAATTCATAAGGATTTTCCAAGCAGTATTATCGGAATATACTAATAAATTTT
This sequence comes from Facklamia sp. 7083-14-GEN3, assembly GCF_024742075.1. Lineage (GTDB taxonomy): Bacteria > Bacillota > Bacilli > Lactobacillales > Aerococcaceae > Facklamia. The sequence continues at coordinate 194,971 of NZ_JANSGD010000002.1, read as the reverse complement.
CAATCAGTTCTTCTAGTTCATATTCAGATTGAATGGGATTATTCGTAATTTTTCCTGCGCCTGACGCAAAATCATCACTGCTAGCTGGCAATTTACTTTGCCAGTTAAGCTTTCCCTCTTCAATTAATTGGATGTATAGGACAGCTGTTCCAACTTTATTGGTAGAAGCAGCATATTGACCGATATTTTCGTTTAAAAAGTAAGATTCTTTCGTGACGAAATTATAGTAGGCAATACCTAAACGAGAAGGTGGGTAATTATAATCTTTTATTAAGTCGTTTACTAAATCATTAACTGAACGATAGGAATCATAGTTTCTCGAATAGGACGTAGTTTCTGTTTTCTTAATTAGCTCTTTTTCTTCATTGCTAGTTTCATTAAGATCAAGATTTGTTTGAAGACTTTCAGACGAAGTGGTTATAGAATTATCAGTGTCAGGAGGAGAAGATGATTGCTGCTGACAACCGAAAAGAAATATTAAAAAAAAAGTAGTTAATAAAATGGGTTTGATAGACATAAGCATCTCCTAGAAATTAAATTATTAAGATGTGACATGTTAAATCATTTATACTAGTTTTCGCTAGTAAAACTTTAGTAGTGAAAAACTTAATTATTTGGTTAATGATAACTACTTTCTGAGTAATCTTCAAGGTAAAATTAGCTATCTATTAATGAATATATTTGGTATCTTTTGCTATAATAATAAATATTAGTCACGGAGGTGGATGGCAATGAACTTGAGAAATTTGATTCAAAGTGAACATCTTGAAGGTAACTTGTTCTTATTGATGTCAATTTCGGTCTTATTTCCTTTTTATATCGGTAGTATAATAATTTTCTTAACAACCTTATATCTTTTATATCGACACCGAAGAGAATTGACTCAGATAATCCGTAAACAGAGTTGGCTATTTATTTTTTTGATTTATAGTTTAATAATATCAATCTACTTTAGAAATTATATCGGAGTCGCTGTGACATTTGTTCTTTTTTTACTTAATTTTCTGTTCAATTTTTATTTCCAGACAATTACTCCCCAGCTTTTATTAAAGCAAATAAAAATCTTCACATGGGGATCTATTCCATTAGCTATAATGGCTTTTATAAAATACACTTATTATGTTTTTATGAATGGCTACGATTTACTATATATTTTTAAGTATCATAATCCACAAATTCGTGCGGAGGCAACTTTTTTCAACCCTAACTATTATGGACTATACATTGCCATGGTTTTAGTAATGGCTATTTATTTAATGGCGAAGTCTAAGCGCTCGCTTGATCGTTGGCTATCGATTGTAGTTATCCTCTTAAATATAATTAGTTTATTTTTAACTGCTTCGAGATGGTCTATTCCTACTTGTATAGTTGGGATTGTCCTTATGGTGTTTTTCTTAAAACCTAAAATAGCTTGGTTGATTGGCTTTGCTTTAGCAGGAGGCTTTTTAACTTTATTCATTAAACCTGATTTATTACCTAGGTTTACTACTTTGGCGCATGCTTTTGATGATCGTTTTGCAATATGGTATACCGGATGGCAAATATTTTTAACAAGTCCCTTAATTGGCAGAGGGCCCATGACTTATGTAACCTTTTATTATTTGTTTGCAGATCAAGGGAAAATGCATGCCCATCAGTTATTGATTGATACACTGGCTAATTACGGTATTGTAGGTCTTATGGTCTTAATAATGGCTTTCAGTCATTACTTTAGAAATATTATTGAACGCCTTTTACAACCTAAAATCAGATCTGAATTAGGTTTAATAGTGTCAATGTTAGTGACCGTTCTTTTTCACGGTATGATGGATGTGGGGATTTTTTGGATACAAACTGGCTATATCCTACTAAGTATTATAGTGGTTCCTTTTTTTACTCTGGAACAATTAGCAAATGAAGTATAAAGCATTGTTGGCTAATGGATGTTAAAAATAAAATTCACCCACGTAGCTTCTCGTAAAGAAGTTGCGTGGGTGATGTTTTATTATTGAGTTTGTTGGTAATGGTACCATTCATTTACGCGTAAATTTAAATCGCCCATAAAATTATCAATGGTACCAAGATCATTGGTCATTAGAACTAGACTATAAACAGGCTTTCCATCTTCAAAGTATATGCCTGTGTCATGATAACCGTTACCATATTGACCATATTTTGTAGCCATTCCGTCATCAACGTACAGTTTAAATCGTTGTCCTTCTTGAGCGATTAACATGTAGTTTATAATGGGTTTATAGCTATCATCAACAGCAATTTTATTGAGATAACCGATTAGCATATTAGGTGTAGCATAGTTCATCTTTTGAGTTAGATCTTTCGGTTTGTTATTGACGCCTGACAATTCGATTAAGTCATTACGATAATCACCATAATTTTTATAATAATAATCTATTAAGATGTTCCAGGCTGTATTGTCTGAGTATACAAGAAGATTAGAAATCAATTCCTCTAAGCTGTAAGATGATCGCAGGGGACTGTTGGTGATCCTTCCATCGCCTTCTTCTATATCGTTTTCGGTAGCTGGCAGTTGACTATCCCAGTTTAGTACACCTGCTTCAATCAAATCGAGATAGAGCACAGAAGTTCCCACTTTATTGGTTGAAGCTGCATGTCGTGCTTCATTTTCGTTTAAGTAATAGGATTCTTCATTCACAAAGTTTTGATAAGCAATACCTAGCTTAGAAGAGTCAAAGCCATATTCGTCAATTAAATCTTTGATAACTTCTTGAATAGATGTGTATTGATCGTAATTCAAGGAAAATGATAAATTAGCTGATTGTTGCTCATCTTCATCTTCTTGGGTAGTTTCAGTGGTTGTTTCATCATCACTTGCGGAAGTAGTTTTATCTTCATCAGATTCTTCAGCATTTTCCATGGATGACTTATCTTTCTTCAACTCTTCGGTACTTTCGATAGGATCTTCTATAGTAGAAACTTTTAAATTTTCATTTGTCTCTTCTTTATCAGCATCCGACTTGTTTTGTTTTTTTATAATTGCTTTTCTTAATTTGTCGGTTTTGGATAAAGTTGTTTCTCTAATCTCTTCTTTAGTAGAAGAAATTTGCTCATTTTCATCAGCAACTGACTTTTCAAAAGTGGAAGAGGATTGAATTTGTAATGATTGCTCTTGTGAAGTCTGATAGTTAGATGAATTAGATGGTGAAACTTTATCTCCAGGGGAGGGGCTAGTTTGGCAAGCGGATAAGAGTCCTATCATAACCATTCCTATTATAATTTTGTTAAAGTTCATTAAAAAAACTCCTAATATTTTAGATTTCTGCAGTATTATATCATCAATTTAGTATAATAGCTAAATATAATTAATAATTTTAAAACTTTAACTTGATTTAGCTACTAAATCGTGATAAACTATATGAGTTGAGAAAACAAGTAGAAACAAACCGTTTCTCGCCGGACATTCGAAGATGTAGGGCAAATCATTTATGGAGCAGAAGAATTCTGTTTTTATAAATCGGTTGAGACGGCACGTTTATAAACGGGCTATTTTTTTGTTTTATTTGACACTCATAAAAATTATGGAGGTGGACTCATATCGCTAAAGAAGCATTGATTAATGGACAAATTCGCGCTAAAGAATTGCGCGTCATCGGTGATAATGGAGAACAAATTGGAGTTAAATCGCTACAAGACGCCTTAACGATTGCTGAATCTTTTGATTTAGATCTCGTACTCGTCTCACCACAAGCCAATCCGCCAGTTGCACGGATTATGGATTACGGTAAGTATCGTTACGAGTTACAGAAAAAAGAAAAAGAACAACGTAAGAATACAAAAGTAGTCAGTGTTAAAGAAGTACGTCTCAGTCCTTCAATTGATGACCATGATTACCAGACGAAATTACGTCAAGCAATCAAGTTCTTGGAAAAAGGCGATAAGGTGAAAGCGAGTATCCGGTTTAGAGGGCGGTCAATCACCCATAAGGATTTAGGCTTAGACGTTTTGGAAGACTTTATTGAAGACACTAAAGAAGTTTCAACTGTTGAGTCAAAACCCAAAATGGAAGGTCGCAGTATGTTTACTATACTCGCTCCATCGTCAGAATCATAATATAATTAATAAGTAGGAATTTAGGAGGATTATTATGCCAAAACAAAAAACACATCGCGGATTAGCAAAGCGCGTTAAGAAAACAGGTACAGGTAAATTAAAGCGTTCACGTGCATTTACTTCCCACCGTTTCCACGGTAAAACTAAAAAACAACGTCGTCAACTACGTAAATCAGCTTTAGTTTCTGCTTCAGATATGAAACGTATCAAGCAACAAATTTCAGCTTTATAGAAATAAAGGAGGAAGAAAAACATGGCACGCGTAAAAGGTGGATATGTCACACGTCAACGTCGTAAACGTACATTAAAATTAGCTAAAGGTTATTACGGAGCAAAGTCTAAATTATTTAAGACAGCTAAGCAACAAGTTATGAAGTCATACATGTATGCTTTCCGTGATCGTCGTCAAACAAAGCGTAATTTCCGTCGCTTATGGATTACACGTATTAATGCAGCAGCTCGCCAAAATGACATGAGCTATTCTGTATTAATGAATGGATTGAAAAAGGCCGGAATCGAAGTCAACCGTAAAATGTTAGCAGATATTGCTGTCAATGATGAAGCAGCATTCACCGCTTTAGTAGAAGAAGCTAAAAAAGCATTAGCATAATATTAAAAGCTAAAGTCAAGAAGAATCTTGATTTTGGCTTTTTTATTTATTTTTTTATAAGTATGAACATAGTCATTTTATTGTCTCTAATTTAAATGGTTTTATAAGATTTAATTAAAACGGAATTTAGTTTTCTCTTATATGTAGAATTCTTATTTATATCATAATAAAAAAGCGAGTCTTAAGACTCGCCTTTTTTAATTAATAACTCAATATATTAAAGTATATTTTATTTTATGATGTTGAGATGTGGTCCTGAATCATCTGAGTATTCTTGACACTGACTCTTAAATAAAGAATCCAAGTGTTCTAAGACACTATCGTAGGTCACGTGATCTTCTAGTAAGATTCCTTCATCGTCGCTACTAGAGTCAAAAATAACCAGGCTAGGTGTCGATTCAACTCCCATGGCTTCAGCAATTTTTAAATCATTAAAATATAACTCTTTTGTATAGTCAGAATGAAAGTCATCGTAAAAAAGATCCGGATCTAATCCATTATTAACCGCAACTTCCATGATTAAATCTTCATTAAGAATCGAAAGGTCCGAATAAATGTTTCGTTGCAGTTCTTTTAAGAAGTGACGCCCCTTTCTCTTTCCTTGAAAATGTGCGGCTTTCACTGCTAGGGCAGCTTTATAAAGTTTGCAATAAAGGTCATTACGCACTTTTAGGCTAGGGTTATGAATACCCAGCCGCTGCATAAACTCATTAAGAATCTTTTCGTTATGGATACAAAGAATATTAATATCAGTTTTGGAAGAAATGATCTTACTAGCCTTATTTATTTCTTGTTCGGAATAGTAGCATTTTCGGCCGAGTGGATTAACAAACAAATAGAAATCAAAATACTTTTTATGACCATTTAAATGATAGTCAATTAAATAATTTTCCATTACTATCCCTCCTTATCTATATCTTTTCTACGAACTTAATTTTAGATTAACACATTAAATGGGTTATTTATAATGATACGCTTATCTCGTAATATGATACATCGCAATTAAATAGTATGCCTAAAATTATAATGAATTTCAAGTAACATTTATAAATATGCGAAAGGAGACCGACTTATGGTAAAATAATGGCTAGATGAAATAATAATTTGAAAGTTAGTTACGTTTATAATATATTGTTCAATTGGGTGATAAGTAGAAGGGAGCTAATCATGGGAGAGGAATTTAATAAAGACAAAGCTTTAGTAGAAGATTGGGCACTTTTCTTAGCACCTTATGGACAGGCAGTGGAAGAATTAAAACTAAAATTAAAAAGTATCCGACAAGAATACATTGACTTGGATAAGCATGCTCCGATTGAATTTGTCACTGGAAGGGTTAAGACACCTGAGAGTATTCTTGAAAAAATGGCCGTTAGACATATAGATAATGAGAACTTTCTTTATGGTGTGCAAGATATTGCAGGAGTAAGAGTTATGTGTCAATTTGTGGAAGATATTTACGAAGTAGCAGAACTCTTGTTGAAAAGAACCGATTTTAAAGTCGTTATGATTAGAGATTATATCAAAAACCATAAACCGAGTGGTTACCGCTCCTATCACATGATTTTAGAGTATCCCGTAGAACGTATAGAAGGCAATATATCAGTTATTGTAGAAGTTCAAATCCGAACATTAGCGATGAATTTCTGGGCAACTATCGAACATTCACTCAATTATAAATATGATGGAAAATATCCAGTTGAAATTTTAGAAAGATTACAAAGAGCTTCAGAAGCTGCATTTCTATTGGATGAGGAAATGAGTCAGATTCGAGAAGAGATTCATGAGGCAACTAAGCTTTTCGACTCCAAATAGGTTGTGAGATAAAGGGAGGATTCTATGAAAAAAATAGCAATTGTAAACAACCAAAAACCTCTTTCTATAGCCTATGCTCAGCAAATGAAGGATAAGCTACCTACTTACGATTTAAAAGAGTTTTCAGTAGGAGATATTCCGGACTACGTGATTTCAATTGGTGGAGATGGGACGCTTTTATCGGCCTTCCACCAATTTCAAAATGTAATTGATCAGACTCAATTTATAGGAATTCATACGGGACATTTAGGGTTTTACACGGATTGGTTGGGTGACCAAATTGATCAAGTGTTACAAGGAATTGTTGAGAATGAAGCAGATTCGATATCTTACCCCTTATTATCGGTAGACATTCAATTAGCCAAGGGTCAAAAGCAACATATCTTAGCCCTTAATGAATGTAGTGTGAGGTCTCATCGTAAAACCATGGTCTGTGATGTGGAAATTAAGGGTCAGTTTTTTGAAACTTTTCGAGGAGATGGACTCTGCATCGCTACACCGACAGGTTCAACAGGACTAAACAAGTCTTTAGGAGGAGCAGTTATGCATCCAAGAATTGAAGCTTTTCAAATGACTGAGATGGCTTCAGTCAACAATCGAGTTTACCGCTCACTGGCTTCTCCTATTATTCTACCAGCCGATGAGTGGCTTGTCTTGAGACCAGACCCATCGAATGAATGGATTGATATTACCACTGATCATTTGTTTTGGGCAGACCAAACAATCGATTATATTCGGTTAGAATTGGCTAAGGAAAGAATTCACTTTGCGAGTTTCAAGCACACGCATTATTGGAATCGTGTAGAATCTTCTTTTATTGCCAATAGGTTATCAGAATAAGTTTAATAATAGAAATAGCGAGGTAAAGATGGAGCTAAATTGGATTTATCAACATGAACATGAAATGACGATTAAGGAATTTTTAGCTCAACAAAATTTGCCCAAAGCATTCTTAAGGGCTGTCAAATTTGATGGGGAAATTTTATTAAATCATTTAAATATTCCGATTCGTTTTAAAATTAGAAAAGGAGATCATTTACGTTTGATTGCTCCAGTTGAAGTGGGCCATGATACGGTACCCCCTTCCCAAGAACCAATAAATATCATTTATGAAGATGCAGATATCTTAATATTAAATAAGCAAGTAGGCGTTGTTTCTATTCCTTCATTAGCTAATCCGGCAGGATCAATTGCTAATCGAGTCAGAGGCTATTACCAAAAACAAGGTTATTCGGACCAAGTAATCCATATAGTAACAAGACTAGACCGTGACACCTCTGGCTTAATGATAATTGCTAAACACCGATTAGCTCATGCTTTGATGGATCGTCAAGTAAGAGCGGGTCAAGTAGAAAAATATTATCATGCTTTAACCAGTCGTAGTCAATGGACAGACCATGGAATAATTGAAGCCCCTATTGCTCGAACAGAGTCTTCAATTATAACTCGTCGTGTTCATGATAGTGGAAAATATGCTAAAACTGAATATTGGTGTCAGCAAATTTATCCGGATGGAGCGCATTTAAGAATAAGACTTCATACAGGACGAACACATCAAATTCGGGTACATTTAACGCACATGGAAGGCCCTTTGATTGGCGATGACTTATATGGAGGACCTTTGACTAAAACTATAAAGCGTCAAGCCCTTCATTGTGGTGAACTGGAATTTATTCATCCAATGACTCAACAACCCTTACATTTTGAGATAGCCCTGCCACAAGATATGCAAGATTGGATTCAAGCCCAGCAAGTTAACTAAGGGAGGAATAGTAATGGAAGTATTTGAAAGAAGTTTCGAAGAGAGTGTCGCTAGCTTTAAAGCCATGCTCCAAAACAATCGTATGACACGCTTTCGTACCGAGTTTTTAGCATTACATAATTACGATCAAGCCAAAATTTTTACGGAGTTTGTTAGTTCTGAACGAAAAAAAGTTTATCAATATCTTGCTCCTAGTGAACTTGCTGATGTCTTTGATGCCTTTGAATCAGATATTCTTCACTTGAGTGAAGAATATTTTTTAGAGATGGAAAATGCCTATGCAGCCATTGTTCTAGGTGAGATGTACGCTGATAATGCGGTGGATATTTTAAATAATATTGATAACAAAGAAAAAGTAAATATGTATATGCATTTAATGCCTAATAATTCTGCTCGGGAAATATCTCGTCTGATAAATTATATTGATGAAACAGCCGGATCTATCATGACGACTGAGTTTGTAACTGTCAAAGAAGAATATACAGTCAAACAAGCTTATGAACATTTAAAAACGGCAGCCGCTCAAGCAGAAACTATCTATTATGTGTATGTGATTGATGAAGACAGACGATTAAAGGGTGTTTTATCTTTAAGAGATCTCATTGTTCATGATGATCAAACCTTAATTTCAGAAATCCTTAATCCTCGTTTAATCACAGTTGAAGTAAATGATGATCAAGTAGAAGTAGCAAAAATGGTACAAGATTATGACTTGTTAGCCCTACCAGTTGTAGGCTTTGATCGTGAATTACTTGGCATTATAACGGTAGATGACGTTTTAGATGTTATTCAAGAAGAAGCAGACAGTGATTACTCTGGTTTGGCTGCGGTTGATGTTAATGAAATTCATACCACTCCCTTTAAGGCTTCTAAAAGCCGCTTGCCTTGGTTAGTGACACTGCTATTTATGGGGATGGGTACAGCCACTTTGATTTCTCAGTTTGAAGGTTTGATATCCTCAGTGCCTGTTTTATCTAGCTTTGTTACTTTGATAACCGGTACAGCAGGTAACGCTGGAACCCAATCTTTAGCGGTCGCAGTACGTAAACTAACTAATAAATCAGAAGATGATAAATTTTTTGACTCCTTTGGTTTCGAATTGTTAACGGGTGTTGTAACGGGATTGGTCGTGGGGTTAACCATAGCGCTAGTGGCTGGATTTTGGAAAGGAAACCTCTTTTTGGGCATGATCATAGGGATTGCTATGGCTTGTGCAATCGTGGTTGCTAATATTGCTGGCGCTTTGATTCCTAAACTCATGATGAAGTTAGGCTTTGATCCCGCTGTGGCTAGTGGTCCATTTATCTCAACTTTAAGCGACTTAACTTCAGTCTTCATTTATTTTACGATTGCTCGAGTATTTTTAACCTATTTATCTTAATGATAAGAAAAACCTTTAGCTATAGACACCCGCTTGTTTTAGAATTTCAATTTTTAAATTCTAAAACAAGAGTAAAAAAGCTAAAGGTTTTTATTTTTTTCTTAATTTGCTTTTGAATTTACGGCTAATTGTTGTATAGTAGAATCAAGCGATTACAATGATTTATCTTTTAAGATGGATCAATATAAAGGAGAGAATAGAATGGTAGAATTGAATTATCAATTATCAGAATCAGATCGTGCACGTTTAGAACGCGTGAAAGAATTAACCGAGATTCCTTCACCAACCGGTTATACTGGTGAAATTATGTCACATTTAATGAAAAAATTTGACCAGGATAAAGTAGAGTATACAAAGACACCAAAAGGTGGTTTATTAGTAACTTTAGAAGGAAAAAATAAGGAACGTCAGCGTTTCATTACTGCTCACGTGGATACTTTAGGAGCTATGGTTCGTGCGGTAAAAGCTGATGGTCGTTTGAAACTGGACCTAATTGGAGGTTTTGTTTATAACTCTTTAGAAGGTGTTTATTGCAAAATCCACTCTGCTAAAACCGGTAAAACTTTTGATGGAACGATCCTAATGCATCAAACTTCTGTTCACGTTTACCGCAATGCGGGGTCATTAGAGCGTAATCAAGATAATATGGAAGTTCGTTTAGACCACCCTATCTTTAACCCAGAAGATGTAGCTGAATTAGGTATCGAAGTAGGAGATTTCATTTCTTTCCACCCACGTGCAGAAATCACTGACTCCGGTTATTTAAAATCACGCCACTTAGATGATAAAGTGAGTGTTTCGCTTCTATTAGAGGCTATTGAAGCGATTAAGGCTGGGGAACTTAAATTAGCACATACTACTCACTTCTATATTTCTAATAACGAAGAAATTGGCTACGGTGGGAACTCTAACATTGCTCCAGAAGTTGAAGAGTATATTGCTGTCGATATGGGAGCATTAGGAGATGATCAAACTTCAGATGAGTATACAGTATCTATCTGTGCTAAAGATGCTTCTGGTCCTTATCATGTTGGCTTACGTAATCAATTAGTTGGCTTATGTGATGATAATAAGATACCTTATAAAGTAGATATCTATCCTTACTATGGTTCAGATGCTTCTGCAGCTATGCGTGCTGGAGCAGATGTACGTCATGGATTATTCGGCGCTGGAATTGACGCTAGTCACGCCTTCGAAAGAACACATATTACTTCAGTAATTGCTACTTACGATTTAATTCATAAATACTTAGAAGCAGACATGGTAGATTAATCGTTTTAAGTAATAGGCCTTGTCATTTCTTATAGATGAGAAATGACGGGTCTTTTTTTGTTTAAAAAGTCAATGACAAGGGTAAATCGCATTAGGACCTATTCAAAGCAACTAATTTTTGTTAAAATTAGTTGATGGAAAAGAAAGTTATGAGGTGACTAAATGGACCGTATCAGCGAAGTGTCTGTAAATCTATTTGGCTATAATCGCAAACAAGTTAACCAATTAGTAGAACATAAAGACGAAAAAATTAAATCTTTAGAAAGTGATCTTGCTAATTTAAATCAGAAAGTCCAAGCTTTAGAAGAGAAAGTGGTTTATTTTCAGTCGATTGAAGCTGCTTTGAAAGATGGCTTAGTGGACGCACGAAAGACAGGAAATGATATTATTGCCGATTCAGAAGCAGAAGCAGAAAAATTAATAAAACGCACCAATGAACAAGTGACTCAATACAAAGAGAATTTTGCTTATTATAGTAAAGAATTAGCTAATACAGGAACAGATTTGAGAGATCAACTGAAAATGATGCAATCACAAATGCTTGACATGATTTCAGATTACGAAAAATTTGTTTCATCGACTAACTTTGACGAGATTTTTCCTAGTAAGCAAGTAGAGCGTTTTATGGATCAGATTGAAGATTTTGAGGAAGATGACTTGCAGCCAAATAATCATCGCAAGAATCTTTCGGCAGAAAAACAATTGTCGGATAAAGAAAAAGAGGAATTGCAACGTTTAATACAAGACGTTATAAAGAATGAAGAAAAGGCAGAAAAGTCAAAAGACAAAAAACTTGTCGATTTTAAGAAAGCTCATGGTTAACTAAATGATAAGAAAAGAGCTGGGGAAAATCCCAGCTTTTCTTGTCTTTAAGTTATCAATAGAAATGAGGAGAAATAATGGTTAAAAATATAAAAAAAGAAGTAGAGCGTCGTCGAACATTTGCAATCATTTCCCACCCCGATGCCGGTAAAACAACTATCACCGAGCAGCTCTTATTATTTTCAGGAGCGATACGTGAAGCGGGAACGGTAAAAGCTAAAGGAAAGAAATCAAATAAATTCGCTAAATCAGATTGGATGGAGATTGAAAAGCAACGAGGAATCTCTGTAACATCTTCTGTCATGCAAGTAGATTATGATGGTTATCAAGTGAATATTCTTGATACGCCAGGTCACGAAGACTTTTCAGAAGATACCTATCGTACTTTAATGGCGGTTGATGCAGCAGTAATGGTGGTTGATTCTGGTAAGGGGATTGAGCCTCAAACTAAGAAGCTGTTTGAAGTCGTTTCAAAGCGCGGAATCCCTATCTTTACATTTATGAATAAACTAGACCGCGATGGGCGTGAGCCAATGGATCTTGTAGCGGAATTAGAGGAAGTTTTAGGAATTGATGCCTATCCAATGAATTGGCCAATGGGTATGGGAAAAACTTTGCTAGGCTTATACAATTTATACAACCAGCGGGTGGAAATTCGTCAATCAGATGATGAAGATTATTTTATACCACTTGATGAAGAAGGACATGCCCAAGGTGACCATGCTTTCAAAGCATCTTCTATTTATAGTCAAGCTATTGATGATGCGCAACTTTTACATGAAGCTGGTAATAATTTTGATCGAGAAGCTATTTCTCGTGGAAAGTTAACTCCTGTCTTTTTCGGGTCAGCCTTAACTGGGTTTGGCGTACAAACCTTTTTAGATGCCTTTGTGGACCTTTCCCATGAACCAGCACCGGCTTTAACGGTTGACGAAGAATATATTCAACCAACAGATGAACGTTTCACAGGCTTTGTATTTAAAATCCAAGCCAATATGAATCCAGCGCATCGTGATCGCATTGCTTTTGTAAGGATTGTTTCTGGCCGTTTTGAGAAAGGAATGACAGTTACTTTAAATCGTACTGGAAAAACAATTCGTATGGCTCATACCACCCAGTTCATGGCTGATAGTCGAGCAGAAGTACAAGATGCTTTTGCGGGCGATATTATTGGACTATATGATACGGGAAATTTTCAAATTGGTGATACTATTTATGCAGGCAACCAAGCTGTCCAATTTGAAGATTTACCGCAATTTACACCAGAAATTTTTATGAAAGTAGCACCAAAGAATGTGATGAAGCAAAAATCCTTCCATAAAGGGATTGAGCAACTTGTCCAAGAAGGAGCCATACAGTTATATAAGACCTATCATACGGAAGAATATATATTAGGGGCAGTCGGACAATTGCAGTTCGAGGTTTTTCAATATCGCTTATTAAATGAGTACAATGCAGAAGTTGAAATGACTCCTATGGGTTCAAAAATTGCACGTTGGATTGAGGAAGATGAGTTAGATCCTAAGATGTCTTCTTCGCGAAACCTTTTGGCTAAAGATCGTTTCGGCCGACCTGTTTTTCTTTTTGAAAATCACTTTGCGGAAAACTGGTTTAAAGATAAGCATCCTAATGTTAAGCTTAAGCAGTTAATGTAAACCGCTTATCGATGGAGGGCAAGGGGTCACTAGTAAATAATCTTAGCTTTTAATTTTTGTTTTGTGTATAATAATGTTAGCGTTTGCCTAGGTTTTAATTTACCTAGAATGATTAGCTATGAAGCGTATGGCTTAATGTTAGAAATAATGTTTTAAGGAGATGAACATATGGAAAAGAAAGAATTTCACGTAGTTGCTGAGACAGGGATTCACGCAAGACCTGCAACTTTATTGGTACAAGCAGCAAGTAAGTTTTCATCAGATATTAACCTAGAGTATAAAGGCAAATCAGTAAATTTAAAATCAATTATGGGGGTAATGTCCCTTGGTGTAGGTCAAGGAGCTGATGTTACTATTACAGCTGAAGGCTCTGATGAGAAAGAAGCTATTGAAACGATAACAGAGACCATGAAGAAAGAAGGATTATCTGAGTAATGACTAATGAACTAACCGGTATTGCAGCTAGTGATGGGATTGCAATTGCACCTGTGTATTTATTAGTGGACCCGGATTTAAGTTTTGAAAAAAAGCGAATTGAAGATAGTGACCAAGAACTTGCTCGTCTGTCTACTGCAGTTAATCAAGCAAAAGCGGAACTTGAAAAAATTCGGCAATTAGCTGCTGTTCAATTAGGCGAAGAAGAGGCTCAAGTTTTTGATGCACATCTTTTAGTTTTATCAGATCCAGAATTCCTAGCCCAGGTAAAATCTTTAATTGAAGAAGATAAGATGAATGCAGAGGCCAGTCTTGAACAAGTTGCGGATATGTTCATTGCTACATTTGAAGCGATGGAGGATAATCCATACATGCAAGAGCGTGCAGCAGACATTCGTGATGTGAAACAAAGACTTTTAGCAGCTTTGTTAGGCGTAGAATTACCGACTCCAGCTACCATTGACCATGAAGTGATTGTGGTAGCAAGAGATTTAACCCCGAGTGATACTGCTCAGTTGAACAAAAAATATGTGAAAGCCTTTGTTACAGAAATAGGCGGGAGAACCTCCCATTCAGCTATTATGGCAAGGTCATTAGAGATACCTGCTATTGTTGGAATTAAAGGTGTCTCTAAGGCGGTGCAACAGGGAGAAAATCTAATTGTTGATGCCTTAGAAGGTCAAGTAATTTTGCAACCAAATGAGGCTGAACTCAAAGAATATCGCCATAAAGCAGAGCAATTCAAAAAAGATCAAGATGAACTAAAAAAACTGGTAACATCTCCATCTATCACTAGTGATGGAAAAACTGTTGAAATTGCTGCTAATATTGGAACCCCTAAAGATGTTGAGGGAGTAATAGCTAATGGAGCAGATGGAGTGGGCTTGTATCGGACAGAGTTTCTTTACATGGACGCTTCTGATTTTCCTAGTGAAGATGACCAATACAAAGCCTACCGTCAAGTGCTTGAGGCCGTTGATGGTAAAGGGGTGGTTGTTCGAACCATGGATATAGGTGGCGATAAGCATTTACCTTATATGAAGTTGCCACAAGAAATGAACCCATTTTTAGGATACCGTGCAATTCGTATTTCCTTAGATAAGAAAGAGATGTTCAAAACGCAATTGAAAGCTTTGCTGAGAGCATCGGTTCATGGTAAATTGAAAATTATGTTTCCGATGATAGCTACAATTTCAGAGTTTCGCCAAGCTAAATCAATATTTGAAGAGGCAAAACAGGAGCTTCAACAAGCAAAGGTTGAATACTCAGATTCAATCGAAGTTGGAATAATGATTGAAATTCCAGCTGCCGCTGTTCTAGCGGACCAATTTGCAAAGGAAGTTGACTTCTTTTCAATAGGGACAAATGATTTAATCCAATATTCAATGGCTGCCGATCGAATGAATGAGCAAGTTTCTTATCTTTATCAACCTTATAACCCTTCCATTTTGAGATTAGTTAAATTTGTGATTGAGGCTGCTCACCAAGAAGGTAAATGGGTGGGTATGTGTGGTGAAATGGCTGGCGACCAAATGGCAGTACCTATTTTATTAGGTATGGGATTAGATGAGTTTTCAATGTCTGCATCTTCAATATTGAAGACACGTCAGTTAATCTCACGCTTAGATAGTAAAAAGATGCAAGAATTAGCAGAGCGCGTGACCAAGGAGTGCAATTCATCTGAAGCAGTACTAGAGCTTGTTAATCAATACTTAGCCTAGAGCAAATTTTAATAAATAGTTAAGACCCTAGAAATAGTTTGTCGCCATTCAAGCATATTAGTATGTTTTATGGATCAAATTATTCAAAGGGTCTTTTTTCATATCGAAATTACTATTGTTAAGATAGTAAAATTTCTACTATAATAGATTAGAATAGAAATAAGCTTTTAGGAAGGAAGCATTATGAAGATAGGCATGTTTACGGATACCTACTTTCCTCAATTAAGTGGTGTATCAACTTCAATCAAATTATTAACAAAAGAATTGCGAGCCAGAGGACATGAGGTAGTTATCTTCACTACTACTGATCCTAATGCAGAAGCAGAGGCAGATGTTGTCCGAATTTCAAGCATTCCCTTTTTAAGTTTTTCTGATCGAAGAATTGCATATCGGGGATTTGATCGATGTCTAAAAATCGCTCGTTCTATGAACTTAGATCTTATCCATACGCATACTGAATTTAGCATGGGTTTAGCTGGTAAGTATGTTGCTAGCCGTTTAAAGATTCCTAACATCCATACTTATCATACGATGTATGAAAATTATACCCACTATATTTTAGATGGGCTCTTAGTTCAAGCTAACCATGTAAGAGTTATTTCACGTCAATATTGTAATCAATCGAATGCAGTTATTGCGCCTAGTCAATTAACTAAAGATACTTTAAAATCTTACGGCATTCATGTTCCTATTCAGATAATAGCTACCGGAGTAAATATTCCAAGCTTTAATCCTGAAGATGCTAAAAGTTTAAGAAAGAGTCTAGGATTTACTGATCAAGACCGTGTGTTATTATCTTTATCGCGTTTATCTAAAGAAAAGAATATTATTGAAGTTTTACATTCTTATTGTGAATTGAAACAAAATGAACCAGAGCTAAAATTAGTGATTGCTGGGGATGGACCAGAAAGAGAAAATTTAGAACAATATAGTCGTAAACATGATTTAGACGTGCGCTTTGTAGGATTCGTCGATCATGATGAAGTCTGGCGTTATTACCAAATGGCTGATTTGTATGTGAATGCTTCAGAATCTGAGTCGCAAGGACTGACTTATCTTGAAGCAATTGTTAATCGCTGTCCAATCATTGCTAAGAGTAATGATTACCTTAAGATAGTGATGCAAGAAGAGGCTTTTGGCGCCTTGTTTGACGAAGACTACCCACTTGATCAAGCGATAAGAGATTTTTTAGAAAAGATAGATTCGAATCAAGTCGATCCGATTAATACAGATAACCTATATGAGATATCAGTAGAAAAATTTGGGGATCAAGTTTTAGCTTTTTATCAGCAAGTAATTGAACGTTATATCGAAGAGGAAAACGGTCTTTTTGACCGCGTATTTGGTAAAGTCAAAAATGTCATTCGCGAAATTGTAATAGGAGGAAAAATCTAATGGATCAAAAGATAAAAGTAGGTTTTATTGGATTAGGGGTTATGGGTCAATCAATGGCGGGCCATATTTTAAAAGCTGGCTACCCGCTTTATATCTATAACCGAACCAAGGCTAAAGCCAATCAATTAGTTGAAGAAGGAGCTATTTGGAAGGACTCACCTGAAGAGATTGCTCAAGTATGTGATATAGTCTTAACAATTGTTGGTTATCCTGAAGATGTTGAAGCGGTCTACATAGGTGAAAAAGGATTGTTCAAAGGTGCTCATCCAGGTCAAGTTTTTATTGACTTAACGACTTCTAGACCAAGTTTGGCTCAAGAGCTCACTAAAAAAGGACAGGATTTGGGTGTTATTGTTTTAGACGCACCTGTTTCTGGTGGAGACCTAGGAGCTAAAGCCGGACGCCTAACAGCTATGGTTGGAGGAGATGATGCGGCTTTAGATAAAGTTCGTCCTATTCTTGAAACATTTAGTGCAAGCATTCAACACCACGGTTCTGCAGGTTCTGGGCAGCATGCCAAGGCAAGTAATCAGATTATGATTGCTGGTACTATGACCGGTATGGTTGAAACATTAAGATACGCTAAAGCAAATGGTTTAGATTTAGAAAAAGTCATTGCTACTTTGACAGGAGGAGCCGCTAACAATTGGTCACTAGCTAATTATGGCCCACGTATTTTAAAAGCGGACTATTCACCCGGGTTCTTCGTTAAACACTATATCAAGGATTTGGGCATTGCTCTAGAAGAAGCTGAAAAAGCAAATTTAGATTTACCAGGTACGAGTCTTGCGTATGATTTATACCAAGAATTAGCCAAAGTGGGTTATGAGAACGACGGAACACAAGCCTTAATTAAACTTTGGTGGGATCAAGTTTAATAGTTCTCCTTACCCTGAGGTAGAAAGCAGCTCAAAATTAATTTCTTGCAATTTTATCTCAGTTTGTTAGTATACCTTGTATAAAATAAATTATCTTCTTTGTGAAGAATGGAGGAAATCATGAAAGCATCTGTACTTACTGGAATTATTCAACGACTCGAAACAATGACTAAAGCAAAAGATGAAGTAGAAGTTCGTCGATTTGAATTGGATGGGATTGAAAAATGCCAAGTGACTTACTTACCAAATGATGATGCTTTTGAAATGACAGAATCAGAAACGGGAACAGTCTTCCGCTTCGACAATATTGACCTAGTAGCCATTGAAATCTTTGATTTGTTAGGTTAATTCGAACGAACAAAAAGAGGTCTGAGATAAATAAAATCTCAGGCCTTTTTAATTTAATTAGAAACAAAACGTAAATTCTATTCATCAGTAAAAAACTTAGGGATGGCGATTTTGAATAATAGCGTCAGTGAATCGTGAGTATAAGCGTAGTAGAATATGCTATAATGATTTTAAGTAAAAGAACATAATAAATGAAGATAATTAAAAATAAGTATAGGAGGAATCATGAGAAATTTGATTCAACCCACCTGGTGTCTTAATTCAATTTATCGTCTTAAGCCATCTGATTTAATCGACCAGCAAATTAAAGGCTTAATTGTAGACCTTGATAATACACTTTTGGCATGGAATTGCCTAGATCATACTCAAGAATTAGCATTATGGGTAAAAAGTATGCAAGATGCAGGTATAAAACTATTTGTTTTGTCTAACAATCACCCCGAAAGAGTTCACAGGGTAGCTAATCCTTTGAATTTACCTTATTTAGGCCATGCCTTAAAACCACTTAGACGTAGTTTTCGCTTAGCAATGAAAACGATGCAAGTTGATTCGGAGCATATCTTAGTGGTTGGTGATCAGATAATGACCGATGTAATAGGAGCTAAAAGCTTAGGATTGAAAGTACTTTTAGTTAAACCCATTGTCAATAATGATAATATTTACACCCTAGTCAATCGGAATTTAGAAAAAATGGCACTTAAATGGATCGGTATTGACCGACTCGGAGATTGGGGGGACCAACTTGAAAGAACTAACTAATTTAGAAGAAAACTATCAATGCATTGGATGTGGGGCTGAAATTCAAAGTGAAGATCCTGAAAAAATGGGATATTTACCGGCTTCTACTTTGGAGAAGAAGAAAACAGAAGGCGATTTTTATTGCCAACGCTGTTTCAGATTGCGTCATTATAATGAGCTACAAGATGTGCAAATTTCAGACGACTTATTTTTGGACCGCCTTTCTTCCATTGCAGAAGACGATGCTTTTGTAGTAAATGTTATTGATATATTTGATGTCGAAGGTAGTATGCTATCTGGCTTAAACCGCTTTATTGGAAAGCAACCCTTTGTTTTAGTAGCCAATAAAGTAGACTTATTACCAAAATCAGTCAAACAAAATCGCATTATTCACTGGTTGAAACAGCGTTTCTTTGAAAATGGTTTAAAACCAGAAGAAGTGTATTTGTTATCAGCCAATAAACCAGCAAGCTTACAAGCTTTAATTGACCGCATTGATCAAGAGGTAAGACAACGTAATGTTTATATAGTGGGAGTTACCAATGTTGGAAAATCTACCTTAATTAACCAACTGTTAAGACATTACGGTGGAGACAAAGAAATAATAACAACCTCCGATCATCCGGGCACCACACTCGATATGATTCGCATACCATTAACAGAAACAACGGGTATCATTGATACTCCTGGAATTATCAAGGAAAATCAACTCGCTCATTACTTAGATCGTGAGGGAATGAAGAAGTTACTACCCAATAAAGCGATTAAGCCTAGAACTTTCCAGTTAAATGCTGGTCAAACACTCTTTTTAGCTGGAGCAGGAAGAGTTGATTTTATAGCAGGAGAAAGGGCAGCCTTTACTTTTTATGTCTCCAATGATACCTATATTCACCGGACTAAAACAGATAAGGCAGATGACTTTTATCTTAAGCACAAAGGACAACTCTTAAGTCCGCCATATCTCAATCAAGCGATTGTTTTTCCTGAACTACAAGGGCGGGATTATCAATTAAAACCCAATCAAGATCTAGCTATTGCTGGACTAGGATGGTTAACAGTTAATGAGTCTGTTCAAGTAAGACTATGGGCTCCAAAAGCTGTCCAAGTTACTCAAAGAGAAAGTATGATTTAGTTTATTTAGTTTTGATTAGAAAAGGAGTCAATATGACCGTATTAAATAAAAAACAAATTAAGTACCTTAGAAAAAAAGCTCAAAAAGAAAAAGCAATTTTTCAAATTGGAAAGTTAGGACTCACAGAAGTCTTTATTCAACAAGTGGATGAAGCGATTGAAAAACGAGAGTTAATTAAATTTAATATTTTACAAAACTCTGATGAAGAAATCGATCAAGCGGCTGAACAAATTGCTCAGGCAATTAATGCAGTCATTGTTCAAACTGTTGGACATACTGCTGTCCTTTATCGCCCTTCGAATAAAGAAAAATATCAAAGATTAAGTGAAGAAATAGCCACCATCCAATAGTAATAGAAAGGAGGCCTCCATGCGGACGATCGTCAGTGAACAAACTATTTTGAGGATTGAGCGAGAATATGCCTCTGTCACCTTAGGGCAAATAGCAGATTTAACAACCGACCGTGATCGCCAACGCATCGGTATTTTAGGAGGAACTTTTAATCCGCCCCATTTAGGTCATTTAATGATGGCTGAACAAGTAGGGAAACAATTAGATTTAGATGAAGTATGGTTCATGCCTACCGCAAAACCACCTCACGCACCAGGCAAGCAGACAATTGCTTCTCAGCACCGCTTGCAAATGGTTCAAAAAGCAATTGAAGGCAATCCATTGTTTAAACTTCAAGCTTACGAAGTTAATCGTGGTGGGAAAAATTATACCGTTGATACTATGAGACATTTCGTGAAAGCTTATCCTGAGTGTGATTTTTACTTTATCATTGGTAGTGACTCAGCTAACGATTTAGAAACTTGGCGCGATATTAGTGAATTAGCTTCAATTGTTCAATTTGTGGGCGTGCGTCGACCCGGTGAAGAAGTTTACGGGGGGAAGTATCCAATCATTTGGGTAGATAGCCCATTAATAGAGCTTTCTTCAACGGAAATTCGTTTAAGAGTCTACTTGGAACAATCCATTCGTTACCAGGTTCCTGATGCGGTGATAGACTATATTCGACATCACGATTTATATCGTCGAATGGATTGATTAAAGAAGGAGTTTTTATGAAAGAAAAACTTATTTACCAACAAGATTTTATTAATATGAGCCGTCAAGACTTGATTAATCAATTAAGTAAACGTTTATCCAAAAGACGGTTTGATCATGTCATGGGGGTTGAAAAAAAAGCGATTGAATTAGCGAAGCTCTATGAAGTAGATATCGAAAAATCATCAATTGTTGCCTTAATGCATGATTACGCCAAAGAAATTGACTCCGAGGCAATGTTCACCCTAGCCAAAGAGTTTTGGCCAGATGATCGTCTAGCAGATGCAACAGAGGGAATTTGGCATGGTTTTGCAGCAGCCCAAATATTGAAAACCGATTTGGCGTGTCGAGATGAAGAAGTCATTCAAGCGGTAGCAGCGCATACAACCGGCTGGCATCAAATGACAAAACTTGCAAAAATCCTTTATATCGCAGACTACACCGAAGAAGGACGTGATTTTAAAGGAGTCAATAAAGTCAGAAAACTGAGTGAAGTTGATTTAGATAAGGCCTGTCTCTTGAAGATGCGTATGACAGTAAAAAACTTGATGAAAAAGCAAGAATATCTTTTCCCCTTACAAATTGAGGTCTATAACACTTGGATAAAAAACTATAAAGCAAATAAAGTAATTTAGGAGGAAATATGACGTTATCAAGTAAAGAAAAATTAGAAGTAATTGTAAAAGCGGCGGATGATCGGATGGGCCAAGATATTATGGCTTTAGATGTGAGTCAAATGACCCCATTGGCAGAATATTTTGTCATCATGCATGCCAAAAATGATCGTCAACTTAATGCGATTGTGGAAGAAATCACTGAAAAATGCCATCAGGCCAATATAAATATAAAAGGCTCTGAAGGTAAAGATGGTGGACGGTGGATTTTAATTGATATTTATGAAATCGTCGTTCATGTCTTTCATTATGAAGAGCGTAGCCATTATAATTTAGAAAAAATCTGGCGGGATGCCCCTTTAGTGGATACTTCTACTTGGGTGAATCCTTAATGAGTTTTACTGATGTAGCTTTGGTTTATGACCGTTTTAATAATCTGAGTGCCTATTACCAGTGGCTAGATTTTACTTTAGCACATGCAGGAGAAGGTGTTGAATCCGTTTTAGATATGGCATGTGGCACAGGTTATTTTACTCATTTACTAGCTAGAAATTATCAAGAAGTTAAGGGCATGGATTTAAATGAAGCAATGATTAGTCAAGCTAAAAAGCGTGTGGGCAGCGAAATTGAGAACCTTATTTTTCAACAAGGAAATATGTTGAACCTTCAAGTAGAAGAGGGTAAGTATGATTTAGTGACTTGTTATGCAGATTCTTTATGTTTTTTAAAGAACGAAGAAGAGCTTAAACAGGCTCTTTTTTCAATGATTGGCTGTTTAAAAGTTGGGGGTCGATTGTTATTTGATGTATGGACGCCTTATCAATTAAGTCAAGGGTTTGATCAGTTTTCTTATCAAGATGAAGATGAAAAGGGTGCTCTATTGTGGACATCTTTTACTGATGCCAATGATTTAAGTGTCACTCACCAGTTAACTGTCTTTGATCGCATTGGGACTGAAGCTGATCAAGAACTTTATAGACGTTATCAAGTGGACCTAGAAGAAAAAACCTATCCCTTAGCTATTTATAAAAAGTTTTTACAAGAAGCCGGGCTGCAACCACAACAGATTCAAGTTTTTGTCAACTTTGGTGAGCGTCAGTATGACGAATCTCAGGACCAACAGACTGATCGCTGGTTTTTTGTATGTCAAAAAGGGGAATAAATGATGAGAACCCTGGGTATTATTGCAGAATATAATCCTTTCCATTATGGCCATCTCTATCAACTTAAAAAGGCAAGGTCCTTAACCCAAGCTGAATGTATTATCGTTTTAATGAGTGGGAATGTTGTGCAAAGAGGGGAATTTCCTATCCTGGATAAGTGGCATAGGGCAGAGCTTGCATTAAAAAATGGAGCAGACTTAGTACTTGAACTTCCATTGAATGCTAGTCTGCAGGCAGCTGATTTTTTTGCAGGAACATCAGTTAATATCATGAAAGACTTAGAGGTTGATTATTTAGCCTTCGGAACTGAGTCAGCTGAACTAACGGACCTTCAAGCCTATTTAAATTTTGTCGAGTCCATTGATGCGAATTTACAAAAAGAAATCCGTCTTTTACTTAAAGAAGGAAAGGCATACCCAGCAGCCTATCAAACAGCTGTCGCTCAACAATTGAAAAAGTATAACTACAGCTTAAGTTTCGATCCCTCGGCCGCCAATCATATGCTAGGCATTCTGTACTTAAAAGCACTAAAAGGCTCTAAAGTTCAACCAATCGTTATCCCTCGTCTTAAAGAAACGCAAGAGTTATTAGAATGGATTGAATTACCACACCAACTACAGCCAACATCTATTCTTTCAGGCAGTCAAATTAGAAAGGAAGTCCAAGAGGATATTCTAAAAGCTCAAGATCTGCCGATAATGACTTGGCAGAAGTTGCAAATGCATTCCATAATCGAATGGCAGGATTATTATCCCTTACTGAACTATGCCATCTTAGCCTTGGGGAAAGAAGGTCTTGCTAAAATCCAAGGAATGGTTGAGGGAATGGAGTCGGCTATCTATAAGCAAAATCTCAAGACTCGATCTTGGGTGGAATTAGTGGATGCTCTTACTTCGAGTCGATGGACACGTTCAGCTGTTCAGCGTCTATTGATGATGGTTTTATTACATATTGATCAAGCAATGTGGCAAAGTTATTTAACGAAAAATAAAGTGCAAAAAATTATTCGTATATTGGCTTTTAATCAAGTGGGACGAAACTTTTTAAGCAACTTTAACTCGGAAAAAATAGAACTTTTTTCTAATTTATCGCAAGAAATAGCAGACAATTATCACTTGTCCTTGCAAGTAGATAATATCTTCCAGGCGAATCCATATAAAAATATCGAAGAACAAGTGATAGCTAGACATCCTATTCATTTAAATGAGCCTTATTTATAGCAAGCTGAACTAGTAATATGAACGTCAATCAGTTATACTGATAATGGTTTAGAATTGATTATTGTGATTGACAAGCTGTCTTTTCTTAAGTATAATTTATTTTGTCGTTTTAGAGGTGATATATATGAAATGGACCCTTCGTCAATTGCGTGAGGCTTGTCGTGACGGTATCTATTCCTTTGATGAGCGAATCGATATTCGATCACAAATAAGTGAACGCAAGTCGGATATAATCCACATTGATGAAGTGCATGCTAAAGGATATTTCCTTTTGCGTAATGAAGAGTTTTTACTCCACTGTCAATTTGATGTGGACGTGACATTGCCTTCTACTCGTAGTCTGAAGCCGGTAGTTGTTCCCTTATCGATAAAAGTGAGAGAACGCTATGTTGATAAAAGCTTAGACTTTAATGCCCAAGATTATGAGGAAACTACTATTGTTCTTGAACATGACTATATTGACCTCGCAGCATCTGCCGTTGATAATGTTCTTTTGAATATTCCAAGGCAAGTCATTGCAGAGGATGATACAGATCTTCCTTCAGGCAAAGACTGGGCAGTCGTAACCGAAGAAGAATATATTCTTCAAAACCAAGCAGAAGAGGATCAAGTTGATCCAAGATTTGCAGCCTTAAAAACGTTATTATCAGACCAAGATAAATAATGGTCATCAACTACCAGGAGGTGTAAAACATGGCAGTACCAAAAAGAAGAACATCTAAATCAGTAAAAAGAAAGCGTCGTACTCACTTCAAATTAAGTGTACCAGGAATGAATGCTTGTCCTGAGTGTGGTGAAATGAAATTAAGCCACCGTGTATGCGGTAATTGTGGTTTCTACGCAGGCAAAAACGTAGAAGAAACAGCTAAATAATTTTCAAGATCGGGGAACCGGTCTTTTTTTTTGCAAAAAATACTGACTCTTATTTGATATAATATTCAAAAGGGAGGGATCTTATGGCATCGATTCTGATTGTTGAAGATGATATACAGATTAATAGTTTGTTAGTAGAAGCTTTGAATAAGGAAGGGTACACTGTAACATCGGCATATTCAGGCAGTGAGGGATTACTTCTTATCACGCAGTCAAATTTTGATCTTGTTTTATTAGATTTAATGTTGCCAGGTCTTTCAGGTTTAGATTTACTTAAAAGAATCCGTTTAAATAATGAGGTTCCCATAATTGTTGTTTCAGCTAAGGAGCAAGTAGATGATAAAGTCGAACTCTTGGAAGCTGGGGCAGATGATTATTTGGTAAAACCTTTTGATCTTAAAGAATTAAAAGCACGAATTAATGTCTCTCTTAAGCGAAAGCAATCAACTTTACAAGATACATCAAGTATTGAAAGAATATATTTTGAGGGATTAATTTTTGATTTTGAAACCCAAACAATCACTTATAATAAGCAAGAATTGAGTTTAACCCCTCAAGAAAGAAGAATTTTAGAACTTTTATTAAGTCAACCAAAGAAGGTTTTTTCTAAACTTGAAATATATGAGTATGCTTGGGGAGCAGATTATTTAGCGGATGATAAGACCTTGACCGTGCACATTTCAAATTTGCGTAAGAAATTAGACCAAATAAGTAGCAGGCCGTGGATTGAAACCGTTTGGGGCATCGGATTTCGTTTGGTTTCTATTAAAAACGACAAGTAACCTGTCTATTAATTTTTACTATTGCGGCTTCCTTACTATGTATCTTAACCTTTTCTTAATAGTTTCTTTGTTTTTGCTTTGCCATTAAATTTTTCATTTAAGGTATTATATATTTACCGAAGGAGGTAAGTGAATGACAACAATTTTAAAAAGTGAAAATTTAAGCAAGAAATATAAGAACGAGTTAGCTTTGTTTAACGTTAGTATTAATGTTCAATCAGGTGATATATATGGTTTGATTGGGCGTAATGGGGCTGGTAAAACGACATTAATGAAAATTATCAATCGTCAAATACATGCATCAAGTGGAAAAATTTGGATTCATGGTCAAGATATTTCAAAAAAAGACAATTATGATATAAGAATTGGAACTTTAATAGAAGCGCCTGGACTTTATAACGATTTAACTGCGCACCAAAATCTCGAATTGAAATGTATAGCTTGTGGTATTCGACGTTCCAATTATGTTTCAGAAATTTTAAGTCTGGTTGGGTTTAAATCCAGTCAGATAAATAAAAAGAAAGTAAGAAATTTTTCATTGGGAATGAAACAACGATTAGGAATCGCTTTAGCTTTGGTAGGAGATCCGGATATTTTGTTATTGGATGAGCCGACTAATGGAATGGATCCGCAAGGTATGAATGAATTTCGTGAGTTAATTATTAAGTTAAATCGTGAACGACATTTAACTATCATAATTTCAAGTCATATTTTGGGAGAGTTGTCCAAATATACGAGCAGAATAGGTGTAATTCATCGTGGAAAATTAATTAAAGAAATGAGTAACGATGAATTGAACCAAATCAATCAAGATTATATTCGTATTATTGGTAAGGATCATGCTAAAATTATCTCTCATTTACAGGAAAAGTTATCAATTAAGTATCTAAAACAAGTGAGCGATGTAGAATTGCGAGTGTATGAACATTTGGACAATCCTGCTATTATCAGTCATGAACTTATTCAATCAGGGATTTTATTTGAACAAATATCAATTGAGCGTTCTAGTTTAGAAGAATTTTTCATTGATGTTACAGGAGGACAAGCTAATGTTTAACTTTATCCGTTTCGATATTTATAAATTGCTCCACATGCGGGCTACTTGGATTTCTTTTTTTCTTTTCTCTTTAGTTTTGGGTATAAATGTTTATGTTGGGCATAAAGATATTGAAAAACCCTACAATGACTATATTGTTTCAATGACTTCAATTAATGATGAGGATGAAGAGGAAAGCAGTAAACAATTTGCAGAAATAAATTTCTCAGATTCTGAATCAATATTATCTGAAAAAGAATATGAACTAATGATTCAAGAAAAGAAAAATGCTTTAAAATTATCAAATAAAGTGATAACTAATTTCGATTTTACTTTTATGTTCGTTTATATTCTCTTTGCGATTTTTATAGGAAAAGATTTTTCTTCTGGATATTTTAAAAATATTTTAGCTATAAAAGGAGCTAAATGGAAGTGGGTAACGGCCAAAGTGTTCGTGGCTTCCGTAGTTTATTTTATAACTCAAATTATTTCTTTTGCTTTTTCTCTTGTAGGAGCGGGTTTAACTAAACAGTTGGATCAACCTTTTGCCTGGCAAGAATATTTAACTTTAATGTTTCCACAAATCTTAATGTACTCAATTATTATGTTATTTCTAGTGTTTTTAAATGTATATTTACAAAGTAAGATAACTGTAATTGTAGTAGCTGTTTTAATGGGATCAGGTCTTCATAATCCATTAATTGGATTTATAGACAATTTTTTGAATATAAATATAACTTCCCTTTTGTTTTCTAATAAATTAATGACCTTAAGAGCAGATTATATAAATCAAGCCCTTCCGGTTATAGGTGTAGGATTAATTTATTTATTAATGCTATATTGTCTCAATCGCTGGTATATCTATCGAACTGATTTTAAATTTGATCATTAAATTTTAAGAAGGTTGGTATGTTAATGATATGCGCATTAATTATTTTATTAGTTTTATTACTTTTAAGTATCGGCCATCACTACTATTATCGACGCCAAGTCTATGATTTAGCAAAACAATTAAAAAATATTAGTAAAATCTCTACTAACCAATTATTAACTCAAGAAATCTTTTCTTCAGAAATGCAAGAACTTGTTCAAATGATAAATTTGGCCTTAATCAAAGAAAGAGATCTTTATAAAGAATTACAAATTGAACAACGTTCTAAGCAAGAACTAATGATAAATCTATCCCATGATGTGAGGACGCCTTTGACCTCACTCATGGGTTATCTTCAGTTAATGGAGGCTAGTGATAATGAGGAAGACAGAAAACGTTATTTTGGTATCATTTATCAAAGAATGGATTACTTAAAAAAGTTGTTAGATCATCTATTCTTAATTGAAAGATTGAATGATTCAGAATTCCATTATGATACAGAACCTTTAAATTTAAAAGAAATAATTACACAACATGTCTTATCATATTATGATCAATTAAAAACTGCTAAAATTGATGTTGAGTTAAATCTAAAAAATGACCCGGTTATTATTTTGTCCAATTTAGATTTAATAAATCATGTTCTAGATAATTTGGTCAAAAATGTTTTAGATCATGGTAAAGATTATTTGAAAATTACACTCACTAGCCATTATATTGACCAAGAATTAAATCAAATTAATTTAAATACCTTACTTGTTCAGACAAAGAACGAAACAATGCATAGAAAAGCAAATCTTATAAAAGTAACGTATTGCAATCGTATTTTTAAAACAATCGATGAAAATCCCAATGTTTTGCTAAATCGATTCTATCAATCTCAAAATAATAGACAAAGCAGTAAGTATAATACTGGCTTAGGATTAAGTATTATTAAGACGGTTGTTGAGAAATTAGAAGGACGAATTTATCTTGAAACAGCCGATTTAGACCTGATGATTCATCTTTATTTGCCGTTTGAATCGAACTAGGATAAGACACAGCCAAAAAACTTGACCATTCTTGACCTAATGCGTTATACTGTCAAAGTAAATCCAAATACTCTGATCAAAGGGAGGAAATAAAATGAATTTAGTGCCAACAGTAATTGAACAAACTTCACGCGGTGAGCGTGCTTATGATATTTATTCCCGTCTACTTAAAGACCGTATTATTATGCTATCTGGGCCAGTTGATGATCACATGGCCAATTCAGTGATTGCCCAATTGTTGTTCTTAGATGCACAAGATCCTGAAAAAGATATCTACCTATACATTAATTCACCAGGTGGAAGTGTGACAGCCGGGTTAGCTATTTTTGACACCATGAACTTTATCAAAGCGGATGTCCAAACTATTGTAATAGGATTGGCAGCTTCGATGGGATCTGTCTTATTGGCAGCAGGAACCAAAGGTAAACGATTTGCTCTTCCAAATGCAGAAGTCATGATTCATCAGCCTTTAGGTGGTGCACAAGGTCAAGCGACTGAAATAGAAATTGCAGCTCGCCACATCTTGAAAACAAGAACACGCTTAAATGAAATCTTGTCTGAAGCGACTGGACAACCAATTGAAGTGATTGAGAAAGATACTGACCGAGATAACTTCATGACGGCTGAAGAAGCTAAAGCTTATGGTTTGGTTGATGAAGTGATGGAAAATCGTAAAGACAAAAAAGCCAAATAAAATATAAAAGCACTAGCAGGTTTTAGCTAGTGCTTTTTTTAATTTAAATTAAAGACTATTGAATTTAAAAAATTATATGTTAAACTTGAAATTAGTTATTTAGCTAAATATCGAAATATAGAAGTAAGGAAGGTGGATAATTTGAGCTTTCAGTTGCTCTTTAAAGCATTAAGCGATCCGAATCGTCGGAAAATTCTTGAGTTATTAAGACCCGGGCCCTTAACAGCTGGAGAAATTGTCAGTCATTTTGACTCTGCCGGTTCTACTATATCCAAGCATCTTTCGATTTTAAAACAAGCAGATTTAGTGACTGATAAAAGAGATGGCCAATACATATATTATGAATTAAACACTTCAGTTTTAGATAGTGTTATTCAGTGGTTAATCGAGTTGGAAAAATAGGAGGTATAGATAACTATGACTAAGAATGTATCGAAATATCTTTATATAAATTGGATAATAACACTTGTTTCACTGCTTTTAGCAACTTATTTCTTTTTTAAAGCGCCAGAGACTATCGCTACGCATTTCGATTTTGCAGGAAAAGCCGATAGTTATGGTTCTAAAGCTAACTTTTTTATGTTTCCTGGTATGATGGTGGGATTTAATCTTTTGGCAGAATTATTGAGACGCATCGATCCCAGACGAGAAAACTTTAAACGTTTCGAAAGACCTTTCTATTTAATTATTTTTGTGACGAATGTTTTCTTATTTTTTATGCAACTTGCTATGGGTGCCTTTGCTCTAAAATGGATTGACCAACTTCCTTCCTATTTAGAAGGAAGCGTTGGGATTTTGTTCATTATTCTAGGGAACTATATGCCTAAAATAAAGCAAAACTACTTTATGGGAATTCGTACGCCATGGGCTTTAGCTGATGAAAAAGTCTGGTATCTGACTCATCGTTTTGGCGGTAAGGTATTTGTTGTTATGGGGATTTTAATTATGCTAAATACTCTTTTATCTTCAGAGATTAGGCAATGGACTTTTCTAGTTATCGCATTAGGTGGTGTCCTCATTATCTATGCAGCCTCTTACTGGTTTTTTCAAAAGCATAAAAACAGCCTTATGGAGTCTTGGAATTTGATTTTACTAAAAATAGACAAAGCGACCTAATCAATCGCTTTGTCTATTTTTATACCTATACAAGTCTAAGTTTAAAGCTTTATTAATAGTGACCAATTAGTATATTATTAGGACGATATTTGCCCAACATATTGGGGGGTTTGAATTGTAATTCGCCACTAAGAATGGTACTATTACTTTAGGCTAAATATAAAAAGCCGTTCTACAATAGTTTTTAAAAGGTCATTGAGTGACCAACGGGGGGCTGGCTATGGATTTAATTGATGTATTAGGAAAACTTGCGCCAGAGCTCGATGAGATGTTAGATATTCGTTTAAATGTTTTAAAAGCATTATCTAAGCATCAATTACGAATAGGTCGCAAAGCGTTAGCTGATCAGATTCAACTATCTGAGCGTACATTACGTACTAATTTGCAAATTCTAAGAGAGCAAGAATTAGTAGATGTTACTCGAGCAGGTATTCGCATTACTAAGGAAGGTCAACGATTAGGCCATTTGATTCATCAGTTACGAATGGGACAGGATCGACTACCTGAATATGAGCAAGCTCTAGTTAAGGAACTACAAATTCAAAATTGTTGGGTAGTTGCCGGCAATGTTGAAAGTGATCCAACTGTTTACCAAATGCTAGCTGAAGCGGTTCAAACTATTCTGGGCCAAGAATTACCTCAAGAAGCTGTTGTAGCTGTTACTGGAGGTTCTACTTTAGCTAATATGGGTCAGTATTTTACTAAAGACTTGTCGCAAAACAGACATTTATCCTTTGTCCCCAGTCGAGGGGGTATGGAAGGGTCTTTCCATATTCAATCCAATACGGTAGCCGGTATTATGGCTCAGGAAACGCAAGCGGATTATGTACCATTATATGTTCCGGATCAATTAACTGATAAATTGAGCCAAGAAATTGTAAAAGACCCAGCCATTAAAAAGGCACTTGATTTAAGTCGATCAGCAGATTGTCTCTTATTAAGTGTTGGAGCTGCTGATGTCATGTCCCATCGTCGAAAATTGAGTCAACAACAAGAAATGGAAATTACTGAAGGTCGAGCGGTAGGAGAAGCTTTTGGCTTTTTCTACGATGCTGCTGGTAATGTGGTCTTTTCAATACCACGTTTAGGCTTACAACTTGAAGATGTACTTAAATTTCCGTTATTATTAACTATAGTAGCAGGCGAACAAAAAGCATCTGCTACCCGGGCTTTCTATAAGATGATGCCAAAGGAAACGTGGTTAGTCTGTGATGAGAGTCTTGCTAAAGCTGTTTTAAATGGGGTTACCCAATTTAAATAAAAAATTCCTAAGGGGGAAAATTAATTATGTCAACAAAAATCGCAATCAATGGTTTTGGTCGTATCGGTCGATTAGCATTACGCCGTATCTTAGAAAAAGGTTCAGATTTAGAGGTAGTAGCTATCAACGATTTAACAGACAACGAAGATTTGGCTTACTTATTAAAATATGATTCAGCTCAGGGACGCTTCCCATACTCTGTAGAAGCTAAAGGAGATGCCATTGTTGTAGATGGCAAAGAAATTAAAGCTTATGCTGAGCCAGATGCAGCCAAGTTGCCATGGAAAGATTTAGGCGTGGAATTCGTTCTGGAATGTACAGGATTTTATAATTCAGCTGAAAAAGCTCAAGCGCATATCGATGCAGGTGCTAAACGTGTTTTAATCTCAGCGCCAGCTAAATCAGCAGAAACAAAACAAGTTGTTTATGGTGTTAACCACGATGTATTAACTGCTAATGATGTGATTGTTTCAGCTGCTTCATGTACAACCAACTGTTTAGCTCCTATGGTTAATGTGTTAAACAAAGAGTTCGGCGTTAAATCTGCCCAAATGGTAACTGTACATGCTTATACTTCTACTCAAAAACTACAAGATTCACCTGGAGGACGTAAACATCGTGCAGGAGCTTTCTCTATTATTCCTGCTTCAACAGGTGCGGCTAAGGCAATCGGAAAAGTTATTCCTGAATTAAATGGTAAGATTGACGGTGCGGCTCTGCGTGTTCCTACTATCACTGGTTCATTAACTGAAGTTTATGCCGTTTTAGATAAAGAAGTAACAGCTGAAGAAATTAATGCAGCCATGAAAAAATATGAATCAGATGCTTTTGTTTATGAAGAAGATGAAATCGTTTCTGCAGATATTATTGGTTATCCAGCAGGATCTGTATTTGACGCTACGCTTACAAAAGTAATGGGCGAAGGCGATGATCAAATTGTAATGACTGCTGCATGGTATGATAATGAATATGGCTTTACATCAAATATGATCTCAACATTAGAGCATTTTGTTAATTTAAATTAATAAAAAACCCACACTAGCGGGGAAGCAAACGCGCTTCTCCGCTCTTTTTATAAAGGAGGAAGTAGAATGGTTAAAAAAACCGTTAGAGACCTAAAGGTAGAAAATAAAACAGTCTTAGTCCGTGTTGACTTTAACGTTCCAATGGATGGCGATAAAATCACAGATGATAAGCGAATTGTTGCGGCTTTAGAAACAATCAACTATTTAATCAATCATCAAGCAAAGATTGTATTGTTCTCTCATTTAGGTAAAATTAAGTCTCAAGAGGATATTACAAAAGCAGATCGTAATCTACAAGCTGTAGCTAAGCGCTTATCAGAACTACTGGAAAAAGAGGTTGTTTTCGTTGAGGAAACACGTGGCGCTAAATTAGAATCTGCGGTTAAAGACTTACAAGCGGGAGATGTTTTATTAGTTCAAAATACTCGTTTTGAAGATGTGGATGGTAAAAAAGAATCAGGCAATGATCCTGAACTTGGTAAATACTGGGCTAGCTTAGGAGATTTATTTGTGAATGATGCTTTTGGGACCGCTCACCGTGCGCATGCATCCAATGTGGGAATTGCTGCTCACTTAGAATCAGCAGTTGGTTTCTTAATGGAAAAAGAAGTGAAGTTCCTAGGAGAAGCTGTAGACCAGCCTGAAAGACCTTTTGTTGCAATTCTTGGTGGAGCTAAAGTGTCTGATAAAATTAAAGTTATTGAAAACTTATTGGATCGAGCCGATAAAGTGATTATCGGTGGCGGTATGGCTTACACCTTCTTTAAGGCCAAAGGCTTTGAAATTGGCCAGTCAATTTGTGAACCCGACCGTGTGGAACTGGCTAAAGAAATTATGGATAAAGCTGGTGACAAGTTAGTATTACCAATTGATAATGTAGTGGCTAAAGAATTTGCCAACGATGCCGATACTCAAGTAGTTGCTTCTGATAAAATTCCTGCAGATTATATGGGGATGGATATCGGTCCTGATACAGTTAAGCTGTTTACTGAAACCTTATCCGATGCTAAAACAGTAGTTTGGAATGGTCCGATGGGTGTTTTTGAAATGGAAAATTTTGCAAAAGGAACGATTGGAGTATGTGAGGCAATCGCTCATCTAGAAGGTGCCACGACAATCGTAGGTGGCGGAGACTCGGCAGCGGCTGTTAGTCAATTAGGCTACGAAGACAAATTCACTCATATTTCAACAGGTGGAGGTGCATCCTTAACTTACCTTGAGGGAGCAGTACTACCAGGAGTGGACTCAATCAATGATAAGTAAATAGAAAAGGAGATAATTATGTCACGCAAACCAATTATTGCTGGTAACTGGAAAATGAATAAGACAGCTAAAGAATCTCGCGAATTTATTGAAAAAGTGAAGTCAGCAATTCCTGCTAACGATTTGGTGGATAGTGTTGTCGGAGCACCTGCTATTTTTCTAGAGGCGATTACAGAAGCTGTCCAAGATACGGACTTACAAGTAGCTGCTCAAAACTGCTTTTGGGAAGATGAAGGAGCCTTTACGGGTGAAAATAGTCCGAAAACTTTATCTGCCTTGGGAGTTGATTACGTTATTATAGGACATTCTGAGCGTCGTCAATACTTCCATGAAACAGATGAAGAAGTTAATAAAAAAGCGCATGCTATTTTCCGCAATGGAATGAAACCCATTATTTGCTGTGGAGAAACTTTAGAAACCTATGAAGCTGGAAAAGCCAAAGAGTTTGTAGGTCAACAAGTCTCAGCCGCATTAAAAGAGCTTACTGAAGGTCAAGTGCAATCCTTGGTGATTGCTTATGAACCAATTTGGGCCATTGGAACAGGTAAATCAGCTACTAAAGATGATGCACAAACTATGTGTCAGGCTATTCGTCAAGTAATCGCTGAAAATTACAACAAAGAAGTAGCTGATCAGGTTCGTATTCAATATGGCGGTTCGGTCAAGCCAGAAAATATCGCAGAATATCTAGCCTGCCCAGATGTTGATGGCGCATTAGTTGGAGGCGCTAGTTTACAAGCAGATTCTTTCTTATCTTTATTGGAGGCGGTTAAATAATGACAAAAGCACCGGTTGCTTTAATTATTTTAGATGGATTTGGTATTCGTGAAGAAAGCTATGGTAATGCAGTCAAAGCGGCGCATAAGCCGAACTTTGATCGTTATTGGAAACAGTTTCCTCATCAACAGTTGCGAGCCGAAGGCGAGAACGTTGGATTACCCGAAGGACAAATGGGTAATTCAGAAGTAGGGCATATGAATATTGGTGCGGGTAGAATTGTTTACCAATCACTCACGCGTATTAACAAAGCAATTAAAGATGGTAGCATTAAGCAGATACCGGAGCTTACTAAAGCCATTAAACATGCCAAAGAAAACGATGGTGCCTTGCATCTGATGGGTTTACTTTCTAATGGAGGCGTTCACTCGCATATTGGACATCTATTTGGAATGATTGAATTAGCTCAAGAAATGGGACTTGATAAAGTGTACATACATGCTTTTCTAGATGGCCGTGATGTCGGTCCTCAAACAGGGTTAAGCTTTATCAAAGAGACTGAAAATTTTATTAAAGACAAAGGATTAGGCAAGATAGCAACCGTTTCTGGTCGTTACTATGCCATGGATCGTGATAAGCGGTGGGATCGGGTAAAATTGGCTTACGATGCATTGGTAGCTGGTGAAGGTCCACAATTTGCTAGTGCTGAAGAAGGCGTCCAAGCTTCATACGATCAAGAAGTTTATGATGAGTTTGTTCGTCCATTTGTAGTCGATCCTGAAGGGCACATTAAAGAAGGGGATAGTGTTATCTACTATAACTTCCGTCCAGATCGCGCTATTCAACTTTCGACCGCTTTAAGTAATCCACAATTTGCTGAATTTGATACAGCCAATCGACCTAAGAATCTTTCTTTTGTAACCTTCACCTTGTATTCTGAAGATGTCCTAGCAGAAGTAGCCTTCAAAAAAGTTAATCTAGTTAATACTATTGGTGAAGTAATTTCTAAGGCAGGTAAGACGCAGTTAAGAATTGCTGAAACAGAGAAATTTCCTCATGTTACCTTCTTTATGTCCGGAGGACGACACGAGACTTTCCCTGGAGAAGAGCGAATTTTAATTCCTTCTCCTAAGGTTGCTACTTATGATTTGAAACCTGAAATGTCTGCTTATGAAGTGAAAGACGCTTTAATTGACAAAATTAATGAAGACACCATTGATGCGATTATACTTAATTTTGCTAATCCAGATATGGTCGGTCATTCAGGTATGATGGAACCTACAGTCAAAGCCATTGAAGCAGTGGATGAATGTTTAGGAGAAATAGTTGACTTGATTCTAGCCAAAAATGGAGTGGCAATCATTACAGCCGATCATGGGAACTCAGATGAAGTTATTACCATGGATGGCAAGCCGATGACTGCCCATACAACCAATCCAGTGCCTGTAATAGTTACTAAAGAAGGTCTTACTTTAAGAGAAGGTGGCATCTTATCTGATTTGGCACCAACCATGTTGGATCTTTTAGAAATTGAACAGCCAAGTGAGATGACAAGTCAAAGTTTGATAGAACATTAATTACAATTGATTGAAATTAAAGAATTAAAACAATAAAATAAGATTGAGACGAAACCGTTTCAATCAAATTAAAGGAGCGAATAAAATGCCATATATTACAGATGTATACGCACGCGAAGTTCTTGACTCAAGAGGAAACCCTACCATTGAGGTAGAAGTTTATACTGAAAGTGGTGCCTTTGGCCGCGGAATGGTTCCTTCAGGTGCGTCTACTGGCGAACATGAAGCTGTTGAATTACGTGATGGTGACAAAACGCGCTATGGTGGTAAAGGTGTTAGCCAAGCAGTTGATAATGTGAACAACTTTTTAGCAGATGCCTTATTAGGATTTGATGTATTGCAACAACAAGCAATTGATCAAATGATGATTGAGATGGATGGCACTCCTAATAAAGGAAAATTAGGAGCAAACGCTATTTTAGGTGTTTCGATTGCTGTTGCACGTGCAGCGGCTGACTTCTTAGATATGCCTTTATATCAATATTTAGGTGGTTTTAATACCAAAGAGTTACCAGTCCCAATGATGAACATTGTCAATGGCGGCTCACACTCTGATGCGCCTATTGCTTTCCAAGAATTTATGATTTTACCGGTGGGGGCAGAAAACTTCAAAGAAGGATTACGTTGGGGAGCAGAAGTTTTCCACGCTTTAAAATCAATCCTTAAAGACCGTGGTTTAGAGACTTCTGTAGGTGACGAAGGTGGTTTTGCTCCACGCTTTGAAGGTACTGAAGACGGTGTTGAAACCATTCTTAAAGCCATTGAAAAAGCTGGCTATAAACCAGGTGAAGATATCTTCTTAGGCTTTGACTGTGCAGCTTCAGAATTTTACGTAGATGGTGTTTATGATTATGCAAAATTTGAAGGCGAAGGCGGCAAGAAGCGTACAGCTGAAGAGCAAGTAAATTATTTGGAAGAATTGGTTAATAAATACCCAATCATTTCTATTGAAGATGGTATGGATGAAAATGACTGGGATGGTTGGAAGTTATTGACTGAACGCTTAGGAGAAAAAG
Source organism: Facklamia sp. 7083-14-GEN3 (assembly GCF_024742075.1). GTDB lineage: Bacteria > Bacillota > Bacilli > Lactobacillales > Aerococcaceae > Facklamia. Next base: position 157,636 of record NZ_JANSGD010000002.1, on the reverse strand, counting down.
TTCAACTAGTCGGAGACGACTTATTTGTAACCAACACTGAAATTCTTTCACGTGGAATTGAAAATGGAGTTGGTAACTCTATCTTAATTAAAGTAAACCAAATAGGTACTTTAACTGAGACTTTTGATGCGATTGAAATGGCTAAACGTGCGGGATATACAGCAGTAATCTCTCACCGTTCAGGAGAAACAGAAGATTCAACCATTGCCGACATTGCAGTAGCCACTAATGCTGGTCAAATCAAAACAGGCTCTCTTTCTCGTACTGATCGTATCGCTAAGTATAACCAATTATTACGTATCGAAGATGAGTTAAGTGACTTAGCTCAATACAATGGGAAGAAAGTTTTCTATAACTTAAAGGATTTTAAATAGTTTTATTTAAAATGTATTGTAACTCATCTTTAGCTTTAAAATCTAATTCTATATGATAAAATTAAAAAAACCCTGCGAATATCTTGCATAATTATAGCAAGATGTTCGTAGGTTTTGATTTATATTCTTAAATTATTGGTAAAATTGAATCATTTTTTGCTTGGTCTGCTCAGAAACTGGCATTTCATTAACTAAATAATGGTAACCAATTAACCGATCTTTAATTACTGAATAAATTCTATTAAGATATGCTCTTCCTTCTTTATCATTATTAATATATTTAATATTAGAAGTCCAAAAAGATTGTAAAAATAGAGCCGTAATTAAAAGATTTGTCTCTCTATCTATATCTGGGGTCATATTATTAAAAATAAATTCAAATACTTTATCCATGACAAGATGCTTAGAATTTTTTTGGCTCATGATGGAAGTTTCATTCGTAGTATTGTAATAATATAACGGTTCATTAATAAAATATACTCCTCCCGCTAGGCCAACAAGTATTGGCCAAGCGGCTAAATCTTCATAATAAGTAAATTCGATATACCTAAAATTTTGAAATAAAGATTTATCATACATTGCACATGTTCTAACCGGTAACATCCATGTCGCTGATCGAATAGAAACAAAACCCGTTTCTTTATTATTATATACTAATGGATTTTCTTTGTTATCAAAATAGCGTAAGTTTGATTTGCATAATTTATAACCCTTGTTCATTCCGCTTAATAATATATCGATGTAATCTTCAGTCACCCAATCATCAATATCTACGAAACTAATATATTTCCCTTTTGCTAAATCAAGTCCAATATTACATGCCCTTCCAAGGTCACCTATTTCAGATTCAACTAAATGAATGCGTGGATCTTTCTTTTGATACTCTTTAATAATTTCACTTGAAGCGTCTGTAGAACCATTCACAATACATATAATTTCTATGTTTTGGTATGATTGATTTATTATAGACTCTAAACTCCTAGGAATAAATGATTCCCCATTATAAATAGGAACGATTATTGATACAAGAGGATTCATTTCTGTTTCGACTCTCATAATTTCACACCCTAAATATTTTATATATCAAAGTATAATTAATTTTATAAATTAAATCAATTGAGAATAGATCTATTGATTTTTCAAAATTCATAGAGCGTAGTATTAACTATAGGAATTGCTTTATTAAATTCGTAATGTTATTATATAATTGAGTATATACAAACGTATTTGCTATAACATCGTTTCTATAGTAATTAAAAGGAGCATTATGAAAAAAGAAAAATTTAGTATTAGAAAAACAAAATTAGGTGTCGGGTCGATTTGTATCGGGGCAAGTTTAATGTGTGCATCAGTAATACCTATGAATATTGGGGTTGAAAGTGTATACGCAGAAAATATAAATGAAAACAAAATTACCAATCCTCTTAATGAAGAAACAGCCCTAGATGAAGACTCAGTTAAAATAGCCGAAGATTCTGACTCAGAAACACTTACTTTAGATGAAGTGACTGAAGAAAATGCAGTAGTCGAAGATAGTTCGAATGAAATAGAGTTATCTGAAGATGATTCTGTGGACTTAGACACAGAAAATTTAGATTCTAACGAGTTAAATTTAAAAACGTCAGAAGCTTCTGAAGAAGAGTTGGCTGAAGTTGTTTTAGAAAATTCTAATAACGTTGACGAAAATAATAAAAAAATAGATGTGGAAGAATCTGATTTATTATCAGTTGAATCCACTCCATCATCTTTATCGATAAATGTTACTGCCTCAACGAGCACCGTGACTGCAGAAGACGAAAAATTAATTGAAGACTTTTTAGCAAAAGAACCAAGTGATGGAGAAAAAGAAGTTGTAAAAATTCCTGTTAAACCAAAAGAGGATGCATATGAGTTTCCTGGTGAAGAAAATTACGAATCTATCTACTTTACGACACTTGGTGAAAAAGTCAAGCTTGACACTCAAGCTGGTTTCAAGGCGAATATTGATAATAATGGATACCAAGAAATCAAAGTAGAAAATATTGAAATGATCGAAGCTTATGATCCTGGATACGGAACTTTAGATTTAAAATTTGCTCGAAATGTTACTATTGTTATAGGAAATACTGAGAAATTAAATCTTCCATTAGCTACATTTTATTATAATGAAACGGATAATACTTATTACGTCGACAATACAAGATTTTATGTTGATATGCCTATAGAAGATTCTGATCCTAGATTTGAAATTGATTCTCGTTGGAAAGATAAAGATGGTAATTTTAATTGGATTTTAGAACATATGGATGAACATGATCTTGGCCCATACTTTGGATTAGTATCGACGGTTTCGGAAAACGTTGAATATGAGACAATTTTAGAAATTGATGAGAAGTTAAAAACTGGAGAAAGGGTTTTAATTCAAGAAGGGAAATATGGAAAATATTCAATTGAATATTTTTTACATACAAAACAAAACGAAGAGACGCTGACTACCACAAAAAACGATTACCTTCCATTAATAACAAAAGAAAAAGATCTTAATTTGAAAAACTATCGAAAGTATAATGCGGATTATATATATGGAGAGCTAGAAAAACACCTTAAATCACAAATCGAAGAACTTAAAAAAACAGGAAGTCTAGCTTATGATGACCCGTATCCATTAGTTGATAATAAATACTGGACTGTAACTTATTTTAAATTACTTCTAACAGAACTTTCTTCTCCAAGAATTCTTAAAGTTGGTATAGATTACACACACTATGTTGACGCTGACGGTAAAATTCTTTTAGATAAAGAGTTTGGTCTAAACTCTGCTAAGCAATTTGAAGGTTACAGACTGAAAGAAACAAAAGATGGAGAATTCGGCGATATAATTTATGTGTATGAAGAAATTCCAGAGCTTGAAGTTCCAGATTCTGAAGTTCCAGAGACACCTGAAGTTCCAGAAACACCTGAAGTTCCAGAAACACCAGAAGTTCCAGAAACACCAGAAGTTCCAGAAACACCAGAGGTATCTGAAACCCCAGAGATTGAAGTGGACACGGCAACCGTAGCGATGTTACCAAAAACAGGAGAAGAAACATCTAACTTACCAATACTTGCACTATTAACAGGTATAATGGGAGTTTTTACAACAATCTTCTCATTCAAGAAAAACCATTAAAATTTCTAGTCAATTTAGAAAGTCTTTCGTGCTACAACGAAAGACTTTTTTTATTTTATTTCAAATTGAAACTATTTATCTTGTGACTGAGCACCATAAGTGCTATCGTATATTTATAATAAAAAATTATTGTGATCATTAATATTAGGGAGAATTTATGAAAAAAGAAACATTTAGTATCAGAAAAACAAAATTAGGTGTCGGATCGATTTGTATCGGGGCAAGTTTAATGTGTGCATCAGTAATACCTATGAGTATTATGGCTGAAAATATACACGCAGAAAGCATAGACGAAAATAACATTGCTGAGTCTCTCAGTGAAGAAGTAGCTATAGATGAAGCTTCAGTTGATGAAATTGAAAAGCAAGAAAATTCTGTTTTAGAAACAAATGCAGAAGATGAAATGGTTGAAGAAAATGCAATTGTCGAAGAGGGTTCAAAAGAAATAGAAATAGCTGAAGTCAATACCGTTAACGAAAACACAGAAAATGTAGATTCTAATGAATCAAGCTTAAAAGTGTCTGAAATAATTGAGGAAGGTCTGAATGAGGATGTATCAGATAATCCAAATGGCATTGACGAAAAGGATAGAGAAAATAATGTTGAAGAAGCGAATTTAGCATCAACGCAAACCACCCCGTCAGCAGTAACAATGAATGCCACTGCTTCAACGGAAACTGTGACAGAAGCGGATAAAAAGTTGATTGAAGACTTTTTAGCTGAAAAACCAGTCGATGGCGATAAAAAAATTGTAACCATTCCGGTTCCTGAAGAAACTTATGAGTTTCCAGGTACTGATGACTATGAATCTATTTTCTTCACAAAATATTTTAAAAAAACAAAACTGTCTGAAGATGCTAGATTTTTTGCTGAACTCCCTTCTACATATGATTGGGAAGTAAAAATAAAAGATATTAATTCAACTGATTTTTACTTTATAGATTTACAGTATGGAACTAAAATGTTCGCAAGAAATGTAACTTTGATTTTAAAAGATTCTAGTGAGATGAAGGTTCCTTTAGTTGAAATCGGACCTAATTTCAATGAATATGGGGAAATTGCTGAAAATGAGTATTTTCTTTTCAGTGAGCCTATACTTCTTGATATTCCTGTTGAGGCTGATGACCCTCGCTTTAAGATAGATGAAGAAAGTTTCGAGGGAATAGATACTGCACTTCGTTATGAGCTTGGCACTACCGAAGATAAACTTGCGAGCTATTTCGGCTTAATTGCTACAATTTCAGAAGATATTGAGTATAAAACAATACTTAAGATTGATGAAAAGCTGAAGCAAGAGGATAAAATTGTAGAACAAAATGGGAATTACGGAAAAATTAGTGTAGACTATAAATTAGGTTTTCACATGAATCTAAATGATTACAGCGATTATTATTTTGGGAAAAAATTTGATCAAATGAATGTTGAGGAATATCGTCAAAATCATGCTGACTTGATAATAAACAAATTACATGAGCATTTTGATGTTATTCGTAAAGCATATTTTGAAGACGGAAGCTTAATAAAATACGATATTGATCCTCTATCAAATAATAAATATTGGTTATTAAAAAAAATTGCTGACACTGAAACTACAGATCCTCTTACAAGAATTATAAGAGTCGGTATTGATTATACACACTATGTTGACATTGACGGTGAAGTTCTCTCAGACAAAGAGTTTGGTTTAAATTCTGCTAAGGATTTTGAAGGTTACAGACTGAAAGAAACAAAAGATGGAGAATTCGGCGATATAATTTATGTGTATGAAGAAATTCCAGAGCCTGAAGTTCCAGAGACACCTGAAGTTCCAGAGACACCTGAAGTTCCAGAGACACCTGAAGTTCCAGAAACACCTGAAGTTCCAGAGAGACCTGAAGTTCCAGAAACACCAGAAGTACCCGAAACACCAGAAGTACCTGAAACATCAGAAGTGCCCCAAGCATCAGAGCAAGAAGTGGATAAGGCAACCGTAGCGATGCTACCAAACACGGGAGAAAAAACTTTCAACTTGCCAATTCTTGCTATATTGACTGGTATAATAGGAATTTTCACTACAATTTTTTCATTAAAAAAGAATTAATAAAAGATTTTTGACTATGAAAGCTTTTCGTTTATAACGGAAAGCTTTTTAAATTCATTTCGAATTGGAGATGTTTTTATTGCTTCTGGGAACTGCAAATGGTAATGTAGTTTTATAATAAAATTATATTACAATTATCAACAATAAGGAGCATTATGAAAAAAGTAAAATTTAGTATCAGAAAAACAAAATTAGGTGTCGGGTCGATTTGTATCGGGGCAAGTTTAATGTGTGCATCAGTAATGCCTATGAGTATTGGGGCAGAAAATGTATACGCAGAAAGTATAGACGAAAATAAAATTCCTAACCTTCTTAATGAAGAAACAGCTATAGAAGAGGATTCTATTTTAGAGACAAATGCAGTTGATGAAACTGTTACAGAAAATACAGTAGTCGAAGATAGTTCCAGTGAAACAGAATTATCTGAAGTAAAGTCCGTTGACAAAGTCGCAGAAAACCTAAATTCTAATGAATTAAATATAAAATCTTCCGAAGCAAATGGAGAAGATTTCAATGAAGTTGTTAAAGAAACTTCTGATGACGTCGATGAAAATAATAAGGAAACGGCTTTATCATTAGTTCAAGCCACGCCATCATCATTATCAATGAATGCTAAAGATTCAACAGGAACTTTGACCGACGAGGATAAAAGGCTGATTGAAGACTTTTTAGAAAAAAAACCAGTCGATGGCGATAAAAAAGTCGCAACTATTCCGGTACTTGAAGAAACTTATGAGTTTCCAGGCATTGATGAGTATGAATCGATTTTCTTCACAAAATATGCTGAGAAGATTAAATTATCTGAAGATTTTAAGTTCATTGCCCCATTACCATCTGATAGTTCTCTAGGAGAAGTGAGAATAAAAGATATTAATTCAGTTGATTTCTATCGTTTGAAATTACAGTATCAGAATTTTATGTATGCTAAAAATGTTACATTTTTATTAGGAGAAAAAGAGATAAAAGTTCCATTAGTTAAAATTCGACCTATGTTTAATAATCAGGGAGAATTTGAGAATGAATATTTTGTCCATAGTGCCGCTATATTTGCTGATGTTCCTGTTGAAGCTGCAGATCCTCGTTTTAAAATTAAAGATATTAACCAACCTTTATATGATATGGATAGATATGAACTTGCTGGAACATACTTCGGACTAATCGCGACGATTTCTGAAGATATCGAGTATGAGACTATACTTGAAATTGATGAAAATTTAAAGCAAGAGGACAAAATAGTAGTTCAAAAAGGAGGCTATGGAAATATTGCTGTAGATTATGACCTTGCCTTTTATAAAAACCCATATCTTGAAGATAGGATACATTATAATGTTAGTAATAAAAAGCCCTATCATAACTTAGGAGCGAAGTTTGATGAAATGAATGTTGAGGAATATCGACAAAATCATGCTGATTTTGTAATTAGCCAATTACATAAGCATTTTGATGTCGTTCGCAATGCATATTTTAAAGATGGAAGCTTAATAAGTTCTGATAATAATCCTTTATTAAATAATAAATATTGGAAGTTGAATAGTAAATCTGACTTAAAGATTACTAATCCTCTTACAAGGATTTTAAAAGTAGGTATTGATTATACTCATTTTGTAGATGAAGATGGCGAAGAAATAATAGACACTGAATTTGGTTTGAATCCCGAAGTAGAGATAGCAGGGTATAAATTTGAAAAAACAATCAGACAAGAAAATGGTGATAATCTTCATATCTACTCAAAAGTAGAACCACCAGAAACTCCAGTTGATCCAAAGCCTGAAACTCCTGGAAATCCCGATGTTTCAGAAACGCCTGAGATAGTTATACCTGCCAATCCTCAACTTCCTTTAATACCCGAACAGCCAGAGACACCGGAGACACCAGAGACACCAGAAATGGCAGAACCACCAGTGGAATCTGAAACTCCAGAGGTTGAAGTGGATAAGGCAAGTACAGCGATGCTACCAAAAACGGGAGAAGAAAAATCTAATCTACCAATACTTGCAGTATTAACAGGTATAATGGGAGTTTTTACAACTATCTTCTCATTCAAAAAGAAATATTAAATATTACAATTGCTCTATAAAGCTTTTCATTCCTAAAATGAAAAGCTTTATAATCTATTAGAACGTTATTACTATAAATTTATTTGTGGAAGGTTCATAATTGACAAGTCAATAGGTGACAAATCAATCGCTGTGAGAAGGCTTTAATGAAACTTAGAGAAGTGAGTCGGTTGTTTTATCAATTAAAATTGGTTAACCGAGACTTGATTAGTAAATTTGAAAAGGAAACCTCATTTAGTATTACTCGTTATGAGTTAATGATTATTTTAAAAGATCAAAGCCCTTGTACTCAAAGGCGCTTGCAAAATGAATTGGAGATCGATAGTGCGGCGGTTACCAGGCATCTTAAAGTTTTAGAAGAGAAGAATTATGTTGTGCGTGAAAGAAATAGCGAAAACAATCGAGAGGTTCTTGTTACCATCACTAAAAAAGCAGTTGAAGATTTAAAACAATGCGAACAAAAGCATTGTCAAGCAGATCTAGAGAAACTATTGCCTCTTTCTGAAGAAGAAGTACAGACCTTATTTAAATTGCTGAGTAAATTAACTAAATAATAAAGGAGAATATTATGACAAAAGAAATGATTAACAACGATTTTTCAGAAATTACCTTTGGTAGAAAATCAATCCGAGCCTATGATGAAACCGTTAAAATAAGCCATGAAGAAATGCTTGATATGATTCAAGAAGCTACAACAGCGCCTTCATCTGTCAATATGCAACCGTGGCGATTTGTGGTGGTTGAAAGTGAGGAAGAAAAAGCTAAGTTGAAACCACTTATCCGTTTCAATACCCTTCAAAATGATACTTCATCGGCTATGATATTAATATTTGGTGATATGCAGTGTTATGAATTGGGTGAAGAAATTTATAATCAGGCAGTTGAAGAAGGTAAAATGCCTGCAGAGACAAGAGACCAGCAGTTATCAGTCATTCTTCCTTATTATAAAAATTTTTCTAAACAAAAAATGAACGATGTTGTAAAAATCGATTCCAGCTTAGCAGCCATGCAATTAATGCTTGTGGCTCGTGCACATGGTTATGATACGAATCCAATTGGTGGTTTTGAAGAGGATTTATTAGCAGAAGCCTTTGGATTGGATAAAGAACGTTACGTTCCAGTAATGATTTTATCAATTGGTAAAGCCAAAGAATCTGGCTATCAATCAGTGCGTTTAGCAGCAGAGAAAATCACCGAATTTAAATAAAGTATTATAGATAATTTAAAACTTTAAAAGAGGTACGCAATATTCAATTTAATTGAATATTGCGTACCTCTTTTTTTGTGTAATATTAGCTTTTAAGCTACACTAGTGGTGATATAAAAAATTTTATCTTTCTAATTCAAGGAGAGAATGCCAGTGAAAAAATTTGAATTCATAAAAAAATAGAAGATATGATTAAACCTATCGACATAGCAACTTTGCATTTAGTTGCGCCGTTGGTTAAGTACATTCCCAGTAAGTTTCAAAATAAAGTGATGAATGAGTCTGCTAAGACGACTCCTTATATGGGCTTTGTCGTTGAACCTTACAGTACTTTCTTATGTTACGAACTAGTCGATTTAGATTGGGCTCGAAAGTTAATACCAGATGGTTTTGAATTAATAAAAACAAAGATATTTACTGATGATCAACCGAAATTTTATGCGATACTTGGCTCTTTTAATGTGCATACCTCTGCCTTTTGGGGGACAAGGTTGGAGGTAAATATCATTGCAAGAAATAAAAAAAATAATCTATTGAGCTGGGTCATTATTGATTATGATACCAACACTCTCAGTCATGATGTTTCTAAAGGGGTAGTCGGATCCACCAATGAACAAGCACTCTTAACAACCGATTATGATGGCAATATAATAGTAGATATCGTAAATGAAAATAAAAAACGTAGCCTAGTATATGATGCTAATATATTGAATTCTGAAAGGAAAATATTGGATAAAAAATTATGGTTAGAAGGCAATTTATCAGTAGGTTATGGTAGAGAGCTTTCGCAAAACTCTAGCGAAGTTTTCTGTTTACAATTCGATCCTAAGGAGGTTGAAAGAGCTAATAAAATTCCAAATGACCAAGTACATATTTATAAGAACACTTGGTTTGAAGGGTTATTTAAAGAAGAACCAGACCATGTGGTTTATTTCCCCTATGCACAACATTTTCTATCAGATAGTCCAGGACATACGAGTCGGATTACTAATATAGAAGAAATGGTAGATGAATATCAAAGTTTAAATCTGAATATAATCCCTGATTATACAGCAGAAGCGCATCGTAAACTATTTAAAAAAGGATTAGTTTTAAATAGTATTTTGATTATTATTCTAATATTAATTATTATTTTGAAGTAGTAAAAATTAAACATAAAACAGCAGAGAAATTATAGTTTAAAACATATTTTTAAATACGTAAAATTAATCAAATATCAAATCAAATTAAAATTAAGTGGGTTTTGCATAATGATTGATATCAATAAGTAAAATATAATTAATAAAATAAGCATAAATTGTTTGAATATTTAGGGGGATGGTGAAAAATTTACGAGTCGAAAAGCCTCTATATGTTAGGATGTTTTAAATATCTCATAAAAAATTTAGGAGTGATAATGGGGCAGGAGGAAAAGTTGCTCTATCATATAATGTGATTATTGCTGATTATGTTGAAGATTCAAATTATCCAGGTCAACCAACCTTTGAAGATGTAACACCAGAAGGAGCAATTGACTTTAATACTGCTGGTAAATATATTAGCTTAGTTAAAGTAACTTATCCTGATGGATCTTCAGAAATCTTTGAAGTGGAAGTGATTGTATCAGCTTCAGATTCAAATGTAGGTGATAATAATAATTCAATAAATTCTCCTTCAGAATCAAGTGTTTTACCAAAAACGGGAGAATCCGATCAATATGCATTATTTACAGGAGCAGCACTTTCAATTTTAAGTGGTTTAGGATTAGTTGTTGGAACTAGAAAGAAAGAAGAAAATTAGAAGCCTTCTACTTTTTATTGAATAACGTAAAAAATTGAAATAGAGATATCCTTTTTATAAAGAAAGATTAGGTATTTAATGGCTAATCTTTCTTTATTTTACTTTTAAAGACATAATAGTTACTTAATCCATTATTACGGAATATCATAAGTATTTTTGAACGAATTGATTTATTTTACTTAATAAGTATAATTTTAAAAGTTAAATTTATAGCTATATACATTAATTTGTGTTAATATTATAATAACAAGAGATGTTAATGGTCGGGTTATATAAAAAGGGGTATTCAAAATGAAACAAAAATTTTCTTATCGTAAGCATAAGGTCTATGGATTAGTTTCCGTTTGCATCGGAGCATTCTTGATGGGTGGAACATATAGTATTTCCGCTGTAGCTGCAGAGTTAATTGAGACGGAATCTTCAAAAGAATTAGTAATTGAAGAAAAGATGGTTGAAGACTCAAGTCAGGAAACAACAGTAGAAGAGACAACAGTAGAAGAGACAACAGTAGAAGAGACAACAGTAGAAGAGACAACAGTAGAAGAGACAACAGTAGAAGAGACAACAGTAGAAGAACCTGAAAAATTAGAAAATACTACTATGGCAATAAATAGATCTGTACCTGAAATGTCTACTTTTGCTGTTCAAAACAATGAATACATTGTAGAAGCTGGTGATACTTTTGCAACAATCAAGACAGCATTAGCAAATACTAGTATTAATACATTACGTTTTATTGAAACACGAACATTAAATTGGGATAATTTATCAATTAGTCGTGATTTTAGGGTAGTAGTAGATGAAGGTGCAGAAGTAACATTTAATGCACAGCGCCCAGATACTTCTACCGCATTTAATGTAGTGCTTGGACAGGATCAAACATTTACTGTAGAGAACTATGGTATTATGAATTTTGATAATTTTAATCGAGCAATGTGGGTACATGAAAGAAGTGGACAGACAGGAAGCTTTGAGATTTTAGGTAATCCGGATGAAACAGCACCTAAGAGTGAAATTAATGTTACAGGAAATCGTGGGTATGCGATTGCAGCATTAGATAAGTTTGCAGGTAATATTGAGTTTAAAGATGTAGATATTACAGTGCGAGCAGATGTAGAGTCAGTTGAGAGTGGATTATATTTAGGGAACACATCAGGATCTGGTAGTGTATTACTAGATAACGTTGGCTTAGATATTGAAACACCTAGTAACGCTCATACATCAGTACCATTTACATCCAACGCAAAAGATATAGTAATTAAGGACAGTTCAGTTAAGTCGACATCTAAGTCACATTATAATTTTGAGATAACATCAAGCGCTCAAGATATAGTACAAAACTTTACGATTGATAATTCGGATATCGATTTAATTACACCGAAAGATGCAAATCCTATTCGTGAAAGATGGGGATTGAAGTTTAATGAAGACTCAATTGGATTAAACACTTATAATACAAAGGTTAATATTATCAACAATGGTAGTATTAGTCATACAAATGAAGGGTTTGATGAAAAAAGAACAGTTGGCTTATCCATGGCAAATACTGAGATCTCTTTAGATCAAGGAGAATTAAATATAGGAACCCTAGGATCGCAGAGTTTTAACGATTTAACCGCTGACATAAACAAAGTTATCTTTGTTAATAGTGGCTCTAAATTAACCATTAATGATTTTGATTTAAACTCATCTAACTTAGAAAAAATTATCATTGATGGGGGATCTGTAAATATTCCTAACAATGGAGTAGAAGCGAGTGTTCCTCAAGGCACATTGCTACAAAATAGCAATGGTGAAGATTTAAGACTATTTAAAGTGGGTCGAAACAAGTTAATTGATCGTAATTATGTGATTAATATCTTGAAAGAAGATTCCAATGATTTAGATTATCCATATGGGTTAGATGAAAATGGTCTTCATAATGATATAGCATTCGTTTGGGCACCATCCGTTAAATTAGAATTCTATTTATCAGAAGCGTATGCAAAAAATGGAATAAACCGAATTGATGATGAAGTCTTTCTTCCACGAGGTGAGAAAATAGATTTAGTCGATCGGAATATTCCAGTACTCAATCAACCAGCAACTTGGTGGGATTTAGAGGATGAACAATACACAGAAGACCGCCCAATTTCGAAAGATACAAAAGTTTATCCTGATTACTTCCCGACTATAGTAACTAAGGACAAAGTTGTTTATGTTGGTGATGATTTGGATTTGAAGTCACTGCTAGCCAAAGTATCTGACTTTGAAGATGATGATGCCACCCTTAAACCTGTTATTAATCTTGTGAACATTGATGATTTTGATATCAATGTACCTGGGGTTTATCGAATTGATTTCACAGTAATTGATAGTAAAGGAAATACTACAACCGCTGATGCCACCGTAACCGTATTAATGAAGTGGACACCAATTAATGAAGCACCAACGTTAGAAGTAACTGATGGATCAATAACACAAGGTGACGAGACCTTCAAATTGGAATCGTTAATTGAAAAGGCTCAGGATACTGAAGATGGTAATTTGATTGATGAAGTTGTTATAACAGATAATGATGGATTTGACCGAGATATTCCAGGAAAATATACAGCCACCTTTACAGTAACGGATAAAGATGGGGCAAGCATTACAAAAACAGCAGTTGTAACTGTAAAAGCTAAAAATGATGAGCCAACGGTTCCAACTGAACCAGACACTCCAGAAGTGCCTGAAGAGCTAAAACCAGAAACACCTGAAGTTCCTAAAGGTCAGATGGATGAAGCTTCTGTTTTACCAGCAACAGGAGATTCAGGAGAAACTGTAGTCTTTACTGGAGCAGCCCTTTCAATTCTAGCTGGATTGGGATTAGTTGCTTTGGGCAATAAAAAGAAGGAAAAGGATGCGTAAATACATATCAATACAAAAAGACCTAATGCTATAGATTTTAGTTAAAGCAAAATAATCAGACTATCCCAAACGATTTCTATCGGGCAGGATGGTCTGATTTTAATTTGATTAAATGAAACTACATTCCTTGTAACGGCTTCGCTTATTAGTTACTCTTAAGTATGAAGTATTAAATAGATAGGAGTATATTAAATGAAAAAAACAAAACATATTGTAATAACAGGAGCAGGAAGTGGTTTAGGGGCAACTTTGGCTAAAAAGTATAATGAAAAAGGATATCATGTAAGCCTAATCGGTAGAACAAGAGAAAAGTTAGAAAAGCTAGTCCAATCCTTTTCTAATTCAAGCTATTCTATTTATGCGCTCGATGTATCAATTTTTGAAGACGTTAAATCTACTTTTGACCAAATAGTTAAAGATAACGGTCCCGTTGATATCTTAATTAATAATGCAGGTGTAGGATATTTTGACTTAGCAGAAAAAATTACTTTAAATCAAATTAATCAAATGATTGATATTAATTTAAAAGGGACTATTTTTTGCAGTCAACAAGTATTATCGTCAATGAAAGAAAGAAATGTAGGCTCAATTATTAATGTTGTATCCACTGCTGGCTTAGAAGGTAAAATTACAGAATCCGTTTATTGCGCTAGTAAGTTTGGTGTTAAAGGATTTACTGAAAGTATTCTTAAAGAAGTAGCCGATACAAAGCTCCATATTCATGGCATCTATATGGGCGGGATGAATACTCATTTTTGGGGCGATGAGCTACAAGATGAGAAGGAAACTGGTTTAATGAGCCCAGATGATATTGCAGATATTATCATCTTTAATACTGAATTGCGGAAAAATATTAATATACCAGAAATTACTATTAAAAATCATTAGTCTATACAGTATCATTCATGGCTATTATCAAGAAAACAAAAAAAGCACCCCTTAAGTTCATTGGAAATTAAGGGGTGCTTTTTGTTTAATAAGAAGTTTTAATAATAATTATTAACTTCCTTTATTCAGCTTCAACTTCTTGTAGCTCAAAGTCCTTAGGAATTAAGACAGTATCCACCACATGAATCACTCCATTGGAAGCTTCAAGGTCAGTAGAAGTAATATTTGATTCATTAACTATTGGGTGATCTTCTGATAAGTCAAAGTTAATTTCTTCACCATTCACTGTTTCAGCCGTCATACCATCTTCTAAGTCATCAGCCATTACTTTATCAGAAACAACGTGGTAAGTAAGTACTTTGTCAAGATCAGGTTGAGCTAAAAGCTCTTTTTTAGTGATGTCAAGGTCTTCAAGCAATTGCACGAAAGCTTCATCAGTCGGAGCAAAGACAGTGAAAGGTCCATCTCCTTGTAAAGTTTCCACTAATTCAGCTTCTTCTAAAGCAGCTGCCAAAATACTAAAATCTTCATTGTCTCTAGCAGTTGCAACAATATCCAACTCAACATCTTGAAGTTCAAAGTCTTCAGGAACCAAGATAGTATCTACCACATGAATCACTCCGTTAGAAGCTTCAATATCTGTTGCAGTAATGTTGGAATCATTAACCATTGGATGATCTTCTGATAAGTCAAAGGAAATTTCTTCACCATTCACTGTTTCAGCCGTCATACCATCTTCTAAGTCACCAGCCATTACTTTACCAGAAACAACGTGGTAAGTAAGTACTTTGGCAAGATCAGGTTGAGCTAAAAGTTCTTCTTTAGTGATGTCAAGGTCTTCAAGCAATTGCACGAAAGCTTCATCAGTCGGAGCAAAGACAGTGAAAGGTCCATCTCCTTGTAAAGTTTCTACTAGATCAGCTTCTTCTAAAGCCGCGGCTAAAATACTGAAGTCTTCGTTACCTTGTGCAGTGGCAACAATATCCATTTCTTCAGCCATATCTTCTTCAGTAGTGGTTTCTTCATCAGACTCTTCATCCATACCTGGAGCAACTGCCATATCTTCTTCAGTTTCTTGAAGTTCGAAACCTTCAGGAACTAAGACAGCGTCAACCACATGAATCACTCCGTTGGAAGCTTCAAGATCTGTTGTTGAGATAATTGAGTCATTAACCAATGGCTCATCTTCTGATAAATCAAAGGAAATTTCTTCACCATTCACTGTTTCAACCGTCATACCATCTTCTAAGTCATCAGCCATTACTTTATCAGAAACAACGTGGTAAGTAAGTACTTTGTCAAGATCGGGTTGAGCTAAAAGCTCTTCTTTAGTGATGTCAAGATCTTCAAATAGTTGTGCGAAAGCTTCATCAGTCGGAGCAAAAACAGTGAAAGGTCCATCTTCTTGTAAAGTTTCTACTAAATCCGCTTCTTCTAAAGCCTCTGCTAAAATACTAAAGTCTTCATTGTCTTGTGCAGTGGCAACAATGTCCATTTCCTTGTCCACATTTTCTGTAGTAGTGTCTTCATCGGACTCTTCGTCCATATCATCTTTAGTTGTATCTTCATCAGACTCTTCATCCATGTCTTCTTTGGTAGTGTCTTCATCAGACGCCTCATCCATGACTTCTTTAGTTGTATCCTCTTCCGTTTCTTCTTCAGTCATTTCTTCTTTAGTTGTTGTGTCTTCTTCCGTTTCTTCTTCAGTCATTTCTTCTTTAGTTGTTGCGTCTTCTTCCGTTTCTTCTTCAGTCGTTTCTTCTTTAGTTGTTGTGTCCTCTTCCGTTTCTTCATCCATTACTTCAGTAACTGTTGTATCGTCAACAGTTGAATCGTTCGCATTATCATCATTCGTACAACCAACTAATAGCGCGATAGCCGATAGAGATAGCAACCCCACTTTCACTTGATTTAACATTGATTTTTTCATAAAATCTCCCTTTCTTACATAAAAATATAGAGCAACAACTACTAAAATGAAAAAGTTTATTTTTTAATAAACGAATTTCATTCAAATTCATTGTAAGAGCGAATTATATTTAAGTCAAATAATACAATCTTTAAATGGTTTTAAAATTAAAATATATTATTAACTAAAATAAGGATAATCCGTTAAAAAATAATTTCAAAATTTTAACATCAAATTTTTTATATATTTTTTTAGTTATGCTATACTTTATATAATAAATATTTTTAATAGAAAAGAGGAGAATGGTGTCAAAAGAAATAAGTTTTCAATCTTTACGGCGTTTTAATGGGGTAATGGGTGTCTTACATTTTATCCAAGCAATTTTAATGTTAGCTTTTGCTCTATTTATCGATAAGATAGCAGATTTTCAAATTTCTGTCCGTTCATATTTTTTAACTTTTGATTCGGAGCAAATGCGTTTAGTGACAGATATGAAAGAGCAGTTCAATGTACCGTTTGGCATTGCTGTCTCACTATTTTTATTTATATCAGCTTTTGCTCATTTTATAATAGTGTCACCTTGGGGAAATAAAATTTATAATGAAGATTTGAAAAGAGGAATAAACCGTTTTAGATGGTATGAATATGCTTTGAGTTCTTCTTTAATGATTGTTTTAATTGCAATGTTGTTCGGGGTTTATGATATTGGTTCACTAGTGTTAATTTTTGTTTTAAATGCTTGTATGAACTTGTTTGGTTTAGATATGGAAGAAATAAATATAGGTAAACGTGATCATTTAAATTGGAAACCTTTCATTTTTGGTTCGATTGCCGGAATTACGCCTTGGATAGTCATTGCTCTCTATGCTTTTGGAAATACCAACCCAGCAGATGTGCCTTGGTTTGTATATGCTCTAGCAGGATCTTATTTTTTATTCTTTAACTTATTCCCAATTAATATGTTGCTTCAATATAATAGAGTAGGTAAATGGGAAAACTATCTTTACGGGGAAAGAGGCTATATTATCTTAAGTCTTGTAGCCAAAACAGTTCTTGCATGGATTGCTTTTGGGGGTGTTATGCAACCAGCTTAATGATGGAAGTTGAAGTTGAAGTTGAAATTTAAATTTAAGGAGAGATAGTATGAATTATATTAAAACGTATCTTATTACATTTGTTATCTTTTTTGCGTTGGACATTGTATGGTTAGGCTTTATAGCTAAAGATTTCTTCCGCGATAATATTGGACATTTGATGGCAGATAAGCCTAACTGGGCAGCAGCGATTGTTTTCTATTTAGTATTTATGGCTGGTTTAATCTTTTTTGCCGTTAATCCTGCACTTGAAAAAGAAAGTTGGCAATATGCATTGTTAGTTGGAGGGCTATTTGGCTTAATGTGCTATTCCACTTATGACATGACTAACTTAGCCGTTTTGAAAGATTGGCCGATAAAAGTGGCAGTCGCTGATATTATATGGGGAACAGTCCTTAATGGACTAACAGCCATGTTATCATATTTCGCCATTCGCTTCCTAAGTTAATTTATAAGAGGGTGTATAAATGGAAGAACAAGATCAAATATTAAAACTTGATGGTGAACGAATCTATCAAGCCTTTCTATCTGGAGCCTATGAGGTTATTAAAGAAAAAATCGAATTGAATCGTATCAATGTTTTTCCGATTGCTGATGGTGATACGGGTAGTAACTTAGCCTTTACCATGCGTTCAATTATTGAAAATGCTCAATCGATGGACTCGCCTAAAAAGACTTTAGCTTCCATTGCTGATGCAGCTTTAATGGGGGCGAGAGGGAACTCTGGTATTATCTTTGCACAGTTTGTCAATGGAGTTTTTATGGAAATTTCAGATAATGAATCTGTGGGAGTGACTGACTTCGCCCAGACCATAAAAAAGGCTTCCACCTATGCCTATAAAGCCATTTCAAATCCGGTTGAAGGAACAATGATTACAGTCATTGAAGACTGGGCAGATTCCTTAATTAATGAAAAAGATAAGGCCAAAAACTTTTTAGATTTAATTTCCCAGTCTTTATCAGCCGCTTGGAAATCATTAAATGAAACCCCAGAAAAACTACAGGCTTTAAAAGATGCCAATGTGGTCGATTCAGGGGCCAAAGGTTTCGTTCATTTTATAGAAGGAATGCTTCACTATCTTGAAACTGGCGAAATCGAAAACTTATCTAAACAAGTTGAAAGCTTTAAACCCAATGAATTAGTCATGAATGTTCATGAGAACTTTGATGAAAATTATCGCTATTGTGTAGAAGGAATTATTCAAAGTGAGGATGAAGCGCTTAATCTGGAACAAATAAAAGCAGAATTAGGCCAAATGGGAGATTCTCTAATTATAGCTGGAAATCAATCCAAAATTCGTTTACACATTCACTCGAATAATCCTGAAGAACTATTTTTTAAGCTAAAAGACTATGGAAAAATAGTTTTTCAAAAAGCCGATGATATGAAACGCCAATATGAATCAATTTATGATCGTAAAAATAAGGTAGCTATTTTGACGGACTCGATAGCTGATTTGCCTCAAGAATTTATGGATCAACATCAAGTACATCTTTTGCCTTTAAATATTTTAATCGAAGATAGTAATTATCTGGATAAAGTGACAATTACGGCTCAGTATTTTTATAAGTTAATGGATCGATTAGATACCTATCCGTCTTCTGCACAACCAACCAAGAGAGAAGCAGAAAAAATATTACTAGAATTAGCCAGTCACTACGATTCAATTATTGTCATTACCGTTTCAAGTAAAATGAGTGGAACTTATGAAACGATCTTAAGAGCTAGTAAACATGAGGATTTAGCTAATACTGATATTAAAGTCATTGATTCGAAACTGAATTCAGGAGCAGAGGGACTGGTGGTAAAAAAGGCTGCAGAAGCTTTAGCCGCTGGACATGATTTCAAAGAAACAGTTAAAATTATAGAAGATACCATTAAAAAAACTCATATCTTTGTCAGTGTTCCCACTTTAAAATATATGCTTCGGTCTGGTCGTATCGGTAGAGCCCAAGCTTTTGCCGCTAATATAGTGAACTTAAAGCCAGTAGTTTCAATTGATGAGGCTGGTGATGGGATTGTAATCGGTAAGACCTTTAGTCAAAAAGGCAACACTAAAAAGATTCAAGAATTAGTGAAAGAGATTATGAAAAATCATAGAATCACTAATTATGCGATTGTTCATGCTAATGGTGGTCAGCGCGTAAAGGAATTTGAAGAATATTATACTCAATTAATTGGTAAGGCGCCGGATTATACCATGGAAATTTCAGCCATAGTGGCTATGAGTGCAGGTATTGGAGCGGTCGCCATCGCTTTAACTACGGAATAGAATGAAGAGGAGTATTTAAATGGATTTAAAAAGAATAATTATATATAGTATGTTATTTATAGCCACTTTGGCAATTGCCACTCAAGCTTTTACAACTGGATGGTTAGGCGGCTTGATGGTACCACTGATGTTTACCTTTATCTATTTCACTATTATTTTCCTAATTGCTACTAAAATTAAGGACAATTCGATTGTTGATATGGGATGGGGACTCGGCTTTGTAGTTGGGTCGTGGTTAACATTATTTGTCACCGAAAATCCGACCCTGCTATCCTATCTGATTGTTGCCTTTATTACAGTGTGGGGTCTTCGTTTATCTATTCGGTTATTCAAACGCAATTTTGGTAAACCAGAAGATTTCAGATATGCACAATGGCGTAAAGAATGGGGCGATAAAGTTGTTATAATTGCGTTCTTTAGAGTCTTTATGGTTCAAGGAATCATTAACTTTATTGTGGGATCGGCTAGCTATTCGATCATTAAATATAATCAATTTAATTTTTCAATGAGTCATAATTATATTGTGATAATCGGCTTGTTAATTGCTGCGATTGGTCTGTTTTTTGAAGTGGTTGGTGATGAACAACTCAGACAACATATCAATAAAAAAACAGGAAAATTACTTCAATCAGGATTATGGTCAATAACTCGTCATCCCAATTATTTTGGAGAAATTTTAATTTGGGTGGGCTTATATATTTCTGGCTTCACCTTATTATTCACTCAAGCCGTTCATCCTATTTATTATATTGTTCTAGCCATTTCCCCATTATTAATGTCAACCGTTTTAATTAAGGTATCCACACCTTTATTAGAAAAAAATATGGAGAAATACGAAGGTTGGAATGAGTACACGCAAAGAGTTCCTATGCTATTTCCTTGGGCTAAAAAATAAGTAAAAAGAGACTCTATCAAAAGGAAAATTTTGATAGAGTCTCTTTTTGAGATTAGTTTTAGTTATTGTTTTCTTTGAGTGTAGTTTAAAATGACGATACCATCATTCGTATAAGTTTTATGAAGATGAAGGTCAATCGGGAGGGTGGCCTCCCTTGAATAGCGACCTGCCTCCTCCTAGGATGGTTGGAATGATACCAATGATGTATTCATCGATCAACTTTTCACGAATAAAGGGGTCTGTTAGACCGGCACCACCAAACAACCAAATGTTCTTGCCCACTTGTTCTCTTAAGATTAAAATTTCTTCGGTGATAGCCCCATGGATAAAAGTCACATTCTCACGCTTTTCTAATTGTCGGCTGGTAGCTACCAGTATTTTTTTATCTTTAAAGGTATCTAAATTAGATAAAACAACATCTTCATATGCCTTAGAACCCATTACTATAATATCTATATTATTTAGAAAGGATTCGAAATCATAAGCATTTTGAGTGTCACTAGTATGATCGTTTTGACCTGCAATCCAATCAAATCCACCTTTTTCATCAGAAATATAGCCATCCAAACTTATTGCTAGATTGAGTATTATTTTCCGCATAATTCTATCCTTTCTCCTTTAAGAGCTTTGAAATCAATTCAAGTTATTAGTAAACAAGACTGAACATAACTTGAAGTTGGTAAAACTCGTCAATTTATTCGCTTCTTAGGGCATCAACTGGGTTTTTTTGTGAAGCTTGTTTAGATGGAATTAAACCAGCAATAAAGGAAAGTAGGATACTTAAGCTAATTAAAATCAAGGCATTTTGCAAGGATAGACTGACTGTCACATCATCTTCTAATAAGCGTAGCAATAGACTGTTTAGTGGATTATGTAGTAAGTAGGTCACACCAATCCCTAATAAACCTGATAAGAGGCCGATAATTATGGTTTCGGCATTAAATACAGTAGAGATATTCCGCTTAGAGGCACCAATGGCTCGCAGAATACCAATTTCTTTGGTCCGTTCTAAGACAGAAATATAAGTGATAATCCCAATCATAATTGAAGAAACTAATAAGGAGACACTCACAAAAGCTATGAGGACATAAGTAATCACATTTACAATTTCTGAAACAGAAGACATTATTAAGCCAGCAAAGTCAGAGTAGGTGATTTTTTCATTTTCATCAACTGTCTGATTATAGGACTCAATTGCATTAGAAATGGCTTCTTTATCAGCAAAATTATCTGCGTAAATATTGATTGCAGAAGGGTTATCATCTGAAATGACACCAAACTCTTGTAAATTTTCATCATAACTAGATTGAGCAATCGATGAATTATATATATCAAGTAAGGCTTGATCATCTAGATTATCGACTAATTGGTCAAATTGTTCAGATATATTAGTTTGATTTCCATTGACGTCCGCAGCTGCTTCTGGGAATGATTCTGAACCTTGCTGTCTAGCTTGCATTTGTTGAATAAATTCAGCTTGTTGGCTGGTAGTGAAATCATTAAGGTAGCTATAAACATCTTCGATTTTTTCTTTATCATTAGTCGCTTCAAAATCAAGGCCATTCAATACATTAGTCTCGGGTTGGTCTTTTTGTGCTTGAACGACTTCACTTTGATTGACATAATCCATTAAATAGTTTCGTAATTTGCTAGTGTATGCTAGTGGAGTGTCAATGACTAGAGTTTTAGCATCTTTAATAGGCTTTATAATTGCAGAAATTTTTAAAGGAACCGCTTTTTCTTTGACAACTTTTTCAAGTGTTAAAGGGTCATCTGCTAATTTTTGATAATTTCCTTGTACATTTTTCTCATAATAATCGCTGCTTGGTAATAGATAAAAGATCTGGCTTCTGAGTGCTTTAAAACTAAGTTCTTCTTCTTTTAAATCGAGTGCTTCATCCTTATCTATTTGATCGAGAATTTTCTCGTACTCTTTTGCAGGAAGTATTCCGAGCTCATAAAGATCAGAAAGATTGATCTCATTGGCTTCATTGACAACCAAGACGATTTCATCATATTCTTCAGGCCATTCACCATCAACTAGTTGGTAATTATCTTTAATAACAGGACTTATGATTTGTTCCCCTTGACCGGGAATGAGCTCGCTAATTTTTGTGTTTCCTTGATTAAATGAATCAGATGGGGGACCGAAACCTTGTCTAGGTTGTCGAATATCATTTTCAAAAGAGCTACCATCGGTATTAATAAACTGATCATTTTCATCAAAGGCGAACAAATCAAAGTTGACATTGTATGAGTAGACAATACCATTTTTACCAACATAATTAGTTAATTCGTTGTTGTCTTGATCTAAATATTTTTTAAAAGATTTTAAGTTATTTTGACGAAATGAAGAGTTGAATTCGCTTATCCTATTTAGCGATTCTTTATTACCATAGATTGCGTTTAAATTCTCATTTTCAGACTTGTTCTCTTCTGATTGTTGATTTGGATTTTCTTCCCTACTTGCTGACATTAATTGGTTAAAGTCGACAGACTCTTTTTCAATCGTAATGGGATAGGCAGTCATCGTTTCCTCTTGGACTTCATCAATGTAATCATTTACTCCCGTCGATAAGGAAAGAATAAGAGCAATACCAATAATGCCAATCGATCCTGCAAAAGCCGTTAAAAAGGTACGAGCCTTTTTAGAGTTCAAATTATTGAAACTCAAGGACAAAGCAGTTAGAAAAGACATAGAAGACTTGCCCATATTCTGATGTTTAGATGTTTTGTCTTTTTCGATAGTTAATGGGTGGGAGTCAGAAATGACTTTTCCATCTTGTAATTCGATAATACGATTGGAATATTGATGAGCCAATTCAGCATTATGAGTGACCATTACAACTAAACGATCTTTTGCCACCTTTTTTAAAAGATCCATTATTTGTAGACTGGTCTCTGTATCTAAGGCTCCCGTTGGTTCATCGGCTAATAGAACATCGGGTTCATTGACTAAAGCTCTTGCGATAGCCACTCTTTGCATTTGACCGCCTGATAATTGGTTAGGTTGTTTACTAATGTGATCTTTTAAACCTACTTCTTCTAAAGCTTTAATAGCCTTTTGTTTACGAACTTTAGCAGATATTCCTGAAATAGTTAGGGCTAACTCGACATTAGCTAAAACGGATTGATGGGGGATTAGATTATAACTTTGAAAGACGAAACCGACCGAATGGTTGCGATAAGAATCCCAATCTCGATCTTTATATTGTTTAGTTGAGACACCATTGATAATAATATCTCCACTGTCATAGCGATCTAAGCCACCAATAATATTAAGTAATGTTGTCTTACCCGATCCACTATGACCTAATATGGATACAAATTCATTATCTCTTAAATTAAAAGTGACATCATCTAAGGCTTTTTGTTCGAAACCTCCGGTATTGTATGTTTTTGTAATATTTTTTATTTGATGCATTTTAAGACTCCCTCATTGAATGGTATGAAGCATAAATTGTTTTGCTTCTTGTCAGTCAGAGTATATCACTAATTTTCAGTCTATACGACTAAGTAGGCTTTGCATAAGGATATGTTTAATTAAATAATTGGCTAATTAATTGAAATCTAAAAATTATTTATAAGGTTCATGCGATTATTTGTTTATAGTAAAATAGCAATTAAAAAGATGATAGTAACTGCTTAGAATATTCATGAAAGGAAAATGGAGAATGATAAAGGTAGAAAATTTATTTTATTCCTATAATAAGGACGATAAATACCAAGTAAAGAATGTCAGTTTTGAAGTGGAAGATGGCGAGATTTTTGGTTTTTTAGGCCCATCGGGGGCTGGGAAATCAACTGTTCAAAATATTTTAACAGGACTATTACCTTTGGATAAAGATAAAGGAGAAGTTACTGTTGCAGGCTATGATGTGAGGCAAGCGTCCAAAAAACGTTTTAACGAGATAGGCATGAGTTTTGAGCAGTCGAATGTATACAGTAAGCTAACAGCGCGTGAAAACTTAGAATTTTACCGTCAATTATTTGATGGACCAACGCTTGAGCCTGTAAAACTTTTAAAAATGGTTGGACTTGATGGAAAAGAAAACATTAAAGCGGGAGAATTTTCAAAAGGAATGAAGCACCGCTTGACCTTTGCGCGATCAATGATTAATCAACCGAAGCTTTGGTTTCTTGATGAACCAACAACAGGTTTAGATCCTTCCATTGCAGCGGATATAAAAGGGATCATTAAAGAAAAGAATAAAGAAGGAACGACTGTCTTTTTAACCACTCATAATATGGCGATAGCTGATGAACTATGCGACCGAGTGGCTTTTATTGTAGACGGTGAAATTAAGTTGATAGACTCACCAGAAAATTTAAAGCTTCAATATGGTGATAAAGTGGTAGATGTGAAGTATCTTGATTGCGAAGAAATTAAGTCAGAAATCTTTTCACTAGTAATAGATGAAGACAAGCAAGCACTGCAAGCGATTATTAACCAATATCCGATTCAAACCATGCATACTAAGGAAGCAACCTTAGAAGAAATATTTATAAAGGTAACAGGAAGGGGCTTGGTTTAAATGAAAGTCCACTCAAGCTTTATCAAGGAATTAAAAATAGCTTCACGTGGGTTTTATTTTTATATTGAATTAGTGATGGCTTTAATAATTGTGGGACTCTTTCTATTTGCCGTCCCAGATAATTTCAATCGACAATCAACCGAATATTTATATTTAGATATGTCAGCTCAAGATAAAGAGAGCTATCTTCAGTCTTTAAAAGATACTCAACCAGAAGTGGAAGAAGAAAGTGTGAAAATAAAAATCAATGACGAGGAAAAAGAAATCACCCAATATACTCTTCAAGATAAGCAAATTAATCTGATAGATAACCGTCAGCAAGCAGAGTTCTTAGCTGATAAAGAAGGCGAAATGGTAGCTATCATTCAGATGACTGATAAGCAAGAAATCTCCTATGAGTATTTGCTACAAGGCTACGAATCATCAAGATTTCGAAACCTATTAAAAATCTTACATGTCAAACCACTTAAAGAGCTAGAAGAAGCTGTTGAACGCCAAGAGGTGCGTTCTCTTTCGAATGGTTTTAAAGAACTTTCAGATAAGGAAAATTTACTACCTTCAGTATTACTTTTTAATGGAGCGTTGATGGGCGTGTTTATTATAGCTGCTTATGTCTTTCTAGACCGGCAGGAGGGAGTTATTAAAGCTTTGGCTCTCACTCCGTCACCTGTCTGGCAATACTTGAGTGGGGAAAATAGGAGTTGTCATGTTAACGACCATTATCTCCAGCTTGATGGTGGTTTTACCAATTATGCAGTTTGATCCCAATTATTTGTGGCTTTTTAGCATCTTACTAACGTCGACCTTTTTTGCCTGTAGTTTGGGCTTGCTGATTGCTAGCTTTTATCAAACGATTATTGAAGCTTTCGGCATACTATATGCCTTAATGATGGTGTTAATATTGCCAACTATTTCCTACTTTCTACCCAGCTGGAGTCCTACATGGTTAAAATGGATACCTTCTTATCATATGTTAGAAGGGTTTAAGTTGGCCTTATTAGGAAGTGGTTCATCGCAATATATTTTCACTTTATCATCTGCTTTTATCATCTGTGGCTTCTTGCTATTTTTACTAGCGAATATTCGCTATAAAAAAGCTTTAGTTAAGTAAGGGGGAGAAAACATGTTTAAAAGAATAGGGCTTATTTTTATGCGAGACTTGAAAGTGAATTTAAAAGATGCACTTTCGCTTTATATTTTATTAATTCCCATACTATTTGGTATTGCCATTAATCTCTTTTCCCCAAGCATCAATGACACGACCGTCAACCTGGCTTTAATTGAGGGAGAAAATCCTGAACAAGTCGAATACTTTCAAAAGTTTGCCAAAGTGGAGATTTTTAAAAATGAAGATCAGATAAACGATCGAATAAAAAAAAGAGATACGATAATTGGCGTACTTCCCGATAAAGAAAGCTATTATTTGCTGACTCAAGGAAATGAAAGTGACTCCGCTGTTGACTATGCTAAATTGTTACTGACTTTTTTTGAGCTAGGCGTCACTATGGAAGATTCAAGGAGTCAATTAGTAGATTATAATCGTAAAATACCTCCGCTTAAGAAAACATTAGCAAATATTTCTATTCTGACGGTTTCAATCTTAGGAGGAATGTTAATCGCCTTAAATATCATTGAAGAAAAAACAGATAAAACCCTCAGTGCCATCAATTTAACGCCGACTACTTCAACCACTTTTATTTTAGGCAAGTCAATGATAGGCATTTTCTTAGCTATTTTTGGTGCCCTGACTTTGATTCTCATCACAGGGTTTACCGCCATTAACCTTATACAGCTTATATTAGTCGTTTTTGTTACCAGTCTGTTGAGCATATTGGTTGGTTTTATTCAAGGTTTGAATAATAATGATGTCATTGGAGCGGCCAGCAGTATCAAACTTTTGTTTTTACCACTAGTAGCTGCTGTAATCGCCATTGAGCTTTTAAATGATCAATGGCAAAAGTTTTTCTACTGGGACCCCTTTTATTGGGCCTACAAGGCTAACGACTTGGTTCTATCACAAACTGACAGTTGGGGGCAAGTGTTGCTGTATAGTGCGATCACCTTCATTATTTGTGCGCTAGTTTACTCGTTTTTAGCTCCACAAATTAAAAAGAAGCTGCAATAAAAGAGCAAAAAAGCTTCTTGCGCTTGGAAAAATTAGTCTATGTATTTTAAAAATTTAAATGTTGAATTAATTGTAAGTTCGATAATAAATCCCCTTCATTTATCAGTAAGTCTGATAAGTAAGCTCTTAATTATGTCTCCTCGCTTAGTTATAATAGATAGAGATCGTGACTGTTTCAAAAAGATAGTCGAAACTTTTAAATAAGTTTATTTACTAGCTAAAAGTTAGAAGGAGGGGTAAAGTTGGGTAATAAACGGATGCTTGACTGCCAAGCAAGTGATTTCAAGGCAATGACTTCCAAAGATTTACTCCATAGTATACGTGCGAATGAAGGACGAACTTTACTTGTCGAGGTAAGAGAAGATCGAACCCCTCACTTACCGGATTTAACCAATTGTGAATTGGCACGAGCTGCTGGAGCGGACTTAGTTCTTTTAAATCAAATGGATGTTTTCCAACCACAAATATGGGGTTTGTCAGAAAATCAAAATCCTATCCAAACTTTAAAGAGTTTTGTTCAGCGGCCCATGGGGGTTAATCTTGAGCCGCTAGCTCCAGAAAATAATCAACCCTTGGAAAATTTGGAGAAATTACCAGCTGGACGGATATGCTCAAAAAATAGTTTAAAGCGAGTCGAGGAATTAGGCTTAAATTTTGTTTGTTTAACTGGGAATCCAAGGTCGGGCGTAAGTAATCAGGCTATTTTAGAGGGCATCAAGCTAGCTAAACAATATTTTTCAGGATTGATTATAGCGGGTAAGATGCATTCTGCTGCTTATTGTGAATCCATTTCTTCGCTCAAATGGGTAGCACAATTTATAGAAGCGGGTGCAGATATTATTCTCTTACCGGCTGTCGGAACGGTTCCTGGTTTTACGATTCAAGATTTTGAACAGAGTCGCCAATTAATACATCAGAAAGGTGCTTTGTGTATGGCGGCTAATGGTATGAGTCAAGATTGCTCTCAAAAAGAAGTTGTCATAAAGTTAGCTATTGATGCTAAGATAGCTGGAGCTGATATTATTCATATTGGCTGTTCTGGCAGTGGCGGAATAGCACCTTTTGAAAACATCATGCAATTATCGATTGCTGTTAGGGGGTTAAACCACACACTAAGAAGAATGGCAGTTTCAAATAGTAGATAGGTCTATTGAGAAAGTTTTCTTTATAATTGAAAGGATGTGGTTTCAGAAAAAACCGTCATAAAATATAATTAGATTAACAATAGCGCATAATTAAAAGGAGACAATAAAATGAAAAAAAGTTTAAAAAAATTAATAATCGCAGGTTTATCTTTTACAACCCTTCTATCACCTATGGCTACAATGGCTCAAGAAGAGGAAACAAGCATTGAAATTAGCTTTATGATTCCTGATTGGGGAGCTCCATCGGATGAAATGTTGGCTAGTTTTGAAGAAGAGTATGGGATTAAGGTTAATGTTTTACCAACTAGTTGGGATGATATTCGTGATAAGTTAGCGATTGCCGCTGCAAGTAACACTGTGGCAGCTGATGTCTTTGAAGTTGATTGGTCTTGGATGGGAGAATTTACCAGTGCAGATTGGTTAGCTCCTATTGAACTTGAAGATGCAGATGCCTTTCCGGCAATTGAGCAATTTATGCGAAATGATGAGGTCTATGCAGTCCCTTATGCAAATGACTTCCGAATTGCCTACTACAACACAAATATGTATGAAGAGGCTGGCTTAGAAGAACCACCAGTAACTTGGGATCAAGTAATTGAACAAGCGAAAACTATTAAAGAAGCTGGAGTTACAGAATATCCAGTATCGCTTCCATTAGGTGCAGATGAAAACTTAACCACTACATTCTTCTGGTTGGCTTTTACACGTAATGGTATGGTATTTAATGAGGACAATACTTTGAATGAAGAAGCGTCTCTTGATGCGCTAAACATCATTAAGACTTTAGCGGATGAAGAATTAATTAATCCAGGGAATGTCAATGGTTCAGGAATGGATGCATATAGACAGATTAATTCAGGAGATACTGCCTTTATAGTAGGTCCATCTTCATTTGTTGGTCGCGTGAATAACGAAGAAGAGTCGACGGTAGTAGGACAAGTAAAACCAATTCTTTTACCAGGTGTTGATTCCAATGCTGAAAGAACAGTACCTTTCCAAGAAGCCGTTGGTATTTCACCAAATACAGAAAATATGGAAGCCGCTCAAACTTTTGTTAAATGGTATACTTCCGAAGAAACTCAATTAGAATTATTTGATGCAGTAGGAGCACTGCCTACTCGTTTAAGTATCTTACAGCAGTTAATTGATGAGGAAATGATTCAAAACACAGGTGCGATGGTTGAATTAGCTGAGATGGTTGAATCACCATTCCCAAATGGAGTGCCTGAATATTACACTGAAATGAGTGCTGAAATTTATAATACCATTAACAAAATGGTAACTTCAGATCTTTCAGCCGAAGATGCTGTTAAGGAATTAGTTGAAAAAGTAAATAGTATTGTTGAAGAATACGCTGAGTAATTTAAAATAAATCTAGGTGTAGTGAAACTACACCTAGATTTAAATTTTTAAGGATTGATCCGTGCTATTATGAGAATGATAGTAGGGATCAATGATTTAAAAGGAGTTTATTATGAAAAAATCTAAAAAAGCCATCTTTCTAATCTTGCCTATGATGTTTATCATGGGATTACTCGTCTACTTACCGATTATACGTACCTTCATCTATAGCCTTCACGCTTTTAAATTAAGTAGACCCGATCGTTTTAAATTTATCGGACTCGATAATTATAAAGAGGTCTTACTATCAGAAGATTTTCATCACGCTTTTGAAAATAGTTTGATGGTATTTGTGTTAGTCGTTATTTTAACCGTTATTTCAAGTATTATTGTGGGGCTCTTGCTCAATAAGCGGACAGTTATCAGTCCTATGCTAACAGGTATTGCCATTATTCCATGGGCTTTGCCCCCTTTAGTGAATGGCATTGTTTGGCAATTTATTTTTCA
Source organism: Facklamia sp. 7083-14-GEN3 (assembly GCF_024742075.1). Classification (GTDB taxonomy): domain Bacteria; phylum Bacillota; class Bacilli; order Lactobacillales; family Aerococcaceae; genus Facklamia. The sequence continues at coordinate 127,390 of NZ_JANSGD010000002.1, read as the reverse complement.
CCCCAGTTATGGTTTTATGAATAAATTATTGATGAGTCTTTCAATTATTGATCAGCCGGTTGCCTGGATTAACAATCGTTATTTACTCTTAATTGTGGTTTCAATTGTCATTGCGTGGCGGGTGGTGCCTTTTTGTGCCATCTTAATTTTGGCAACCCTACAAACCATACCCAAAGAAATCTATGAAGCTGCTAAAATGGATGGCGCCAATCGCTATACAGAATTTTTCTATATTACACTGAGAATGATTCTGCCTACACTTTCCATTGTGTTAATCCAAGCGACCATGGCAGGATTAAATGTTTTTGATGAGGTAATTTCTTTAGTAGGTTACCGTTACGAAGGGCAAACACTTTTAATCTATAATTATTTAAATACCTTTAGCTTTTTAGATTTTGGTTTAGGCTCAGCGATTACCTATATTATCATGGTTTTCTCGGGTATTATTGGTTACTTTTATATTCGTTCTTTAAGATTGGAGGGAGACCATGCTTAAAAACAAACGATGGGATTGGTTATACATTATAACTGTAGTTGTCTTTCTAATATTCACTTTAGGCCCTCTTATTTGGGCCTTTATAATCAGTGTCACTCCTAAAACAGAATTAATGAAAGCGGGAGGACACTTTCTTCCAAGTCAAGCAACTTGGACAAATTATCAAACTTTGTTTGACCCTACAGATAAAGCACATATCACTATTTTTAATGGTTTAAAAAATTCTTTAATCAGTTCTTTATATACGCTTTTTATTGGAGTGCCCTTAGCGGTTTTAACCAGTTACGCCATGGTACGTTTTCGTTTTCGCTTGCGGAAAGTAATCTTACGCTTATTGTTGATTACTATTGTTATTCCTGTTTTTACCACTATCATTCCAATTTTTGCTATTTTTTCAAACTATCAGTTATTGGATAAGCTCTTTTGGATTAGTGTCATTTATGTGACTGCTTTTTTACCCCTAGCAACTTGGATGCTCATTACACACTTTAATAAGATTCCTAAAGAAATGTGGGAAGCAGCAGAACTTGATGGTTGCACAGAATGGCAGCTTTTCTGGAAGGTAATCTTACCCATGTCTCGCACGGCTATCATTACCTGTGTCTTAATTCTTTTGTTGATGAGTTGGAGTCAATTCCAAATTCCGATGATTTTAACTTCTTCCCAGAGCAATAAAGTAATTACCTTGGTTTTATCTGAGTTTATGACAAGAGATGTTATTGACTATAGTATGATAGCAGCATCTGGCTTATTAGCCATTATTCCTCCAGCAGTTATTGCAATGATTTTTAGAAAAGATCTGGTATCAGGCTTATCAGCAGGGTCAGTGAAGGGTTAATGTCATGAGACTGATGTGTTTCCAAATTTTTTAATTCCGATGCCAACACCTAATAATTTCAAATTGATTATTGCCTTACGTTGCAGACTTGTTTGTTGTGGTAAGTTCTTCAATGACAATTCTTTCGTTCCAAAAATACGTTCAATCGCCATTTTGGGACAAGATGAATAGGCTAAAAGTTCAAAATTTTTGGCAAACGATAGAATTTTACTATCAGCATCGAGTAATGAGTTGTTATTAGGATTTAATAACCATGAGTGGCAGTAGAAGTAGTTGTAATTAAATTCAGCTAGAAACTCTTGTTTAAATTGAATGGCTTGATCGAAAGAGGATAAGCTATGTTTTTTATCAATCAGACTATTTTGCATAATATGGACACTAATAATGGGGAGATTATCTTTAAGAATTTTATAGCCGTTATTAATGTATGAGATGTCCTCAGGAAGAGTAGCTGAATTAAAGTTAGTAAACTCAAACTGAAGCTCTCCTAATTTAAAAATCCTAAGACGAAAAATTCGTGCTAACCACTCAAAATCATCTGCTGACAAACCAACACCTTGGGATAAGTTAACGCGCAAAAAAAGATCTGAAAGTGTTTCCCGTAATACTTTAAGAGGAAGGCTGTTCCTTTTATAGAGATTAATTAGAGGTTGAAGGCAGACAACCATAATGACCAACCGTTGCCAATCACTTAGTTGAATATTTGTAAGTAAAAAGTCTTGCTTGATCACTTGCTGTAAAATAGCTAAATAAACTGGCTGCTTATCTTGAAAGTCTTTCAAAACGCCTTGAATGGTTGTTAATTTAATCTGACGATTTTCTATAGATTGAGCTTGGTTGTAGTTTTGACAAAAGTCTTGAATTTGTTGGTGATCAATAGAGAAGTTTTCTAGATAGTTCTGGTAGTAATAAGAATATGCTAAGTTGGTCATGGATTATCCTCCTCAAATATCTTAATAAGTATAGCATGGGGTTCTATAAAATTCATAAATTAGTTAAAGGAATGATAAGATGTCTAAAGGTTTAACTATTTATTTTGTACGTCATGGTGAAACGTTTTTTAATAAGAATGCGCGTACTCAAGGTTGGTGTGACCCTCAATTAACACCTGAAGGAATTCAGATGGTGAAAGACTTGGGGAAAAGCTTAAGTAAAGTGAAATTTGATGCGGCCATTGTGAGTGATTTAAAGAGAACACGTACAACAGCTGAAATTATTATCGAGCAAAGTAGCTATCCAAATTGGATGATTCCTATTAAAGAAATGGCTGACTTTCGAGAAATTAGCTTTGGATCCTTTGAGGGTATGGAAAGTTATAAAACTTGGGATATCTTAAGAACTTATTTGGATTTTGATTCCGTTGAAGATATGCTAAAAAATACAACAGAAAAGCAACGGCTGATGACATTACGTTATGCAGACCCTCTCGGTCAAGGAGAAGATTATACTGTTTATTGTAAACGGCTAAAAAAAGGAATTGATAAATTGCTAGAAGAGCTAATTGATACGGAGGCTTGTGTCCTATTTGTCGGGCACAGTATCAATATTCGTCACATTCTACAATTTTTATTACCAAAAACAGAACACATCGATGAGTTCTATAATATGCGGTCGATGAGCAATGGAGGAGTAGTCATTATTCAAGAAGAAGCTGACGGCTTTAAACTCAAGCAGTTTATGGATAAAACATTCGATTAAAAAAAGCATTCACCTATACAATAGGTGAATGCCTTTTTTTAATTAGAAATTCTTATTATAAATAAAAGATATTGTTTTTTGTTCACTTTAGACAAATTCCATTGTCATCTTGAGCAAATTTAACAATGAGAAATGAAACCGTTTTACACTATAATGTGCTTAAGATATAAATGGGCAAAATTTTGAAAGGGTGCGAACTATGATAAAAATTTCACCAGCAGAAATCGATCGTCAAATGGATTGGATTTCAAGTATTTCAGATAAAGAAGGAAAAGGTACCACAAGACTTTTATATAGTAAATCTTGGATTGAAGCTCAAAATGCTTTAAAAGACCTTTTTGAAAAAGAAGGAATGAAGGTAGAGTTCGATGAAGTAGGAAATATGTTTGCAACAGTTGAAGGAAGTGAAGAACCAGATTCAATTATTGCCTCAGGATCGCATATTGATACGGTTGTAGATGGAGGCCGTTTAGATGGTCAATTAGGTATTATGTCTGCCTATTTAGCGATTAAAGGGTTGGTTGAAGAATACGGTCAACCAAAGAAATCTTTGCGGATTGTTTCGATGGCAGAAGAGGAAGGTTCACGTTTTCCATACGCCTTTTGGGGTTCTAAAAACATTTTTGGCCTAGCGAAAAAAGAAGATGTTGAATCAATCAAGGATAATGACGGTATTCCCTTTGAGACGGCTATGAAGGAAGCTGGTTTTGATTACTTAATAGATTCTCCGCGTTTTAATAAATTTGATGCTTTCGTTGAATTACATATTGAACAAGGAAATTTCTTGGAAAATGCCGGTAAAAAAGTTGGGATAGTCAATGCTATCGTAGGTCAGAAACGCTATACCGTAAAATTAAAGGGTGAGGCTAATCATGCCGGTACCACTTTAATGAAATATCGTAAAGATGTTATCGACTGCTACGCTAGAATTGTTTCTGAAGTCATTGATAAAGCAAATGAAATTGGCGATCCTTTAGTGGTAACTTTCGGCCATGTAGAAGTAAAGCCTAATGTGGTAAATGTTGTTCCAGGGGAAATGGAATTTTCAATAGATACTAGACATACTGATCAAGACGCTTTAGATGAATTTGCTGCATATATTGAAGCCACTATTGAGAAACATTGTAACGAAAAAGAGATTGAAGTGGAAATGAATTTATGGATGAATGAGCCACCAGTGCCAATGGATCCTAAGATTGTTAAGGTCTTAGAAAAAGTTTGTCAGACTAACCAATTAAATTATCAGACCATGCATTCAGGAGCGGGTCATGATTCACAGATTTTTGCTCCACAAGTTCCAACAGCTATGATCTTCGTCCCTTCTATCAAAGGAATCAGTCACAATCCGGAAGAACATACCGAGGCGGTAGATATTGTTGAAGGGATACAAGCTTTAGCAGAAGCCTTAAAAGAATTGGCCTATTAAAATAATTTGGAGGACTTTTTATAATGGAACATAATGATGTCTTAGTAAAACAAGAACAAATTGATTTATTTAAGTCAAGGGGATATACCAATGATGATATATTGCCTAACAAGCCAGAACAACGTAGTATGTCAACGCTTAACTTCTTTACCCTTTGGATGGGATCGGTCCACAATATCCCTAACTATCTAACCGTTGGTGGTTTTCTTGCTTTAGGGGTAGCACCTATTCACGTGTTTTTAGCTATCATTCTGGCGGGACTAGCAGTTGCGGGTCTAATGACAGTTAACGGAAAAGCAGGATCTATGTACGGTATCCCATTTGCAATTCATCTGCGTTCAGTTTATGGCAGTGCAGGATCTAAATTGCCTGGCTTCCTAAGAGGAGTTGTGGCAGCTATTGCATGGTTCGGGGTTCAAAACTATGCAGGTTCGAAAGCTTTATTAATATTAGTAAGTAGAATTTGGCCAGGTTTCTTGAATATTGGAGAAGGCACTAATATTTTAGGCCTTTCTGTACCAGCCTTTTTATCATTCGTAGTGTTCTTCTTGGTCAATGTAATGATTGGCTTAGGAGGAGGTCGTGTATTAAATAAGTTTACAGCCATACTAAATCCGCTTATTTATGTGGTGTTTGGAGGGATGGTTGTTTGGGGATTAAGTGTAGCGGGTGGATTTGGACCAATTTTTGACCATGTGACAGCTGCTAATCAATCGGTTGCAACCCCTCTAGCTTATCTGATTATTATTGCATCTACCTTATCCGTTTGGGCTGCTCCAGGAGTAAGTGTTTCTGACTTTACTCAAAACGCAACTTCCACAAAGTCTCAAACAATTGGGCAAACCTTATCGTTATTAGTTGCCTATGTCATTTTTGCTTTTGCAAGTATCACTGTTTTAAATGGTGCTGCAATCACAGGTGTTTCGCATCAAGGTGATGTTTTACAAATTATTAATCAATGGGACTCTATGCCCGCTATTTTCCTGGCTTCATTTGTCTTATTGATGACGACTGTTTCAACGAATGCGACTGGTAATATTATTCCAGCTGCCTACCAATTAACAGCTCTTTTTCCAAAAAAAATTAATTACCGTAAAGGCGTAATTGTTGCAAGTATTATCAGTTTTATCATTATGCCGTGGAAATTTATGGAATCAGGAAGTGTCATTCTAGTCTTCCTTAACTATATTGGAAGCTTGTTAGGACCTGTAGCCGGTGTTATGATTGCTCATTTCTACTTTGTTGATAAACAGAAGATTGACTTGAATCTTTTATATTATTCACCAGAGCAAGCAGCGGCCAATCCTTATTCTGGCGTCAATAAAAAAGCTTATATCGCAACCGTTTGTGGATTTATTGTTTCCATTGTTGGTCAATTTATCCCAGTCCTAGAGTTTCTATCCCAAATCTCTTGGATTGATGGTTTTGTTGTGGGATTACTTACTTACTTAGTATTAAATCGTGCAGAGTAATGATCTTTAATTATTCTGGGCGCTTAATAAAAATCTATTAGGAGGTTATTTTATGTCATATGATTTAGTCATAAAGAATGGTCAAGTCATTTTAGAAAGTGGCGCAGTTGTGACCGATTTGGCAGTTAAAGATGGAAAGATTGCTGCAATTGGCGAAAACTTATCAGCTGATCAAGAGGTTGACGCTAAAGGCTTAATTGTGAGTCCGGGAATGTTTGACTGTCACGTTCATATCACTGAAAATGGCGGCGGTTATCGTGATGAGTGGGAAGGATATGTTACAGGAACTTCTGCTTGTGCTAAGGGAGGAGTAACTTCTTTCTTAGAGATGCCATTGAACCAAGTGCCAGCAACAACGGATGAAGCGAGTATTAAGGATAAATACCAATCTGGTCAAGGTAAATTAAAGGTGGATGTTTTCTCTTTCGGAGGACTTGTACCTTATAATGTTGAAACAGGTGGTATTCAAGAATTAAATGAGAACGGTGTAACGGCTTATAAATGCTTTATGGCAACTTGTGGCGACCGTTCAATTGATGGAGACTTCCAAAATGTGGATGACTACTCACTCTATGAAGGCATGAAACAAATTGCTAAGACAGGAAAAGTCCTAGCCATTCATGCTGAAAATGCTGCGATTACTGACCGCTTAGGTGAAAAAGCAAAAGCAGAAGGTAAATCTAAATTATCAGAGTATGTGGCAACTCGTCCGGTCTTTACAGAGGTAGAACCTATCCAACGTGCAATTCTTTTTGCTAAAGAAACAGGTTGCCGTATTCACATCTGTCACGTGGCTTGTCCAGAAGGTGTGGAAGCAGTTATTAAAGGACAACAAGAAGGTGTGGATGTAACTTGTGAGACTTGTCTACACTATTTATACTTCACAACAGACCAATTAGATGCTATAGGAAATGTGGCTAAATGTTCACCACCAATCCGTGATAAAGAAGCTCAAGATGGTTTATGGGATTATGTCTTCTCAGGAGATATTATTTCATCAATCTCTGACCATTCTCCATGTACACCCGACTTGAAAGATAAAGAAAATGCATTTGATGCTTGGGGTGGTATCTCAGGCGTACAAAATGACGTTGATGTTTTCTTTGATGAAGCAGTTAATAAGCGTGGCATGTCTCTTGAGCAATTTGCACAAGTGATTGCAACACAACCAGCTCGTCGTTTCGGTATTGATGATACAAAAGGAAGTTTATCTGTAGGTAAAGATGCAGATATCGTTCTAATTGATCCTAATAAATCTTATGTCTTAGCTGCTGAAGATTTAGAATATCGTAATAAGATCAGTCCTTATATTGGTAGCGAAATCGGTGCAACTGTTATGGCTACTTATGTTAGAGGCCATGAGGTTTATAGCAAAGATAAGGGAGTCACAGAAGAATTTGTCGGAGAATTTAAATAATCCATTAATATTCGTTCGGTATTAATACCAAAAGAATAGCCCCTAAGAATTAGATAAACTCTAGTTCATAGGGGCTTTTTTATTTGAATGAATGGTTTGATTTAAAAGAGTAGTGTAATTAAAGGAATGGATACAACCGACAATAAGGATGTCATAAAGACCATCTGACTGGCAAACTCAGGATGATTATCATAGTTTTGCGCAAACATAGCCACATAAGAAGCTGTAGGCATACCTAACATAATAGTCGGAATAATTAACTCATAGTTTGAGAAATTGAGCGCTTTTAAAGTAAAGAGAATGATTAGTGGAATAAACACAAGTTTGAGGAATGCTTGAACATATAGAAATTTATTAGCGAAGATTTTAGAAACATTACTACGCGATAGAATTAAACCAACAACAATCATGGCTAGCGGTGAAGTAGCAGGACTTAAAATATTCAAAACTTTATCCAAGGGTTGAGGAACCTGCCAACTAAAAAGGAAGAAGATTAAACCAACGACTATCGATAAGATGCCTGGACTTAGGACAATTTTTTTCCAATTAAAAGCTACCTTACCTGAGCCATTTCTTCCCATTAAATAAATACCAATTGACCAAGAGATAATTTCAAATAAAAAACCAGCACCGATAACCGCATAGAATAGTGCTTCTTCTCCTAAGAGATTACTGACAATGGGGTAACCCATAAAAGAGGTGTTAGATAAAAGAAGGGCCACTCTAAAAACATCTTGCTCAGCGATGGTTAGCTTAGTTTGTTTAGCAACTAGCCAACCGAAAATCAACATTGCAGTATAACAAATGGCTACAATTATTAAAATTGTAAAAGCTCTTTGTACGCGCTCCATATTGAAGTCTAATTGCATGGCATTAAAGATGGTTGCCGGCATGGTGATATACAAAACAAGGTTCGTAATATCTTTTTGACCTTGGGCACTAATCACTTTCAACCTACCAGCGAAAAAACCAATGATAATAAGAATGAATAAGACGAGCACACTTTGAAGTGTGGACATAAAATCTAATTGCATAAAAACATCCTTTCAAGTTTTATTTAATTTGATAGCGAATCAAGCCACTCGATGACTTGCTGATAAACCTCTCGCCCTTTTATTAAATTTGTTCGATCGAAATCATGATCTGCAGAAGCAACTTCAATCAATTGACTTTGATTAGCGAATTTGTTCAGTTGTTTTGATTGTTGAATAGGAACATCAGGGTCTTTATCAGCGTGGACAAGAAGTAGGGGAGGTAGTTGGACAATTTGTTCTTGAGTAAGTGAAAACTTGCTTGGATCGTCCGTTAGAAAGTCAATCCAATTTCCCACTTGTCTACAATAGAGATAGATTAAATAACGCTCGTTTTGTTTTCCATTACTGATGGGATTGCTTTGAACGAAAGTCTCTACTAATTCTTTGGAAACTTTTGCAGCCTTATTATGGTAAGGATTAGGATAGATAAAGTTCGCATCATTTAACTTGTAATAGCCATAAAAGTTGATGATAGCTTTCAGCCATTCAGACGACATTTTTGTAGCTAATTGTAGGGCAAGATATCCTCCAGCTGACCGGCCGAAGAGATAGTATGCTGGGTCTGATTGCTCCGCTAATTGATAACCTTCATTTTGGTACCATTCAAGTGTTTTGATTAAGAGATTAATGATTTGTTCTAAATTACTTTCAGGAGCTAATAAGTAGTCAAGAGCTAATATCGAATATCCTTTATTATTAAGTAATTCGATATATTCGCTCGGCAAGTCTTCACGTTGACCAAAAATAAGTCCACCACCGTGAAGATAAATCAGCATTTGACTTTGTGTTGCTGAAGACTTATACAAAGTGGCTGAAATTGTATAGTGAGGAGTTTGAAAAATATCAATTACTTGTTTAATTTAAATCACCTTCTTCTAAATTGGGAGATGGAGCCCATTATTGTAAAATTATTCTAACATTCTTTTTAACGCATCCACCACAAAATTAAAATGAAAGAAAAGTTATTTTTGTTCGAAATGAACAAAAGAAGGCGATTTATTTGTAAACTGAGCAATCGAATTATCTGATGAAAATCGATATAATAGTAGACAAAGGGAGGGATTTTCTTGTTATTCACAAAAATTCAAAAAGGGAATTATCAAGACTCTATTAACTTGATGCTTTTGTCAGCAGAAGTTAATAAAGTGGATGGTGTTACTCAAGCGCAAGTTATGATGGCGACGGATGCAAATAAGGATATCTTTAAAGGAGCCGGTCTATCTACTCCTGAATTAGAATCTGCTGGTGCTAATGATTTGGCTATTGTAGTTGAAACAGAAGATCAAGCAGTTTTTGATAAAGTTTTAGAAGAAATCGATCATTTCTTGGCCGATTTATCGGTTAAGAAAAAATCTGATAATAAGGTAGATGTTGATAATTGGGATGAAGCAATGGAAGCATTACCAGATGCTAATTTAGCCTTAGTATCTATTCCAGGAGAGTATGCGGCCTATGAAATAGAAAAGGCACTAGATAATAATTTACATGTTTTCTCATTCTCAGATAACGTTTCATTGAAAGATGAAGTGAGACTAAAGCAAAAGGCGCATGAAAAAGGTCTCTTATTTATGGGGCCTGACTGTGGAACTGGAATCATTTCTAGTATACCAATGGCCTTTACCAATGTGGTGAAGCCAGGAAATATTGGTGTAGTTGGAGCTTCAGGGACAGGTATTCAAGAAGTTACAACTATTATTGACCGTTTAGGTGGCGGAGTAGTTCACGCTATCGGGACAGGTGGTAGAGACTTGAAGGAAGCGGTTGGCGCGCGCACCATGATTGACGCGATTATCGCTTTAGAAAAGCACCCATTGACAGATGTCATTTGTGTTATTTCTAAACCACCTGCAAAAGAAGTAAGGGATCAAGTTGTTAAAGTACTACAATCCCTATCCAAGCCTGTAGTAGCTATTTTCTTAGGTGAAAAACCAACCGAACATATTGGCAATGTGGCTTTAGCTTATACATTAGAAGAAGCTGCCAGAATTGCCATCGACTTGTCGAATGGTGAAGAAGTCAAAGCTAAATATGTGGACGAGCTAGATAATCAAATTCAATCTCAATTAAAAGATAAAACAGTTAAAGGTCTCTACTCAGGTGGAACTTTAGCAAATGAAGCAGCTATGTTAATTTCAGATGCATTAGAATTAGGAGATATTCAAAACGAAAAAGGTTATATTTTAAATACGCATGGTTTCCAAGTAATGGACTTAGGAGACGATGTCTATACTCAAGGAAAACCACATCCGATGATTGACCCAAGTATTCGAATCGAAAAATTAAAAGAAGCTTTTGCAGATGAAAATACCGGCGTTATTTTATTAGATGTTGTCTTAGGATATGGTTCTCACCCAGATATGGCTAACGCTTTGATTCCTACGATTCAAGAGAATCTCTCAAAACTGGCTGATAGTGAGCGTGAAGTTTATGTTGTTGCTACTGTAACAGGAACACCAAATGATCCTCAAGACTATGATAAGGCTGTAGCCAACTTAAAAGAAGCGGGAGTCTATGTAGAAGCAACTAACGCAAAAGCTATCCGTTTGGCATTAGAATTGATGGGCGTTCACTATCAATTTGCTGCTAAAGAGCGTGTGGCTTACACAGGTGAGAAAGTTGAATTACCTAGCCCAAGTGAACAGGTTCAAGAATTAGTGATGACTTCTCCTCGAGTAATAAATATTGGTATCGAAAGTTTTGTGGATCCCATTATTAAATTTGGAGGCAAAGCTATTCAATACAACTGGCGACCAAAAGCAGGTGGCAATAAGAAATTAATTAGGATTTTAAATGAATTAGAAAAACATGCAGAGGCTATTGATGAAGCAAACCAGAAAGTAATTGGTCGTATGCGTGATTCTCAACCTTATTTAGTGGACGTTAAATATGCTAAAGAAGTTATCCCAGAATTAAATACGGATAAAAAAGTTATCTTACATGCTGGACCACCAGTGAAATATGAAAATATGACGGGTCCAATGCAAGGTTCAGTTATTGGAGCAATGCTATTTGAAGGTTGGGCTTCAAATCATGAAGAAGCACAACAGCAAATTGATGCTGGAGAAATCATCTTCATGCCTTGTCACCATGTGGGCGCAGTAGGCCCTATGGGCGGTATTACCACTGCTAATTTCCCTGTCTTTATTGTTGAAAACAAAACAGACGGGACAACCGGATACTGTATCATGAACGAAGGAATCGGAACGGTATTACGTTTTGGTGCCAACAATGAGGAAGTTATCACTCGTCTTGAATGGATGCGTGATGTATTAGGGCCTGTTTTAGGACAAGCTTTGCGTCAAATCGAAGGTGGTATTAATGTCAATGTAATGATTGCCAAAGCAATCACCATGGGTGATGAATTCCACCAAAGAAATATTGCAGCTTCTCTCGTATTCTTAAAAGAAATTGCTCCAATCATTACCTCATTAGATATTGATGCCAAAGAAAAGCAAGAAGTGATTCAATTCTTAGCAGATACCGATCAATTCTTCCTCAACATCGCAATGGCTACTGGTAAAGCAATTGTTGACTATGCACGTAAGATTAAAGAAGGCTGTATTGTTACCACTATGGCGCGTAATGGTGAAAACTTTGGTGTTCGTATCGCGGCTATGGGTGACCAATGGTTTACTGCACCTGTTAATACGCCGAAGGGTCTATATTTCACTGGTTATAGTGAAGAAGACGGTAGTAAGGATATTGGAGACTCGGCAATTACAGAGACTATCGGTTTAGGTGGATCAGCCATTGTAGCGGCACCTGGAGTGACACGCTTTATCGGTGCAGGTGGTTTTGAAGACGCAGTTCGTATTTCTAATGAACAAGCAAAAATTGTCAGCGCACAAAACCCTAACTGGTCTATTCCAACTTGGGATTTCCGTGGAGCTAACTTAGGAATTGATATTCGTAAAGTTGTCGAGACAGGAATTGAACCAATTATTAATACTGGTATCGCTCATAAGAATGCTGGTGTCGGCCAAGTAGGTGCTGGAACGGTTACTGCTCCGATTGCTTGCTTTGAAAAAGCTTTAGTCGCTTTTGCAGAATCTTTAGGAATTAAGGTGGATGAATAAGCTAGTAGCGGATAAAACAGCTCTATTGATCTCGACTTATCTTTTCCCCTTAGAAGATCAAACATATTGGGTCGACTCTGTCTTTGAGCATGGGATTAATCTAGTCACTAAAAAAGCAGAGGGTTCTAATCAGTTGATTTATCTTTCAGCAGTTAACCAAGAAAAGGCTTCTGTGATAGGCGTTCAGTTAAAGAATAACCAAGTGTTTAATCAATTGATGCGTTACCTGAATCCGGGTGAACAAATTCGACAACAGAATCATTCATGGACTGTATATACGCGACCTTTACCCTTTAAAATTGATCTAGTCGACTATCAATCATATTCTTGTGGCTTACCCGCTTATTCTTTAAAGCTAACCGTTAAAGATTTAAAACAGCTTATTGATAACCTGAGAAAAGCCAAAGTTTATCAGCAATCGGCTTTTAATAAGTTAGGTACACTACAAAAATATTATCAAAATACATTGCTTGGCGATCTGCAAAATGATTTATTGACTAACCCAGCTAAAACGTTAGATTTAGTCCAATTTCTTTTTGGCAAAGGACTTGGACTAACTCCTTCGGGAGATGACTTTTTACAAGGAATGTTAGTCATGGAACAAAGTCTTTTAAATCGTCAAGATTCAACTGTTTCGTTTGAACAATCGAGCATATTTTTATCTGATCTCATCAAGCAAGAATTGAAAGTAAAAGCAACTACTAAAGTCAGTGAAGCATACTATCAAGCTGTTCTAGCAAGACAAGTCAATCCTGTTTGGCTGAAGTTGATTGAGGCAATAAAAAATCAATCATCTGATCAGATAATGCAATCGATTCATTCGATCCAATCATATGGACATACTTCAGGAAATGATATGCTCTTGGGTGCACAATTTTACTTACAAATAATACTAAAAAACAAACTTTTAAAAGGAGAGGTATAGATGGGATACAAGAACAATAAAACAGGTTACAGAGATGGTTTATTAGAAAGTCGCGCTGTAATTGAGAAAGATTTATATGCAATTTTACCGCATGATGGCTTAGTGAATAATCAAATTCCTGGATTTGAGAATGTTTTAATATCAATTTTAGGTTCTCCTGCTCTAGGCGCTAGCTTTAACGATTATATTGCAGAATTCCAAGAAGGTGGAAAGAACGAGCGTGGTTTTGGTGGAGAAGGCCTTGAAACTTTTGCTTATGTTATTTCAGGTAAATTAAAAGTAAGTGATGGCAAAGAAGAACACCTATTAACACATGGTGGCTATGCATTCTTCCCAGTAGATCAATTAATGTATATGGAAAATGCTCAAAAAGAGATGACAGAAGTTTTCTTATATCAACGTCGTTATGATGCTATTGAAGGTTATGAAGCGCATAAAGTAGTTGGTAATAAAGCTGATTTGCAGCCAATTGAATATGAAGGTATGAAAGATGTACTCTTATGGAACTTCTTACCAACAGATGATTTTGGCTTTGATATGAATATCCATATACTAGAATTCCAACCAGGTGCTAGTCATGGTTATATTGAAACCCACTATCAAGAACATGGTGCTTATCTACTTTCTGGTCAAGGAATGTATAATTTAGATAATAAGTGGTTCCCAGTTGAAAAAGGTGATTATATCTTTATGGGAAGATATTCCTTGCAAGCTGCTTATGCTGTTGGACGTGACGAACCCTTATCTTATGTTTATTCTAAAGATGCTAACCGCAACCCTAAATTATAGGAGGATAAAATGACAGATAAAAACGAAACAGTAAAAATTCAAGCCAGTCGTCTGCAAGACTTAATTAAAAAGAAGTTAATGGCAGCTGGACTTCCAGAAGATTCGGCTTTAGAGACGGCGAAGCACTTAACTTATGCTGATTTATCTGATATTCATTCCCATGGAGCCGTTCGTGTTGCATATTATGCTGAACGTATCGCGAAAGGTGGCGTGACAAAAAAACCAAAGATTACCTATACTAAGACGGGACCTGCGACAGCTACTTTTGATGGAGACAATGGTCAAGGTCACTATATTGCGAATCTTGCTTTAGAAAAAGTAATCGAATTAGTTAAAGAAAATGGCATTGCGATGGTAGGTGTCACCCACGTGAGTCATACAGGAATGCTAGCTTATTATGTTGAAAAGTTAGCGGAAGAAGGCTATGTTAGCTTATCTATGACTCAATCAGATCCAATGGTAGTTCCTTTTGGAGGATCCGAAAATTATTTTGGAACCAATCCAATCGCTTTTGGAGCTCCTCGTAAAGAAGGGCGACCAATCTTTTTCGATATGGCAACTACTGTTCAAGCTTGGGGTAAAGTCTTAGATGCGCGTTCAAAAGGCGAATCAATTCCAGATACTTGGGCAGTTGATGCCGAAGGCAATTCAACAACCGATCCACATAAAGTAGCAGGTCTTTTGCCAATTGCTGGGCCTAAGGGATATGGTTTAATGATGATTGTTGATATTCTTTCTGGTATGCTTTTTGGTTTACCATTTGGTAAAAGTGTTTCGTCTATGTACAATGATTTAGACAAGGGCAGAGATTTAGGACATGTTTATATCGCTGTTGATCCTGAACGCTTCACTAGCTTAGATCAATTTACTTCCAGTATTGAACAAATGGTAGAAGAACTACACGCTATTAAACCGGCTGATGGCTTTGACCAAGTTTATTATCCAGGAGAATTAGCAGTCTTAAGTACAGAGCGTAATCTTGAAGAAGGCATTGATATTCCAAAACATATTGTGGATTACCTTGAATCAGATACTGTTCATTTTGATCAATATGGTAATAAAGGTGCTTTTGCAGAATAGAAAGACAAAAGCTTATAAAAAGTATGTAAATAAAAATTTTGAAAAGAGTCTAATAATTTATAAGTTGTTAGACTCTTTTTGTATTGAGGAAAGTGATAATCTTCATGCTTTTTAAAAGAAAGAAAACAGAATCAAGATAGAAAATTGCTTAAACAAAAAAACATTATTTTTAATAACTTCGGTTAGAATTTGTTTACTTGCTTTAAAAGATGGCTTGTAAAAGTAGGAAGGAATAAAATCTCTTGGTATAATGAGTTTACTAAGGAGATGGTTTCTGTGGTATTAGTGGAAAAATTATTAAAAATTGATTACCTCTCGGAAATTAAATTATTAACAGATATAAAAACAATTGAACACCAAGAAGTTAGTAATGTCGAAATAACTGAAACTCCCGATATTGAATTTTATATTAGTCCGGAGACTTTAATTCTTACAACCGGAATGGTTTTTAAAGACGATCAGTTGCAGATGATTCCCTTTATCGATTCATTAATTCGTGCTAAAGGAGCAGGTTTAGCGATTAAATCAGGTCGTTTTCTTCATGGAAAACTTCATCCCAAAGTGATTGATCACGCCAATCAACGCAACTTTCCTATTATTAATATACCTGATAAGTATCCATTAGGACGCTTGCTGCATCAAATATCAAATTATATTTGGAATCAACGAAAAGAAGAAATTGAGTTTGCTCTAAGCATTCAGAAGCAATTTTCAGATCTCTTACTTAACAATACCTCCATCGATAAAGTAATTAATGAATTCAGCAAAATCATTAAATGTCCGATTATTCTCTTGAGCCCATTAAAAAAAGTTGTGAGTTATTCGCATCATTTCACTAAGAATCCACTACTCATGCAATCGTTACAAGAGCAGTTTCAAAAGCGATTTAAAAATAAAGAGGTCCCCAATGATTACTTTAAAATGAAAGATGAAAATGGCCAAATACTTTTAGTCTCTGCAAGTAGTGTTTTCGTATTTAAATACTTTCCTCATTACTTACTAATATTAAATCCAGAGAATATGACCTATCCTATCTCTGCCTTTACTATTGATCAAGCTAAACTAGTACTCTCCTATATTCTTTATAAAACTGAAAAAGTTTTTTCCAGTTATCTACACACTTCCTCTAGTTTTATGTTAGAGACCATGGGGGGAGATACTCTAAGTAAGGGTATTCTTTATAAAACGATTGAGGAAATTAAATATGTTGATTCAAACTATTACTTGGCTGTTGAAGTAAATGTTTCCAGTGCACTAGAACCTAAGTTTAAAACAGTTAAACTTTATGAAAAATATGCTTTGATTTTAGATTTTCTAAAAAATTACGGGCAAGAATATTTCAAGGACATGTTTTTATTTCAAACAGATGCTAATGCCCATCTCTACCTAATTTTACAAAATCACGTCGGTAATCTTGATGAGAAATTATTGCAGTGTCATGATGATTTGTTGAAATTGGTTAATATTGACATGATTTTTAGCGTAGGCGAATCAGTTAGCTCAATTGATCAAGTATCAAGGTCGATTGACCAGGCGTCTTTAGCATTTAAAGCACGATTGACAGATTATAATAAAGAGACGATTAGCTATTACAATAATTCGGGAGTCCAACATTTGTTCCATGATATCGATAGTAAAGATATTAATTATTTTTGTGAATCGGTACTAAAAGAGTTAGCTTATCCTAAAACAAATAATTTAAAAGAATTACGTGAAACACTTAAGGTCTATTTAGATAATCAGTGTGAGACAACTCTAACCGCTAATATTTTGTTTATCCATCGTAACACCGTCAAATATCGTATTGAAAAATGTCAAGAATTATTAGGTGTTGATGTGACTGACCCTAAAGCGTCCTTAAACATTCGAATAGCCTTGACGCTCAGCGTTTAGCTTGTGAGTTATATTCAAATCATTTTGAGCAAACCCTTATGACTTGTTGGTAGAGTTAAGAGGGTTTGTTATTTTATTTTAGAACAATTCACTCAAAAAGAAAAAACTAAAAAGTAGAAAACCTCTTGAAAAAGCGAACGTACGTTCTATAATATTAGAGAGGTGATTCGATGTTGAAGAAAGAACAACCGATGGAAATTAATGTTTTTGATTTAGCTTATCGACAATTAGAAGAAGATTATATGAAATATTCAGCTATAGGCTTACCTTTGTATTGTGTGATCGATAGCATTATCAAAATGATGCAAAGAGACGAGGTAACCTTTTTTATTTTACCTCGAGCAAAAAGTTTAGACGGAAAAAATCATTATTTCTATTTTCGGGTAGTTGATAAGTTTTATGAATATCGTGGATGCGATTTATTTTAAAAATTTATGGAATGGATAAAAATACAGAATAGTATCATTAATAAGTAAAGATGGTATAATAGTGGAAACGGTTTATTGATAGATTAGAGGGTATCTAAAGGCCGTTAATCTAAAATGTAAAAAGGAATGATTATTATGTTAGAAAAAGCAAAGAGTCAAAATGGTAATCAAACAAATTTTTGGTTAGTTGGTAATTTTATCTCATTTTTCCTCACTTTATTTGTTAATTATTTGGGAGGGTCTGGTTTAATTAATGATATGAGCCAACAAGAGGTATCCGCTAAATATACAACTTTGATTACTCCCGCTGGATTCGCTTTTAGTATATGGGGAGTAATTTATACTATGGTGCTAATTACGCTTATTTATTTAGCGTTTAAGCGTGATAACCAAAAAATTATGCGTACTATTTCACTGATTTCTCCTTTGTTTATTATTTCCTGTTTTTTTAATATGGGCTGGATCTTCAGCTTTTCTTATGAATTAATTGGTCTTTCTGTTGTGATGATTTTTTTATTACTCTTAGCATTAATGAAACTGATTGAAAAAATTAATTATCAAAGTAAAGACATTTCTTATGCTTTACCAGCCTATGCCTTCACACTCTATGCTGCTTGGGTTTTAATCGCAACATTCTTGAATATCTCTATTTTCTTTGTCAAAATAGGCTGGAATGGCTTTGGTATTTCAGATTCAGTGTGGTCACTGGTGGTTATTACGATTGCTATTGTTTTTGTTGTAGGCTATGTCTTTATGTATAAAAATGCTTTCTTCCCAATCTCAATAGCTTGGGCTTTCTATGGTATTTATAGTAATTATGAAGAAGGTGTTCATAGTCCGAATTTAGCTTCAAGTATTAAGATCCTCCTGTTAGTCGGTTTAGCTATCTTAGTGATAACGGCTATTTATCGCTTTGTTATGAATAAGAATAGTATCTTTCCAAAGACAGAACTCAGTAGACACTAATAGATAGAAAGGTAACAAATATGGAAGGTCATAAAGTTCAAAAGAGAGAAAGTCAATCGCTTTGGAGTCAAAACAAGTATTTAGTTTTATCTAAATCACAAAGATTATACTTGGAGATTAGAGAGTATCTTAAAAATGATCATGTTGACCTTGCATATGTTCAAAAGAAAATAGAGATTGCCGAAAAATTGCCCGAAAATAAAAAGCAAAGCGTAAATGCCTTGCTTCATATATGGGGTTATTTTAAAAAGCAGGCCAATCAGCAGGAAAAAAATGGGTTTTTTAGTAGGTTAGATGCTTATCAACAAGCCAAAATTGAACAAAATGATGTCATTGAATATATCAAGTACTTACTTGAACGATATCCCAATTCCTATTTGCAGGCATCGACTTTAATTAATGAAAATAAATAGAATTTAAATAATTTTCAATCAGAGTCTTCCAATCATTCAAATTAAGGTTTTTATATTAAATTGAATGGTCAAAGGCTCTTTCTATTAGAAAAAGACCTCCAAAGGGAGGTCGCAATTTATTATGGTTAATTTAAAGATAGGTATCTACCAGATACGATAAGCTATAAAAAAATCCGTTTGGCCAATAGCTTTATCCCAACGACAAGCATAAAGTCAGCCATGTCAACAGTTCCTTTAATAGACAAGGCACAAGGAAAGAAATAGAATCTTTTTCATTATAGAAATAGTTATATAGGAATTGTGTTTGAATGTTAGGGATTGCTTCTTGCTTTTGATAATCTTTGTTCTTCTTATCATTCTCTGTAACTACGTTGTTTCAATCTTTTATTAATATTGGTCATGATCCCAGGTTTTACAGTTTCTTATTCTCTAATAATAAATTGTTTTAAATTTTTGGAGGAATACTCTTTCACACAATTTTTGGTATAATTATCAAGAGTAATTTTCATAATTCCCAATGTTAAATAGAGGGCTTTATTAATTTTTTTGATAGTAAATATCTTTAAAATATTCTGATATTGATAATATGTATACAATTTATCAAATATCAACAACTTTTATTTTGATTTAATATCGAATAAAGATTTGTTCGTAAATCTATAATTTTTAAGTTAAAACTTTCAAAAGACAAACTTATTTTGATTGAAGTAGGTGTGTAAGATGGGAATTCACTATCACAGTAAACAAAATTTAACCAATAAGGAATTACAAGCTGCAAAAGCTCTTTTAAAATACAAACATCAAGTGGATCGAACCTTTTCTGATCCCTATCTATTTAATCGATACAATTTTGATCAATCGATGCCTAGTTTTTATATGGCTCATAAGGATGGCAAGATGATAGGTTTACTAGCAGTATATGCCGATGATGCTGAAGTGGAAGTCTCAATCGTTGTCGATCCAGATTATCGACGCAAGAACGTAGCATCTAAACTTTACGAAAATTTTCAATCAGAAACTGCTTCTTATGGAATTAAATCCGTTACTTTTAAAACGGAGCGCGTATTTTTAGAAAAACATCCGCAACTATTAAATTCCCGGAATTTATTAGTTGCGGATGAGGAAGTATTAATGGCTTATGGGCAAAGTCCTTATTCAGTTGAAGAACGTTTTGATATTAAAGTTCTGATTGCTTCTGAGGACCATGTAGAGGCGATTGCTCGTTTTCAATCCGAAAGCTTTGAGGATGATTATGATTTGACCTTAAGATATGCCAGAGAAACAGTTGAAAACCAAGACAGTCCGATCTATATAGCCCTGCACCAAGGGAAAGTGGTTGCCTCCATTTCTGCTGATCAAAGTTCAGAGGTCAATTATTTGTTTGGTATTGCAGTTGACCCAAACTTTCAAGGGCAGGGAATCGCTAGTTACCTAATGAAGCAAACAATTAATGACTTGATTAAATTAAATAATAAGCCTTTCCACTTAACAGTCGAATTAAACAACCAGCCCGCATTTAATCTCTATAAAAAGTTAGGCTTTAGTGAAATTACTCGCATTGTTTATTTGAAATTTAAAAATTAACTATTTACTACAGCCACTTGACTTGCTAGCTCTTTATTTATGAAAACGTAATTTGCTTTCAAATAAAAGTTGACAGATCAATATTTATGAACTATACTAGGTAAGTAGTAAAGAAATAAGTTAATTAAGTCATTTTCATCCAACAAATGTAAATCTTCTTTTTAATTATTTAATTATTGCAATACAAAGTGCTTAAGACGCACACAGGAGGATTTATATATGAATACAGGTACAGTGAAATGGTTTAATGCAGATAAAGGTTTTGGATTTATCGAGGGACAAGATGGGAAAGATGTTTTCGCACATTTCTCAGCAATCTCTGGAGACGGCTTTAAATCATTAGATGAAGGCCAAGCAGTGTCTTACGACGTTGTTTCAGGCGATCGTGGCGACCAAGCCGCAAACATCGTAAAACTATAATAAAACTTAACCCACCAGCTTAGCTGGTGGGCTTTTTTTGTTTATTTAAATTTTGGTATTTTAAGATTGACAACTGATATACTCTGTTATACACTGTTTACGAAAGGGGAAAATTGCATGCAAATAATTATCGATAATACCAGTATGACTCCCCTCTATGAACAAATCGTACAGCAGATTGCTGCTATGATTTTAGGGGGAGAATTACCGGCTTCAAGTGCGCTTCCTTCTGTTAGATCCCTTTCTAAGGAACTGAAAATCAGTGCTCTAACGGTCAAAAAAGCTTATGACCAGTTGGAGAGAGAAGGCTATATTGAAACCGTTCATGGTAAAGGATCCTATGTATTAGAAGCCAATCAAGAACTATTACGCAATGAACAGCTGATGCAAGTAGAAGCTGCTGTGGCTCAAGCAATTGAGAAAGCACAACGTTTCAACTTAAGTAAAGAAGATATGCAGTCTATATTTGATTTATTAATGGGGGATTGGAATGTTAGAAGTTAGTAATATAAAGAAAAATTATGGTCACTTTCAATTGAATTGTGATTTTCAAGTTAAAGAGGGAATGGTAACAGGCTTATTGGGTAGAAATGGCTCTGGAAAAACAACGACAATCAAGGCCATTCTTGGTTTAATCTTTCCATACCAAGGACAAGTCAAATTCTTAGGTCAACCCATTGACAAACTTTCTGGCAGAGATAAGGAAAAATTTGGAGTCGTTTTATCGGATTCTAATTTTAGCCGGGTGATGACTTGTAAAGATGTTTTAGCCATTTTAAAACGTAGCTATCAAAATTTTGATGAACAGATGTTTAAAAAGTTTGTGGATCAGCAAGGCTTACCATGGGATAAAAAGTTCGAAAATTTTTCAACAGGTATGCAGGCAAAACTGAAATTAATTACGGCTATTTCGCATAAAGCTTAATTTCTTATTATGGATGAACCGACTTCAGGTTTAGATGTCGTATCACGTGAGGAAGTGTTGGATATACTGCGAGATTATTTAGCAGAATATCCTGAAACAAGTATCTTAATTTCCTCTCACATAGCAAGTGATTTAGAAGGGATTTGTGATGATTTTTACTTAATTGATCAAGGTAAAATAATGATGCATGAGGAAATGGATCAACTTTTATCTAGCTATGGTATTCTAAAGATTCGTCAAGATGAAATGGATCAGATCGATCAAATACATATCCTAAAGACTGATCAGACCAATTATGGTTATTGTTGTTTAACAAATCAAAGACAGTTTTATTTAGAAAATTATCCGCATGTAATCATTGAAAAAGCTTCGATAGATGACTTAATTAAATTAATGGCAGGTGATCGTAAATGAAAGGATTGCTCTATAAAGATTGGGTATTAATCCGCAAGATGGGACTACAAGCTTTGATACCATTAGTAGTGGGTATCATTATTCTTTACAGTGGAGAAGATAAGTATTTTTTTATAGCATACACTAGCATGGTAGGCTTTTTGTCTATTATTTCAACGATTACTTATGATGAGTATGATAATGGCATGCCCATGCTTTTATCCTTGCCATATACACGGCAAGACTATGTGCGAGCAAAATATCTGCTTGCAGGCCTAGCCATGCTTGTTTTACTGATAGTTGAAGTGAGTTTGATTTCTGGGATGGCTGCTCTCAAAGGTATTGAAAATTTTGTTTTTTTAGATAACTTTTTAGAAATTGTGGTTGTCTTGTCATTAGCTTCAATTATATGCTGGATTTTAATTCCGGTTCAATTGAAATATGGTGCTAAAAAATCAATGTTAGCAATAGTGATAGTGGGGGGCATAGTTTTCATAGCAGGTCTAGGAATTGCTTTTCTTGTTAAAAAATATGATCTACTTAATACGGCCCGCCTAAAGTACATACTCGATTTCCTAGCTAATGACTGGAACGTTTTCTTTATATTAAGTATAACGATGGCAACATTTATGGGGCTTTCATACCTTATCAGCACTAAAGTTATGCAAAAGCGGGAGTATTAAATGGTGAAGGCAAAACAGAGTGAGGCAATGAAGAATTAATAAAAGGAAGGTGGTGGCTTATGAAAGGTTTGCTATATAAAGATTGGCTATTAATTCAAAAGACCAAGTTACATATTTTCGTACCAATAATAATAATTTTTATTATCTTTTATATTAAATCTAGTGAGATGGCTTTGATGAGTGTTATTTCAGTTTCAATCTTATCTTTGATACTGCCAACTATAACTTATGATGAGAGCGAAAATGGAATGCCAATGCTTTTAACATTACCATACTCGCGTGAAGATTACGTACATTCAAAATACTTTTCCTTAATCATAGGTTTAATAGGTT
The DNA here is from genome assembly GCF_024742075.1 of Facklamia sp. 7083-14-GEN3. Taxonomy (GTDB): domain Bacteria; phylum Bacillota; class Bacilli; order Lactobacillales; family Aerococcaceae; genus Facklamia. The sequence continues at coordinate 104,101 of NZ_JANSGD010000002.1, read as the reverse complement.
TATTAGTTTTTGAAGTTTGTTTGACTTCACTCGTCGCTTATTTTCAAAATCCACAAACTTTCAATTTTATAGACAATCTTTTGACTATATTAATGATTTTGGCTGTTAGCTCAATCCTGGTTTTAATACTGTTACCTATTCAATTAAAATTTGGTTCAGAAGGGACATTGTTAATAATCCTTAGTTTTTTAGTCCTCTGTATTTTTAGTGTCATTTTCTTTTTATTCAATGAGAAGATAATTTCAGCAGATTTATATAGAATTTTGAAAAACTTCTTTTCAAATAAATGGAGCCAACTCTTTACTTCAATACTAGCCATGAGTATTACATATTTCGCTTCCATAAATATAAGCATGAAGATTATGAAAAGACGTGAATATTAAATAGTAAAACCCTCAGTGAGAGATAAAAAATAGGATGTTAAAACAGCATTTAAAAGTTCGTATTATTTCAATTAGCCTACAGCCGCATGACTTCCTAGCACTATATTTATGAAAGCGTAATTTACTTTCAAATAAAAGTTGACAGATCAATATTTATGAACTATACTAGGTGAGTAGTAAAGAAATAAGTTAATTAAGTCATTTCCATTCAACAAATGTAAATCTTCTTTTTAATTATTTAATTATTGCAATACAAAGTGCTTAAGACGCACACAGGAGGATTTATATATGAATACAGGTACAGTGAAATGGTTTAATGCAGATAAAGGTTTTGGATTTATCGAAGGACAAGATGGGAAAGATGTTTTCGCACATTTCTCAGCAATCTCTGGAGACGGCTTTAAATCATTAGATGAAGGCCAAGCAGTGTCTTACGATGTTGTTTCAGGTGACCGTGGCGACCAAGCCGCAAACATCGTTAAACTATAATAAAACTTAACCCACCAGCTTAGCTGGTGGGCTTTTTTTATCTATTTAATTTTAATCCAATTGCTTACAGCCGCTTGACTTTCTAGCTCTTTATTTATGAAAGCATAATTTGCTTTCAAATAAAAGTTGACAGATCAATATTTATGAACTATACTAAGTGAGTAGTAAAGAAATAAGTTAATTAAGTCATTTCCATTCAACAAATGTAAATCTTCTTTTTAATTATTTAATTATTGCAATACAAAGTGCTTAAGACGTACACAGGAGGATTTATATATGAATACAGGTACAGTGAAATGGTTTAATGCAGATAAAGGTTTTGGATTTATCGAAGGACAAGATGGGAAAGATGTTTTCGCACATTTCTCAGCAATCTCTGGAGACGGCTTCAAATCATTAGATGAAGGCCAAGCAGTGTCTTACGACGTTGTTTCAGGCGATCGTGGCGATCAAGCCGCAAACATCGTAAAACTATAATAAAACTTAACCCACCAGCTTAGCTGGTGGGCTTTTTTATTAATTTCATTTCAAACAAAATTACCTACAGCCGCTTGACCTCCCAGCGCATTATCTATGAAAACGCAATTTACTTTCAAATAAAAGTTGACAGATCAATATTTAAGAACTATACTAGGTAAGTAGTAAAGAAATAAGTTAATTAAGTCATTTTCATCCAACAAATGTAAATCTTCTTTTTAATTATTTAATTATTGCAATACAAAGTGCTTAAGACGCACACAGGAGGATTTATATATGAATACAGGTACAGTGAAATGGTTTAATGCAGATAAAGGTTTTGGATTTATCGAAGGACAAGATGGGAAAGATGTTTTCGCACATTTCTCAGCAATCTCTGGAGACGGCTTCAAATCATTAGATGAAGGCCAAGCAGTGTCTTACGACGTTGTTTCAGGCGATCGTGGCGATCAAGCCGCAAACATCGTAAAACTATAATAAAACTTAACCCACCAGCTTAGCTGGTGGGCTTTTTTATTTTAATATATTTTTAAAATATCTGTGCTTATTTCTAACATTTGGATGGCGCACTCTTTTAAATTGTTTAATGTGTCATAGGCATAGTCTTGACCAAGAACGGCTCGAGTCGATGTTTTAGGCAATAGTCCCATGTTATCTAATTCTTGGTGATCGTACCATTGTTGACTACCATAATATTCAATTAGCTTTTTAACCTTTTCTTTTTGGCTTTGGAATGCTTCTAGTTGATGCATAAGGTCATTCACTGCTTGATCAACGGCTAAATAGTTTTCTTCCATTTCAATAAAATGATCAATTTTATCCATCTTATAACCTCCTTTAGTTAGCAATGCTATCTTACCATTAAATGGAATACGATCGGTATTAAGATATTTAGCGAGTGGAAATGAACAAGTGTTTAAGAGATAATAGAACGAGCAAATTAAAAGGAGACGTTATTATGAGGATACTTGAAGGTAAGATGCCTTTTAAAGGGCATGAAACATATTATCGTATAGTTAATCCCGATGGGAATAAAACGCCGTTAATTTTACTACATGGGGGTCCGGGTTCCACCCATAATTACTTGGAGGTCTTAGATCCACTTGCTGAATTAGACGATCGTCCGTTAATTATGTATGATCAAATCGGTTGTGGCTTGTCGATGGTGACTGATCATCCTGAATTGTTCACTGCACAGGTCTGGAAAGAGGAATTAGTGGCTTTAAGAGACTTTTTAAAGCTCGATCAGGTTCATATTCTAGGCCAATCATGGGGAGGTATGCTGCAGCAAATCTATCAAATTGAAGAACAGCCTGAAGGTGTGAAGTCTTATATCTTTTCTTCCACTTTATCTTCAGCCAAACTGTGGCGAGAAGAAGGGATGCGCCGGGTTAATTTAATGCCAGATGTGCATCGACAAGCTATTCTAAAAGCTGAAGAGAGTAACGACTATCAATCTCCAGATTATTTGGAAGCACTCAACGCTTTTATGGAAAGGTATTGTTGTGGTCCAGTCACTGAAGATTCGCCCGCTTGTTTAAAACGCCAAAAACTAGCTGGTTCAGAAGCTTATTTGGTAGGTTGGGGACCTAACGAGTTTACACCAACTGGCACATTATCAGGCTTTGAATATACGGACCGACTAAAGGAAATCAGCCAATCTTCCTTAGTAATCAGCGGGGCGATGGACTTATCTTCTCCATATATTGCCAAAACTTTATATGACCATTTGCCTAATGCAGAGTGGGAATTATTCCAGTATAGCCGTCACATGTGCTATATCGATGAAACAGCAAAATATATTGACGTTTTAAGAGATTGGTTGAACCGAAAAGATTAATTATTTCAATAATTTAAAGAGCCTAAGCACATTTGCATGGGCTCTTTAAAAATTAAATTTTGATATCATCTAGATTCATTGAATCTCTTATTTCTTCTAATTCTTGCTCAAGGTCAGGAGTGTTATTTATGATTTCTTTTTTAAACATATCTTCGTGATATTCATTCCACATTTCCATAATTGTGTTCACACTAATTTCTAAGTACTCGTCATTCTTATCATAATATAATATGTAAGAAAATTCTGTTAGTAGTAAAGTTTCTTTATCAAAGCTCACCATAATATCAGTTGTGAAATCTTCTGAATCAATTCCGGTTACATACAAATCATAGTGAGGTTGAAATTCATCAAAAAGATTCATGTCTTGACCATTGTTTAAAAAAATGTAATGGTTTTCGTCTTCGAATACTTGCAAGCCATCTGAAATATTTACTAGTGAATCCATTAATAAGTGGTAGTTAGGATTAGCAAAATACTCTAAATCTTCAGAGGAGTCCTCTACTTGATTGACCCATTCATCATTTTCAGAGGAACGGACTAATACAGCTTTTTCGTCTGAAGGCAAGAAGCTCTCTTCAAAGTAGGATTGATCATTTTCTTCAGATTCGAAATAGAGGATAGCCGCTTTAATCGCTTGATCTTGATCAAAAAGTAGGTCGAGCAATGCCCACTGTTGTGAAAAAGTGTTTTCGTCCTCTGTTTCAACCGTAGAATAGAGACTTACATTTTCTGTTACGGAAGTGACTTTCTCATTGGCGATTTTAATTTCCTCAAATAATTCTGTAGCCGTTTTTCGACTAGGTTTAGCTTCAGTCATAAAATCTTCAAAATAATTATTAATCTGAGCATGTGTCTTAATAGGTAATAACATGGATACAGCAAACAGTAGCACAACAATTCGGTTGAAAAAGGGCTTTACTTTCATCATCAATCACTCCCTTATAGTTATGCTTAAATTATAAAGAAATGAATAGGGTATATCTACTATGTTGTTTTAATATATTTTTAAAATTATTATACTACTGATTAATATCGATCTTATTTAGGCTAAGGTAAAGAAATGGAATAGAATAATAAATTAATAAAAAAAGGCGAGACAGTTTAACTGCCTCGCAAATAATTCATTGAAAGTGTCGGGTGAGCAAGAGTTGTATATTAAAAATAAAAAATAATCTAATTCAAATCTTCTTGAGTATCTATTTCATAGTCTTCTTCTCGCAACTGATCCCAATCACTAAATTCAGTAATAATATTCATTTCTAAGTAATTATTTTCCGTTTGGTAACGTGAAATCACTACAAGATCTTGCAGATGGAGTTTTTCTTTATCAAAGGTAATCATAAGATTTGTTGTGAAATCTTGGGCTTGAACACCTGATAGAGTTATTTGAAATTCTTTTTGTAGCATTTTAAACAGGTCTGCAGAATGATTATCGTTAATCATAATGTATGAAGTGTTGTCTTCGTATATTTTAAAGTTTTCAGCGTTTGAAGTCAGTTTTTCAATTAATGAGTGATAGTTTGGTTTTGCATAATAGACTGGTTTATTTTCTGAATCTGACGTAGTTTTTTCCCATTCTTCAACTTCAGAACTACGTGACCAAATAGCTTTTTCATTGAGGGGTAAATATTTTTCACTATAAGAAGACGCATCTTCTTGAGCGAATTCATTGTATAAGTATCCGCCTCTAATCTTTTGATTGGAATCAAAGAGTAGTTCCATTGTTGATATTTGTTGAGATAAGAATTGGTTTTTCTCAGTCTGAGAGACGATAGTTGTATTAATTATTTGATTAATTGATTGAACCGATTCGTTAGCCGCACGAATGGATTGAAATAATTCTTCCGGTTTTTTTTGGATTAATTGAGCGTGTTCAACTTCCCCTGCAAAAGGATTATCCGTTTGAGCATGTCCATTTGTAGGAATCAGAAGCAATAAGCTTAAAGTTAAAATAAATGATTGTAAGAATTTTTTAGTCATTTTAGTAAAAGTCACTCCCTTTGAAATGTACCTTTATTATATGAAAACTTATTTATAATATCCAATTCCTAGCTTATTTTCTTGCTATTTGTTAGAATAGCTATAATTTTTATTGGAGGGCATTTTGTGGATATACACTTAACTTTGCATGGATTTAATTCAAAATCTCAAGCGAATATCAACACTGAGGACCTGAATGAATAAATCGAAAGGATTGATTAAATATGAGGAAGATTTATTTGGTCAGACATTCAATAAGAGATCTTACGGTTAAAAATGAACAAGCTCCCTTAACGGATGAAGGAAAAAAATTGGCTGAAAAGTTGGCAAGTTTTTTCGAAGAGAAGGAAATTAGTGAAATTTATTCGAGTCCATATCTTCGCGTTAAACAAACAATTGAACCAACAGCTGAACGATTAGATTTAAAAATTTTTTACCAGAAAGATTTAAGAGAGCGTACGATTGGGGAATGGGTGGAAGATTTTCCATCATTTTCACAAAATCAATGGAATAATTTTAATTATAAGTTAACAACTGGGGAGTCACTAAATGAAGTATCGCATCGAGTCTTATCTTGTTTTGAGGAAATAATAGAGCAATCACAAGGAAATATCATTATTGCTAGTCATGGAACAGCTTTGTCCGTTCTAATGAATGTTTAGACAAACAAAAAATTTACTTATAAAGATTTCTTAAGTATGAAACAGCCTCAAGTTTATGAATTAAAGTATTCTAAGGGACAAGTTGAGGAATGGGAAGATATTCATCTTAATTAGTTTGTGGGGGGGAATATTTACTGCACAGTGAAACAATAAAGATATTACTAACTATGTTTCTTTATAAAGCATAATAAAAGTTACTTTTCTATTGTTAGCAACTAAAGGATTTAGTATGATATTAAATAAACTCTTTGGAGGAAATTTTATGGATATACACCTACCTTTACATGAATTTGATTCAAATTCTAAAGCGATTATTAACCCTGAAGACCTGAATGAGCAAATTGAAAATTTTCCAAAGACAGTAGTCTCTTGTTTTGCACGCTCAACTTTTCAACGTATGATAAATAACTATCCCAATGAAATAATTGCCATTACTTCAACGGCTCATGGAGAAATACCGATTTATCGTCTCCAAGTTGAAGATAAAGAGCTTGCAGCTTTCAACTCACAAGTGGGGAGTCCGGCTTGTGTAGCAGTCTTAGAAGACTTATGGGCAATGGGTATGGAACGATTGATTTTGTTCGGTACCTGTGGTGTTTTAGATGACAGAATTGAAGATGTATCAATTATTATACCGAATCAAGCCATACGAGATGAGGGAACCTCCTTCCATTATTTAAAACCTAGTTACGAAATGGAAGTCAATCAGACGAGTTTAGCAAGTTTTCAAAACTATTTAAATCAAAAAAATATTTCATCCTATGTCGGAAAAGTATGGACCACAGATGCTATTTATAGAGAAACAATCGACCGATATCGAAAGCGCAAAGAGCAAGGGGGTATAGGTGTCGATATGGAATGCTCGGCAGTAGCCGCTTGGGCGCAGTTTCGTTCAGTAGAAGTCTGTCATTTCTTTTATGCAGCCGATCATTTGAACGAAGAAGTTTGGGATAGCCGTTCTTTAGCCAATGATGCTGCTTTAGATTCGAAAGACTTGATTGCACAAATCGCAGTAGATTTTGCTTTGAAATGGACTTAAGAAACAATAAAAAGCAACGACAGAGAGTGTGTCGTTGTTTTTTTTACTTTATAAGGCTTCATAAAGATCCAATAAGGCGCGTGCTGTATCTTTTGAATGATAATTAATCATTTGGTATTCAAAAACTTTGTTTTTTAGTGTGTAATGTTGATCATAATAAGAAACAATTAAATCTTCGATGACAGAAGCGTAATCTCCTTGATCGAGTGCTTGGAGATGTTTGCTTTTGCGTTCTGAATTCATTTTATTCATATTGATTAATGTTTTTTTAATTTCTTCTAAGTTATTAATATCGGATGTATTAATATATTCTTCTTCAATGCGTTGGATACGTAAATCGAGTGGTGAATCAATATAAACTTGATGGGGAGATTGTTTATAAACGTTATAAAGGGTAAGCGGTGTGTGTACTTTTCCAATACTGGCGCTTTCTCCTTCAATAAAGACAATTCCTGGTTTGAATGTTTCAAGTTTTGCTACTAAAGCGGCCTCATAATTAGCCTGACTAGGTTGTGGACCCAATCCAATTTTTCCAAAATGAGATCCTCGATGATTGGCTAAACCTTCTAAATCTAATACTTGTCCTCCTAGGGCTTCGATATGATTTAAAATCAGCGTTTTCCCCGTACCAGTCATCCCGTCCAAAGAAACAAACTGAAACTGTTCAGGTAGTTTTTCTAAACTTTCTAAAACGTATTGACGGTAAGTTTGATAACCTCCAGCTAACTGATACACGTTAAGGCCTAAACCTTGTAATAAGCCGACGATTGAAGAAGATCTAAAACCACCACTTTTACAATAAAAAATCAAAGAATGGCGGTGACTATGTGTTAAAATTTGACTGAAATAGGTCGGTAAAACACCGCTCATATAGTTAATACCTACTTGTTTAGCTGAATCGATTTTTCCTTGTTTATAAAGTGTTCCCACCTCATGACGCGTTTGATTATCCATTACAGGAAGGTTGATGGCATTTGGAAGGTGGCCGTGTTCGAATTCTTTAGAACTTCTAACATCAATCCAAAGTGGATTCGATAAGGATTGTGATTGTTGATAAGAAATTAATTTTGACATAAGATCACCTTCTTTTGTTTGCGAATTCGATAAGTCCAATAGTAAATTCTACATCTAATAACTATAAAATGAAAGAGTTGATTGTTTGTTGTGAAGAAAGTCTTGCTTTTTTTGAGTTGGCGGGCTATAATAAGTAAAATTTTATTAGTCTTTAACCGTGTACGAGATACATGAAAGATTTATTTGAATAGATCAGTGGAGGAACTTCTCTAATGATATATCCTTTTATGTGCGCAAGTAGGTCAGTAGCGGTTTTTCGTTACTGACCTCTTTTTTTTGGTTAAAACTAAGCGAATTCAACTTATGAAAGGAAGTATGAAATGACGCTTACGACCCAAATTGCCAACCATCACTTTAAATCTTGCTTAATGAACGCCGCTGGCGTTCATTGCCAAACAAGAGAAGAGCTAAATGATATTTTAGCGTCTCGAGCCGCTACTTTTGTTACCAAAACAGCCACTAATCAAGCGCGCAAGGGCAATCCTGAGCCGCGCTATGTGGGTGATCTTCATGGTTCAATCAATTCGATGGGCTTGCCTAATTTAGGAATTGATTATTACTTAGACTATATTGAAGAATTAGAACGAACCGATCTTTTCTTATCGGTAACGGGCCTTTCTAAAGAAGAAATCTATCAAGTATTACATAAAGTTCAAGATTCTTCATTTAATGGCTTGATCGAGTTAAACCTATCCTGTCCTAATGTAGTCGGTAAACCTCAAACAGCCTATGATTTTGAACTTATGCGCGAAATTTTGACAGAAGTGTTTAGCTTTGTCAACAAACCGTTAGGAGTAAAATTACCTCCTTACTTTGACCTTGTTCACTTCGATCAAGTGGCCAAAATTTTGAATCAATTTCCTCTTTCCTTTGTCAATTCGGTTAATTCAATTGGTAATGGTTTGTGGGTTCAAGATCAGACCGTATCTATCAAGCCTAAACAAGGCTTCGGTGGGATTGGTGGAGCCGCTATTAAAGCAACGGCTTTGGCTAATGTGCATGCCTTCTACCAGCGTCTAAATGACACTATAGCCATTATTGGTACTGGAGGCGTTGCAAGTGGCCGTGATGCTTTTGAACATATTCTATGTGGGGCTTCAATGGTTCAAGTAGGAACTGCTTTGATGGAAGAAGGACCACAAATTTTTGAACGATTGAATCAAGAATTAACGGATGAAATGGCAGCTTATGGCTATCAAAAATTAGAAGATTTCCGCGGCAAATTACAGTACATGGAGGAATAAAATAATGAGTAATCACAACTTAGTTTTTAAGCATTTCGAATCCACCAAGAAACTAAATTCCGGTATGGTAATGAAATTGATCCATCGAGCCATCGAATTTAAGAACCTCGATCGTTCCCTATTACCACAATATCCTGGCCACTTTGTTTGTAATGTTTTTTTGGAAAATTCAACTAGAACTCATCTTTCGTTTGAAATGGCAGAGAAAAAATTAGGTATGCCGGTCATTGCTTTTGATGCGAAAACCTCATCACTTTCCAAAGGAGAGACCCTCCTGGATACTTTGATAACACTAGAATCTTTAGGCGTAGATACAGTAGTTGTGCGTACTCGAGAAGAAAACTATTTTGAACCTTTGATGAAATCACCTCATTTAAACTTGTCGATTATTAATGGAGGGGACGGAGCTTCTCAGCATCCTACACAGTGTATGCTAGACTTAATGACAATTTATGAAAAGTTCCAGCGCTTTATTGGTTTGAAAATAGCGATAGTAGGTGACTTGAGTCACTCGCGTGTTGCCCACTCTAACGCTGAAATCTTATCTCGTTTAGGGGCTGAATTATTTTTTTCAGGACCAGAAGAGTGGTATGACGAAACATTTGATCATTTTGGAAGCTATCTACCAATGGATGAATTGATTGGAGAAGTCGATGTTTTAATGCTTTTAAGAGTCCAATTAGAACGCCATGACCAGCCAGATAGTTTCGAAGCAGAAACTTATCATCGTTTATACGGTTTAAATATTGAAAGAGCCAGTCGTATGCAAGACCATGCAATTATTATGCACCCAGCACCGGTCAATCGGGGGGTAGAAATAGCCGATGAATTAGTCATGTCAGAAAAATCTGTAATAGCTGAACAAATGAAAAATGGTGTATTTATGCGTATGTCAATTATTGAAGCAGTGATGAACGGAAAGTAGGTAAAATAAGATGTTATTAATTAAGAATGTGCGAATGCTAAATCGTCAAGGCGAATTCCAAGCAGTGGAAGTATTAATTAAGGACCAGAAAATTAGTGCAATCGGTCTAAATCTTTTAGATGAATTATCGCATGAAGAACTTAAAATTTTCGATGGTCAAAATGGTTTAATTACTCCGGGACTAATAGATTTGCATGTTCATTTTCGTCAGCCTGGTTTTGAAGGGAAAGAAACCATTGAAACCGGATCAAAAGCAGCGGCTAGAGGCGGTTATACACAAGTCTGTGCCATGCCAAATCTAAATCCAGTTCCAGATAATCTAGCAGATTTTACAGCTTTGATGCAATTAAACGAGCAAGAAGCCTGCATCAAAGTTCATCAGTATGCACCGATTTCTCTAGAAATTACTTCCGAAGAAGAACTGGTTGATTTTCCTGCTTTAACACAAGCAGGAGCTGTTGCCTTTACTAATGATGGTAAGGGCGTTCAAACGGCTGGTCTAATGCTTCAAGCTATGCAAATAGCTGAGCAATTAGACCGACCAATTGTCGCTCACACTGAAGACAATTCACTTCTCTTTGGCGGGGTTATGCATAAAGGGAAGGTAAGTGAAAAGTTGGGCTTACCAGGAATATACTCTGCGACTGAATCCAGTCAGATTGCCAGGGATTGTATTTTGGCTAAAGAAGCAGACTGCCACTACCATGTTTGTCATGTTTCGACTAAAGAAAGTGTGGCTGTTATTCGTGCTGCCAAAGCTGAAGGCGTTAGAGTAACTTGTGAAGTGTGCCCCCACCATCTTCTCTTGTGTGATGAGGACATTCCAAATGATGATGGTAATTGGAAGATGAACCCACCATTAAGAAGTCGCGCAGACCAAGCAGCCTTAATTCAAGGTTTACTTGATGGAACGATTGATTGCATAGCAACCGATCACGCTCCGCATATGGCAGAAGAAAAGAATCAGAGTATGCTCAAAGCACCTTTTGGTATTGTTGGATCAGAAACTGCTTTTGCCTTGCTATACACTTATTTTGTTGAACGAGGAATTTGTAGTTTAGAACAATTAATCAATTGGATGTCATGTGAACCAGCTAGGATTTTTAATTTAAAAACTTCAGATCTAACAGTGGGGGGCATTGCTGACCTTGCCATTTTTGACATTGACCATGAATTTCCAATCGATCCGAAGGACTTTGCTTCTAAATCAACCAATACACCTTTTGTAGGTTGGCAAGTTAAAGGTAAGACCTTGGCAACTATCTATCAGGGTCATCTTGTTTATCAGGCTTAAGAAAATCTCATGAATTTTTGTTAGAGGCTGATGGTTATTCTTTAGAAGGTAAATAAAATAAAGACAGGCTCTTTTGTTTGTGCTAAACTGAACATGAAGTTTTATATAAATAGAGGAGTTTTATCAGTGAAATCAATATATAGTTTAACCCTAGACGATCTAATCGAATGGCTAGCTCAAAGAGGTGAAAAGCCATACCGGGCAGATCAAATCTGGCAATGGCTTTACCGTCATCATGTGGCTTCCTATGAAGAGATGACCAATATCCCCAAAAAGATTTTAGAACCTTTATCCGAGGAATTTATTTTTTCTCCTTTAAAAACAGAAATTGTACAAAAAGCCCAAGATAAAACCACTAAATTTTTGTTTGAATTACAAGATAAGTCAATGATTGAAACGGTTTTAATGTATCATCATTATGGTATTTCAGTTTGTGTGACGACGCAAATTGGCTGTAATATTGGCTGTAAGTTCTGTGCTTCAGGTTTAATTCCTAAAGTAAGAGATTTAGAAGCAGGAGAGATAGTTGCTCAAATCATGTACGTTCAACGACACTTAGATCAATTAGGTCAAGGTGAGAAAGTTTCTCATATTGTAGTTATGGGTATAGGTGAACCTTTTGATAACTATGATAACGTGATGAAGTTCTTAAGAATTGTGAATTCAGATAAGGGACTAGCTATTGGGGCACGTCATATTACTGTCTCAACTTCTGGCTTAGCACCAAAAATCCGTAAATTTGCTGATGAAGGATTACAAGTCAATCTAGCGGTTTCTCTCCATGCCCCTAACAATGAGACTCGATCTTCTATTATGAAGATTAACCGAGAGTATCCAATTGAAGAGTTGTTTGATGCCATTTATGAATATATCGAAAAAACGAATCGACGGGTGACTTTTGAATATATTATGATTGATGGGGTCAACGATACACCTCAACATGCTAAAGAATTGGCTAATCTATTAAAACCGATGCTTAAATTAGCTTATGTCAACTTGATTCCTTATAATCCAGTTGCAGAAAATTCTTTCCAGCGTTCAAAGGCTGAAAATATTGCGCAATTTTTTGATATTTTAATGAAGAATAAGGTTAATTGTGTCGTACGTAAAGAACACGGAACAGAAATTGAAGCGGCTTGCGGTCAGTTAAGGTCTCAATACGAACGTCAAAGAAGAGCTAAAACTGCTAAGAAGACAAAGGAAGAAATCCGTAAACTTTCACAAGCTCGTAAGGCGGCTAATTCGGTTTCTAATTAAAGTAAATAATGGGATGTTTATAAAAAAACTATTAAAAGTAAGTCAAGCCCTTTAAAAGAAGATCTTTGATCTACTTCTGAGGGCTTTTTTTAATTTATCTGTATGTTCTAGCGATTATCTATCACATTTTTCAAAAATGTGTGATATAATTTCCTAGATAGTCCATATGAAGGAGGGCAACTATGTATAACGCTTTGATGATATCTTTAATAGTGGTATCCATTTTAATCATCTTATTAGTAATTATGCAACCATCTAAGAGTAATGCAGCTTCAACCTTAACCGGTGGAGGAGATGATGGTACCGTAAAAACTAAAGCACGTGGCTTTGAAGCTTTTTTAATTCGTGCAACAACTGTTTTGGGCGTGCTGTTCTTTGTCATTGCCTTAGCTTTAGCATACTTATCGGCTAAATAATCGTTAAAGATTTTGAATAGACGCACATGTTGGCTTTTTAGGCCACATGTGCGTATTTATTTAGAAACAGGGGTATTTCTTTTGTTTCTAGCGAGCTTTAGATACAATGATACTAAGAGGTTAGGAGTGAAAATAATGGTGAAAGTTCCATTTGATAAGGCGGTTTATTTAGTAGGTCAAGATAAGAAGGTAGGGATTCTACTCTTCCATGCTTATACGGGATCAACACGTGATATGAATCTATTAGGAAGGTTATTGAATCGCCAAGGATATAATGTATTAGTGCCGCTATTTAGTGGTCATGATACACAAGATATCAAATCGGTTTTGGACTACTCCCCGACTATCTGGCGTCAAGAAGCTTATGAAGCTTATCATTGGATGGTGGAACAGGATTTTGAGCACCTCTTAGTCTTTGGGCTTTCGTTAGGAGGGGTCATGGCTACAGATATTATTTCTAAGAAAGATTTTAAAGGAAGTGGTGGAGGAATCTTTAATGCACCAGTTATGACGAAAGATCCAATTGATATTTCTGACTCATTTATGCATTTAGGCAAATTTTTAGCCACTCAACGGCATGATACAGAGACATTCATGGAAGAGTTTGATGATATATTAGAAGATCATTGGCATCAGATGAAAGACTTAGAGATTATCAAAGAAGAAATTACTTCTCAATTATCAAATATTAAAGTACCTTTTTATATCGCTCAATCGGGTGAAGATGAATTAATAGAGCCAGATGATTCTTATTTACTTCAAGATGCCTTGATTAATGCTCGCATTGACTTTCATTATTTCCCACATAATACACATTCCATTCCTACAAACCGCGACCGTAAAGCTTTTGAAAAATCGGTTTTAGATTTCATCAAGCAAGTGACCCAACCCTTTTAGGTTGAGAAAGGAGAATAAATCTTGAGTTTATCTAGATTAGAAAAAGACATTATTGTTTTTTTACAAGGAAATAAAGAAGAATCCTTTTCAGTAGACCAGCTATCCCAATTTTTTAATTATCGAGGAACTAAAAACTATAAAAAATTAATAAAGGCTTTAGCCTTTTTAGAAAGAATTGGTGAAATCCAATTAACGCCTGAAGGTCATTTTAAAGCTTTTTCTTCAAATGAAGAAGTAGTAGGCATTTACCGTGCAAATGAAAAAGGTTTTGGATTTATCTCTCATGAAGAAGGAGAAAGTGACTATTTTGTACCCAGAGGTAAAAATGGGGGCGCAATGGACGGAGACACAGTTCGTGTTCGAATTGTTAAGCATGTTAACCCAGCTACTGGCAAAGGGTCTGAAGCCCAAGTAATTGAAGTGATTGACCGTAAAGCTAGCCAGCTAGTCGGTGAATTTTATGGCTTTAATCAAGAAGAACGTGAGTCCACAGGCTATGTTGGATACATAAAGCCACAAGGTGAGTTTCCAGATGAGACTAAAATCTTTATACGTCCAGATGGTATTCATCCAGCTAATCACACTATTTGTATTGTTGAAATCGCTGAATATCCAGACGGTCGTAAACCGAATGAAATGGTAGGTCTTGTGACTAAAGAAATTGGCCACAAAGATGCTCCAGGGGTTGATATTTTAGCCGTCCTCTTCCAATTTGGTATTCCTCATGAATTTCCAAAAGAGGTGCTTAAGGAATCTGAAGCTGTGAATCAGACAATAAATCCAGAAGAAATTAAAGGTCGTGAAGATTTACGTGATCAATTGATTATTACCATTGATGGCGCAGATGCTAAGGACTTAGATGATGCTATTAGTTTAGAAAAAATTTCTGATAAGGAATATCGCTTAGGTGTCCATATTGCTGATGTATCGCATTATGTGCGACCAGGTTCTGCTATCGATAGCGAAGCTTATGAACGAGGGACTTCTGTTTATCTAACCGACCGGGTAGTCCCAATGTTACCTCAACGCTTGTCTAATGGAATCTGTTCCTTGAATCCGCGAGAAGATCGCTTGAGCTTGTCATGCGAAATGGTGATTAATAATCAAGGACAAGTAATTAAGCATCGCATTTTTAAATCGGTTATTCATTCATCCTATCGAATGACTTATTCAGATGTGAATGTTATTTTAGACGGCGATTCAACTTTAAGACAAGATTATCAAGAAATTGTTCCTATGTTGGAAGAGATGGCCGAGTTACACGAAATTCTCTATCAAATGCGTCGTCGTAGAGGGGCACTCGACTTTGATGCGCCTGAAGCGAAGATATTGGTAGATGAAAAGGGGCACCCGACAGAAATTGTTTTGCGCGAAAGATTTACCAGTGAGCGATTAATTGAATCCTTTATGCTAGCTGCTAATGAAACGGTAGCAAAAGAATATTTAGGGAAGCAACTACCGTTTATTTATCGAATTCATGAACAACCAGACTCTAATAAGATGGACCGCTTCGCAGAATTTATTTCGAGCTTTGGGGTCATTCTTAGAGGTAATACAGAAGACATGGCACCTAGAGCCTTACAAGAGGCGCTTAAAAAGGTTAAAGGTGAGGATTACGAACAAGCTGTTTCAACTATGATGCTAAGGTCTATGCAACAAGCTAAGTATTCAGATGAAGCGGCAGGACACTTTGGTTTAGCGGCAGAGGACTATACACACTTCACTTCACCAATACGTCGTTATCCTGATTTGATCGTACATCGTTTGATTAGTCAATATTTATCAGGGAAACCTTCTAATAAGGAAATTTCTAAGTTAGAAGACCAACTACCAACTATTGCGACTCATGCTTCTAAAATGGAACGTCGGGCAGTTGATGCAGAAAGAGAAACCGATGCTCTCAAGAAAGCTGAGTATATGATGAATAAAGTTGGAGAAAGTTTCTGGGGAACTATTTCATCGGTTACTTCTTTCGGAATTTTTGTGGCCCTTCCTAATACGGTAGAAGGACTTGTTTCTATTCAGAATTTAGATGATGACTATTATCATTTTAATCCAGACCATATGCTGTTGATTGGTGAGAGAACACACAAAATCTTCAGAATTGGCCAACGAGTTAAAATCGAAGTTAGTAATGTCAGTGTAGAAGATCGACAAATTGATTTTAAGCTAATTGAAGCTGAACCAGTAGAAGGTATCGATCCAAAAATTATTCAATCTTCAACTAAAAATAAGAAAAAGAATCAACAGAATAAAGCCAATAAAGTGAATCCTAAAAGAGGTAAAAATTTAGCAGGTAAAAAAGTTTCTGCTAAGGGAAACTTTAAGAAAGCAAAAAGAACTAAAAAAAAGAAATACTAGGAGTCCATCAGGTTATAATAGACTCCTAGCACTAGCAAGGAGATTTTATGGCAAAAAATAAAGCAGAACATGATAAACCATTGGCTCAAAACCGTAAGGCTAGACATGATTATGAGATAATTGATACTTACGAAGCCGGTCTAGTGCTCAAAGGAACAGAAATTAAATCCATTCGAGCAGGAAAAATAAACATTCAAGATGGCTTTATTTCAATCTATGGGGGCGAAGCTTGGGTAAAGAATGTTCACATAAGTCCTTATGACCATGGTAATTTGTTTAATCACGATCCCTTAAGAGATCGAAAATTATTATTACACCATAAGGAAATAGTGGATATGGAACAAGCAACACGCCAAAAAGGGATGACTATTGTCCCCCTAAAGGTTTATTTAGTCAGAGGCCGAGCTAAGCTCTTAATTGGGGTTGCTCGCGGGAAACATCATTATGATAAGCGCCAGGCTCTCAAAGAACAACAAGCTAAGCGAGATATCGATCGAGCCCTTAAAATAAGATAAATTAAAACAGCAAGCACTCTGGAGGATTTGAGAATGCTTGCTGTTTCTTCGTTAACTAGCCTTAGAATCCTGATAGAGATTCCCATGCCATTGGAGGAGGTAATTTAGTTGAGGTAAGTCTTGTTTCTTTTCGAATGACTCACCAGTAGAAAGTCTTGAGTCGAAAATTAATTTGTACCCAGAAGTTAAAATCTTGCTTGTTCCAGTATTAAATTCAATCTGAAATTCTTGTTCAAGTGTTCCTACCCACTGCGATTTTTTATTTTTATTAAGACCTTTATTTATTAGATAGCCTTGCGAACTAAGTAGTAAGTGACTAGCATCGAAAGAATCTTCCTTAGAAGAATTAGGAAAAAGAGTCACTTGATCATTAGCTACCCATTCGCCATCAGCTTCTATTATTGAAAAAGTTGGCTCAAAATTTGATGGTTTTTCTATAAAAATAAGCGTCTTATAGAGTAGAAGTAATGAATCAAAGTCTAAAGTTTCAACTTCGATTAAGTTAATCGTTTGAATTAAGGAATCACTTGTAAACAGGCCCAAGTCATTTAAACTTTCTTTTTGTAGAAGTTGACATTCTCTTTGAAGAGATTCTTCTAGGCTTTTTGTCCATTGGTCTTGGAGAATAGGACGCAGGTTAGAATCTGCTAAAAGAGTTTGAATTTGTAATTGATAATAATTATTTGACTGGTGGATTCTTTGTCTGTGGAGAGCATTAAGTTGAATGACTCCTAAGTAAATAACTTGGCTTAACATCATAAAACACAATACCATTGGTAGGATAAGCCCTTTTTTATTTTTCATCAAAATCTTCCGTTCTTATATAATTAGAATGAAAGGTATGTGAGAAGATTTGACCATTGGTTAGCTCCACAGAGATTGTTATAAAGGGTTTTTGTGGACTTAGATGCCATGATTTTACTTGAAAGAGGTAAGGGTGATGTCCGGGTCTGCGATAAATTTTTTGATTTCTTAAAATGACTGAGCTCTCTTCATCGTGATCTTCTTTGAGACAAAGTTTTATTTCTTGTGAAGAGACATCCATAATTAAAAATTGATTAAATTCACTTTCCATCATCAGTGTGAAGTGCTGCCAATCTAACGAACGATCTTGACGCATATTTTCATCCAATTTGCGGTAATGAGAAACACTTATCATGAGAGTGTTCATTATTAAAGCAAAAATAGAGAGTGTTATAAGGCACTCGATTAAGGTGAAGGCCTGTTTTGATTGTTTATAAGGATTGAATAGCTTGAATTTCAATCTGATAGACACTCCCTCTCTTAAACTCTATTTGACAGGAAACAGAGTCGCACGAAAAATCATCAACCTCGACTGAAAACAATAATTGGTAACTTTCCATTGTAGATTGGATAAGTGTCTCTTTTTTATTTAAATCTAAATCAGAAAGTTGAATATCCACTAGTTGATAAAATAATTGCCATTCATTATTTTCTGTTTTTAATTGCTTAAAAGTTCTTAATTCTTGATTAAAACTAGGTAAATAAAAGCTCAAAATCCAAGACAAGATCAATAAGCCTACTAATGCTTCAATAAGACTGCTTCCCTTTTTGCTCCTTAAAAACAAATTGACCACTTCCTAGTTGAAAAACAAGCTCAAAATTATTGCCTTCTGAATTTTCAAAGTAAACAGTTTCAAAATCATTAATACGACCACTACTTAAGTAATAAAAAGAAAAAGAGTTAAGTAGTTTTAAATGTTTAGGGATTATGAGTTGACTAAAATTCTTGCGGGATTCTATTTGCCAAAAGTAGATTATTCCTCTTTTACTAAAGACAACCTGAACCGGATCTTGATCAATAATTGCTTTATCTTGAGCTAAATATAGCTGACTCTTCAATTGATCTTTAAAAACTTTTGTCTGATAATTAGCTTTTAATTGTTGATAAGGTAAAGACGTCAGAAAAATCATCAATATACTAAAAACTGAAAGTACGCACAAAGCTTCGATTAGTGTAAAGGCTGATTGATTTTTAGCTTTCATTAAGGAGACAGTATTTGATTGAGGACTTCAGCTTCAATCCTTTCAGCCGCTTCGTCTGCTTGCTTTTGAGTAAGATAACCTTCACTAACCAAAGTTTCCAAGCTTAATGATTCTTGGGTATCTTCTACTAGGTAATAAGCATCCGCTTGAGTTTCAACAATCTCTGTAATATTTTCAACTGCTTGTTGGTCGATACGGTCTTTTTGACCGGAAACATTGGGAATAATAATAGCCATTAATAGTGATACAATAATAAGCACAATTAGCATTTCAATGAGTGTAAATGCTCTTTTGTCTTCAAAAATTCGATAAAGGTTAATTTTATTTATGATTCTTACTTTCATGAAAGCTCCCTTCTATATCTCCATGGTTAACATTGGTAACATTAGAACGAGGTACATGGCCATTACAATAATAGCAATTACTAAAAACAGTATTGGCTGAACAAAACTAAGTTTTTTATTAAGATCTTCGACCACCTCCTCAAATATTTTTTTAGCATAAAGTTTACATTTCTGACCGGTCTGACTCGTCAGCTCCCCTTGGTATATAACTAAACTAAGCGTTTTTGTAAAAATACCTATGTTTTCTAACGAATCACTTAACTCGCTCCCACTTAAAAATTGTTGATGTAAGTAATTCGCTAATTCACTAATTAGGGGATCGATGGGATATGAAATTAAAAGACTAAGCGTTTCTTGCATGGAAAATCCAGCTGCATAAAAATATGAAAGTTCATCAGCTAGACGATAAGATACATATTTTCTAATTAGTTTTCCTAAGAGAGGCAGCTTAACTAAGAGTTGAAATCTGTTGATAATTGAAAGCTTTAATAAATAAAAATCAATAATTAGATAAACAAATAAAATAAGTGCTAAAAAAGTGATGCTGATTTGTGGTAGTAAGGTAAAGAGAATGAGCAAATAACGAGCTAATAAATAAGTTTCTAAAATCTCTTTATTGATAAAAGATAAAATTTGCGGAAGCATCCAATGTCTCATTGCAAATAATAAGCATGTTAGAAAAATCATTAAAAAACACGGATAAATAAGTGTTTTTATTAATTTTTTTTGATAGTCTCTCATTGTTTTTAAGTGGTTTACAATTTCAAAAAGAGCTTGATTAAATCGTCCTTGTTTTTGAGCAAAAAATAATTGAGCGGCAATTCGATTCGAATATCCATAATTTAAAAGAACCTGATCGAAACTTTGCCCCATATTTAAACTCTTCAATATTTGATCAATAGTTAAGATTCTTTTAGGTAAAAGTATTTTCATAAATTGCAGACTTTGGTAGATAGAAAAACCTTCTTGAAGCATTTCTGCTAAGATTTGTAAAAAGTATATTTTTTCATCTTGATTAAAAAATGATTTTTCTTTATTAAAGAACTTCAAAGTGGTCATATTCTTTTTTATGAATGTATCCATAGGCCCATGCCTTTCTTAGTTGTTGGTTAAGGGTGAAGAAATTGAGAGGCAAATCAAAATGATTCAAATATTCTTTCAAATGCTGACCATATAATATTTCGAACAATGCAGCTCGATGAAATTCTTTAGGAATATGATTGCAAGATAATTGGACACTACTCTTACAAAGAGGGCAAAATCGAGGGACAAGTCTTTGTGAGATGACACCGATGAGAGATTGTTTTAATTGTTGCTGACTAATAGTTAACTCTTTAAGTCGCGCAATAACCCCAAAGGTATCCTTAGCGTGAATAGTTGCAATCATTAAGTGACCGGTTAAAGCACCCCTTAAGGTCATACGTGCAGTCTCCTCATCCCGAATTTCTCCAATAAAAAGAATGTCGGGATGATGTCTGAGCGAGGACTTAATTAATAAGTCATAAGAAATGCCTATTTTTTCATTTACCTGCGTTTGTAAAAAAGAAGGTTCTTTGATTTCCACAGGGTCCTCCATAGTAATGATTTGTAACTTTTCATCATTCATTCTTTCTCTTAAAAGCTGATAGATAGTTGTGGTTTTACCTGAATTGACTGGACCCGAAATCAGTATCATTCCAGATTTACTTCTAATCAATTTTCGAATGAGGTTAATTTGATTGGGAAAGTAGGTGTTGATTTGTTGAGACTTATGAACTTTACTAAATATTACTCGAACGACCAAGGATTCTATAAGGTTTACGTTGGTAATAGTAGACAATCTTAATTCAACCATTTGTTCTTCAGTAATTTTAAATTGACAAGCTCCAGATTGAGGCCGTCTTTTTTCACCAACATCCATATTGGCTAAAAACTTATAATGGGCGATTATTTTTCTCCCTAAACTTAATGGAATTTTTTTGTGGTAGTGGAGTTGACCATTTATCCGAAAGAAAACATGGTAACTATCAATGTTTGGCATAAAATGAATATCGGAAGCTAATAAATCGATGGCTTCATTAATCAGTGATTTTGATATTTCTTCGATCATCAACTCACCCTTTTTAATAGTCTGCTGATAAATACAATAAAAAAATAAAAAGGGTGCTTGTATTTTTTATTTAAATAAGAGTCTCGGTGTCTAACTATACCTAAATATGAAAGTGTGATAGAATAAATTGACAACGAGTGTTTAGCTCACCCACCAGTTGAAATAAAAAATAATAAAGGAGTTTTTAACACATGATTTTTAAAGTAATGTACCAAGAAAGTAAAGATCAAGTTCCAACAAGAGAAAGGACACTTTCCCTTTATCTTGAAGCAGAAAATCGCGTAGAAGCGATTGAAAAAGTTACAAAAAACACATCATACAATATCCAATATGTCCAAGCCTTAGATGAGGCGCATTTGGCATACGAAAAAGAACAAGAAGACTTTAAGTTGGTGGAGTTCTAAGATGTCAGTAAATATTAAAAATAATGAAGTAGGTGTATTTGCCTTAGGTGGTTTAAATGAAGTTGGTAAGAATATGTATGGTGTCCAATTTCAAGATGAAATCATCATCATGGATTCTGGTGTAATGTTCCCAGAAGACGAATTATTAGGTATTGACTATGTTATTCCTGATTATCAATACTTATTACAAAACCGTAATAAGATCAAGGCGGTTATTATTTCTCATGGTCACGAAGACCACATAGGTGGTATTCCGTTCTTACTAAAAGAAATAAACGTACCAATATACGCCGGTAAATTAGCCTCAGCTTTGATTCGCAATAAGTTACAAGAACGAGGATTATTACGCGATGCAGAAATTCATGAAATTAATGAGGATTCTGTAATCCGTTTTCGTAAAACAAGCGTTAGTTTTTATCTAACAACGCACTCGATTCCAGAAGCATACGGAGTGGTAGTTAAAACACCACCAGGAAATATTGTCTTCACAGGGGATTATAAGTTCGACTTTACACCGGTAGGTAAGCCAGCTGACTTACATAAGATGGCTCGAATTGGTGAAGAAGGAGTTTTATTATTACTAGGAGATTCAACCAATGCCGAAGTACCAACCTTTACTAATTCAGAAAAAATTGTCGGCCGATCGATTCGCAACATTATCCAAAAAGAAGAAGGACGCGTTATATTCGCTACTTTCGCATCTAATGTGTCTCGATTGCAACAAGTTGTAATGACAGCCTACGAGACAGGTCGGAAGATAATTGTTTTCGGTCGTTCGATGGAGTCATCCATTAAGACAGCTAGAGAATTAGGTTATGTGGATGATAAAGGGGAAGACATCTTTATTGAACCAAGAGATATTAATAAATATCCGGCTAATAAAATTTTAATCCTATGTACCGGTTCACAAGGGGAGCCGATGGCAGCCTTGAGTCGTATTGCTAATGGTACACATCGACAAATTTCTCTTCAACCTAACGACACCGTTATTTTCTCTTCTTCACCTATTCCAGGAAATACCATGAGTGTTAATCGTGTCATTAATCAATTGAGTGAACAAGGGGCCAAGGTGATTCATGGTAAGGTCAATAATATTCATACTTCTGGTCACGGTGGTCAACAAGAGCAATTATTAATGCACCGTTTAATGAAGCCAAAATACTTCATGCCAGTTCATGGTGAATATCGGATGTTAAAAATCCAATCTGAGTTAGCACAAATGACGGGGATTCCAAAAGAAAATTGTTTTATTATGTCTAATGGCGATGTTCTTGCTCTTACTGCTGACTCTGCTCGTATAGCAGGACGATTTCCTGCTCAAGATGTTTATGTGGATGGTAATGGTATTGGCGATATTGGTAATATTGTACTGAGAGACCGTAAGGCTCTGTCAGAAGAAGGCCTAATCATTGTTTCAGCTACTATCGACTTTGAAGCTAAACAATTGATTGCTGGACCGGATATTATGTCTCGAGGCTTTATTTACATGCGTGAATCAGCCGATTTGATTAATGATATTCAAAATAAAGCACGAGCGATTATCAACCGTGGCTTAAATGAGTCTGGACCTAATGTAAATGAACGAAGTGTGCGTGATTTATTGCTCAGTCAATTGGAACCGGCTATTTATCAAAAAACGCAGAGAAATCCGATGATTATGCCGATTTTATTAGATATTAATAAAGGGGTAAGACCTCATCAAACTAAATAGTAGAATTATAACAAGTAAAGGAGCAATCTTATGGATAGAATAAATAAATTACGTCAATCACTTAAAGAACAAGAATTCGACGCAATCTATGTAACGGATTTGTTAAATGTAAGATATTTAACCGGCTTTACAGGTTCGGCTGGTGCCGTATTTGTAACAAAAGATAAGGCCTTCTTTATTACTGATTTCCGCTATACTACTCAAGCTAGTCACCAAGTTAAGTCTGCAACAGTTGTTATCCATCAAAACGGAGTGGATCAAGAAGTTAAAAACTTAATCGATCAAGAAAAAGTTAAAACGTTAGCTATAGAAGCGGATAATATGAATGTTGGTCAATATCTAAGAATTAAAGATCTTTTTGCAACAGAAATTAAAGCTAGTCAAGGCTTAATCGAAAAAATTCGTTTAATTAAAGATGAATCAGAACTTGAGACCATTCGACAAGCATGTGAAATTACAGATCAAGCATTTGAACATATCTTAACCTTTATTAAACCTGGTGTAACTGAAATTCAGGTTGCCAATGAATTAGAAGCTTTTCTTAAGGATAAAGGCTCAACAGGTATGTCTTTTGATACAATTGTAGCTTCTGGTGAACGTTCTGCTATGCCTCACGGTGTAGCCAGTGAAAAAGTGATTGAAGATGGCGATGTTGTAACCCTAGATTTTGGGTGCTACTATAAAGGTTATTCGTCTGATATGACTCGTACGATTGCGGTAGGATCTATTTCTGATAAGATGAAAGAAGTCTATGAAATTGTACTTGAAGCACACCAACGCGTAATTAGAGAGGCTAAAGCAGGCATGACTGGTAAAGAAGTGGATGCACTAGCCCGTGATTATATTACAGAAAAAGGTTATGGCGAGTACTTTGGACACTCTACCGGACACGGTGTAGGTCTAAATGTTCATGAAGGACCTGCGGTTTCTAGTCGTTCTGAAGCGGTTATGAAAACGAATATGGTGATTACTGACGAACCTGGTATATACTTGCCAGGTATCGGTGGTGTTCGAATTGAAGATGATTTAATTGTACAAGAGGATCGAGTAATATCAATTAACCGTAGTCCAAAAGAATTAATAATTATATAGGAGGCTAAAAGATGTCAAATAAACAAACTGTCTCGTTTGAATCTCTCGGCGAACAATACTTAGGCGAAATTAATATTACTATGGGTGTTTTAGAAGACATTGCGGCTAAGGCTGCTTCAGAGATTGATGGCGTACTCAGCTCTTCTCAAAAAAAAGAAGCAGGAAAATTCTTACGCATTCAAGGGGCTGACGTTAATGCTAAAATGCGTCAAGTTGAAGACCGGATTTCAATCGACATAAACGTAAGGATTGCATATGGGAAAACTGTTCCAGTTATAGCTGCAGCTATTCAAGAGCGCGTTAAGGAACAAATTTTATACATGACAGACCTTATTGTTAGCGAAGTGAATGTTCATGTTCAGTCCATTGATACAGAGCCTCAAATGAATGCAGCTTTGAAAACTATTAGGAATAGCGAAAAAGAAATCGGAGAATAAGATGAAAAAATTATCACGTCATCAGCTAAGAGAAAAAGCAGTACAGAGTTTATACCAATTAGTGATAGCCAGTGACCAATTTCAAAGTGAGGATGCTGTAGAATTCGCTTTAGAAGCTGGTAATGATCCTGAGAAGGGGTATTCAGGTGAGATAGACTCTTATTTAATAACCTTAGTTAGAGGAGTGAAAGATAATCAATTGGCTTTGGATGATATGATTAAACAATATCTCAGCCAATCATGGACACTTGATAGAATAGCAAGTATTGACTTAACCATTTTACGCTTAGCTTTTTTTGAAGTGCTTTTCATTGATGAAGAAAAAGTACCAGCTAAAGTAGCGGTTGATGAAGCGATTGAATTAGCTAAGACCTTTTCAGATGATCAATCACGAAAATTTATCTCGGGCGTTCTAGCAAAACTTTTAGCTAACCAAAACTAAAAGAAGCCAGAAAAAGAATGTGAAGAAATTATTCTTTTTCTGGCTTTTTTCTTATAAGAATTTGTTAAAGAAAAGGTTATAACTTGTATAAGTATTTTAGGATAGATATAATCAAAGTGTCATTATATTAATTAAAAAGGAGCATAAAATTTATGAAAAAACAAAAAGTATTATTACTTGCTTTAGCAGCTCTTACTGCTCTTCCAGCAAGTATGCCTTTAATCAGTCAATCAGCTTTAGCCGTTGAGCAAGCGGGTCAAACCTTGCAACAAGAAAAGTTAGCTTTAGGAGCGACACTAAACTCTCAACAAGCTCAACAAACTATTCAATTATTAGGCGCTAGCAGTGTAACAGCTGAGAATACGATCTACGTAGATGGAGTCATGATAGATCGCTACTTAAATATCGGTTCAGATGCCTCAACAGATGTTTATTCATCAGTTTATATTAAGCCTCAAGCAGCTGGCACTGGCATTAAGGTTCAAATAGTAACTCCTGAAAATATCACAGATGTTTCAGCGACAACTTATCAAAATGCAGCTATTACTGCAGGAGCTCAAAACACTCTTTTAAAAATTGGCAGTTTTCTACCTGTAACAGGAGAAGGTGCGCTTACAGGCTTATATGCTTTGTTAGAGTCACAAGGTGTTGTAGTTAAGCAGCATGATATGCAAACAGCTCAAAACGAAATTTCTGTAGTAAGTAATGTGAAAACAGAAACTGGCCTAACCGATTCTCAAGTTAATGTGATTATTGCTGAAATTAAGAAAGAGGTTGCCTCCCAAGTACAAAATAATGGTCAAGCCAACTCTACTGAAATAGTGAATACCGTTATCAATAATGTAATTAACAACACAGAAGTTAATGGTGATGGGAACGTTGTGGATAATTCAGTTGCAACAGATGTCACTATTTCTGATGAAACAAAGCAAGAATTAGAACAATATGCTAATGATTTTGCTCAAACAGATGCAGCAGCTAATAAAGATACTGTTGGTCAACTTGATGCGTCAATTGAAGATAAAAAATGGGGGGATATCTTAGCTCAACTCCAACCTTCAATGACCATTGATCAAATTAAAGAAGTTGAGACTCCTGATTTTTCTGATACAGAAAAGTATCACGAAATTCTACCAGCCCTTTACAATCGCTTTAAAGAAGCAGTTGAACAAGGAATCCGTGTGGATGATATTTATGCTCATACCTTTGTTCTTGAAGCTATTCAACCAGATCTAACAGTTGAAACAAAAGCGGAATTAGATAATTTAAGAGAGTTGCTTTATCAATATACAGCTACTTTCGAAGGAGATTTAAAAGAAGCAGCTGAAAATGAAGGCTTTGAATTCCAACCAATCAAAGACCAATGGATGGCTAAATTACAAGAAGTTGAAAATCTTGAAAGTTCTGATGTAGCTTTAGCCGAGATTATTCAGTTGGTAGCTAATGCTACAGGATTTGCTCCACAAGTGTATACATATACTGATATTGAGCAAGACGATAAAGTTATTAGTCTATCTGTAGCAGAAGATAGCCCTACTAAGATGAGTACATTGGCACGTTTTGAATATGACTTAGAAACGGGAGTAATTAGTGAAGTTGATCCAGTATCTATGGAAGCTGTACCATTAAGTCAAGATACTTATGATTTCAATGCCGTTTATGGTGTTAATGTTGAAAATAACTATCTTGCGAACGAAGTCCCAGTTGATTATATGATTCCTGGATACACACCAGTTGAATCCACTGAAGAAGAAACAACTTTAGAAGAAATGGTTGAAGAACCAGTTGGTTCTGTAGAAACTCAAACTCCTGAAGAAGAGCCAGCTGAAGATGTTCTTGAAGAAGAAGCACCGAGTGAAAAAAACATGGATGAGACAGTTCCAGCTGAAGAGACAGAGGATGTCGATCTATCTTAAACTGATACAAGGTCATAAACTATAAAAAAGAACCAGGGTCAAAGACCACCTGGTTCTTTTTCGTTTTCTAGTTCTCTGAATTAGATTGTGCTAAAATAGAAAAGAATGATATCAAGAGAGGTGATGAAGTGGCCCAAGATCAAAAGAACTATATCACGGTAGGAGCCCTATCAAAATATATCAGTCAAAAATTTGATCGTGATCCGCATATTCAAAGGATTAGAGTCTTGGGAGAGATTTCTAACTATCGTTATCGCCCTAATTCTCATCAATATTTTTCTTTGAAAGAAGACCAAGTTCAAATTAATGCGATTATGTTCAAGGGTCAATTTCACCGTTTAAATTTTAAATTAGAAGAAGGTATGAAAGTCTATGTAACAGCTAGAGTGGGCGTTTATGAAGGTGGAGGAAGGTATCAACTTTATGTTGAAAATATTGAGCCTGATGGCATTGGCTCTTTATACCTAGCACTCGAACAATTAAAAGAAAAAATGAAAGCCCAAGGGCTCTTTGATCGTCCAAAGAAAAAAATATGCAAATATCCTAAACGACTAGCAGTCATAACTAGTCCATCGGGGTCTGTCATACGTGACATTATTACGACGGTCCAACGCCGTTACCCAATTGTCGAAATTGTTGTCTTTCCAACTAAAGTTCAGGGGAAGGAAGCTGCTAAAGAAATTGTTACCTCTTTTAAGAAACTAAATGAAAGTACGATTCCTTTTGATGGTGTTATCCTAGCACGCGGAGGCGGTTCGATTGAGGACTTATGGTGTTTTAACGATGAAGGAGTTGCCCATGCCATTCTTGAATGTCCCTTACCAGTAATATCTTCGATTGGTCATGAAACAGATACTACAATAGCTGATTTAGTGGCTGATTTAAGAGCTCCAACTCCGACCGCTGCAGCTGAACTATCTGTTCCTGTATTACAAGAAGTTCTACTGACGATTAGTCAAAAACAAGCGCGTTTAATAAATGCTTTTCGAGCCCGACTAGAGTGGTTTCAAGAGCGCCTAGCTAGATCAGCTCAATCGTATGTTCTCACCCAGCCAGAAAGACTTTATCAGTCGTATTTGCAAAATGTCATGCATTTAAATGAGCGTTTGAGAATGAGGCAAGAGCAATATTTTTCACGACAAAAACAAAAAGTCAATCAACTAAAACAGGCTGTATATGCCTATAACCCCCAACAGCAAATTGGCTACCGAAAAGAAAAATTAGTAAATCTTCAATTGAACCTACAGCGTTCCTTAGGTGATCTTATAAGACGAAAAGAGGATCGACATATTAAAGCAAGTGCCTTATTGGATGCTTTTAGTCCTCTTAAAATAATGGCAAGAGGATATTCTTTAGTTGAAAAAGAGGGTCAACAGGTAACTTCAACGCGTCAATTAACTGAAGGGGACCGCTTAAGTATTCAATTATATAAGGGCCGTGCAAATGTTCTCGTAGAATCGCTCGATAAAAAAGAACCAATAGATAGGGAGGATTAATCCATGTCAGAAAATAAAACAGTAGAGTCATCCATTAGCTTTGAACAGGCGTTACAAGAATTAGAAGAAATTGTTCAGCAATTAGAAAGAGGGACACTTCCTCTGCAAGATGCCTTGCAAGCCTTTCAAAAAGGAGTTTCATTAAGTCAGCATTGTCAAAAAGAATTAACTGAAGCAGAAGCCACAGTTACCAAAATGATGACAGAGTCAGGATTACAGCCTTTAGATGAGGAGAATAAAACAGAATGATATTAGGTGGACCTTTACGTTCCAAATTTGAACACGCTTTGCAAGAGCAAGTCCTCTCTTTAAAATCCCCTTTAGAAATGGTGAAGCCGATGGTTTACTCGCTTAATAGCGGTGGAAAGAGATTAAGACCGTTACTTTTATTGTCAACTATTGAAGTTCTTAACCCCAAAAAAGTTGATCAGGCCATTTCAACAGCTATTGCTTTAGAATTTATTCATACTTATTCTTTAATCCATGATGATTTACCAGCAATGGATAACGATGAACTGCGAAGAGGCCAACCGACCTCTCACATTAAATTTGATGAAGCCACAGCAATCTTAGCTGGTGATGCCCTACAAGCGGATGCTTTCGCGATTTTATCTAAGGATGAAAGCTTGCAAGCCCATCAGAAAATAGCTCTGATTAGAGAATTGGCTCATGCTACAGGCTCATCTGGAATGGTTGCTGGACAACTTTATGACATTAAGGCAGAAAATAAAACGATTGATATTGAGCAGTTACAACAAATTCATTTGATGAAAACCGGCCTTTTATTTATTTTTGCGATGAAAGCAGCAAGCATTATCTTAGAGACTGATCAAGATGAGAAAGAGCTCATGATAACATTTGGACAGCACTATGGTGTTGCTTATCAAATTCATAATGACTTAAAAGATGTCATTGACTTGAAGGAAGAAGTCGATGGCTTAACTTACTCAGATATTATTAATCATAAATCAACATATCCTAGCCTATTAGGAGTAGAACAGGCTAAAGTGAGTTTGGTTGAAGAAATCCAGTTGGCAAGAAAAGTGTTAAAGGATTTGGAAAAAGTTAGTCATAAATCTTTCCAACAGTTAGATAACTTTTTAACACCTCTCGAAAAATATCTATAAGGAGTAATGAATGAAAAAAGAAAGAGTCGATAAACTAGTGGTTCAAGCAGGAATTACTCACTCACGCGAACAAGCACGTCGTTTGGTTATGTCAGGAAAAATTTATGATCAAAATGATCAACGCTATGATAAACCTGGTGAAAAAATACCGATCGATCGCGAACTTTATCTGAAAGGGAAACCTTTCCCTTATGTATCACGCGGTGGATTAAAGTTGGAAAAAGCCTTATCTTATTTCAATATTGATATTACAGACCATCTTCTTTTAGATATCGGTGCTTCAACAGGAGGGTTTACTGATGTGGCTTTACAAAATGGCGCCCGTTTATCTTATGCTTTAGATGTAGGTTACAATCAATTAGCTTATTCCTTAAGACAAGATCCTAGAGTGGTAGTGATGGAGCGTCAAAACTTTCGCTACGCTCGCCCGGAAGATTTTACAAAAGGACAGCCAACAATAGCTACAATCGATGTCTCTTTTATATCTTTAGCTTTAATTTTACCGCCATTACAGCCGATTCTAAAAAAAGATGGCTCTGTCATTGCCTTGATTAAACCACAATTCGAAGCAGGCCCTAGTCGGATTGGCAAAAAAGGTGTCATAAAAGACCCAGAAGTTCATCAAGAAGTCCTTGAAGAAGTACTGGGATTTATTAGTAAAATTGGTTTTGTTATCAAAGAGCTGACCTATTCTCCAATTACAGGGGGAGAAGGTAACATTGAATACTTAGTCCATTTAGTCAATGCCAATCAAGCGGATAATCTCAGCTACTCAACAATTGATATCGCAAAAATTGTGGAGGAGAGCCATCAAACTTTTGAATAAACAATGCAAAGAGGTGCCTTATGTTAATCAGTTTAAGAATTGAAAACTTTGCAATTATTGATCAAGTTTCTATTGATTTTGATGAACGGATGACTGTGCTATCAGGGGAAACCGGTGCAGGGAAGTCGATTATTATTGATGCAATTGGTATTTTATGCGGTGGAAGAGGTTCTACTGAGTTTATTCGAAAAGGAAGCTCAAATCTATTTATTGAAGGTCTCTTCAGCCTGCAGGGAAATGACAAACTTTTAGTGCAATTGCAAGCAATTGGAATTGAAATTGAGGACCCAGAAGATGACCTTTTGATTCAGCGTGAGATCCATAAGAGTGGACGGAATGTCATTAAAATTAATCAACGACCAGCTAATGTTACCATGCTAAAACAAATTGGGCGTTATTTGGTAGATATTCACGGCCAAAATGAACATCAAGCTCTGTTAGATTCCTCACGACATCTTGAATTACTAGATCTTTTTGCTAGTGAGAGTTTAATTCAAGTTAAAGAAAATTATCAGCTAGCTTATAGACATTATCAAAATTTAAGACAGCAATTGTTAACTAAGAAATTTGACGAACAAGAAGCACTTCAACGTTTAAATTATTTAGAGTTCCAGTTAGAAGAATTAAATAATTTAGATTTAGTGGCAGATGAGGATCAGAAACTGCTACAGCAAAGTAAAAGGCTCCAAAATGCGCAGCTAATGAGTCAGCATCTTAATGAAATTAATCAGCTATTGACCGATCAAGAAGCCAGTATTGATCAGCAAATTGAGCGAGTGCTTTATTTATTAAAGAACTTAGGAAAATTTGATAATCAATACTTAACATTTGAGGAGCGTTTGCAAAACCTGCAAGTAGACTTGAAAGAATTGAGTCGAGAAATTGCCTTTTCCTTTGATGTTCCAGATTATGATGAACAAGTGATAGATGAAATTCAAAGAAGATTGAGTCAGTTGGAAAAAGTTCAAAAAAAATATGGACGCAATCTTGAAGAATTAATCGATTATCAGCTTGAACTTATAAAGGAAATTGATCAAATTAAACATTTTGAAAGTTATCAAAAACAAACGCAGGAAGCTTTCCTTAAAGCTTATGAAGAGGCTTTTGAGTTAGCACAAAGCATATCAAATCTTCGTAAAGAAGCAGCAAAAGAAATTATATCCGAAGTTGAAGGTCAGTTGAAAGAACTCTACATGCCACATACTCAATTTGAGGTCAAGATACGTCAGCTAGAAGAGGATTCTAGCTTGCAATCATTCTTTTCTAAGTCTTATATACGTTTAAATGAAACGGGGATGGATCAGGTTGAATTCTACTCGACGACTAACTTGGGAGAAGAAAGTCAACCTCTTGCCAAAATCGCTTCTGGTGGTGAGCTTTCACGTTTTATGTTGGCTTTAAAGACAATTTTTGCAAGAAATCAAGCGGTTGAGACCTTAATATTTGATGAAATTGATACCGGTGTTTCTGGTAGAGTCGCTAGTGCTATAGCTAGTAAAATGGCTAAAATTGCTCGGAACAAACAAGTCTTATGCATCACCCATTTGGCACAGGTAGCTGCCGCAGCTGACCAACAGCTAATTATAAAAAAAGAAATTAATCAAGAACGTACGGTTACTCAAGTGGATTATTTATCAGCAGAAGAGCGAGTAAACATGATTGCTGGCATGATGTCGGGTGAAGTGCAATCTGAATCCAGTCTAAAAGTGGCTCAAGACCTGCTCACATCCTATCAACAGAATTAGGAGGTTTTAGTTTGAATAAACTACCGATAGTAGTGATTACTGGACCAACAGGGGTTGGAAAAACAGCTCTTTCAATCAATTTAGCTAAACGCTTTAAAGGACAGATTATAAATGCTGATTCAATGCAAGTATATCGTGGATTGGATGTTGGAACAGGTAAAATTAGACCGGAAGAAATGGCAGGAGTTCCTCACCACCTCTTAGACATCAATAATCCCCAAGAAAATTACGATGCCAGCCAGTTTCAAGCCGATGCTAGTCATGCAATCGAGCAAATTTCCGCCGAAAGAGATTTGCCCATATTAGTGGGAGGGACGGGCCTTTATTTAGAAGGCTTACTTTACGATCTTTCATTTGGTGGTCAGGAGTCAATGGATTCTCAATACCGTAAACATTTAGAAGAAAGATTGCAAGGAGAAGGAGAAACTATTCTTTGGCAAGAATTGAATGCCATCGACCCTTTAGCTGCAAAGAAAATTCCCCTACAAAATGGCCGTCGGATTGTAAGAGCTCTAGAAGTTATCAAGCAAACGGGCAAACTGTTTTCAAGTCAGACTGATATAAGCAATCGTCAATCGCGGTTTAATGAACTGCTGATTATTTTGAATCGCCCTCGTGAAGAATTATATGATCGAATCAATCGTAGAGTTGAACTAATGATTGAAGAAGGCTTGGAAAATGAAGCCCGTCAACTTTATCAAAGCAATAAAAATTTAGACCTTTCAAGTATGAAAGGCATTGGCTATAAAGAGTGGTGGCCTTATTTTGAACAAGAACAATCACTTGAAGAAACAATTGCAACCATTCAACAAAATAGTCGCCGTTATGCAAAAAGACAATTGACATGGTATCGTAACCGTATGAAAAATCAGCATTGGATTGACTTAAGCAATCCAGATTATGAAGAAGAAGCCAGTAAATTAATCGCAAATTTCCTAGAAGAAATTGAAAAGGAGAAACAATGATTGAAACTAGTAAAGGGCCCGAAAGGGTCCTAATAGTAGGTATCCGAACGGATGCTTATCAAGAAGATCGTTTTATGGAATTAATTTCAGAGATGGAATCCTTGACCCAAACAGCAAAAGGCGTGGTCATTAAAACAATAATACAAAACTTACCCAGGCTAAATCATCATTCTGCTGTAGGATCTGGTAAGTTAGAAGAAATCAGGCTCTATGTGGAAAGTGATGCTATTGATCTGGTTATCTTCTTTAATGCTCTTTCACCAAGTATGAATAAGGTGATTGAAGCGGAATTAGGTGTGAAAGTCATTGACCGTGTTCAGTTAATTCTCGATATATTTGCCATGCGAGCTAAGAGTCGCGAAGGAAAGCTGCAAGTCGGATTAGCTCAATATCAATATTTATTACCAAGAATTGGTGGTCAAGGTAAGTCTCTTTCTCGTTTAGGAGGAGGAATTGGTACCAGAGGTCCAGGGGAAACTCAATTAGAGACCGATCGACGTCATATCCGCTCGCGCATTACTCAAATAAAAAAAGAATTGCAGGAAGTAGCACAGCATCGCAAACGAACACGTGAAAATCGTCATAGTGGTCGTGAGTTCAATATTGGTTTAGTAGGCTATACAAATGCTGGAAAGTCTACTATTTTGAGTAAAATGACGGAAAGTGAAACTTTTGTTCAAAACCAATTATTTGCGACTTTAGACCCTCTTACAAGACAATTCGCCATCCATGGTCACCCAATGTTTACTTTGACGGACACAGTAGGCTTTATTGAAGAATTACCTACTCAATTAATTGAGTCCTTTAAGTCAACGTTGGAAGAAATTCGATATATGGATGTTTTATTACATGTAGTGGATGCTTCTAATCCTGCCCATCTCATGCACGAAGAGACAGTTAACCGCATTTTAAAAGATATTGAAGCAGACCATATTCCTATTTTAACTGTTTATAATAAAAAAGATGCAATGGAAGAGTCTTTTGTCGCTATTCAAAAACCTAATATAACGATATCTGCTTTAAAGGTAGCAGATATCGAAAAATTAAAAGAAGCGATTTGGGATCTTTGTATTCAATCAGCTGAAGCATACTCTGTAAAAGTTTTACCAGAAGAAGCAGATCTCTTATCGCTTTATCAGCAAAATACGTTAGTTGAAAGTTTAGAATTTGATGAAGAGCATCAATTCTATCGAGTGACGGGCTACCGTCGTAAATTAAACCATTAGTATGATTTTAAAGGAGGATGAAAATGTTAACGATGAAAGATATTATTAAAGAAGGACATCCAACCTTGCGTTTAAAGGCAGAAAAGGTAGCTTTTCCCATGGACCCTTCTTTAAAGGAAAAAGCTTTGGAAATGCTTGAGTTTCTAAAGAATAGTCAGGATAAGGAAAAGGCAGAAAAATATGGTCTAAGAGCAGGTGTTGGCTTGGCAGCTCCTCAAATCAATATAAGTAAACAGATTTTTGCCATGCAAATTTATACATTCGATGATGAAGGAAATATTTCGGGTGAAGAAATGAGTCAAATTTTTATAAATCCTGTTATTACTAGACATTCTGTTCAAGAAGTTGCTTTGAGTGAGGGCGAAGGATGCTTATCTGTCGACCGTGAAGTGGAAGGCTATGTAGCTCGTCCTCAAAGAATCACGCTTACTTATCAAGATATAGAAGGAGAAGAGCACACTTTAAAACTAAGAAACTATCAAGCGGTAGTGGCTCAACATGAGATCGACCATTTACACGGTATCATGTTTTATGATCATATTAATGATCAAGCGCCTTGGTATGCTAAAAAAGATTTAAAAATAATCTAATTCTACTATTGGCTAATCTAGGGAATAGATTGTTTGAATTTAATATTCTGTGGTATAATACATAAGTAATTTGAAAGAAGTTAGGAGAAGATAGGATGATTTCAGCAACAGATTTAAAAGCCGGTATGACTTTTGTGGATGATGGGAACTTAATTAAAGTATTAGAAGCAAGTCACCATAAGCCGGGTAAAGGGAATACTGTTATGCGTATGAAACTTCGCAATGTTCGCTCAGGGGCAACCTATGATACTACTTTTCGACCTGATCAAAAGTTTGAACGCGCATATTTAGATACTAAAGAAGTTCAATATCTATACAAGATGGATGGTATGGCTGTGTTTATGGATTTAGAAACATACGAGCAATATGAATTACCAGCTGATACCATTGAAAACGAATTATTATACTTGTTAGACAATATGAACTGTAAAATCCAATTTTTCGGCAGCGAAGTAATCGGAGTTGAATTGCCAGGAACAGTTGTGTTAACGGTATCTGAAACACAACCTTCTATTAAAGGCGCTACTGTTACAGGATCAGGTAAGCCTGCTACAATGGAAACAGGTCTAGTAGTCAATGTACCAGATTTTATTGAAGCGGGAGAAGCTTTAGAAATCGGAACAGCAGACGGATCTTACAAAGGAAGAGCGAATAAATAAGTATAAAAGACTCAGCTTGCTGAGTCTTCTTTATTTTATGGGTATTCAAAAATAAAAGCCCCTTACTGATTTTTTATCAGCAAGGGGCTTTTAATCAATTATTCAACTTCATTAATAGTTGCCCAATTATAATAAGAACCTTCATAGTTCTTAACATTTTCAAAACCTAGCATTTCCATAATTAATTGCATATAGGCCGAACGAATACCTCCAGTACAATAAGTGACGATAGCATCTTCCTTATTAAATCCTTTTTCTAAGAAAAGAGCCTCTAATTCTTCATTTGATTTTAATAAGTCCTCATCATTATAAAGCTCTGTATATGGAATATTAATTGCACCAGGTAAGTGACCACCTTTGGCTTCTCCATAATAAGTTGCACCTTCGAACTCGTCTTTTTCACGTGAGTCAAGGATTTTATAATCGGCAATTGTCTCAGTTAATTCTTGTGTATCAATAATAGCTGTGCGATCGATATCTTCGACAGTTACTTCCACTGGTTCTAAAGTTACTTGGTCTTTAACCATTTCGATATCAGATTTAGCAATTGCTTGGAAGCCGCCATCTACCATTTTTAAGTTCTGGTAACCAGCGGCTTTAAGCACCCAAAGAATGCGTCCGTCATCGCCCCAGCCAGCATTAGCTACAGAATAAAGAATGATCTCCTTAGCAGGATCAATTCCTAATTCGCCTAACTTCTTAGCTAATTCTTCTTTAGCTAGGATATGTCCCCATCCTTCTTCGCCTGGTTTTTTATTATCCACATCTGCTAAATCTTGCCAAACCATAGCAATGGCCCCTGAGACATGACCTTTTTTAGCTTCTTTGGGACCACGGGTGTCGATAATTATAGTATCTGAATCACCGATTTTTGAAGCCAAATAATCAGCATCAACGATATAATCTCCATTAAAACGATTGGAATTAGTTTTATCTTCATTTGATTCATCTTCAACAGTTTCAACATTGGAGTTCTCAGTATCATTAGCATAGCTAGTGATACTGTTAAACGAGCTAAGACCTACTGATAATAATAAAACGATAAGTAGATTTGTGATTTTTTTCATAATATCCCTCCTGCCAGTATTCTAGTACTATTAAGTAATAAATGGTAGTAAATATCTATGAAATAATTCTATAAGTAGATGCAATCTATTAGAATATTAAATAATCAAAATAAAAAACCACCTCAATGGAACTCTATCAATAGAGAACAACTGAAGTGGTTTAAATGTTATAAAATATGCCAGGCAGGATTCGAACCTGCGACCTACGGTTTAGAAGACCGTTGCTCTATCCAGCTGAGCTACTGGCACATAACAACTATGTTAGTATAGGATTTTTTTAAAATTTTGTCAAGCTGTTTTATAAAACTATGTTTAACTATAACAGAATTATAAAATAAATTATAACAGTTGTGACAGAGTTCTTTGTGCATTCTTTCTCAAACTATTGTTGAAGGAACTATGATTTGATTGTAATCTCACAGATTGCTTATCTTTTTCTTGCAATTGAATAAGTAAGATGTTATCGTTAAAAATGAGCAATTATTGCTACAGTTTTATTCTAACTGTTATTAAGGACAAAAAATGAGAGGAATGTGAAAAAATGGCACGAGCTAAAGCAAAAGTGACAATGGATGAATTACTGAAGCCAGATAATTTTGATTTTTCAATGGTTCAAGTAATGGATGAAGAGGGGAATATCGTTAACCCAGATCTTTTAGGAGATATTTCTGATGAGGATATGGTTAAATTTATGGAAGAAATGGTGTGGGCTCGCGAATTATTTGAACGTTCAACAGCGCTTAACCGTCAAGGACGACTAGGTTTCTATGCACCAACTTCTGGTCAAGAAGCTTCTCAATTGGGTACTGTATTGGCTACTGAAAAAGAAGATGTGTTGTTACCGGGTTATCGTGATGTTCCGCAATTAATTAAACATGGACTTCCTTTACACAAAGCTTTTCTATGGTCAAAAGGACATGTAGCCGGATCAACTTTTGATGAAGACTTAAAAGCATATCCGCCACAAATTATTATTGGTGCGCAGTATGTTCAAACAGCAGGTGTCGCTTTAGGAATTAAAAAGAATAATCGTCAAGCGATTGCGATGACATGGACAGGTGACGGTGGTTCTTCGCAAGGTGACTTCTATGAAGGAATTAACTTTGCTGGTGCTTATCAATCACCTGCAGTATTTGTTGTTCAAAATAATGGATGGGCGATTTCAACACCACGTTCTGTTCAAACAGCTGCTCCTACTTTAGCTCAAAAAGCAGTTGCCGCAGGTATCCCAGGTATTCAAGTAGATGGTATGGATATTTTAGCTGTATATGCAGTAGCAAAAGCTGCCAGAGAATATGCCATTGCGGGTAATGGTCCAGTACTCATCGAAACTATTTGTTACCGTTTTGGTCCTCACACCCTATCTGGAGATGATCCTAAACGTTACCAACCAGAAGGAGCACAGGCTGAATGGCGTGCTAAAGATCCTTTAATTCGTATGCGTAAATATTTAACTGCTAAAGGACTCTGGTCAGATGAAAAAGAAGAAGAAGTTATTCAGAGGACAAAAGATGAAGTTAAAGAAGCAATTAAATTAGCTGATCAAGAACCAAAACAAAAAATTTCTGACTTCTTAAAAAATATGTATGAGACACCAGATTATGTGACACAAGAACAAATTAGTAAATTTGAAGCAAAGGAGAATAAATAATTATGGCTAAATTAACAATGATTGAGGCTATTACAGAAGCCTTAGCCAATGAATTGCGCACAAACGACCGTACACTTGTTTTCGGAGAAGATGTGGGTAAAAACGGTGGAGTTTTCCGTGCAACTCAAGGTTTACAAGAAGAATTTGGCGAAGAACGAGTAATGGATACCCCGCTAGCTGAATCTGGTATCAGTGGTATGGCTATCGGATTAGCTCTTGAA
Organism: Facklamia sp. 7083-14-GEN3; assembly: GCF_024742075.1. Classification (GTDB taxonomy): domain Bacteria; phylum Bacillota; class Bacilli; order Lactobacillales; family Aerococcaceae; genus Facklamia. The sequence continues at coordinate 65,233 of NZ_JANSGD010000002.1, read as the reverse complement.
GGATTCCGTCCAATTCCTGAGATTCAATTTAATGGATTTGTGTTTGAAACAATGGACTCTGTTGTGGCTCAAGCAGCCCGTACACGTTATCGTATGGGAGCTTCACGTAATCTACCAATTACATTCCGTTCTCCTTTTGGAGGTGGAGTTCACACACCTGAGCTTCATGCAGACTCATTAGAAGGCCTATTGGCTCAGTCACCAGGACTTAAAGTGGTGATCCCTTCTAATCCTTATGATGCTAAAGGATTATTAATTTCAGCTATCCGCGATAATGATCCAGTATACTTCTTGGAGCATATGAAATTATACCGTTCTTTCCGTGAAGAAGTTCCAGAAGGAGAATATACTGTTCCTTTAGGTAAGGCCAAAGTTGTTAAAGAAGGTACAGACTTAACTTTAATTGCATACGGTGCTATGGTACAAGAATCAGTAAAAGCAGCGGAAACATTAGCTAAAGAAGGCGTTAATGTTGAAGTTCTTGACTTAAGAACTGTTCAACCATTAGATATTGAAACTATCATTGCTTCTGTCGAAAAAACAGGAAAAGTAATTGTCGTTCAAGAAGCACAACGTCAAGCAGGTGTTGGAAGTAAAGTGATTGCTGAGATTTCTGAACGTGCAGTTCTTTCTCTAAAAGCACCAATTGGATTTGTGGCTGCACCTGATACAGTTTTCCCATTTGGAATGGCTGAAAGAGATTGGTTACCAAATGCAGAAGATATTGTAGAGAAAGCAAAAGAATTAGAAGATTTTTAGACGATAAATGATTTCAAGCAGATGTTTCATCTGCTTGCTTTCTAGTTAGGTTAAGAAAAGGAGAAAAAATTATATGGCATTCCAATTTAAGTTACCAGCTTTAGGTGAAGGAATTATGGAAGGAGAAATCGTTTCATGGGCTGTTAAAGAAGGCGACCAAATAAGTGAGGACGATACACTGGTTGAGATTCAAAATGATAAGTCCGTCGAAGAATTACCTTCTCCAGTAGCTGGAACAATTAAAAAAATTCATGTAGAAGCAGGACAAATTGCTCAATTAGGACAGATTATTGTAGAAATTGATGCGCCAGGTTTTGAAGATGAACCGGCTCCAGAGGTTGAAGAAACTCCGGCAGAGCCTGCAAGGAAAGTAGAAGCTAAACAAAATGGTAGTCAAGCTGGATCCAATGGATCATATTTCAAATTCAAGTTACCAGCTTTAGGTGAAGGAATTATGGAAGGAGAAATCGTTTCATGGGCTGTTAAAGAAGGTGACAGCATCAAAGAAGATGATAGTTTAGTTGAAGTTCAAAACGATAAGTCTGTTGAAGAATTGCCTTCCCCAGTAGCTGGTACCGTTAAAAAAATTCATGTTCCAGTAGGACAGATCGCACAATTGGGTCAAGTAATTGTTGAAATTGATTCACCAGAGCATAATGGTCAATCAGAAGACATCAGTGCAGAAGAACAAGGAGAGGCTATTGCTAACTCTTATGATGATGCAGCGGCTCCGGCTGAAAAAAATCCAGTAATTGAAACCTCTGTAACTAAAGATATACCTCAAGTTCAAGGTCTTTCTGATGATGAGGCAGCTAACCGACGCGTTTTAGCTATGCCTTCTGTTCGTAAACTAGCTCGTGATATGGGAATTGATATTACACGCGTTCCAGGTTCTGGTAAGAACGGCCGCATCACAGCAGAGGATCTTACAAACTTTAATTCATCAGTTAAAACGAATGAGTCAGCAGCTCTTAATTCTGAGCAAGAAGTGAGTACTTCTAACTCTGATAAAGAAACTGCAGCTCAAACTGAAATTCAACCAACAAAAGCTGAGGCTAAACCATTTGTTTCTAGCCAAACAGAACGAGAAGAACGCGTTGCCCTATCCGGTACCAGAAATGCTATCGCAAAAGCGATGGTTAATTCTAAACATACAGCTCCTCACGTTACTCTATTTGATGAAGTTGAAGTTTCTAAATTATGGGAACATCGTAAGAAATACAAAGCAATCGCAGCTGAAAAAGAGGTTAAATTAACGTTCTTGCCTTATGTTGTAAAGGCCTTAATCGCTGCTGCTAAGCAATTCCCCGTTATTAATGCATCAATTGATGATGTTTCTAATGAAATTGTTTACAAAAACTATTATAATATAGGTATTGCGACAGATACAGAACGTGGACTATATGTACCTAACATTAAAGATGCTAACACTAAGAATATGTTCCAAATCGCTAATGAAATCGTTGAGCTTTCAAATAAGGCTCATGAGGGATCATTGCCGATGTCTGAAATGACAGAAGGAACAATTACTATTTCAAATATTGGATCAGCTGGCGGAAAATGGTTCAGTCCGATTATCAATCATCCTGAAGTAGCTATCTTAGGTTTCGGTTCAATTGTACAACAACCTATTGTCAATGAAGCGGGCGAGTTAGCTGTGGGACGTGTATGCAAGTTGTCATTAAGCTTTGACCACCGTATTGTAGATGGAGCAACTGCGCAGCGTGCACTTAATGAAGTGAAACGCTTCCTAGCAGACCCAGAACTATTATTAATGGAAGGATAGTGATCAAATGGTAGTTGGAGATTTCGCAATTGAATTAGATACAGTCGTTATTGGAGCAGGTCCAGGAGGTTATGTAGCTGCTATTCGTGCTGCACAACTAGGTCAAAAAGTAGCAATTGTTGAAAGAGAATATTTTGGAGGCGTTTGTTTAAACGTAGGATGTATTCCTTCAAAAGCATTAATCCAAGCTGGACATGTTTATCATCAAGCTAAGCATGGTGATACTTTTGGTATTTCGGCTTCTAATGTGGAAATTGATTGGAAAAAAACACAAGATTGGAAACAAAACGAAGTTGTTGCGAAGATGACTTCTGGCGTTGAAATGCTACTTAAGAAGAATAAGGTTGAGGTTATTAAAGGAGAAGCGTTCTTCTCTGATAAAGATACTCTTCGCGTTGTAAATGGAGAAGAGGCCCAAACCTATACTTTCAAGCATGCAATTGTTGCAACAGGATCACGTCCAATTGAAATTCCAGGTTTTGAATTCAAAGGTCGTGTAATTGATTCTACAGGCGGATTAAACTTACCAGAAATCCCTAAAGATTTAGTGGTTATTGGTGGAGGAATTATCGGAACAGAATTAGGTGGCGTATATGCCAACTTAGGAACAAATGTTACTATCTTAGAAGGATCTAAACAGTTTATTCCTTCATTTGAAAAAGATATGACACGTCTTGTTGAAAGAGATCTAAAAGCTTTAGGTGCTGAAATTGTAACAAATGCGATGGCTAAGAAAGCAGAAGAAAAAGGCGATCGTGTAGTTGTAACATACGAACGTAAAGGCAAGGAAGTTCAAGTAGAAGCTGACTATGTAATGGTTACTGTTGGACGTCGTCCTAATACAGATAACTGTGGTTTAGATCAAGCAGGTGTTGAAGTAGATGAACGTGGATTTATCAAAGTTGATAATCAAGGACGTACATCCAATCCAAACATTTTTGCAATTGGTGATATTGTTCCAGGAGCTATGTTAGCGCATAAAGCTTCTTTCGAAGCTAAAGTTGCTGCATCAGCTATTTCAGGTGGAAAAGATATTGTTGATTATAAAGCAATGCCATCTGTATGCTATTCAGATACAGAATTAGCTTCAGCCGGACACACTAAGGATTCTGCTAAAGAAGCAGGTATTGAAGTCACTGTTACTAAATTCCCGTTTGGGGGAAATGGTCGTGCAGTAGCTTTAGACCACTATAATGGTTTTGTTCGTCTAGTAACAAGAAAAGACGATGACGTTATTATTGGTGCTCAAGTAGCGGGCCCAAATGCATCTGATGTCTTAGCAGAAATTACTTTAGCGATTGAAGCGGGTATGAATGCAGAAGATATCGCCTTGACAGTACATGCTCACCCAACATTAAGTGAAGCAACAATGGACGCAGCAGAAGCGGCATTAGGTATGCCAATTCATATGTAATACTCTTATAACCCTTGATAGATTAATATCTATCAGGGGTTTTTTCTTCTTTTTGTTCAAAAAGGGGCAGAAAAGGGGCAAGATTATTTAATTTATCTAGTGCGCTTTTGTTCATTTTTTGAGTTACATGAGTGTATGTTTGAAGAGTTACGTCTGGTTTAGCGTGTCCGACACGATGCATAATTGTTTTTATATCTACATCCATTTCGGCTAAAAGTGTGATGTGTGTATGTCTGAAAGTGTGAGCGGTTATCGTTTTGTTTATACCTAATTTCTTGGTAGCTGTTTTTAAAGCGCGGTTATAATTCTCATTACGAATGATATTCCCTGCACTAGTAATAAAAAAATTATCAGAGTCGCTATCTATAAGTTTGTTCTCAGACTTTATTTCTTGGAAAATATCGATCGATCGGTTGTTTAAAAAAACATCTCTAAGTCCTGTGCTTGTCTTGGAGTCAATAATAGTTGCTTTGTCATTATTAACATTACGATATTTGAGATTAACTAACTCGCTAAATCTGAACCCGTTTAAAGCAAAAAGCTCTGTCATATCGCCATATCGTTTGTTATGGGTTTTAAAGTACCTAATAATTAAAGAAAGCTCTTCTTTTGTGACATATTTTTTTGAGATAGGACGTTTAACTTGAGGTTTAAACCTAAAATCGATTAAGTCGATAGGGTTGTATGGTATGTATTTCATTTTCAGACAATACTTAAAAAACATATTCAAACCAGAAACAGTTTGTTTTATCGTACTTTTTGAATAGTTGAGGTCATAATGCATTTTTTGAAGTAAGTCATGAATAATTTGATCATCAACTTTATTTACTAAAATATCTTTTAATAAGATAGATTTAACTATTTTAAAATTTTGGTTAAGTCTTAAAAAGGTCGAAAGTTTAACAGTCGCTTTATAATATGCAAGCCATTCATCTAATACCTCAGTAAATGTAGCACATTTGAATTCTTTTTTATTCAAATAAGAGTGGATTTTTTCATTCAGAATTTTAGTCGCTTGTTTTCTTGCTTGAGCAGACTTGCTTGTCAAAGTTACTGAAACTTTTTTATTCTTTCCAGTCTTTTCATCAAAGAATCTTTCAGCGAATTTATATTTACCATTGGGTAATTCTTCAACCCACATAGTCAATTCTCCTTTCTTTTGCTATAATTGGGTACAGAAAAGACACCCTTTAAACAGGGTCTTTTCATATTTATCAAATAGTCACAACTTTCTCTTGGCGGGGTGGGTTGTGGCTTTTTTGGATTAATTAAATTTAGATTGCTTAGGTAACTATCTTATCTTTTGAATTTTATCGAATTATATATTATTATTAAATATTTTTCTTACGAAGAGATTCTCTATATTCAAGAGCTTCTGGTTCTTCATAAAACGTAACGGTCTTATCAAATTTTTCATGAACTAAAGATTTAATCTCACTCAAATCAACATTGAAAAATTCTTTTCTTGAGTTAACTTTATTAACTTCTTTATTCTTAAAGTGATTATGAAGAAGATTTTCTAACGCAGGTGCATCTTCACTAAATATTAAAGCGTGAACATCAAATTTGAAGGGAACAGAAGCACTACCTAATTCATTAATTCTATCCATCGGCTCTAAACGTCTAGTCATACCAATTTTAAAAATATTTTCTCCAAATGAGCCAATATTAGAAATGATATAAACAAATCCAGCTCTTGTATTTGTCTGTCTTTGACGTACGTCCTCTTTGTCTGCTTCAAGTTTTTTAAGCTTTTCTTCTAAATCTCTAATCTTTTCAGCGTAGATTTCTCTTTCAACATCACTACTAGATTTACTAAGGTAAGACATCATTTTATTAATCTCATTATTAAATTGCGTTTCTTCTTTTTCAAGCTTTCTACGTTGATCTTCTAGCTCTTTTTCAACACGCTGTTGCTCTCTTATTTCCTCTTTCTGAGCTTTCAATAGTTCACGTTCAGTTTCTTTTTTTATTTGGTACTGATAGACAATTGAAAGATGATCAAGTTTTAGTTTCAAGTAATCTTTGTTAAGTTTTACTCCATCAACTTCAAATAATTTATTGAGATTTTCAAAAGATTTCATTATTTTTTCTCTATACTTATCAATGTTTTTTGAAGAAACGTTACTAATATAATAGTCGGATTCCGTATTAAAGCCTCTAATTAATTGTTTCAATTGTTTATTAGTTTCAGTTTTATTATATCTCTCACTAAAAACTAAAGCTTTTACAGCATCTTTTTCTTTTAGTTTATGCATAGCTAACTGATTCTTTATTTCATCTGATGTTAGATTATCATCAAATTCAACAAATATTTGTTTTTCAAGGTACTTATCTGTATTTGCATCGATAAAGAATTGAATCTCTTCTTTCTTTCCAATCAAAACATCTATTTCTTCTTGAACACTATTTTTAGTTTTTTCCATTTTATTATTGAATTTTTCTAAAATTGAAACATGTTCATCTTTAATTCTGTTTAAACTATCATATTCATTCATATAATCATCAATTATTTTTCGGTCTATAGTGCGGTATTTTTTCTTTTTAAGAATCAATACTATTATTGCGATAATTAATGAGACACCGTAGGCTGGCCACAAAGTCGAACAAACTATTATAAACCAATCATTAAAATAAAAAGGTACCTTTTCTTCCATTTTCTTCCTCCTAATGATAATTTTAATAAATATAAATTAATTTTTTATAAATTATTTAAAAACCTTAACAGCTTTACCAATAATACGTGGCTTATCATCTTTATTGACGATGATTGGGTCGCAATATAGTATTGTAATCAATCTAACTCACCTTTTATTTTATACATCTGCACAGCTTCTTCAGCAAACTCTTCTGTAATTCCAAATTCTTCTGCTAACTCGTATGGCATCACGCTCTCCTTTTTCACGAAAAAATTTTTTAACTTTTCAATGGGAACTAACTTCTTATATCCCCAATTCCTGGCCTTACGTTCTTCTTTACCATTCTCTTTATAATCTGTTATGTCTTTAGGAGTGGAGGTCTTATAATGGCCAATTTCTTCCGATAAAACACATATAGCTTTATCGAAAGGGAGGTCTTTATTTAAATAAATCGTCTTATCACATATCAAGCCTGGAAGTTTATCAGGAATGTTTTTATCGAACACAAACGTTAACTCATTATCAAATTCTGCCAACAATTTTTCAAATGCATTCATATAATCACCAACTTATTTTTTGTGTTTTGATTTTATAAACTCAATGTAATCTTTAATATCCTCTAACTCTTCTTCTGTAAAATCTCCATCAATATGAGCAGCTACTAAAAAGTCATCATCATTATTACTATCAGCAACCTTAGGGTTATCAGTTCTATTCATTATATAATCAACAGAAACATTAAAGAAATCTGCGACAGCTTTTACTTTATCCGCGGAAGGGGTACTGGATCTCCAGTTGTATATAGCTTTATCTGCCCATCCCATCCTTTGAGCCAACTCTGTTATAGATATACCTTTCTTATCGCACAAAATTTTTATACGGTCAAACATTGAATTATCAACCTTTCTAAACCGTTACAAAAAGAAAAGTACAAAATAATATACTTTAGGGTTGACCTTTGGTATAAAATACTATACTATTCTACTTGTAAGGTAATTCGTTACTAAATTTGTAAGTTATTTAAAAACATTATTGTTGGGGAACGGTGATGTAATTTATAAATAACGGTTATTTAGTACGCTTTTATAGTATAACATTTTGTACTGTTAGTCAATAAGAGTATTAAATTATAACAAAAAAACTAACGAATTACCTTACTTAATAAAGAGAGAGGAGACGTTCTTATGGATCGTTCAGAAGTATTTAGGCAATTGTTAACTGATAAGGGACATGATGTTCATTCAATCGCTGAAGTGGTTGGAGTTAAATATCATACTTTCAGAAGACAAATTCCAACAATGAATTTCAACATTCAAACAATTGTAAAACTAAAAAATGCTTTGAATCTTACAGATACACAAGTTGTAAATGTTCTTCTCCCTGATGAAAGCGAGGTGAAAAATGTGCCTAAAAAAGACAAAGTAATATTGGTTAAAGAGGTTCCTAGTAATGTTTCAAGACCAATATTAATTGATTCTGATTTATTAGATCAGATAAAAGAGTTGAAGCTAGAAACAGGAATTCCAATCCAGAAGATAGTTGAAAAGTTTATTCGATTTGGGCTTGAGAACACAGAAGTTATTGAAAGTGAAGATTATTAATTAAGTGAAAGGAGAATTGAAATGAACTATCTAGACAATAACAGTTTCATGAATTTAATAGAGGCTTTAATTGATATAAGAGCAAAAGCTATATTAAAAGATTCAGAAACCTATGGTGAAGCTATTAAAAAAGCCAAATCACATAGACTTGGGTATAAGTACGGTGAACTTGGCTCAGTTATTGATGAAGAAATAAATAAAAAAATTATTGAACTTAGTATGAATCAGTCAATTAATTCTATTCCTAACATCGAAAAAAAGAAAAACGATCTAAAACAAATTTTTGAGAATACTAAAGAAATTACTTACGAGATTCAATAATTGAATAGTTAGCATCTAGAGCAACGATAGCGCTATGAACAATTAGAACTTGTATAGCTTCTTTTATACTTTTCTCTTTTTCTTCTTTCGTTAAATCTTTTTCAAGAAGTTCTAAAAAGGCCGAAGTCATTTCGTTTATCTGATTGTCGTATTTTAACATAGCTTTATGTACATGTTCACCGATTCTGATTTCTTCCATATTTTCACCTCCTTTCTAAAGGAGAGTATATCAAATTAACAATAAAGAAAGGAGCTGATTTAATGCCAGAGACAATAGAAGCAAGACAAAGGGTTTTAGATTATAAGGATGAAAACAAAATTTCTTATGAGCAGTTGGCAATAATGACTGGATATTCTAAACCAGAGATTCATAAAGCCTTAACTGGTAAATCTCAAACACCTTATTCTAACAAAATTATTTTGAAGTTAATTCAGATGTTTGGTTTGGCATAGAAAGGGGTTAGCTCATGAAATGTCCTGTGTGCCATGTTCGAATGGTTAAAGCGGAACAGACAAAGAAAACAGTCACCTATTACTGCTCGGTATGTAATAAAAGAAGAGCTAAAAGGAGGGAGGACAATCATGGAACTCACACCAATTCCACAAGATGTGGCGTTTGCGACGACCACTCAAAAATTGCCTGATGTCATTCTTGGTTTGGGTAAGCAACAAGCTGCTAAGTATGTTTCAGAAATGTACCAAGACCCTGAATTTTCAGACGGAGTAATTAAACCAACGCAAAAGACAACGATAGTTATAATTTCGAGGTTTATCGATTTCTTAAGGAAGAAAGATTCAACAAAATTTAAATAAGGAGACTTACTAATGAATATCAAGTTGGAAGAAAAATGCGAAGTTTTAAGAAGAGAACGTGAGCAGGCACTAAAAAAAAGACAAGAGAACATCATTTACTTTGTTTTAACTTTACCGGTCTTACTACTTCTTTCGTGGCCGATTATAGCCTTCGTAATTTACAGATTGGGGTGGTCTTAATGAAATATGAGACATTCCAAAAAGTAGTGGCTAATGAGGAAATAAATGACTTTCTTAAAGAAATGTTTCATTCAGGGTGTATTATGAATGATCAAATTTTCTTAACTATCATAAGGTGGTCGGACGAAATTATTACAACTGAACAAGCTTTAGAAGAATTAAATAAAGAGTTTGAATTCCAAAAAGAAAAAGCCCGCACGGCAATGCGGACTAACGAAACTACACACAAAGTATAACACAAGAGAGGTGATTGGAATGATTAAATTATTCCCACACCAAGAACAAGTATTAGATGAGACCTATGATTTTGATCGAGTGGCATACTACTTAGACATGGGGTTAGGTAAGACATTTATTGGCTCCCAGAAGCTTTGGGAACTGAATACACCTTATAACCTAGTAATCTGTCAAAAGTCTCAAATAAACGATTGGGCGAGTCATTTTAAACAGTATTACGACTATGAAGTAATAATTTATGACAAAGCTCAAAAAGTTAAACCAGAATCAATCATCATAATTAATTATGACAAAGTTTGGCGCAGGCCTGAGTTAAAGAAACTTAAAAACTTCACTTTAATGTTGGATGAAAGTTCTTTAATTCAAAACGAAAAAACAAAGCGAACAAAGTTCATTCTTAATCTTAAGCCTGATAATGTCGTTCTATTATCCGGAACACCTACTGGTGGAAAGTATGAAAAACTATACAGCCAGCTTAAATTGTTAGGGTGGGAAATTAGTAAAACACAGTATATGAAACGTTATGTAGATTTTAAACCCAATAAATATTGGGGAGGAATCAAGATACTGGGTTATAAGAATGTAGAAGAATTAAAGGCCAAGCTCAGAGAATATGGTGCGGTATTTATGAAAACAGAAGAAGTTTATGATTTACCTAAACAAAATTATGTAAAGATTCGCTGCAATCTTTCTAAAGAATATAAGGAGTTCAATACTCACCACATTATTAATTATGGAAAAGAATTAATTGTTGGAGACACAAGCACAGTGGCCAGGATTAATTTAAGACTTTTCGCAAGTGTGCGCAATAAAAATAAAATGGATCGATTAAAAGATTTAATTGATTCAACGAATGATCGCTTAATTATCTTCTATAACTATAACGAAGAATTGGAAGCACTAAAGAAACTTATCACTGATAGGCCATTGAGTTATATAAAAGGCGGATTAGTCGACAAGAAGAATTATGAAGAGTGTGACGATAGTATCACACTTGTTCAGTACCAGGCAGGAAGTAAAGGTCATAATTTACAAAAATCCAATAAGATTATCTATTTAAGCCCACCAGACAGTGTTGAGAACTGGATGCAAAGCTTAAAAAGAGTTCATCGAATAGGACAAGAGAGACCTGTTTTTTACTATCAAATGATCACTGATGACAGTATCGAGTATAAGGTCTATAGCGCACTAGAGCGTGGTGTAGATTATACAGACGCATTATTTAAACAAGATTTTAAATGGGAGGAATAATTAAATGGAACTAACACAATTGAATAAACAAGACTTAGCGATAGTTACTGAATTTTATGAATTAGAAAGACAAATTAAATTAGCTAAAGAAAGGCAATCACTTCTTAGAGCAGACCTGGTCGATATTATGGAGGACTATAACGTTAAAAAGTGGGAGAACGAATATTTCAACATTACTTATGTAGAACCAACAACTAGAGAGAGTATTGACAGCACTAAGCTGAAAAAAGAACTTCCAGATGTAGCTGAAAAGTATAAGAAAGTAAGTAACGTTAAAGCTTCAGTAAGGGTGAAAATCAAATGAGATATTTAGTAACGTTTTATTTTAAAGATGAAACTACATTAACAATTGAATCTGATAGCTATCCTCATATATATAATTCTAATGGCTATACGCTTATTCAAGTTAAAGAGCATGGCAGAGAAGAAGTGAACATCAACTTTTTCTACTGTAAGTATTATGCGGTTGAAGTTAATAAGCGTGATGAAAAATGAAAGAATCAAAATTCCAAGAAGAAGTGATCAATTATTTAAAATCAATCGGTGCTTACATTATTAAATATTGGGGTGGAGGAGTTTTCACCAAAGAAGGAGTACCTGATTTATTAGTTTGTATTAATGGTGAATTTCACGGTATTGAACTTAAAACAGATGTTGGTACTGAAAGTAAGCTACAAGCTTATCACATGGACCAAATTAATCAATCAGGTGGTAAAGGATATATATTAAGACCTAGTAAGTACAAAAAATTAAAGTACGTTAATGAGTTTAATTATTACCAATTAGAATTCGAAGAATGGAAGGAGTGGTTAAGAAAAAGTATTTACTCTGGTAGGGACACCTGTAGCGACAAAGTCAAAAATTAAGGCAATTAACATTAAAGTTAAAGAAATATGCTTAGGAGAACTTAAAAAAGATTCAATCAAAAGCATCACCTCCTGAGAAAATGTCAGGTGTCGTACCCAGGGTTGTCCCTGCCAGAATAAATAATTTTAGCAAATTATATCATTAAGAAAGAAGGTGTTCAAATTTGACACAATATTCATACAGCCGTGTTGATTTATACGACAGATGTCCTTACCACTTTAAATTAAAGTATTTGGATAAAGCTAAAGAAATACCTGATTACAGTCCAACAAGTCCTTTAATACTCGGTCATGCTATTCATAGTGGCATTGAAAAAGGAAGCCTTGATTATGCAGTTAATGAATACATTAATGCTTATCCTATGATAACCGATGCACACATAAACGAGATTATAAAAATTGAGTGCATGCTGCCTAAAGTGTTTGAATTTCTAAGTCAATTCGATGGCGCTGAGTTAATTCATGAATATGAAATTGACACAGAAGACTATAAAGGTTTTGTTGACTTAATCGTAAAAGACAAAGACCGAACGCTGGTCATTGACTTTAAGTATTCAAATAGTATTGAAGCTTATAAGAAATCAGGTCAGATGCATATCTATAAATATTATTTGGATCAAGCAGGCTTTAATGTAACGAACTTAGGTTTCTTATTTATCGAAAAAGTAAAAATTAAGTACAAAAAGAATGAAGATATTTATCAGTTTAGAAAAAGATTACGTAATGAACTAGATAAAGCGAGAGTTACCTTTGTACCCATTGAATATGACGAGCGAAGGGTCTTGGAATTTGATTGGGCAATTGAAGCTATTGAATCAGATACAACATGGGAGCGTAATCCACATGGAGATTGCTTTGCATGTAATGCTATTGAAGCAAAAGAAAATGGACGCTACACAGTTTTAACACCACCTAATTTTATAAATTACATACAAAATGAGAATGGAGAGATTATAGAAATGTTACCTAAAAATGAACGAAGAGATGTTACGAAAGTAAACAAACGAGTGCTTTGGATGTATGGTGCGCCTTTTAGTGGTAAGACATGGTTTGCTAATAGCTTCCCTAATGTCATCATGCTAAACACTGATGGAAATATAAAATTCGTAGATGCCCCTTATGTAAGTATTGTTGAAAAAGTTGAGAAAAAGGGCCGTATTTTAGACACCACCTTAGCATGGGATGTTTTAGAAGAGACGGTTATTGAATTACAGAAAGGTGATCATGAGTTTGAAACAGTCGTTGTTGACTTGATTGAAGATGTCTATGAAGCTGCACGAATTAAAACTTATGAAGATTTAGGTATCGAACATGAATCTGATAATAGTTTCAAGGCTTGGGATATAGTAACCACTAAGTTTCTAAATATGGTTAAACGGATATCAAATTTACCAATGAAAAATATTATCTTTATCAGCCACGAAGATACCACTAAAGATGTTACTAAACGATCTGGCGATAAGATTACAAGTATTCAACCAAACCTAAGAGAAAAAGTAGCGCTCAAGTTAGCAGGTATGGTTGATATTGTAGGACGTGTGGTAACAGATGGTGATGAAAGAAAACTTGTCTTTAAATCTAAGTCTTATGTCTTCAGTGGAGGACGAATTCCTAACTTACCAGTAGATGAAATTGATCTTGATTATGATGAATTTATTGGTGTCTATGAAGAAGCGAATAAAGGATTGAAGAAAGCTGATAAGACAGATGAATCAGAAGAAGAAACCGAAGAAAAGCCTAAACGTAGTAGACGTAAAAAAGAGGAAGCGCCTGAACCAGAAGAAAAACCAAGCGAAGATGAAGAAGTAGAAGAAGCAGCAGAGGAAGAAGTCAAAGAGGAGAAAAAACCTCGTCGCAGAAGAAGATCAAGAGCCACAGACGATACACCTCCAGGAGAAGAAGAGGAAGAAACTGAGGAAGAAGAAGTAAAAGAAGCACCTAAACGTAGAAGACGTCGTCGCTCACGTGATTAAAAGAAAGGAAGATTAATATGAAAAGACAACTAAACACTAAAGAGCAATGGTTTGCTGATACTGAAGAAGAAGCAAATGCAATCGTTGAAGATGCCAAAGAAGAATTTGGTTAGGATTTGATTGGTCATAGTATCCAATTGAAATCAAATAAGAATGGTGAATATTACTTAGTTAAGGTTGATATGAAATACAACATACCAGCTGGCATTATGGAAACGGAAATCAATAAAAAAGAACAGAATAGTGAGATGGATTAAATGACTCTAAATATAATTTTAATATTTATTTTAATTTTAGACATGATAGTCTCAATTGTCTGTTACCTTTTAACTGCAAAAATTTATGAAAAGTTAAATAAGTCGTTAATGAAAAAAGAGTCAAATGATAAAAACTTTATTTCAGAAGTGAAAAAATACAACGAAGATTTAAGTAATTTATCTAAGGCATTTGGTACAAATAAATCGCTAAAAGGAGAGAATGTAAATGGCAATTAATTGGGATAAATTTGACAAAATGGTTGATTTTGATGGTATTCAAAACAAGGTTGAAGAAGCAGCAGAAATGGGAGACTTCCCTGAAATACCATTAGGAAAATATGAAGTAAAAGTCGATAGCATGGAACTTGGCCAATCCAAAAAGAAAGAGGATGGTTCAGGTGGAGATCCAATGCTTAAGATTACTTTTGAAATTTTAGACGGCGAGTTTAAAGGTTACAAATTATTTTACAATGGTGTTATGCAACCAGGCAATGAACGAGCGATTGGTTATCAAGTTCATAGTAACAATGAAATGTTACGCAGCTTAATTGATAGTGATGATGTATCATTCAAAAACTTTAGTCAATATGCAGAAGAAATTGATGCGATTGCTGAAGAGATTATTGAAGATGGTTGGGAATACATTATTGAGAAGTCATTAACTAATAAAGGTTATGACAAGTATGAGATTCTTGAAGTTTTAGACTAAATAAATAAGGGAGATTTATTCTCCCTTTTTAAATAGAAAGAAGAAGGTTGAATAAATGAAATTTATTGAATTACACTTTTCAGGTAATGGCGAAAGTTTTTACTTAAACATATCAGAAATATCTATAATCTATAATATTGAAGGATGTGGAGCAATACTCCTAAGATTAGTCGATCCCGCTATATCTAACGCTTATGTAGTTAAGGAAACTAAAGAAGAAATTTTAAAATTAATTATGCAGGTCAGTAGTGTGACAACAGCAACTTTAGATAGTAAGGAGGCCTGATTAATGAACCTACCATTACCCATACTAATGACGATTTTAGTTATCCGAGCGATTTATAGAAAGGATGAGTTTGAGTGAAAGAACGTAAGGTAGGCGACCGATATCGTCCCATCGTTACGATTAAAAAGATGAAGAATGGCAAAGCTACTGTTATTAAGGTTAGCGGTGAGACCTATATTTTAAGGCACCCTGACCAGTTTCAAGGAGGTAAAAAGTGATTGATTTTTTACAAGTTTACAGTCCAAAAGGATTCCTGGTATGCAGAAATAGCAATCACTCAAGAAAGAGTTGATTTTGTAACCAGTGATCCAGAAGAAATCATTGACCTCTACAATGATTATAAAAATGATTTATGGATTGCTTTTAATGGGAATAACTATGATCGATTTATTTTAAAAAGTATTATAGCTGGCATTAACCCTTATGGAGTTCATGAGCATATAATGAAGGGTTTATCGGGATGGAGTTACAGTGAAACATTAAATTACATCCCTCTTAGCTCTTATGATGCAATGTTGAGCAGGCAGTACTCTTTAAAACAATTGACAGCTTTTCAAGGCAGAGAGGTTAAGGATTCAATTGAGGATTTGATGTATGTATTTGCTTATCAAGTCAATAGTTTCTTAACTAAGTTAGATTTATTACTTGAGTTTAAACTACCTTTAAAACATATGGATAAAACAGAAACTCAATTGCTTGCATATATCCTAAGAGCAAAGAAACTGAACCGTTATGACGATTGGGAAATAACTATTTTAAATCATGAATTAGGAAAATATTCTCACATTAACGATTGGTATCTTAATGATGATGAAAGCTTAGAAGCAGAGGTAGCTGGTGTACCACATCGATATGGATTAGGCGGTTTACATGGAGCAAGAAAGAATTACATTGGTAAAGGATTCTTTATCTTAGCTGATTGCAAATCAATGTATCCAACTATTATTGATAAATATAATTTCTTAAGTAGGAACGTGAGCTATCCTAAGAAATACAGCCAATTGCTGAAAAAAAGATTTACCCTTCAAAAGAAAAAAGATTCAAAAGAATTAGTTTATAAATCTATTGTGAACAAAGGGTTTGGAGCTTCAGGTGACCAATTTAGCTTAATGTATGATATGCAACAATATCACAATGTTGTTATCAATGGTCAATTATTCATGACCGATTTAATTGATAAGTTAGATCCATACATTGAATTAATCCAAACCAATACCGATGGAGTGTTATTCAAAATAGATGAAAAAGATTTTGATTTAGTTGATTGTGTTTGTGCTGAGTGGGAAGAACGCACAGGATTGACTTTAGCTTTTAAATACTATGATTATGTTTATCAAAAGGATGTTAATAACTATATTTTTATTGGAGATAAAGTTGAAGCAGCAGGAGCTTACGTAAAAGACTTAAACCACTTAGATAATGATTTACCTATAGTTAATAGAGCGATTAGAGAATACTTTATTAATGGAGTAGATGTAAGTGAAATAATAAATAAGTCTAATTCATTAATAGACTTTCAACGAATCATTAAAGCAGAAACCATTGATTATGGTGGGGAGTATCTCTATGACAAAGTGTATCGGGTCTTTGCTGATAAATACGGTCAGTCTATCTTGAGAATTAATAAGGGCAAGAAAACTAAGATAGGGAATATCCCAGACTTCTGCAGAATTGTTAATGAAGATATTGTAGGTCAACCGATACCTGGCTGGTTGAATAAACAATGGTATATTGATCTGGCTAATAAAAGAGTAAATGAATTTTTAGGAGTAAAAAACACTGCCAAGAATGACAGTGTAGTGGAGCAGATTAGTTTTTGGTAGTTATTCAGTTTAGAAAGCGAGGTGATTAACATCTCAATATATAAAGGATACCTTAAAGGTAATGGAAAGTCATCAGCTGTTGAATTCAAAGGGGATGACAGTGTCCTGGTCAAATACAATACTGCTAGAAGATATGATAGTTTCGTAGGGATATTGTCAGATGACATGCTCATGTTAGATATTGATAGTCCTGAAGAATCAGATATTTTATTAGATATTATTGAAGACATGAAAATAAACTGTTCTGTTTTAGAAACTACTAACGGTATTCATGTTTACTTTAAAGCACCTGAAGATTTAAGGTCAAATAAAATTGATTGGTGGAGTCCATTAGGTATTCAAGTAACCATTAAACTTGGTTCCAGGAATACTGCTGATCCATTAAAAATAGATGGCGAAACACGTTCCTGGTATTTAAAATCCAAAAGACATGACGAACTTCCCAAATGGTTATACCCAATGGTTAAGATTAATAAGAATCGTGACAATAATTACATTGACCAAATATCAGAAGGTAGTCGCAATCAAGATTTATTTAATTATATCTTAAAACTCCAATCCGCAGAGTTAAGTAAACAAGAAATAAAAGAAACAATTAATCTAGTGAACAAGTACATTTTAGAAAGGCCGCTTGATCAACGAGAAATAAATGTCATCTTACGCGATGAAGCTTTTAAAAAGGAATCTTTCTTCAAAGGAAATCGTTTCTTGCATGACAAGTTCGCTCAATTCTTAATCTCTGAATACAATATCATTCGTATCAAAGATGTTCTTCACATATACAAAGAAGGTATCTACTCAGATAACTTACATGACATTGAAAGAGCGATGATACATGAAATAAGAAACCTTAAGAAAACACAGCGGTCTGAAGTATTAGCTTATCTTCAATTAGCGACAGATGATAAACCTTTATCTCCGCCACATTTCATTGCGGTTAAGAATGGTATTTATGATTTAAATAAAGATCGGTTATTACCTTTCAGTCCTGAGATTGTGATTAAGAATAAAATTAATTGGAATTACAATCCTGCTGCTGAATGTGCGCCTGTTGATAAAGTTCTTAATAACGTAGCTGTCAAAGACAAACAAGTGCGGATGGTGTTGGAAGAAATCTTTGGTTATATTCTCTATCGAAGAAACGTTTTAAGAAAAACATTCTTACTAACAGGACATGGGCAAAATGGTAAGTCTACATATTTAAAGATGTTATTAAAATTTGTCGGGGAAGATAATAAATCTGCACTTGATCTAAATGAATTATCAGAACGCTTCAAGACAGCAGAACTTTTTGGGAAGTTAGCAAACATTGGAGATGACATTAGTAAGTTATACATAAAAGACTCCTCGATGTTTAAGAAGCTTTCAACAGGAGACACTGTCAACGCAGAGCGCAAAGGACTAGATCCGTTTGATTTTAATAATTATGCGAAGCTTATCTTTTCTGCAAATGAACCGCCTCGTGTAAATGATAAGTCAGATGGTATTGTCAGTCGTTTGTTGATCATTCCTTTCAAGGCTAAGTTTACTCCGCAGGATCCTGACTTTGACCCGCAGATTGAAGATAAGGTGACAAGTCAAGAAGCGATGGAATACTTATTGAAGTTAGGGATTATTCGATTGAAAATGATACTGGAGCGCAAACACTTCACGCAATCAGATGTTATTCAGAAAGAATCAGATGCATACAATGAGTACAACAATCCGCTATTACGTTTCATTAAAGAAACAGAAATAATTGACCGACCTACTAAAGAAGTATTTATTGAATATGCTGCCTGGTGTGAAGAGTTACAGTTAAAACCGTTAGGAAGCACAGCATTTAGTAGAGAAATATGTCAGACATTAGACTTGGAGACTAAACAAATTAGAGATGGAAAACGAAGAAAATACTATTTTGTGTCATCAGATAGTTAAAAAATAACAATTTATTGGCGAATGACATGACAAAAACCTATGTTTTTGGCAGAGTTGATGACAGTTTTTTTGTCATCAGTGGTATAAAATGACCTGTTTTGATAGCAAAAATAGTAAATGTCTTAGATTGATCTAAGACAAAAACGCATATTTAAGACACATCTAAGACAGCTATAAAGCTTGATGTAT
Organism: Facklamia sp. 7083-14-GEN3; assembly: GCF_024742075.1. Lineage (GTDB taxonomy): Bacteria > Bacillota > Bacilli > Lactobacillales > Aerococcaceae > Facklamia. The sequence goes on along the minus strand of NZ_JANSGD010000002.1, from coordinate 46,212 downwards.
AGATAATACTAAGGGTTTGTCTTAGATGTCTTAGATGTTTTTCACTTCTTTAATATTTTAAAATAAAAAATTTTTTTAAGTACTAATAATAATATAAAGAAAATAGTACTTTATCTAAGACAAAACAAGACAAAAGTTTAATAAACCTTGATGTATCAACGATAGTGAGTGTCTTAGATCTAAGACACATCTAAGACAAAATTTAGCAAATGAGGTGATAAAAATTGTTTGAATGGCTGGAAAGCTTTAAAGAAATAAAAAATAAGATTGAGTTCTATGAGTTTCAATTAGAAGAATCCAAAGCGGAACTCAAGCGCTGGGTAGAAGGGGATCTACAAAAGATTAAATTAGAACCTGACTCACTATCCAGTAACTTAGAAGAAAACATTAAACGTTATGAAAAAGAATTAGAAATATTAAAAGATCGTCGGGATAAATTAACGAATTTAATTAAGGGCTTTGAAGATTTAGATTCTCAGATTTTAGTCATGAAATATATTGAGAAGAAATCTTTATTTGAAATCTCGCAAGACCTAGGATATTCCTATGACCATATCAGAGACAGACACTCCCGATTAGTCCAGGCAATTAAGTTGGCCGATAAGATTTCAATGAGTGACTTAACAGAAGTTTGAAAGTGTGTGATGAAATATCCCACACTCATCCCACACTAAGCATTGATATTCTATAGTATGATGGTATTGAGCAAATTGTGATTGATTTGCTGACTCGCAAAACCAATTACCTCCTTTCTTTACCACCCTATACGACGAGGGTGGTTTTTGGTATAGTTATATCAAAAAAGGAGAAGGCAAGTATGGTTTATGATGATTTAATAAGGCATATTCAAGAAAAAAATGTTATCAATTTGAACAATCTAATAGAACCAAGTAACTTAGATAGTTCATTGGGAGAATTAGAAATTCAGGTTGATCCAACTTACGAGCTTATTGAAAAGCAAGAAGAAGCTAATGAACTATTAAAACAGGTTGTAGAGAATACAAATTATTTAAAAGAAATAGTTCAGATCAATAGACAAACCCAATTATCGACAGAAGAACTTCAAAGGGTAATGACTTCAATTCATGAAATAGCAAAGGCTAATACGAAGGAAGAAGCTGATAATTTATTAACAAAAGCTTTGGAAACAATTAATAAATCAGGAGAAACAGCTCAGAATATAGCTATTCTATTTAAGATTTTAAACGGTATATATACGATGGCTATGATAAAAATAAATCAGCCAAATTAATTTTTTAAGACACCCCACCCGGTGTCTTTTTATTATACCCACCCCTCAAGGCCAAACCGTAGGCCTTTTTATTATGTACCTAGTCTCTATTATTTAAAGACCCAGGAGGTTAGCCTATGGTAAGAACAGACCGTATCGGTGGCCATCGTGCTGCCTATGAAAAGAATCGAAAAAGAATCTTTGCTAGCCAGAATACTTGTGCTTTGTGTGGGTATCCTGTGGACTTTAGTTTAAAAGCCCCCAACCCTATGAGTGCAGTAGTGGACCATATCATTCCAGTAGCTAAAGGTGGACACCCCTCGGACATAGCTAACCTACAACTAGCACATTGGACTTGTAATAGACAAAAGTCAGACAAATTATTTAATAATGATGAGAACATGAAGAAGAACAAGAAGGTAATAGGCAACCGTAATTTGCCTCAGTCGAAAGATTGGACTTCTTACCGGTTCGAAGGATGAAGGGGGCATACCTCCCCCTCCCCTCTGTCGGCCGGACTTCACGCCGTACTGTACATATTTTCTCACGCCATACTATCCCCACCCTAACAACATTTAAAAATTAAAAGAGGTGTTAAATTTGGCCTTAAAAGGACCTACATATTTAAGTAAAAAACTAGAGAAACATAGGCGAAGGGTTGAAACTCGATATAAATACTATGATATGAAATACCATAATTTCAACAAGAGCTTCACTATGCCACCAGAGATTCAACGAATGTTTAAATCAACAATCGGCTGGGCTCCCAAAGCTGTGGATACTTTAGCAGACCGACTGGTGTTTAGAGAGTTTGCGGAGGACAACTTCAATCTCAATGAGATATTCCAGATGAACAATCCGGACACTTTCTTTGATAGTGCAGTTCTTTCTGCCTTGATCGCTTCTTGTTGTTTTGTCTATATATCCGAAGATGAAAATGGCTATCCAAGGTTGCAAGTAATCGAAGCGAGTGAAGCCACTGGTGAAATCGATCCAATTACTGGTTTCTTATCAGAGGGCTATGCAGTTCTAAAGAGAGATTCTTATAATAACCCCTTGATTGAAGCTTATTTTGAAAAAGGCTTGACTACTATATACGAAAAAGACAAGGAACCGTTATATTATACGAATACAGCGCCAGCGCCATTATTAGTGCCAATAATCCATAGACCAGATGCCGTCAGGCCGTTTGGACGATCTAGAATTTCAAGATCTGCTATGTATTGGCAAAATTATGCTAAGCGAGTTTTAGAACGCTCTGATGTAACCGCTGAATTCTATTCATTCCCTCAAAAATATGTAGTAGGAACTAGCCAAGATTCAGAAAAATTAGATAGTTGGAGAGCTACCATTTCATCAATGTTAGAGTTCACTAAAGACGATGAAGGAGAAAAACCAACACTAGGTCAATTCACAACTCAATCAATGGCTCCATTTATGGAACAGTTAAGAATGGCGGCAGCTGGCTTTGCGGGCGAAGCAGGATTAACATTAGATGACTTAGGCTTTGTGTCAGATAATCCATCTAGTTCAGAAGCGATTAAAGCAGCGCACGAAACACTAAGAGTGGCTGCTAGAAAAGCTCAACGAAATTTTGGTAGTGGTTTTTTAAATGTCGGTATTCTAGCCGCTTGTGTACGTGATAATTTTACTTACGAAAGAAAGGCTTTTTATAAGACAAAGGCAAAATGGGAACCGGTTTTTGAGCCAGATGCAGCAACCATTTCTGCTCTCGGCGATGGCGTAATTAAGATTAATCAGTCGGTGCCTGGTTACTTTGGTAAAGCAAATCTTAGAGATTTAACAGGAATGGAGGGAGAAGCAATCGATGGACATATCGCAGGACTTGCTGGATTTAATACACAAGCAATTCCAGAAACAATTGAGGAACAACCCGAACTTGGTGACAATCAGCAAGAAACTTAAAGACGGTACAGCCACATATAGAGAGGCCAACCGCTATGCAATTATTGTGGGCGAGTTACTTGCTAAATCGTTCAAAATGAATTTATCAAGCGAAGTATTACCGAATGGCAAACTTTACTACAATATCGCAAAGAAAGTTGTTGACCCGATGATGGTTAACAACTTTTTGCTTATTTCTGAGGTTTCACAAGAAGTACAAACCGTTTTAAATCAATCAGCCGGCTTGGGTATGAGAGGACTTAAACCAGAAATAAACCAAGACAGAATCGACGGTATCGTTCAACGCTTAGCGCTGGAAGAGTCTTTTGATGATATTAAGTGGATTTTAGGTGAGCCGGTTATCAATTTTAGTCAATCAGTTGTAGATGATACGATCAAGACTAATGCGCAATTCCATTATGACGCTGGCTTAAAACCTAAGATAATTCGAACGGCTAATGCTAACTGCTGCGATTGGTGTGATGAAGTAGCTGGAGTGTATGACTATAAAAATGTTATGGATACTGGAAATGATGTTTATAGGCGGCATCGCTATTGTCAATGCGAAGTAAATTACCTTCCGGGAGATGGAAGAAGACAGAATGCCCACTCTAAAACGTGGACGTAGAAAGGGGAATGCCTAGCCCTTAGAAAGGGGTGTCAGTTATTACGAAACTTGGGAGACAAACACCTACCGTTAGTTATTATTTTGAGTTTGATAAAAGTGATTTTGAAGAAGCAGTTAAATATTACGAGCGAACAAGTCTTAAAGTTTACGAATGGCAGAAAAACCTTTTAAAGCCTTTAATGGCCGTTGACGATGACGGCCTATGGACTCACCAAAAATTTGGTTATTCACTTCCGCGTCGTAACGGTAAGACAGAGGTTGTCTATATAAAAGAATTGTGGGCTTTAGAAAAAGGTTTAAATATCTTACACACTGCCCACCGAATCAGCACGGCCCACTCATCTTATGAGAAGGTAAAGAAATATCTTGAAATGTTCGGTTATGTAGAAGGTGAAGATTTCAACTCTATCAAAGCTAAAGGACAAGAACGTTTAGAACTCTATAACTCTGGTGGAGTTATCCAATTCAGAACAAGAACGTCTACCGGTGGATTGGGTGAAGGTTTTGATTTGTTAGTCATTGACGAAGCTCAAGAGTATACAGATGACCAAGAGTCAGCTTTAAAATATACAGTTACCGACTCAGACAATCCACAGACTATTATGTTAGGAACGCCACCGACTCCTGTTTCAAGCGGTACGGTATTCACTAAATACAGACAAACCACTTTAGACGGTGGCAATAAATATTCTGGTTGGGCTGAGTGGTCTGTTCCGGATATGAAAGACATAAGAGATGTTGATGCGTGGTATGAAACCAACCCATCAATGGGCTATCACTTAAACGAGCGTAAAATTGAGGCTGAGCTTGGAGACGATGAACTTGACCATAACGTTCAGCGTTTAGGTTATTGGCCTAAATACAACCAAAAATCAGCCATTACAACCGAAGAATGGGAAGATATGGAAGTTAAACGGATTCCTCGATTGGCTTCTAAGTTGTATGTCGGTATTAAGTATGGCCAAAATGGCGTGAATGTCGCCTTGTCAATTGCAGTCAAAACCTCAACTGAACGGATATTCATTGAAGCGATTGATTGCCAATCAGTCAGAAACGGAAACGGTTGGATCTTAGACTTCTTAAACCGTTCGGATGTAGAAAAGGTTGTTATTGACGGCGCCAGTGGTCAACGATTGCTTGAATCAGAAATGAAACAAGCGCGAATTAAGCCACATCCAATCTTACCTAAGGTTTCGGAGGTTATTGTAGCCAACGCTGCCTTTGAGCGTGGTGTAAACACTCAAAATATCGCTCATAAGAATCAACCGTCGCTCACTCAAGTAGTCACTAACTGTGAGAAGCGGCCGATTGGTTCATCGGGTGGTTTTGGCTATCGCAGCCAGTTTGAAGACCACGAGATCGCACTAATGGATAGCATGATATTAGCTTACTGGGCTTGCGTAGAGTCCAAACCTAAGCGAAAACAAAGAGTGGGGTATTAGCGTTGAAAGGAGTGAATACTATTTGGCATTTAGAAAACGCGGTTTTGTTGCTGATGATACTTATTTTGGTATTAGCCGGTTTAATATCGTTATTTAAAGATATGCTATCGTCTGTTTCAAAACAAGTTGTAAGGATAGAAACAGAAGATGCTGAAACGTTGCTTGAAGAGATGAACAAACGCCGATAAGCTGTTCGTTTTAGCAAGAATAAGTAGATAACCATTCTTTCCGAAAGAAGTGATTTAATGGCAATTAATTTTGTTGTTGTCGCTTTTGTCTGAAAGGAGTAGTGATCCTTTTGCTGAAAGATGCTGTATCTAACTATCAATTGGAGGTTACATGGAAGAATTAGCAAAAGTAAATGTGTTAGGAACCGAGTACACTGTTATCCAAGAAAGTGACGATGAACGTGGAAAACTTAGCATCCAATCGAACTATGATGGTTATTGTGACTTCACTAGTAAAACAATATACATATCAGATATTAGCGAAGACAACGGCTATATAAAAGACAACTTACTGGAACACCGCAATCGAACCATCAGACACGAGTTGGTGCATGCGTTTTTATATGAAAGTGGACTTGACCATAATTCAGATTGGGCAAGGAACGAGGAAATTGTTGATTGGGTAGCTATCCAATTTCCGAAATTAAAAACGATGTTTGAAGAAATAGATATTTGTTAGGAGGTATAACTATGTGGATACCATAAATTGAAACGTTCGAAGAAAACAAAGAAAAAGAAACCAAAGAAGAAAAACCAAAAGATCCGGTTATCCTAACCCAAGAGCAAATGCTCGGTGGTTGCGGTATGTAATAACGCTACTTAGCGACAATTAAATAATAAACAAACAAGTCCTAGTGATAGGGCTATTTATTTTGTCCGGAATGACATTAAACTACGCAGCTATGCGACAAATAGCGAACTTCACGCAGTCGGACTGCGAAAACAAAACGAGAAGGAGAAACAAAAATGAAACGAGAATTTTTAAAAGATTTAGGTTTAGAGGACACTGCAGTAGATAAAATCATGGCCGAACACGGAAAAGCGGTTAAGTTTGGTGAGGATAAGCTGGAGGAATACGAAACCCTCAAGAATGAAAAGGCGAATCTTGAAAAAACTATAAAAGCTTTAAACGATGAAAAAGAGTCTCTAACCACTAAATATTCAGAATTAGAACAAACAAATCAGTCCTTAACTCAAGAAAACGGAAAGTTAAAGACTAAAGATTTGAAAACGTCTATCGCACTTAAAAACAATCTTCCACTCGATTTAGCCGATCGCTTAATGGGGGAAGATGAAGAATCGCTTCAACAAGATGCTGAACGGTTGGCGGGATTTGTGAGCGTAAAACAAACGCAACCGCTTAAGAATTATGAGCCCGAGAGTGAACCGAAAGACGATACACGCTCAGCCTTATTACAAACACTAAAAGACTTAAAAGGAGAATAATAACATATGGCAACTTTAACAAAATCAACTTTATTTAATGAGCAAGTAGTAAATGACTTAATTAGCAAGGTGAAAGGTGAATCGGTTTTAGCCAAACTTTCACAACAAGATGCTATCTCATTTGATGGGAATAAATATTTCACTTTCGAATTTGAAAACGAAATCGACATTGTAGCAGAATCTGGCTCAAAATCTCACGGTGGAATCAAGGTAGAACCTATCACCGTAGTGCCATTAAAGGTTGAATATGGTGCTCGTGTATCAGATGAATTCCTAATTGCCGATGAAGAGCGTCAATTGGAATTACTACAAAAATTCAATGAAGGCTACGCTAAGAAACTTGCTAAAGGTTTAGATATTATGGCTTTCTCTGGAACAAACCCTCGTACAGGGTCTAAATCAGATATCATTGGAGCGAATAATTTTGCAGACAAAGTTACTCAATCCGTAACGTTCGAAGCTGGAACTATCGACGACGTTATCGAAGAAGCAACTCAGTTGGTTACTGGAGCAGACGGCGAAATCAGCGGAGCTGCATTATCTTCTTTAACAGGAGCTTCACTAGCTAAAATCGAAAACGGTGTAGGTGTTAAATTATATCCAGAGTTTAAGTTCGGTGGAAATCCGGGATCTTTAGGCTCATTACCGGTTCAAGTATCAAAAAATGTGACTATCAACTCTAAATTAGAAGGTGTTGTAGGAGACTTCCGTCAAATGTTCAAATACGGAATCGCTAAGGAAATTCCATTACAAGTTATTCCTTATGGTGACCCAGACAACTCCGGCAAAGACTTAGCAGGTCATAACGAGGTTTATTTACGTGCCGAAACATTTATTGGTTGGGGAATCTTAGATGCTAATTCATTCGCTAAGATTGTAGAAGCGGGCGAGTAACATGAAATACATCAACAGAGAGACAGGGATTGTAATGGATTTTGAACACAAAATCTCTGGCGGCGATTGGGTAGAGTTTAACTCTGCTCAATCTAAGTCAGTTGAAAAAGTTCAAGAGCCAAAAGCAGAAGAACCAGTCGAAGAAGTGGAAGAAGATTTTGACTTAACAAAGATGAAAGTTGCAGAGCTACGTGACTATGCAGCAGAAAATCAAATCGAATTACCTTCAGAAGCTAAGAAAGAAGAAATCATTGAAATTATTGCCGAAGCCTTCCAAGGGTAGGTGATTTTATGGAATCTTTTGCAACACTTGAAGACCTTAAAAGTTTATGGCGTGAAATGACACCGGAAGAAACCGAAAGGGCTACTGCCTTGTTGCCAATCGTTTCAGATACCTTAAGGCTTGAAGCTGAAAAGGTTGGTGTTGATTTAGACGATAAAAGACAGAACTCTGTCTTTGCTTCCGTTTTGAAATCGGTCACTGTCGATGTGGTAGCTAGAACTCTAATGACTGCTACAGATAAAGAGCCAATGGTCCAAGAATCACAGTCAGCATTGGGCTATTCTTGGTCGGGAACGTTCTTAACTCCCGGAGGTGGCCTATTTATCAAAACAGAAGAATTAAAGCGTCTAGGGCTTAAAAAACAGCGAATGGGGGCTATACATCTTTATGGGGAAGATAAAAGGAATCCCGATTGTTTTATTAGATAAGATTGAGGTCGGTAAAGACCCACTAGGAAAAACAATCTACGAGGACCAAAAAATTACCGTTGAGAATGTCATTGTCGCTCCTACTTCTGCTGATGATATTACCACTCAAATCAACTTAACAGGTCGAAAAGCTGTATACACACTAGGAATTCCTAAGGAGGATACTCACGATTGGGAAAACAAAGAAGTTATCTTTTTCGGCAAACGATGGCGAACTTTTGGCATTCCATTAGAAGGTATCGAAGACTTGATCCCCCTTGAATGGAATAAGAAAGTGATGGTGGAACGCATTGAGTAAATTTAAATTTAAACTCAATCAAGAGGGCGTTCGAGACTTATTAAAATCTGAAGAAATGCAGAGTATTTTAATGGAAAAAGCCTCAAGCGCTAGAGATAGATGTGGAGATGGCTATTCAACGAGTCTACACGTCGGTAAAAACAGGGCAAATGCTTCTGTAATGGCTGAAACGATTGAAGCAAGAAAAGATAACTCAAAAAACAATACGATTTTAAAGGCGGTGCGTTAAGTGATTGAAGTAGAAATTAAAAAGTTTCTAGACGGTCATTTAAATGTACCGTCTTTTTTTGAACGCGAAAATAGCATGCCGACTTCTTATGTGGTGGTCGAGCGAACAGGCGGGAGAAGCGAGAACAAGCTAAAATCATCAACTTTCGCTATCCAAAGTTACGCTCCCTCACTTTATGAAGCGGCAAGCTTAAATGAACAAGTGAAAGAAGTAATGGAATTGTTTGATCACGTGGATATTGTTTCAGGTGTTCATCTCAATTCCGATTACAACTTTACAGATACAGAAACGAAAGAATATCGCTATCAAGCGGTATTCGATATAAATCATTATTAGGAGGAAAAACATGTCAGATGTAAAAAAAGTAACAGCAGCAAAACCTAAACTAGGTGGCGCTATTTATACAGCCCCATTAGGAACAACGTTACCGACAGATGCAACAAGTGGATTGGATATGGCGTTTAAGCCGTTAGGTTATGTATCAGAAGATGGATTGACTAACGAATTAGCCATGGAATCTGAAAAGATAAAGGCTTGGGGTGGCGACATTGTAATGGTCGCTCAAACTGAGAAAACAGACGCCTTCACTTATGTTTTAATTGAAAGTTTGAACGTCGATGTGCTAAAAGAAGTTTTTGGTCCGGATAACGTAGAAGGCGACCTATCAACGGGAATCAGCGTAAAAGCTAATTCGAAAGAATTGCCTAACCGTGTATTGGTAGTTGAGACGGTCCTTAAAGGTGGCATTGTCAAGCGTATGGTTATCCCTAACGCAGCCACTTCAAGCCTTGGTGAAATCGTTTATAAAGACGACGAAGTGGTTGGTTACGGATTAACTGTGGACGGATTGCCAGACGAGAACGGTAATACTCACTACGAATACATTAAAGCTAAGGGGGAAACTGAATAGTGATTACAGGGAAAACTAAAACTGGCTTTAAGTATGAAATCGACGACAAGCAACTAAATAACTATGAACTTTTAGAGTTCTTTGCAGAAGTAGATGAAAATCCATTCCTTTTACCTAAAGCGATGAAGATGTTGTTAGGTAAAGACCAAATGGATAAACTGAAAGAGCATGTCCGTGATAAAGACGGTATAGTTGATGCAGAAGTGATTTCTAAAGAAATTGCGGATATATTTTCAGAAAGTAAAGAAGTAAAAAACTAACAATCCTTGCTAGAATGATAGCTCTCGATGAAGAAGCTTTAATTTGTGACTTAGCAGAAACATATAATATCTACGAATATAGACGGCTACCAGCAACAATGGTGGCCGTTTTTGCTGCAGGTTTGCGTGATAACTCAAGAATAAAAATGAAAATGTCAGACCAGAAGATAACAGTTGAACAAATGCTGCTAGCTAGCATAATGGATCAATTGGCTATTCAAACATGGTTTAAAACAAAAGATGGCCAAAAGAATAAGAACAGACCTCAATCTATTTTTGAGTTGTTAACTAAAGAACCAGAGGAAAGTAAAGTCGAGACTTTCACTTCTGGTGAGGATTTTGAAAAATATCGTATGCAATTAATAGAGAGTATGGAGGGCGGTAATTAATGGCAACTGATTTAGGAAAAGCGTATGTCCAGATAATGCCGTCAGCAAAAGGAATTAAGTCTTTAATTGAAAAGGAAATGGGCGGAGAAACGCTAGCAGCAGGCAAAACTGCTGGTATTGGCTTTGGCAAAAGTTTAGTAAAAGCCGCAGCCGGAATTGTAGCGGCTGCTGGGATAGGCAAACTATTCCAATCTTCCTTAATGGAAGGCGCTGAACTCGAACAAAACTTAGGGGGTACTGAGGCTGTATTTGGAAACCACGCCAAAAAAATTCAAAAGTCAGCAGAAGATGCTTACAAAAACATGGGGCTTTCTGCATCGAACTATATGGCTACCGCCAATAAAATGGGGTCGTTATTCCAAGGATCTGGGTTAGAACAACAAAGAGCGTTAGATTTAACGTCCGAAGCTATGCAACGAGCTGCTGATGTGGCATCCGTAATGGGTATCGACACTACAATGGCGATGGAATCTATTGCCGGAGCTGCAAAAGGTAACTTCACAATGATGGACAACTTAGGTGTGGCCATGAATGCCACCACTTTAGAAGCTTATGCGCTTGAAAAAGGTTTAAACTTTAAGTGGAATACTGCGTCTCAGGCAGAAAAAGCAGAGTTAGCCATGAAAATGTTTATGGAACGCACTCAGCAATATTCAGGTAACTTTGCCAAAGAATCCGTTGAAACATTTAGTGGATCTTTAGGAGCTATGAAAGCTGCTTGGCAAAATGTTATGGGGAATCTTTCGTTAGGTGAAGATGTTAAACCGGCTTTATCAGCTTTAGCCAAGACGGTTTCTGATTTCTTATTCAGAAATCTAATTCCAATGGTAGGAAATATTTTAAAAGGTCTCCCTAGTGCTATTGGTACGTTTATATCGGCAGCTACCCCTAGCTTTATGAAAGCTGGACAAGATTTAATGAATCAACTTGGTGTTGGCTTTAATAATGGTGTGGGCGAATTCGCTTCAAAGATGAGTGCCAATCTTCAACCGCTATTAAATTCTTTTCAAACAATGGCCGGACAAATACCGAGGTTGTTCTCTCAAGTAGGGGCGGCTGTATTACCTTTTGTAGAAGTGATACAAAACGCTCTCACTCAACTTGATTTTAGTGGGTTTACTGATTTAGCAGAAGCAATCATTCCCGCATTACAAGCTGGATTTTCAAGTTTTGCAGCAGTGGCATCTCCGGCGATTGAAGGGATTGTAAATTCCTTCGTTAATCTTTGGAACGCTGCTCAACCATTAATATCTGTTATCGCAAGTGGACTAACACCCGCTTTTCAAGTTATGGGTTCGTTTTTAGGCGGTGTTCTTTCAGGAGTTTTAGCTGGGTTACAATTTGCTTTTGATGCTTTAGCAAAAGTTATAGAGTTCTTAACTCCTGCGGTTGAGTGGTTAGTGGGACAATTGAAAAAATTCCAACCTGTTTTAAGTGTTATAGCTGAAAAAGTCGGTTATGTTATCGGTATATTTTCTAATCTTGGAACAGCTTCTCAAGGCTTAGGCGCTACTGTGAAAAGCGCTTGGTCAAATATCGGCTCAGCCATAAATACAGGTAAGAGCCTAATAAGTGGGGCAGTCAACGTTATTAAGTCTGGTTGGAACGGATTGCAAGCAGCAACCAACGTATTAAAAGGTGGCTTCACGTCAGCTTGGAATGCAATGAAGTCTGCTATGAGTTCAGCTAAGAGTTTAATAACCAGCGCTATTAATGCCGTAAAAACAGGTTTCAACGGTTTCAAAAATACCGTTTCAAATGTAGGAAGTGCAATCAAAAATATTATTAACGGCGTGGCTAACACAATTAGAGGGTTGGCGAATATCAATATCTCGGGCGCAGGTGCCGCTATTATGAATGGTTTTTTAGGCGGTTTGAAATCAGCTTGGGGAAGAGTTCAAAACTTTGTTGGCGGTATTGCTGATTGGATTAGAAGAAATAAAGGTCCAATCTCTTATGATAAGAAACTCTTGATCCCTGCTGGTAATGCAATTATGGGCAGTTTGCTTAATGGTTTAGAAAACAACTACGGCGAGGTTAAAAAGTCTGTATCGGGAATAGCTGGTATGATTCAAAATTCAATGGGAACTGAATTGAATTACGCAGTTTCTGGCTCTGTAAGCGGAGTGAGTCTTCCTCAATCTCAATTAGAAAGTGCTTTAGCGTTTAATACAATGCAAACAGCAAGCCTTGCTAACAGAGAAGGTGTGAATGGCGGATACAATCCAACCTTACACATTGAAAATTTTTATAACTCTACTGATAGTGATGCAGAATCTTTATTTAAACAATTCACTTGGATTACGAAGCGGGAAGGAGACCGTTTAGATGGATAATTTGCCTTATATTATTTTCAACGGAACGTCATCGTTGGACTTTGATGTGATAGTAGCCAATCAATCGAAATATGAATCTCCTTCCAATGACATGGAACAAATAGAGGTAATGGGTCGTGATGGCGTTTTGTTATCGGATAACGATAGAATGAACCCAGTTAAACGCCCTTTTCCTTTTTCTATTAGAGTGCCACAGGACAGTGAAGAAACAATCGTATTAAGAGAAGAGCGGATGTCATCGTGGTTAGGAGTCAAGGGTTTTAAAGATTTAGAGCTCAGCTGGGATAAAGAATACATTTATAAAGCGGCTGTGATTGAGGGGTTTGATGTCACTGAAACAACTAGAAAATTTGGCAAAGGCGTTATTAACTTCTTAATGCATCCAATCAAGTACAACAAAGGTGGACAATCTTTTGTAGATGTTCCGAATGGTGAAACGTTGTTCAACCCTAATAACAAGAATGCACAACCAACCTTTATATTAAAGGGAACCGGTAACGTAACTGTCACCGTGGGGAGTCAGAAACTAGTATTAAGAAACGTGACTAACGGAATAACCATCGATATGGAAAAGAAAAATGTTACCTATTTGAATCAATCACAATATGACCGTATGTATTCTGATTTTATCTATTTATCTCCGGGAAACAATACAATCACTTGGGATAACGACGACTTTACACTACGAGTTAAACCAAATTGGGGGGTTAGAATTTGATAACTATCTACAAATCAAATGAAACTGATTTTAAGCACCTTGGACTGGGTGTGTTAACCGACTTCAAGAAGGATACAACATTTGTTTTGAGAGAAAGAAATGGCCAGTATATTTTTGAGGGAACCTATCCAACTAACGGTTTAAATGCAGAAGTAATTGAAAAAGGGAAAATATTAAAAATGTCATCTGGTCCAAGAACCAAGGGCCAGCTTTTTGATGTTATCCGAACTCAAAAAATAAACAATCAAGAGATTAAAATTTATGCGCAGCACTATTCGTATCGTACTAAGCGTTTGGGACTAAAACCAGAATTCGGAGTAGTAGGAGATGCAAATGCAGCGCTAACCATATGGAAAAACAATCTGGTTGGAGAACACAATTTTGAAACATGGTCCGACATCACCACCTCAAACAACGCTAATTGGCGCATTGATAAAATGCAGAACGCTAGAAACGTTTTGGGAGGCGTTGCTGGCTCTATTCTCGATATATGGGGCGGCGAATATGAGTTTGATAATAACGTCATCCGTCTATGGTCAAGTATGGGGCGAAAGAGCGCCGCTGCTATTATCTATGGCAAAAACTTAACCGATATTGAACAAGATGAAACAATCGATGAAACTTACACCAGTATCTATCCATACGCAGTTCAAGATGAAGTTGTTTATACCATTGATGAATTATACATTGACTCTGAGTATGTAAATAACTATCCACAGCGACGGATTGCCGTAAAAGACTTTTCCAGCAACTTCGAACACGAAGAGGAAGTGACGCAAGACAAATTAAGAAACCTTGCTAAACAGTTCATTAAATCAAACAGGGTAGGTATCCCTAAAGTTTCCACGGAAGTTAAGTTTGTGGACTTAGCACAAACGCTTGAAGGTGGTGACTTAAGGGAAGCTGAAACGATTGAGCTGTGCGATGTTTTAACACTTATCTTTCCTAAATTAGGAATCCGAGATAACGCCGCAAAAGTAGTCGCTACTAAGTGGGACCCAATTAAAGAAGAGTATATATCGCTTACAATTGGAACGTTGTCAAACAGCTTAAAATCAACTATCGTTGATGATTTATCTGGCAGAATTGAGAAGGTGGAGAACAACACTCAAACAATCATGCTATCATCCAACGGCATCAATAAAATTTATCGCAATGAAATTGAACCTAAACCACCAATTGGCGGGTTTAAAGTGGATGATCAATGGTGGCAACCTAACGGTAAGTATATGCGAATGTATTTTTGGAGCGGAGATAGCTGGGTCAAATATATGGATACCGAAACTTTCAGAAGAGAGATTGATGTTGAATTCGAAAGGATAGACGAACAAGCAAAATCTCTTTCTAAAGAAATCAAAGACTCAGAAGAACGAATTTCTGAATCCGTAGAAAAAGTAAAAGAATCTGCTGAAGCAATTGAAGAATTAAAAGATCGTTCTGATTTAACGATGGATGTTATTGGTGAAGATGGGAAAGTAACGTACAGCAAAAACAGGTTGAATGTTATTGAAAGACCTGACCCTAAAATCAAAGGAAAGAGTTTAACTGATTTTAAGTTACCGAAATATGAAAAGGTAACTGTCGGGCACAATGGCGAAGGTTTCATAGTCGGTAGACCTTACACCTTAAGTTGGTCTGAAACAAAAGAAAATTGCATCGGCCTTGGTTCAGTTACGGTCAATTTTGAGGAGGAATAAAATGGCGATAGTTGTTAAATTAACAAACAAAAACACAGAAGGCAAAAGTTATGAAATGACTTCTGATGATAATACCATTCACTTTGATAATGTCGAACACGGTACTTATCAAGTGGAATTAATTAAAGATGGAGTCAGTCGCTATATTGAAGATTTAGTAGTGAACGGTGCTGAAAATATGACTGTTCAAGGTCATACTCATATATTTATTAATGACGAAACACTAAGAACTGAGATTGATAAGAAGCAGAATGTTATTCAAGTAGGCAAAGGTCTCACTAAAGAAGGTGATACGCTTTCTGTTGATAAAGAGTCAATTCCTACTAAGGAAGATTTAAAAGACATAGAAAGCAACATTTTAGCCAAGACTGTTATCTTATATCCTAAAACTTTAGTGAATCTTGTTAAAAATGGTGACTTTAGCGATAACTTGAATTATTGGAATGTTTCAAGCTCTATTCAAGGGAGAAAAATAGCTAACGGAGCTCAGTTCACAGGAACTGGTCCTTTAATAAGAAGCAGCAGCAACCACTTTACTCAAGAGGATTCAATAAGTGATAATCCAAACAACAAAATTTACTTGTTTGTTGAGGTGTCCAGCAGTAATGGTGCTGAAATTGAGGTCGGCATTGGATACCAAAAGGTAATCACTAAAACGTTATCTACAAAAAGAGAGGTTTTAAGCGATATAGGGTCCTCAAATTTCACCCAGCCGGAACAAACAAGATTTGCTATCGGAGCGAACCCAGGAGCCGTTATCAACGTTTATAGAGCAGTCGCTATTAACTTGACATCAATTTATGGTCTTGGTAAAGAGCCTCCAAAAGAACAAATGGACGTAATAATGAAAGATGCTTATTTCTTTAATAAATTAGATGTTGCTATTGGTAAAACAATTGTTTAAGGAGTTGTTTTAATTGCAAATAACATTAAACGGACAACCCTTAGAAATAAAGCAAGACGGCGCAAGAAAATACGTTACATTTATCCCAACCTCTCCTGATGATAAGCTTGCTGTTGATAACGGTATATATGGAAATGAAATATGCGACATTAATTTCACACAGACTCAACTCGAAAAAGGTGAAACGCCTACTGATTTTGAAGATAACTCCTCAGAAGAGACGTTGCTTTCTCGCCTTATTGAGGATGCGAAAGAGTTTGCTATTTCAACTAGCGGAGAGAACACTAAGAACCTTATTAAATTGAATTCAGAAGGTATGTTAAGACGATACATACGAGATGATGGCTCAAGTTATTATGTTGCTGAAACTTCGGAAGGCTCAGTAGAAATTACTAAAGACAACAACTACTTTGCTGAAATGGTTATGGGGTCAGATATATTTTCAAGCAAGATTGTTTCTATTGATGATTTTTCAACGCTTTTACAACAAAACTCGGACAGTATCCAAAGTGTTATAAAAAACAGTGCGGGAGAAATAGTTAATGCAATTAATCAATCAAAAGATCAAACAATGATAAAAGCTAGCAAAATTTATTTAGATGGTGATGTGTTTGCGAAGAAACTATCTGCACAAATTGCTAATTTTATTGAGTTAAGTGCAGATAAGATTACCTCCGGGACACTAAACGCAAATAACGTTAACGTTGTTAATCTTAATGCTAATTCCATTGTTTCGGGAACTCTGTCGGGTATAAATATGCGCGGTGGGGTTTTAACTGCGTTAAATAGCTCCACTCGTTTTGATTTAAATTCAGGAGCGCTAGATTTTTACACAGATTATCCTGCAATTCGAAGAATTAGAACAGGATACCCTAACCAGTTTGTACAATTTGGATTAGATGAAGTTTATTCAAATGATGGAACGGAAATTGTCGAGGTGGCTTCTACCGCTATTGGGTCAAACCGACTGAACAATGACGTTACTACTGATGGTGGTTTCGCTGGTTTAAGAATTTTCAACTCAAAGAAAACACCATACGTTGACCGTGTGCAATTGATAGCGGATTTGATTGAATTCACTAATACTGGAGATAAGGCTGCCTATCAAAATAATATCTGGATGAACTTAGCGAAATCAAAAGATGAAAAAACGCAGTTATATCCGTCGTATCACAAAGATAAAGGCGAGGCAACTCTTGGTCGAACTGGAAATACTTGGTCAAATTTGTTTACAGATGAAATTATGCTAAATGGCGTTAGTTTGAAAGCAATCATTAATCGCTTATATCGTGCAAATGGCTGGGGCAATATAGTTTAGGAGGAAACAATGAAACTAAAAAATCTTTATGAAATCTACAATGCAACACGAATATTACTAAATGAAAAGCTGGACACTCGTATAGCTTTTAAAATAATCAAATTTAGAACTCGTATTGGGGATGAATTGCAGGTAGTCATATCGGCTATTGAAAAGTTTAAAGCAGACAATCAAGAAGAAGCTGATTTAGAAAATTTAGTTCTAGCTGAACAAGAAAAGTTACTAGATCAAGAATCAGATATTGACCTGATTGAAATTAGCTTAGATGAATTACCAAAAGAAATTGATGGTTACTTACTGGCAATGTTAGAGCCGCTTATAAAGGAGGGAGAAAATGATATTTAAAATAACTAGTAAATATTATGACAAGCCAATGAATGTAACACGTGTTAATTTAACGTGTGAAGAGCCTTATCAATATTTAACTGCCGAAATTGTCGGAAGTGTTGATGATAAGACGGATAAAGAAATTATCGACTTGGCTTTAGACGATGTTTTCAAAAAGATATTTGTTGACCGAGCCATGCCAGAAGCGATACAAAAAGTCGATGAATTGGAAAAATCGAAGAAAAAGTTTGAAGAATTATTCAAAGAAATGCAGAAAGCGATTCAAGAATCTAAGGACCAGACTCAAATGGCGAATATGGCTTTGTTTGAAATGGCTGAGCAGGTATACCCCTTAATTGAGCAAATGAAAGGAATGATTAAAGATGCTGAAGGTTCTGAGGGAGGTGAAGTTAATGATGGCAATGTTAATGGCAATTAATATCGTGAATGGCAACTATAGTTATAAGCGTGTTCCTAACATGCTGAAACCAGCTGTTAAAGAGCAATTAATTTTGATGGATGCAGAAGATTTAATCATTGAATAATAAGTTCAAGCACCTCTCGGGGTGCTTTTTAATTTGAAAGAAGGAGTAGATTATGTGGATTAAAGAAATGTTATTTTTTGTAAAAGAATGGTGGTTTCTTATCTCAGTTTTAATAGGTATGTTCGTTGGTGCATACAAAGGAGTGAATCTCATAAACAACACCTTAAAAGATATTAAACATGAGTTGGAGTTATGGAACACACGTATGAAACAAGCGGAAGAAGATCGACGTAATATTCGTGCCACTTTGAAAGAACATGAAACTCGAATCGGTAAAAACGAAGATAACATTATTGTTAACAAAGAAAGAATTAATATTTTATATAACAGGGGGAAATAAAATGGAATTTAATATGTTTATCGTACCTGCAACTATGATTTTGACGGAGCTGTTGAAACAATACACACCTTCGAAATATATCCCATTACTAGCTTGTTTAATCGGCTTTGTATTGGGTATTTTTTATAGTTTTTATTATGGCCAAGATATTTTTGTTCATGGTTTCCAAGGGTTGTTATACGGGGCAACAGCAACCGGGCTTTATCACACTGGCGAGAAGATAAATGCTGGAGGTGCAGAGATTGAGTAAATATGAACTAAGACCATTCAAGCAAGAGATAACCAATGTCAATATGGGCGGATACATGAGTAAAGACCGAGTTAAATACTTGGTCTTTCATTTTGTCGGCGCAGCAGGCCAGGCTTACGGCAACGCTAGTTTTTTCAAAAATAAAATGCGTTATGCGTCAGCTCACTTGTTTATTGACCCGAATTATACCGTGCAAGTGGTACCTTTCAACCGCGTATCGTGGGCGGTTGGAGACGGTCAGGGCAGATATGGAATCAGTAATGACAATTCAATTAGCGTTGAACTTTGCCAAGACACCTCAACCGGACGCAATGCGTGGGAATGGGACTTCCACCCAGACACAAGAATGCAAGCTATTTTAGTGTTCGCTCATTTAATGAAAGAGTACAACGTGCCGTTATCTCATGTGGTTCGACACTATGACGCAAGCCGAAAATCTTGTCCGGGTAACTGGATGGCTAACGACTGGAAGAAGTGGAAGCTTTGGAAAGCTGATTTGGAGTTATACGTCAAAACAGGAAAATTAGTCGATTCTCAGCGTGGTATAGTTTACATTGATAAAAACATCAAAGAGCAACCGAAAACACCTAACACCACACCTAAATTGACGAATAGGGAGATTGCTAAACAAGTATATCGTGGAGATTGGGGTAACGGTCAAGAACGCAAGGATAAATTAACCAAAGCCGGCTATAATTATTCAGCTGTGCAGGCAGAAGTCGCTAAGTATAAAGATGAATTGAACACCGGTAAGAAGAAACCGGTAGAAATACCGAAGTCGGTCGGCGTTTACAAGTTCAACACTAAAGTTTGGGTGCGTAACGAGGCGTACGAGGGCAAAGATACCGTTTCAAAAGATGGTTACATGTACGACAAAGACGATACCGTTTCATTGGAAAAAGTGTTCGATCGCGATGGCTGGGTATGGGGACAATACACCTCTTACTCCGGCAAACAAAGATTCGTAAAAATTGGTGCAGTTGGTGGCAAACAATTCGCTACCAAATTATAAAACAAACCCCACTTCCTTAATCGGAGGTGGGGTTATTTTTGTTTACATCAAGAACAAATGTTCCTATAATTCAAGTGAAGGAGAGATGACATGGAATATAATTTCTTTACACCCAAACACTTAAGATTTGAATCAGACTTCACGCAACTTTGTACTTATGGTTATCCAATATACATACTAATTGATGATATGATAAAAGCTATGGATTCCAGGAATGAAAACTTTATCGAGATATCCAGGAAATATAGCGCTGATGGTATACCGCATAAATTTTTCTTTACCATTGAAAATGGCAAGTACGAATATAGTCACTATGAATAAAAGGGGCAAAAAAGGGGCAAAAAGTATATAACAGTATATATTTTTGTATAAGACTTCTTCTCATTTTTGATTAAAAACCCTTATTTAAAGCTGAACATAACGCTATATAAATTTGTGTATGCCTAGTTGTTAGGTATGCCAATTCATATGTAATATATTTAAAACCCTGACAGAAGTTGTCAGGGTTTTTGTTTACTCATCTGAAGGCATTACATTTAATAGTAAAATAACATAATTAACTTAAAACCCATGCATAAATTTATGCATGGGTTTTAAAATTTTGAGATTAGTATAGTTAAAGATTTAGCGAGAAGGTAATGTCCCCAAATCATTTTTTGGCATTGATTTGAATTGATGATAGATGACATAGCTAGCTAGAATAAAAGCTAATCCATCGGCAATTGGCGCCGCCATAGGAACTAGTTCTACGCCAAAGTAATGACCAAAAAGGAGAATAAGAGGGAGTAAAAATATGATTTGTTTACTCAAGGCTAACACTGCACTCTTAAATCCAAAGCCGATAGCTGATAAAAGATTGGCCATTCCAATATGCATACCTGCAATAACTGTCATAAATAAAAAGGTGCGCAAGTAATGTACGGAATAAGTAAAATACAAATCATCACCATTACCGAAGATACTTATTAATGGACGTGTTAAAGTTTGAAAAACTATAAACATTAATAAAGAAAAAACAGCTAAGATCTTCATTTCCAATTTAAATGTATCTCTTACACGTTGATAATTTTTAGCTCCATAATTGACACTTAAAATAGGTTGTGCACCCTGAACGATTCCTATTACAACACCGAGGAACAAGGTGTTGACTTTAATAGTAATACCGGCCGCAGCGATTGGGATATCTGCACCGTATATCGAGCTAGCCCCAGCAAATTTTAGCGTATTATTGAGTATGATTTGGACAACCGTATTCGAAAGTTGGAAGACCAAAGCATTGACACCTAGTTTAAATATTTCTAAAAGCTCTTTCAATTGAATTGTAATTTCACGGAAAGTGATGCTGACTTGTTTAAATTTTGGGAAATAGGCAAGAATAAAGAGTCCGGAGGCTATTTGGCCGATTATAGTTGCCCAAGCGGCTCCGCGAATACCCCAATTAAAGACAAAAATAAAGATTGGATCTAAGATTGTGTTGATCATTGCACCGAGAAGAATACTAGCCATAGAGTATTTTGCACTCCCGTCCGCTCTTACAAGGTTAGCACCACCAATACTTAACATAAAAAAAGGAATGCCGATAGCAATTATTTGGACATATTGAACGGAGAGGGGATAAACTTGTTCGGTGGCTCCAAAAAATGCCATTAGTGGGCCAGCTAGCCAAAAGACTGAGAAGGCGAGCACAATCCCTGATAAAATCAGGAAACCAAAAGCTGTTGCAAGAGTATTCCGAGCGGTTAAATAATTTTTTCGACCGACATTTAAATTAAAGTTAGCCGCCGCTCCGATTCCTGTTAGTAGTCCAATCGCTAAACAAATAGTTGTTATAGGGAAAGCGATATTGGTTGCAGCATTTCCTAAATAGCCAACTCCTTGTCCAATAAAGATTTGATCCACTATATTGTAAAGAGAGTTAGCTAGGTTAGCTATAATACTAGGGATTGCAAACTGTCTCAGTAATTTTGAGACCGATTCGGTTTCTATAGGCGTTTGCTTGGAGACTGTTTTAATTGTTTCATTATTACGGGTCACAAAGTTCTTCCTTTCTTATAAAATTATAAAGAAGTTGATTGAATCGATTTTTCAGTATAGCACAAATATTTCTAAAGGTAAATATTAAGGTAGTCGTAGAGTATTTCTGATTCTTATTTATTAATTCTAATAAAAGTTAGAACGCTTAGTCAATTCTTTTAACAAGTGACTCAAGTTTCTCTCTGTGAATAAAATTTCATAATATTAGTGTTAGAAAACGTTTTATATTCGAAATACTTTTTCATTTACGCAAAAATGCGTTATATTAGTATTAACCGAAATGAATTTGTTGGAGGTGCAATAATATGTCTAATTATTCTTATCCATTAAATGAAGATTGGTCGAGTCAAGAAATTGCGATTGTTGTTGAATTTTTAGCAGCTGTTGAATCCGCCTATGAAACAGGAATTAAAGTAGTACGGATTAAAGATAAGTACCGGGCTTTTAAAGAAATTGTCAATTCGATAAGCGAAGAAAAACAAATTGATCGTAAATTTCAAACGGCTTCAGGGTACTCTATCTATCAATGTATGCAAAAAGCTAAAACATTGAAAGAATCTCAAACTTTAAAAATGCCTTAGGAGGTCAATATGGATTTTCAAATACATCAACGTGTAATGTCTTGGTTAAAAACTGCGGGGGACTCGTTGATTGCTTCCTTAAATACCAATTTAATGGTGAAAGAAAAAACGAACGCTAGTGATTTAGTCACGCGAATGGATAAAGAAGTTGAAGAGTATTTAACCCAACAAATTAATATTCACTATCCGGATCATCGGGTATTAAGTGAAGAAGGAAAGGGTCACTCCATTAAGGATACTCAAGGAGTTCTATGGATCATAGATCCTATCGATGGCACTTTAAATTTTGTTAAGCAAGGTCGTTTCTTCGGTATCATGATTGGTATTTATGTAGATGGTCAGCCATTAGCGGGTTACATCTATGACGTGATGCAAGAAGACCTTTATTATGGAATCGTAGGGCAAGGTGCCTATTTAAATGACCGTCCTTTGCAGCCGTTAAAAATTAACTCCTTATCAGAATCACTGATGGTTACAAATGCCCACATTTTAGTTCGAAACCAATTCAATAGTCAAGATCTTTTACGTGCTTCCTTAGGATCTAGATCTTATGGTTGTGCAGCTTATGAAATGATTTCTGTTATTAGAGGGGAATCAGCTTTTTATTTAGCAAGTAGACTAATGCCTTGGGATTTTGCAGCGGGAGTTGCTATTTTAGAATCTTTAGGATTTAAATACAGTCAACCTAATGGAAAAGCTCTGAATCTTTTAACAGCTAACCCAGGAATCTTTTGCAATGGTGCAGTTTATGAGGAAGTTTTACAGATAGTCAATTTAAAAGAAAATTAGGAGAATTTAATGAAAATAAGAAATGATTTAAGAAATATTGCAATTATTGCCCACGTCGACCATGGTAAAACAACCTTGGTTAATGAGCTACTTAAACAATCAGATACTTTAGATGCAAGGGCTCAAATCGATGACCGTGCAATGGACCGAAATGATATTGAACGTGAACGTGGGATTACGATTTTAGCTAAAAACACAGCTGTAAACTATAAAGGTACACGGATTAATATTATGGATACTCCTGGACATGCGGACTTCGGTGGGGAAGTTGAACGTATAATGAAAATGGTTGATGGAGTCATTCTAGTCGTGGATGCCTATGAAGGAACCATGCCTCAGACACGCTTTGTTTTGAAAAAAGCTTTAGAAGAAGGGAAAACTCCTTTAGTAGTTGTTAATAAAATCGATAAGCCATCGGCTCGACCAGAAGTGGTTGTTGATGAAGTGCTTAACTTATTGATTGAATTAGGCGCAGATGATGATCAACTAGAGTTCCCTGTTGTTTATGCTTCAGCTATTAATGGAACTTCTTCACTGTCAAGTGATTTAGCAGATCAAGAGAATACTATGGATCCAATTTTTGAGTCAGTGATTGAGCATATTCCTGCACCCATTGATAATTCGGATGAACCTTTACAATGCCAAGTGACCATGCTGGATTATAACGATTTTGTCGGTAGAATTGGAATCGGCCGGGTATTCAGAGGTAAAATTAAAGTCGGTGATTCAGTAACCGTTATTAAGATTGATGGTTCTAAGAAAAATTTCCGTGTGACTAAATTATATGGCTTTTTAGGTTTAGATCGAATTGAAATTAAAGAAGCCATGGCTGGTGACTTGATTGCAATATCAGGAATGGATGATATTTATGTGGGAGAGACAATCGCTTCGGTTGAAAATCCAGAAGCAATGCCACTTTTACATATTGATGAACCAACACTTGAAATGAATTTCTTAACCAACAATTCGCCTTTCGCAGGTCGTGAAGGAAAATACGTTACTGCTCGTAATTTAGAAGATCGTTTGATGCAAGAATTGCATACGGATGTTTCCCTTAATGTGATCCCGACTGATTCACCAGATACCTTCCGAGTGGCTGGTCGTGGTGAATTGCATTTATCTATTCTTATCGAAAATATGCGACGTCAAGGATATGAATTCCAAGTATCTCGTCCACAAGTTATTATTAGAGAAATTGATGGTGTTAAATCAGAGCCTTTTGAACGTCTACAAATCGATACTCCTGAAGAATATATGGGCGGTATTATTGAGGCCATTAGTAATCGTCGTGGTGAAATGGCTGATATGGTACATTCTGGTAATGGCCAGATTCGTTTGGTCTTTTCAATTCCAGCTCGTGGTTTGATAGGTTTTTCAACCGAATTTATGTCCCTAACGAGGGGCTATGGGATCATGAATCATACTTATGATGAATATCGTCCCATGATTAATGTTGAATTAGGTCAACGTCGTAATGGAACCTTAGTATCTATTGATAGTGGTCAAGCAACAACATATTCCATCATGAACTTAGAAGACCGCGGAACTATTTTTGTTGAACCAGGTACCGAAGTGTATCAAGGAATGATTGTTGGCGAGCACAATCGTGAGAATGACTTAACAGTTAATATCACTAAAGCTAAGCAATTAACAAACGTGCGTTCTGCTAATAAAGATCAAACAGCAGTCATTAAATCGACTAAGAAAATGACCTTAGAAGAAGCTATTCAATTTATGGCAGATGATGAGTACTGTGAGATTACCCCGGAATCCATTCGTTTACGTAAGCGAATTTTAGATAAGTCCTTACGTGAAAAGTCTAAGAAAAATAAGAAATAGGATCAAATAAAGCCAAAGTAGTGGCATCGCTACTTTGGTTTTTTATTATCTATAGAAGTAAAAGTGTAAGCATATTTCTTTGACTGCTTACTAAGGCGTGATAATATGAATATAACAAATGAAATTAGGAGGAATTAAAATGACATTCAAATTACCAGAATTACCGTATGCTTATGACAGTTTAGAGCCAGCTATTGATCAAAAAACAATGGAGATTCATCATACTAAACACCATAATGGCTATGTAACAAAATTAAACGCAGCCGTTGAGGGAACAGAATATGCCGATCAATCGATTGAAGAAATCATTAAAAACTTAAAATCGCTTCCAAGTGACATTCAAACAGCTGTCCGTAATAATGGTGGTGGGCATTATAACCATTCATTGTTCTGGGAATCATTGCAAGCTCCTAAAGAAGATAACAAGCCTTCAGGAGACTTAGCTAAAAAGATTGATGAAGACTTTGGGTCATTCGAAAAATTCCAAGAGGAATTTACCAAAGCAGCTACTGGTCAATTTGGTTCGGGTTGGGGTTGGTTAGTTAAAGAAGGCGAAAAATTAAAAGTTTTAGGCACACCTAACCAAGACAATCCTTTAACTGAAGGATTAACTCCATTACTTGGATTAGACGTATGGGAGCATGCTTACTATTTAAATTATCAAAACAGACGTCCAGATTATGTTAAGGCTTTCTGGTCAATTGTTAATTGGGATAAAGTAGCTGAACGTTTTTCAGCATAATATTTTGAATAAAAAATCAAAAAGTTTTTACTGAAACTATTTATATAGTTTTCACTTACTTTCCAAGTCATTAGACCTAAGAAAAGTAAGTGTTTTTTAATTTTAATTTTATTAATGGAAATTGATATCTCTTTTTCATAAATACCCACCATGAATGCTTTATGCTATAATATTTTTAGTGAATTAGAGAGGAATAATTATGGAAAACAAAGTCTTATATATCACTCCTAAACCTAGAGGATTAGATTCTAAAGCAAAGAAGCAAGAGGGATTTATTACAACTTTTAAGAAAAATTTTGATTTATATGGTAAAGGCGATAAGCTATTGATGCTTATTGTCGCTGTATTGTTACTATTCTCCCTCTTAGCGGTCTTTTCTTCCACTATGTCACAAGACCCATTAGGTATGGTGAAGAAGCAGGGTCTGTCAATGCTGATTGGCTTTTGCATGATTCTACTCGTACGGCTTGTTCCAGACGAATGGTTTACTAACATATTTTTACTTAACGTTTTAAATTTTCTAACAATGGTCTTAATTTTTTATGCCACCTATTTCGGCCAAGAAGGGGGAGGGGCTTCTTCTTGGATTAATGTTTATGGTTATAATTTTCAACCTTCTGAGTTATTTAAAGTTATGGTGGTACTTACATGTAGTCGTTTAATCATTTATTTCAAAAGAACTTACCTGATAGCTCTAGAAAAGTCTTCTTTTTGGAATGTAAAATTTCCTTTTATATTAATGGTACTGTCTGGTTTTTTTATATTTAAGCAACCAGATTATGGAACATTGGCTCTCATTATTTTTTGTGCTTACAGTCCATTTATGATTTTTTACCTTTCTAAGAAGAAAAATTTACTTTCTATTGTTAGCTTCATGACTTTTTTAATCGCCCTTTATTTTTTTTCTAAATACTTTGCGGATGATTTTGTCGCTTCTGGCAGCCACTTATTTGAGCGCTTGGGATCTTTCATTGATCCGTTTAAATATCAACATGGGACAGGTTATCAAGTCATTCAATCGTATAAAGCAATCGCTAATGGTGGCCTTTTCGGTGTGGGTTTGGGTCAAGGAGTAGTAAAAGAAATGCTCCCTGCAGCTCATACAGACTTCGTTTTATCAGTGATAGCAGAAGAGACAGGACTGCTAGGAGTAACCGTTGTTATTTTGACATTACTCGGCTTAGTTTTTTACCTATTAAGAACAGCCGGTATGATGAGCAAACTGTTTCACCGTATTTGTATTACTGGGTTTGCTATCTTGTTGTTTACGCAAACATTTGTAAATATTGGAGGATTAACAAGCTTAATCCCACTTACTGGTGTGACCCTTCCCTTTATATCTTATGGGGGTACAAGTATGGTGGCAAATTTATTGATGATAGGTATTGTTCAAAAATTTATCAGTGAAGAAGCTCGAATGAAACAAACAACTAGTCTCTCCAAGGTTTCTAATTTGAAAGGTGGACGCTAATGACATTTGAAACAGTTAAAAGGAAATCGATTGTTGTGTGGTTATATACCCTGAAACAATGGAAGCAATTAAGAAAATATGGAACAGTACATTATCTGAGCGAACGTTTAAAATATGCTATAGTATATGTTAATGATTCTCAGATTGATGAAACCCTAACTTCTTTACGAAATTTAAATTTTGTTCGGGAAGTAGAGGTTTCATACCGAGATGATATTGATATGACGTTCAAAAATGCCATAAAGGATCGGATAGATCCTGATTTAAAATCTGACGAAGAAGAAGATGTTTCCTTTGATGAGTTCTTTAAAGATCTCGCCCAAGAAATTGTTCCAGAAGCAAAAGATAATAAGTAGGTGGTATAATGCGAGTCATTGCGGGAAGTTATCGTTCACGTCCTTTGAAAGCAGTTCCTGGAAAAAACACACGCCCTACAACCGATAAAATAAAAGAATCGATGTTCAACCTCTTAGCTACTCGATTGCCAATTGATGGCTATTGTTTAGACTTTTACGCTGGATCAGGAGCTCTAGCCATAGAATCTGTTTCAAGAGGGTTGGCGGGTGCCGTTATGTGTGAGAAAGATCGGCGAGCCATTTTAACGATAAAAGAAAATATAAAGATAACAAAAGAAGAAGAAAAGTTTGTTCTTCTAAGTGGTAAAAACCGTTCCAAGTTATTAGATTGGGGTTTAGATAACAAGCGAGGCTTTGACCTTGTATTTTTAGATCCGCCTTACGCTGAAAGTCGAGTTGAGGAAGACTTAAAGTGGTTAATCACTAACGACTTTCTTAAGCCTAAATGCTTAGTCGTTTATGAAGCTGATGAAGCACACTCTATAAAAGAAATTCCAAACTTTGTTAAATTAAAAAACAAAAAATATGGCATAACAGTGATTCAAATTTATGAATATCAAGGTAAGGAGAATGAAAAGCATGAGTAAAAAGATTAGTGTTTTTGCAGGTTCATTCGATCCCTTAACATATGGACACTTAGACTTGATCGAGCGATCTAGCCAATTATTTGATGAAGTAATCGTATTAATCGCAGTGAATACCACAAAAAAGACCGTCTTTACGGTTGAGGAGCGAAAGCTTTTAATCGAAGATGTTACAGCAGCATTTAAAAATGTAAAAATTGATTACTTAAAAGACGGTCTAATCGCAAGTTACTATCAAAAAGTTAAGGCGACTTCCCTTATTCGGGGAGTGCGTTCGGCACAAGATTTTGAATTTGAAGCCAACATTGCGACTGTTAACAGGACGCAATTGCCAGGCCTTGAGACAGTTCTTTTGTTAGCCAATGAAAAATATCGTTATTTAAGCTCAAGTTTAATCAAAGAAATAGCACATTTTGGCGGAGATATTTCGCAAATGGTTCCTCCAAATGTTGCCAAAGCACTTGCTAAAAAGATGCAATGATAATAAATATCAATAGCTAATCTAAAGGCTCCCAGTATTTTGAAGCTGGGGGCCTTTAAAGCACCTTTAAGAATTTCTCCTTGTATTTATAGTCGACAAGTAAGGAGGAAAGACATGAAATCTTATTTTGAAGAAAACCAAAAAGTATCTATTTGGGAAAAAGTGACAAACAAACCATTGGTATTAATAATGTTTGCTTGTGCATGTATTTTTATGCTGCTGAACCAAAATAATATATTAAACGATACTGTAGACATACAAGCAGAAGATAAGACGCTAACTATAGAAATGACCAGTCAAGAAAACGAGACTACTTTACTAAATCAACTATATGTGGATTTGAAGGGGGAGGTTATACAACCAGGAGTCTATCAATTACAGCAAGGGTCACGTTTAATTGATTTAATCGAAAAGGCTGGAGGTTTTACTGAAGATGCGGCACAAGACAGTTTAAATTTAGCTTTATTGTTAGAAGACCAGATGATGGTCACGGTATATAGTCAGTCTGAATGGGACACCCTGATCTCAGACGAGCAATCAGAGCAAAAAACATTGGCTTTAGACAATGACTTAATGTTAATAGGAGCTTCTAATGAAGAAGAGAAGCAAACTCTCATTAATATTAATATAGCAGATCAAGAAGAATTAGAAACTTTACCACAAATTGGTCCATCTAAAGCGCAAAAAATCATTCAATATCGTCAAGACTATGGCTCGTTTAAAGACATTGAAGAGATTGTACAGGTGTCAGGCATCGGTCCTAAAACCTTTGAAGGATTAAAGGATCTTATTACAGTAGGGTTTTAGCAATGAATATGTTGAGAAGTTGTCGCTATCACTGGACTTTAATTGCGATGCTAATTAGTTTATTTTTATTATTTCTTATACACTCCACCTTATCTTTCTTCATTCTATTTTGTTTGAGTCTTATACGAATTATTAAGTGTGATAATAAGGCCTTAAACATTTTAGCTGTCTTTTTTTTATTGGTAGTGTTTGCAAGACATCGGTTTTTAGAAAACAAGTTGCAAGAACAACTTTCTATCTTTAATGAACAAGAGAAAATTGAAGCCACTATAGCTATCAATCCTAATCAGGTTCAACAAAATGAAAATACTTTTTATGGCGAAGCCCACTTATTTATCAAAAATAATATAACTATACCTGTGACACTGACTTATTGGAATGATGAAGACTCTCAAGAAGACTTGCCAGACTTGACGTTAACTTCCTATCGTTCAAAAGTAGAAGGAAAAATTAAACCAATAGAGCCTAACCGTAATTTTGATCTTTTTAATTATCAAAGCTATTTAAAAAGAAAAGGCATTGTCTGGGAATTGGAAGTAAAGAAAATTAAAGAAATTTCATTGAATCAATCTGATTTATTTAACTATCCTTTAGTATTTCTTGCTAATGTTAGAGCAAAGTTAACCCATTATATGCGAAAGTGCAGTCAGCTTCCCTTAGTTAGTATTCATAATAAATTACTCTTTAATTTAAACTCTTCAGTTTATCGAGACTACAAACAAGCCTTTATGACTTTAGGAATTTTACATTTTTTCTCAATTTCAGGTTTTCATGTTAACTACCTACGAAGACTTCTCAATACCTTCTTATTAAGAGTAGGTATTTCTCCCTTAGTAAGTAAAAACATCAATTTCATACTTTTAACTCTTTTTGCTTGGTTAGTAGCTTGGCCTATAGGGGTTATCCGTTCTATGGCAGTTATTTTAATTAACGATTTACGAAAAAAGTTTGATTGGCCACCTTCTTCATTAGACGCTTTGTCAGTGATTTATATCGCCTTTTTGCTTATTAATCCCTTCAATATAAAAAGTTTAGCCTTTCTTTTATCATTTTTAATGTCTTATCTTATTTATTTTTATCAAGGAAATATAGTCGATAGCTTTTCAACTACTTGGAAAGAAAAAAGTAAACTAACTTTATTTTGTTTCTTATTTTCATGGCCCCTTTTACTCTCAAGTACTTATCCCATTAATTTTTTACAACTAGCAGTCGTGCTTTTATTTACGCCTATCTTCGAAAAATGGATTCTGCCAAGCATGTTTACTTTCACAATTTTATTGAATGTTAGTCAGTATTAACCAGCTCTACTAAAGCTCATTACTTACTTATCTGATGTCTTCCAAAGAATGTGGGAATTCCTTCCGCTTCATTCTGCTATAGAAAATGTGACAATCTTATTAGGAAGCGGAAACTTTTTCTTACCAATCTTTTTATTCTGTTTAGCTATTATGTGGTTTTATTTTTTAAAAAGCAAACCAAAATTGGCTTGGCAATTATTAATTTTTGGCTATTTAATCGGAATTTTATTTTACCCTTATCTTGATCCTCGAGAGCGAATCATAGTTTTAGATGTAGGACAAGGAGATGCTTTGCTTTATAAAAAAGCTTTTTCAAAAGAAGCTTGGTTAGTTGATACGGGTGGCAAGATGGCTAGTTTTCAGGAGAATAATAGAATAGATACTCAATTTGCTTTTAAAAATTTAATTCCATCTTTAAAAGCACAAGGAATTTCTAGTTTAGAAGGTGTCATTATTACTCATCCTGATATCGACCACCTTGGCAACTTATTAATACTCTTCCAAGAATTAAATGTAAAAAATCTGTATTACTCAAAATTCACTAAAGAGTCTGAAGTATGGCAAACCATGGCAAATGAAATTCCTAATCAGACCCAGCACCATATCTTAAATCCGGGAACTAAGATGAGATTAGGAGATAATCGAATTGAGATATTTAGTTTGGACATACCTGTTAATCTAAAAGATGATCATAGTAACGCTTCTTCTCTAATCACTTCTTTTTTAATTAATGATAAAAAATTCCTCAATATGGCGGATTTACCAGTTGAGTTAGAAAAGTCTTTTTTACAACTTTTTGCAAGTAAAAAAATAAATGTTTTAAAAATAGGTCATCACGGCAGCAAAACATCTACTAGTGAAGCATTATTAGACCAACTGCAACCAGAATTAGCTCTTATATCTTCCGGTAAGAAAAATCTTTATAATCATCCTCATATTGAAACAATTGAAAAATTAGAAAAAAGAGGTCTTAATTATTTAGACACGCAAGATGTCGGTGCTATTGAAATTTCATACCTGCCTTTTTATGGTTGGTCAATTAGAACAGCAATAGACAAGAATCACTGAAATAAATAGACTAGAAACCCACATTTACTAAATTAGCAATATGTGATATGTTTTTTTAAAAATATATAGGAAGTAAATGGAGGGATATGATGAACATAATAGTCTTTATCTATGCATGTATAATGTTTATAACTGGAATTTTAGGAATAAAAAATGAGCTCAAGATTTCAAAGATAACATTGACTGTTATTGATTTACTATTTCTTTTGACCTTAATTAATTTATGGTCAAGCTTGAATCTTTTAGACATTGTTATTTCTATTTTATTATTAGCCCTTTCAATTACGCTTTATCGAGATCGTTTGTTAAGTGGTCGACAAATTAATATAAGTCATCATGTTTTACGTTTAATTATCCATTTTACTCTAATATACTTTTTATTTAACTAAAAAAATTGACAGATATATATTCTTTCGTTACATTTGAAGCAATATAAAGGAGGAATTCTTTTGGAAAAAATACCAAGTTTTACCATCAATCATTTAAATTTAAAACCAGGTGTCTACTTGTCTCGAACGGATGAGATTGGTGGAAGGAAGATACACACTTATGACTTGCGCTTCACAGCACCGAATGCTGAGCCCGTAATGAACACGGCAGAAATACATACGATTGAGCATTTAGCAGCTACTTTTTTACGTAATCACGAAAAATATAAAAACGAAGTCATTTATTTTGGACCAATGGGGTGTCGTACGGGATTCTACTTA
Organism: Facklamia sp. 7083-14-GEN3; assembly: GCF_024742075.1. Taxonomy (GTDB): domain Bacteria; phylum Bacillota; class Bacilli; order Lactobacillales; family Aerococcaceae; genus Facklamia. The sequence continues at coordinate 13,654 of NZ_JANSGD010000002.1, read as the reverse complement.
ATTTTAACGGATGCCTTAGAAGGTCAAGAAGTTTTGAGCATAATTAAAGAGACCTTTAAATTCACAGCAAACTTTGAAGGCGAAATTCCTGGTGCTACTGCCAGAGATTGTGGAAATTATCTGGATCAGAACTTACCGATGGCTAAATATCAAGCAAATCGGTATCTTAAAAATCTTGAAAAAGTGACTGACTTAAGCTTTACTTATCCTGAATAGTTTTTTTTAAATAAGTGTAGGTTTACAATGGAGTTTAAAATACAACTTCATGTAAACCTGCTATTTGTTTGATTGTGTATTGAAAAATTATTCAGTAATTAATTGGTCTCTTTCAAAGTCGAACTCAACTGCAGGGTATTGAATGATTGGTGAAGCAGCGTTTATTGCTTTTCGCATCCAAACGACATCAATAAAACAATCAGCTTTGCGAGCTAATTTTGGAAAAGTAAGCATAAGTTCAAAGCCTTCTTTTTCATGAAAGCGTAAAGAGCGATAATTATCAGCGACAATGGTAGAAATGATATATTCAGTACTTGTTTGAGAAAGTAGAAATTCGATAACTGTATAAAGTTCATGACCAATCCCTTTTAGTGGACAATTTTCGGCGGTATAAATGGATAGAAGAGCGGTATGTGCTAAGAAAGCCTCATAAAAGTCACTCAAATATGCGAATCCAATCACCTCTCCCTTATATTCGGCCACAATAAAAGGATATTTCTGAGATAAGTTTTCGATTCTTTCTTTGATTGATTCCAATGTGGGGACTTCCGAATCTAAGTTGAAGTTGGTCTTAAGAATGTAAGGACTATAAATGCTTTGGATTGCTGAAGCATCAATAGTTTGAGCGTGTCTAATGATCATATCTTTTTGATGAATTAACATGGTGGAAGCCTCCTTTTTATTTGTTCTAGAATAGTATAAATATTGGAATAGGGATTACAATCAAAATTTTGTAAAATTTTTGTAAAAATAAAGACTAGCGTGTTGACTTAATTAAAAAGATAAGATATAATTATTTCACTTTCGAGATATAAAAATTATTAGAGAAGAAGGTGAGAGTAGATGTCAGATCGAGATAAAGAAGTTTTAAAAACTTATATTGGAATGATGAGAGCTCACGGCTACTTTGAGAAATTAGTGAAAAAGGATGCTAATCAATCAGATATGAACGTGACAGAGTTTGCCGTGTTAGAATTATTATATAATCGTGGTCCTCAACCAATTCAACAAATTGGTAACCGTATATTAATTGCATCATCTTCAACCACTTATGTGATTGATAAGTTGTGTAATAAGGGTTACGTAGAACGAAAGCCAGATTTAAATGACCGTCGTGTGACTTTTGCTGAAATTACAGCAGAAGGTACTAAGTTGATGGATGAGATTTATCCTGAGCACCGTAAACACTTGTTGGATGTCTTTGAAGATTTCAGTACAGATGAAGTGCTTGAAATGAAACGTTTATTACAAAAATTAACCCGTTATGAATAGTATATTCACCCCTATCTCTTTTAATGAGTTAGGGGTCTTTTTTTAAAAATTAGTTAAATTTAAATTGGATCTGTTCTTAGTTTCAACTTCAATTCTTTCTATGATAAACTAAGAAGGCAAATTGGATTTAGAAAGGACAAATTATTGATGAAATTCTCTGCTTTAATTCTTTTGTTATTTTGTGTATCTGCTTGTCAAAAGGCACCATTAGAAGAAGTGACTGAAGCAAGTCAAGTACAGGTTAATGAAATAAAAGTGAAAGAAAGTACTCAAGAAAAAGATTCCGCTAAAGAAGGTCGATTAAAGAAGGATGGCACACGTCAGGCATGGACAGATTATTCCAAATATGCTGAAGTGGATGAGGATGGTTATGCTTATTATATGCAAGAAAATCCTGATATTTCTTCAGAAATATTTCCTTTATACGATAGTGGTGATCATAAAGTTCTTTTATTTACTTTTGATGATACGCCTCAAAGACCTGACTCTTATGCACTTGAAATTGCTCAGCAATTAAAAGCTAAAGATGTGAATGCTATTTTCTTAGTGAATGGTATGTTCTTAACGGAGGAAAAGGGGAGAAAGATTACTAAGCAAATCTATGATATGGGATTTGAAATTGGTAACCATACTCAACATCATCCTAACTTGAAAGAAATGACCTACGATCAACAATATCAAGAAATTAAGCAAACTAGTGACTTAGTAGAAGAAATTACTGGTGAGAAGCCTAGATGGTTCCGACCGCCTTTTGGCTTGTTTAATATGGATACTTATCAGATATGCCGAGAGCTAGAAATGCAGTTAATGACTTGGAATTTTGGTTATGACTGGATGGATGATTATTTAGAGAGTGAAGCTTTATTAGAAGTGTCTTTAAACAATGATTATTTAAGGGCAGGAGCAAACATTCTTATGCATGATCGTCCATGGACAAATGATGCCATTTCAAGGATGGTAGACGGTTATCGTGAGCAAGGCTACCATATTGTCGATCCTTTATTAATTCGCAAACCAAATTTTGAAAAAGAAAGCTAGGCGAACCGATTGAAAAAACATTTCCCTCTATCTTTTTATTTTAAAATCTTATTTATAGTGCTTGGATTTGGTACTGCCTATTACTGTCATGAAGAAGTTATTGATCAAGTTTTGTCCCAAGAAGGTCTATCTACTTTTCAAAGACTCAGTAAAATATCGAAAGAACTTATTGGGATTGAAAAGCTTCCTGATGAAGAGTCTCCAGATATAATTAATCAGATACAGTCATATCCGGGGAATAAACAACCTATCCAGTATCCTCCAGCAATTGTAGAACATCCTCGATTTATAAAGAGTCAACAAAAGGCAGACCTTTTTAATGATCAATTAGATATAAGTGAGTTAAACAGGTCTTTTGTAGAAGAAGTTAACAGAGCTTATTTTACTCAACGAACAGTCTTTCCAGCTCCTTATCTGTCAAATGGTAATTTGCTTAGACTCGAAGAGTTAAATGACTATGCTTATTTGGATTCTAAAACAATTGATGGTGTAAATTTCCGAGAGCGTTTTTATGGCATTGAAGATAATCAATATCGAATTGGAGAAAACTTATATGAGGTTTTTATTTCTTCCGATGATATTCATTTAGATACTTGGTCAAAAGATGAAGCAGTATTTGCTCAATATTTAGCCGAAGCTTTTTTTGAACAAACAGAAGATTTTTATGATATGAAGAGGGTATACTTATCCGCTAAAGCTTCAGCTACTGACTTTCGTTTAGACGATTCGTCCTATGTGCGTATCGTTGTGGTGTTAAATTTTGATACACAGAAGCTTTAAATAGGGAGGAAAATATGAAAAATAAAAATCACTTTAGATGGGCACTCACATTAGCGGGTGTTACAGCTGTTTCTAAATTACATCAAAAATTTAATCATCCACTTCCTAAGATTAGTCATGCTGAAAGATTACTTGAATTAGCTGGAAATGAACTTGCCATTGATTGGTTGACAGAAGAAGAATATGAGAAAAATTGGGATGAAAAGCTAGTCCCCTATATCGATAAAAAAAGGCAAGATGGATCAATCGACAGGGAAGGTTATCACTTAGCATTTGAATTCTATGCTTTAGAGTCTGCCAAAGCAACTTTTCTTATAGTTCATGGATTTAATGAATATAAAGAAAAGTATCGGGAACTGGTTTATTATTTATTACAATCAGGAATTCAAGTATTGACATATGATGCGCGTGGTCATGGGAAATCTAAATTGTTCCCTAACCAAACTCAAATAGACATTATGGATTTTAATGTCTATATCAATGATTTGAAATGCCTAGTGAAAAAAGTAAAAGAACTTGGTGGAGAAGAACAGCCTTTATTTATTTTTGGACACTCAATGGGTGGGGCTGTAAGTTCGCGTTTTGCTCAAATATGGCCAGATTTAGTGGATGGTTTGATATTATCATCTCCAATGCTTGCTATTCGCACTAAAGGGATACCAATGGAATTGGCTCATATGAGCGCAAGTTTGATGCAAAAATTAGGCCGGGGTGAGTACTATTTACCAGAAAATTCGCACACAGAAAATGGTAGTCATTTGGTTTTTAAGATGCCCAATCAGCTGTCTAACTCTGAAGCGAGAGGTCGTTTCTTTTTTGAACTCAATAAGAAACTCCATCTTTATCCTACAAAGTCAGGTTCCTTTAATTGGTTGAATGCATCTTTAGATGCTATACAAACTATTCATCAGGAAAAAGAAATAAAAAAAATGACTTTTCCAACTTTAATTTTCCGAGCAGCTAATGATAAAGTTGTTAAAAAAGAAGGAATTTTCCATTTCTATAATTGTCTTCCCGATTCATTAAATTATCTTGTCCCTTCAAGCGAACATGAAATTCTTTTAGGTCACGATAATCAAGTGAAAAAGGTAATTAGTCAAATCGTTCATTTTGTAAATAAAAATGCATGAGATATCAAGTGTTAATAAAAAAACTGACTTAAGCAATAATTAAGTCAGTTTTTTTATTAAATTATTTGGTTTGGTAGCCGACAATTAGACCATTTCTTTGAGCATAAAAAGCACACAAGCCAGAAGAAGGTATAATGCTAATTTCTGCTTGTGGAAATTCTTCAAGAATCATCGATTGAAGTTCTTGACTAGCTTCAGGATTGAGTACGTGATTAATAATTAGTTTTCCACCATTAAACCCGTTATTTTTTATTTCTGACCAAAGTTTTTTTATTGCTTTTTGATGACCTCTAGCTTTTTGCGCTAATTCAATCGTACCCTCAGGACTTCTTTTTCCTATTAAGCGAATATTCAGCAATCCAATCATGTTTCCGACAACTTTAGACAATCGTCCATTTTTCACTAAATTATCAACAGATTCTAATAGAAAATTGACGTTTGTATTTAGTTGTTCCTTTTCGATTCTTGCTACTACCGCTTCAAAATCATTTTCTTTTTTTATGATACTTGCAGCAAGACTAATAAGAAGGTCGATTTCAGCTCCGGCCGATCGGCTGTCGATAATTTTTATTTTAGCATCTGGATTTTTTTCTAAGGCCAACTCTCTACCTAAACAAGCAGCATTGTATGAGCCAGAAACACCTGAAGATAGTGTAAAACATAAAACATTTGGACTGGACTTAAATCTCTGAGCATAACTTTCAGGGCTTGAACAAGCAGTTCCAGTCTTCTGGCCACTTTCCATTTTATTAATTAGTATTTGGGTATCCATTTGATCGTTATCTTCATAGGCATGATCATCGATATTCAACATTAAAGGAACAACTTCAAATTCTATTTCCTCACTGATATCTTTGATTGAACGAATACAAGCGCCAGAGTCTGTAACTATTTTCCACTGCATATTATTTCCCCCAATTATGGTCAATTAATTATCAGTAGTATAACTAATTTTAGAATCACTTTCAATTTATGGAAAGTTTAATATTAATACTTGCTAAAAACAGTATATTATCGGTAAAATAGGAATTGACATACATTATATGTGAGGAGGAAAGATTATGTTAGGAGATCTACATCGGTCCAATTTAATCGTCTTGGTTCAAATAGTTTTTTCGATTGTAGGTTTAGGGTTTGCCTATATAGGAGCAGTTGAGTATGGTTTAATATCTATGATGATAGCAGCTATTTTAAATGAATATTCTATTGATATTTCCGAACAATTTGATCAAACAGATGCACAGCTTGCTTTTTCTACAGAGTTAGAAGTAATAGCTGATTTTCTGTCTTTTGGTTTAATTCCAGTGGGTCTGTTATTAACAGCTACTCAAGGAGGAACATTAGGTATTATCACCATCGCAATTTATATAATCGCTGTAGCCATTCGATTAGCACATTTTAACCGTCCATTAGAATTCCAATCTTATCAAACGGATGAAGAGAATTTCTATTTGGGTCTTCCATTAATTTTTGTAGCAGTTATTTTACCGATTCTTTATCTATTAAGCTACCTTTTACCTTCATCTGTCTTTTCGGTGGTCATTATGATTGTAATGATAGCTTTGGCCGCTGCTTATGTAATTGCAAAACCAATTCCGCGTCTAAAAAAAGATTGGATGACTTATCTAATATTTGGAGTGATTTTTTTAGTTGTCGCTTACATTCTATTGAGTATTTTCAAATAATATATAAAAATCTCCTTTTATTTATTAAGAGGAGGTCTTTTTATATTGAAGAGAGCTTCTTCAAAAAAATAATTAATTAAATCACATTATATATATATATATATTAATGAGTTATTCAGTCACCTTGAAAATAAGAATATAATAGTTGATGTTACTTAGCTAAAAAAGTATTGAATGGAGTAGAGATTATAATATCATTTGTTAATTAGGTGTTGCGATGAATCTTTCCCATTCTATTAGAGAAATTACGCAAGCGTTAATCGGTGTTGATTTATTTCATGCAGCCAACTATGATGTTTTTATAAGCGATAATAATGGATGCTTCAAGCAATCGCTCGTTTTTTGAAAGCTTAGAAAAGCGTTGCTAGAGTTCATTGATTATTTTTATTAAAAGGGGGCAACCAGCTTGGTAATAAAAATGTGGTTTGTTCTTTCATTTCCATCTCAGTAGTAGTCTAAAAATATTGAAATAATCACTTGTAAGCCAAAGTGTTATAGATTTTGAACGATAAACTGAATATCATTTGATTTTCGGTTCATTTATTAGATTTGTAAAAAGAGACAATGAACTTCAATTGATTTTATGAAACTCAAACACATTTGGTTCGAGCAATGATTGTTGAACTCAAGGGTAGGTATTCAAAAGTTGGTTTCGAAAAAACTAATAATCAAAGGCTTACCTTAAAAAGCGAAAAAGAATGTGACAATGGATTTAGAGGTAAACTTTTTGGTAAAATAGTTTTTAAGGGCATTTCTAATGAATATAAAAGTAATCAGTGGTTAATAAACTAAAATTATTCAACATTGACCAAGCTTATAAACTAGACGGAGTAGGGCATTCTACCTCCCTTGTCTTTATACGAGTATAATGAAATATGGGAAACTGACGATTATTATTCTTAAGTTTTTAAACCATTTTAAGCAAGTGTTTTCAGAAATAAGTCCCTTTAGAACAGGAGTAGAATATGAAAGATTCATCAAAAGAAATAAAAATCAATAAGCAATTGGATCAACTATTAGACGATCTGACGAGTAATGAAGCGAATGAAGAAATCATTAAAAACATTAAACTATTCAATGAAAATTCCTTAATGATTGAAGACGAAGAGTATGATTTGATTATAAACTATCAAGAAGCGTTTGATTTTGAAGCTTTCTATAATCGTTACCAAGACCTCTTCGCTAAATATGATTTTATTGTTGGTGATTGGGCTTTCGATCAACTTCGATTAAGAGGATTCTACCAAATCGGAACGCCCAAAGTGGCCTTTGATCAACGGATTGAAACGTTAGAGGATTATATTAATGAATACTGTAATTTTGGAGCGAAGTATTTTGTTATTGGTAAAAAAAGCTCTATCGCTGAATACCCTCATTTACTAGATCGATTGAGGGCGGGTAAGTTAAATAATATTCAAAGTAAGACACTTTATCCAAGAACTTCAAATAAAAATAAACGAGGTCGTAACTATCAAAAAAGAACAAACCGAAAAATTCAAAGTCTCGGTCATCGTTCAAAGACTGTTACCCCTAAAATAAAAAGAAGAAATGAAAAAAACTCTTCACAAGTTAAAGCTAAAAATAAAAACAATTCGAATGGCGGATCAAATAATATGCATAAGCCCGCTAATAAAATCAAACATAAAAAAGATTTTGTAATTAAAAAAAGATCCAACTAGCCTTTGTTAGAAAGTGAGGATTAGCAGCTTGACTTATCATATAAAAAATTTTGCCAGAGCCTGCCTATTTAGCCTAGCATCATTAACCGGAGCAATCACACTGACGGTTTTTCTATCACCAGTTATTTATCGATTCTTTAATCAATATTATAAACTTCATGAAATAGTTGGATTAACGAGTGAGCAATTAAATCAAAATTATCAAACAATTGTCGATTTCTTAACCCATCCGATGGAAAGTCAGTTGCTACTACCTGATTTTGCCTTTTCTGACGGTGGGATTCAACATTTTTCTGAAGTTAAAGTTTTAATCCAGCTAACCATGATGGCAGCTTTGTTTATGATTTTTGTTTTAGTGCTTGTTTTGATAAATATCCGCAAGCAAAGAAGACGTAACCCTTACCTTAAGATGTATTTGATGTTAAGTTACATGTTACCAATCGGTTTATTGTTTTTAGCAGTCATAGCTTTTGATAAAATCTTTATTCTTTTTCACCAAATTTTCTTTCAAAATGATTTATGGCTTTTCGATCCCTTAACAGATCCTATCATTAATGTTCTTCCAGATAGCTACTTTTTTCTATTATTGATTGTTGTCGTTATGCTATATGAATTATTGCTAGGAATTATTCACTTATTCATTAAAATGAAAATATAAAAAAAGATAAGCTCATTAGTAGAGCTTATCTTTTTTTAGTTTATAAGTGACTTGGCTTTTTTGGAGGAACAGAAATTTCATCAGTTTGTGGTTGTGCGTGTGCAATGCGACTTGCAGCTGCAGCAGCTAAGGCACCCACGATGTCATCAATAAATGTATTACAACGCTGATCTTTTTCATCATTTAGTTTACCGATAATACCCGGTTTAAGCTTGTCTAAATAACCAAAATTAGTAAGACCGATTGATCCATAAACATTGACGATGGACAGAGTCAAAATTTCATCTATTCCATAAAGACCCTCATCGCGCATTAATAAGTCACATAGAAGTGGAGATAAAAGTCCTTTTTCAGCAGCAATATCTAATTCAATTCCAGTTATAATAGCATTTTGTACTTCACGTTTTTGCATCACCGCATGCAAATTATCAATGCAATCTTGCATGGTCAAAGTATCAACATAACTACTTTGTAAATCGTAGACGATTTCGGCGATTTCTTCAATGCTAACACCTCTTTCGGCTAGCAATTCATAGGATCTAGATTCTAAGTGTTTTAAGTGAATGTAATCTTTAGTCATTGAATTCTCCTTCAAATATAGTTGATGAATGTAAGGGTGACGGACGATAGTTAGGGTCGATGAAGTGCAAGGCTTGATTAACAGCTAATAAGGCTTCCCCAAATCCAGCAGCAATGATTTTCACCTTACCTGGGTAATCAGCAATATCTCCGACAGCGAAAACACCAGGTAAATTGGTCTCCATTAATGATGAGACTTCGATTTGATTGCGAGAAAGCTTGAGTCCCCAATCTTTTATGTGGCCTAATGAATTAGAAAAGCCATAATTAACAATTAATTGATCGAGTTCAAGCTCTTCTAATTCTTTGGATTTTACCTGCTGAAGCTTCAGTGATTCAATTTGATGCTCTTTGCCCGCTAATTCTAAAATTTTGTAGGGAGTCAGAACTTTGACAGTCGAGGCATGTAGTTTAGAAACTGAGCTTTCTAAAGCGCGAAAATTTTCACGTCGATGTATTAAATAGACTTCCTCAGCGATCGGTTCTAAGGTGAGTGCCCAATCAACTGCAGAGTCGCCTCCTCCACATACAGCTACCCTTTGATGCTTAAAATTTTCGGGCTTTTTAACTATATAATGTAAGGAATGATTTTCAAAGTGATTCGCATTGTCTATTTCGAGTTTTCGGGGTTGAAAGGCACCATTACCTGCTGCAATGATGACGGTCTTTGAATAATATGAATCTTTATTGGTTTTAATAATATAGATGCCATCCTCATTAGGAGAGAGGTCTAAAACTTCTTCTCCTAGAGAGAGGTCTTTTTCAAAGAGGTTGACCTGATCAAGTAGTTTTTGAGTCAAATTATTTCCATTAATTGAAGGGTAGGCGGGGATATCAAAAATCATTTTTTCACCATATAAATGCTTGGGTTGACCGCCAACTTCTTCTAACGACTCGATAATTTTTACTTTAGCATTTCTTATGTGAGCAAAGAAAGCAGTATAAAGTCCTACTGGACCCGCACCAATAATTGTTATGTCATAAATTTTTTTCATAAATCTTGCCTTTCTAGTAAAAAAACGCAAGGAATACTAAACGCATTACCACTGCCACAAATCCGCCTGTTATGATACCAGCAAATACTTCTGTAGGTTTATGTCCGAGGTATTTGGTAACGATGAGATCTTCATAGTTATCAATAATTTCAGTTTCAAATTCAGGACTTTCAAGCTCTTTTTTTATTGATTGAACACTTAAACTATCAAGATTTGATTGAGACAGATGCCTAATGATTGCATCAATTACAAGCCCTTGTTCACCACTTTGACGTCTGACACCCATTGAATCGAACATTATAATAACACCAAATACAGTTGCGATGGCTACATGTGCGGAAGCAAAACCGTATTCAAATATTAAACTGGCAATTAAACTTGCTACGGCAGCCGAATGAGATGAGGGCATTCCGCCAGTAGAAGTAATGATATCAAGTTTAGGAGTTCGCTTTGAATAATAAGCAATCGGATATTTAATCATCTGTGCGAAGAAAATGGCAGTAAAAGCAGCAATTAATGGGTAATTCATAGCATCCTTGTCCTTCTTTTTATTTTTAACACTAACTATCTTAACAAAAATAAGGTCCTTTAACTATAAATTTAGTTTTTTTTCAGTTAAAATGAAGAAGAAAATAGATATAAGGAGCGATAAAATGAATAAATTTCCACAATTAAAAACAGAGGACTTAAAGACTCAAGTTGTTCTACATACTAATAAGGGTGATATTGAACTGGCTTTATTTAAAGAGCAGGCCCCTAAGACAGTTGAGAACTTTATTACTTTAGCCGAAGAAGGTTACTATGATGGTGTTATTTTCCATCGAGTTATTAAAGATTTTATGATTCAAGGAGGAGACCCAACAGGAACAGGCATGGGTGGTGAAAGCAAATGGGGAGAAAGTTTTGAAGATGAATTTTCAATGAATCTTTTCAATTTCTATGGCGCTTTATCAATGGCCAATGCTGGGCCTAATACGAATGGTAGTCAATTTTTTATTGTAACAGCTCCAAATGTACCGGCAGATTTACTTCAGCAGTTAAAAGACTTAGGTTTTCCCGAGGAAGTAGTGAAAGGGTATCAAGAAAAAGGAGGTACACCATGGTTAGATCAACGCCATACTGTCTTTGGGCAAGTCACCGGAGGTATGGAAAATGTTTTAGCCATACAAAATGTTACAACAGGACCTCAGGATAAACCGGTTGAAGATGTGATTATTCAATCCGTTACAGTCTCTAAATAATTGAGAAATTATGGCGATAGATATGAAGTTTAAAATAGGAGACATTATTGAAGGGGAAGTCACAGGTATCCAGAACTATGGTATTTTTATAAAACTTTCTGACGAAGAGCAAGGCTTAGTGCATATTTCAGAATGTAAACATGGATATGTAGGAGCTTTAGACGAATTCATTAGTATTGGAGAAAAAGTTAAAGTAGTTGTAATTGATATTGATGAATATAGTAAAAAAATTTCTTTATCCATGCGGGCACTAGATAAAATCAACACCCCATTGTTTCCTGTAAGAAACCGAAGAAAAAAAAGACGGAATTTACCAGATATTGGATTTAAAACCATAGCAGATAAAATGCCTTATTGGATTGATCAGGCAATGAAGTCTATTGAAGAAAATGAGTTTAATACTAAGATAGAAGTTTAGGAGGTTTATGAATGGAAACAATTAGTTTTAATTATTCGAAGGCTTTGAATTTCTTTCAAGAAAAGGAAATAAAGTATCTAAGCAAGTTTGCAGAATCTTCTTTACGTCAACTTAAAGAAAAAACAGGAACAGGCTCTGAATATACAGATTGGGTAAATTGGCCACTTGAGTTCCCTCAAAGTGAAATTGAGCGAATTAATGAAGTCGCTAAAAAAATCCAAAAAGACTCTGAAGTCTTAGTAGTAATTGGTATAGGAGGATCATATTTAGGAGCCAAAGCAGCCATAGATTTTTTGAACCATACCTTTTATAACATGACGGCTGCAAGCAAGGGTTTGCCTCAAATACTTTTCGCAGGAAACAGTATTTCATCTACTTATTTGAATGACTTAATAGAAGTAATAGGAAATCGTGATTTTTCTATTAATATTATTTCTAAATCTGGAACTACCACAGAGCCAGCTATTGCATTTCGAATTTTAAAAGAAAAATTAATCGATAAATATGGAAAAAAAGAAGCCTATCAGCGGATATACGCTACAACAGATCAAGCTAAAGGAGCACTAAAAAAAGAAGCTGAAAAAAATAGTTATGAGAGTTTTGTAATACCAGATGGTATTGGCGGCCGCTTCTCGGTCTTGACTCCCGTTGGCTTACTCCCAATTGCTGTAAGTGGTGCAAGCATAGAAGGATTGATAGAAGGCGCTAAAATTGCTAGAGAAAACTATTTGATTGAAGATTCAGCAAAAAATCAAGCCATGCAGTATGCAATTATAAGAAATATTTTCTACCGCAAAGGCAAGGTCAATGAATTGTTAGTAAACTATGAACCAGCCTTAAAAGCTTTCGGTGAATGGTGGAAACAGTTATTTGGCGAGTCTGAAGGAAAGGATCATAAAGGAATTTTTCCATCTACTGCCAATTTTTCAACGGATTTACATTCAATCGGTCAAATTATTCAAGATGGCCAAAGAAATATATTTGAGACAGTATTAAATGTCAAAAAGGTTAGAAAAGATTTAACAATCCCTCAATTAGAAGAGAATATTGACGGTCTTTCATATTTAGAGGGAGAAAAAATGTCATCTGTTAATCAAATGGCTTACCAAGGAACAATGATTGCCCATACAGATGGAGAGGTTCCTAATCTCATTATTAATATTCCAGCAATGAATGAAGAAAGTCTGGGCCAAACGATTTATTTCTTTGAAATGGCTGTCGCAATCTCAGGTTACCTAAATGGTGTTAATCCATTTGATCAACCTGGTGTCGAAGCCTATAAACGAAATATGTTTGCTTTACTTGGTAAACCTGGTTATGAAGAACTAACGAAGGAACTTAGTCAGAGAAAATAGATTTATCAATCAATAAAAAAGCTGAGATCATTTGAGATGGTCGAGTTATAGACCGTCTCAAATGATTTTTCTACATTATAAGTCATTAGAATAATTGAGCAATAAAAAGAATTTACAAAAAATTTACAAAAAATTCAAAAAACTATTGACTTAAAGTGATGCCCCATGCTATATTATTTCTTGTCGTTACGAGCGAAAAGTAATAAAACTTGAGTTTCTAAAAATATTAAAAAGTACAAAAAGTATTTGACATTATTAAAAAGCTTATGTTATATTATTTCTTGTCGTCACGAACGACCCAATGAAAGCGAAAAGGTTTGACAAAAACCAAACCATGCTAGTATATAGAAGTTGTCACTTCTGACAGCGAAGCTCATTGAAAACTGAACAAAGACAAACACCAAAATGTGTAAGGGTCTATTCGTAAAAGCGGATAGAAACAACCGAATAAAATTCGAGACATACTGCAGAGCAGCAGTCAAAAAAATCAATAGCTAGTAATAGTAATGAGCAAAAGCTCAAATTCTTTCATGAGAGTTTGATCCTGGCTCAGGACGAACGCTGGCGGCGTGCCTAATACATGCAAGTCGAACGAACCGCGAGAGAAC
>NZ_JANSGD010000001.1 GCF_024742075.1 Facklamia sp. 7083-14-GEN3 | reverse complement strand
ATGATGGCAAGAAGGACACACCTGTTCCCATGCCGAACACAGCAGTTAAGCTTCTTAGCGCCGATGGTAGTTGGACCTTTGGTCCTGTGAGAGTAGGACGTTGCCACGCGTGTCATATCAAAGTTATGGGGAATTAGCTCAGCTGGGAGAGCGTCTGCCTTACAAGCAGGATGTCGGCGGTTCGAGCCCGTCATTCCCCACTCTTGACTCGTTAGCTCAGTCGGTAGAGCAACTGACTTTTAATCAGTGGGTCGCAGGTTCGAATCCTGCACGGGTCATATTCCTAAATGGAAACATCAAGGAATTTAATTTGCGGGTGTGGCGGAATTGGCAGACGCACCAGATTTAGGATCTGGCGCCTTCGGGCGTGGGGGTTCAAGTCCCTTCACCCGCACTTGCATTTTAATCACTTATGATTTATATTTTAAAATCTAAGTCTTATGATGCCGGCTTAGCTCAGTTGGTAGAGCATCTGATTTGTAATCAGAGGGTCGAGGGTTCAAGTCCTTTAGCCGGCACTTTTGCGGAAGTAGTTCAGTGGTAGAACACCACCTTGCCAAGGTGGGGGTCGCGGGTTCGAACCCCGTCTTCCGCTTTGCCAAGAAACATTTAGGCTTTTTTAAGCCGGGGTGGCGGAATTGGCAGACGCACAGGACTTAAAATCCTGCGGTGAGTGATCACCGTGCCGGTTCGACTCCGGCCCTCGGCATTTCACTTTAATGTGATTAATTAAATATTTTGCACCCGTGGCTCAACTGGATAGAGTACCTGACTACGAATCAGGCGGTTGCAGGTTCGAATCCTGCCGGGTGTATTAGAGTAAAACGGGAAGTAGCTCAGCTTGGTAGAGCACTTGGTTTGGGACCAAGGGGTCGCAGGTTCGAATCCTGTCTTCCCGATTTGTTTTATTCTTTTATGGGGGATTAGCTCAGCTGGGAGAGCGCCTGCTTTGCACGCAGGAGGTCAGCGGTTCGATCCCGCTATTCTCCATCTTTTTGGCGGTGTAGCTCAGCTGGCTAGAGCGTCCGGTTCATACCCGGGAGGTCATGGGTTCGATCCCCTTCGCCGCTATCTTAGGCCGGACCTTTAGCTCAGGTGGTTAGAGCTCCCCGCTCATAACGGGGTGGTCGTAGGTTCGAGTCCTACAAGGTCCATTATGCATTATGGATTTTGCCATTGGTTAACGGAGGATTACCCAAGTTCGGCTGAAGGGAACGGTCTTGAAAACCGTCAGGCGTGTAAAAGCGCGCGTGGGTTCGAATCCCACATCCTCCTTTGGGAATATGCGGGTGTAGTTTAGTGGTAAAACCACAGCCTTCCAAGCTGTTGTCGGGAGTTCGATTCTCCTCACCCGCTTTATTGATAACGGGCCTGTAGCTCAGCTGGTTAGAGCGCACCCCTGATAAGGGTGAGGTCGGTGGTTCGAGTCCACTCAGGCCCATAACAATAAGTAATTGTTAATTAAGAATTGGCTCATGGGGAAGTACTCAAGTGGCTGAAGAGGCGCCCCTGCTAAGGGTGTAGGTCGGTTCATACCGGCGCGAGGGTTCAAATCCCTCCTTCTCCGTTTATATATATACTTGTCAATGAGTTTTGATATTGGCCCGTTGGTCAAGCGGTTAAGACACCGCCCTTTCACGGCGGTAACACGGGTTCGAGTCCCGTACGGGTCATTACATTTTAATGGAGGATTACCCAAGTCCGGCTGAAGGGAACGGTCTTGAAAACCGTCAGGCGTGTAAAAGCGCGCGTGGGTTCGAATCCCACATCCTCCTTTTTAATATTATCGCGGGGTGGAGAAGCTGGCATCTCGTCGGGCTCATAACCCGAAGGTCGTAGGTTCGAATCCTACCCCCGCAATTTTTTGTTTATATTTTAACTTGGTCCGGTGGTGTAGGGGTTAACATGCTTGCCTGTCACGCAGGAGATCGCGGGTTCAAATCCCGTCCGGACCGTATACCTGCGGGTGTAGTTTAGTGGTAAAACCACAGCCTTCCAAGCTGTTGTCGGGAGTTCGATTCTCCTCACCCGCTTATTCAGACTTTTAGAGTCTTTTTTTTATGTCTAAAAAAGAACCCCTTTCTATTTTCTATATAGAAGGGGGTTTCTTAAATTATTCTAAAATAAATAACTGAGACTATAAAATATAATGAATATTACACTTATGGCACCTTGATAATTCAGCTTGTTTTGAATACGGTGATGCTTTTTGACTGGTATCAAGCTTGGTAAGTAAACAGTAGATGTAATTACCAAAAATAGAATTTGAATGAGATAAAAAGACTGAGAAGGTAATGAGGTATAAATTCCTGTAATACTGGCCAATATTAGCATTGAAAAGACTAAGTAAGTAATCCTTATGGGGATTTTTCTTTCCAGCATTTTAAAATTATATATTCCTTTAAGGAATTGCTGATTTATTTCTAAACCTGTCATTAATATAGTAATTGGTATAAAAGATATCATTACTTGATTATTTAAAGTGTTTGCCTGTGAATAGTAGGCGATGATATTCAATAAAAATCCAGTGAAATAAATATTCAGTAGTACATGATAAATTGTTTTAACTAATGGGACAAATTGATACTGAATCACTATTATTATAATGTAAACAGCTAGTAGTATATTTATTATATAGTGCTGGTTAATCATAAAAAATATAGAAGATGCTAACAAACCAACTAATAAAAGATAGTATATGGTGGGTGATTTAGTTTTAGGGTCTTTTAAGATATGATGATAATAATTGTAGTGGTTAATCATATTGCTGATTATAACTATGATAGACAAAAGGCTGAGATCTAGCCAGTCGATTTGATTGGTTGAATAGATAGCTGTAATCAGCCCAAAGCCAATCCATGATAAGGGGTAGCCAACTAACTGCATCAGCGGATGTTTAAGTGTATTATTGATTGTATTCATTTAATTTCCTTTCAAGAGGATTTTATAATTGAAATTGTTTCTATTTGTATTCTAAGGTATAATCTATAACGTTACAACCAAAAGTTCCCGATAGGGTTCACGATTCATTGATTGTGAATTTGCCTTGTAACCAATATAAAAAATGGGGGAAGATTAATGAAAACTTTAGAGAAAAGATTATTTACATCAGAGTCAGTGACAGAGGGACATCCAGACAAGATTGCAGATCAAATTTCAGATTCAATTTTGGATGCCATCTTGGAACAAGACCCGATGGCCAGAGTAGCATGTGAAACAGCTGTTAACACAGGTTTAGTGATGGTATTGGGTGAGGTTTCTACAAGTGCTTATGTAGATATTCAAAAAATTGTTAGACAGAAGGTTGAAGAAATTGGTTATAATCGCGGTAAATTTGGCTTTGACGCTGAAAATTTAGCTATTATCGTTTCTTTAGATGAACAATCGACAGATATTGCTATGGGCGTTGATTCAGCTATCGAAACTAGAGATAACCAAGAAAATGAACAAGAAATAGGAGCCGGAGACCAAGGTTTAATGTTCGGTTATGCATGTGATGAGACGCCAGAACTTATGCCTTTACCAATTTCTTTAGCTCATAAGTTAACACGTAGACTGACTGAGGTAAGAAAATCAGGTCAATTGAATTATTTAAGACCAGACGGTAAAGCTCAAGTGACCGTAGAATACGATGAAAATGATCAACCAGTTAGAATTGAAGCCGTAGTGGTTTCAACTCAGCATAGTGAAGAAATATCATTAGAAGAGTTAAGAGAGGATATTTTAAAACAAGTTATTAAGCCAACTATTCCGGAAAACTTATTTGATGATCAGACTAAGATATATATTAACCCAACCGGACGTTTTATTATTGGAGGACCAAAAGGAGATGCAGGTCTGACTGGACGCAAAATTATAGTCGATACATATGGCGGATATGCGCGTCATGGTGGGGGTGCTTTTTCGGGGAAAGATGCTACCAAAGTAGACCGGTCAGCTTCTTATGCAGCACGCTATATCGCTAAAAATATCGTAGCAGCTGGGATTGCAAAAAAAGTTGAAATTCAGATTGCATACGCGATAGGTGTCGCTCAACCAGTATCCGTTAGTGTAAATACTTTTGAAAGCTCAGAATATTCGGATGCTGAAATTGTTCAAGCTATTCGTCAAGTTTTTAATCTTACACCTAAGGGAATCATTGAAATGTTGGATTTAAGAAAGCCAATTTACGCTCAAACAGCAGCTTATGGTCACTTTGGAAGAGAAGAAGCTGGATTTACCTGGGAGCGTATGGATAAGGTAGCAGAGTTAAAAGCATTAATGAAGTAGGCTAATAGTTGTACTTATAAAAAATTTTTAGTACTATATTCTTAGTTAGAATAATTATAAATAATAATTCGGAGGGATTAGAATGAAGTATATTGTAGTTGGTACATCACATTTTGGGTATGAATCTGTTCAGACCCTTTTAAAACGTGATCCAGATGCTGAAATTCATTTATTTGAAGCAGGTGAAGAATCTTCCTTCATGGGTTGAGGCTCTCAATCATACCTGGAAGGTATTTCGAAAGAATTATCAGAGTTACATTTTGCTAATAATGCCTCTTATAGTGAACAAGGTATTACTATGCATCCTGCAAGCCAAGTAATCGCCGTCAATCCAGATGAAAAAACGGTAACTGTCAAGACTGAAAAAGGTGAGCAAAAAGAATCTTATGACAAATTATTATTAAGTCCTGGTGGATATGCCCCAGTTCCTCGGTTTGAAGGTCATGATTTAGAAAATGTTCATACCTTTAGAGGACCGGAAGACACACAAGCTGTTTATAACTGCATGAAAGAAACCAAGCATCTAGTAGTAATTGGTTCCGGTTATATTGGAGTGGAAGTTGCAACTGCCTATGCAGAAGCTGGTATTGATGTAACAGTTATTGATATGGTCGACCGTATCTTGCCTGCTTATTTAGATGAGAATATTTCAAATTTATTAGAAGCTCATGGAGCAGAAAAAGGGTTAAATTTCAAAGGTGGAGAAGCTGTTGAAAAGCTCTTAGGAGAAGGTAATAAAGTTAAGACTGTTGTAACTGATAAGGGAGAATATCCTGCCGATACAGTTGTAGTAGCTGTGGGAGTCAAGCCTGCAACAGACTGGTTGAAAGGCACTCTTGAGATGGATGATCATGGCTTTATTCAAACTAATGAATACCTAGAAACTTCGGTCAAAGATGTATACGCAGGAGGCGACGCCACTTATATTCCTTTTGCACCAACAGATGATAAAACAAATATTGGTCTTGCTACTTTAGCGAGAAGACAAGGGATTGTAGCTGCTTTAAACGCTTCAGGCACTAAATTTAAGATGCCTAGGGTATCAGGAACCTCAGCCTTAAGGTATTTTGACTATACTATCGCTTCAACTGGTCTATCAATGATTAATAAAGATCTTTATGAAGGTAAAGTAGCTTGGAAATATGTGGAAGAAAAAGTTTATCCTGATTTCATGCGCAAACCAGGTACTGTTCATATGATGATTTTTTATGATGAAGAAAGTCATGTTATTTTAGGCGGACAACTAGTTTCTAAGTTCGATGTAGCAGATTCAATTAATGTGCTTTCGACAGCCATTAATGCTAAATATACACTCGAGCAGTTAGCGCTACTCGATTTCTTCTTCCAACCCAACTATGACCGTCCATGGCATTACTTAAATGTATTAGCTATTGAAGCATTAGGAAATACAGTTGGTGGTGCAGATAAACTACTCTTTTAATTAAATCATTAAAGACTAGCACATAAATTTCTTGTGCTAGTCTTTTTGTTGACTCAATTATTTTTTAAAGCATTAGAAACCTCTAATATTCGTCTTAGAATTCTAAATTCCATTGAAGAAAGCGGTTAAATTGTGTAAGATAGGAGTGCAAAGCTTGAAATTTAGTATATCTAGGAGGCAATCAAATGGCTTATGATTTTAAAACATGTGTCGATCGTACACAGCAAGGTTCTAAAAAATGGTTATTAATGAGAGAGTCTAATAATAATATTCCTGAGGGAATAGCTCCACTTTCGGTAGCAGACTTAGATTTCCCAATGGCACCCGGAATCATTGAAGGCTTAAAAAAAGATTTAGATGAACTTGTATTAGGTTATACAGTACCGAATCAAGCCTATTATGATGCAGTTAAAAAATGGATGAAAGAACAACATCAATGGAATGTTAAAGAAGAGTGGATGGTTACAGCACCTGGTGTAGTCCCTGCAATTAATGTCTTTGTTAATGCCTTTACCAAAGAAAATGATGGCATTATTATTTTAGAACCTGTATATGGACCATTCACGGCTGCTATTGAAAATAATGGACGTAAGAAAATCAATGTTGAGTTAATTAATAATGAAGGACACTACACCATTGATTTTGAAGCATTAGAAGCAGCGGCAAAAGAGGCTAAAGCAATGATTTTCTGTAGCCCTCATAATCCAGTAGGCCGTGTATGGAAGAAAGAAGAGTTAGAAAAAGTAGCTAAAATTTGTAAAGAGAATGACTTATATCTATTCTCAGATGAAATTCATTTTGATTTAGCGCATAAAAACTTTAAACATAACGTCTTTGCCGATTTATCTGAAGATATTGCACAGCGTGTAGTTGTGGCTACTGCGCCTTCTAAAACTTTTAATTTAGCTGGTCTACAAACATCAAATATCTTCATCGTGAATCCGGAATGGCGTCAACAATATATTGAAACAGCTGAAAAAATGAATTTACTTTCCGTTCCAGCCTTAGGCCTTTATGCATGTAAACATGCCTATAATGATTGTTTAGATTGGAAAGAAGAATTAGTAGAATTAATTGAAGAAAACTATCAAATGGCAAAAACAATGATTGAAGATCAGCTGCCTGAAATTGTTGTAACACCTATGGAAGCCTCCTATCTATTGTGGTTAGACTTAACCTCTTTAAACATGGAATGTGATGAAATCATTAAGTTGTTAGAAGAACATCATGTTTACATAAATAATGGGGTAATGTTTGGCTCTTGTGGTGAAGGCTTTATTCGTATTCACTTAGCATTACCAGCAGAGATAGTCAAAGAGAGTATTGAACGTTTTATTGAAGCTATTAAGAGTAGATAGTCTATAAGCCTAAATTAAAATCAAAACTAATAAATATATAAAATAAAGAAGCAGTCATTTATGACGGCTTCTTTATTTCTTTTCGATCGTAATTAAAAGAGGAGGGTGATTCTTTTGATTTAAGAAATCAAGAATAGAGATCGAAAACTGATCTTGTGACCACTTACGTAATTCTTCTAGTAATTCTTCTTTTTCAATTGCTCCTTCCGCATGACCTGAATAAACAACAATAAATATTTTTCCTTTCGAGACTAAACGCTGAGCCATTTGATTTAATGCCTGTAATGTCGTAAGAGCTTTAGTAGTGATTTGATGGTTAGCTCCGGGCAAATAGCCTAAATTAAAAATAGCCCCATGAATTTTAGGTAAAGTGGAAAGACTGAGAATTTGATTAAAGTGCTCGTGTCCATTGTTAAAAAGTTGGAAAGAATCGGACGGAAAATCTTTTAACTTTTGCTGAGCTAATTGAAGTGCTTGATCTTGAATATCGAAAGCAAAAAGTTTTCCCGCAAAAGATGGGTGACTTAATATAAAATAACTGTCTCTCCCTTTTCCCAGAGTAGCGTCAATATAATTTCCAGTAGGGAATCTTTCAATTAATTTTCCTAAAGCATCATGACTAGACTGTAAGGCATTCTTCATTATTCCACTCTTTCTAATATAAGTTGACTGCCATCTGAGGAAGTGAGTGTGGCAGTTGTACCCTCAAACTTTATTTCATATTGTTTTGCTTGGTGCATTGATTGAATAAGATTTAAATAGTTTCCTTCTAAGTAATAACGCGCTGTAAAATTTAACTCCTCTTTTTTATTATTCAGCAAATCCTTTGTTTCTTGTAAAGATAAATCTAGTTCTTGTTCAGCTTGTTGCATGAAATTGTCTTCATCAAGTTGAAAGTGAACAAGCTCATCTTGAAAATCTACTTGATAAATAAGTGAATCGTCTAAAGCGACTTGCCAACGGTGATTTTCAAGTTTTCTTTCATTTAAAAAAGTACATCCTGAGAGAAGAACAATTGAAAAGATGATTATATATTTTAAATAGAACTTCAAAAAATCGCTCCTCTATATTTAGACCATTTATTCATACTATACTAGCTAATGTATTTAATTAAAAGTATTCAAACCATTATTGAAATATTTCATTTATGTTACTTATGTTAAGAGTCTAATATAAGTAGCCTTAAAGTCACATTTTTTATTAGAGATGGCATATAATACAGTATGTATCCGCATGGAAATTTGTAAAATTTGGAGGCTGAAGGATGATTCAACAGCGAAATCAGAGAATGCGTCAGCAAGAAAAAATCCAACGACGCAAACTATTTAAGAAAATTTTCACCAATATTAATGTTGGTGCAATGTTACTGTCAACAAGTGTGTTAACACAAGTTCAATCTGAAAATGCCATTGTTCATGCTCAGAAATCTCAAAAGAAATTCTCTCCACAAGAATTTATAAATAGTATTGGGCAATCTGCGAAAGAAATTGCCGCTAAAAATGATTTATATGCTTCTGTCATGATTGCTCAAGCAGCATTAGAATCCGGTTGGGGAAGTTCAACACTTTCTCAAGCACCTAACTACAATCTGTTTGGCGTTAAGGCAGGAAAAAATGATAAAAAAGTAGAAATGGACACTCTAGAAGATGATGGCACAGGATCTTATTATCAGATTAAAGATCATTTTAGAAAATATGATTCTTATGCTGATTCATTAATGGATTATGCTAGAGTATTAACTGGAGAAGGATCTGCTTGGAGAAAAAGTTATTATCAAGGTGCTTTAAAATCCAATACAACTTCATATCAAGATGCAACAAAACATTTAACTGGACGTTATGCAACAGATACACGTTATGGTGGAAAATTAAACCAAATAATTAGCCAGTATCAATTGGATCAATTTGATGGGTCTAGTCATTCAAATCAATCTTCAACTGTCAAGCCGAGTGCACCATTAGAAATAGAAGAACCAACTATTCCAAGTGGAATTGTTTCAACGGAGTCTTCAACTAGAGGAAACTATAAAGTTCAAGCAGGTGACGGCTTTTATAGAATAGCCAAGAAATTGGGCGTAAAAGTTGATGACTTATTAAAAGCGAATGGAATGACTATTCAATCAGTTATCCATCCTAATCAAGTTTTACGTGTACCTGGTCAAACGCAATCTAATAGTCAAGTAAACAAACCATCTATCAGCAAGCCGTTTGAAAATGCTAGTAATCCAGTTAAAAAAGACACTGTAAGCTCAACAACTAAAGGGCTTTACACTATTAAAGCGGGCGACTCTTTATATGTTATTGCTAAAAAGCATGGTGTGCGTATTAACGACTTATTAGTAGCTAATGGTATTCGCTTGACCACTGTTATCCATCCAAACCAACAGTTGAAAATTCCTGGAGGCCATAAGGTTGACACACCTTCTCTTCCAGTCAATAAAAAGCCAGTATCTACTCCAAAAGAAAATCCAGTAGTTACAGAAAAACCTCAAGAAACTGCCCAGAAAACAAGTGGGAATTATACAGTTAAAGCAGGTGACTCTTTATGGGCTATTGCAAATCGCCACGGAATGACATTAGCTAGCTTATTAAAAGCAAATAACTTACAAGTGAACAGTCTAATTATTCCAGGCCAAAAATTAAATGTTTCAACTAATCCTTCATCAAGTCAAGTAGTAGTTCGTCAAGCAACTAAGTTAGAAACTAAAGTAGAAGTTGTTAAACAAGAAGAAGTTTCAACAGAATCTTCAGCAACTCTTTCTACCTCAGTAGAGTCTGAAACTTTCAACACAAGCCAAACGACTAATGAAGAACAATCAAATCAGAGCGCTAATGAAGTAGTAGTTTCAACTGGCTCTTACGTAGTAAAAGCAAACGATACTTTATATGCGATTGCTCGTCGTAACGGATTAAATCTCAATGATTTGATTGAAAAAAATGGTGGAACAACGATTTATATCGGACAAGTTATCAATTTCTAAAAAGAAAAATTGTAGGACCTAGTAAATTGTGGAACATCTAAAGAGAACTTACATGTGGTGAAAGTAAGTGTTGGGAAACAATCGAACTCTTCCTTTTAATGCTCAGGCTAAGCTTAAAGTGTTAACTTGAGACGTTTGCTGCGTTAAAGCATAGAGCGTTAGCTTTCAGCTAATGAAATAATAGGTGGTACCGCGCGATTGCGCCCTATGAAGTTGTCTTTGAGATGACTTTATAGGGCTTTTTTGTATGAATGATTAAATAATTGGAGGAAAAGAATATGACATATCAACATCGAGTAATTGAGAAAAAGTGGCAAGATTATTGGGACCAAAACGAAACCTTTAAAACTAAGGATAGAGCAGACAGAGAAAAATACTATGTGTTAGACATGTTCCCTTACCCTTCAGGGCAAGGATTACATGTAGGTCATCCGGAAGGGTACACTGCCACAGACATTATGGCTAGAATGAAAAGGGCTCAAGGATATGATGTACTTCATCCAATGGGATGGGATGCCTTTGGTTTACCAGCTGAACAATATGCTTTGGATACAGGTAACGATCCAGCTGATTTTACAGCTAAAAATATCGCCAACTTTAAACGTCAAATCAAATCTTTAGGTTTCTCTTATGATTGGGAAAGAGAATTCTCAACCACCGATCCATCTTATTATAAATGGACACAGTGGATTTTTACCAAACTTTATGAAAAAGGATTGGCTTATCAAGCTGATGTTACCGTTAATTGGTGTGAAGCTTTAGGAACGGTATTAGCTAACGAAGAAATTGTGGATGGTGTGTCTGAGCGTGGCGGTTATCCTGTGGTCCGTCGTCCAATGAAGCAATGGGTATTAAAAATTACAGCATATGCTCAGCGTCTACTTGATGATTTAGAAGATTTGGATTGGCCGGATTCAGTTAAAGAGATGCAAAGGAATTGGATTGGTCGCTCAGAGGGTGCTTTGATTGATTTTGAAGTTAAAGATTCCCCTTCAATCATTACAACTTATACCACACGTCCAGATACCTTGTTTGGCTTATCTTATATTGTCTTAGCACCAGAACATGATCTCGTTAAGGACTTAACTAGTCCAGAACAAAAAAGGGAAATAGAAAGCTATATTGCCGCTGCAGCGATTAAATCGGATTTAGATCGTACTGAACTTGCAAAAGATAAGACCGGTGTATTTACTGGTTCTTATGCTATTCACCCTGTAACTGGTAAAGAAATACCTATTTGGATTGCAGACTATGTATTAGTCTCTTATGGAACCGGTGCAGTTATGGCAGTTCCAGCTCATGATCAAAGAGACTATGAATTCTCACAAAAATATGATTTACCTAGATATGAAGTAATTGAATCTAAAGAAGGGATTCAAAAAGAGGCATATGTCGAAGACGGTAAGCATATTCATTCTGAATTTTTAGATGGTTTAAACATAGAAGAAGCCAATCGGAAAATGATTGAGTGGTTAGAAGCTAATGATAAAGGTCAAAGAAAAGTTAACTTCCGCTTGAGAGACTGGGTGTTCTCTAGACAAAGATATTGGGGAGAACCTATTCCAGTTATTCATTGGGAAGATGGTACTAGTACAGCACTGGCTGAAGAAGATTTACCATTGCTATTACCTAAGACAGACCGCATTAAACCTTCTGGAACTGGTGAATCGCCTTTAGCCAATGTAAAAGAATGGTTAGAAGTTGAAGATCCAATAACAGGTTTGAAGGGTAGAAGAGAAACAAATACAATGCCGCAATGGGCAGGATCCTCATGGTATTTCTTACGTTATATGGATCCTAGAAATACTGAAGCGATTGCTTCTGAAAAGGCTTTAAACAAATGGGAAAATGTCGATCTTTATATAGGTGGAGCGGAACATGCTGTTTTACATCTTCTTTATGCTCGCTTTTGGCATAAATTCCTTTATGATTTAGGAATTGTACCTACTAAAGAACCTTTCCAAAAACTTTACAATCAAGGAATGATCTTGGGTGAAAATAATGAAAAAATGTCCAAATCAAAAGGAAATGTTGTTAATCCAGATGATGTAGTGAATGAATATGGCGCAGACACATTGAGAGTATATGAAATGTTCATGGGCCCCTTAGACGCATCGATTGCTTGGTCAGAAAATGGCTTGGAAGGCTCAAGACGTTTCTTAGATCGCGTATGGCGTTTGTTTGTTGAGGAAACTACGGGCCAATTAAATTCAGCCATTCAAGAAACTAAAGATGATCAATTGACTAAGGTTTACCATCAAACTGTCAAAAAAGTGACAGAAGATTTTGAGCAATTACATTTTAATACAGCTATTTCTCAACTAATGATTTTCTTAAATGAAGCTAAAACTGCTGATGTATTACCTAAGAAATATGCCGAAGGGTTTGTTCAGTTATTAGCTCCTATTGCACCACACTTAATGGAAGAGTTGTGGCAAAAATTAGGACACTCTGAATCTCTATCAGAAGCAAGTTGGCCACAATATGATGAGTCACTCATTAAAGATGATGTTGTTGAAATAGTCATCCAAATTAACGGTAAAGTTAAAGCAAAACTAGATATAGCTTTGGATTTAGAAAAAGCAGCTATGGAAGAGTTAGCTCTCGCAGAAGAAAGCATAAAAAAAGAGTTGGAAGGTAAATCCGTTCGTAAAATCATTGCTATTCCTAATCGATTGGTTAACATAGTGGCTAACTAGATAAAATTGCTAATAAATCGTACTTGATGTAGATAAATGCTATATTAGATACGAAATATCAATAAAAGGGGTGTAGAAAGTGTCTGATAATCAATTTGATGATAAAAATCAGGGGTTTAAAAATGACTACGACCGTTTTGATACACTAGAGTTTACAAAAGAAGATCTTAAAAAACTGAGACATCCTAATCCTCGGGCAATGGACTCAGATTATTTTGACCGGGAGATAAAAGCTGATGCTCATACAAATCAACTGATTGAAGATAGAGTAGATCATAGATCAACAGAAAATGAAGAAGAGTCAGCCATTACTAGTCAATCTACTGAAGAACAAGTAGGAGAATTACTTGTGCAATTTGAAGATGACTCAGATGAAGAAATTAAAGTCGATGAAGAAACTACAAAAGAACAATTTGAGGCTAGTTCTCTAAGTTCATTTGAGGACGATAAAAAAGAAACAGAATTCTCACAGTTAAGTCAAGAAGCTGATGTTATAGATGATCCAGTTAATTATCTTAAAGAAACATTGGAATTAGAAATCGACCCAGATCTTTTTGCTCGTCATGATTTTGATAAACAAGATTCTCATGGAAACGAAGCTGAGAATCCCTTCCAGTATCGATCGATTGAGGAAAGTCTAAGGGAAGAACATCGAAACAAGCGGGTTGCTAATGTCAGACCTGGATTCTTTCAAAGAGTTTTCCAGACTGTTTTTTCAACGCGAGATGAATTGGATACACTTACTTCTAAAGAACAAGAAGATGAAGGGAATTCTCAAGAGTCTCTCAGTACTAATACTTTTGAAGTTGAACCCTTTGATTCTAATGAAGCATTAACTGAAAGCTCTTTAGATAGCGATGAAGCAGTTAACCTAGAGCAAGAACCTCTTAGTGAATCGGACCTGATTGCTAGTAGCTATCATTATGAAAACAACCAAGATGAGAGTCAATCAGAAGGTGAAGGTCTCAATCAAACTATTGATTCAAGTTTAGAGAGTAGTTCAAACTCTTTTGATGAAGAATTGATTGAAGTAGAAACTACTGAAAATATAGACGAGGGTCTGGATGATAAAGACTCCCAACAACAAGCTTTATACCAAGAAAGGGATCAAGAGATAAACAATAATCAATCTCAAGAAGAGCTGAATTCAACATCAGTCGAACCTACTTTTTCTGAAGTTAATTTTAGTATAGAGACCAATGAATCTAACTCTGGAGAGATAGAGTTAGAAGCTAAAAAGTCCTCACAAACTCAAATGTATAATGACGAAGAAATAGAAGCTTTAGCATGGAACATCTTGCCCGAAGATCATTATAGAGAAGAGCAAGTAGCTCCTAAAAAAGGATCTAATTTATTAGATAAAGTTAAAGTCAATTCACGCAATGCCTGGGCTAAAATTGCGGCTAACTCTGCAAAATTGTTAGAGAAAACTAAGCAGTCAACCAGTCATCTGCTGCAAACAGTTCAAGATCACGATGATAAAAATATTGAAGTTGAAGGAGATAAAGAGACGGAAACTGAAGAACAAACGCCTTTAGATATGAGTCTTCAACAGGAATCATCTGATGGAAATGAACAAGCTGCAACCATTAATAATGATGACCAAGAGTCAGTAAATGATGAAGAGAAAACCAAGGATAAAGAAAATTTAAGTGAAGAAGAGTCAATTGCAGAAGGAATATCGCAAAAAACTTCTTCTTACGAAGCGCCCATTTTGACGGATGCCCTTCTTGAAGACACCTTAGACACTACTCTTTTTGAAGCAGAAAAAGCTCAGCAAGAACTGAGTGAACAAGGTCATTCAGAAGATAAATCTAAGTTTGTTGTTGGTGCTGCTTGGTTGTCAATGGGGCAAATATTATCCCGAATTATTGGAGCTTTATATATTATTCCATGGGCAACATGGCTAGGGGCAGAGTATTCTCAAGCAAACTCTCTTTATGCTGTTGGATATAATCCTTACGTATTTTTCTTATCAATTGCAGTAGCTGGTTTTCCAGCGGCGGTTGCTAAGCAGATAGCCTTTTACAGCACTAAGAAAGAATTTAAAGTAGTCGACAAGCTCTTTAAATATTCACTGGGAATTATGGCCTTCTCAGGTATCTTAATTGCTTCAATCTTTTATTTTAGCGCACCTGTATTAGTAGCCAATTCACCAACTGATAATCAAGAAGCGGCAATCATTGTCGTTCGCTCATTAGCACCGGCTCTTTTGATTTTACCAACTTTAAGCCTATTTAAAGGCTATTTCCAAGGTTATAGTCAAATGATACCGCTAGCCCTTTCTGAGGTTCTTGAACAAATTATGCGAGTTCTTTATATCTTAGGGGCTACCTACCTGATTATGATGGTTTACGAGGGATCTATTACGGATGCAGTAGCTCATTCAACTTTTGCAGCCTTTGTTGGAGCCTTGATCGCCTTGCTGTTTTTAGTTGGCGCTTATATTATTCATAATCGAAAAATGAAAAGTGTTAAAGAGACATCCTTAAATAAGATGGATATTAATTTTATGGATAGTCTAAAAATTATGCTGCGAGATTCGATTCCTTTCATCTTGCTTGGCTCAGGTATAATTTTTGCACAAAACATTGATACCTATACCTTTAAGCAGATTCTCGTTCGTACCAGTGTGTTATTAAATTCAGAAATTGCTGAATTATTTGGGGCAATGAGTTTAGACGTTAATAAATTAGTGATGATTATTGTTTCATTTGCTGTAGCGATTGCGGCTTCATCAATCCCTGCTGTCTCAAGTAAGTACGCTGAAGGAAATATTAATAAAACCAGTGAGTTAATCAAAAATATTGTTCTTCTATTCACCTTTATCATGCTACCCGCCTCAATCGGCATGGCTATCATAGCTGATAATGTTTATCCTTTCTTCTATCCAGCGGGTATTTCTGCGGGACCTGGGTTATTAGCAACCGGATCATTTACCGCCATCGTATTAGGAGCATATACTGTTTTTGCAACAATTCTTCAGTCAATGGATTATCGTCGATTCGCAATTACTTATTTGCTTGTAGGCTTAGCTATTAAGCTCGTTTTACAATTTCCAATGGTCGCTTTATTCCAGGCTCATGGTGCTTTATTGGCTACCTTCTTCGGCTTTGCTGTCGCTGCTATTTTAATGTGGATGAAGATTTGGCGTGTGATCAAAATTCGTGATCGCTACTTTGTAGGCGATATTGTACGCATTGTGATTGCGACAACTATTATGGCGATTGGTACTTACGGTTGGAATCGTTTAATCAATCTGATGATGGATCCAGTAGGACGGGGTTTAACTTTAGTTCAAATCATTATAGTCGTTTTGATTGCCATTCTTATCTATGGTGGCACTATGGCCCTATTCGGTATGTTGCCAATTATTATCGGTGATTACCGTGCCGATTTGCAAAAGAAATTGAGTATTCACCGATGAGATTAGATAAATTATTAAGTCATATGAATTTCGGCTCTAGAAAAGAAGTCAAGTCTTTAATCTCAGCAGGAAGTGTTCGAATCAATGGTGAACAAATTACAAAAGCAAACTTTCAAGTAGACGAAACCAAAGACTTGATAGAAGTCGATGGCCAACAAATTATTTACCATAAGTTCATCTATTGGCTTTTAAATAAACCGCAAGGCGTTATATCTGCCACTGAAGATGGACGCCATCATACGGTTATCGATTGTCTACATCCGGATGATTATCGTTTTGATCTCTTTCCGGTAGGGAGACTAGATATTGATACCACTGGCCTCTTGTTAATTACAAATAATGGGCAAATGGCTCATCAGTTAACTTCTCCTAAAAAGCAAGTTTATAAAACTTATCAGGCTTTAATTGAAGGAGTTGTTACAAAAGAAACGGTAGAAGCTTTTAAAGCGGGCCTAGATTTAGGAGACTTTACTAGCCAACCCGCTCAATTATGGATTGGAGAGGTGGATACTGAAAAGGGTGTATCAAAAATTCGCGTTTCCATTAGTGAAGGTAAATTTCACCAAGTAAAAAGAATGTTTCAAGCTTGTCAGATGGAAGTTCTTCAACTCCACCGTCTATCGATGGGGCCTCTCCAGCTTGAAGATGACTTAGCTCTTGGAGATTATCGTCAATTAACTCAAGCTGAAATAGAAGCTTTAAAACCATTTGGTTATGAATAGTAAAAATACTTTTTTCAGAGAAAGAGTTTTATTTTAAATAAAAACTTAAATTTAAAGTAGAGATATAGGGTTGCATTAATTTATATGATATAATGAGAACGGATTCATTTGATGGCAGTATTTTACTAAAGTCAGAATGATTTTGAGATTCTATATTTTATGGAGGTAGAAAAATGGCAAATTTAGACAATATTAATTGGTTAGATGAAGTCACTAAACGTCAAGAAGACTTATTAGAAGATCTTTTTCGTATGATTCGCATTCGATCAGTTCGAGAAGATGATTTAGCAACAGCAGAGGCTCCGGTAGGACCAGGACCTAAAAAAGCTTTAGAAGAATTCTTAAAAATGGCTGAAGAAGATGGCTTTGAAACGAAGCAATTTGGACCTTTGGTAGGCCGTGTAGAAATTGGAGATGGCGATCAAACCTTAGGTATTTTAGGTCACCTCGATGTTGTTCCTGAAGGAACTGGTTGGGATACTGACCCTTATGAGCCAGTAATCAAAGATGGACGCATATATGCGCGTGGTTCTTCTGACGATAAAGGACCAACAATTGGTGCTTACTTTGCCATTAAATTATTACGTGAATTAGGAGCAGAGTTTAATCAAAAAATTCATCTGATTGTTGGAACCGATGAGGAATCTGGTTGGATGTGTATGGATCATTACGCTAAAGTCGAAAAAATGCCAGACTATGGTTTCTCACCAGATGCGCAATTCCCAATCATTAACGGAGAAAAGGGAAATATTTCTGCTCAATTTAATTTTGAAGCTAAGCAAACAGTTGAAGCTAATCATAAATTGGTTGATTTCCAAGCAGGTCTTCGTGCTAACATGGTTCCTCAAGAAGCTTATGCTAGTGTGAAAACGGATCAATCAGACCAATTAGAAGCTGATTTCCAAGCCTTTTTAGAAGATCAACCTGTCTCAGGTAAAGTTTCCCAAGAGTCTGGTCTATTGCGTTTTGAAGTGACTGGTAAGGCCGCTCACGGATCTACTCCAGAAAAAGGTCACAATGCGGGAACTTACTTAGCTGCTTTCTTGAATAAATATACATTTGATAAAAAAGAAGCTAATGACTTCTTAACCCTTGTAGGAGATAAGTTACACGTTGATTTTGAAGGTGAAAAAATCGGTGTCGCTATTGTTGATGACATTATGGGCGCCTTGTCTATGAATATTGGTATTATCAATTTTGATGATACTGAAGGTGGCTTAGTGGATGCCAACTTTAGATACCCTAAAGGAACCGATAAAGATCAAATTCAATCAGCTATTAGCAAAAATGTTGCTGATTTAGCGGTGAAAGTTGAAATGAAAGGGAATAAAGACCCTCATTATCTCTCACCAGAAGATCCAATGGTTAAAACTTTACTGGATGTATATGCTAAACAAACTGGCAATGAAGTCTATGAAAAAACAATTGGTGGTGGAACTTATGGCCGCTTAATGGAGCGTGGGGTTTCATTTGGTGTCTTATTCCCAGATTCAATTGATACTATGCATCAAGCCAATGAGTTCCTTGCGATGGATGATTTATTAAGAGCAACTGCTATTTATGCAGAATGTATCTATCGCTTAACACGTTAATTGAACATTTTAGCAAACTTTCTAGCTTAATTTGCTAGAAAGTTTGCTTTTTTTTATATATTCAAGTAATCTTCAGTTCATGAAGAAAAAAGGTGAGATATTAAAGGTGAGATATTATGGAAATTATTCAATCTAAGCAAAATCAAAGAATCAAAGACTACCGCAAATTGCATTTAACAAAAAATCGCAAAAAGACTGGATCTTATCTAATCGAGGGTGAACATCTTATTGAAGAAGCCATCGCTTATCAAGCAGCTATTGAAGTTGTTTTAATGACACCAAGTTATCATGAAAGTCATATACAGACTGTTGAACAAATCAGACAAGCTCAAATCGAAGTATTGCTTTTAAGTGAAGAAGTGATGGACACTGTCGCACTCACTCAACATACTCAGGGAGTGATGGCTGTCATTCAGAAAAAAGAAAATAATTTAGCTAAAGAAAAAATCAATGGTAGCCACTATCTCTTATGTGACGGGGTGCAAGACCCAGGCAATTTAGGAACTATGATTCGAACCGCTGATGCAGCAGGATTTGATGGTGTATTCTTAGCTGAAGGCTGTGTAGACCTCTACAATGATAAAGTCATCAGAGCCAGTCAAGGATCTTTATGGCATATGCCTATCTATGAAGCTTCAAACGATCAAATATTTAAAGCCGTTCAAGCGAGTGAACTTCCTCTTTACTGCACAGCAGTCAATCAAGAAGCTGAAGATTATCGTAAACTAGTCGCTAGCCATTGTGTCTTAGTTTTGGGTAATGAAGGGCAAGGTGTAGGGCCTTTCTGGATGGAAAAAGCAGATAAATCAGTCTTTATCCCCATGCCAGGCAAGGCAGAATCCCTTAATGTATCTATAGCAGCTGGTATTTTAATGTTTGCTTGGAAACAGTGGTCGAATTAGTTGAGAATTATTCGCTTTATCAAACTTTTACATAGAATTTACATAAACTTCATATTTGTGGAGTATACTAGAGTTAGATTAAAGAAGGGACGTGGATAAATGGCATTAGCTTGGCAAGATAATCAAGAATATGTGGCAATTGTTAAAGATTTGATGGAGAATGAAAAAGTTCAATCTCTAGAAAAATTTGTCCATCACAAATATACCAATCGTTTAGCGCATTCTATTTCAGTGTCTTATCGGTCATACCTTTGGGCTAAACGTTTTAATCTCGATATGGTAGCTACAGCTAGAGCAGCCCTTCTGCACGATTTATTTTTTTATGATTCATGTACAAAGGATTGCGTAGGCGGAAAAGGGCATAATTATGAGCATCCGCGCATCGCTTTAAAAAATGCATTAGAAATCACTGATTTGTCGGATAAAGAAAAAGATATCATTTTAAAACATATGTGTGGCGCCACTTTAGACATTCCGCGCTATGGTGAGTCATTAATTGTGACTTTGATGGATAAGCAATCAGCTGTTTGCGAATTAGCAGAAGGTTTTAAAAATTGGCTAAAAGACTCTCTATATAAGAAAGTGCGAACCATCGAGTTTAGCGAATAATAAGGATAAAAATTTAGTTCGCTAAAGAGCAAGATTGACGAAAAACTAATTACAGGCTATACTTGATAAAGATAATTAAAGACTATGATCAGGACCTAATTGAAAGGTGCATAGACAGGGAAATTTGTCATGGACTGAGAGCAAATGATGTTACTTTTCAATTATTTTCATCCTAGGAGTCGATCCTTAAATAGTTTGAAACTAGAAAAAGATACCTTCATTGGGGTTAACAATGGCTTGAGTGCTTGAAATTTTTTCAAGAATAAGGGTGGTACCACGGTAGCGCGTCCCTTTTAGGGACGGGCTTTTTTTGTTGGATTGAGTGTTGAAGTATTAATTGCTAGGAGGATTATTATGAATGATAAATTACAAGTCATTAAAGAACAAGTTGATGGTTTGATTGCACAGGCAATTGAAGAAATCAAACAAGCTGAATCAAGTAAAATGATTCAGGATATTCGCGTGAAATATACCGGTAAAAAAGGTGAATTGACTCAAATTTCTAAACAAATGAAAGATTTAGAAAAATATGAAAAGCCGATTTTAGGTCAGCTAATTAATCAATTCCATCAATCTTTTAATGAACATATTGATAAAAAACAAGAGCAAGTAAAGCAGAAAGAATTAGCTGCTCAACTGGCTAGTGAAACCATCGATGTTAGCTTGCCTGGAAGACGGCAGAACTTTGGTAGTCGCCACTTATTAACGCAAACGCGAGAAGAATTAGAAGATCTTTTCTTAGGAATGGGTTATCAAATTATTGAAGGCCCAGAGGTAGAATTAGACTCATATAACTTTGAGAAAATGAATCTACCTAAAAACCATCCTGCCCGTGATATGCAAGATACTTTTTATATTTCTGAAGAAGTTTTATTAAGAACACACACCTCACCGGTGCAAGCTCGAACAATGGAAAAGCATGACTTTGTAAAAGACGGGCCCTTAAAAATGGTCTCACCAGGTAAGGTTTTTAGAAGAGATAATGATGATGCGACCCATTCACATCAATTTCATCAAATGGAAGGTTTAGTCGTTGCTGAAAGAATTACTATGGCTGATTTGAAAGGAACGCTCTTACAATTTGCTAAAGCCTTCTTTGGTGAAGAGCGTGAGATTCGATTAAGACCCTCTTTCTTCTCTTTCACAGAGCCTTCGGTTGAAGTCGATGTGTCTTGTTTCAAATGTGGAGGGAAAGGTTGTAATATTTGTAAGTGGACAGGTTGGATTGAAGTCTTAGGAGCAGGACTGGTTCATCCAAATGTTTTAGAAATGTCAGGTATCGATTCAAATAAGTATAGCGGCTTTGCATTCGGAGTAGGGATTGACCGTGTAGCCATGCTAAAACATAATGTCGATGATATCCGTCATTTTTACCAAAACGACTTACGCTTCTTGACACAATTCAAAGGAGGTCAAAACTAATGTATGTTTCTTATAAATGGTTGAATGAATTTTTAGATTTAAGAAAGATGCCGGCTAAGGAATTAGCAGAGAAAATGTCTCGAACCGGGATTGAAATTGAAGGGGTTGAAAATCTTTCCGATTCTATTCAGGGTCCTTTAGTAGTTGGTCTAGTTGAAGAATTAAAAGAGCATCCCGATTCTGATCATTTACAAATTGCTCAAGTCAATGTAGGAGATTATGGTAAAAAGCAAATCGTATGTGGAGCGCCTAATGTTAAGCAAGGTGCTAAAGTAATCACTGCTTTAGAAGGCTGTATTTTGCCAGGAGACTTTAAAATTAAAGAGTCGAAGCTTAGAGGTCAGATTTCTCAGGGAATGCTATGTTCATTACAAGAAATTGGTTTCCCCGATAAAGTAGTTCCTAAAGAATTCGTGGATGGGATTTATCTTTTAGCTGAAGATGCCCCTATCGGTAAAGATATCGTTGAATATATGGAGCTCGATGATCCGATTTTAGAATTATCCATTACTCCTAACCGAGCAGATGCTTTGTCAATGCATGGAGTAGCTTATGAAGTGGGAGCAATTGTTTCTCAGACTCCTCATTTTAAACCTTTAAAAATCAATGAAAATCAATTAGTTTCAATTGATGAGCTACAAAATTTAGAATTGGATATGGCAGAACATGATTTAAGTAGTCACTACCAGTTAAGGCTGTTGAAGGGGATTGAAGTAAAACCCAGTCCGATTCAAATGCAAAGCCGTCTGATGAAAGCTAACATTCGTCCTATTAACAATTTGGTGGATGTGACCAACTACTATTTGATGCTTTATGGTCAGCCCATGCATGCTTTTGATTTGGATCAATTACCAGGTAAAAAGATTGGTGTGCGCTATGCTAGAGTAGATGAAAAGCTTACTACTTTAGACGAAATCGAAAGGAAGTTAACAGATAAAGATATTGTTATTACTTCTAACGATCAACCAATTGCTTTAGCAGGTGTCATGGGTGGGTTAGATTCTCATGTTACGGAAAAAACTCAAGATATCTTGTTAGAAACAGCTGTTTTTAACCCTCAGGCCGTTCGTTTAACTTCTCGACGCCTAGGCTTAAGATCAGAATCATCCGCCCGCTTTGAAAAAGGAATTAATCCAGCAACGCTTTCAGAAGCAGGGGATCAAGCTGCCATAATGATAGCACAATTGACACAAGGTCAAATCGAAAAGGGAGTCTTAGAAGTAAAAGCCAATGATGCGCAAGATCAAGTGGTTGAACTGTCAATGCAAATGATTGAAGACAAATTAGGCATTCAAGTGAATCAATCTCAGCTTCAAACAATTTTTGACCGCTTAGGTTTTGAAGTCGCCTTCTCAAATGACCAGATGAGTGTAACGATTCCCCCACGTCGTTGGGATATTACTATTCCAGCTGATATTTTAGAAGAGGTCGCACGTATTTATGGTTATGATCAAATTCCTGTTACTTTACCTGCGGTTCCTAATCGTCCCGCTCAATTAGATAGCCGCCAAAAATTAAAAAGAGCAACACGCTCTTTAGCTGAAGGGTTAGGCTTAAATGAAACGGTATCTTATGTTCTAATCTCACCTGAATTTGCTGAATTAAATGCAAATAAAGATCGCTATGTTTCATTGCTTTTACCAATGTCTGAGGAAAGATCACTACTAAGACAATCAATGTTACCGTCTTTCTTGGAGATTGCTCGTTACAATAAAGCGCGTCACAACAAGCCCTTAGCTTTCTATGAAATGGGCAAGATTTTCTTAGCGAAGGATATCAATCAACAACCTCAAGAGAAAGAAATGCTCAGTTTCTTTGTATCTGGTGAAAAGAGTTCCTCCAATTGGGAAAGTGCAAGTCAAAATTATGATTTTTATGACCTTAAAGGTATAGTTGAACAAATTATGGACCAATTGCGTTTAGGTATTTATTTATCGTTTGAACGCTTGGAAAACTTAGACTTTATGCATCCAGGTCAAACAGCCAATATCTTATTAGATGGTCAAAAAATTGGTTTTATTGGGCAATTGCATCCTCAATTATCGCAAGAGTTTGACTTAGCTAAGGAGACGTTCTTTGCAGAGTTAGATTTTGATGCTTTAGTCGCATTTAACAGAGAAATATTGCTTCAGACTCCTTTAGCAAAATATCCATCAACTTCTCGTGATATAGCGCTTTTAGTGGACCAATCAACTAGTCATCAAAGCTTGGTAGATTTAATCTATGAAAATGCTGGTGACAATTTAAAAAATGTCGAATTATTCGACCGATATACCGGAAAAAATATAGCAGCTGATAAACAATCTTTAGCTTATCATTTAACTTTCCAAAATCCAGATAAAACATTAAAAGATGAAGAGGTAAAAGAGGCAATGGAGCAAGTTATTAAAGCATTAGAAAAAGTAGAGAATGTAGAAATTCGTTAACAAAAAAGCACTACGCTAAAGATAGCGTAGTGCTTTTTTTATTAAGCAAGTTTCCACTTAGCAAAAGCATTTAGATAACGTTCATTTATAACTGCTGTGTCACTCAGCATATCTAAAGGATGCTGATGTTTACTTGTGAAGATAAGAATGACAGCAATAATTGGTACATAGTAAAAAATAACTTTTCCAAATAGTTCACGGATTACTAAAGTAGAAAGATTCAACTTATTCGACTGGTTGTTAATTGGTACAACTCTTAAATTAAATAAAACTTTTCCAGGGGTTTGGCCATTCAGTGC
The DNA here is from genome assembly GCF_024742075.1 of Facklamia sp. 7083-14-GEN3. Lineage (GTDB taxonomy): Bacteria > Bacillota > Bacilli > Lactobacillales > Aerococcaceae > Facklamia. The sequence goes on along the minus strand of NZ_JANSGD010000001.1, from coordinate 918,236 downwards.
TAATGTCATTAAGAAAAAGTAAAGACAAAATACAGCTAAATTAAAGAACATGGGTAAAATTCCCCAAAATATCTCTCTATCTATTTCGCCCACAATATTTGTGATAAGGTTAGTTAGGAGAAGAATAAATAGGTAATCTACGATATAAGCTGCTAAACGAACCCAAAAGCCAGCATAAACCTCCTTGGGAAGATGATCGTAGCCATTTTCTCTCAATTGCTGATCGGCGATTTTTATACGAACAGGATCAATGTCAGACTGTTTAGTTTCTTTAAAAGCTTCTTCTCTTTCTGCATCGTTGCTGAAAGGATTAAGACCGGAATGGTTTGCTTGACTAGTATTTAAAGAAGACGAGTTATTTTTTGTTATATTATCGTCCTTAGAGTGGTCAGTTTGCTTTTCGGTAACGACTGCACTATCTTGGGGAACTTCTTCAATCACTGTTGAAGCATTTTTATCTTCTTTTGAATGATTTAAAAGCGCCTTAAGTTCCTCTTTATCTAATTTTACTGAGGTCATATTACTTACCACCTTCCCAGCGGTACTCAATCTGAGGAAGAACTTCTTCTTTTACACGGTTAAGTACTTGATCAAATTGTTCTGCATAATTATCTTCTGATTTCATAAATGAAGGGAAGAATGAAGAAAATTGGTCTTGAGGGGCCGTTTTTTCAAAAACTTGAGCATTTTCTAAGTTGTTTTCTTCTCGGATAAGATCGATTACTTGACGATAGTATAGAATATCATCAATCAATCCATTTTCTTTAGCTTGCTTAGCGGTATAAATACGACCATCTGCTAGTTCACGCACACGTTCTTCTGACATATCACGACCATCAACAACCACTTGAACGAAACGATCAAAAGCTTCATCAATATATTCTTGGAATACTTCCTCTTCTTCCTTGGTCATTTTACGAGCGCTCGAACCTAAATCTTTCATTTTTCCAGATTTAAAAACATAGGGTTCAACACCTATTTTGTCATAAAGTTCTTCCATATTATAGCCTGACATAATTACACCAATCGATCCAGTGATTGTTTCAGGAGTGGCATAAACTTTATCGGCTAACATGGCATAATAGAAGCCACCCGATGCAGCTACTTGACCCATAGAAGCATACACAGGAATCTTTCTTTCAGCAATGACTTCCTTAAATAGGTCATAAGCTTCACGGGTATCATAAACTCCCCCACCTGGAGTGTTCAATTCAAATAAAACAGCCTTAATTGATTCATCCGTGCGAATTTGCTCAATGGTATCCATAATAAGTTGCTGATCATAGGTAGGAGAAGCCATTCCAATAACTCCTTCAATTGGGATAACTAGAATACGTTGGTCCATAGAGCCTTCTTCACGAATTTCCTCCGTATAATCTTTTCCGATTCCTAACATAGAGTTTAGCCTGTCATTCGCCCATTTTTCGCTAGAGGCAATATCGGCGGGTTCATTGTAAACTTTCGATAAGCTAGAAGCGGCAATTAAAATAAGTGCAAAAGCGATAACTATCCATTTTTTCTTTGACATATAAGACACCTTCCTTTGCAGATTAGTTTAACATTTTTTATGACAAATTTGAATGATAAGCTATTTAAGATCAAAAAAACACCTGTAAAACAGGTGTTTTCTAGGATAAATGTTGTTCTTCAAATTGATTTAGGATTTCACGCGCTTGAATAGAGTCTTCTGCTTCCATTAATTGAATTCTTAATTCATGAGCCCCCTTGAATTCTCTCAAATAAATTTTAAAAGATCTCCTCAGAGCAGGGAAGGGATGAAGTTGATAGTGATCAAAAAGGTCTAAATGATAGCGGAAAAGATCAATCAGTTCATTAGCCGAATGATGACGTGGCTCTTTTTCAAAAGCAAATGGATTTTGAAAAACACCCCGGCCAATCATGATACCGTCAATACCATAAGTGTTGAATAGTTCCATTCCTTGTTGACGGTCAGCAATATCACCATTTACAGTTAAAAGGGTATGTGGGGCGTATTGATCACGCAAATTCTTAATCTCACCAATTAGTTCCCAATGAGCGGCTACTTTAGACATTTCAGTTTTTGTTCTTAGGTGAATGGAAAGATTAGCAACATCTTGTTCAAACAAATGTTTCAGCCATTCTTTATATTCTTCAACTTGATGATGGCCTAAACGTGTTTTAACTGAAATAGGAAGGTTGGCTTTTTTACTGGCTTGGATTAGTTGAGCAGCTACTTGCGGCCTTAAAATTAAACCAGACCCACGACCATGTTTGAAGACATTAGGTGCAGGACAGCCCATATTAATATCGACACCTGCAAAGCCTTCTTCCTCCATACCATGCGCCATTTGTTCAAAGAATTCTGGCCGGTCTCCCCATATATGAGCGACTATGGGGTGTTCGTCATCAGTCTTTATTAAACGACCTCGTACAGATTCTTTGCCTAGGGGATGGCAGTATGATTCAGAGTTAGTGAATTCAGTGAAGAAAACATCAGGTCTTCCAGCTTTAGCAATAACATGTCGAAAGGCAACATCGGTTACATCTTCCATAGGAGCTAAAACAAAAAAGGGTTTGGGTAGAGTTTGCCAAAAGTTTTGTGGCATAGTTTTGGACTCCTTTCGCTTATTTTCGTAATAATAGAATCTTTAAAAGATTATCATAAATGAAGCTAGATGCAAATATAAAGTATGGAACCTACATTTTTTCTTTTATAAAAAAAGTCCTATCTGTATGCTATAATTTTACCGATAATAATTTAGGAGGAATAAAATGAAAGCAAAATTTTCTAAAAAATATTCTGTAAAAAAAGAACATTCAGCTGCTAAAATTGGTTCAGGTGCGCTAGAAGTCTTATCGACACCTTCGATGATTGCTTTTATGGAGAATGCAGCTTATGAGCTCTGTCAGGAAAATATTGAAGATACAAATTCAGAAACCACAGTGGGGATTTCTCTTGAAGTGAAACATTTAAAAGCGAGTGCGATAAGCAGTCAAATTGAGGTTAAAATTATTGACATAAAACAGGACAATAAAATTTTAAGTTTAGTAATCGAAGCCTATCAAGACGACCAACTAATTGGTCAAGCAAACCATCAAAGAGCGGTGGTGAATATCGAACGTTTTATGTCAAAACTGAAGTAAACATAATTTAAACAAGCAAACCTTAAGACTATTTTGTTTGTAAATCAACTATGTTAAGATTAGTAAGATAATAATTAAACAAGGTAGATGGAGGATAGTTAATGTCAACTTTTTTCGAGATGCTGAACATCCAATTAGTTTTAATTATTTATGTGCTAGTAGGTGTTATAGCTTATAAAAAAGGGCTGATTACCGCTCAAAATCGTCAAGGATTAATTAAGTTGATTGTTGAGATTCTTGTTCCCGCACTTATTTTTAAGTCATTCTTTAATATAACTTGGGATATAATTGAGCTTAGCTTTCAAACATTAATCATTGCTACCGTTATTTATACTACTATAACCCTTTTCGGTGGCTTCTTTTTTCGGGATTTGCCAGAAAAACAGGCAAAAATTTTACATTATGCGACTCTTTGCAATAGTGCAGGCTTTGCTGGATTACCAATCGTTACATCCTTATTTGGTGAATTAGGCGCTATTTTAGCCGCAGTTTATTTAATACCTCACCGCATTTTTACCTATACAATTGGTATTTCTTTATTAGTAAAACAAGAAAAAAATTTTAAAGATACGCTTCTTTCTTTTATAAAAAATCCAATGATATTAGCGGTTGTGTTTGGACTGATAATGGGTCTAAGTAATGCACCTATTCCAAGCTTCATAATGAATAGTTTTGATGGTTTGAGTCGCACAGTTACTCCTTTATCCATGATTACTATCGGTTCAATTATTGGTTCAGTTAAAATGGAAGCTCTTTTTGAAAAAGCAGTTATGCGCTTTGTAGGTGTTAGAATGTTACTTATACCCTTAATCGTTTTACTGAGCTTAAAACTTCTGCAAGTAGATGAGCAAGTAACAGGTATGTGTGTGGTGATGGCGACCATGCCCGCTGGGGCAACGACGCCTATTTTGGCAGCTAAATATGATCTCGATGTCGCTCTAGCTTCTAAACTAACTTTTGTTTCAATCATTTTATCTCTCTTTTTAAGTCCAGCCTTTCTAGCTTTCGTTTAATTTGAAGACAGAGAAGGATAAGTTTTCATGCCAGCCATACAAATTAAAAAACTAACTGAAAAAGATCTGCATACTATTTGGCAAATTGGCTTTACTCGAGAAAATCCGGAATGGTCGAAATATAATGGTCCTTATTTTGAAGAATATCAAAGTTTTTCAAACTTTGAGAATTTTCTCTCAAGTAAAGAGGGTCAATTTTTGCGTAATGGACAGAAAGTTCAAGGGATTTTTATCGAAAACAAACCGATTGGCATGGTATGTCGATATTGGATAGATGAGAAAACTTTATGGTTGGAAGTAGGAATTGTTATTTACGATGACAACTACTGAATAAAGGGATAGGCTACTTAGCCCTTAAAAGATGGATTAACAAAACATTTGAGGATTATTCCAAGTTAGAGCATATCGGTCTGACCACTTGGTCAGGTAATCTAGGAATGATGCGACTGGCAGAAAAGTTAGGGATGCAGCAAGAGGGTCGCATTCGTAAAGTCAGGTATTGGCAAGACATCTATTATGATAGTTTGATGTATGGTGTTTTAAGACAAGAATGGTCATAAAAAGAGCTACCGATTTAGGTAGCTCTTTTTATGCTTATGCAGTTACTTTTTCGATAATTTGATGTCCCTTAACCATCACTGGTTGACAGTTTCCTTTTTTTAGTTCTTGAGCGAGTTCATGGATAGTTGAAACCTTGTTAGGGAAATATGTCGCATAAACGCCAACTTGGCCAAAATTATGAGAATCACTTCCGCCAACACATTGTAGACCGTGTTCTTTAGCTGTAATAAAGGCATGTTGATTTTCTTCTAGAGTTGAATTACCGTTTAACACTTCCACTGCATGAAGGCCTTTAACTTTATAAATATGGTCTCCAAGGCCTCGGTTATTATTACGATAGGGGTGAGCGGCTGTACAAGCTCCTCCTCTTTCATTCACGTAGTCAATGAATTCCTGAGCTGATAATCCGGGTTCAGGTAATTCGTCAATTCCATAGGCTAAGACGTCGCCTTCAGTAGTTAGATATTCCACTCCTACAAAAATGGGAAAATTGAGACGTTGTTGAGCCTCTTCAACCAAAGTCATGAAACCAATTGAATCATGATCTGTAATACAAACGGCATCAAGTCCGATTAGTTTCGCTCTTTCGACAATCTGTTCAATTTTCATAAAGCTATCAGGTGAAAATGTCTTTTCGTGCATATGTAGGTCGATTAACATATTGGATAATCCTCTCTTATAAATTTATAAAATTAAAAATTAGTCAACATACCTATTTTACGTAAGCTTACATCGCTGTTCAAATTGGAAATCATTCTAATAAATTTATTTATAGCCTTAAACAAAGCATGTGTGTCAATAGTTTAGAAAGATGGGCTTTGAATTTATTAGAAAAAATAATAAATAGCGACAGAACATTTCAATGAAAAAATTATTTTATTAAAAATTGAGAAGGAATAATTTTGATTGAAAAGCGCTTACAAATTTGGTAGGATAGTATCAAATAAATTTGGAGGCGTTTTTATGAAATTGTTAAAAAACACAAAAATAAGAATAGCTTTAATCTCAATCTTAATTTTCTTGTTTGCATATCAAAATGTGGATCGACACTTACGGCAGATGGAAGAATATAGACAAAAAAATTTAGAAACTGTCACATTAATCGCTAGGGCTTATGGTTATGAAGGGGAAGAGGAATCAGATCCTATACTTGAATTTATTGACAAGCAACCGACAAGAAATTTCACATATGACCAAGAAGATAAAATTGATTTAGCTCATTATTTTCATGAGGTTTCTAAAGAAAAAATTATTTTAAAACGAGGTGGGATACTGATCTCAGTGTTAATAATTCCTTATTTACTTCTTGAGTACATAGTAGGTAAATCGGGCTTTTTATTCTAATAGCTAATTGAAACTAAAAAATTGATATAAAGAGGGAAAAAAATGAAGTATTTTTCAAAATTTAAGTTTAGAGCTTTATTTTTCTTAATAATAATTAGTACACTTGCGTACTTACTAATGAAACCTATATATGATTCTTACATTATTTATAAAGAAAACGATTATTCAACCATTTCTGTGCTGTCTAAAGTACATGGTTATAAAGGAGAAGATGATATTGATTCAAAATTAGATTATATGGAACAATTACCAGAAAATAAATTAAATAGTGTAGAGAAAGATATAGTAAGTCGAGCACGTTATTTTAGAACGGATCCGGAAGTGAAAATTGTGCTTAAAAAAGGAAGTATGGTTGTAATAGCCTTATTCATTTTTTATTTAATTGTCGAATATGCCTTAACACGAACATATTCATACTGAAAAAATATAAACTTTTTAAACGGTTATCGAAAACTAAACTACCTCTATCATAAATAGTAGAGGTAGTTTAATTCGTTTAACGATAGTATATGAGAACTTTCTTAGGGACTTTTCATTCAAACTTAACGGATATTTAAATTAATAGTAGTATACTAAGTGAAACCGTTTTGATTTTAAATGCGTAATTTCATTTTTAAGACCCTTTTAAGAAAACGCTTGCATATACAATGGTCATTCAAATTATTTTAAGGAGATAGAGATGATAAAATATGAGATTCCAGGCAATAGAACTATTGAAATATCAAATGTAGTTATTGATTTTAATGGAACGATCGCTGAAGATGGAATATTGATTGAAGGAGTACAAGAGCTTCTATCGACTCTTTCAGAAAACGTTAAAATTTTTATCGCCACTGCGGATACCTATGGAACTGTTAAACAACAGTGTCAAAAACTTCAAGTAGAACCGGCTACCTTTCCTTCAAGTAAAGCAGCTATCTCCAAGAAATTATTGCTTGAAGAATTAGACTGTAAAAGCTGTGCTTGCATAGGGAATGGTTATAACGATGGAGAAATGATGAGTATAGCTGCTTTATCCATAGCAGTTATAGGAAATGAAGGGCTATCCACTGCCTGTATTCGTAAAGCCGATATTATTGCACCCAATATTCATTCAGCGCTTAACATTTTACTTAAGTCTGAGCGTATTAAAGCTACTTTACGTCATTAAGTTAAAGGAGTTAGAAAATGGATAAAAAACATTGGAGATATGCCTTTGAAAAGACATTACCAATTGGTATCGTCTATCTAATGCTAGCCTTAGGTTTTGGTATTATGATGCAGTCTAAAGGCTTTAATTGGATTTGGGCATTATGCTTGAGCTTTTTTGTCTACTCAGGGTCGATCCAGTTCTTAGCACCAGTTATTCTTTCTTCATCAACTGGAATATTTGCGACAGTGATTTTGACCTTTATGGTCAATTTTCGCTTGTTATTTTATGGTATTAGTCAGTTAGAAAGATACAAAAAGATAAAAGGATGGCGTAAACTCTATCTAGTTCATGGCCTTACCGACGAAACTTTTTCTTTGGTTTCAATAGACAATTTGCCCGAAGGAATTGAACGTGAAAAGTATTCCCTTTATGTCACAGTACTCAATCATATGTATTGGACCGTTGGTAGTGTAGCGGGTAGTTTAGTAGGGAATCTGTTACCTTTTTCAACGGAGGGCATTGATTTTGCTTTAACTGCATTATTTTTTGTCGTCGTTCTCAATCAGTGGGAAGCAACCAATAATCACAAGCCTGCCCTTTTAGGGATGTCTGTTGGGGTTATATTTTTCATAATATTTGGGCCGGACAATTTTATGCTTCCCTCAATGTTTGTTGTCATCGCTTTTCTATTGGTAGAAAATAGACTTAAAGGAGGAAATCCAGATTATGTCTAACTTACATTCTATCTTTTTGATTATCGTTATGGTCATAGTAACGATCACTATCCGAGCTACTCCGTTTATTATTTTCAAAAGAAAAACTCCCATTTGGATTATTTATTTAGGGCAAGTTTTTCCTTATGCCATTATGACAATCTTATTAATTTATTCATTTAAAGACATTTCCTATTCTTCTCAAAGAGCTGTGGCTGCTATAATATCTTGTTTATTGGTTTTTATCTTGCATAAATGGCGCCATTCTGCTGTCTTGTCCATTTTGGGTGGAACTGCTTTGTATATGATACTGGTTCAAACAGTTTTAAGTTAAATTTATATAGTTCATAAAAAGTCAGAGACAAATGTTTCTGACTTTAAACTTTATTTTTACAGTTGAAATTAATAAACTTTAGGAAATAAGATTTTGATGGTTAGTCATTAGAATAATCGGCTACCTATAGAAACTAAATAAATCGGTCTGTTTGATTTTATAAGTTGGATTTAGAAGCGGATTTATCTATTAATGAGCAATAATGTTTAAAATTTAAATAATAGGCCATGTAAAATTACTATTTATTTCTGTTAGAAAGAATTTGGTTAAATCCGGATTGTGGCTATTTAATATATTGAAACAACAGTAAATATTTTCTATAATAAAAGCATTAATAGAAAACGCTTGCTTAAAGTTATGTTATAATTATTACTTTATTTATCAATTTTCAGGAGGAGTCTATGAATTTTACTATCACCTTTAATCCGGCTCTCGATTATTTTGTGAAGACAAATGATTTCGAGGAAGGAGAGTTGAATCGTATAGAGTCTGAAACTTTCCTAATCGGAGGCAAAGGTTTAAATGTTTCACTTTTGTTATCAGAGTTTGAAATACCATCTTGTGCACTGGGATTTATTGGTGGTTTCACTGGAAATTATTTAAAAGATTTACTAGAAAAACAATCGATTCAACATGATTTCATTGAAGTGGAAGGTCAAACACGGATAAATGTAAAACTAAAAAGTAAAAAAGAAACAGAACTCAATGCTAGCGGTCCAAAAATACAAAGAGTTCAATATGAAAATTTTTTCGATCAACTAAAACAAAAGTTAAAGAAAGATGACACCGTTTTTTTATCAGGGAATTTGGCTCAAGGAATGGATTCAAAAGATTACGAGAAGATAGCTGAACTGTGCCAAAAAAACGAGGTGAATTTTATATTAGATTCGAACCGTGAATTAGTAACATCATGCTTAAGCTATCGACCATTTTTAATTAAACCCAATCAACAAGAATTGGCTGATATTTTTAATACAGTTATCATCACAGACAAGGATGTCATAAAATATGCCAAACGTTTACAGCAACAAGGTGCGCAAAATGTCCTAGTATCCCTAGGGGCTGACGGAGCGATCTTATTAACTAGCGATAGAAAAATTTATCGATCCAAGTCAGCTCCAGGACAATTGGTTAATTCCGTGGGAGCAGGCGATTCAATGTTAGCAGGCTTTATGGCCGAGTATCAATCTTCAAAGTCGTTTAAAGATGCCTTAAAGTTGGGAACAGCTGCTGGTGCGGCAACAGCTTTTTCATTAGGTATAGCTGAACGGAAGTTAATTGATTCTTTAATGGATAAAATTAAAATACATGAACTTTAGGAGGAAAAGTTATGCAGCTGTCGGAATTATTAAATATTGAAGTGATGGATCTTGATCTAATTGTTCGCAACAAATCAGAGGCTTTAAAGAGTCTTGTTAATAATCTCGATCAAGTCGGGGGAGTTACGGACTCAAAAGAATTATTTCAATCACTGCAAGCAAGAGAGCAACTTTCTACCACTGGAGTTGGTAACGGAGTGGCCATGCCTCATGCTCAGTCATCAACGGTAAAAACACCCATTATTGTTTTTGCGCGTTCTCATAAAGGCATTGATTGGAAGTCTCTGGATGAAAAAGATGTTCATCTAATTTTTATGATTTTGATGCCAGAAAACTCTTCAAATGAGCATCTCAAGGCAATTGCTTCCTTGTCAAAAAAATTGATGGAAGAGGGGATGATTGATCAACTGATGTCGGTTAAGAATGCCCAAGAAGTGGTTGATTTATTTTCTGAAGGATCAGATTTAAAAGAAACAGCTCAAGCTAAAAATGAAAAAGATACAAATTCGGAATTATCAGATTCTTATATTTTAGCAGTTACCGCTTGTCCCACAGGGATAGCACATACCTTTATGGCTGAAGAAAAGTTAAAAGAAGCGGCTAAAAAAGCAGGGGTCACTATTAAAGTGGAAACAAATGGCCAAGCCGGTATCGGTAACAAACTTAATCAAGCGGATATTAAAAAGGCCGATGCAATTATCGTAGCAGCAGATAAACAGGTTGAAATGAATCGATTTGATGGCAAGCCAGTTATTATTACTAAAGTTTCAGATGGAATTAATAAGGCCGACGAGTTAATAAATAGGGCCCTTCGTCTCGATGCACCTATCTTTCACGCTAAGGGAGAAAAGATGAATGAGATAGAAGATTCTGGGGAGAAAGAATCTGTCGGTCGTCAATTCTATAAACATTTAATGAATGGTGTTTCTCATATGCTTCCATTCGTTGTGGCCGGAGGTATTTTGATTGCACTTTCTTTCTTCTGGGGTATAAACTCTGCTGATCCAACTAGTTCAGACTATAACGTATTCGCTCAAATTTTAAAAACAATCGGTGGAATGTCTTTTGCCATGATGTTACCGATATTATCTGGATTCATCGGACAATCAATTGCGGACCGTCCAGGGTTGATTGTGGGATTAATGGGAGGAATCTTTGCTAATCCTGGTGTCTTAGCTGCTTATGCACCGCAAGGTACATTTGAAAATCTAGTACCTTCAGGCTTTCTTGGAGCACTAATAGCAGGATTTTTAGCAGGCGCTATTATAAGAGGACTGCAAATCGCCTTCAATTGGATGCCTAAATCCCTTGAGGGTATGAAGTCAATCTTCATATTCCCAGTTCTGGGAATTCTAATAATAGGTCTCCTAATGCTATTTGTAGTGAATGGTCCGATGGGTGCAGTGATGACGGGATTAATGAATGCGATTGAATCAATTCCAAGAGAATGGAGTATTGTATTAGGGTTTGTAGTAGCAGCTATGATGTCTATTGATATGGGAGGTCCCATTAACAAGGCTGCTTATGTTACAGGAACAGCTCTAGTTACCCAAGCTCAAGGAGCAGGTTCAGATGTGATGGCAGCAGTAATGGTTGGTGGAATGGTTCCGCCTATGGCTATTGCCTTAGCCGCCACCATTAAACCAAAAGTGTGGTCAAAACAAGAAAGATCTTCAGCCTATGTGAATTATGCCATGGGCGCAAGCTTTATTACCGAGGGAGCAATACCTTTTGCAGCGGCTGACCCTTTACGCGTCATTCCTTGTCTAGCCTTAGGTGCAGGTCTAGCAGGTGCACTTTCAATGGCCTTTGACTGTGTTAGCTTAGTTCCTCACGGAGGTGTTTTTGCGATAGCAGCAGGTGGAGTAAGTAACCCAATCCTATACATTATTTCTTGGTTAACAGGCAGTATGGTATCAGCTTTTCTTCTTAACTATACACGTCAATTAAAGAAGATATAATAACAAAAAAAGTATAGTAGCAACTTAATTTTTATAGATTATATTATTATAGGTATCATTCTATTGATTTGTGAGAATATATTGTTATTAAAGACTATTAAAACGCTAACTATAGCTAATCATGCCCCCGAAAGTTAGAAAAACACTCGCTTTTCAAATCAAATTCTAATCAAATTGATATAGAAATTGTTTTGAAGATTGTTTAATATTAGGGAAAGGAGTAAGAAAACGATAACAATTTCTAAGCTCTCTTAAGAATGATTAGAAAGAATTAACCTTATACTCTTTCTGATTCATACAAAAACAAAGTAAACTGACTTACAATCGCTGCGAATCTTAAACTAAAAAGTTGATTGCCTTGACAGCGTTTTCACCACTTGGTAAAATGTAAGCAATTACAGTTGTTGAAAGTGAGGGAAGTATCTAGAAAAAACATTATTGTTAGTTGCTCTGTTCAATTATAAGGAGGAAAATTAATGAAGAAATCATTAAGAAAAGTAGTTGTTTCTTTTGTTACTGCTTTGACTTTAGGTTCCGCTGTATCACCTTTAATGGCTTCAGCACAAGATGAAATTGTTGGAGACTTAGTTCCAGAATATAAGGCTACTTATTTAGGAGACCCTACTTCACTGGACTATACATTCTCTATGCGTGACTCCAACACTAGTCACACAGTTAACTTTATCGATGGATTGTATGAAAACGATCAATTCGGTAACTACATTCCATCAGTTGCAGAATCTCATGAAGTTTCTGAAGATGGATTAGTTTACACATATAAAATCCGTCCAGGTATCATGTGGTATGATAACAATGGTAACGAAGTGGCTGAAACAACAGCGCATGACTTTGTAACTGGATTGAAACATGCGGTTGATGTTCAATCAGAAATGTTACCTATTGTACAATCATCTATTAAGGGTCTTAACGACTATGTAAATGGTAAAATTACTGATTTTGAAGAGGTTGGGGTTAAGGCCATTGATGATTATACCCTAGAATATACTCTTGAAGAGCCAGAACCATATTTTAACTCAAAAACAACTTATGGTATCTTATATCCAATCAATCAGGAGTTTTTAGATTCTGTTGGAGATGATTTCGGTTCATTAACTCCAGATTCAATTTTATACAATGGAGCTTTCTTACTTTCTAACTTAACTGCTAAATCAGAAATTGAATATACTAAGAACGAAAACTATTGGGACGCTGATAATGTATTCTTAGATACAGTTCAATATACATACAATGATGGTTCTGACCCGGAAGTATTCTATCGTTTATACAAAGATGGAGCTGTTTCTTACTTCTTAGTAAATCCTACTTTACCAATCTATGACGATGTTAAAGAAGAATTTGATGGTTATATCACACAACAACAACGTACTGGATCTGCATTCTTATTACAGTTTAACTTAAATCGCTTGAAGCATGAAGCAACTGGTAAAACTACTGATAAACAACACGAAGACACACATCAAGCAGTTTTAAATAAAGCTTTCCGTCAAGCTATTATGTTTGCTTTTGATAAGCATACTTACATGACTCAAAAATTTGGTGAAGAATTTGCGGACACTGATATCCGTAACTTATTAGTTGCTCCAGAATTTGTTATGTTAGATGATGAGTCATTTGGAGAAGCAGTAGCACGCCATCTCGAAGAAATGAACCCAGAACTTTATGAGGGAATTAACTTAGAAGATGGACAAGATGCATTCTTCAATCCAGAAAAAGCTCAGAAATTATTGGAACAAGCAAAATCTGAATTAGAGGGTGTAGATTACCCAATTCAATTAGATATTCCAGTTTTAGAAACAGTTCCTCAGGCTGTTAATACAGCTAAATCTTTAAAAGCTTCTCTAGAAGATGTTTTAGGTTCTGAAAATGTTGTAGTTAATCCAGTACTTCTAAATCAAGATACATACTTGAATGCTACATTTAATGCTACTGTAGCAGCTGAAGTTGACTATGACTTCACCAATGAATCTGGTTGGATTCCTGACTATTTAGACCCATCTACTTTCTTAGATATTTATTTACCTACTAATGGTACTTTCTTAGTTCCAATTGGTTTCGACCCAATTCTTAAAGAAGGCCAAGAAGATCCATATGCAGAAGCGCGCGAAGCTTCAGGTTTATATGAATATGCTGAATTAGTAAACGCAGCTGACGCTATTAATGATGACTTAAATGCTCGTTATGACGCTTATGCTAAGGCACAAGCTTGGTTGACTGATGCTGCAATCGCAATTCCATTTAACACTTTAGGATCAAATCTACGTGTTACAAATGTTGTTCCTTTCTCTGGTCCTTACTCATTTGCTGGTACTGGTCAACGTAGATTCAAATTCGTAAAAGTTCAATCTGAACCTGTTTCGTTTGAACAATGGCAAGCAGCTTATGATAATTGGTCAGCTAACAAATTAGACGGATCAAGTATCTCAAGTGAAATTAGTGGAAGTGATACTGATGAGTCTGCTTCTGAAGAAGAAATGATGGAAGAATCAGCTGAAGAAACTGAAGAAGAATCAGCTGATGAAACTCAAGAAGATTCAGCTGAAGAAACTGAAGAAGCGGCTGAATAGTCAAAAAAATGTAATCTTAGATGAAAAAGGCTGAGAAATTGGCCTTTTTCATTTATTATAGGAGGATTCAAATGAAAAAATACTTATTCAAACGAATTCTTCGGTCACTTTTTTCGATTTTTATGGTTACTACTTTAGTGTATTTAGCCATTTTTTCACTGGTGCCGAGAAATTCAATCTTCAAAGATGACCCTGCAATTGCTAAATTAAAATCACAACCTGATCAACTTTTAGAATATCAAAATAGCGCTTTTGACCGAATGGGTTACATAAATTATTTAAATCAACGTGACTTTCAAGAGGAAGTTCAAAAAGACTTTCCAGAATTTACAAATCAAGAAAGTCCTGAGAATCAAGCAATTATTGACAAATGGCAAGAACAAAACCGAAATTGGGAAGTAGGTCAACTTCCGATAAGCGGAGGCTATTTTGCTACCGATGAAGTTTCAATCGGTGCAAGGGTCTTGAATTTTTATACAAATCTGATTGAGGTTGATCACCCTTGGCGTATTAAGGATCCAGAAAATCCTGATCTAGAACGTGGATATAAAATTACTAACGACGCAACAGCTGGTTGGGCATTAACCGCTTCAGGTACAAAATACTATTATCAAATTTATTTCAATAATAAATTCCCTTTTATACACCAGAATATCCTTAAAATCAATTTAGGTGTTTCTTATCCAACGTTTGCTGGAAAACCTGTTGTTGATGTTATTACAAACAAACAAGGTCGTTCAGTAACAGAAGAAATTACAATGCCAGATGGTAAAAAGTTTAAATCAGCAATTAATCCATATACACGTTATTATAAACCAACTAATGAGCTTTCTTTAACAGAAAAGCGTATGTTTGAAGGATCTAATTATGCTGGTGCAGATTCAAATAATGAAGATCCATCTATGATGATGATTTCCTTTAGAAATGGTATCGCATCAATTACTTTAATGTATATCATTGCTATTCCAATGGCAATGGCTATGGCAAGATACAAAGGTCAGTGGGTAGATAAGTTAGGAACGGCAATTATCACATTATTGATTTCTGTTCCTTCAGTTGCTTTCATTTTCTTTGGTCGTTATGTTGGTAATAAATTCTTCGGATTACCAGATATATTCCCGATTTTTGGACCAGGAAATATTAAATCCTACATAATGCCAGTTATTGTTTTAGCTTTACTAGCCCTATCTGGTTCAGTAATGTGGATTCGACGCTATATGGTAGACCAGCAGTCATCTGATTACGTTAAATTTGCTAAGGCAAAAGGTTTAACTCAATCGGAAATATCCCGCAAACATATATTTAGAAATGCAATTATCCCAATTGTGAATGGTGTTCCTGGAGCAATTATTTTCTCAATTGCTGGAGCGACAATCACTGAACAAGTATTTGCTATTCCTGGAATGGGTAAAATGTTGCCAGATGCAATTCTTTCACATAATAATCCAATTACCGTGGGCTTAATCTTTATATTCTCAGTTTTAGGGGTTATCTCAATCATGTTAGGTGATATCGCGATGACTCTTGTGGATCCACGTATCCGCCTAGAAGTGAAGGAGGATAAATAATGGAAGTACAACCAAATATTAATGATGCTTCTTTTCATTTCGTAGAAACAAATGAAAAAGAAGCTGAAAAAATTGATTCACCAAAGTACTCTTATTGGCAATCAGTTTGGAGAACTTTTGGTAAGAATAAAGTAGCTATCTTTTTCTTGATTCTAATGTTAGCAATCATCTTAATGTCATTTATTCAACCTATTTTTTCTGGTTATGATCCAATGGATACTGCTAATATTAATGATTTATCAGCTCGTTACATTGAACCGAATGCAGAGCATTGGTTCGGTACTGATGCTAATGGACAATCACTATTTGATGCTACTTGGTCTGGTGCAAAAACATCAATCTCGATAACAGTTTTAGCGACTTTAGTCACTATAACGGTTGGAGTAATAGTTGGTGCGTTCTGGGGAATGTCACAAAAAATAGACGTTTTTATGCTAGAAGTTTATAATATTTTTGCTAATATTCCACCACTATTAATTATTATGGTCTTAGCTTATTCTTTAGGAAATGGCTTTTGGAATTTACTATTTGCAATGACTTTAACTTCTTGGATTTTTACGGCTTACTTTATTCGTGTACAAGTAATGATTATGCGTGATCGGGAGTATAATTTAGCGTCAAAAACGCTTGGGACACCAGCAAGACGAATGATTTTTAAAAACATTTTGCCGTATTTAACATCAATTATAACTACTGATGTTTCTAGGGTTTTACCAGGATTTATTGCGACAGAAACGTTCTTATCCTTTATTGGGGTTGGATTATCAGCTGATATTGTTTCTTTAGGTGGATTAATTCAGAAGTATTCCACTAACATCGCTTCAAAACCTTATTTATTCTGGATTCCTGTATCTGTTCTTGCTTTGATTTCAGTTTCTCTTTACATTGTGGGTCAAGCATTAGCTGATGCAACTGACCCTAAGAATCACATATAGGAGGCAATTGAAATGACAGAAAAGAAAAAGATATTAGAAATAAAAGATCTGGTTGTTAAATTTCAGGTTCGTGACTCTGAATTGACTGCTATTCGTGGTATCGACTTAGATCTTTATGAAGGAGAGGTTCTTGCTTTAGTAGGAGAATCTGGATCTGGAAAATCTGTTTTGACTAAAACTTTTACAGGAATGCTTGAAAAAAATGGTAGTATTCCTGAGGGTCAAGTTATATATAAAGGCGATGAATTACAAAACTTTACTTCAGACAAACAATGGTTAAAATACCGTGGTAAAGAAATGGCGACAATTTTCCAAGACCCAATGACTTCGTTAAACCCAGTATTAACAATAGGTACTCAAATAACCGAAGTAATTACAAAACATCGCAATGTTTCGCAAAAAGAAGCAAAAGAAATAGCAATTGATTTAATGGAAAGAGTTGGTATTCGAGATTCTGCAAAACGTTTTGATGATTATCCGTTTGAATATTCAGGCGGAATGCGTCAACGTATTGTTATCGCTATTGCCTTAGCTTGTCGTCCGAAAGTTTTAATTTGTGACGAACCAACAACTGCTTTAGATGTAACGATTCAAGCTCAAATACTAAGATTGTTAAAAGATTTGCAAAAAGAGTATGATTTTACAACGATCTTTATTACTCATGATTTGGGTGTAGTAGCGCAAATTGCAGATCGTGTTGCAGTTATGTATGCCGGTCAAGTAATTGAAACTGGAACTGTAGAAGATATTTTCTATGATCCAAGACATCCATATACATGGGCACTTTTATCATCATTACCACAATTATCTAATCCGGAAGAAGATCTATTCTCAATTGCAGGAACACCACCTTCTCTTTACACTAAGATTGAAGGTGATGCCTTTGCTCCACGTAGTCCTTATGCAATGAAAATTGATTATGAAGCTGAACCACCTATGTTTAAAGTTTCGGATACTCACTATGCAAAAACATGGTTATTAGATCCTCGAGCACCGGAAGCTGAAAAACCATCTGTTATTCACAATCTTCATGAGAAATTGAAGAAAGTACACGGAGCAGATGCAGCTCTTAGAGAGGAGTTAGCAAATGGAGAAAAATAGAGAAAAATTAGTTGAAGTAAACGATCTTGAGATTACTTTTGGAGAAGGTAAAGACAAGTTTGTTGCTGTAAAAGATGCAACCTTTCATGTATTCAAAGGTGAGACTCTTTCCCTAGTAGGTGAATCTGGTTCTGGAAAAACGACTATTGGTCGAGCTATTAACGGGATAAATAAGACTTCTGGAGGAGAAATTCTTTTTAAGGGTAAACGCATTAATACTAAGTTATCAGAAAAAGAACGTAAAGAACTTATTGAAAGTATTCAAATGGTTTTCCAAGATCCATCTGCCTCTTTAAATGATCGTGCAACAGTTGAGTATATTATCTCAGAAGGACTTTATAACTTTAATTTATTTAAAGATGAAGAAGATCGATTACAAAAAGTTGAGAATATGCTTAAAGAAGTTGGGCTATTATCTGAGCATATGTACCGTTATCCTCATGAGTTCTCAGGCGGACAACGTCAACGTATTGGGATTGCTCGTGCTTTGATTATGGAGCCAGAATTAGTTATTGCTGATGAGCCTATTTCATCACTTGATGTATCTGTTCGGGATCAAGTTCTTAACTTATTGCGTAAATTCCAGCGCGAAAAAGGTTTAACTTACATCTTTATCGCTCACGATTTATCTGTAGTAAGATATATTTCAGATCGTATTGCTGTAATTCGTAATGGACGTATCTTGGAAGTTGCTGAAACTGAAGAATTATTCCGCAATCCAATTCATCCATATACTCAAGCACTATTATCCGCTGTTCCAATTCCTGATCCAGAATTAGCGCGTAAAGTTAAGCTTAAAGTTTATGATCCTGATATGCATGATTATTCATCAGATTTACCAAAAATTCGCGAAGTATTACCAGAACACTATGTTTATTGTAATGAAGCTGAATTAGCTGAGTATAAAAAAATGTATCATTAATCATTTAGCCGAGACATGTGTCTTGGCTTTTCTTTTAAATTTATTTGATGTAAAATTAATGTATTATTTAGGAAAGAGGTAGAAAAATGTTACCACAAACAGGAGAAATGGCTACATGGTTTTTAATTGTAATTGCAGTGGTTGCCTTAATTGGTGGTCTTGCAATGATATATGATGGCAAAAAGAAAAAATAATACCCTGACTTACATACACCCTAGACACCTTGTATTGGTTGAGGTGTCTTTTATTAAGCACTTTTCTTGAGTGAAAAGGCTTTATCTGTTAATATTTAACTATTAAGAAGGTCTTTAAATGAATTCTTCTTAAAAAAGATTTAAGGAGTGGAAAAAATATGGCCAAATTAAAAACAGTTATCGGTATGGTTGCAGGCCTTGCAGGAGCCTATGCGGTAGTTAATTATCTATACCCTGAAAAAACAGAGGAATATCGAAAGAAATTATCAGAATCGAGTGTGGAAGCGCGCGACCAATTGGCTGCTTATAAGGAGCTTGCTCTTAAAAAAGGACAAGAGTTATCTGATGTTGCTGCTTTAGCAAGTGAAGATGCTAAGGTATCTTTTTCAGAAACAGCGGAGGAGCTAAGATCTTCTCTTACAAACTTGAAAGATCAATTATTTAGTTCAATTGAAGAAACTCAGCATTCTCTTGCTAATCAGAATGATGATTCTGATTTTAAAGAAGTTTTAGCTCATTCAGCTAACGAATTAAAAGCAGAAATTGGGCAATCATTTGAAGAAATCCTTGAAAGTTTCACTAATTTGAAACACGATATAGAAGATACTACAGATACCGCCATTGAGTTATCTAAAGAAGTTACTGCTGAATAAACCTATATAAATTAAAAGGGTTAGCTTTTAAAGCTAACCCTTTTCTTATTTTTTTATGAGAATATGATTAAATGGGCCTTTATGAAGCTTTATATTTGAATTTTTACACATAAGCTAGTATGCTTAGGATAAGGAGAGTTTTATAAGAGCTATTTGTCAATGCAATTATTATATAGTAACTATCACTACTATAAAGATAAATAGTGCTTTAAAACACCTTGTGTGTTAAAACTTTAAGAAAGAGGGATTTATATGAATAATGAACTAGATAAGCAGAATGTTGAGTCTACTGTTGGGGGACAAGGTAAAGTTGTAGTAAAGGATTCTACTAAGGATTATGACAACCACGCTCATACTTCACATCATGATCATCGATTAGGACATCTTCATGGACGCCATCATCGTATAGGAGAAAACTTATCATGGCGTGCCGTTTTAGCTGGTTTAGTTACTTTCGTTGCTTTAAGCATGTTGTTCTCTTTAATTGGGGCAGCTATCGGACTTGGAGTTACAGATTTAACCGCTGCTGATCCTTTAGATGGTGTTGGAATGGGCTTAATTATATGGACAATCGTTTCATTGGTATTAAGTTTAGCTGGTGGTGGATTTATCGCTGGTTATACAGCACACCGTGCGGGTATGGTTCATGGTTTCTTAACATGGGCTACAGGTTTAATAGTAGCTGTAGTATTGGCTTCATCAGCAGTGACGGGAACTTTCAATACAATTGGAGCTATGTTTGGTGCAACAACTAGTACTGTTGGAGATGCAGTAGGAAATGTTTCAGAAACTGCAGGTAATTTAACCGAAGAGGCATTTAATGCTGTAGCAGAAAATCTACAGCTCGATACATCCAACTTAGACCAAGAAGTACAAGATGTATTGGAAGATACTGAAATTGAGCAATTACAACCAGATTATTTACAAAATCAATTAGATGATACTGTAACTGATATTCAAAATGCAGCTAAGAGTGTCGTAGTTGATGGTAAGCCTGTCGATGAAGCGATGAATGAAGTTTACGCCAATATCGAAGATCGTATGGCTGCAATTGATGAAGGTTTAGATGAAGATGCTTTATCAAATGCAATTGATGAAAATACTGATTTAAATGATGAAGAAGCTGAAGAAGCAACTACTAACATCATGGAATCATATGAAGAAGCTCAAGCACAAGCTAAAGATTTATTAGCTAATGCTGAAACAGAAATCAATCGTCTTGAGAATGATGCAAAAGAAGCTATCGATGAAGGTGTCGAAACTACTAACGATGTCATGAATGAAGCTTCTAAATATTCAATCTACGCTTTCATTGGAGCAGTTTTAGGTTTAGTAATTTCTGCCTATGCTGGTAAAATGGGTGCAGAAAGAGAATTAGAGCAAGATAAAGTTGTAATTAAATAATCTAACTGGTAAATTCAAATTCAATAAATATATAAAGAGTCTACTGAAATTACAGTAGACTCTTTTATTCATTTATTTAACAATATGTAAGTTTAAAATCTTAAATTTTTTAATTATTTGGATAATTAAAAGATGAACAAGTGAAGAGTAGGTTCATTTTTAATACCAATTAACTTATTGAATCAATATATAAATAAAAGTAAAACAATTACGACTAAGCATAAAAGCGACATTTATATTGCAGAATATTCTATTGACTTAAAAGCGCGAATATGTTGATTATAATCGGTGATTATAAATTAAGACACCAAGAAACTATGGGTGCTTTAGATACTGGTTTATTTGCCCGTTGTGCTGTAGCAAGTGTTACAAGCTAAATACCTATTATGCACTGGACGACATCTTCGCTTGTCTCAAGTGTAAAGGATTTATAAATACCTATTAAATAGAAACTACAAAGATTGTGGTTATTATATTGACTTAGTTTACAAGGAAGATAGGAAAGTAGACCCTAGCTTTGATGATAGTGGCTTGGATATTTATATGCCAGATAAACCAAACTAGAATAAATGTTTTCAGATTAAAATGTAGGTGAGGTGTTTGAAAGTAGGAGAATGACCATCGCTTAATAGTGGTGGTTATTTTTTTATATTTCTTATATTTATACTATACTATTATTAAAAGAAAATCTTGTCGCTATGTATTTTAATTGGATGCAAAATTTCAAGTAAGTATAAATCTATCAATGGAGGTCTATTATGAAAAATCAATCTTATTATTATCGATGGTTTTTGTATTGTCGGCTTGTGGGAATTCAAAAAATCTTGCCGATAATGATGAAACTACTGAAGAACCATTTGAAGTAACTACAACCATTGAGTTGAAGGATATGGAATCTAAAGCAAAAGAACTCTTTGGAGATGATATTCGTTTTGAAATAAACGAAGGAGTCTCAACTAATGATATTGCTGAACCTCACACAGAGTATAGAATTACGTTGACGGATTTTTCTATCGCAGAAGCAAACGATCGCATTAAAAGTGGTCAAGGAACAGAAGAGGATCAAGATAAAATACGTGACCTCCGAGAAAAGACTAAAGAATTAGTACAAGACTTAGACAATAATTCAGATGCAGTTGTTACTGATTACATTACTGAAGTTGATACCATTTACCTATTGGCATATAGCCAGAAAAATAATGACATTATTTCAATTGAAGAATAAAAACAGTCACCGCCTGCCGACCATAGCTAAATGATGACTGTTTGATAAATCAAAAAGAACATTATTTTATGCCATTTGATGAAAGTACAGCTACGGTTAATCTGCAAAGTAGTGATAACTTACACTAATAACCTACTTCACCAGAAAGAACGTATGTCCGTATAATTGTTCTTAAGGAAGTGATTATATGGGCGTAGATCGTTCTTATTTAAAATCAAAAGCAGCACGGGAGTATCAAGACCGGAAGATGGCCAAGTGAATGGGCTTCTTCTTATCTGAGCACACAGCGACGCTCAAGAAAGAATACAACACGGGAGAGGACGTTTACAAGCGTCAAAGCCCGCAGTAAAAGCTTATGCTGCTCAATTAGGCTTACGTTCAAAAGCTAGAGATAAGGTTTACTTACCTCGATTCTAAAAAGAAAACGTCTTTCATTGATGGAGTGATTGATATCTTTGATTTTGACAAGATAGCAGTCAAGGCTCAAGGTGATTACTTATATATTCTAATTGATGACCTTATTCGCGTCGATATGGTGGAATAAATACTAATAACCCTCTTACTCTTAAAAGAGTAGGGGGATTTTTAGTTTTAGTGAGATTTAAAAAGTCTCACGAAAAGTCACACGTTCTGATTCAGAAAATTCGATATCAAACAAAATAACCACCCTTAGAAACGCCTTAATATCAAGGTTTCTAGTGGTGGTTATAATTATCTGATATATGAAATGGAGACGATCGGTCTCGAACCGACGACCTCTACAATGCCATTGTAGCGCTCTCCCAACTGAGCTACGCCCCCCATACAAAGATATAAATGTATTCTATCCAATTCTAACATTTAAGTCAATATGTTACTTACTTTTAATCAATATATTTAACTAAAAATTACAAAAGAAGAGAAGGTAGAGTACCTTCTCTTCTTTTGACTTTAAATCTTATTTTAATTTAATTGTGAAAGTATCGCTGACAATTTCTGTTGGTTTTTTATTTCCATCGTAAATGGATAAACTATTTTTATCTTTAATTGTGTCGCCCATTTCTGTAAATAATAATCTGGCTTTAACTTCGTCCATCTTTAATAAATCTTCCTGAGTGAATTCAGCCTCATAATTTTTGAAGTCAAAAGTACTTTCAACTGTTTTATTATCCGGACTAGACACGGTAACAGATTCATAAAAAGTAATTTTACGACCTTTTTTATCTTCAAGTTCTAACTCATAAAATCCTCGAGGGTTGGAATCATTAATTTCTTCTTTAAAAACAAAATTTGTGGCATAGGGATGGAGTCGGATTTGCGTTAGCCGTAATTCGCCCCTATCAGTTTCTATGATTTGATCTTTCTCGAGGTAAAGGGAGTCTCCAGATAAGGCTTCAGGATCTCCTTGGAAAGTAAATCGTGCGCTTTCCTGACTAATAACTTTTTTATTCCAAGGATCAAACCAACCAGTCAGTTGAAATACAATCTCATTTTGCTTTTCTAATTTAATTGGTTTATCAAAAGTATAAGTAGTAACATTATTGAGAACATGACCTTGCACCTTTCCTGTACCACCACTATATGAAGAGATACTTGCTTCTTCGCCATTGATTAGTAATTGTTGATTAATTTCTATTGGAGGGTTTTCAACAGTTAAATCGTCACCTTCAAGTAAATAATTGATCGTCATTGATTTTTGATCTAGGATAAGATCAATGACTTTGACTGTGTAGTCGCCTATTTTAGCTGTTTGATTGATGGAAAATGTCTTCCCTTGGTAGGATAGACCTAGGGACTGGCCCATTGAAAAACTGATCTCATCCACTAATTTAATAGTTAAGGCATGGATAGATCCTCCAAGTGGACTGATCATTAGTAAAAAAGAAGCAGTAATAATAGCAAGAGTAGAGTTGAACGCTACTGGTTTATGATTGGAAGGATCCAATTTACGAAAGTTATGCCAAAGATTTTTTTTGGTTTGCACATCCAACTCTAATTCTTGATAATCATTCATCTCGACTTCGGTATCATTTAATAAATCATAAATATTTGTCATAATTAAATTCCTTTCTTAATTTTTTTCTAGCACGTGACAAATGTTGGTAAATAGTATTTTTATTTGTATCTAAGTCTTGAGCGACTTCATCTGTCGTTAAACCTTGGAAAAATAATTTAATAAATATTTTTTGATCTTGAGGAGAAAGTGCTTGTATCATTTGATTCACATCTTCTCTTAGAATAAATCCGTCGATAGTATCTTCTTGTTCTGAGATAATCTCTTCATTTATTGTTAAGTTAGAGTAGTCTTGCTGATTTTTCCTTACTAAATTCAAAGCGCGATAGCGAGCAATTGCCATTATCCAGTTCTTAAAGGTTGATCTTTTGGGATCAAACTGTTCAATATTTTTCCAAACGGCTAGAAGAACATCATTAAAACATTCCTCATGATAAGCAGAATAACCTTGTGAGTGTTTTCGAATAACAGCATATAAAAGACCGCCATATTTCTCAATCAGATAGCGAATGCCTTTTTCGTTTCTCTTTCTAATTAGTTTTATAATTTTATTATCTAAGTCCAAAGTATTTCCTCCTTTCTTATCCTTAATACACCAAAAGAAATCATTTTCTGACATTTATTAATAAAATAAATTTTTACTTTCATTTTAGAATAATTTAATATTATAAGAAACTTTTGTCATAATATTCCTAAAAGAGAAAATGTTGGCTAGATTCAAATAAAAAAGAGCAAGCTTAAGATAAATCAAGCTTGCTCTTTTTATAATTAACTTTTAATTATTATTCTGCTTCAGTTTCTTCAGTTTCTTCAGCTTCTTCAGCAGTTTCTTCTTCTGTTTCGTCTTCAGCTTTTTCAGCGTCAGCATCTTCATTAGAAGTCATTTCTTCACCTGGTTTTTCAGGAACAACGATATCTCCATCAATGATTTGTTGTTTATAATCTTCAACGGCTTTCTTAACTTCGTCAGTTAAGAATTCAGTTGTAAGGTCTACACCACCGTCAGCTAAACCTAATGTTTGAACTCCACCTTCAAAACCATCAGCTTGTGTTTTTTCAGTAAATGCTTTCACTGATTCACCAACTTGTTTTAAAGTAGAAGTTAAAGTTAAGTGACGTTCTTCACCATCAATTTCAATTAAACCTTCAGCGTCTTGGTCTAAGTCTACACCAATGACATATAATTCTTGAGAAGGATCATTTGATACACGGTCTTTAGCTTCTGAGAAGACTCCTTGACCAGTTCCACCCGCAGCGTGATAAATGATGTCAGCGCCACTAGAGTAGATTGAAGCTGCTAATTGCTTTCCTTTAGGAGCATCTGCAAAGTGACCAGCGTATTCGATTGAGATTTCGATATCAGGGTTAACTGTTTTAGCACCTGCTACGAATCCAGCTTCGAAACGGTCAATTACTTCAGACTCAACTCCACCGATGAAACCGATGTGGTCTGTCTTAGTAGTCATAGCTGCTGCAACACCTGCTAAGAAAGCTGCTTCATTATCTTTAAAGGTAATAGAAGCTACGTTATCTTGTTCAACCACAGAGTCTACAATAACAAAGTTAGCGTCTGGATTTTGTCCTGCTGCTTCATCAATAGCGGGTTGTAATTTATAACCAATACCAAAGATAAGGTTTGATCCACCTTGGATAGCCGTATTGATGTTTGTTACATAATCTGAATCTGATTTAGATTCAAGATAGAAGAATCCACCAGGACCTTCTTCTAATTCATTTTCTTCACCATAAGCTTGTAAACCTTCCCAAGCTGATTGGTTGAAAGATTTGTCGTCCACTCCACCAACGTCTGTGATAATAACTGGTGAAATTTGGCCTTGAGCTGCAACTGATGCTGCGGGTAAAGTAGCTGCACCAAGTGCTAAAGCAGCTGCCGATAATGTAAATAATTTTTTCATAGAATACCTCCATTTGTTTTAACTATAATATACCTTTATAAGGTCGATAAAGCAAGCGTTTCCTTTATTAGTTAATAATTTATTATAATATATATAAGCCTCCAATTCGGAAATAATCCGAATTAGAGGCTTATATGTTTAATTAGTTTTTCATTTGATACTGAACCGCAATTTCTGCACCTAATTTAGCATTATTATAAACCAATTGAATATTAGTTTCTAATGAGCGACCTTCAGTCAATTCAACAATTTTTGCTAATAAGAAAGGGGTAGATTCCTTACCATGGACGCCAGCTTCTTTTTCTTCAGCTAGAGCTTGATCAATAATAGCATTGATTTCATCATTAGGGATTTCATGTTCCTTAGGAATAGGGTTTGCAATCAATAAGCCGGCTTTTAAATCTAATTGGTCGGCAGCCATCATCCTTTGAGCAATTTCTTCTGCAGAATCAGCGCGACTCGTTAAACGGTAAGGTGAGGTGGAAGAATAAAAGGCTGGAAGATAATCAGTCTGATAACCAGTAACGGGAACACCTTTAGTTTCTAAGTATTCCAAGGTTCTTGGTAAGTCCAAAATAGCTTTAGCGCCAGCACATACTACTGTGACAGGGGTTTGTGCTAATTCTTCAAGGTCAGCAGATACATCCATGTGGTCAGTGTATCCACGGTGAACCCCACCAATACCGCCTGTTACAAATACTTTAATACCAGCTAGGTGCGCACCAATCATGGTTGTAGCTACTGTCGTTGCACCTAATTGTTTATTGGCAATTACTTCGGCTAAGTCTCTTCTGGATACTTTAGCTACATTTTTTGCTGTAGCTAAGATTTCCAAGTCTTCTTCTTCTAGACCAATTTTAAATTGGCCATTCATAATGGCAATGGTTGCTGGTACGGCTCCGTGATCACGAATAATTTGTTCAGTTTGTTGTGCCATTTTAACGTTTTGTGGATAGGGCATTCCGTGAGAAATGATCGTAGATTCTAAAGCCACAATCGGTTTTTGTTGAATAATTGCTGCTTGAACTTCTTGAGAGATAGATAGTAGGGGATGACTCATAGCGTTACTAGTTTCTTTATTATAAATTTGATTCATTGTTATATTCCTCTTTCTTTTAATTTATTTGACAATTTCCGATCATTTGGCGTTCTTCTTCAATCAGCTGAGCATTAAGATTTTTTCTAACCGTGGAAGGAGATTGTACAGTGTAATAAGAGTTAGTGATACCATAGTGAATGGCTTCACTTGGAGCGTATTCTTTTTTGAGACCATATATTAATCCTGCTACAAAGGAATCGCCAGCCCCTGTTACATCCACTAACCTAGGGTTATTAGGAGGTTGGTAGTATAAAGCCTCTTTCGTTTGATTCAAATACAGTAATGGTTTAGTACCACGAGTGATAATGACATTTTCCACTCCACGATCAATCCAAAGGTTAGCGACAGTTAAAAAATCATCCTCCGTCTTAACTTTATGATTAAAGTATTCTTCAGATTCATCCTGATTAACAATTAACCATGTGATTCCTTTTAAATTCTCTGGCAGATGGTTCATTTTTGGTCCAGAAACGGGAATAACCAGCAGAGGTATTTGTTGCTTTCTCGCTAAATTCATGACTTGTTCAACAGCAGATTGAGTGAGATTAAGATCCATAGCAATGAATTGACAATTTTCAATTTGCAGATGGTAATTAGTAATCCATTCTGCATTCATTTGATCACAAATCTCCATATCAGCAAAGGCTACTTCCATCTGTCCTGTTTCATCGAGAATGGCAGTGTAGGAGGATGTATTGTGATTTTCTAAAGCTTTCACATGGTCTAAATTCACAAAGGGCTGGGTAACAGCCTTAATTTCTTCAAAATCAGCATCGATACCCGCTAAAGATAGTAAACTCACTGAGAGTTCCATCCTACCAAGATTTTCTGCTACATTCCGTGCCACTCCTCCAACGGTCACTGTTGAGTTAACAGGATTAGATGTGGCTTTAAGTAAAGTTGTTTTTAACTGAAAGATACGATCAATATTCATAGCCCCAATACAAAAAATATCAGCTGGTTCATTAACAATATAGGCTCTACCTTGCAAGTAGCGTTTTTGTGTAAGTGAAGACACAATATTGGCTAGAGTAGACCGATTAATGCTCAAAATTTCAGCAAGTTTGGCCTGAGTAAGAAAAGGGTCTTGTTTAATTAAATCTAAAACACGCTTTTCGTTAGAATTGAGTCCGATGATAATACCTCCTACCGACAACAATTGTCCTTATTTAAGATTCTTGTCTTAATTATACCTTTAAAATAATAGAATACAAGTCTTATTTTAGAGAAACTTGAGAAGTTTTTTGACAAGAATTATAATACAATCACTTATTTACACGATTAAAGAGAGGTGCTTAATTTTGTTAGACGACCGATATGTAATGGCAATCGATCAAGGGACGACATCCACTCGAGCAGTCATAGTAAACCACCAAGGTGAGTTTATAGCCAGTGCTCAAAAAGAATTTAAACAATTTTTTCCTCAATCTGGTTGGGTAGAACAAGACGCCAATGAGATATGGCAGTCCGTTCAATCCGTTATTTCTCAAGCTTTGATTAATGGTGATATTCAACCTAAGCAAATAGTAGCAATCGGAATCACTAATCAAAGGGAGACGACAGTCATTTGGGACCGTGAAAGCGGAGAGCCTATCTATCACGCGATTGTCTGGCAATCGCGGCAATCAAGTGAAATTTGTCAAGCGGTTAAAAAGAGTGGTTATGAAGACGTTATTAAGAAAAAGACAGGTTTACCGCTTGACCCTTATTTTTCAGCGAGTAAAATTCGCTGGATTTTAAATTGCATCCCAACTGCTCAAGTAAGAGCTGAAGCAGGTGAGGTGAGTTAGCCTTCGGTACAATAGATAGTTGGTTAATGTGGAAGTTATCAGGAGGAAGCCATCATATAACTGACTATTCAAATGCTTCACGAACCCTTTTATTTAATATTAATACACTTGAATGGGATCAAGAGCTATTAAAGATATTTAATATTCCTGCTCAAATATTACCAAAAGTAGTATCAAATTCAGAAATATACGGAAAAACAGCTACCTATCATTTTTACGGTCACGAAATACCATTAGCTGGCATGGCTGGAGATCAGCAAGCAGCACTGATAGGGCAATTAGCTTTTAAAAAAGGTCAAGTCAAATCAACCTACGGAACAGGTGCCTTTATTTTGATGAACATTGGTCACGAAATGAAGCTGTCTCAACATGCACTCGCTACTTCCATTGCTTATAAATTCCCTGATCAACCTCCGGTTTATTGTATAGAAGGGTCTATTTTCGTAGCAGGTTCAGCTATTCAATGGCTCCGGGATGGATTAGAAATGATAGGCAAATCTTCTGAATCCGAAATACTCGCTCGTCAATCTGAGAATGAGGATGAAGTATATGTGGTGCCAGCTTTCACAGGATTAGGAGCACCTTATTGGGATTCTCAAGCTAGAGGGGCGGTTTTTGGCTTGACTCGTGGGACAGACAAGACCGATTTCGTTAAAGCGACTTTACAGTCTTTAGCTTATCAAGTACGTGATATCATCGATGTGATGAAGGATGAAACCGAGGTAGTCATTCCAGAATTAAAAGTCGATGGAGGGGCTTGTAAAAACAATTACTTGATGCAATTTCAAGCAGATATTTTAAACACAGCAGTTACGCGTCTATCTAATCTGGAGTCTACTGCATTGGGAGCTGCGTTTTTAGCAGGCTTAGCGGTCGGCTATTGGTCGTCCATTGAAGAAATTCAACGATTAGTTAAACCTGCTAAAACTTTTAAACCGCAAATGTCAATAAATCGAAGTGAAAATTTATATAAAGGTTGGAGAAAGGCTGTTCAGTCGACTCAATATTTTAGTAACAATCAGAACTAGTCTACTTACCTTTAGAATAAGAAAATAATGAGAAATTAATAAGGAATTAATCATAATTGAGATTGTATTTGCTTTAAATCTGGAAGCGTTTTATAATATAGGAAATGAATTAAGGGGGAAATATAATTGGTACAAAGTTTACACGAATTTTTATCAGCGGCAATTGCAGAAAAAAAAGAAAAGAATCTCTATAACGAGATTGAGGCCTTAACTTCTGCAAACGGACCGATCATTGAAATTAATGGACAAGAACTTATCAACTTATCTTCAAACAACTATCTTGGGTTAGCAACTTCAGAACGTTTAAAAGAAGTAGCTAAAAAAACTGTTGATAAATATGGAGTAGGTGCAGGTGCGGTTCGTACAATTAATGGTACGATGGATGTCCATAATACTCTAGAAAAGAAAATTGCAGAATTTAAGAAGACAGAAGCTGCAATTGCTTTCCAATCAGGATTCAACTGTAACATGGCTGCTATTTCTGCCATCATGAACAAAGAAGATGCTATTCTTTCAGATGCTTTGAACCACGCTTCAATCATTGATGGATGTCGTTTATCACGTGCTAAAATTATTCCAGTAAAACACCAAGATATGGATGATTTACGCGCTAAGGCTAAAGAAGCAACTGAATCTGGATTATACAAAAAGGTAATGTATATTACTGACGGTGTATTCTCTATGGATGGCGACGTAGCTAAAATTCCAGAAATCGTAAAAATTGCAGAAGAATTCAACTTAATTACTTATGTGGATGATGCGCATGGTTCAGGAGTTATGGGTAAAGGTGCCGGTACAGTTAAGCACTTCGGTCTATCTGATAAGATTGACTTACAAATTGGAACGCTTTCAAAAGCGCTAGGTGTTGTGGGTGGATATGTAGCTGGTACTCAAGAATTGATAGACTGGTTAAAAGTAGCTGGACGTCCATTCCTATTCTCAACTTCTTTAACACCAGGCGATGCTGCAGCTGCTACTGAATCTATTAATATCTTAATGGAATCAACAGAATTACATGATCGTCTATGGGAAAATGGAAACTACCTTAAAGCGGAGTTAAAAGCACTAGGCTTTAATATTGGTAACTCGGAAACGCCAATTACACCGGTTATTCTAGGCGAAGAAAAATTAGCTCAAGCTTTCTCTAAACGTTTAAGAGAAGAGGGTGTTTATGCTAAATCAATCGTTTTCCCAACTGTTCCATTAGGAACAGGTCGTGTGAGAAACATGCCAACAGCTGCACATACTAAAGAAATGCTAGATCAAGCAATCGCCGTATATGAAAAAGTTGGTAAAGAATTAGGTGTAATCTAGGAGGATATCATGAAAAAAATCTTAATTACCGGATCTTTAGGGCAAATTGGATCAGAATTAGTCGTTAAGTTAAATGAACTTTATGGTGAGGAAAATGTTGTACCTACCGATATTCGTATGGTAGAAGAAAACAAAGTATGTCATCATCCTAATTTCGAAGTTCTAGATGTCTTAGATATGGACGCTTTTATTAGTGTAGCCAAGCGACACGAGGTAGACACATTAATCCATATGGCAGCTTTACTTTCTGCTGTAGCTGAAGAGAAACCTTTAGCAGCATGGGATATTAATATGCAAGGATTGATTAATGGGTTAGAAGTAGCACGCACCTTAAAATTACAATTCTTTACACCTTCTTCTATCGGAGCTTTTGGTCCAGATACTCCAAAGGTTGGAACACCTCAAGATACAATTCAACGACCAACAACCATGTATGGAGTAACTAAAGTTGCTGGTGAGTTATTATGTGACTACTACTATACTCGCTTTGGTGTAGATACACGCGGTGTGCGTTTCCCTGGTTTAATCTCTTATGTAACACCTCCAGGAGGCGGAACAACTGATTATGCAGTACAAATCTACTATGATGCCATTAAATACGGTAAGTATGTCTGCAACATTCCTCAAGGTGTTAAAATGGATATGATGTATATGCCAGACGCTATTCAAGCTATCATTGATTTAATGGAAGCAGATGCTGATAAATTAGTTCACCGTAATGCTTTCAATATTTCAGGTATGTCATTTGAGCCCGAAGAGATTGCTGCATCGATTCGTAAAGTGATGCCAGACTTTGAAATGACTTATGATGTTAATCCAACTCTAGAACGTATCGCTAAATCTTGGCCAGATGAAATGGATATTTCAGCTGCTAAGGAAGAATGGAATTTTAAAGCAGAATATGATCTGGATAAGATGACAGTTGATATGCTTGAAAAGCTAAAAGAAAAATTATAATCTAAAAAAGCGTTGGCCAATATTGCCAACGCTTTTTTTAATGTTAGCGTGGTAAATATGAAAAAATTGTGAACAAAATTAAAAAAGTTATAAACTATTATATGTATCTATAGCTTCACATTCATTATTACAAAGCTATCAATAAACTGTGTGAAAATAATCTTCTAAAAAAAATCAAAATTTTTTCCAAGCAAATTACTGGCTTAAATAAGATTTAGGTTGTATGATTAATATATACTAAAAGAACAGAGGAGCGATTTTACAATGAAAAAATCTTTTAAAAAATTAGTTTTAGTTTCAATGAGCGCTATTACTTTAGGTGCTGTAGCACCAACCCTTTCTATTTTTGCCCAAGAAGATAGTGAAACAACAGTTGATTCAATGATTGAAGATGCAATGGATGAAACAACAGTTGAAGAAGATGAAGAAGAAGTAAGTCCAATGCAAAAAGCTTTGGAAGATATCGTTCAAAAGTATCAAGAGGATTATCCTGAAGTCGGAATTAATCGTATTACTATCCAACCATTAGAAGAAGATGAAGACGAAGAAGAGGATTTATCTGTCGAAGTCGAATCAGAAATGGGAATGTCTGATGAGGAATCTGAAGAAGAAATGACCGAAGAGGAAATGTCAGATGATGAAATGACTGAAGATGAGATGTCAGATGAAGAAATGTCAGAAGACGAGATGGATGAAGTAGATCCATTTGAGATTACGATTGAAGGTACAGACGAAGAAGCGTTAGAAGATATTACTGTATCTTATGATGCTCGTACTCAAGAAGAAATTCCTGAAGACGAAGAAGAGGATATGATGACAGAAGCTGAAGACGAAATGGATGACATGGTGTCTGAGGCAGAAGATACAATGGATGATATGATGACAGAAGCTGAAGATGCAATGGACGATATGATGTCAGACGGAGAAGAGAACGAATCTGATACAGAAGAAGAAATTTCTGAAGAACCATTACCTACTATTGAGTTTGAAGATTTAGCAGGTTTTGATGAAATTAAAGAAGCTGCAGAAGAAGAAGCTGGTATGGGTGAAGCTTTAGAATTTGTTTATTACTTCAATGAAGAATCAGATCTTACTGAAGTTTCAGTTTTTGTTTATGAAAATACAGAGGAACCAACTGAAGGTAAAATGATGACTATTACTCTAGATGCTACAACTCTAGAAGTTCTTAAAGTTGAAGGTAGTGAAGATGAGGAAGCAGTAGATAGTGAAGGAAATGCAGTAACTACTCCTCAAGAGTCAAATAATGGTGGTCAAGATGTTCCTTCTAACGAAGAAAATGAAGCAACAACCACAGAAGATACTGAAGGATCAGAAGATACTGAAGGATCAGAAGATACAGAAGGGTCAGAAGATACAGAAGGATCAGAAGATACTGAAAATTCAGATGATTCTGAAAAAACAGATGATTCTGAAAAAACAGATGATTCTGAAAAAACAGATGCTGAAAAATAATTTGAGGTAAAACATTATAAAAAAAGTCCGGGCAATTGCTCGGACTTTTTTTATAGACTATAAAGTAGATTGCAAAGATCCTTCTCAAAATGTATTTCTTTTAGAAAGGGATGTTTATAAAGGATTGGCTTATTATGGACATTAAAGTAAATAGCTTGCCATCCAACGCTTAAAGACCCTTCGATGTCATTTTTCCATTCATCTCCGATATAGATAATTTCATCTTTCTCACATCCAAGTGAGCTAGTAATTTTATTAAAAATTTCAATATCAGGTTTGGAACAGGCTAAGTCTTCAGATATGAAAATTCGGTCCTCATCAAAGTATTGATTTAATTCAAGGGCTTCAATTTTGCTTCTTTGACCAGAATTGGCTCCGTTGGTCAGTAAAAAGAGTTCTACAGAACTTTCTTTAAGGTGGAGTAAGCATTCATGAAAATTTGGACGAAGCGTTAAACGATTTTTGAAATCGTTGTATAAATCAAAAAATCTTTGGGCTTGATTTAAGTTGATTTCATATTCGAAAGTTCTAAAAGCATCAATTGTTCGCTGCAATTGATAATGGCTTTTACTACAGTTGCCGGCGATAAAGGATTGGTAATGTTTTTTCGAACAATCCTGGTAGACAGGATTAAAGGATTCAAAAAGGGTGTTGCAAGGGGTTTCAGATTGAAAGGCTTCATATACCTTACGATAAACGGCATTGCGATCATAGAGTGTATCATCTAAATCAAAACCTATTGCTTTAATCAATTTTAAGCTCCTTTATAAATTTTATCTATCCAATCATAGCATAGTTATCGGCTAAATTATTCTATAATTTTCAAAAAACAAGTATAATATGTAGTAAGAGGAGTGATGGTATGAGTAAATACTATAAAACAAAGCAAATTATATTAGATAGTTCGGTAGTTGAAGAAGCCTTTCTTGAAGTCACAGATGAGGGTAAATTTGGCGAAATTGTCAGTGACTTGCCAGAAAATGTAGAGCTAATAAAAGATTATGAGAATCTGATAATTGCTCCAGGCTTAGTGGATACACATATTCATGGCTATCAAGGGTACGATATTATGGATAATGATCCAGAAGGTCTACGACATATTTCTGACCAACTGCTGACTTGCGGAGTGACATCCTTTTTACCAACAACTTTAACCGATTCGATTGAGAATTTAAATGCAGTCTGTTCGATGATTAAAAAAAATTATCAAACTTGTAAAGGAGCTAAAGTTAAAGGTATTTTCTTAGAAGGACCTTTCTTTACCGAAAAATATAAAGGCGCACAAAATCCAAAATATATGAGTGATCCCTCAATTGATGCTTTAAGCGAATGGATAGACTT
The DNA here is from genome assembly GCF_024742075.1 of Facklamia sp. 7083-14-GEN3. GTDB lineage: Bacteria > Bacillota > Bacilli > Lactobacillales > Aerococcaceae > Facklamia. The sequence goes on along the minus strand of NZ_JANSGD010000001.1, from coordinate 883,235 downwards.
GTCAGGGGGCTTAGTCAATAAAATTGCTATCGCACCAGAACGCCAAGGTGTCATTCCATTCATCGAATATGCTAAAGAACAAGGAGTACACACTGCGCTTGCACATTCAGACGCTAGTTATGACCAAGCAAAAGCTGCTGTACAAGCTGGCGCTAATATTTTTGTTCATATATATAATGGAATGTCTGGTTTACACCACCGAAATCCTGGAATGGTTGGCGCAGCACTCAGTCTTAAAGATGTCTTTGCTGAAATTATAGCTGATGGTCATCACGTTCATCCAGCTGCTATAGATATTGCTCTTAAAGCCAGGGGACTAGATGAGACAGTCTTGATTACAGACTGCATGCGGGCTGGTGGTATGGGAGAAGGTATTTCAAGCTTAGGCGAATTTGAAGTGAAAGTAAGTGAAGGTGCAGCTCGATTAGTGGATGGAGGAAACTTAGCCGGATCTATTTTAGAATTAATACAAGGTGTTCAAAATATTGTAAAATGGGATCTAGCAACAATCGATCAAGCGGTTCGGATGGCGAGTCTAAACCCTGCTCGTTCTGTTGGGATTCAATCAGAATGTGGATCAATAAGAAAAGGTTTAGCAGCTGATTTTATAGTGCTTAATCAAAAAGCTGACCTACAAGCAACATTCTTAGATGGCCAATTAAGGTATCAAGCATAATAAAAACTCCCAAGAAATATTTTCTTGGGAGTTTTTGTTTACTTTTTATTATTTTCTGGCATGAAGGTTAATTGATAGCGATCATTGAAAAAGGTCCGAATAGCTAAATGAGCGGCAGTTGCTGAGACTAGAGAAGTGGTGCCTAATAAAGTAAAGGAGATCATAATTTGGTACATAATCGCTTTGGTAGGATCGACACCGGCAAAAATTAAACCAGACATCATACCCGGTAAGGTAACAACTCCTGTCGTTTTCACGCTATCGACAGTTGGTTGAATACCAGATTTAACGGCAAGTTTCTTAATATGAGTACTTGCTTGCTTCGGACTTGCTCCTAAGGCTAGCATTTCTAGGAATGCCTGTCTATGATCTTCAAAAAGTTGTTTCAAGTTTCTAAAGGTCAAACCGAGAGCCGTCATGGCCGTTCCGGCAATCATTCCAGTAATTGGAACCACCTGTGAAGGGGTAAATTTTAGAGAACCAGATAAGACGAGTATCGCTAAACTAGTGAGTGATCCAATTCCGATTGCTGATAAAGAAATGGCGAAGGCTTTATTGATGCCTTTACCGTGTTTAGAAGCATTCCAAGAAGCATTAAAGATAATAATAGCAACCATGGCTAAAGTAAGCCAAATATTATTGACAGAGAAGACTTGTTCTAAGACATAGCCTACAACTAATAATTGTAAAATAACCCTTACAATGGCAATCAATAAATCTTTCCAAAGCTCCAGTTGTTCTCTGTATGAAATATAAAAGGTTATTAAGACAAGTGAAAAGGAAAGGCCTAAAGAAAGAGGACTAACTTGAAGGTTCTGAGTCATTATTCTTCCTCACTTTCATCTATATTGTTTGAAATATAAACTTCACGATTAGCTGGCCGGTGGTCTTTATCTAAATGACTGATTAATAGAGTGGTAATACCCTCTTTGTCGATATATTTGAGTAACCAATGCCATAGTATTTCTCTGGTTCTTTGATCAAGAGCAGAGGTAATTTCATCTAATAATAATATCTCCGGTGGAAAAATTAAATTTCGAATAAGAGCAACCCGTTGTTTTTCTCCTCCAGATAGGCTATTAATTTCCTTGCTTAAATAATCGCTTGAAAGTTCTACTTCTTGCAACAATTGAACAATGTGATCTTTGTTAGCGGATAAATCGCGAATTTCATAGGGAAAGGACAAGTTATCCCATACATCTCGACCAAACAATTGAGCTGTTTGGAAGCAGTAGGAAATTTTTTGTCTCAGTTCAATTGGTGGATACTGGTTAATTTCTTTCTCTTCAAAAAAAATAGACCCTGATCGACTGAGGTTAGGGACATTTAAGTAAACAAGTTCTTTTAAGAGGGTGGATTTTCCGGATCCAGAAGGACCATTGATAGAAACAAAATCACCTTTTTCAACATTAAAAGATAAGTCAGAAATAATTGTTTTTTCTGAGCTTTGAATGGTAAGATTTTTGACTTCCAGAATATTCGACATAATATACTCCTTTTTAGAATCATTATCATTTAGTTTAACATGAAAGTGAAGATTATTAAAGCTAACTAAAAAAGTTGAAGCTTTAAGCTTCAACTTTTAGAATCTATTTATTGGAAAGAGCTAAATCAATGAGCTCGTCGGCCAACCAATCGTTTTTTACTAATAGAGGTCCATGGAAATAGCTACCAAAAGTATTGCGGTAGTGAGTACCTTCGGTTTGGTCCTTACCATTATTTCCATATCCTTGAATGACTTTCCCAAAAGACTTCTGATTTTCACCCAGGTGGGTCACGCCGTTATGGTTTTCAAAACCAATTAATTCACGTTTAAAATATTCAGAATAGATTTTGGTATCGCCGGTAAAGCGGTTATTAATTTGTCTCTCTGTATAGTGATTAAGTATACCAAGTCCCGGTAGTTTTTCCCCTTTAGCATTTACATAATAATGTCCTAAAAGCTGGTAACCACCACAAATAGCTAAAACCACACCGTCTTTTTCTATAAATTCTTGCAAACCCGGTCGAATGGATTGAAGTTGCTTAGCAATTACTTTTTGTTCGTAATCTTGTCCACCGCCAAAAAACACTAGATCGTAGGCTTCAGGGTCAAATGTGTCATCAATGGTTACTACTTCAGTTAATACATCCATTCCTCTTTGTTTAGCATGATATTGAAGCATCAGTAAATTTCCATTATCACCATATGTATTAAGTAAATTGCCATATAAGTGACATATTTTAAATGTTTTCATACACTTCTTCCTCTCAGTGGTTAAGATAACCTTGCTTTTTTAATTCTTCTCTTAATTTAAGCATGGCAGTATAGGTTGCTAAAATATGAATGTTTTTTGAATTAGATTGCTCAATTAATTGGAAAATTTCTTCCATTGAGTGGGCTTTTTTAATTTTACTTTCATCAATACCTGCAACGATAATCCGTTTTGTCAAATCATCCATTTTATCACCCGCAGTGATGACTTCTTTAACAGGCATGGCATTTAAGCGTTCATAATTACCATCCCAAATCCAAGAAACATCAGTTCCATCAGCATATTGATTATTTAAGATGTTGACTAGTGTGAAAGGTTGATGATCGAAAGTGATCAGCTCTAGTACTTGATCTAAGCCAACCGGATTTTTAACCAAATTAAGTAACACTTTTTTATTTTTCAATTGAATGCTTTCTTGGCGTCCAAATACTTTTTTAGCTTTTTCGAAGCCTTGGCGAATTTCAACATCACTTAAACCCAGTTCTCTAGTTAGTGAATAAGCGGCTAAGGCGTTGTATATATTATACTTACCAGCAACTGGTAAAGTGAAAGACTGGCCATTAATTGTGAATTGAGAATGAGTAAGGGCGAGCTCATTAATTTGATCGACAGTATAAGTTAATTCAGGACGTTTAAAACCACAGTTATTGCAATAATATTTACCTAAATTAGCATAAGTGATCATATTATAGGTTAGGATATGGTCGCATTCTGGACAAAGTAGGCCATCGGTATTATGATGCGGTACAACGAGTTCATCTTTTTGATGATCAAATCCAAAGAAAATTTTCTCGTTTTTTATTTCTGATGAATTGAACATTGGTAAATCGCCATTGGCAATAATTTTAGCTGTAGGCACTGTTTTAGCAGCGTCTTTTAATAAATCAAAAATAGTGTGAAGTTCACCAAAACGGTCCAATTGATCACGAAAAATATTTGTAAAAACAAAATACTCAGGCTGAATGGCTTTAACTACATGACTTAAAGAACCTTCATCGACTTCTAAAATGGCTATGCCTTTTTGATCACCTTTTAAGCGAGGTGCTTCTAAGAAGGTAGTGACTATTCCTTGATGCATATTTGATCCGGAGGGATTAGTAATGACTAAAGGTTTTACTTCTTTTAAAATTTCAACAATTAAAGAGGTTGTGAGTGTTTTTCCGTTTGTACCGGTTACAACCACAACTTGATAGTTTTTAGCTAATTCTTTTAAAATATCAGGCTCTATGGTAAGAGCGATTTTTCCAGGAAAGGAAGATCCTCCTTGAGTGAATTTGGTCAACAAATAACGGCTTGTCTTTCCAATAATACGAGCGATTTGGCTACGTAATGGCATGTTACCACCTCAATTTTTATAATTTACAAGTAATATTATTCTATCAGTCCTCTAGTGAATTTGGAAGAAAGAATCTCTTTTGACAAGTGATAGGATATGATAGAATAGAATTGTGTGCTAAGGATTGACATTCTAAATAAAAATAACCTATCATAAATAGGTTGAATTAAAATAATAACATGAGGAGTAGGTTTATGGCTAAGTTTTATTTTAAATACGGGGCAATGAATTCGGGAAAATCAATTGAAATTATTAAAGTTGCTCATAATTACGAAGAACAAAACAAAGCTGTTCAAATCTATACTTCAGCAATAGATAACCGAGATGGGGTAGGTATTGTTTCTTCACGAACAGGCTTTAATCGAAAAGCTATTCCTATTTCCGATGAGGATAATTTTTATGAAATGATTAAGGCTTCTCACCAAAAAAACCGTTTGTATTGCGTATTGGTTGATGAAGCACAATTCTTAAGGAAGCACCATATTATCGAATTGGCACAAGTTGTCGATGAGTTAAATATTCCAGTAATGGCTTTCGGTTTAAAAAATGATTTTACCAATGAATTATTTGAAGGGTCAAAATATTTGCTCCTGTACGCTGATAAAATCGAAGAGATTAAAACGATTTGTTGGTTTTGTCATAAAAAAGCAACTATGAATTTAAGGTTTCTTGATGGCGAACCAGTTTATGAAGGTGACCAAATCCAAATTGGGGGTAATGAAGCATACTTACCTGTTTGTCGGAAGTGTTATAAGAATCCTGGTAAAATTTAAAAAGACTTTAATAAGTAGATTGAGGAGAATGTCATGTTTGAACAATTAGATCAATTAATCTTCCGTTTTGAGGAAGTAATCGAAATGATGAGTGATCCAGAAATTATTTCCGATTCAGATCGATTAAGAGAGTTATCAATAGAAGAGTCCGATTTAAGACCTAAGGTAGCTAAAATTCGTCGTTACAAACAAGTGAATGAAGAACTGTCAGATACTGAAGAAATGTTAGCGGGTGATTTAGACGCTGATATGGTTGAATTAGCCAAGGTAGAACTTTCTGATTTGAAGGAAGAAAAAGATCAATTAGAAGAAGAAATTAAATTAATGATGTTACCGGAAGATCCTAATGATGGTAAAAATATTATCATGGAAATTCGTGGAGCAGCTGGTGGGGATGAAGCTCAACTATTTGCTGGTGATCTTTTGACAATGTACACAAAGTTTGCCGAAGCTCAAGGTTGGAAAGTCGAATTAATGTCAGCTAATATTACTGGTATTGGAGGTTATAAAGAAGTAACCTTAATGATTACGGGTGAAAAAGTCTACTCCAAATTAAAATTCGAAAACGGTGCACACAGAGTACAACGTGTACCAGAAACAGAATCGCAAGGGCGAGTACATACTTCTACTGCCACAGTGGTAGTAATGCCCGAGCAAGAGGAAATCGATTTTGATTTAGATGAAAATGATATTCGTGTGGATATTTATCATGCTTCTGGTGCCGGTGGGCAGCACGTCAATAAAACAGCTTCTGCAGTACGTATGACTCATATTCCAACCGGTGTGGTTGTGGCTATGCAGGATGAGCGCTCTCAACTAAAAAACAGAGAAAAAGCCATGAAAGTCTTAAGAACACGCGTTTACGATATTCTTCAGTCTGAAAAGCAAGAAGCATTTGATTCTGAGAGAAAGTTGGCAGTAGGTACTGGAGATCGTTCTGAACGGATTCGTACTTATAATTATCCTCAAAACCGTGTGACTGATCACCGGATTGGCTTAACCATTCAGCAACTCGATTCTATTATGCAAGGTAATATCGATGAAATTATTGATGCACTTGTTGTATATGACCAAACACAAAAGTTGGAGGAGCTCAATGGTCAAGAATCTTAACAAAATCACTTTAAATGAAGCCCTCCAAAAGGCTTCATTTTTTTTGAATCAGTACGGCTACGATGCAAATTTAGCACGCCATTATTGGATGCAGTTGTATGATTGGGATTTAAGTCAAACTGTGAATGCTTTAAATCAACCGATTTCTCAAGGTCAAGCCAGCCAATTTGAAGCTGCTCTATTCCGAATAGTAAAGGATGAACCGATACAGTATATCAGTGGGTACACTTATTTTATGGACCACAAATATCAAGTAAGTCCGGATTGCTTGATTCCGCGAGAAGAAACGGCAGGATTAGTTGAAAAAGCGCTGGCTTATATGCGTAAACTTCCCCCAGGTAAAGTAATTGATGTCGGGACCGGTTCGGGCGCAATTGCTATTGAATTAAAGAAAGCTTTACCAACCTGGGAAGTTTATGCTAGTGATTTCTCTCAATCGGCCTTAAAAATGGCAAAGAAAAATGCCAATAATCATCAAGTGGATATTCAATTTATTCATTCAGACTTGATGAAAGCCGTTAATCCTGATTTGCGATTCGATGTATTCGTTTCTAATCCACCTTACATTGCACAAAGTGAGTTGGATTTAATGGATGCTTCTGTAAAAAAATACGAACCACAACTAGCCTTGTTTGCAGAAGATGAAGGTTTAGCGATTTATAAAGCTTTAGCTAAACAATTGCCTTCATGCTTAAACCCAAGAGCGGGTGTTTTTTTTGAAATTGGTTTTGCTCAAGGTCTGGCTGTTAAGACGATATTGCAAGACGCTTTTCCAATGGCTTTTATAAAAATTGAGCGTGATTTTGCAGCTAAAGATCGCTATGTATCTTTGATACGAGAGGGGGAAAAAAATTGAATACTGTAATTTTTGATAAGGAAAATTTACTGAAAGCGGCGGAACTGTTAAAGGCGGGGGAACTGGTTGCTTTTCCAACTGAAACAGTTTATGGATTAGGAGCTATTGCTACGAATTCTGAAGCAGTGGCTAAAGTATTTAAAGCCAAAGGTCGACCTAATGACAACCCTTTAATTGTGCATGTTGCTAATCAAGATCAAGTCAAAGAACTAGTGGAGGAAATCTCTCCCCTCGCTCAATCATTGATGGATAGTTTCTGGCCTGGCCCTTTAACTATTATTTTTCCACTTACAAAAGGCAAGGTTGCTGATAATGTGACAGGCGATAAAAAAAGTGTGGCTATTCGGATGCCTAATCAGCCTCTCACCTTAGAATTAATTCGCTTGGTGGGAACTCCTCTAGTAGGACCCTCAGCAAATTTATCTGGTAAACCAAGCCCTACTTGTATAGCGCATGTATTACATGATTTTAAAGGCAAAATTGCTGGAATTATAAATAATGCGCAAGATTTAACAGATGTGGGTGTTGAATCAACTGTTGTGTACCCCCATAGTGATAGAGTGGATGTTTTAAGACCGGGCCATATCACGCCTAGTCAGATTCAAAGCAAAATAGGCTGTCCTGTTCAGCTTGTTTCTGAAAAAACGCAATTGGCTAACTTGAATGTAGCTTCTCCAGGAGTTAAATATCGCCATTATAGTCCCAAGCAACCCGTTTACTTGGTAACATTTCCTAGAAAATTAGAGGAATGGATTGAGTTAGTAAATAAAGAACCGCTGAAGATAGGTATTTTAGCTGATGATACTATTGTTGATGGTTTAAAAAAACTGCCTCAGGTTGTGGATAGTTATTCATTGGGGCAACCGAATAACTGGAAGAGCGCTTCACAACATCTATTTTCTGGACTGAGGATCTTGGAAGAAGGACCGGCAGAAAAAATTTATGTTCAAGGATTAGAAAATAATGAGAAAACACTCGCTTTCATGAATAGGGTTACGAAAGCGTCATCATTTGTGTTATAATTAAACTACAACTATATGTTGTAACTATTTTTTTGGAGGGTGTATATATGTCAAATATTAATGCAGAAGTTTTTGAGGTAATTGAAAAAGAACGCCAACGTCAAACGCATGGTATCGAATTAATTGCTTCAGAAAACTTTGTATCTGAAGATGTAATGAAAGTTCAAGGTTCAGTCCTTACTAATAAATATGCTGAAGGATATCCAGGTCGTCGTTATTATGGTGGCTGTGAATACGTTGACATTTTAGAACAATTAGCAATTGACCGCGCGAAAGAGTTATTTGGAGCTACTTATGTTAACGTTCAACCTCATTCAGGTTCTTCAGCTAACTTAGCAGTTTATCGTGCATTTTTAGAGCCAGGAGATAAAGTATTAGGTATGGACTTATCTCAAGGTGGTCACTTAACTCACGGATCGCCAGTTAACTTCTCAGGTCAGTCATACCATATGTTAGCTTATGGTCTTGATGAAAATGAACAATTAGACTATGACACTTTAGAAAAAATTGCTCGCGAAGAAAAACCAAAAATGATTATTGCTGGTGCTTCTGCATATTCACGCACAATTGATTTCGAAAGATTTGCAAATATTGCTAAAGAAGTTGGCGCTATCTTGATGGTTGACATGGCTCATATCGCTGGTTTAGTAGCGGCAGGTTTACATCCAAATCCACTTCCTTATGCGGATGTAGTTACAACTACTACTCATAAGACTTTGAGAGGTCCTCGTGGTGGTATGATCTTAACTGCTAAAGAAGAATATGGTAAGAAATTAAATTCTGCTATCTTCCCAGGAATTCAAGGCGGACCTTTAGAACACGTAATTGCAGCTAAAGCAGTTGCCTTTGGTGAAGCCTTACAACCAGAATTTAAAGAATATGCCCAACAAGTAATTAAGAATGCTGCTGCTATGGCAGAAGTATTTAATGAAAGTGGTTTGCGTGTTATCTCAGGTGGTACAGATAACCACTTAATGTTGTTAGACTTAACAAGCTTTGATGTTTCTGGTAAGTGGGCACAAAATCGCCTAGAAGAAGTTGCAATTACTGTTAATAAGAACTCAATTCCAAATGATCAACGTTCATTCGTTGAAACATCTGGTATTCGTGTTGGAACACCAGCGATTACTTCTAGAGGTGTTAAAGAAGATCAAGCACGTGAAATTGCTGAAATTATTGTTAAAGCTCTTAAAGCTGAAGAGTCTGAACTTGCTGAATTACGTAAGCAGGCAGAAGCAATTGTAGCTGACAAGCCTCTTAACGCTTATAACTAAGATACATTAGATCGGGAGGGAAAAGAATGGCAAAATTTACGGTAGTTGATCATCCTTTAATTCAACATAAACTAACCATTATTCGCGATAAGAATGCTTCAACTAAAGTTTTTCGTGAAGTGACTAATGAGATAGCCATGTTAATGGCTTACGAAATTACTCGCGATTTACCGCTTGAAGAAGTTGAAATTGAAACACCCTTAGCTATTACTAAGCAAAAACAAATTGCGGGTAAGAAAATGGCAATCGTTCCAATTCTTCGTGCGGGATTAGGCATGGTAGATGGGATTTTATCTCTGGTTCCTGCTGCTCGTGTAGGTCACATTGGTTTGTATCGTGAGCATGATACATTAGAGATTGTTGAATATTTTGCTAAACTTCCTCTTGATATTAAGGATCGCCAAGTATTTGTAGTCGATCCTATGTTAGCTACTGGAGGATCAGCAATATCAGCACTTAAGCAACTTACTGAAAAGTATGGTGTTGATAAGGAGCACATTACCTTTGTTTGTTTAGTGGCTGCTCCTGAAGGAGTGAAGGCTCTACAAGAAGCTTTCCCAACTGTTGATATCTTCACAGCTGCCTTGGATGAACGCTTAAATGAGAATTCATATATTCTACCAGGACTTGGTGATGCTGGTGACCGTATCTTCGGGACTAAATAATTTTAAATTACTTGCACAGGTAGATTTTTCTACCTGTGTTTTTTTATGAGGAGAATTTAATGACACTTGATAAATTTTACCGACAAACAATTCATCAAAGACGATTAAATATTAACCATTATATAGAAAATAAGATGAACTTCCCGATACTTGAGGAAGAAAGAGCCAATCAAATGATTGAGAATTATCTTTACACTTACGGAATCCCAATGGGAATATTACCGACTATTCGAGTCAATCAAAAAGACTACGTAGTTCCAATGGTTACAGAAGAACCTTCGGTAATAGCAGCGGCCTCAAATGGGGCTAAACATTTAGGGAATATTAAAGCGCGTTTTGATCGTAAAACGATCAAAGGACAAATTATCTTAACCGATTTGACTGAAGCTGAAGCGAGGCAAGCTCTGAAGGAAAATAAAGAAGACTGGCTAAGCTTTACTAAAAAAGTGGCTTATCGAATGGTAGAAAGAGGAGGCGGACCTTTAGATATTGAATATTCTTCTTTTTCAAGTGATAAGAACCTCTTTCACTCCTATTATCTTTTGTTTGATCCATGTGAAGCAATGGGGGCTAATGCTTTAAATACCGTTTTGGAAGCCTTAGCTACTAAGATAAAAAATGATACAGGAGGTAAAATTTTGATGGCCATTCTTTCAAATTTTAATCCGAAAAATTTTGTTAGAGTGGAAACGATCCTTCCTGTAGAGCGCTTAAATATAAATTTAGACAAAGCTCATCATTTGGCCGAAAAAATTGCAATGGCTAGTGAGTACGCTCAATTAGATCCTTACCGTGCTACAACTCACAATAAAGGTATTATGAATGGAGTGGATGCTGTTTTGATAGCAACAGGTAATGATTGGCGCGCGGTTGAAGCCAGTGTCCATGCTTTTGCAAGTAAAGAAGGGCGTTACCGAGCCTTAAGTCAGTGGTTTTATGATTCAAAGAAGGCTGAATTAATCGGACAAATGGATATACCTCTTCCCGTTGCTACAGTGGGAGGAACTTTATCTATTCATCCAATGGCCCAATGGTCCTTAGAATTAATGGGGAATCCTAAAGCAATTGAGCTAGCTCAAGTCATAGCATCCGTCGGATTAGCTCAAAATTTTGCTGCCTTGAAAGCTATCGTATCTGAAGGTATACAAAAGGGTCATATGGGACTACAGGCTCGTAGTTTAGCTATTCAAGTGGGAGCCAAATCAGATGAAATTGATCCATTAGTTAAATTATTAAAAGCAACTGAAGGCTTTAATTCTCAGCTTGCAAGGGATTTACTAGACAAAATGAGAAATTCATAAGATAATGTCTATTATTATTAAAGAACTGAGGAGGGAATTAATGAAAACAAAAGTTGGAATCGACCGTATTCATTTTTATATACCACCCCAATATGTAGACATGGAGGAGTTAGCTCAAGCAAGGAAAATCGATCCTGCAAAGTTTACCATCGGAATCGGCCAAAGTCAGATGGCTGTCACGGATTACAAGCAAGATATTGTAACGTTAGCTATTAATGCTGCATTACCAATTATTTCAAAAGAAGATCGAGACATAATTGATCAAGTGATTGTAGCCACTGAATCGTCTTTTGATTATTCTAAAGCCGCTTCGATTTATTTGCACGAGGCATTAAAAATTAACCGTTTTGCGCGCTCATATGAAATAAAAGAGGCTTGCTACGCAGGAACCGCGGCCTTACAAGCGGCAGTAGATTATGTACGTTTAAGGCCTAAAAGAAAAGTGCTTGTCGTTACGACGGATATTGCTCGTTATGGTCTAGCATCTTCCGGAGAAGCGACTCAAGGAGCAGGGGCAGTGGCCATGTTAATTACTGCTGATCCAGCAATTTTAGCTATAGAAGAAGAAAGCATTGCCTATACTGATAACCAATTTGATTTTTGGCGTCCGCAATACGATACTTATCCTCGTGTTGATGGCAAGTTTTCTACTGATTTATATAATCAGACCTTCTTGAATCTCATGGAAGAAGTGGGCGAGCGTAAACCGGATTTTTGGGATGCTTATCAAGTACAATTATTTCATTTGCCATTTACCAAGATGGGACGAAAAGCGATTAAAAATTATCGTCAGTATTTAAGTAATTCGACTGATAAAATCAGTGACACTGATCAGAAGTTGAAGGCTTTAGATCTTTGGGAGAAACATTATGAACATGCTATTGAATATTCAAGAAATATCGGCAATATCTATACTGGATCTCTCTATTTAGGGTTAATATCACTTTTAAATTATGATCAAAGTCTTAAAGAAGGAGATAAAATTTCCTTATTCTCATATGGTTCAGGTGCAGTTGCTGAATGTTTCTTTGGAGAGTTACAAGATGGCTTTAGAGAGGCTATTCTTTTTAAAGAAATTGAATCGATGTTCCAGAAACGACGTAAATTAAGTATTGAGGAATACGAAGAACTTTATTTAAAATCGATTGAAACAAGTGATGGAATAATAGAATTTGATCCAAGTGTTCACGAAGGAGAGTTTTATTTAGCTAAAATTGATAATCATCGACGTTATTACAAACAAAAAATTAGTCATCAAAATGACTCAAAAATGTAATAAATAGATTTCTTACTGTCAAAGAATACTAGAACAGCTTTTTCACTGTAAAAGCTGTTCTTCTTGGCAGTATTTTATTTTATATTTATTTTACTTACTTCTTATTTATGCTATTATGATTACGAACATGAAAGGGTGATTTGAATGTATGCAATTATAAATGGTATGGCAGTACTGTTTTTCCGCATTTTCTTTGTCATCCTAGCCTATATGGCTTTGTCAAAAGTGAAGTGGCGAAGTATTTTACAGCCTCAATACCAAGCAATGGAAAGATATCTTTGTATTTTATGTAGTATCGGCTTGGGCTATTTGACTAGTTCATTTTTTATAACAATCATTGAAACCTTACGTCTATTATTGATGTCAGCGTTTCTCTAATTATGTGTTTAAGTCTGTCGCCTACTCCAAAGCGATAGTCTTCAAAAGGGGATTTATTTAAAATGGAAGAAATTATTGTACAAGGTGGTAACCGTTTGGAGGGTACAGTCAAGGTCGAAGGTGCTAAGAATGCAGTTTTACCAATTCTGGCAGCTTCTATTTTGGCGTCCAAAGGAATTACACGACTAAGTAATGTTCCTGTACTATCAGACGTTTTAACAATGAGTGAATTGTTAAAAAATATTGATTTAGATACTAACTTTAATCAAGCAAACAATCAGATGACACTCGATGCGACAGGTCAGGTTAAAACAATGGCTGATTATGACTTTGTCAGCAAGATGCGTGCTTCAATCGTTGTAATGGGTCCCATGTTAGCCCGTTTCGGTCATGCGCGGGTGGCCATGCCAGGAGGTTGCGCCATCGGGACACGTCCTATTGATTTGCACTTGAAAGGCTTTGAAGCATTAGGAGCTACAATTGAGAATGCAGCAGGATATGTTGAAGCAAAAGCAGACCAATTAATAGGAACAAATATTTATTTGGATTTTCCTAGTGTGGGGGCCACTGAAAATATTATGATGGCTGCTGTTTTAGCCAAAGGTGAAACAGTTATTGAAAATGTTGCTAGAGAACCAGAAATTGTCGACTTAGCTAACTTTTTAAATAAAATGGGGGCTAAGGTATCAGGTGCTGGAACAGAAACAATTCGCATCGAAGGTGTTTCGGAACTTTTTGCTACAGATTATGAAATAATGCCGGATCGTATTGAAGCGGGTACTTTTATGGTAGCAGCTGCCGTAACCAATGGAGATGTTATGATTGAAGGAGCAATCGCTCATCATAATAAACCATTAATTAGTAAGCTACAAGAAATGGGAGTTATCTTCGAAGTGTTCGACTCTTCCTTAAGAGTAATTGGACCTAAGACCTTAAAAGCTACAGATATAAAAACGATGCCTTATCCAGGATTTCCAACGGACATGCAAGCGCAAATGTCAATTGCACAATTGTTGGCTAACGGAGACTCAGCACTTTCTGAAACAGTTTTTGAGAATCGTTTCATGCACTTTGAAGAATTACGTCGTATGAGTGCAGAATTTAAAATTGAACGCCAAACAGTAGTAATGTATGGTCCTGCGGAATTATCAGGGGCACAGGTTAAAGCAACAGATCTACGGGCTGCTGCAGCTTTAATTATTGCGGGACTTACGGCTAAAGGATTGACCAGAGTTTCTGAATTGAAATATCTTGACCGTGGATATTACCTCTTCCATGAAAAATTGGCTCGCTTAGGAGCAAACATAGAACGCGTTAATATTCAACCTATTCCATCAATTCAAAATAAGCCAGCTGTAGCAGCTGTGTTTGCTTAATTATCATCCAGAAAGGATGAGTAAAATGGCTAGAGATATAGGTATCGATTTAGGAACCACTAATGTATTAATTCATCTTAAAGGTAGAGGAATCATATTAAATGAGCCTGCAGTGATTACTGTGGATCGTTCAACTCAAGATGTAATTGCAGTGGGGCGAGAAGCATATGAAATGCGTGGGAGAGTACCAGATTCTCTTGAAGTTATCCAACCCTTAAAGGGTGGAGTGGTGTCAGATTATGACTTAACAGAGGCTATGTTGCTACACTTTTTTAAACGCGCCCATATTCGTCGTGGTTTAAGGAAAGCAAATGTTTTAATTTCTACTCCAACAAGTGTGAGTGAAATCGAACAACTTTCGCTATTCGAGGCGGTTCAAAAGGTTACTGCGGGTCATGTTCGCGTGGAGGCTGAACCGATGGTAGCAGCTATTGGGTCTGGATTGGATGTTTTATCTCCCAAAGGATGTATGGTTGTAGATATTGGTGGAGGGACGACTGATATTGCAATAATTGCTTCAGGTGAAATTCTTCATTCAGAATCTATTAAGATAGCCGGAGATGATTTTGACGAAGCAATTATTCAGTATTTTAAAGACCATTACCAACTACTGATTGGCATCCAATCAGCTGAGAAAATAAAAATGCAACTTGCTTGTGCTAAAAAGGTGGAAGGACGAGATGTCCACAATCAAGAGTTAAAGGGCCGAGATCTCGTTACTGGTTTACCAAAGTCAATTAATGTCGATTCAAATGATTTATATCGGGCGTTAAAAGATTTATTGGAACAAATTGTTCGAACAATACGCAGAGTGATTGAACAAGCATCTCCAGAAATAATTGCAGATATCCATGGTCAGGGTCTGGTTATTACAGGCGGTGGTGCCATGATTCAAGATCTTGATTTATTAATTACTGAACATGTAAAAGTGTCGGCTATTCCTTCAGACCAGCCTATGAATGCAGTGGCTTTAGGAACAGGAATGATGATGGATTGGGTAGAGTCAGGCTTAATTGACCCAAATAAAAGTAATAAAAAGTCTAGCAAGCCAAATTTCTTTATCAGAATGTGGCGATCAATTTGGAAATAAACTAGAGGTGAATGTATGACAGAGAAGTTGAATTACTTAAAATATCCACTATTAAAACAAGTTATGAAAGGCCTTCTTAAAGTCCTTCTCCTTATCATCCTTTTAGTGATTGTCTTTATAATTGGTTTAGTTATTGGTTATGCGGTCTTAGGAGATGGAAATTACTGGGAAGTATTTAATCAAGATACATGGTTGCATTTATTGACATTTATTGAATGATTTTAAAAGAAAATATCGATTAGGGGAAAGAAGGGATACTTTGCAGACAAGTGATTTTTCTGTATTTGAGTTATTGCTTTATATCATTCCTCTAACTATGATTTTTTTAATTAAAAAATATGGTAGACCTTATTTAACGTATTTTAAAAATTGGCCTATAACATTAGCTATTTGTTTATTACCAACTTTATTTGTTTTAATATATGGGTTTGGTTGGCTAATTTTTGGTTTTAATGTTCTTCCATTTATTATTTTATTTTCTTCTTTTTCAATTGGTGTTCAATTGCATAAGTATATGCAAGAAATCGATTGTTTCTATTTTAATAAATTTTATTTACCAGCAAGTGAATTACTTTTTTATTTATTGGTTTTTCATTTAGTGGGAATGATTCTTTTAAGATGGTGGACGATCTTTTTCTAAAATCCCCACCACTTTTTTGTTATATCTAAAACATTATAATATCAATCTTCAATAGGCTTTGCTTTTTAGCAAAGCCTATTTTTTTATCTAATTTTGGTTATAAGGTGGTGAAAAGTGGGTGTATGTGGTAGAATGAATTTAACTTAGGAGAGGAGTGTGATTAAGTCGTGTTAATGGGAGAATATCAACATAATATTGATACTAAAGGCCGCTTAATTATGCCTGCTAAGTTTCGTCCGGAACTGGGGTCTAGTTTTATCGTAACCAGAGGACTGGATGGATGTTTATTTGGTTATCCTATGAATTCATGGGAAACAATTGAAGAGAAACTGAAACAATTACCTCTAGCTAAAAAAGATGCACGTAAGTTTACCCGTTTTTTCTACTCGGCTGCCACCGAAGTAGAAATTGATAAGCAAGGACGGATTAATTTACCAAAAAATCTTATAGAGTTCGCTAAGATTGATAAGGAATGTCGTGTGATTGGCGTATCAGACCGTATCGAGATTTGGAGCAGTGAGCTTTGGAAAGATTTTGCAGAAGATGCTGAGGAGAATTTTGAAAGTATTGCAGAAGAAATGATAGACTTTGGATTTTAAAATAAAGAGGTGACAATATGTCCTTTGAGCACGAAACAGTTTTATTAAAGGAAACAATTGATGGATTAGAAGTGAACCCTAATGGAGTTTATGTTGATTGCACATTAGGTGGTGCTGGTCATGCTCAATACCTATTAAGCCTTCTTTCAGATAATGGGAAATTATTGGCATTTGATCAAGATCTTATGGCAATTAATAATGCTAAGATAACTTTAAAAGAGGAATTATCACAAGGAAAAGTAACTTTTTTTGAAAGAAATTTTCGTGAGTTAGAGTCCGCCTTATCTAAGGAATCTATCGATTTAATTGATGGAATTTACTATGATTTGGGAGTATCCTCACCGCAATTAGATATTGCAGAAAGAGGGTTCTCCTATCACCAAGAGGCAAGACTGGATATGCGTATGGACCAAAGGCAAGCTTTAGACGCTTATGAAGTCGTAAATACTTGGGATTATAATGACTTAGTTCGGATTATTTTTCGATACGGTGAAGAAAAATTTGCTAAAAGAATTGCAAGAAAGATTGAACAAAGCCGTGAAAAACAAGCTATTGAAACCACTACTCAATTAGCAGAGATTATTAAAGAAGCAATTCCTGCTGCGACACGTCGTACCGGTGGTCATCCAGCTAAGCGAACCTTCCAAGCTATTCGAATAGCTGTTAACGATGAATTGGGTGCAGTAGAGAGTTCGATTGAACAGGGTTTAAAACTATTAAAAGTAGGTGGCAGGATGGCTGTCATTACCTTTCATTCTTTAGAAGATCGGCTGGTAAAGCAGATGTTTAAACAAGTATCCACTTTACCAGAAACACCTAGAAATTTACCTGTATTAACCAACCAACAAGCAGAATATCGATTAATTAACCGAAAACCAATACTCCCTTCAAAAGAAGAATTAGAGAGTAATAATCGATCGAGATCAGCAAAATTAAGAATTATTGAAAGAGTTAGTATGTAGATATTAAGGAGGGTAGCAATTGTGACTGAGAATTATCATAGAAAAAACATTTACAAGAAAAACCAAAACCAATCGCTATCCGGTCAATCTACTAATATGTTTGATGGGTCAGCTGTTCGGAAATTAGAAGAGTGGGAACCCTCCCATCACTCATATAGAAATAATCATGAAGATAGAAAATTAATAAGAAAACCGATTAAAACGAATCGGATTTTTGCAATACTTTTAATTTTTATAATAGTTAGCTGTTGTTTTGCTAGCCTCTATGTTAACTGGCAAGTCAATCAGGTCAACCAAAAGATTCAAAAAATCCAATTTGAAGAGTCTGAACTGGTTAAAGAAACTGAAATGTTAATAGTTGAAAAGGCTGAAAACTTAAAGTATGAAAATATTGAAGCTGTAGCAGAAGCAAATGGGATGAAGACAGAAATGGATCGCGTAAAGGATATCGATCAAAATGAAGAATAATAACAAAGTAGAAAATAATCAAGGTTTGAACTTATTTTTTTTAGCCATCATTGTAATAATAGTAGGCTTGTTAATGATTGGCCGAATGGCACAAATAGGACTATTAAAAAAAGTAAATGGTGTTACTTTAACTAATCAAGAAATGCAAGTAGATAATAGAAGTAGTATTGCTAAAGCAAAAAGAGGCACGATTTATGATCAATATGGTCAGCCGATTGCAATAGATACTACTTCTTATTCTATGTACGCTGTTTTAGATGGTGATTGGGCAGAAGGTGAAACCGTAAAAGATATTGATTATACCGCAACAATTCTTGCCAAATATATCAATATGCCTCGAGAGAAAATATGGACCCAACTAAATCATGATAATGTCAATCAGGTTGAGTTTGGATCAGCTTCTAAAAACTTATCAGCACAGACAAAATTAGCGATTGAATCCGAGAACTTACCGGGTATTTTTTTCACCAGTCAGGTAAGTCGTTATTATTTTAATGATTATTTTGCTTCTCATTTAATAGGTTTTGCAGAGGCTGATGAAAATAACCAACAAGGATCTCAATCAAATTTAGTAGGAGCCATGGGTATTGAAGCGGTATTTGATGATATATTGTCAGGTGAGTCATTAAACGGAGAAACTGGTGATTACCAATCAGCCAATGATATTTATTTAACTTTAGATAGTCGTATTCAAAATCAAACTGAAGCAATTTTAGATAAAAACTTTAACAAATATCAACCAGAGTCAATGGGCGCTTACTTAGTTGATTTGCAAACTGGTAAATTATTAACTTCTGCTCAAAGGCCCTCCTTTAATTTAAACACTAGAGAAGGGGTCGATAAACTTTGGCAGAATTTATTAGTTGAAACAGCGAATGAACCTGGATCAACCGTGAAAATCTTAACCATGGCTAAAGCTAAGGAAATGGGTGTTTTTGAACCGGGGGAAACTTTCTTATCAGGAAAGGTAAAGGTGTATGATCGTGAAGTAAGAGACCATAACCAATTTGGTTGGGGACAAATTTCTTTTGAAGATGGGTTTATTCGTTCATCTAACGTGGCAATGGTCGAGTTAGTAAATCGAATGGGCGACCAAGTTTGGACTGAGGAATTAAAGAAATTTGGCTTTGGGGTCAGCACGAATAGCAAATTAGCTAATGAGAATCCAGGATCACTGGATTTTACCAATCCTGCATCACGTGTAATGTCTGGATTTGGGCAAGCATTTTCAGCCACACCGATGCAACTTTTACAAGCCTATAGTTCGATTGGTAATCAAGGAAAAATGATAAAAATCCAATATATTGATCATATTAATGAAAATGGCAAAACTTATCAAAAACAGGATTTAGGGCAAGTTATCCAACCCAATGTAACACCCTATATTATTGATTTGATGACCCAAGCGGTTGAGGATCCTGAAGGAACTTCAAGACCCTTTAAGTCTGATTTAGTGAGAGTAGCTGCCAAAACTGGGACAGCTCAAATTGGCAATGAAGAAGGGACAGGTTACTTAACGGGACGTAATGACTATTTTTATTCAGTAATCAGTTTTTTTCCTGCTGAAGAGCCAAAATACATGTTATATTTATTTATAAAAAGACCACAAAATGACCATGGTATATATGGTACTCAGATGCTGTCCGAAGTTTTTCATCCAATGCTAGAGTCTATACTAATCAAGCAATAGAGAGAAGGAAATAAAATGCGCTTAAATAATCTAATAGAAGTCTTAATCAACTACCGAATTTTAGGCGATTTAAATCTAGACAAAGATATAAAAGACCTGACCAATGATAATCGTAAACTAATTGATGGAGGAGCATTTATAGCGATAAAAGGTGAAAGGTTTGACGGACATTCAGTGATTGATCAGTTAGTTAAAGAAAGACTCTCATTGATAGTTGCCGAAGATTTTTCATCTAATCAAGTGGAACAAGCTTTAAATAATAATATAACTTTAGTCAAAGTTCCTTCAACTTATCGAGCGCAATCGATATTAGCTCATCAGTTTTTTGGTCAACCATCTAGCCAACTTCCTCTAGTAGCCGTAACGGGTACTAACGGAAAGACGACTACTACACATTTGATTTCTCAATTTTTGGAGTTATTAAATCATAAGACAGGTCTGATAGGTACCCTTCATTACAAAATTGGAGATCGCAAACTTCCAGCTGTTAATACCACTCCAGAAGCTGTGAGTTTACAAAGATATTATCAATCAATGGTCGAAGAAGGATGTACGGATATAATTATTGAGGCATCTTCCCATGCTTTATCCTTAGGCCGTCTTTGGTATTCAGATGTGGATTGTGCGATTTTTACTAACCTAACTCGAGAGCATTTGGATTTTCACAAGACAATGGATAATTATGCTTATGCTAAGAGTTTGCTGTTTGCTCAATTGGGTCAAAGTTTCCATCATCAAAAGCCACGTCTGGCGATCATTAATCAAGACGATCCCTATGCGGAGGTAATGAGCCAAGCAACCGGAGCAGTTGTTATTACTTATAGTATGAAGAATCCTAACGCTACAGTTTATGTGGATGAACTGACGACTGAAGGCTCAACACAAAAATTCAAGCTTCATTTTCAAGGTGAGACTTATCCAGTTGCCTTATCAATGATTGGTGCGTATAATGTTATGAATTATTTGGCAGCTTTTCTTTGTTTAGTAGTGTATTATGGCTATTCAGCTGAACAAATAGTTGATTTGACTCCGAAACTAAATGGTATTCCTGGAAGAATGCAAGTTATCGATAAAGGGCAAAATTATCGTGTTGTCATTGATTTTGCTCACACACCGGATGCTTTAGAAAATGTTTTAAACGAATTGAAAGAGACTACAAAAGGGAAGCTAAGAGTATTGTTTGGACATTCTGGTGGTAATAGAGATTCAGCTGCTCGACCAGATTTAGGTGATATTTTATTTAAGTGGGCGGATCATATTGTATTTACCGCAGATAACCCTAGAAATGAGCCAGTTAAAAAAATTGTTTCTGAAATGGTAAGAGATCATAAAGAAATTTCTTATGAGTTAATTGAAGATCGAAAAGAAGCTATTCATTATTTAGTAAATCATGCTGAAGCTAATGATACAATTCTCTTTGCTGGTAAAGGAGGAGAGGCTTATCAAGTAATTGGTGATGACTATTTACCTTATGATGAGATTGCGATTGTAGAAGAGGAGTTAGAAAACAAATGGAAAAGATGATGCAGTTATTAATGGCTTTCATTAGTTCAGGACTGTTAACACTGGCTTTAGTTCCGCTTTTTATCCGTTTATTCATAAAAAAGAAAATGGGTCAAGCTATTCGAGAAGAAGGCCCTTCCTGGCATCAAGTTAAAACAGGTACCCCCACTATGGGAGGAACGGTTTTCATTTCAGTATCCATAGTGATTACTTTGTTGTTTGGCTGGTTATTTAAGTTACTAGATGCTAATCTCTTGATGATTGCGCTAACTTGGTTGTTTTTTGGTGGCATTGGTTTTGCCGATGATTTTATATCTATTTTCACCGGTAAAAATGAAGGATTAACGGCTAAACAAAAATTTCTACTGCAGCTTTTATTTTCTGGTATCGTAGTTTTAGCGGGTTATCTATTAGGGAAAACCTTTGTATTGCCTATTTTCTCTTTGGAAATTAATTATTTATTAGTTGTGATAGCATTTGCCTTCTTTTGGATTACTGGTTTTTCTAATGCTGTTAACTTAACTGATGGATTAGACGGTCTAGCTACAGGTTTAAATATTATTGCCTATGGAGCCTACTTTATGTTGGCTATCCGTCTAGACCAAGCATCAGTTGCTATGGCTTGTTTAATTGTTGTAGCAAGTCTTTTATGTTTCTTACTATTTAATCGCAAACCCGCTCAAATCTTCATGGGTGATGTGGGTTCGTTAGCTTTAGGGGCAGGTTTAGCAATCATTTCAATACTTTTAAATAATCCGTGGTCTTTATTGATTATTGGCTTAGTTTTTGTAATTGAAACTTTATCTGTCATCTTGCAAGTTGCTTCTTTTAAAACAAGAGGGAAGAGAATTTTTAAGATGTCACCCATTCACCATCATTTTGAGATGATTGGATGGTCTGAAGAGTTAGTAGTAATTGTTTTTTGGACAGTAGGAATACTTGCTAGCTTGCTCTATTTCATTTTATAATAGGCATAATAAGCGAGAAAGTGTGAAAACAAATGACAAATAAATACGCTGGTCAACATATTTTAGTTATGGGTTATGCCTTAACAGGTAAAAGTATTGTGAATTATCTACAAAAAGAAAGTGCAAAAATTACGCTCAATGACCGAGGGGACCTTTCTCAGGACCCGTCGGTTAATTTGCTATTAAAGTCAGGAGTAAGAGTGGTGGATAAGGGACACCCACTTGAGATATTGGAAGGAATTGACTTCATCGTCAAGACACCTGGGATACCTTATTCATTAGAGATTATTCAAGAGGCTTTGCATCGTGGTATACCAATTTATACGGATGTTGAGTTGGCTTATCGTGAAAGTCTAGCACCTATTATTGGAATTACAGGCTCTAATGGGAAAACAACCACGACTTGCTTGGCCCACCATCTTTTAGAAGGTTCGTGGAAAGGTAAAGTTGAATTAGCAGGAAATGTAGGCGTCCCGTCAATTGAAGTTGCTCAAGAAGTAAATGAAGCGGACTTAATCGTAATGGAATTATCTTCTTTTCAGTTAATGGGTACCCAATCATTTCATCCACAGATTGCGGTTTTTACTAATATTTATTCAGCCCATTTAGACTACCATGGAACACGGCAAGACTATATTGCAGCCAAATTAAAGCTGATTCAGCAAATGACTGAGAAGGATTATTTAATTTATAATGCTGATCAAACTGAACTTGAAGAATGGTTGAAAGATTCTCCAGCGATAAAGGTGCCATTTTCTCGTCAAAAGCAAGTAAATTCAGGTGCATATATTAAAGATCATTCTTTTTATTTCCAAGGGCAAGAAGTGGCTTTAATTGATCAATTTAATCTACCAGGCAAGCATAATTTAGAAAATGCCCTAGCCGCTATTGCCATAGCTAAAATTCAAGGGGTAAAAAATGCAGCCATTCAAGAGAAATTAGCAAGCTTTGCTGGTATTCGTCATCGTATCCAACCCTTAGGCACGATTAAAGGAATTAAATTTTATAATGATTCCAAAGCTACCAATACGGTTGCAACTATTACAGCCCTTAAAAGTTTTGACCAAGACATCATCTATATTGGTGGGGGCCTCGATCGTGGAAATGATTTCCAAGACCTAATTCCTTATTTAAACAAAGTAAAGGCAGCCTTTCTATACGGTGAATCAAAAGAAAAAATGGAAAGAGATTTTAGAAAAGCTAAAGTCAAAACGATTAAATTATTTGAAAATTTAGACCAGGCGAGTCAAGCTGCCATTTCTTTTGCTCAAGAAGGGCAAATTGTTTTGTTCTCACCCGCATGTGCCTCTTGGGATCAATTTAAGAATTATGAAATTAGAGGCGATCGGTTTATAGAGCAGGTCGAGTCTTTTAGAAGAGAAGCATAATAAAGGAGAAAGAAATGAATAAAGTAAAACGAATTGTTCTTTCAGGTGGTGGAACCGGGGGACACATTTATCCAGCATTAGCTTTATACCGTGTTTTAAAAGAAAAAGCAGATGTTGAAGTGCTTTATATTGGTACGCAAAGAGGACTGGAGTCCCAAATTGTTCCTCGAGAAGGAATGCCTTTTAAAGCGGTCGAAATAACGGGTTTAAAAAGATCAATTAGCATAGATAATCTAAAGTTAATCTTTAAACTATTTAATTCAACTCGTAAGGCAAAGCAAATGATCCGTGACTTTCAACCAGATATTGTTCTTGGAACAGGGGGTTATGTCTGTGGACCCGTCTTATTAGCCGCTAGTATGCTTAAAGTTCCGACCATTATTCACGAGCAAAATTCAGTAGCAGGAATTACTAATAAATTTTTAGCTCGTTTTGTTAATAAAATTGCTGTTTGTTTTGAAGAGGCGGGACATCAATTTGGCAAAAATCAACATAAAGTGATTTTAACAGGAAACCCTAGAGGGCAAGAAGTGATATCTACACCGCCAATGCCGCAATGTTTGTCTGAACAATTTGGTTTAAAAGATGATCAACCGACCGTTTTAATTTTTGGAGGCTCTCGGGGAGCGCCAGCCATTAATCAAGCGGGAATTGAATCTCTAGATAAATGGTTGACTGCTAATTATCAAGTGATTATTGCTACTGGACAAAGTCACTTTCAAGAACTTAATGAAGAAACAGTCGAAAAAATCAATGAAAGTAGTAATGTTCGAATCGTTCCTTATATAGATGATATGCCAAGTGTTTTTCAAGCGATTGATCTAGTTGTTTGTCGTGCCGGAGCAACAACCTTAACAGAGTTAACAGCTTTGGGATTACCTAGTATTCTAATACCTAGCCCTTATGTAACAGATAACCATCAAGAACATAATGCCTTGTCTTTAGTTAAAAAGAAGGCAGCTGTGATGATAAAAGAGTCAGAGCTTAATGGACAGTCTTTATTTCAAAAAGTTAACCAATTAATGTTAGCTTCTAAAGAATTAAAGGCCATGAGTCAAGCAGCAAAAGGTATGGGAATCACTGATGCAAGTGATCGGATTATTCAAATGATGAACGAGCTGGTATAAATAATTTTAAAAGAAAGGAGGAATAGGATGGCTAATTATCGGTTACCAGATAAAAATAAAAATCTACAGAATCGAAGAACTATTTCAGAAAGAAATAATCAACCGGTAACAGCGCCTATGGGTAATTACCGTTTAGATTCTCAAGGCAAACCTATTCTTCCGAGTTCTTTTGAACAGTCTCATGACCAAGAAAATTTAAATCGATCAAATATTTATTCCCTAAATGATTATCGAAACAATCAACAGACCGAATATTACAGTGGACCGATGGATGAGTCTTTTTATGGAGGGAGACCTTCGCAAAATTATCGTAGGGACACTAATTATCAAGGTCCATTTGTTTATACAAGTAGCCAAAAAGGGCAAAGAATAAATCCTAATTATTCCATCCCTAGATATTGGTTAGATAGACTGCCAAGTAAAGAAGCATTGTTAAGAGGTTTTCCTAAAGGAAAGAGAAAAATTTTTGTTCTCTATCTAGTCATTTATAGCTTAATGATAGGGTCAGCTTGGCAAATATTACCTTATAATAATGTTAATAGGTTAATCGTGTCAGGCAATCAAATCGTTCAAAGTGAGTCGATTCTTAATGGAGTCACGATTCATTCGATGGATAAGGCAAGTAATGTTTTGAAATGGCGAAAGGAAATTGAAGACCATATTCTCACTAACAATCCGTTATTGGAAGATGTTCGTATTCAGCGTGATAGTTGGAAAGCAATAGAGATTATTGTAGAAGAACAAAAAATTGTTGGTATATACTCTAGTAATGGTAAAAACTATGCCCTGATGAGTAAGGGGTATACATCGGATGAAGCTGTTATAAAAAAACAATTAGTTGCTGAACAAATGAATAGGCTTCCCATCATTGAAGGGGATTTTTCAGAATCAGTACTAAAACAAGTTGCTATTGCCATAGACCAGTTTGAAACGAGCACTTTAGAAAAAGTAGAAAAAATCACACCTTCCTCCAAACCAGGAAAAGAAGGCTATATTGAAATACAAATGAAGGACGGTAACCTTATAAAAGCAGTAAGTTCAACAGTAGCGGAAAAAATGAATTATTATCCAAAAATGTTAGACCAACTCAATGGTCGTAAAGGAATTATCGATCTCGAAGTGGGAGCTTATTTTACACCTGAGGCTAACGAAACTAATTCAGTCAAGCTTAACAATAATTAAGATAAATATGATTACGAATTGATAACAAGGACTTCTTTTAATTTCAATGGCTTTATGTGTGTGTTAATATAAAGGTAATATAATGTGATAAATACTCATGTTTTGGGAAAATGAAGGGGGTTCATCACCTGGATGAGAAATCAAGAAATAATTGTTAGTTTAGATATTGGAACAACATCGATTAAAGTTGTTGTTGCTGAATATATGAATGGACATGTAAACATAATTGGTGTAGGCAATGAAAAATCACGTGGTTTAAGTCGTGGAGTTATTGTCGATATAGATGAGACGGTTCTTTCGATTCAAAAAGCAATTGAACAAGCAGAACGTAAGGCTAATGTTAAAATCAATGAAGTGGTCGTTGGTGTGCCTAGTAATAAATTGGCAATTGACGATTGTCACGGCATGATTGCTGTAGCAAGTGAGAATCGTGAAATAACTTCTCGGGATGTTGACAATGTTATTTCGGCAGCAAAAGTACGATCTGTTCCACCTGAGCGAGAAGTAATTGCCATTTTACCTGAAGAGTTTATCGTAGATGGTTTCAATGGTATTCGTGACCCTCGTGGAATGATAGGTGTTCGTTTAGAGCTTTATGCCCGCTTAATGACAGGTCCACGTACGATTATTCATAATATTAGACGTTGTGTGGAAAAAGCAGGTCTTTCAATTTCTGAATTCGTCATTCAACCACAAGCGATTGCCACTACTGCTTTAAATCAAGATGAGCGAGAGTTTGGTACAGTTATTATTGATATGGGAGGCGGTCAAACATCCGCTTCCATAATCTACGATAATCAATTAAAATACTCGTTTGTTGATCAAGAAGGTGGAGACTATGTGACTAAGGATATTTCGGTTATCTTGAATACTTCCTTAGACTCTGCTGAACGCATTAAGCGTGAATATGGTTATGCCATTTCTAGTCAAACTTCACCGGAAGAGTATTTCCCGGTCGAAACAGTTGGACGTAAAGAACCTGTTCGAGTAGATGAGCGCTATCTATCAGAAATTATCGAAGCTCGCTTAGTTCAAATTTTTGAAACCATTCATGAAGATCTTGAAGCAGTAGATGCATTAGATTTACCAGGAGGCTTTGTCTTGACTGGAGGCGCTTCTTCTTTACCAGGTGTATTAGAATTAGCTAAAAAGTACTTCGGTCCTCAAGTTCGTGTATATATCCCAGAACAAATGGGAATGCGCAATCCTGTCTACACAACTAGTATGGGAATGGTTGAATATGTTTCAAAATTAGACGAAGTGCATCAAATCGCTCAGGCAACTTTCCGAGCTCAAAGGGCTCAACACGCTGCAGCTAGAGATGCTAACCCACCGTTTTCGAATCAGTATGTTGGCGGACAAGGTCGTCCTTATGGTGAGACAGATAACTCATATTATCAAACAAGTGGTATCGGAGGACAACAAGGTGGGCTTCAAGGAGGATTCGGTAATCGAGATCAAGCTCGCCAAAAACCAAAGAGCCCTTCATTATCTCAACCCCATCCTAATGGTCAAGCTTTTTCAGACAATTCCGGTCACTCAGAGTATTACGCATACAACGATAATCAAGCGGAATCTTATAATAGTTATCCATCAGAGGGCCAATATTCTGAAGAAGAATGGACAGATGAGTCGACAAAAAATCCATCAACTAACGAGGGTGGATTTGTAAATAAATTAAGAGCATATTTTCAAACGTTTTTTGATTAATTAAGACAGCACAAGAGGAGGAATATATTAATGGAATTATCATTTGATCCAACAGTTAATCCTGAAGGAGCAGTTATCAAAGTTATTGGTTTAGGTGGAGCGGGTGGCAATGCTGTCAACCGAATGATTTCTGAAGACGTTCAAGGTGTTGAATTCATCGTCGCTAATACGGATACGCAAGCTTTAAAAAGTTCTCAAGCAGAAACTAAAATTCAATTAGGCCCAAAAGTTACAAAGGGCTTGGGAGCTGGATCGATTCCAGAAATTGGCTTAAGAGCAGCTGAAGAATCAGAAGAACAATTACGTCAAGTTCTTGAAGGATCAGACCTTGTTTTTGTCACTGCCGGAATGGGTGGTGGAACTGGAACAGGTGCTGCGCCTGTTGTTGCTCGTATTGCTAAAGAGTTAGGAGCTTTAACCGTCGGAGTCGTAACACGTCCTTTCACATTTGAAGGGCCTAAGCGCGGTCGCTTTGCTGCTGAAGGATTACAAAATCTCAAGGAAGCTGTGGATACCTTAGTAGTCATCTCAAATAATCGTCTGCTAGAAGTAGTCGATCGTAAAACACCAATGATGGAAGCATTCTCTGAAGCGGACAATGTTTTGCGTCAAGGAGTTCAAGGTATTTCTGATTTAATCGTTGCTCCGGGCTTTATTAACTTGGACTTTGCGGATGTTAAAACCGTAATGAAGGATCAAGGAACAGCTCTGATGGGAATTGGTACAGCTGCAGGTGAAAACCGTACAGCAGAAGCGACTAAGAAAGCTATTTCTTCTCCGTTATTAGAGGTTTCAATTGATGGAGCGCAACAAATTTTACTGAATGTAACAGGTGGTCCGGACTTAAGCTTATTTGAAGCACAAGATGCAAGTGATATTATTGCTTCTGCCTCTAGCGAAGATGTTAATATTATTTTTGGTACTTCCATTAACGAAAGTTTAGGCGATGAGGTAGTTGTTACTGTTATTGCTACCGGAATTGATGCAGAAAAGAATACCATTAATAAACAACAAGGTATGCGTCAAAACCGACCAAATTTTTCTCATAACAACACTTTCCCTACAAACGAAAGTAACCCATCCTCATCCAGTTCACCAGCGATGAATTCATCTGACCGCTCAATCAATTTGGGACAAGTCAATCAGAAAGAAGCTGAACGTGATTTATTCAGTGATTGGGATATTAAACGTGAGCAAATTACTCGTGATGTGGCAGATATTGAGCCTAAAGAAAACAAGGTTGAAAGAACCTTTGAAAGATCGGAATCTGAAAGCAAGGTGCGTCAAGCGGAATCAGAAGAGCAAGACGAATTAGAAACACCTCCTTTCTTCCGTAAAAGAAATCGTCATTAAATTATTTAGAGGAAGCATGACTGTTTCCTCTTTTCACCAATTATTAGGAATAAAGTCGGAGGTATTATGAATTTATCAGCAATTATTCAATTTGTGTCTACAATTTTTCGTGTCTATCAATGGGTCTTGATTCTCTATGCCTTACTTTCCTGGTTGCCGGGAGCAAGAGAAAGTTCGATTGGACGAATGATTGATCGTTTGGCAAGTCCTTATCTTGATATTTTTAATCGCTACATTCCACCTATTGGTCCCATCTCCATCAATGTAATCATCGCTCTTTTTACATTGACTTTTATTGAGCAAGGCGTAAAATGGTTGATTATCATGCTTTTAGGCTAATAAATGAAAGAATCAATATATCAGCATTATCGTAAGGAAGAAAAATCTTTTGTAGACCAAGTTTATGATTGGATTGACCAAGTCGACCGCCTTTATACCCCTGTTTTAACATCTTTTTTAACGCCGAGAGAAGCAACTATTTTACAAGATATAGTAAATGGGCGCGACGAGATGAATTACTATTTAGATGGAGGGTATGAAGACAGTGAACGTAAGAGAGCTTTAATCTATCCCAACTATTATGTGCTAGATTTAGCAGATTTAGAATTAGGATTCTTAGAAATTAGTTACCCTACTAAATTTGCTGATTTGTCTCATGGTAAAATACTTGGAACCATTCTCTCAACAGGAATTGAGCGGGGAAGAGTAGGAGATATTATCACTGATGGTAATGCGTGGCACGTAATAGTTGATTTGAAAATGCAAACTTATCTAATGGATGAAGTGAAAAAGATAGCGAATGTGGGCGTTCATTTGAATCCTATACAGCGTGAAAATCTTCTGCATTCAATTGATGAGTGGGAAGAAACAACAGTCATTGTTTCTTCTTTAAGATTAGATAGTCTGATAGGTAAGGTCTATAATATATCTCGTCAAAGAGCTAAAGATGCTGTTCAAGCTGGACTAGTTAAAATTAATTTTACTGAAGTGGATCGGAGCGATACTTTAGTTGGAGTTTCTGACATAGTTTCGTTAAGGCGTTATGGTCGTTTCCGTATTCAGTCAGTAGATGGTAAAACAAAAAAAGATAATTTTAGGCTTTCAATCGATTTGTTAAAAGTATAGTAAGTAAAATTTTACAAAAAAGGAAGGATCTCTATGACAATTACACCGAATGACATTTTAGAAAAAGAATTTAATAGTAAGTTCCGTGGCTATGATCCAGAGCAAGTTAATGACTATTTAGATATTGTACGCGTAGAATTAGAGAAAAAACTAGAAGAAAATCATAATTTAACACGTGATTTGGCAGAAGCAAAAGATAAAATTGACTATTTTTCTCAGTTACAAGAATCTTTAAATTCTTCAATTATTATTGCTCAAGAAGCGGCAGAACGTCTGAAACAAAATGCTCGTAAAGAAGCTGAATTAATTCTTTATGAAGCTGAAAGTGAAGCCAGTCGAGTAATTGATGAAGCGAATGCTCAATCAAATGAAATTTTTGAAGAAGCAGAGAGATTGAGAAATGTAACGAAAAAATATCGTCAAGAATTACGTAAATTAATTGAAAATCAATTATCCATTGTTAATAATACTTCATTTGAGGATTTATTTGATGGTACAGCTTTGACACCCGCTCAGACACGTGAACAAAGACCAATATCAAACAATCGTTTAGATCGTTTGGCACAAGAGACTGAGTTTGAATCTAAAGAAAGTGAAGCAGACGAAGATTTATCGATGACACAAGTTTTTGATTTGAATGAATTAAGGGAAATTCATATGGAGGAAAATCAAGAAGATACTTCTGATTCTATGGAAACTATGCCTTTAAGTCGTGAAGAACTAGAGGCTTTTGAAAAAAGTCACTCACCAGAAGTAGCATATAATGAAACTGAAAATTCTGATGAAGCTTTACATGGTGAAACAATTCGTATTGACCTTCCGACAGAAGACTAATATAATAAAGAAAATTATTAGTAAAAGATATTATAGAAACAAGAAGTTAGATAACAAACTTTAGCGACTTGAGGATGGTGTAAGCTCAAGAGTCCATGTATCTAGTCTTTATCATTCTATAAACTGATTAGTGAATCTTATTGATTAGCTAGTTCCGCTTAAAAAGCGTTATCATGAAGAGTGAGTAGTTTTAACTATTAAATTGGGTGGTACCGCGTATTTGACGTCCCTTCTTAGGAAGGGGCTTTTTTTATAGAGAGGAGAAAACAAATGAAATTAAAAGACACTTTGCATCTTGGGAAAACATCCTTTGATATGCGTGCCAATCTGCCTGTTAAAGAGGTAGATTTACAAAAAGAATGGCAAGAAGCCGATATTTATCACAAAATGTTAGAAAAAAACACTGATTCAGAGCCATGGATTTTACACGATGGTCCGCCATATGCCAACGGACGTGTACATATGGGGCACGCTTTTAATAAAATTTCAAAAGATTTTATTACACGTTTTCGTTCAATGACAGGCCATTATTCTCCTTATGTTCCTGGTTGGGATACTCATGGGTTACCAATTGAGTCTGCCTTACAGAAGAATGAAGGCGTAAATCGTAAAGAATACTTAACAGCTGATTTTCGAAAGCTCTGTGAAGCCTATGCCTTAAAACAAGTAGAAGGACAAAAAGAAACTTTTATGCGCTTGGGAGTCAATGGAGACTGGGAAAATCCATATCTAACCTTGCAACCTAAATATGAAGCGCAGCAATTACGCATTTTTGGTCAAATGGCCGATAAGGGCTATATCTATAAAGGGGCTAAACCGGTTTATTGGTCTTGGTCATCAGAATCTTCATTAGCTGAAGCTGAAGTTGAATATCAAGATGTAACTTCTCCTTCAATTTATGTAGCATTCAAAGTGAAAGATGGCAGTGACGTTGTTCCAAAAGAAGCAGAGTTCATTATCTGGACCACTACACCATGGACATTACCAGCTAACCTTGGGATCTCGGTTTTAGGAGAGGCTAATTATGTGCAAGTTGCAGTTAGTGACCGTCATTTTATTGTCGCTGAAGAATTATTAGAAGCGGTGGCATTAACACTTGAATGGGAAAACTACCAAGTTGAAGCACATTATAAAGGTAAGGACTTTGATCGTTTAACCGCTCAACATCCTTTCTATGACCGTGAATCCTTACTGATGGTTGGAGACCATGTTACTTTAGAAACAGGTACTGGATTAGTTCATACGGCTCCTGGGCATGGTGAAGATGACTACTGGATAGGTTTAGAATATGGCTTGGATATTTTATCACCAGTAGATGGTAGAGGACATTTTACTGATGAAGCGCCTGGTTTGGAAGGTGTCTTCTATCTTAAAGGTCAAAAGCAGATTGTTGAGACCTTGAAAGAAAATGGTAGCCTCTTACACTATTCAGAATTTGTTCACTCTTATCCGCACGATTGGCGGACTAAAAAGCCAGTTATCTACCGAGCAACTCCTCAATGGTTTGCTTCTATTGATAAATTCCGTGAGGAACTTCTTAATAATGTTGAAAATGCAGTGACTTGGCATCATCCATCTGGTAAACGTCGTATTTATAATATGATTCGTGACCGTGGTGACTGGGTGATTTCTCGTCAACGTGTTTGGGGTGTGCCTTTACCAATCTTCTACGCAGAAAATGGAGAAGCTATCCTTGAATTAGATATTGTCAATCATGTAGCTGATTTAGTAGAAGAGCATGGAACAAACATTTGGTTCGAGTGGGAGGCAAAAGACCTTTTACCAGAAGACTTCCAACATCCTGCTTCACCAAATGGTCAATTTACCAAAGAAATGGATATTATGGATGTATGGTTCGATTCAGGCACATCTTATGCTGGTGTTTTACAAGCTAGAGAAGATTTAAGCTTCCCTGCTGATTTATATCTTGAAGGTTCTGACCAATATCGTGGTTGGTTTAACTCATCATTCACCACCTCAGTAGCTGTAAATGGTTTCCCTCCATACAAGGCTGTTCTTTCACAAGGCTTTGTCAATGACGGTAAGGGGCAAAAAATGTCTAAATCTTTAGGGAATGTTATTGATCCAGCTGATGTGATGAATGATTTAGGAGCAGATATTATTCGTTTGTGGGTAGCATCTGTTGACTATGAAGCGGATGTTCGTGTTTCTGATGAAATCCTTAAGCAAGTTTCTGAATCTTATCGTAAAATTCGTAACACTGTTCGTTTTATGTTAGGTCTTGTCAATGATTATCATCCAGCTGAAAATGCCGTTCCTACTGATCAACTTACAAATCTTGATCAATATATGAATGCTAAATTTAACTTGTTTAAAGCAGATATCCTAGAAGCTTATGACAACTATGAGTTCCCAGAGCTTTATAAGCGCATTATGAACTTTATTTCTTCAGACCTTTCAGCATTCTATTTAAATGTTGCTAAAGATATTGTCTATATTGAAGCTAAAGATAGCCATGCGCGTCGCTCAATGCAAACAGTGATTTATCAAATGGTTCACGATATGTTAATTTTAATGACACCATTAATTGTGCATACAACTGAAGAAGCATGGAAAGATTTACCAGCAGTCGATGGCTTTATTCAATTAGCTGAAATGCCTAAGGCAGAAAATCTTGACCAAGCTAAGGAGCTTGTTGCTAAATGGGATGTCTTCTTTAAATTACAAACAGGAGTGAACAAGGCTTTAGAAGAAGCCAAGAATCACCCAGAGCAACCAATCAAGAAATCATTTGAGGCTGCTGTATCTCTATACATTAATGCAGAAGATCAAAAAGCATTTGATTTATTAAGTGATCAGCCTGCACAATTATTTACGGTATCACAACTAACTGTTCAGTCGTTTGATCAAGCACCGGAAGATGCGCATCAGTTTGAAGATTATGCTGTGAAAGTTGATTTTGCAGAGGGTCAAATTTGTGACCGCTGTCGTGCTGTAAGACCAGAAGTCGGCACGATTAAAGGGGCAGAAGAACTTTGCCATCGCTGTCATGAAATTGTGACAACAGAGTATCCTGAATATTTTGAAAATAAAGAATAAACTTATAAAAAAGCGTTTGACCATAAGGTCAAACGCTTTTAATATTCATTTGTTTTGTTGATGATTAGGATGAAAACTAAAAGTCATCTAAATAGTCATCCTGAGTATTTTTAGGATTCATAGCTTGTTGTTTTTGTTCATTTGAAATAGCTAATAGTCTTTCTTGCAGTTGACTTTCCATTGATTCCAGTTCATATTGAGCAGCCTGTCTTTGCTGACGACCTTCTGCTTGAATCTGAAGGGTAGTTTCAATTGTTTCAATCAGGTCCGCTTGAGTTTTTTGTAAGGTTTCGATATCGATAATACCTCTCTCAGTTTCTCTCGCTGTATCAATAGCTGATTGTTTTAACATATCCGAATTACGGCGTAACAGATCATTGGTTGTTTCTGAGACCATTCTTTGAGAAGTGGCAGCGTCTTGCTGTCTTAAGAGGGCAAGGGCAATAGTAATTTGGTTTTCCCAAAGAGGAATAGATGTATGGACAGAGGCTTGGATTTTTTCAGCCAAGGCTTGGTTGGTATTTTGAATCATACGGATTTGAGGGGCTTGTTGAATGGTCATTTGACGAGTCAGTCTTAGATCGTGGGTGCGTTTGTCTAAACGGTCTAAAAATTGATTAAGGTCGTGGACTTCCTGCACATCCATTTGGCTATTGCTTTCTTGAGCCTTTTTAATAGCTTGAGGAATGGTCTTGGATTGTAACTCTTCAATTTTAACTTCTCCCGCTGCAATATAGACATTTAAAGCCTCAAAGTAGTCTTTGTTCTTTTGATAGAGCGTTTCTAACATCATATTGTCATTGAGTAATTCATTTTTTTCTCTTTCTAAACGAATAACTACTTTGTCTAATTGATTACCTATTTTTTGATACTTCATTTGCGTATCAGAAATCGAGGCACGTATTTGACCAAAAACTTTTTGGAAAAAGTTAGGACGACTCGTTAATTCTTTAGGATTCGACTGTTGTAAAGTAGTCATTAAATCAGTTAAAACATCACCCACTTCGCCAGTATCTTTAAGCTGGACGTTATGTAGCATTGAATGGGAGAATTCTGATAAACGTTTTTGCGCTTTAGCTCCGTAGGTTATAACAGCAGAGAGGTTTTTCTCATCGATCTGCTGGGCCAGTTTACGTGCTTGAGCTTGACGATTTTCACTCAAGCGGTCAATTGTTTTTTCATTGGTAACTTTTTTCTGTGAAAGAATTGAAGCTTTTGATAATTCACTTTGCAAAGATTGAATGGGTTCAATCTGATTTTCTTCTTGATCAAAGGGGTCCGTCAGAAGATCGTCAATTTCATCAAAGGAAGTGGCTTGAGTTAAATTTTGATTATTTGGGTCTAGTTCATTCATCGCTTTACTCTCCTTCATTATCTAGTTCTTTAAACTCATCAAAAGGGTCATCCATATTAAAATCATTCAACTTAGAATCTTTTGATTCTTGGCTAAATAGATTGGTTTGATTATTAGATTCATTATGTAACATTCGATCGGCTAATTTCAAGCCATCTTCTAATTCTTGATAGGTATCGGAGTGGAAATTCAAATAATCCTCAACAATTTCTTGGCTCAACTGATCAATTGTTAGGGCACTTTTTTCTAAAATTAAATAAGTTTGCTTATTTTTTGCCACGTGTGAATTAATTTCATTATATTTTTCTAATAGATCTTCTAATTGTGGCAGATAATTGATTAAGAAATTAGAAGCATCCAGTCGGCGATTGGGTTCTTCAACGATATCTTTAAAGTAGTTCTTTGAAACCTTGACGATATTGTGCCGTATTTCAATGGCGCGCATTTTAGCCGTTGCTTGAAAGTTAGCTTCAATATTAATAATCTGCTTACGTGAATCAGCCATTTGGCTCCTAAAAGCTTCAATTTCGTGTTTGTTTAAGCCTGCTGCTTGATAATGTTCAAGCATATTACGACTAGGCTTTTTATTAGAAGGTTTGAAGAAAGGATGCCATTTTTTCTTCGAATATTTGGGTCTAAATAGATAGGCAAGAAGGCCTATTATGACTGAACAGATTATAATAGCTACACTTAGGTATAGGGTTGTAAAGACTATACTTGCTAAAAAGTCTGTTACAGAATAAATTGTTGAGACAGGTCCACTTGGTCCAGCTTGAGAATTTGCAATTAGCATAGCTAATAAAAATGAAAGAAATTGTCCTACATGGTAAAAAAGCCAGATCCATTTTGATGCGTTGATTTGGCGAATATAATAAAATATAACAGAAAGTAAAATCCACAAAAAAATAACAGATAAAGAAAAATAGAATTGAGTCGTAAGGTAATAACTAAACCCTAAAAGCTCACCCAAAACAATGACAAAAGTACACAGAGTGATATTTCTCTTGAGAGACGGTGTCCAAATATCAGACAGGCGTTGTCCATTTTTAGAAAATTTGTTTAGACTTCGAAATATTGATAGCAGAGGGCCCGCTAATAAAAAAATATATATAATTGTTATTAAAGCTAACATGATTGAAACCTCCCTTTTCTTAATTTTAGAATATCATAGCCAGAAAAAAGTCTTATCGGACTTGAGGCCTATTCTTAAAGTTAACCATTGAAAAGACTTGAAAGAAAGAGTAGTAGTCGCTAAACTGAGTAGGAATTAATCGCTAAGTAAATCATTTTAAGAGGTGAATATTATGAAAGATAAAATAGAGTCAATTTCATTTAACAAAAATAATGAAACACTATCTGTTAACCAAATTTACGATGGGGCCATTTTAAAACTCTATCAAAATGAAATTCGTCTACCCAATGGTCAAAAGGCTAAACGTGAATTAATCCATCACTTGCCAGCAGTGGGTATTTTAGCAGAAACAAAAGATAAAGAAGTTATCTTGGTTAAACAGTATCGTCCTGCTATTGCTTATGAAATATATGAAGTCCCAGCGGGTATTATTGATCAAGTAGAAGGTCAACTCGAAGACCCACTGATAGCTGCTAAACGTGAGTTGAATGAAGAAACAGGTTATGCTTCAGAGGATTGGCAATTTACTTCTAAATTCTATATCTCACCAGGTTATATTGATGAGGCCATTTATCTTTTCTTTGCTCAATCTGTGGAAGAGGCCAAAGAGAAATTAGATCAAGATGAAAATGAAGAAGTTTCGCATTACCTATTTACGGCTCAACAAATAAAGGACATGATTAGTAAGGGCGAAATCATTGACCTAA
This sequence comes from Facklamia sp. 7083-14-GEN3, assembly GCF_024742075.1. Classification (GTDB taxonomy): domain Bacteria; phylum Bacillota; class Bacilli; order Lactobacillales; family Aerococcaceae; genus Facklamia. The sequence continues at coordinate 846,042 of NZ_JANSGD010000001.1, read as the reverse complement.
AAACTTTATACGCATTAACCCTTTGGCTAAATAGTTTGGAGGCTTAATTATGGGACTATTCTCACGCAAAAAGAAAAAACACGATGATTATCAAGATTATTTAAATTATGAGCAAGAAGAAAAAAATCGTTTACGTCATCAGTCTTCTTCATTCGAGCAAGAAAACTCCTCTGATCAGTCAATCTATCAAGAAAATAAAACTCTCTATCGCGAATTTATTAATCGAGCAGAAGCAATTGATGATTCACAAGCTTTCCCAAATTATTCTGAGGAAGCTTCTTCACAATTGGATAGCCAGAATGAATTTGATATTAATAATGAGCTAAGTATCGAAGAGGATGGAGCGTATAATGCCTTCAATAATCAATTTGATTACCCAGACCAAGGGAATTCAATCAAGGATTATCAATATCAAGCATTAGATGAAGGTAATACCCCTATAAGAAAAAGAGCTAAATATTCAGCTAAAATGGACCGTTTTTTAAATAATGGCATTATTATAGTGGGTTTTTTATTAGTATTAGTTTTACTGATCGCATTTTTAGCTTAGGGGGATGATTGAATGAAAAAAATTGGAATTATCGGTGCGATGGAAGAAGAAATTCGTCTCTTAAAAGATGAAATATCAAATATAAAAATTCATAATTACTATGGCTTTGAGTTTTATCACGGAAGCTTAAGTGGTAAAGAGGTTGTATTAGTTCAATCGGGTATTGGAAAAGTTAATGCGAGTCTGTCGACCGTTTTAATGGTGGATCATTTTGCAGTAGATTTAATTATTAATACGGGCAGTGCCGGAGGTTTATCACCAGACTTAGCAGTCGGTGACTTGGTCATAGCGGATGGTTTAATCCACCATGATGTAAACCTTTTAGCCTTTGGATACGACCAAGGTCAAATGGCGGGAATGCCGACAATTTATCAACCGGATGAAAAAACGAGTCAGTTGGCCTATCGACTGGCAAATGAGAACGGTCAAATGGCTATTAGGGGACTGATTGCTTCAGGCGACCAATTCATCAGCGACAGTCAACAAGTAAAAACGATTCTTCAAGCTTTTCCTAACGTAAAAGCAGTTGAAATGGAATCAGCTGCTATTGCTCAAGCAGCTTATGTGCTGAAAACACCTTTTATCATTATTCGCTCAATCTCCGATAAGGCAGATGAGGAAGCTGGAATGAGTTTTGATGAGTTTATCCTCCTAGCTGGACGTAAGTCAGCTGAAATGGTAATGAATTTACTGGCACAATTTGACTAAAAAGAGCTTGCTTATCTTTTTAGAATCGGTATAATAGAAAGAGTGTAAAATAATGCAGCATAGAAAAAGAAAGCGCGTCAACAGTTAGTAACGTCAACGTTAATGAGTAACCACGGCTGCAAAAGGTGAAAAACTAACTGCACGCATTCGATTTTCTAACCAGTTATTTTACTCCAATACATATTTATGGAGGAATTTTAATGTCACGTTATACAGGACCATCATGGAAACAATCTCGTCGCTTAGGAATTTCATTAACAGAAACTGGTAAGGAATTATCAAAACGCCCATTCCCACCAGGACAACATGGTAATCAACGTAAAAAATTATCAGAATATGCTTTGCAAAAAAATGAAAAGCAAAAATTACGCTTTATGTATGGTTTAAATGAGCGCCAATTCCGTACTTTATTTAACCGCGCTGGAAAAATTTCTGAAGGTAAGCACGGTGAAAACTTCATGGTAATGTTAGAGCGTCGTTTAGACAATATGGTATATCGTTTAGGTCTAGCAACAACTCGTCGTCAAGCACGTCAGTTAGTTAACCATGGTCATATTACTGTTGATGGTAAACGTGTGGACATCCCGTCTTATATTGTTGAACCAGGACAAGTAATTAGTGTTCGTGAACGTTCACGTAATTTAGCTATCATCAAAGAAGCATTAGAATCAACAGTTACTCGTTTAGAGTTTGTGAACTTTGATGCGGATAAATTAGAAGGTAGCTTAGTTCGTTTACCATTACGTAGCGAATTAAACGCTGAAATTGATGAAGCCCTAGTCGTAGAATACTACAATAAATTAGGCTAAATCTTAAATAGATTGTTAAATAAGATTGGGACCTTTCCCAATCTTATTTTTTTCATTGTGACTGAACGAACTTTTGACTTTTATTTAACAATAGCTTTAAAAGAAAGCTTCTAAATGTTATAATATATGGTGATTATTTATGCAAAAGGCCAATATGGCAGGGTATAAGAAATAAGTAGAGGAGCGAAAAGGAATGAGTATTAAATTCACGGACATTCTGTTCTTGATCGTTGTAGCAATACTCTTAATTTATGGATTAATTTATTATTTCCGTACACAGAGAAAGAAAGAAATTAAAGATTTAGAACAACGTAAAGATGAAATGATGTCTATTTCTGTTGCAGACCAGCTCTTTACTTTGAAGAATATGAATCTATCTGGTCAGACAAAAAGAAAATATGAGAGTTTAGTGGCTACTTGGCAAACAATTACCAACTTCCAATTTACTGAAATAGAAGCCGCTTTGGTAGGCTCTGAACAATTTGTAGAACAAATGAATTTAGTGCGAGCCAAAAATGCCTTAAATCAAGCGCGAGAAATACTTGATGAAACAGAGATTCAAGTGCATCAATTACATCAGGAATTAACGGAATTATTGTCAACAGAGGATGAAAATCAAGAACGTTATGAAGAGTTACTTGATCGTTATCAAACAGCTCGCAAGAGTGTCATGAATCATTCTTTTGACTATGGTCCAGCGATTGAAACGCTTGAAAAGAATCTTCAATATTTAGAGCTGAACTTTACTAAATATAATGAACTAACAGCTAATGGTGACCATCTAGATGCTCAAGATATGCTAGATAACTTGGATGCCGATTTATCATCTTTTGAAGAAATCTTACAAAAAATTCCAAGTATGTACGATAAGATTCAAAGTGAATACGAAGATTCTCTTGAAGATATACGTGATGGTTACGAAAAAATGGTAGCTAGTCGCTTTAACTTTGATAATATTAATGTTTTAGAAGAAATTGATAAAATTCAAGAGCAGTTAAATCAAGCCAAAAACGAGATTAAAAATGCTGATTTGGCTGACGCAAAAACTTTGATGGACAAAGCAGAGCGTGAGATCAATTCCTTATACGATCAGTTAGAATCAGAAATTGTTGCTAAAGAATATGTAAATAGCCATATTCATCAATTGAAGGGACAAATTGAAGCAGTAACTGAAAACAATCGCTATGCAGGAATTGAAGTCGATCGTATTTCTCAATCCTATATCTTACATAATAATGAATTAGATCAAGTTAATGATTTAACTGAACGAATTCGTTTAGAGTATCAAAAATTTAAAGACTTGGAAGTCGATATTGAACAAAGTCATGCAGTATTTACTCAAATAGAAAGCAAAATGCGTAAAATTGAGCGTTCCATTGAAGAAATTGCCGATGAGCAAAACCAGTTAGTAAAATCTATATCTGGCTTAACCAGTCGAGAAAAAGAAGCTAAATCAAATCTTGATTTATATGAATTAGACCTTCGAAATATGAAACGTAAGTTAGAAAAAAATCATTTACCTGGCTTACACAATAGTTATTATGAATTGTTTTATAAGGTAACCGATCAAATTGAGAATCTCTCTCAACAACTAAACCGTGTCCGAGTGGATATGAGTCAAATTGATGAGATGGAGGGTGATCTGGAGCAAGGTCTAGATGAGTTAGAAGCTATGACTGAGGAAACCATTGATTCAGCTATGCTCACTGAATATATGATTCAGCATTCGAATCGTTTCCGTTACGATTACCCAGAGGTAGATCAAGCAATTAAAGAAGCTCAATATTACTTCCACCAAGAATTTCGTTATCGTGAAGCTTTAGCTACAATTGAAAAAGCCTTACGTCGGGTAGATTCAGATGCACCGACACAGGTTCGAAGGATGTATCATCAAGAAAAACAAATCCGATTTTATTAAAAGTAAAGTCCGAATAGATTCCATTATTATGGAATCTGTTCGGTTTTTTCTTGAGTCAATCGCCGTTATTAAATAGAAGTTAGAAAGGATCACAGATGTTATATTTTGATCATGCCGCAACCACACCAGCTAGTGCAGCCATTTTAGATACCTACAATCAAGTCGCTCAAAAATACTTTGCTAACCCCTCAAGCGCCCATAAATTAGGTCAAGAAGCTAATAGCCTTTTAAATAATGCTAGGCGACAAATTGCTGACATATTGCATTTTAAAAGTAATGAAGTCTTTTTTACTTCATCGGGAACCGAGTCTAATAACTGGACACTTCAAAGTATTCTATCAGCTCATGCTAATCTTCATCCTAATAAGCGTCAAGTTATTTTATCTGCTATTGAGCATCCTTCTATACGTTCACAAATTGATCATTTAAGAATGAGAGGTTTTGAAGTATTGTTGGCACCGGTCGATCAGAATGGTCAATTGGATATAAAAAGCTTTGAAAATTTACTGAGTGACCAAGTGTTATTTATCTCGACCATGTTAGTGAATAATGAGGTAGGATCTTTATTGCCGATTGAACAATTAGCAAAAAAATTAGAAGCTTATCCTCAAGTTCTCTGGCACGTTGATGCTGTTCAAGCAATAATTTGTAGGATGAAAGCTATGCATCAAAGTAGAATTGATTTAATAACTCTTTCTAGCCACAAATTTCACTCGGTAAGAGGAGTCGGACTCTTAGCTATTCGCCAACGCGTCACTAAAGCACCTTTATTATTTGGAGGTGGCCAAGAATTTGGCATGCGTTCTTCTACTGAAAACTTACCAGCTATCGTGGCAACGGCTAAAGCTTTAAGATTAGCTTGGGAAGCTCAAGCAGAAAGTAATAAACGTTTATATCATTATCGCAATCTAATAACTAAAGCACTTAAGGAAAATAATTGGCAAGTATTTGGTGGTAGTAAAGAGCAAGTGAGTCCGCATATTATATGTGCAGCCTTTCCAAATGTTCCAGGTGAAGTGTTGCTTCAAGCTTTTTCCAATGCTGATATTATGATTTCGACAACTTCTGCTTGCTCTAGTCGTAAGAAAAATGATCACCATACACTTAAAGCAATGGGAATTGATGAAAGTGTAGCCCATTCTTCGATAAGAATTTCTTTTTCGCAGACAACCAGTCAAGCAGAAATAGATCAATTAGTTGAAAAAATTACTGAGATTTCGACACAGTTTAAGCAAGATTTGAAAGGGGCTTAAAAGATTGAAAGAGATGTTAATTCACTACGGGGAGCTCTCAACAAAAGGGCGTAACCGTAAAATGTTTCAAAATAAAATTGCTGAGCATATACGCTATAAAACCAAACATTTAGAGAAAATTAAAATTCATGCACATCATGATTTCATGCATCTTTATTGGCATGAAACAGCTTACGATGAACTGATTGAAATAATTAAAATAATTCCAGGAATTCAAAGGTTTGAACCCGTTTTTCCAGTTGAAAAGGATCTTCAAGTAATTGGTGAAAAGGCTCTTGAACTTTTTGCTGAGGTAAATGCTCAACCAGGTGATAGTTTTAAAGTAATTGCTAAGCGATCCGATAAAAGCTTTGAACATGATAGTATAACAATTCAAAGAGAAATAGGGGGTATCATTCTACAAGCCTATCCGGAATTAACGGTTGATTTGAAAAAAGCTAAACACAAAGTGGTTGTATCAATTCACCAAGATATAGCCTATCTTAGCTTAAAAAATTATCCTGGTATGGGAGGTTTGCCCTATGGTTCAAGTGGGAAAGGCTTATTAATGCTTTCGGGTGGGTTTGATTCACCTATTGCTGGTTATCAAATGATAAAAAGAGGCATGAAGTTGGAAATGGTTCATTTTGCCAGTCCTCCATATACTTCCATACAAGCACTTGAGAAAGCTAAGCGACTAACTGCAGTTTTAGCACAGTATGCTACAGATATAACTTTTCATGAAATTCCTTTTGTACATATACAATTAGCTATCCGTGAACATGTTCCCGATAATTTATCGATGACCATCATGCGTCGGATGATGTTGAGAGTCATGGATGCTTTATTAAAAGAACGAAAGGCTCGTGCAATTGTTAATGGCGAATCTTTGGGTCAAGTTGCCTCTCAAACTCTACAATCGATGCAAGTTATTAATGAAGTGACTAGTTCTTTAATTTTAAGACCTTTAATTGCGGTCGATAAAAATGATATAATAGCTATGGCTGAAACCATTGGAACTTACGATATTTCCAATGAGCCTTATGAAGATTGCTGTACGGTCTTTGCACCAAAGTCACCTTGGACTAAGCCCAGACTTCATACTGTTAAAGAGTATGAGGCTCTCTTGCCAATTGACCAACTAGTGAAAGAAGCCTTGGAAAATATCAAGACAAGTGAAATCGCAGCTAGTTATCAAAGCGAATCGGCTACAGCCTTCAATGATTTATTATAAGTTGTTGTCGCAAGAATTCATTAAGAAAGAGGAGTAATTATGACAGAAATTAAAACAATCAATACTGAAAAAGCACCAGCAGCAATTGGACCTTATTCTCAAGCTAAACAAGTAGGAGAGTTACTTTTCTGTTCAGGTCAAATTCCAATTAATCCATCTTCTGGAGAAGTAGAGGCCAATGATATCAAAGGTCAAACTAAACAAGTGATTGCAAACGTTGATGCTTTATTACAAGCAGCAGGATACGCTGCTGATAAAGTAGTTAAGACAACATGCTTCCTAGCAGATATGGGTGATTTCGCAGCCTTTAATGAAATTTATGCTGAATATTTCACATCCAAACCAGCTCGTTCAGCAGTGGCTGTTAAGACCTTACCTAAGAATGTTTTAGTAGAAATTGAAGTAATTGCTAGTCTATAATATATTATTGATTATAAAGAGCTGTCTCACGACTGATTTAAGCGGTCGTTGACAGCTCTCTTTTTAAAATTTAAAGGAGATTGAAAATAATGATCGAAAATCAGATTAAAGAATTTGCTCAAATCATTCAAGAAAGTCGTAAGATTGTCTTTTTTGGTGGAGCCGGTGTTTCAACCGCATCTGGTATTCCAGATTTTCGTTCTGCAGATGGTTTGTTTATGCGAGAAAATAATTATCAATATTCAGCGGAAGAAATTATCTCGCATTCCTTCTATCAACAACATCCACAAATCTTTTTTGAATATTATTTTGATCACTTAGTTTATCCAGAGATAAAGCCCAACCTTGCTCATACTTTTCTAAAAGAATTGGAAGATCAAGGAAAGAAAGTCACAGTTGTCACCCAAAATATCGATGGCCTCCACCAAAAGGCTGGTTCTAGTCGAGTCTTAGAACTTCATGGATCTGTCTTAGACAATTATTGTACTCAATGTGGTAGTTACTATGCTTTGGATGAATTAGAAAAAGATGCTCAAGGCATTCCGCGCTGTTCGAAAGATCAAGCGATTGTTAAGCCAGACGTAGTTCTTTATCAAGAAATGCTAAATGAAGATATTATTAATCAATCCATCCAAGTCATTAGTCAAGCAGACCTCATGATTATCGCAGGTACTTCTTTAAATGTTTATCCAGCTGCTTCATTTGTTCATTATTTTAGAGGAGATTCTCAAGTAGTGATCAATAAGACACCGATTATTACAAGTGATCCTAATGCTTTAATCTTTCAAGAGAAGATTGAGAATGTTTTTAAAGCTGTAAAACAATTCATGGAAAATCATGTCTAAAAACATAAGACCTTGTTCAAAGCTGTAAAGAATGATAAAATAAGTCCAACTTAAATTTTAATTTGACTAAGAAGAGAAGAGTAGTTCATCACTATGCAGAGAGGAAACCTTGCGCTGAAAGTTTCTCGATGAATGAAGGTAGCTTGGAGTCATAAGACATGAGAAATCAAAAAATAGTGTCTTACGGAGTATACTTCGTTAACAAGAATGAGTGATTAAGTAACTTCTTTACTTGATTAAATTTAGGTGGTACCACGTGAATGACGTCCTATGCAATGCATAGGATTTTTTTTATGAAAATGATTTAAGGAAGGTGTAACTATGGGAGAAAATACGAAACAAATGCCAAGTAAGTACCAACCCCAAGAGGTTGAAGCAGGTAAGTATCAAAAATGGATAGAGCAAGGTGTATTTAAGCCTTCAGAAGATTCTAAGGCAGAACCTTATTCGATTGTTATTCCACCACCTAATGTAACGGGTAAATTACATTTAGGTCATGCTTGGGATGTTACTTTGCAGGATATGATTATCCGCTCTAAAAGAATGCAAGGCTATGATACTTTATGGTTACCTGGTATGGACCACGCTGGAATTGCGACTCAGGCTAAAGTGGAAGCGCGTTTAGCAGAAGATGAAAACTTGAGTCGTTATGATTTAGGTCGTGAAAAATTCCTAGAAAAAACTTGGTCTTGGAAAGAAGAATATGCAACCATTATTCGCCAGCAGTGGGGTAAAATGGGGGTTTCAGTAGACTATTCCCGCGAACGTTTTACGCTAGATGAAGGGTTAAATAAGGCTGTCAATAAAGTTTTCGTTAAACTTTATGAAAAAGGTTTAATTTATCGAGGGGAATACATTATTAATTGGGACCCTAAAGCTCGCACAGCCTTATCTGATATTGAAGTAATCCATAAAGATGTTCAAGGTGCTTTTTATCATGTCAATTATCCAATTGTTGGTAGTAATGAAGTTGTTCAAATCGCTACAACACGTCCTGAAACACTTTTAGGCGATACAGCGATTGCGGTTCATCCCGCTGATGAGCGTTATCAACATTTGATCGGTAAAAAAGTCTTATTACCATTAATGAATCGTGAAATCCCTGTCGTTGCAGATGAATATGTAGACAGAGAATTTGGGACAGGTGTAGTTAAAATTACGCCGGCTCATGATCCAAATGACTTTGAAGTGGGTAATCGCCATAACTTACCACGTATTAATGTGATGGAAAAAGATGGAAGCATTAATGAGCTAGGTGGAAAGTATGCTGGCATGGATCGCTTTGACGCACGCAAGCAAATTGTTAAAGATCTAAAAGAACAAGGATATTTAGTTAAGATTGAAGAGCATAAGCATTCAGTGGGCCATTCTGAGCGTTCTGGGGCGGTCGTAGAGCCTTACCTATCTACTCAGTGGTTTGTCAAGATGAAGCCTTTAGCAGAGCAAGCTTTGGCCAATCAGGAAACAGATCAAGCTGTTGAATTTTATCCACCACGTTTCAACCAAACTTTCCAAAGTTGGATGGAAAATGTGCATGATTGGGTTATTTCGCGTCAACTTTGGTGGGGACATCAAATTCCAGCTTGGTACCATAAAGAAACTGGCGAGATATATGTCGGTGAGCAAGCACCAAGTGATGAAGAAAACTGGTTAAGAGATCCGGATGTTTTAGATACTTGGTTCTCATCTGCTTTGTGGCCATTTTCTACCATGGGTTGGCCAGAAGAAGGACATGATTATCAACGCTATTTCCCAACCAGCACCTTAGTAACTGGTTATGATATTATTTTCTTCTGGGTATCACGCATGATCTTCCAATCCTTAGAGTTTACGGGCAAACGTCCTTTCCAAAATGTTCTTATTCATGGTTTAATTCGTGATAGTGAAGGACGTAAAATGTCAAAATCACTAGGCAATGGAATTGACCCGATGGATGTTATTGATGAGTATGGGGTGGACTCACTTCGCTGGTTCTTAGCCACAGGATCGACTCCAGGACAAGATGTTCGTTACTCCACTGAAAAAATGGGAGCAGCTTGGAACTTCATTAATAAAATTTGGAATGCTTCGCGTTATGTTTTGATGAATGTTGGCGACTTGACGATTGAAAATCTGAAAATAAGTGAAGATTTGACACTTGCCGATCAGTGGATTCTTTCACGTTTACAAACAACGATTGAAGAAGTGACACGTTTATTTGAACGTTTTGAATTTGGCGAAGCTGGTAGAGTCTTATATCATTTCATTTGGGACGATTATTGTGACTGGTATATCGAAATGACCAAGGAACAGCTTCAAGACCAAGACCACGATCATTTAACCACTAAATCAGTGTTAATTTATGTCTTGGACCAATTCTTACGTCTCTTACATCCAATTATGCCGTTTGTAACTGAAGAAATTTGGCAACAAATCGCCCCGCAAGAAGCATCAATCGTTACAGCAACTTATCCAACTGTTAAGCAAGAATACAAAAATGACATCGCTGAAAAACAAATGCAGGAACTGATTGAAGTGATTACAGCAGTGCGTCAAATTAGAAATGAAATGAATACACCATTATCTAAAGCTTTAACAATGATTATTAAGGTTCAAGATCAAAGCATTGAGGAAAGTTTAGAAAGCAACCGGGCTTACATTAATCGCTTCTGTCACACAGATCACTTAGAAATTGCCTCAAATCCCGAAATAGAAGGTGAGATGGTTACACAGACACTCTCATTTGCTCAAATTTTCATTCCATTAGCTGGATTAGTTAAGATCGAGGATGAGATTAAGCGTTTGGAGCAAGAAGTGACTAAGTTAGAAAAAGAAGTGGAACGTCTTGTGAAGAAACTTTCCAATCAAGGATTCGTTGCTAAAGCACCTGCTCAAGTGGTTGAAGGAGAACGCATTAAATTAACTGACTATGAACAACAGTTAAAAGCTGTACAAGTAAGAATTGAAGAATTAAAACCATTAATCTAAATAGTTAGAAAATGAGGAATTAAAATGACATTTACAAATGTTGATGAGGCTACCCATTGGTTATTAAATCAAATCAATCCTATTCCAAGACCTGATATGACTAAAATCTATCAAGCTCTGGAATTTGTGGGAAATCCTCACCGAGGTCTACCAATCATCCATATTACGGGAACAAATGGCAAAGGATCAACGGTGGCTTATTTAAGAGATTTACTATCTAGTCAGGGGTTTAAAGTTGGTTCTTTTACTTCGCCGCATATTGAACGATTTAATGAACGAATTACTTTTGATGGCCAACAAATTAGTGATAAAGCGCTCATTCGTTTAACTAATCAATTGGTTGAATTGAATGAGTATATGGAAGCCAACTCTCCTTATGGTCGTTTAATTTATTTTGAGTTATTTACCATCATGATGTGCCTATATTTTCAAGAAAAAAAGCCCGATGTTTGTTTAATTGAAGCAGGAATCGGAGGGATGTCAGACAGTACCAATGTTCTGGACGGCGAGATTGCAGTCATTACTTCGATTGGTATGGATCACGCCGACATGTTAGGAGATACCTTAGAATCCGTTGCGCTTGAAAAAGCGGGCATCATCAAATCACAAAAAGAAGTTGTCACAGGTCTTATTCAGAAAAGTCCTTTAAGCATCATTGACAAATGGGCAGATGCTCGCAAGGCTGACCACCATTCCTATGACCAAACATTCGGGGTGAAAAACATTAATAAGCTAAGCCCTTTTAAGACTCAATTCCAATTTTGGACTGACAGTCAAGTGATTCCACAAGCAAATTTTGAAATAAATATGGTGGGTGATCACCAAGTGAGAAATGCGGCGGTTTCTTTAGAAGTGTTTGTTTCATGGATGGCTCATCGAAATAAAACGATTGATTGGGCTAAAGCAAGAATAGCTCTTCAAAAAACTAAGTGGATAGGTCGATTAGAAAAAATTTCCGAAAATCCTTATATCTTTTTAGATGGTGCGCATAATATGGAAGGTCTGACCGCACTGAAGCGTGTGGTTGATGAAAATTTTTCTGATTTTGAGATCACCATCATCTATGGTGGCTTAAAAAAGAAAAATCAAGCAGAGCAAATTCCATTGTTATTAAAATTTCATGCTGAAAGAGTTTACTTAACATCCTTCCAACATTTTGAAGCGATGAAAGAAAAAGAGTTTGAAGAAATATTACAAGCAGAAACCATTACTATTCGTCAGAAAGCTCATTACGTGGATGATTGGAAAGGTTGGATGAATCATTATCGATTAAACAATCAAAGTAATAAGCAGGCTCTCTTATTAATTACGGGCTCTTTATACTTTGTCTCAGAAGCTAGAGCTTACCTCTTGGCTAACTAAAGCAATTATTTTTTTGATTGAACTCAAGCACTTTTCCTTCTCACTTCTTGTATTTATTGATACGAGCAGTAAGGGGGAATTCTTTTGCCATCAACTAGTTCTTGTATACGTGAAATGACTCAACAAGACCAGCCGCGTGAACGTCTCATTCAATACGGAGCTAAAAATTTAGCCAATCATGAATTGTTAGCTATCCTTCTTAGAACAGGAAGTAAACAAGAAAATGTTCTAAACTTAGCTATTCGTCTTCTTAGTCATTTTGAACCACTTAATACCTTAAAACTTGCCTCACTTAATGAACTTCAATCCATTAAAGGGATTGGTCCCACTAAAGCAATTGAGATAAAAGCAGCGATTGAGTTTGGTAGCAGAGTACAAGATTCTCAGCTTCAAAAACAGGGCGTCCTAACTTCTACTTCTCAAGCCGGCCAATGGCTAATTAAAGAGATGGGGGACCTTCATCAAGAACATCTCATCGCTCTTTTTTTAAATAGTAAGAACGAAATTATTAAAAAACAAACAGTTTTTATCGGTTCGGTCAACAGTTCGGTAGCCTGTCCAAGAGAAATTTTTAAAGAAGCGGTAAAATATCCAACTGCAAGGTTAATTATTGCTCACAACCATCCTTCTGGTAATCCAGACCCTTCGCAAGCTGATTTACAATTTACCAAGCGAATGATTGCATGTGGTGAGATGATGGGGATTGAGCTATTAGATCATTTGATTATTGGAAATAATCGTTATTTAAGTTTACGTGAAGCGAGTGATTGTTTTATTTAGCAGTCCTCTTTTTCCTTAATGAAATATAATAAAATTTCTGAAAACTATTGAAATAGTTTGACTAACTATGTTAAAATCTAGATGTGTTTTTGTAAGGGGTATCATAGTTTGGAAATTCCACTTCGTACCAAGAGCAAGAATATAATTAATACAGGTGCTTAGGCACGAGGAGGATAATTGTAAATGGAACAAGGTACAGTAAAATGGTTTAACGAATCTAAAGGTTTTGGCTTTATCGAACGTGAGGGTGATTCAGACGTATTTGTACACTTCTCAGCTATTCAAGGTGAAGGTTTCAAAACTTTAGCAGAAGGACAAGCAGTTCAGTTTGAAGTTGAAGAAGGCGCACGCGGACCTCAAGCAGCTAATGTTGAAAAATTAGCTTAATTTTTCGATAAATTTATAAAATTTAATCACAAAACACCGTAAGGTAAAAAATACCTTTCGGTGTTTTTATTTTTGAAAGAGGTTCTCGCGACTGGATTTTTATTCAGAGAACCCTTCATAATTTACTAAAATTTAAAATTCATTGATAAAGAAGGGGTACGCTAGTTTTTAATCTTTTTTTTTGCTATAATTTACAAAGCTATTGCTATTATTTGAAAGGCGGATGAATGCATGGGAATCTTTGGCAAACAGCAAATAGGAATTGATTTAGGCACTTCGACAACCATCATTTATATTGCGCGAAAGGGTATCGCTTTGCGCCAACCCTCCATAGTAGCAGTTGACAAAGATTCTGGGGAAGTAGTTGCCTATGGAAAAGAAGCGTCCAAATTGGTAGGTAGAACTTCTGAACGTTATGAAATGATCTATCCCATTCGTAAGGGAGTTATCGCAAACTTCTCAATGACCAAAATGATGTTGGACCATTTTATTACTCAAGCCTTGCGCCATTCCTTATCTAAACCAGAAGTTGTCATTAGTTCGCCCAGTCAAATTTCTAAAGTAGAAAGAAAGGCACTGATTGATGCAATCAAATCATTAGGAATTAACCGAGCGATGATTGTTGAAGAAGCTTTTGTTGCAGCTCTAGGAGCTAATCTAGCTATTGAAGAAGCAAGAGGAAAAATGATTGTAGATATTGGTGGGGGTACTACCGATATCGCTACTTTATCCTATGGGGAGATTGTTGATTCATTAACTCTTAACGCAGCTAGCAATAAAATGAATGAAGAAATTCAATCTCAAGTCCGCCAAGAACATAATTTGATTATAGGAAGTTATACAGCAGAAACTTTGAAAATAGTGATAGGGGAAGCCCTTTATGATCCTAAAGAAGAAAATGATCATTTGATTGTAAAAGGTAGAGATGCCATATCTGGTGTTCCCAATGAAGCCAAAGTATCTACTCAGACAGTTGCAAAAGCGATAGATGTGTTAATTCATCAAATTGTTTTAGGCATGAAACAAGTTTTAGAATTAACACCTCCTGAGTTATCCGCAGACATAATGGAAACGGGTATAGTTTTAACCGGTGGCGGTTCTTTACTTAAACATTTACCGGAACGATTTGAGAAAGAGTTAGGTGTTCCAGTTCGTAGGGCTGATTTACCAATCGATTGTGTGGCTATGGGGGTAGGTCGTATGTTTAATGAGTTGAATCGTCAATCGTCAGCGATTGAGCGGAGTTTAAGATAATTGTTTACTAGTAGAAAGAAGGCAAAATATGCTTAATAATAAGAAGTTAATTGGAATTCTTCTGGGGGGAATTGTAATTAGCAGTTTAATCGCCTATTCTCTTTTCAATAGTACGAATAATGTGGTTAAAACGGCTGTTAATGAAACAATCTCATGGACCGGTAGAGTTTTTTCTGAGCCAGTAAGCATGGTGGTTCAGTTTGTAAACTCTGTGGACGATTTAGTAAATACCTTTGAAGAAAATGAAGCACTTAAATTAAAAATTGATAAATCTTATGAAATGCAGGTTCGAATTGCTGATTTGGAGACTGAAAACGAGAAACTACGTCAAGAACTTGATTTGTCGGAAACACTCTCCAAATTTACCAGCATTCATGGAACCGTAATTTCAAGAAATCCTGACCAATGGACGGAGACCCTTATTATCAATTTAGGGTCCAAGCATGGTGTTGAAGAGAATATGGCTGTCATGGCAGGAAATGGTTTGATTGGACGTATAATTGAGGTTTATCCCTCATCTTCTAAGGTCCTATTATTAACCAGCAACCAATCCAAAGATGGTTTGGTATCAGCTCGGGTACAAACAGATAAAGATGGTTCGTCCGCAATTGGTGTTATCAGTGATTATGATCCCAAGGATAAAGAATTCTTAATGACTCAAGTTTTACCAGATGCTAAAGTAAAAGCGGGAGATATGGTGATTACTTCTGGCTTAGGAGGAGTAATACCTTCTTCACTCTTTATTGGAGAAGTTACCCAAACAGAAATGGATGCCCAAGGATTGTTCCAAACGGTAAGGGTGAAACCGGCTGGAGAGATGACTGATATTCGATTTGTAACAGTGATCTTACGTGAAGGAGCTCAGCAGGATGAATAATTTTTCGACTAAATTTGGCTATCAAAGAGAAAGAAAAATTGTGGGTATTGTTCCACTTGTCTTACTCTTTGCCTTAGTAATTGATTCGGCCTTGCCTTCTATATTTCCTACAGCCTTTCTAGGAAATGAACAAATCATAGTTTCACATTTGCTACTCTATTTTATAGTGACCTTTGCCTTTTATTTGAGGAATTCTTCAATAATGATTTATGCCTTTTTCATAGGACTATTAGCAGATGCTTATAATTCGACAATTCTAGGCCTTTACGCCATTCTTTATTTTCTAATCGCATACTTTATTCTTTCAATCAGGCGTCACTTTCCACGCAATGCTATTATCCATATGATGTTATTTATCGTCTCAATAACTATTATAGATTTCATCGTTTATGTTTTTTACCAACAAGTGGGATTAAGTAAACTTATCTTTGAAGATTATGTTTTAATGCGCTTAGGACCGACTTTAATCTTTAATACAGCCTTAACGTTCTTTATGTATTTCCCTAATCGGATTCTTGTAAGGTGGTTAGGCTATGATGACCATATTATCTTTTAAAAAAGAATCGGGAATAACTTCCCGATTCTTTTTATGCGTTCGAAATAAAATGCTATAATTAAGAGAATAGTAAAACAAAAAAGGAGGAATTACTATGTCAGTCAATCAATCTTTATTAAAAGATGATTTATACCAAGCGGTAAATGGAGAATGGCTAAAAGAAGCAGTCATACCCGATGATCAACCTTCTACTGGTGGGTTTTCAACGCTAGCAGATCAAGTAGAAGACTTATGCTTAGATGAAACAAAGAAATTAGCAGCGGGTGAACTATCAGTTACCGATCCAGCAATGTTGGAATATATTAAGTTGTTCCAGCAAGCTACCGATTATCAAAAGCGAGAAGTTGAAGGTTTTGATCAAGCTAGAGCCCTATTAGAACGAATCCTCAATCAAGAAGACTATCAAGGACTTAATCAAGAAATCGTAGCCATGTTGGAACATAGCTTACCCTCATTGATTCAATTAACGGTTGAACCGGATATGAAAGATGCTAACCACCATGCTTTATATTTAGATGTACCTCAAATGATTTTACCAGACACACCATACTATGAGGCTGATAATGAAACAGGCCAAGAATTATTAAGAATATACCAAGAACAAAGTGTCGCTCTACTTGTTAAGTTGGGCTATCAAGAAGAGGAAAGCCAACAGTGGGTCAAGGATTGTCTCGCTTTTGATCAAACCTTGGCTAAGTATCAAAAAACAAAAGAAGAATTGGCTGATTATACCAAAAATTACAACCCTCGTTCGATAGAAACAATCGAAGGTTACAGTCAAAATATTGATCTGAAAAGGATTATTCAAGAGTGCTTGGACACAGTTCCCAACCAGGTAATTGTGACTCAGCCTCAATTCTTTGAAAAGCTATCACAGCTTGTGACCGACAATAATTTTAATCAAGTAAAGGCTTGGCTTTTAGTAAAAACGGTTAATACTTTTTCTGAAGTTTTGAGTGAAGAAATGCGTATTATTGGCAGTCCATTCATACTTGCCTTATCGGGCATACCTCAAGTAATAAAAAAAGATAAGCATAATTTTTATCTAGTTAATGATCTTTTTGAACAGGCTTTTGGTGTTTACTATGGTAAAAAGTTTTTTGGTATAAAAGCACGCCAGGATGTTGAAGGTATGATTAAGGCAATGATTAAAGTCTATCAAGAAAGATTGTCTAATAATCAGTGGTTAAGTCAAGAGACTATTGATTTAGCGATTAGAAAACTTGATCGAATTGCCTTCTTAGTGGGTTTCCCTGATGACTATCCTGCTTATTATAAAGATTTAAAAGTGGATGCTGATCAGACTTACTTTAAGAACTTTCTTTCATTAAAGAGAGTGCATCAATTGGAACAATTTTCACAATTCGGGCAAGCTGTCGATCGTAATAAATGGTTGATGCCTGCCAATCAGGTCAATGCCTATTATAATCCAACCTCTAATAACATTTGTTTCCCTGCCGCCATTCTACAGTCACCTTTCTATAGCTTGGATCAATCCAGAGCAGCAAACTATGGAGGGATTGGTGCAGTGATTGCTCATGAGATTTCTCATGCTTTTGATAACAATGGGGCTAAAATTGATGAGGATGGTAATCTAAATAATTGGTGGACGGATGAAGATTTTGAAGCCTTTGATGCCAAAGCCCAAGCCATGATTCAACAATGGGATGGCCTGCCGTTTCGCGAAGGAAAAGTCAATGGTAAATTAACTGTTTCAGAAAATATTGCCGACGGTGGTGGCTTAACAGCAGCTTTAACCGCTTTAAAAAATGAAGGGGAGAAAGATTATAAAGATTTCTTCATTAACTGGGCACGTGTATGGTGTGAGAAAGCACGATTAGACTATGAAATGATGCTCTTGCAAATTGATGTCCATTCGCCAGCTGAATTACGTGCGAATGTCGCGGTTAAGAACCTCGATGAATTTTACGAAACATTTGCGATTAAAGAGGGGGATGGTATGTGGATGGCCCCTCAAGATCGTGTTCAGATTTGGTAAACATTTACTAGTTAGAATTCCTAAGAAATATTGACACTTAAGAGTAATTCTGTTATCATACTAATGTTGTATTTGTGTAGCACCACAACTGCAACCGCTCATCCTTGAGTTTAAGTGCGCAAGCCACTCAAGTTGGCGAGTCTAAGTGTAGGTATTTATACCGAAAATCTAATAATAGGAGGTGCTTGAATGTACGCAATTATTAAAACAGGCGGCAAGCAAATTAAGGTAGAAGAAGGACAAACAATCTTCGTTGAGAAGTTAGACGTTGCTGAAGGTGACAAAGTAACTTTTGATGAAGTAGTTTTAGTAGGTGGCGAAGGTGAAACAAAAGTAGGTTCACCATTAGTTGCTGGAGCTTCTGTTGAAGCAACTGTTGAGAAGCAAGGACGCGAAAAGAAAGTAGTTACTTTCAAATATTTACGTCGTAAAGATTCTCACCGTAAGCAAGGACACCGTCAACCATACACTAAATTAACTGTTAACGCTATTAAGGCTTAATCATGATTCAAGTACAAATCAGCCTTTCAAAAGGTGGTCAAGAAGTTAAAGAAATCGAAATGACTGGACATGCTGGTTATGGTGAACATGGACAAGATATTGTCTGTGCCGCAGTATCTAGTCAAGTTATTTCAGTTGAAAACTCACTTTACCAACTATTGCAAGTGCCGGTAGATACCACTGTTAATGAAGTTGAAGGTGGTTATCTAAAACTCGTACTACCATCGATTGAACAAAAAAAGTTAAAACATGATGTGCAACTTTTGCTGCGTCATTTAATTTTAGCTTTAGAAGTTACAGAACAAGCTTATCCCGAATATATCCAGATTAAACAAACTATACTATAGGAGGTGCTCTCTATGTTGAAATTAGACTTACAACTATTCGCTACTAAAAAAGGTGGAGGTTCTACTCAGAACGGTCGTGATTCAATTGCTAAGCGTTTAGGCGCTAAAGTTGGCGACGGTGAAGAAGTAACAGGTGGATCTATTATCTACCGTCAACGTGGAACAAAAATCCATCCAGGAGAAAATGTTGGACGCGGAGGCGATGATACATTATTCGCTAAAATCGATGGTATCGTTAAATTCGAACGTAAAGGTAAAAAAGCTAAGAAAGTTTCTGTTTACCCAGTAGCTGTTGAGGCTTAATCGAATTCATTACTTAAACTAAAAAACAGACCTAGCCAGTTAGCTAGGTCTGTTTTTTAATTTAGATTTAGATAAAGGTGAAACTAGGACTGAAAATAGTCGAAAAGAATTCTAATGATAAAACCAGTTAAGAGAGGAAGTTCAATTTCATTAGTAAATCCTTTCTTTTTAATTATTTGGATTACCGCTAGGACGAGTGCTAACATAAAAAAGAGCAAGCCCATAGCAAATAGTATCATCGTAAGTTTTGAAAAAAGCGTAAAAAGAGGATTGGGATAGGCTATTTTAGCAACAATGACTGTTAAGAAAGGAATAAAGCCTAGTATAAAAGTAATGATATAAATTTTACGAAAAAGCTTTAAATAGCGTTCGGTTTTTGAGTTTTGCATAAATAACCTCCTTAAAGGCGTCTTTACTTATATCTTAGTAAAAACGCCTTTTAATTGCAAAATAGATTAAAAGGATTCTTTAATTTCAATGACTTAAATCTAAAAACTTATGATACGCTTTAGGAAAATCAATACGAAAGAGGGAGTCCGTTTGACCAGTGTTTAGGTCATAATAACCATAATATTTATTAGTGAAGTCATTTAAGGCTAAAAGTGTTTTTCCTTCTTTGTTGTGATCAATAACTTGAATGTCAATCCAATCGTTCAATGATTCAAAATGTTCTAATGGGATTTCGTCTGTATAGCTTTGATCTTTTAAAGAGTAATAACCTAAATAATTTTTATCTTCCTGCAGTTCCAATACATAGAGCTTGTTAGAATCGGCGGTCAAAAGTTGAAAGCTACTCTTTTCAGGAGAATTAAATTCTAACTCCTGCCAAGCTTGCTCTTTAAAATCAAATATATAGAAGGGACCAGCCTGGCCGTCATCCATATAATAGGTAGTTTGAATAAAAGGCGCATCTATTGCAACCGCAGTGCTTTGAGAAGAATCACTAAACCATACATCTTTACTCAATTTTTCTTCTCCATAGGGTTGATAGCTTTCCTCATTAATTAGTTGATATTGGCTGTCCTTATCTACCTTATCTAACTGAAAGATTTCAAGTTTATTTTCCACGATATAGTTAGCATCATTACCGTTGCCAGATTCAATATTATAAACACACATCAGATAATACTTTCCGTCAACCAAACGGCTCTGAACATTTAGCAAAGAGGCTGATGTTTGATTTTGAGTGGAAGTCTTAATTAAAGGAACTTCTTTAATTATTTCTTTTTTGTTATTCTTATCTAAAAAATGGACTTTGACGGGCGATAAATCATTATTATAATAGTCACTTTCAATCCAGAAGTAATGGTCTTCGCCTTGAAAGACCTGATCAATGGAAGCTATTCTTTTAAAGAAACTAGGGACATCTTTAGCTAATTCTTCTAATTCAGTGTTGCCTTTAAAATCTTGGGTTGAAATGTTAAATTTAGATCGACTGAGTTGATAATCACCTTTTTTATTTTGGAACATTTTTTCTGGCAAACTGAAAATATTACTTTGAGCCTTTAAGTTTACGTATTCATCTGGAAGAAATTCGGGTGTATCTTTTCCTTCGATAGCCGTCAGTTTACCAACGATTGGTTGATTGAAGGCGTAATGACTAACTAAAAGTACAAGTAACCCGATGGCAATTACCGAAAAGTACTTAATCATCTGTTTAGAATAATTCATTTTTTACCTCCTTTAAATATGTAGATCTTTAGCAACTCTTTGGCAACCTATCCAGTAGGTGATTGCTCCAACAAAGATTGCAGCAAATGGAATGAACCTACCAAATTCAAGACTATAGGTTAGTATACCCCAATCCAGTATTTGGCCAGTCGCGTATAATAATACGAAAAAGAAAATTAAATATAAGAGAGACCATGCCCAGGTATAAGCGCGCTCTAGTATAACTAATAAAAAAGTGATGGGAATCAGACTCATCCAAGCTAAGAAATTAATTACCGATAGAATAATCGACTCAGTAAAAAAATATTTAAAATAAGAAAAATTTAACATCAGATAAAGTGGTATCTCGTTGGAATAGTTTTCTTGTAAGGTCAAATTTAAAATAAAATCTAGAAGAAATACCCATAAATAAACCGATAAAATACTTAATAAAAAGTAAAAAATAAGGCTTAAAAATTTAGCATGATAGAGGTTCGGCCGTTTAAAAGGTCCAGCTAACCAACGAGATATCATCTTACTTTGGCTAAACCAATCTTTTAACCATATTAAGAAAGCTGCTATAGCCATAGCGAGTATGCCAATTACGAAAGCAATATTTACGGCATTGAGTAAAACACCTGAATCGCTGATAATCTTTTGCTGAAGATTGCTTTGTATTTGGCTATTAATGCTAATTAAAGATAAGACAGAATAGATCAAGGCAACAATCATCCAGTATAATTTTTGCCGCTGTATTTCAAAATAAGTTAAACCGAGTAATTCTTTCATTTATCTTAACTCCTTTCTTAGCCATTCCACTAGAGATAGCTCTTCGTTTTCCCGCATATCTTCTAGATAGACCGACCGTTTAATCTGACCTTCACTGATCAAGACGGCTCGGTCAATAAAATGCTCGACATCATAAAGCTCATGCGTCGTTACTAACACACCGCAGTCTTTTTCAATAAAAGAGCCAAATAGTTCAAGTATTTGTTCCCGGCTGAACACATCAATACCGGCAAAAGGTTCATCCAACAAGAGATAATCGGCATCTAAAGCCAAGCCTAACATTAAGTTAAGTTTTGCTTGATTACCCTTGGAGAGTTCTTTGATACGCATATTATCTTCTAATTGGAAAAAATCTTGGATATCCTGCGCTCTTGCAGGGTTCCAAGCAGGGTAGAGGTTATACATAAACTCTTTACAAGCTTTAACGGTCATATTAGGTGGTAAATTCAAATGGTCTGGTACATGCCAAACTTTAGCCTTGCTATCTTCTAAGCTCTCGCCATTGACAGAGACTTGACCTTGAAAGGGTAATAGTCTAGCCAAGCAATTGATGAGAGTTGATTTACCTGTACCATTAATACCGATTAAGCCGGTAATCTCTCCCGGTTGGATTTCTAAATTAATATCTTTTAAGACATGGCGTTTACCATAGGACTTGTTTAAGTTTTGGATTTTAATCATGTTCAAGAACCTCCTTCTTGTTTTGATAAGTTTTGGTGATGCGTTGGATGACATCTTCTAATTGTAAATCCATTGGAATGAGTACATCGACTAAATTCTCGATAGCCTGATCAATGGATTCGTATTTCAGTTGAGTAATTAATTGAGTGTCTGTGGTTATTGTGCTAGGCCTTTGCGGTTGGGTAACAATCATGCCGAAGTCCTCCATTTCTTTAAATGCTTTTTGAACAGTATTCGGATTAACTTTCCATTCTTTTGCTAATTGTCTCCTTGAGGGCAATTGATAACCCGGAGTATATTTTCCAGTGATAATCTGCTCTTTTACCCAAGCAATAATTTGAGTATAGATGGGTAAATTGGATTCAAGTTTCATCATTTCACCTCCATAAAGGGATTTCTTATTTAACATGTGTACTACAACCGTAATACAGATTGTCTAAGTGTATTATACGAGCAATACACTTTTTAGTCAATGAGTCTTTGAGGAAAAATTTAAATAAAATGAATGGACCATTAAAATTCGACAAGGATTTAAGCAAAACGGAGTCAAAGCTATGGTATGATTAAGAAGTAATATTATTTATAAAGGGGGAATGTTATGGATTTACTAGTAGATAAATTAAAAGAAGTATTAGCCTCTGTACTTCCTATTATAGTGTTGGTCGTTATCATCTCCTTAACCATGGTCAATGTATCGGCTGATATGATGATTCGCTTTCTTATCGGGGCCGTACTATTGATTTTAGGGTTAACCATCTTTTTATTCGGCGTTGATGTCGGTATGGGACCGATAGGAGATTTGATGGGAAAAAGTGTGGCGGATGCACCGAATATTTGGGCAATCACAGGACTGGCTTTTGTAATTGGTTTTTCTGTCACAGTAGCTGAACCCGATTTACTCATCTTAGGGCAGCAAGTATCAGACGCTATGGGAGGGACCCTTTCTTCTGCTGTCATTGTAGCAATGGTCTCACTGGGTGTCGGATTTCTAATTGCTTTTGGTATCGTGCGGATTTTATCTTCCTTCTCGATTAAGTATTTTTTCTTCATAGCCTATGGTTTGATCGCCTTAATGGCTTTATTAGTTTCGAATGATTTTATTGCCATTGCTTTTGATGCATCAGGCGCGACGACAGGTGCCTTAACCACACCTTTTATCTTGGCGTTGTCAGCTGCTGTTTCCGCTCGTAAGGGTGGTCACATGGCTGAGGAGGATTCATTTGGCTTAGTAGGTGCCATGAGTGTCGGACCGATTTTAGCAGTTATTTTATTATCCGTTATTACGGGAGTGAGTTTCCAAGGGCAAGCGGAAGCTTATCGTTATACAGAGGGAATTGTTGCTCCATTCTTTTCAGCCATTGGACACACTTTGCTTGAATCTTTAATGGCTCTAACTCCCTTGGCTATTTTATTTTCCTTTATGAATTGGAAGCAATTCAAGCTTAAAAAGCGTGAACTCAAACGGATTATTAAAGGTGTCATATATACTTTAATTGGATTGGTCTTCTTTTTAATTGGCGTCAATCAAGGTTTTATGGATATGGGGCGTTTTTTAGGCAATATGTTAGCGCGTGATTATCAGGCTTGGTTACCCGTAATCGGTTTAATTATGGGCTTGGTGATTGTTTTAGCTGAGCCAGCCGTTCATGTATTGGGAGACCAAGTTGAAACGGTAACCGGTGGTTTTATTAAGAACAAGCTATTACTGGTCTTCCTATCCATTGGAGTAGGTCTAGCTGTTAGTGGGTCACTGATTCGTATTTTAGTTCCTAGTATTCAAATCTGGTATTATTTATTACCTGGCTTTCTTTTAGCCATCTGTTTATCATTCTTTGTAGATGATCTATTTGGTGGAATTGCTTTTGATGCGGGGGGAGTAGCCTCCGGACCGATGACTGCAACTTTTATCCTGTCCTTTGCTCAAGGGGCAGCCGATAGGATTCCAACCGCCGATGTGGTAACGGATGGCTTTGGTGTTATAGCGACAGTTGCAATGGCGCCAATCGTCATGATATTATTACTCGGAATCATCTATAAGTGGAAATTAAAACAACAAGAAATGGATTAGGAGGGAATTTATGCAGACAGTATTATTTTTTGCAATCGTTAAGAAGGGCACAGCCTCCTATTTTCTTGAACAAGCACGCAAGGCTGGTGCAACCGGTGGAACTATTTTTCGAGCAGAGGGAACCGTGGCCAATCCCTTCTTAGATTTATTAGGTTTGAATGATTCCAAGCGGGAAGCTTTATTGATGTTGGTCGATCATTCAAATGAAGAAAAAATTCACCAAGTTTTAACCGAAAAGTGTGAACTGCCTAAAAAAGGAAAGGGCATTCTCTTTTCAATCAATACAAGCAGTGTGTATGGCAGTCACCAGTTAATGCATGAATTTAATGAGGGAGATCAAGAAATGAGTAAATATCAATTAGTAGCTACAATTGTTGATCGTGATTCAGGAGATGAAGTAGTGGAAACGGCTCGTGCGGAAGGAGCAGGGGGAGCGACCATTCTTCACGGTCGTGGATTAGGTTCGAAGAAAGCTCCTAAGATATTTAATGTCCAAATTGAACCTGAGAAGGAACTTGTCTTAATGATTGTCGAAACGCAAAAAGTGCCTGAAATTATTGAAAAAGTTTCTAAAGCCATGGACATTGACCAACCTGGTAAGGGTATCCTCTTTACCATTGATGTTAACGATGTCAGCGGACTTTTCCAACAAATACAATAAATTTATTAAATTAAGACGAGTAAAAGGTAAGCTTTTACTCGTCTTTTCATTATGTTAACTTGCGCTAAATTATGCTTCTATCTCAACTTAAAAACAATCAAATAGGGCTATAACCATATAAGATTATTTGTATGCAAGAGAAGAATAATAAATAGCTTAACGATTAATGATAATTTACTAAGAATTTAAAAACCTATCTGAAAGGGATTACATTCTTCTAAAAAAGGGGGTATAATATCCTCGATAGTAAAGGAGTGTTGGTAATGGTAAAAAAAGTAATGGACTATTTTGAAATAACACCGAAAGGAATTTTTTATTCTGTTTTAATTATGACTCTAGGCTGTATTGTTTATGCCTATGGGGTCAATTATTTCCTAATTCCCAACCATTTTGGTAACGGTGGTGTGACGGGGGTTTCTATGTTAGCCTATTATTTAATGAAAATACCAACCGGTACAACCAATTTTATTGTTAATGCCATACTATTAGTAGTTGGCTGGAAGTACTTAAGTAAGCGAACCTTACTTTATACAATTTATGCTTCAACTTGTTTAAGTTTTTGTTTAAATGTTATTCAACCAGAACCTTATGTGGCAACCAATATCATTATTCCAGCTGCAGCTGGGGGGGTACTTTTAGGAGCAGGTATTGGTTTAGTGCTTAGAGGGAATGGAACAACTGCAGGGACTGATATTGTAGCAATGATTATGCAACAATACCTAGGCATCAGTTTTTCTGCCGGCTTGTTAATGTGTGATATGCTAGTCATTTTAGCTTCAAGTTTTATAATTGGAGTGGATATGACGATTGTGACCATCATGATGATGTTTATTGCTAGTCAGACTGTCAATTTCGTAACCGATGGGGTTAATCGCAGAAAGTCCGTGATGATATTCTCCTCTAAGAAAGAAGAAATTGCGGATAAAGTGATTAAAGAGATGGTACGCGGTATTACTGTATTTAGAGCTTATGGCTATTATTCCAAGCAAGAAAGGGAAGTCTTATTAGCAATAGTGAATCGTAATCAGGTGGTTCAATTACAACGATTAGTGACACAAATCGACCCCAAAGCATTTGTTACTATTTCAGACGTACAACAAGTGATTGGTGAAGGTTTTACCTTCTTCTCCTATGAAAGTCCACATAAAAATAAATACCAGTAAAAATAATAATTTACTGATTTAACTAGCTCGATTGAAGGAGAAAACTTTCTTTAATCGAGTTTTTATCTTGCGACATAAGCAGGTCTTCGCTAGTATATATTAATAGAAAAGTTTAAAGGAGAATAAGAGATGCGCTATATATTTAGATATTTAAAGCATTATCCTAAAGAGTGGTTTATCATAGTCATTTCAGCCATTGCCACTTCAGCATCCATTTTAGGAATGCCGACCATGCTGGCAGCGATGATTGATAAAGCGATTTTAGTTCAAAAAATGGATCAAGCATGGCCTTATGCTTGGGGAATGCTTGGATTCACTATTTTAGGATTTTTATCCAGGGCATTCAGAGGCTATATGGTTAGTCGTATTGTGACAGGTATGACGATGGATATTCGTAATGATGTTTATACAAAAATGCTAAAGCTTTCACATCATGAGTTTCAAGAGTTTGGTGTCCCTTCTTTAACCAATCGAATCACTAATGATGCCTTTATTATTTTACAATTTACCGAAATGTTATTAAAGCAAGGGATGATGGGACCTTTCATGCTAATTTTTTCATGGACCATGATATTGAGAACAGCGCCTAGCTTAGGCGTTAAAATATTACCCGCTGTTTTCTTTATTGGTATAGTGGTCTATTTTATTGCTAAGTTTTCCCGTCCCTTATCAGAAAAGCAGCAAAAATTATTGGACCGGCTAAACCGTATTTTGCGAGAATCTATTACCGGCTTGCGGGTTATCCGTGCCTTCAATCGCCAGGAGTTTCAAAGTAATCGTTTCACCAAAGTAAACAAAGGCTATCGACAAACATCTTCAAGCCTATTCAAATTAATGGCTGCTTCGCCTTCTATTTTTTCATTTATTTTAAACGTTGCCATTGTTTTCTTGGTCTATTTAGGTGCTCAAATGATTCAAGAAGGTACTTTACAAGTAGGAACTTTGACTGCATTTATTGAATATATTTTCCACGGTCTCTTCTCCTTAATGATTTTTTCTAATATTTTTATGATGTATCCAAGGGCGATAGTGTCTGCTTCACGTCTAGAAGAAGTTGACCTTTCACCGATAACGGTTGAGAATCCCCAACATCCTGTCCATGAAAAATGCGCCAGAGGAACGGTTGAATTTGATAATGTCAGTTTTACTTATCCTGATTCCGATAAAGCGGTTCTTGAAAACATTTCCTTTAAATCTAAACCTGGCGAAACAACTGCCATTATTGGGTCGACTGGTTCAGGAAAATCTTCGATTGTTAAGTTGATTCCTCGCTTTTTTGATGTTACAAAAGGGCAGGTGTTAGTTAATGGGGTGGATGTGCGAGATTATGACTTAGAAAATCTGCGGTCTAAGATAGGCTATACGCCACAATCAGCTTTGCTTTTTAAAGGTAGAATTGCTGACAATTTGCGCTATGGAAAATACGATGCTGATGCACGTGATATGGAAATGGCAACTTCCATCGCTCAAGCTCAGGACTTTATCCATGATTTAGATGGCGGTTATGATGCTATGCTTTCTGAAAAGGGCTCGAACTTGTCAGGCGGGCAAAAGCAAAGGTTATCGATTGCAAGGTCCATTATTAATAAGCGAGAGATTTATATTTTTGATGATTCATTCTCTGCTCTCGATTATAAAACAGATGCCAAGGTAAGAGCTGCTTTGAAAGAGGCCACTCAAGAGGCTACGACTATTATTGTAGCTCAAAGAGTGGGAACGATTATGCATGCTGATCAGATCATTGTTTTAGATAAGGGAAAAATTTCAGCTATCGGTAAACATAAAGACTTACTTAAACAATCAAAAGTATACTATGATATTGCGGCATCTCAATTAAGTGAGGAGGAACTGAACCATGAATTTTAGTCGTATAGAACTGACTAAGCATATTTGGTCCTATTTAAAACCTTACAAGTTACAATTTATCGGATCACTACTGGCGACCATTTTAATGATGGCAGCCTCAGCGATAGAGCCTTTTATTTTTGGTTTAGCCATCACCAAACTTGCTCAAAATGCTATAGATATTGCACAAGGGGTACCAGGTGCGCAAGTAGATTTAGTCTATATTCGAAATATTATGATTCTTTATTTCGTTCGAGGAACTTTCTTTTACTTGTCGAGTTATTTAAGTCAATTTTTTATGACCAATGTCGTTCAACATTCTATTTATGATTTAAGAATTGACTTAGCTAATAAGCTCAATAAACTCCCTGTCGCTTATTTTGATTCTCAAGAAACAGGGGATATACTATCTAAAATAACAAATGATGTCGAATCGATTTCAAATGCCTTGCAACAATCCTTTGTGCAAATTGCTAACGGTATTTTAGGAATTAGTTTTTCATTAGCCATGATGTTTTGGATCAATTGGAAATTAGCTAGCTTAATTCTTATTTTAATGCCTTTATCAGTTCTTTTAGGTCGTATCATATTGAAACGCTCCCAACCTTACTTTAATGCTCAAGCGAAATCTTTAGGTCATTTATTTGGATTTACTCAAGAGCAATTATCAGGGTTTACAGAAGTTAAAGCTTTTGGTATGCAAGAAGAGTCCATTGAAGAATTTATGCAACTTAATTTAGATTTACGTGATCATAGTTTTAAAGCCGGCTTTATTTCCTCTTTAATGATGCCCACTATGGTGATGGTATCCAACTCGGTCTATTTGATTGTCACCATTGCAGGACTCTTTCAAGTCTTTGCCGGTCAATTAACTGTGGGTAACTTGAGCGCCTTTGTAGCTTATATCAACCGTATTAATCAGCCGATACAAATGATTTCGCAACTTTCTGGGATTATTCAATCAGCATTTTCTGCAGCTGATCGGGTCTTTTCACTTCTTTATGAAGAGGAGAACCAAGAAAGAGCTTCTTTACAAGAATTAGTTGAACCTGTTCAAGGACAAGTAGAATTTCGTAAGGTTGGCTTTGGCTATGATCCAGAAAAACCGCTGATGAAAAATATTTCGTTTACTGTCAAGCCGGGCGAAACGGTTGCAATTGTTGGTCCTACAGGAGCTGGAAAAACCACTCTCATCAACTTATTAATGCGCTTTTATGATGTTGATCAAGGATCGATTTTAATCGATGGGGTGGACATTCAAGATATTTCCCGCCATGAACTGCGACAGCATTTTGGCATGGTTTTACAAGATGCCTGGCTGTATACTGATACCATTATGGAAAATCTGCGTTTTGGAGACCTATCTGCTACAGATGAAGCGGTAATTCAAGCAGCCAAAACAGCCAATGTGGATCATTTTATTCAATCCTTACCGCATGACTATCAGATGGAAATAAATGAGGAAGCTAATAATATTTCACTGGGTCAAAAGCAATTGATGACTATTGCTCGGGCTGTGCTTTCTAATCCAGATATTTTGGTATTGGATGAAGCAACTTCTTCAGTGGATACACTGCTTGAAAAATTAATTCAAGAAGCCATGGATAAGGTAATGGAAGGACGAACATCCTTTGTAATTGCCCACCGCTTATCGACCATTCGTAATGCCGATATCATTTTAGTGATGAAGGATGGTACGATTATCGAAAAAGGAAATCATGATTCACTCTTAGCAGCTAATGGCTTTTATGCAGAACTCTATCAAAGTCAGTTTGCTAATCAAGATTAAGTTAAAAAAAGCCCACTCAAATGAGTGGGTTTTTTTTAGAGAAATCTATTAATAAACAATCCTAGCTTTATTGGATGTGATTGATAGTGGAACTTTAATCACAATAATGATAATGATATTGATAAATACGAATTAAATGGTTGGCCTTGTCGGTGCGCACCTTGAAAACAAAGGTGTGATCACGGTGATCAAGGCTGTGTCTTTTAGGAATACGAAAATAATTAATGGTCGATGCTGACATCATTCGTAATAGCTCATCCTCTAGAAAAGAAAGAGGAACCTTTAGCTTAGAATAACGATAGAAATCATCTTGAAATCGTTGATAATTTTCGCTGAAATAATCAAACTGTGTCTCATTATGGTGGTAGTCATTGATTTTCATTATTCTACCTCCTCAGCAAGTGCAATATCGATAATTTGTTCAAAATCCAAGATTTGATAGTTTCTAGAAATAGTGTTTTCGATCGCACATTGCTCTAGATTTAATTCTTTAAGAATGCCTGTAACTGATTGGTGGGCTTTTTTGGGATGATTAGCCTGATAAACAAGTGTAATGGAGAGCTTTTGAACATAGGCTTGACTGAGTAATAGGAATTTCTCCTTAGGGGACAATCTGGCTGGGTCTGAATCAGTAGTGGTGTGCGACAAGGCGGAAGTATGTTCTGATAGAAAAAATCCCATCCATTTAGCCATTTTGCGGTCCTGGTATTGACGAGCAGCTTTAGAAGATAAGTATGACCGATCCACACTCATTCTAATCCATCCAATCCGCCTGCTCCACCCGCTGCATGCCCACCAATCAATTTGCTGCGGGCAATGGAACGCGATCCTTCTAATAAGGCACTAGCTTTTAAAACAGATACGTAACCAAACCGTGATCGAATAGCATCTACAGTCTTATCAAGGCTCTCTTCTTTTAATGATCGATTAGGCTCTTCAAAAAGTGAAAAGTAATGGATATTTTCTTCTACCAAGCCGGAATAGCGAATACCAATATTTCGAACAGGACCGTTTTCATATTTAGAGCGAAAGAGTTTAATCACAGTAGCTGTTAAGACTTTTGTTTGTTGGCTAGGATCAATGTGCGCTTGGGCTCGAAGAGGTGATTGATCAACTTCTTTGGAGTAACCGACATAAATAGAGACTACTCGTGCTTTTTTTCCCGCTCGTCTTAAACGAATGGCAACTTGTTCTGCCATTTCACTTAAAACCAATTCAATGTCTGCTTGTTGGATGTAATCACGTGGTAAAATCTGCGAGTTGCCAATGCCTTTAGACTTCGGATGATAGGGTTCACTTATTTTACTTTCATCAACGCCATTAGCATGAAAGAATAATTGTAAACCAATTACACCAAACTCCTTTTTTAATTGGTCAGGGTCAGCATGAGCTAGATCATAAATGGACTGAATCCCTAAACGATTCAGTCGTTTGGCTGTCCGCTTACCGACCCCCCAAAAATCAGTTAATTCTGGAATGGCCCAGACTTTGCTTGCAACATCTTCATAGGACCAATTCGCTCGCATATTAGGATTCTTTTTAGCCTCATTATCCAAGGCAAGCTTAGCTAATAAAGGATTGGCATTGGAAAGGCCAATGGTTGAGGCGACACCGGTTTTACGCCAGATATCCAGTTGAATTCGGCTAGCAATCATTTCTAATTTATCACGACGTGATACGTGACGATCAGGAATGAAGTAGTTCAATACATGGGTTAAATCAATGAAGCCCTCATCAATCGAGTAGGGAAGGATATCTTCTTCGGAAGCATATTGAGTTAAAAGTCTTAGAATTTCAAGATTTTTTTCAATATAGAGTTCCATTCTTGGTGGAACAAATAAGGAACGCTTGGCCCAAGACTCAATGTAATGAACATAGGCCGGATCGGTTCGTAAACCATCACGTCGGGCGTTGCGATAATTGAATCGTCGATTATGAACATAGAAGGGTAAATCATAGGTTCGTCCCACATTGTTACGACCAAAAACTTGTTTAAAAATAGGAGATGAAGCCAAAATTAGACCTTGAGAAGTGTCTGTTTGACTCATGACACAAAGGCTTGTTCTTAAAGGATGCAAGCCACGATCAATACACTCTACACTCGCATAGAAGGATTTTATATCGATAAAAGCAATATCAGATCTAGGCTCACGGCTATAATCAATAATAGTCACTGTAAATTCCTCCTGTAACCAACAGTTTAATACGAACTTACGTTCGTGTCAATAAGGTTAATTTTTTTAATTTTTAGCGTAGTTTAAAAAATAAGAGAAATAAAATTTCAAAAATTTCATTAATTCGTTAGATTTTTATGAAAACACAGCTAGCTTTAGGGACGGTAAAAAGTAATAATATTTACGATAAAATACAAAAAAACAAACATTCTAGAAAAACGCTTTCATATAATTTTTTTTTGTGTATAATATAGACATAGTAATAACTCGAGTTTACTAACAATTTCCAAATGGAGGGAAAAATAATGTCAGAAAAGAATGACAAAATAAAGATTAAGACAGGTCTAGTCGGTCGCTTATTAATTGCGATTGCTATTGGTATCGCGATTGGACGCTTACCGTTTGTTCCTGAATGGTTCATTAGAGTTTTAGTAACATTGTCTAGCTTATTCTCAGCCTTTTTAGGTTTCTTTATTCCTTTAATGATTATTGGGTTAGTTACCAAAGGAATTGCCGATCTGACAGAAGGAGCAGGGAAATTATTAGGAATTACTGCTTTAACAGCTTATGGTTCAACTCTTATTGGAGGAACCTTTGCCTATTTTGTGGCAACAAATATTTTCCCAAGTTTTATTACCAGTGATTTAGTGAATAAAATTACTGAAGCGGGGGAAGGCGTTTCGCCATTCTTTACGGTTCCAATAACACCTATTTTAGAAGTAACCACTGCAGTTGTTTTGGCCTTTATGATGGGACTTGTTATTTCTTGGCTAAGGGTTGAAAGAAACTCTGGCAAAGTGCTTTATCAACTTACTTGTGAGTTCGAAGAAGTAGTTGTTAAAGTCTTAGAAACAGTAATTATTCCGTTGTTACCTGTCTATATCCTTGGTAACTTCGCAAATATGTCTTATTCAGGCTCTGTTTTTGCAGTACTATCCATTTTCTGGAAAGTATTCGTTATCGTAATCATTATGCATTTACTTTATGTTAGTTTATTATTCATTGGAGCAGGAACTTACGCTGGGAAAAATCCATTACGACTCATTAAGAATCAAATTCCAGGATATTTTACTGCAGTTGGTACCCAGTCATCTGCTGCAACGATTCCAGTTAACTTAGACTGTGCAGAAAATAATGGGGTATCAGAAGAAATCCGTAATTTCGTCGTACCTTTATGTGCAACTATTCACTTAGCAGGTTCCATGATTACTATTACTTCTTGTGCGACAGCCTTGTTATTAATGTACGATCTTCCACATAGCTTTAGTTTAATCTTTGGTTTTATCTGTATGTTGGGTATTGCAATGGTAGCGGCACCAGGAGCCCCTGGGGGAGCTATTATGTCGGCTGTACCATTCTTACCAATGGTAGGTATTGTGGGAGATGCTATGCAACAATTAATGATTTCACTTTATTTAACGCAAGACTCTTTCGGTACAGCAGCTAACGTTTCAGGAGATAACGCCATTGCTGTTGTAATTGATAAGATTTATGCCGATAAGATTAAGTCTTAGCTTTTAAAATAAATAATAAAAAACCTTCTTAGAAGTTAGTCCAGCGACCTAACCTTATGGAAGGTTTTTTATTTTTTCATCAAAATATTTGATGAATTAACTTTCTTTTTATTGATAAGAAGCATAAGATATTAATTAAAGAAAGTGAGGGATAATGATGGCATGTACAACAATTTTAGTAGGTAAGAAAGCTTCATATGATGGGTCTACTATGGTAGCACGAAACGAAGACTCTTCTTCAGGTCAATATAATGCTAAAAAGTTGATAGCTGTAGCGAGTGAAGGACACCCTAACGTTTATCATTCCGTTTTAGCCCATTTAGATATCGATTTACCAGAAAATCCACTATCTTATAGTTTGACTCCGGATGCTGTAGCAGGTCAGGGTGTTTGGGGAGCCTGTGGCATCAATAGTGCGAATGTGGCGATGACAGCAACCGAAACCATTACTTCAAATGCTCGCGTATTAGCGGCTGATCCATTAGTAATCTATCAAGAAAGCAAGGGCGATAAAGGCTCTGCTGACTATCAAGAGGAAATGGCTGGCGGTATTTCGGAAGAAGATATGGTGTCTTTGGTTTTACCTTATATTCATTCGGCACGAGAAGGTGTGGAACGTTTAGCTAGTCTCTTGGAAGAGTATGGTACTTCAGAGATGAATGGAATTGCTTTTCAAGATGTGAATGAAATTTGGTGGCTAGAGACGATTGGGGGACACCATTGGATCGCCAAACGTGTTCCCGATGATTCTTATGTGGTGATGCCTAATCAGTTTGGTATCGACGCCTTTGATTTAGAAGATGCCTTTGGTTCTCAAAAAGAACACATGTGTTCAAAAGATTTAAGAGAATTTATTGAAGAGAATCATTTAAATTTATCAATGAACGATCAATTTGACCCACGGTTAGCCTTTGGTTCAAGAACAGATGCTGACCAAGTCTACAATACACCTAGAGCTTGGGTAATGGGACGTTTTTTTAATCCCAATACTTATAAATGGGAGGGAGCAGAAGCGGATTACACGCCGCAATCTTTTGATATTCCTTGGTCTTTTGTACCAGAACATAAGATTACTGTTCAGGAAATAAAAGAAGTCCTTTCCAATCACTATCAAGGAACGCCGTATGATCCTTATGCAGCTCGTGGCGACAGTAAAATGCGTGGTGCTTATCGAACCATAGGAATCAATCGCAACAACTTTATTGGTTTAACTCAAATCCGCCCTTATATGCCGGAAAGTCATCGCAGTCTACAGTGGATGGCCTTTGGATCCAATGTCTTTAATGCTATGATTCCTCTTTATACTCAGGTTAGTCAATTTCCAGCCTATCTTAGCCAAACCAATGCTGAGGTGACAACCGATAGTCTTTACTGGTCTGCACGCATGATTGCCGCTTTGGCAGATGCACATTACTATCAAACACAAGCGATCATTGAATCCTATCAAGCAAAAATGGATCATCAAGCTCTAGCTATTATTAAAAATTTTGATCAGCAATTAATTTCAGCTGATGACAAGCAAAAGAATGAGATTCGTGAGCGAGCCAATCAGGAAATTGTTGACCAGATGATTAAAGAAACGCAAAGTACTTTAAAACAAGTCCTGCATATCGCTTCTAATGGCATGAAAAATGCTTATGCACGTTCTGATAATTAATTAAATAGCAAAGCTTCTAGAATTTATCTAGGAGCTTTTTAAATTCAAATACTTTAAAGAGCAAGCTAGTATCAATAAAATTTATTAATTGAAGTGAAGAGACACCCCTCTTACTTGTCATTAGAATTAGAATATCTATAGTTTTTGATGCAGAAACTAAGAAAACTTAAGGTTACCTAAAGTAGATAAAAAACAATCAAAAATTTTACTTTATTAAAAATTTCACAAAATATCGAATCGGTGTTTACCTTATTCGCTTAATCATGATATAATGAACCCATATGAACTAACAAAGAAATGGGGAAATTGTAAATGACAAAAACAATGGCGATTAATGCTGGTTCTTCAAGTTTGAAATTCCAAATCATCGAAATGCCTGAAGAAACAGTTGTTTCAAAAGGTTTGGTTGAACGTATTGGGCTAAATGATTCCAAATTAGAAATTAAATACACAGATGCTAATGGGGAAGACCAAAAATTCCAATTAGTTGAAGATATTGCTGACCATGGTCGTGCAGTCGATTTATTATTAACAAATCTTTTAGACCTAGGGGTAATTGCTAGCTTTGAAGAAATTACAGGTGTTGGACACCGTGTAGTAGCTGGTGGAGAACTCTTCAAGGAGTCTACATTAGTTGATGAGCAAGTCATCAAAAATATTGAAGAATTAGGTGATTTCGCACCTTTACATAACCCCGCTGAAGCAGTTGTAATTCGTGTTTTCCAAGAAAAATTACCACATGCTACAATGGCTGCGGTTTTTGATACTTCTTTCCATACTTCAATGCCAGCTGAAAACTACCTATATAGCATTCCTTACGAATACTATGAAAACTATTCAGTTCGTAAATATGGTGCGCACGGTACTAGTCACCAATTTGTTGCTAACCGTGCAGCTGAAATTGTAGGCAAACCAATTGAAGATTTAAAAATTATCACTTGCCACTTAGGGAATGGTGCTTCAATTACTGCGGTAGATGGTGGTAAATCTGTTGATACTTCAATGGGATTCACTCCATTAGCAGGTTTAACAATGGGTACGCGTGTAGGGGATATTGATGCGTCAGCTATTCCTTTTATTATGCAAAAAGAAGGTATTGAAAGTGTTGAAGAGATGGTAAATATCTTCAACAAAAAATCTGGTTTATTAGGAATTTCTGGCGTTTCATCAGATATGCGTGATGTTGAAGAAGCTGCCGAAGCAGGGAACGAACGTGCGCAATTAGCTTTAGATATTTTCTTCAACCGTATTATTAAATACATTGGACAATACGTGGCTGTTATGAATGGTGTTGACGTCATTGTCTTTACTGCTGGTATTGGCGAGAACTCTAAAGAAACACGTGAAATTACTATGAGAAACTTCGGTTATATGGGTGTTAAGATTGATGAAGAGCGTAATAATACACGTAAAGAAGCAATCGTTTCAACAGACGATTCTACGGTAACTGTTATCAATATCCCGACTAACGAAGAAATCGCCATTGCACGTGACGTTGAACGTCTTAAGGCTCAAAAATAATCTTTTAAGATAAGTTAATTTGAACGTTGTTCTCATTTGAGAATGACGTTCTTTTGTTATATTATTAAGAGCAGAAAAAATTATACAGATATCAAATTAAAGGAGGCGTATAAATGACTGAAAATAGTATTTTAGATGAAAAAGCCATTGGAAGAACCCTTAAAAGAATTGCTCATGAAATTGTTGAACGGAATCCAGATGTGAAAGAACTGATATTAGTAGGTATTAAAACAAGAGGGATCTATTTGGCCAATCGTTTAGCTGAAAAGATTCAGCAAATTGAAGGAATTCAAGTAGATGTTGAAGAGTTGGATATTTCTTTTTACCGTGATGATTTGACACACAAGTTTGAAAATGAAGCGCCGGTTGTTCAACCTCCTCATTTTACCCACTCAATGCGTGATAAGGTAGTGATTATGGTAGACGATGTCCTATATACTGGACGAACCATACGTGCAGGCTTGGATGCAATTTTATCTACCGATCGTCCTGCTAAAATTCAATTGGCAATCCTAGTTGATAGAGGGCACCGTGAACTACCAATTCGCGCTGATTTTGTCGGTAAAAATATCCCGACCTCGAGTGAAGAAAAAGTAGCCGTTAAATTAAATGACGTAGATCAAGCAGAAGAAGTCGTTATTTTACGCAAATAAAGAAAGTCTTTATATGTATTTTGATTGGTTCCTCCCTAAATAGTTACTTGAATAATTAAAATTATTTTAAGAGGCGTTTTTCAAGACTACTTGGGGGTATTGTTTGATGAAGTTACTAAGGATTATTTAATAAAATGTGTGATAAATAAAGGTTTGAATTCAACTTTGAATAGGGATAATATAAATTTCGTTTTTAATGAGTAGGTGGGACAGTTAGCTCAGTTGGTAGAGCAAATGGTTCTTAATCACTAGGTCATAGGTTTGAGACCTATAGGGTCCATAAGTATTATTAAAATTGGTGTTTTCCGAAATTTTTGAGTCTAAATTTTAAATACTAATTGTATTTTTTTGAAACTAAAAGAAGGAGTGTCTTCCATGTTTACTCTCTATCATACCAATGATCTGCATAGTGAATTTGAATACTTGGGAAAAGTATTTGCTTATTTAAAAAAACATCGTCAAGCAGATGACTTATATTTTGATGCAGGAGACTTATTAGATTTAAAAGACTCTCTAGTCTCTGCTGATGGAGGTTATCTTACTTTAGATCTAGTTAGTCAATTTGGCTTAGATCTTTTAGCACTAGGAAATAATGAAATTGACCTCGGATTCGAAGGGATTCAATCTCTTTTAGATCAGCAATTCCCATTGATATGTGCCAACATACATGATAATTCTGGACAAACCTTAAGAGGTTTGCCAAATAAGAGGGTACTTACCCGCCAGGGCTGCCGCCTTCTAGTAATCGGGCTGGCACCTTATTATGGTCAGGGAATGCGAGCGGATTCTTATAATGGTTTTTTCAAGTTGGGAAATTTGATGACTGGCGATCCTTTTCGTGCGTTAGAAGATCTATTTCGTGAAGAAGAAGGGAATTATGATGTATGTGTTCTTTTATCACATAGTGGACTTGAGGTTGATCAAGAATTTCTAGCGAGATATCCGCAAATTGATTTGATTCTAGGTGGTCATAGCCATGATTTTGTGATCACAGACCGATACAGTCAAGTGGGATTTATGGGGCAGGGACTTGGTAGAATTCAAATTGATAAGGTTGATGGTATATGGCAGATTATTGCGATGGATCACATAAATCTTGAGGAGAATTATGATCAAGATTTTATGGAAGACTTAGAGAAAAAGCGTCAACAAGCCGAAGAAATGATGTCTCTTCCGCTAAAGTGCGTGAGTAATCTAAGCTTTGACCCTTATCAAGAATGTCCCTTGATAAATTTTATTTGTGATTGTCTTTTAGATGCTTTTCCAGGTGATTTAGCCATCATGCACCACGGGATTGCGGAAGGGCCGTTGACCTTGCCCGTCTCGCGTAAATCGCTACTTGAACTTTTTCCTTCCAAACTAAATCCAACATATTATAAGTTGAAGGGTTCAGCCATTATTGAAGCTTATAACTTGTCATTGAATCAGAACCATATTAGTCAAGAGGGACGAGGACCAGGCTTTAGAGGACATGTGCTAGGAACTTTAGCTTTCAGCCATAATGTGTTGATCAGTGATGGAGAACTATTCTTAAACGGGGAGCTTGTGGATCCAGACAAGGAATATAGCATAGTTACAGACGACTACCTACAAAGAGGTACCGGTTATCGCTCGCTAGCCGTACCGGATGACGTCTGCAATTACCACAAGTGGTTTATCCGTGATTTAGTAAAAAATTACTTGGATAGACAAGATATTTTCATTCAAGCGCACAAGTCGCGTACTATGAATTGCGACTTGAAGATCGATGTAGAAGGGGAATAATAGTTTTATTATTTTTTGAAGATTAGGATCGGTTAGCTTAGATGATAGAGAAAGGCACTCGTAATCCATAGGTCACAGGTTCGAGTCTGGCATCCGTCATCTTGTTAAATAGCTAGAGACTATGAAATAAGTTCAGCTTAAAAACCACCTGGAACGTTGTTATAATAACGTTTAGGTGGTTTTTTGATGTGGTATTATCATTCGAACTTTCAATCCAGTAGTTACCTAATCTATTTTTGAGTTTATAAAATAGGTTTGGCCAAGTACCATAATCCAATCAATGATTCTCATGCCAAGACCAGCGAATACTCTTCGCGAATATTTCTGGTGTTTATGGTAGAGCCCATAGAATCTATAGACTCTAGTGACGAAGAGATTAAGTATAAAGGCTATTTCCATGGCGTTTCTTCCTAAAATAATTTTAGGTTTCTAGTAGAAAAAACATAATACATCCATGTGAATATTTTGAAAAAATTGCACTTCAAAGTCGATAGGAAGTGTAACGATATGAAGGTTTGTGATGTAGCTGGAAGTCATGAACTTTTTCAGTTAAGCAAATAGTTAATCTGCTATCAAAAAAGGATTGAGTAAATGATAAGAATGACTGAGCATAGACTTGATTTTATTTTGGGCCAGTCTACTAATGGATAGGTCATAAATTTTTAATTTTATTTGAGGCTTCTTCAAGCCGTTTATAATATATGATTAAAACTTATCGCCAACCCTGACAAAATATGGTATACTACCTTCGACACAAGGGGTGCGTAAGCTGAGATGGGGAGACCCAAACTCTTAGGACCGGAACAAGTTAGGACTTGCGGCGGGATGTGCGGTAGTGATCTACCTTCATTGGTTCTTAAACCTCCTTTTTGGCTTGCTCCTTGCAAACAAAAGGAGGTATTTTTTATGGAAAAAAATCGTGCCAGTATGGCTTTGCAGATTCTCGCCCTGTCCGTTGAGAATGACAAACGGATTGAAGCGGTAGATAAAGTGATTGCTTATATTCAATCAACCGGTTTGGACTATGAAGTGGCAGCTTTTGAGACGACCATTGAGGGCGATTTAGCTCAATTGATGGAAGTTTTAGAAGAGGCGATTCGTATTGCAAGTCAAGTGGATCCACGCATCTTTGCCAATGTGAAGGTGCATTACAATGCTCAAGGGAATGTTTTATCCATCGATGAAAAAGTTAGCAAACACCGTTAGTCAAAGTCTGCCTTGGTTATTTACCTTGACCTTGGTCTGCTTGTGGGAACTGGCAGGATCGTTAGGGGCTCTGCCTAAATTTATCATACCCCGGCCCAGTGAGATTATTGTGGCTTTAATTAAGGATTGGGACAATATCTGGCTCAATGCCCAGGTAACCTTGATTCAAGCCTTCATCGGTCTTGGGATTGGGATTGGTTTGGCTTTTATTTTAGCCATTCTAATGGATCGATTTTCGATGATATATAAGGCTTTGTACCCATTGCTAATTATTACCCAGACGATACCAACAGTAGCTCTAGCACCAATCTTGGTCCTCTGGTTGGGTTATGATATGACCCCTAAGGTTGTATTAGTGGTTCTGACAACGCTCTTTCCGATTCTTATTTCTATCCTGGAAGGTTTTGCTCAATGTGATAAGGATGCCATCCAATTATTGCAACTGATGGGGGCTAGTCCTGGGCAGGTCTTGAGGCACGTCAAGTTACCTTCTTCTATGACTTATTTCTTGTCAGGTTTAAGAGTTAGTGTTTCCTATGCTTTTATTTCCTCGGTAGTTGCCGAGTGGTTGGGCGGGTTTATTGGCCTGGGAGTATACATGATTCAGACCAAGAAGGCCTTCTCTTACGATCGAATGTTCGCGATTATTGTCTTTATCTCTACCTTGAGTTTGTTGTCGATGGCCTTGGTTAAGTTAGCTGAAAGATTGATTGTCCCTTGGATGTATCGTGATAAGAAAGGAAGTTAATATAATGAAAAAAATTTATCAACAATTTGTCAGTATTTTTATGGTATGGATGGCTTTTTTAGTTGTGGTTCAACCGGTCCAAGCTGCAGAAAAGATTGACTTTATCCTAGACTGGGTGCCCAATACCAACCATACCGGCCTTTATGTTGCGCAAGAGAAGGGCTACTTTACAGAAGCGGGTCTCGATGTGACCATCCGTCGTCCACCAGAAGGGTCAACCACAGAGCTAGTAGGTTTAGGACAGGCGCAATTCGGGATTTCTTTCCAAGATAGTCTGGCCGCACGCTTTGCCGGAGATTTACCGGTTACTGCCGTAGCGGCAATTATTGAACATAATACTTCGGGAATTATTTCGCGTAAAGATGCAGGTATTGAGATGCCGGCTGATATGGAAGGTAAGAGCTATGGCACTTGGAATGATCCAATCGAGTTAGGGATGTTAGACTATATTCTAGACATTGAAGGCAAGGATTTCTCCAAAGTGGAATTGGTACCGAATCAAGCGGATAACTCTGTGGTAGGACTTGCTAACAAGATGTTTGATTCTGCCTGGGTTTACTATGCTTGGGATGGTGTAATGGCAGATCAAGAGCAATTAGAGACTAACTTCTGGTATTTCAAGGATTTTGCTGAAGAGTTGGACTTTTACTCACCAGTGATTATTGTCAACAACGATTATCTCAAGGATAATCCTGATCCAGCAAAGGCTATGGTTCAAGCTATTAAGAAGGGATACCAATTTGCAATGGAACATCCGGAAGAAGCTGCAGGTTATTTACTAAAGAATGCACCGGAATTAGAAGAACAGAAGGAAATGGTTTTGAAGTCTCAAGAATGGTTGAGTAAGCAGTATGCGACGGATCCAGCGCAGTGGGGACAAATTAATCAAGAGCGCTGGAATAAATTCTATACATGGTTATTTGAACATGAGCTAGTAGACAAAGATTTAACCCAAAGCACACTCTTTACTAACGATTTATTAGGTGAATAATGTTAACCATTCAAGATTTAAGTTATCAATATCGCGACCATCAGGTTTTAGCTAACGTTTCAATGCACTTAGACCAGGGGGAGACTGTAGCTATTTTGGGTCCGAGTGGAGTCGGTAAGACGACCCTTTTTAACTTGATTGCAGGTATTCTTCCGATTCAAACAGGACAAATCCTCCTGGATGGGTCGAGTGATATTAAAGGAAAGGTCTCCTATATGCTGCAGAAGGATATGCTTTATCCCCATTATACTGTGATGGAAAATATTATGTTACCAAGGATTATCCAAGGAGAGAAGCGACTTCAGGCTGAGCAATACGCGCGTGAATTGTTGGAGATTTTTGAGATGGATAAGTGGGCGCCTTATTATCCGCATACCTTGTCAGGTGGGATGCGACAACGGGTGGCCTTTATGCGGACAGCTGCTTTTGGTCGTGCTTATTTATTATTAGATGAAGCCTTCTCAGCCCTTGATGCAATTACTCGTAGAAGTCTTCATGAGTGGTTTATGGCTTACCGCCAGCAGATGAATTGGTCGAGTCTTTTAATTACTCATGATGTGGATGAGGCCTTGATTCTAGCCAATCGGATCTATGTCTTGAGAGGGCAACCGGGTCGGTTGGTGAGAGTCTTCGAACGTGAATTTGCAGTCAAACAGATTGACAAGGATATTTTTCTGCCAGAATTTCTAAAGGCTAAGAAAGCTTTGCTGGAGGATTTGAGTAGTCCAGAAATATAATCTGTTTTTTTGCCTCAAGGATTTCACTTATCAAATAAGTAGAAGTAAAACGAGGGCAATCATACCATGACAATCAAATGTCAGGACAAAATTTCAAAAGAAGACGTTGCCATAGGGTTAATCATGATTTGCAAAAAAGAGGCCAAGGAGGGCCTCTTTTTTGGTGAGAAATAAAATAAATATCTTCTGCTGCTGAATCTGCACCTTACTTTTTTAAGCTAATAAATACAATTTTCATGAAATAAAATGCAGAAGGGATTTAATGGAAATTTAGTTTTTACCCCTTGGAGAGGTGCTTAGATTAGTAATTGCGATTAGTATAATTTTTTAAAAGATATCAGCCTTTTATGCTCTTTTTATGGGGCCTTGTTAGGGAACATAACATTTAGCTTTGAAGGCCTTTTAACTTGAGTGAATTAATGAGATTTAAGAGTAAAGTAGATGAGCACAGACACCATGGTTATTAAAATTAAAACGACAACTAACCAGATGAGACTCCAAACTTTTAATTGAAGATAGATTAAGACAAAGCCTAAAATAGCTAATAAAAAAAAGGTCAAGGCGATCAAATTGAAAATTCTGAGGTCTTGTAATTTGAGAAGTTTTTGCAAGGAATGTCTAAAGTAAAAAATATAGAGCGCCAATATCACTAAAATCGATGGGAAGGCATAAAGTAGGGCTTGTAGCATAATGAACCTCAATTCTAAAATAATATCCAATCAAAAAGAGCTGGCAATTGCCAGCTCTCGAAATATATCCGAATCGTGCCGATTCAATAAAGCTAGGTTGAACCCGCTAGCAATCAGGTGGGGTTCTCACGAAATGGTTCTGACTTCCACATGCGATGGCTTGTCATATGTATTCGATTAAAGAATCCCTAATATAAAATGTTCGGTCAACACATTGACTATCTCTCGAACACATCAGATATATTTCCTATGAACTAAGTATAACACGATGAGATTGAATTGCAATAGTTTTGTTTGGAGAAATGAAAACATTTACAACACTATTCTTTAGCTACTTATCGATACTTTATACAAGGCCTTTATTAAACAGCGCAGCCTGAGTTTAAGAAGACTGCTGTTGCTTTTTAATTTCTTGGTAGTATTGATTAATAGCCGCTTCGTATTTTCCAGTCGGGTCAGCTTTAAAATATCGTGTACCTTTAAGCCGATCGGGTAAGTACTGTTGTTTAATAAAATGATTGGGATAATCATGTGGATTTTGATAACCAATGGCGCGTCCTAATTTTTTGGCTCCTGCATAGTGTCCATCTTTTAATGCATCGGGAACGGGACCAGTCTGTCCAGCTTCAATATCAGCCATGGCAGCATTGATAGCGCGGTAAGAGGTATTTGATTTAGGACTTAAAGCTAAATCGGT
This sequence comes from Facklamia sp. 7083-14-GEN3, assembly GCF_024742075.1. Classification (GTDB taxonomy): domain Bacteria; phylum Bacillota; class Bacilli; order Lactobacillales; family Aerococcaceae; genus Facklamia. The sequence goes on along the minus strand of NZ_JANSGD010000001.1, from coordinate 801,996 downwards.
TACTGCAAAAGCCAATGGAATTCGGGCTTCGGGCAGTCCCAACTTTTCAGCTGCTTCAACAGCCGCTACTGTTCGTTGGGTAGCTTGCGGATTGCCAAAACCAATATCTTCATAAGCAATCACTAATAAGCGTCGACAAGCGATGATTAATTCGCCAGCTTCTAATAGAATCGCTAAATAATACATAGCCGCATCGACATCTGATCCTCGAATTGATTTTTGCAAAGCAGAGATGACATCATAATGGTTGTCGCCATCTTTATCGTGGGTTAATCGTTTACGTTGTAAACATTCTTCAGCGATTTCTTGCGTGATTACAATCTTACCCTGATCGTTTTCTGGGGTGGAAAGAACCGCTAACTCCAAAGCGTTGAGGGCTGAACGGATGTCGCCGTTAGTTACCGAAGAAAAATGCTTAAGGGTGTCTTTAGTAATTTCAACGGGATACTTGCCCAAGCCATGGTCAACATCCTCAATCGCTCTTTCTAAACCTAATTGAATTTCTTGACTAGACAGGGGTTTGACTTCAAAAATTTGAGCCCTTGAGCGAATGGCAGGGTTAATCGAAATGTAAGGATTCTCAGTAGTCGCTCCGATTAAGATAATCCGTCCATTTTCTAAATGAGGCAACAAGTAATCCTGTTTAACCTTATTCAAACGGTGAATTTCATCTAATAGTAAAATCAATGTACCTGACATTTTAGCTTCAGCGACAACAACTTCTAAATCTTTTTTTGCATCGGTTGCGGCATTTAAATGACGAAAAGCATATTCAGTTGTTCCAGCAATAGCAGCAGCAATAGAAGTTTTGCCGGTGCCAGGAGGACCATAAAGAATCATAGAAGAAAGGCGCTTGGCCTCAACCATTCGACGGATAATTTTGCCTGGCCCTACCAGATGAGTTTGTCCCAAGACTTGATCAATATGTTTGGGCCGCATGCGATAAGCTAAAGGTTGTTGCATTCGGAAACCTCCTTATAATGTGTATAGTTTACCACAAAAGGTTCTTTTTGATGAATAAATGCCTTTTATTTCTAGAAGTAAACACTTTCAAAATTATTAAAATGCGTTATAATAGTTGTATTAGGAATAGAAAAGGTGAGGCAATGATATATTTTGATTATGCAGCGACGACCCCAGTCGATCTCCGTGTTCAAGCACGAATTTCTCACGCTTTAGCAGAATCTTTTGGAAATCCTTCTGCTACCTATAAACTAGGAAAAGCAAGTAAAAATAAGTTGACCTTAGCACGTCGACGATTAAAAGACCTCTTAGAGCTAGAGGAAAAGGCAGAACTCTATTTTACATCCGGTGCAACCGAGGCCATCAATTGGGCACTTCGATCACAAGCTTTTCGAGCACGTGAATTAGGTCTAGGCAATCATATTGTGACCACAGCAATTGAACATTCAGCAGTGGATAAGGTTCTTCTTGATTTAGAGAAGAAGGGATTTGAAGTAAGTCGGATCCAGCCTGATTCTAACCATCAATTTACACTACAACAATTTATTGCAGCCAGTAAAGAAACGACCATCGGTTGGACGGTTATGGCAGTCAATAATGAAGTGGGTTCGCAACTGCCTATCCAAGACTTGGGTCAATATGCTAAGCAAAAGGGTTATTGGTTCCATGTTGATGCCACCCAAGCTGTTGGCTATCAGAAGATTAACCCACAAAGTTTTCCTTGTACCTCTTTCAACGGGTCAGGTCATAAATTTTATGCGCCAAAAGGAATCGGTTTTTTAGTCTACCAGGCTTGGAATAAAGAGATGACCTTAGATCCTTTATTATTAGGTGGTGATCAAGAGTATACTAAGCGTTCAGGAACTGAAAACTTGCCTTATATTTTAGGGATGGTGGAAGCCTTGGAGTTGATGTATCAGGACTATGAAGAACTACAAGAAAATTTTAAAGAATTGACAGCTTATTTCTTTCAACAATTGGATGAGGCGGGCATTAACTATCAAAGAAATGGTGACCTCAATCATCATAATAATCGTATACATAGTATTTGGTTTAAGGGAAAATTAGCTAGCCAGTTGATTATTCAGTTGGATATGCAAGATATTTATCTTTCAGCAGGCTCTGCTTGTTCAGCCGGTTCGATAAAACCAAGCCGTATCCTGACTGCTTACTACCCAGATAACCAGGCACGTTGGCAAGAGAGTGTTCGGATTTCATTTGGTCGCTATACGACTAAAAATGAGATTGATCAATTAATTGAAGCAATTATAAAAATAAATAAATAGTAAGGAGTAGAACTATGGCATTTACACCAGAAGCAAAATTATTAGGTTTCAATCGAACTTTTGAAGTCAGTCCAGAATGTAAACCTTATACTTTAAGAGATAATGGTTTCAATGAAACTCGTGGAGGTAACTTCTTATATAAACGAGAATTAGATTCGACACATCGTACAGGTCTAGTTTTAAAGGTAACGGTTAATGCGGATTTAAATGGTTTGAAAATTTCAACTGTAAATTCTAATGGCTTGCAAGCGGTTAATGTGTTTAGCCTGGCCAACAACGAGATGGTAATTGAAAAAATAAATTTCATTTTCGACGGATTTGTTGACCGAAACGTTCTTGTTGAAGTAAAATAGTAAATAGTTTTGAATGTATCTAAACGGACTTTCCATTCAAGGTGAGTTCGTTTTTAATATTTATATAAATATTAAAAGAAAGGAAGACCAAATGACTCAAACAAAAGATAAAGCCAAAACACGAGTAGTAATAGGTATGTCAGGGGGCGTCGATTCTTCGGTAGCTGCTTTATTACTAAAAGAAGAAGGTTATGACGTTGTCGGATTGTTCATGAAGAACTGGGATGATACCGATGAAAATGGTGTTTGTACGGCTACCAAAGATTATGAAGATGTCGCTTTAGTTGCTGAACAAATTGGTATTCCCTATTATTCGGTTAATTTTGAAAAAGAATATTGGGATCGGGTTTTTGAATATTTTTTAAGTGAATATCGCAAGGGCCGTACACCCAACCCGGATGTGATGTGTAACAAAGAAGTTAAATTTAAAGCCTTCTTAGATTATGCCACCGAATTGGGGGCGGATTATATTGCCATGGGTCATTATGCCCAAGCAGAAAGAGATGAACAAGGCAATGTTCATTTGTTACGTGGTTCAGATCAAAGGAAAGACCAAACCTATTTCCTTAATCAATTATCTCAACAACAATTACAAAAAGCTTTATTCCCACTTGGACACTTGGAAAAAACAAAAGTGCGTGAAATTGCTGATCAAGCAGGATTAGCAACTGCTAAGAAGAAAGATTCTACTGGGGTATGTTTTATTGGAGAGAGAGATTTTAATCAATTTCTTTCAAATTACTTACCCAACAAACCGGGTAAAATGAAAACATTAGACGGTGAAGTTAAAGGCGATCACATGGGATTGATGTACTATACAATTGGCCAAAGACATGGTTTAGGTATAGGCGGTTCTACGGGATCGAATGGGTCAAATGAACCTTGGTTTGTGATTGGTAAGGATATGTCCACTCAAACACTTTATGTGGGACAAGGTTTCCACCATCCGCATTTATATGCTGATTACCTAGAAGCTTCTGATCTTTCCTTTACAGATGGTGATAAGAGCGACCGGACTTTTAAATGTACTATCAAATTCCGCTACCGCCAAGAAGATGTGCCAGCTCAAGTGACGATTTATGACCAAGGGCAAAAAGCACGTGTAGTTTTTGATGAACCTGCAAGAGCCATTACCCCTGGACAAGCCGTGGTTTTCTATCAAGGCGAAGAGTGTCTAGGAGGCGGCATTATTGATGCGGCCTATAAAGACGGTCAAATGAGACAATATGTTTAAGCCAAAGTCACCCTAAGCATTTAGGGTGACTTTTATTGCGGCCAAATGCGGCCTTTATCAATGCTAGTTCCTAATAAAAAAGATTGATATAATAGGACTTAAAAGTGAGGTGAGAGTGGATGGAAGAATTAATAGTAGGTAGTGTGGAGAGTATCATCTTCGAAAATGATCAAAATTTTTATAAGGTTTTGCGCATCAGTGTCGATTTAGACCAAACCAGTCTCTTAGTCGAAGAGGAATTAGTGATTACGGGTCAATTTACAACTATTCATTATGATACGCCCTATCAATTTTTTGGGAAATTAGTCAACCATCCACGTTTTGGACAGCAATTTTCCGTCACTCGCTACCAGCAATTGATGCCGACTTCACGCAAGGGTTTAATTGATTATTTGTCCAGTAATCGCTTCAAAGGCGTAGGACCTAAAACAGCCACAAAAATCGTAGAGGCATTAGGGGAAACAGCAATTGATCAAATCCTTGATGACCCCAATGCTCTAGACAAAGTCAGTGGTTTAACAGGTAAAGTTGCCGATCAATTAAGAGCCAGTCTTTTAAAATTTCAAGGAACCGAACGCATTTTTATGCAGTTAACTGTATGGGGCTTTGGTCCCAATTTAGCAGATAGAATCTATAAGAAGTTTCAGTCGAATACACTGGAGCAAATAAAAGAAAATCCCTATCAATTAGTCACCGAAATTGAAGGGATTGGATTCACTAAAGCGGACCAATTAGCAGAACAATTAGGGATACAACCCGATTCAGCTGAACGAATTGCTTCAGCTATTACCATGTCAGTGGCCCAAGTTTCTATCGATCAAGGAGATACCTATGTGCCAATCCCCGATTCATTAAGGACTGCACGCGACCTGCTAGAAAAAAGTCGTCGCTTTCTGATTGAGGATGACTTGTTAGCTAAGGGATTAGATATTGCGATTAGTCAAGAACAGTTGTTAGTGGTAGGAGAAGATCTTGTAATCCCCTCAATTTTCTATGCTGAGTACGGAAGCAGTAAAAAGATTCATGATTATTTGATGGCCGAACAAGTCGAGCGATTTGAAGAAGAGGAGATTGATCAAGCGATTGAGGATGTAATGGCCTTAATTAAAATTAATTATGATCAAGAGCAGCAGCAAGCACTAAAATTAGCTATTCAATCCCCTCTATCTATTATTACCGGAGGTCCAGGAACCGGAAAGACCACCTTAGTACAAGGACTCATCTATTTACATGCAATCTTACATGGCTATGATCTGGCCGATCTTAATGAGGATAATTTTGATTCGCCTATCCGTTTAGCCGCTCCGACAGGTAGGGCAGCCAAACGCATGCAAGAAACTTCTCATATACCAGCCTCTACTATTCACCGCCTAATTGGTTATAACCGTGAGTCTACTTTGAAAGATTTTGATCCAATGATGATTGATGGCAGCCTTTTAATAGTCGACGAAATGTCTATGGTTGATGTGTGGTTAATGAATTGGTTACTACAAGCCATTCCCTATGAAATGCAAGTAGTGTTTGTGGGCGACAAGGACCAACTTCCCTCAGTAGGACCCGGTAAAGTTTTTTCAGATATCATTGAATCGGGGGTAATACCAACCGTTTCGCTTACTAAAATTTATCGCCAGTCTGAAGATTCATCCATCGTTCATTTAGCTCACCAAATTCGTCAAGGCTATCTGCCAGAAGACTTTTTAACCAAGCATAATGACCGCTCATTTATCCCTTGCTCTGCTCAACAAGTCAGCGATGTGGTTGGACAGATTGTAGCAGCTGCTGTTAAAAAAGGCTTTAATAGCCAAACCCTACAAGTCCTAGCGCCAATGTATAAGGGGCCTGGAGGTATCAATCAAATCAATGATTTAATGCAAGAAATGTTAAATCCCGCTAGTTCAAAAAAACGTGAGATTAAACACTTTGATCAAGTATACCGTTTAGGAGATAAGGTTCTGCAACTGGTAAATAACACGGAAGATAGTGTTTACAATGGAGACATTGGTAAAATCACCGCTATTTTAACGGCAAAAGAAAGTTCTAATAATGTGGAAGAAGTGATTGTAGATTTTGATGGCAATGAGATCCATTATCGTAAAAATGAACTCGATCAGTTGACCTTGGCTTATTGTTGTTCCATTCATAAGGCACAAGGATCAGAATATGATTTAGTCATTCTACCACTAGTGGACCGCTATTCACGCATGTTGAGAAGGGACATCATCTATACTGCTGTGACACGAGCGGTTAAATCACTAGTCATGGTGGGGAACCCTCAAAGTTTTAACAAGGCGGTTTCGCAAGTTCAAATTGAACGGAAAACCAAATTAGCAGAATACTTACAATTAAACTTGTCAGAGCAAGAAACAAGACAAGAGCCGACACAAGAAAAGAAACAAGAGGAAGATAAAGAAAAAGCCCTTATCTTAGACCAAGAAAGTGCAACCCAAGTATCCGAAAGTAAAACACCAAAAGAAAACTTCGTCTTAAATGATCAAACTATTTGGCAAGTTGATCCTATGATTGGGATGGAAGGAATCAAGCCGGAAGATTTTGTTTAGTAAAAACGCCCTTTTAATCTATTAGTTAGTCAAACAGTCTTTTATTGTCTTTTGAATAAATGTTACATTAGAAGGTATTATTATTTGTGATTGACCTTTTAAACAAATATTGCTATATTACTAAGGGTAGAGGACATGTCAGGTCATTCTAGAGAGATTACGTTTGGTGCAAGTAATCACGACATTGATGCTCCCTCATACGGACTAATCGAAAGATTAGCGTTTTGCTGGCGTTAACAGTCACTTAAAGAGATAACCAAGAGTTATTATAAGCAAGGTGGTACCGCGGTTAAGCGCCCTTGCATATAATGACTCTTTATTTTTATTGAAGGAGAATGCGACATGAAACCATTAAAGAGTAAAGAAATACGTCAGAAGTTTTTAGACTTCTTCGCAGAAAAAAATCATCAAATTGTTCCCTCAGCGAACTTAATCCCAATTAACGATCCAACGCTTTTATGGATTAACTCAGGGGTTGCGGCTTTGAAGAAATATATGGATGGAACGGAAGTTCCTGACAATCCAAAAATCGCTAATGTTCAAAAGTGTATTCGTACCAATGATATCGAAAATGTGGGTGTGACTGCACGCCACCATACCTTGTTTGAGATGCTAGGCAACTGGTCAATTGGTGATTACTTTAAAGAAGAAGCCATCCAATGGGCATGGGAATTTTTAACGGATGAGAAGTGGTTAAACTTTGATCCTGAACGCTTATATGTGACTTATTATCCTGAAGACGAAGAAACAAAACACATCTGGATGGATAAGTGTGGCTTAGATGAAGAGCATATAGTCGCTGTGGAAGATAATTTCTGGGATATTGGTGCCGGACCATGTGGTCCCGATTCAGAAATCTTCTTCGACCGTGGTGAAAAGTATCAAAATCTTTCAGATGATGATCCTGAAATGTATCCAGGCGGAGAGAATGAACGTTACTTAGAAATTTGGAACTTAGTATTCTCACAATTCAACCATATGCCAGATGGCAGCTACCAACCCTTGCCTAATAAGAACGTTGATACTGGTATGGGCCTAGAACGTATGGCTGCAGTTATGCAAGATGTACCGACAAACTTTGAGACCGATTTATTTATGCCAATTATTGAAGCAATCGGTAATTTGACAACTATTAATTATGGTGAGGCTGTTAAAACGGATACTTCTTTCAAGGTAATTGCTGATCATATCCGTGCAGTATCCTTTGCTATTGCTGATGGTGCATTACCGTCAAATGAAGGACGCGGCTATATCTTAAGACGCTTAATCCGTCGCGCCGTTATGCATGGGCGTAAATTAGGAATTAATCATCTTTTTATCTCGGATTTAGTACCAATTATTGTCGCTATGATGGGCGACCCTTATAAAGAGCTCATCGAAAAAGAAAGCTTTGTTAAAGAAGTTCTTTTAAAAGAAGAACAACGTTTCCATGAAACCATTGAAGAAGGAGAAGTTCAACTTCAGCAAGTGATCGATGCGGTTCGTCAAGAAGGGCAAACGACCATTACAGGAGAAAAAGCTTTCCATCTATACGATACCTTCGGTTTCCCACTTGAATTAACGCAAGAAATGGCTGAAAAGGAAGGACTAAAAGTAGACATGGAAGGCTTTGAAACAGCTATGGAAGAACAAAGAGAAAGAGCTCGTGCCGCACGTTCCGATGAAGGATCAATGGCTATCCAGTCACCAACTCTCCAAGGTATTGACTATGATTTTGATTTTGTCGGTTATGATCAATTAACTAGCAATGCGACCATCAAGTATATCGTAGTAGATGACCAAGAAGTTGACCAATTACCGGCTAATAGTGAAGGAATTGTATTCTTTAACCGTTCACCATTCTATGCCGAAATGGGAGGCCAAGTAGCGGATTTAGGTGGTATTTTTGATGGTGATCAAATGTTGGCTGAAGTATTAGATGTGCAAAAGAGTCCTCATGGTCAATTTATGCATAAGGTGAAAACATTTGAAATGCCGCTAAATCGTAATCAATCTTATACTTTGACGGTTGATCGTCAAGCTAGAATGCGGACCAATCAAAACCATACCGCTACTCACTTATTACATAAGGCCTTAAAAGAAGTTTTGGGTGACCACGCTAATCAAAAAGGCTCATATGTAGGACCAGACCGCTTACGTTTTGACTTTTCACATTTTGGTAAGATGTCAGCTGAAGAGCTTAAACAAGTGGAGTCGTATGTAAACTTTATGGTTGAAAATGCTATTAATGTTGACATCAATGAAATGCCAATAGACGAAGCAAAAGCAATGGGAGCTATGGCACTCTTTGGTGAAAAATATGGGTCAATTGTGCGCGTCGTTAATGTGGGCAATGAGTCCATCGAATTGTGTGGGGGAACTCACGTTAAAAATACCAATGAGATTGGTACCTTTAAATTGATGACTGAAAGTGGAATTGGTGCAGGCTTACGCCGAATTGAAGCCCTAACAGGTCAAGCGGCTATTGCCAACTATCAAAAGAATGAATCGCTACTAAAAGAGGTTCAAAATCAATTAAAAGTTAGCCAAAGTGATCAATTGCTCAATAAGATTGATCAGTTGCAACACGATCTAAAAGCACAGCAATCTGAAATCGACTCCTTGACTGCGCGCTTAATGCAAGAAGCTTCTGGTGAAATCTTCGATAATGTACAAAACGTTAAAGATATAAGCTTTATTGCAGCGAGCGTAGACAATCAAAATATGGATTCGTTAAGATCTTTAGGCGATACCTGGCAAGAAAAAGCAGCTTCTAATATTCTTGTGTTAGCTACTTCTCATGAGGATAAAGCCAATCTTTTAGTTTTAGTGGATCAAGAAACAGTGGCTAAAGGCATCAAAGCGGGAGACTTGATTAAACCATTAGCGAAGCACATTCAAGGTGGCGGAGGCGGTCGTCCGACTATGGCGCAAGCAGGAGGTAAAAACCCAGCAGGAATCCCTCAGTTATTAGAAGCGGTTGCGCAAGAGATTGAGAATTTATTAGCTTAGTTTGAAACAAAATCGTAATATTGAAAAAGCCATAAAAAAAGCATAATAAGAGCCTTTTCATCGGAAATTATGGTAAACTAAAGATAGTACGTAACAAATCAACTAAGGATGTATGAAGTTGATAAATTAAGAAAGGTTCGGTGAATGCATCCATGCAATCATTAGATGAAACAATACTCTTTAAGTTAGATGATTTAAACCAACACACAGTTCGTGAGAGCTTAGAAATCGTCTATCGCGCATTGGAGGAGAAGGGGTATGACCCAGTCAATCAAATCGTGGGCTATCTCTTATCAGGTGACCCGGCCTATATTCCGCGTCACAATGATGCGCGTAATATCATCCGCCGTCATGAACGCGATGAAATTGTTGAAAAATTAGTCAAATATTACTTAACACAAAAGGAGTCCTAGTTCATGCCGATTGGAAATCGTAGCATGGGCCTTGATGTTGGGTCTAAAACGGTAGGGGTCGCTATTAGTGATTTAATGGGCTGGACGGCTCAAGGAATTGAAACCATATCGATTGATGAAGAATCAGGCGACTTTGGCTACCAACGTCTACAAGAACTTATCGAAGAATATAAAGTCGATAAGATTATTATTGGTTTACCTAAAAATATGAATAATACAATGGGACCCCGCGCAGAAGCTTCCCAAACATTTGGTGAAAATCTGCAAAAGCTCGTTCCAGACTGTCAAATTATCTATCAAGATGAGCGATTGACCACTTCACAAGCGCAACGGATGCTGATTGAAGAAGGTAATGTCTCACGCAAAAAACGTAAAAAAGTGATCGATAAATTAGCGGCAGTGATGATTTTACAAAATTACTTAAATTACAAGAAATAGGGGTGTTAAAATGGTAGAAGAACACAACCATGAACACGAAGAAAAAGAAGTTGATTACATTACAGTTGTCGATGAAGAAGGCAATGAATCGTTATATGAAATTCTATTTACCTTTGATTCACAAGATTATGGTAAATCTTATGTACTGATTTATCCAGCCGGAACAAGCGATGAAGAAGAAGTAGAAATTCAAGCTTATGCTTACAAAGAAAATGCAGATGGTACTTCTGGCGATCTTGAAGCCATTGAAACAGAAGAAGAATGGGATATGATTGACGAGGTGTTAAACACATTCTTGGCTGATGACGAAGAATAGGCAATGAATCCATGCTCTTACCGATTAGTAAATCGGTAGGAGTTTTTTCTTATTTTAAATCTAGAAGCTTGAAACAATAATTTAATCAATCATTAATTAGGTCAGGATAGTCATTTACTGTGTTATTTGCTATAATGCTAACAACATTAGGCTATTAGGAGGAAGTATGAAGATAGATTGGAATAAAATACGAGAAGATGCAAAAGTAAATGAAACCATGCATGTTAAAGAATTACTTTGGACCAATCGAGTAATTAAAATTATTCTCTGGATATTTTTTATTACTTTAGTGGTAGGATCCTTATTAATTTATTGGAAACTAGATAAAGATTTAGGGCCGGTAGATGCCAATAGTTCTGAAGCAATCGAAGTGACGATACCTATCGGGTCGACTTCTAGTGATATTGCACAAATTTTAGAAGATGAAAAGTTGGTTAACAATAGTCAAATTTTTAATTTGTTTATGAAATTTAAAGGAGCTAGTGACTTTCAAGCAGGACATTATCAATTGAAGCCTAATATGAATGCAGACCAACTGATTGCTACTTTAAATAAAGGCGGCGAACCGATTCAGGAAGATATCGATACGACGCTTACGGTTGTCGAAGGAATGCAATTGACTGATATTGCTGAAGTAGTAGCTGAACAAACGCCGATTGAAGCAGAAGCCTTTATGGACAGAGTTCAAAGTGAAGATTTATTTGAAGAATTGCTTGGACGTTTTCCAAGCCTGATTCAACCGTTATCTGAAATTGAAGGCTTAAAATATCGTTTAGAGGGTTATCTTTTCCCAGCTACTTATGACTATATAGCTGGGATGACGGCAGATGATTTAATTATTAATATGGTTGAAAAGTCTAATATTGAGTTCCAAAAACTGCAAGAAGATCTTAACAATACTTGGCTAAGCTATCATCAACTATTAACTTTAGCTTCGGTTGTTGAACGTGAAGCATCGACTGATGAAGACCGGGCCTTAGTCGCGGGTGTTTTCTTCAACCGTCTAAACATTGAAATGCCTTTACAAAGTGATATTACTGTTATCTATGCACTTGGAGAGCACAAAGAGTTGGTTACCTTTGAAGATTTAGAGGTAGATTCGCCTTATAATACTTATCAAAATGCTGGCTTGCCAGTAGGACCGATTAATAGTCCTTCCCTATCATCCATTATGGCAACTATATACCCAACTTATAGCGATAATTATTACTTTGTTGCAGATATGAATACCGGTGAAATCTACTATTCTGCCACTGAAGCTGAGCACAGTGCCTTGGTAGAGCAATACGTTCAACCATTCTTTGATGAAGCGGAACAAGAAGCCAATCAAGAAAACGTAGAGTCACAAGAATAGTTAATAAGACAAATGAATCTTTTAACAAGCGCTACAAATTTTATTAAAATGTAATATGATAAGGCTTGCATTAAGCTTACTTATATGTTATTTTCTTAAGTATAGTTTTGAGCAAGTTCAATAGAAAGTAAGTAATCACCTTTTGTTAGGTGGTTGCTTTCTTTTATGTATGCGTCAATCAAAGGAGTGAAGTAATGGGGAATAGACCAATTATCATCGGTGTTACTGGTGGATCGGGTTCAGGTAAATCAAGTGTGAGTAAAAGAATCTTAGAACAATTTACTGAGATGTCCGTTTTGGTCTTAGCGCAAGATAATTATTATAAGGATCAAAGTCATCTCACATTTGAGGAAAGATTAAAAACCAATTACGACCATCCTTTTGCTTTTGATAATGACTTGTTTTTTGAACATATCCAAGCTTTCATAAGAGGGGAAACAATCGAGGTTCCTATTTATGATTTTGTGAACCATACACGTTCTCCAGAAACACGCACTGAAGCTTCGCGCGATGTGTTAATTCTTGAAGGTATTTTAATTTTTGAAGACAAACTGATTCGTGACTTATGTGATATAAAAATATATGTGGATACGGAAGATGATATTCGCCTTTCCCGAAGAATTAAACGCGATGTTATTAAAAGAGGACGTTCTGTAGAATCTGTTCTTGAACAGTACGAAACAGTTGTTAAGCCAATGCATCATCAATTTACAGAACCAACTAAACGCTATGCGGACATTATCGTTCCAGAAGGCGGCCATAATCATGTGGCGATCGATTTATTAGTAACTAAAATTAACACAATTATTAATTAATTTGAAGGAGTATTAACAAATGGCAGATAAAACATATCCAATGACCTTAGAAGGTAAGAAAAAAATAGAAGCTGAATTAGAAGATTTAAAAGTTAATAAAAGAGCAGAAATTATTGAACGCATTAAAGTAGCCCGTTCCTTTGGTGATCTTTCTGAGAACTCAGAGTATGAATCAGCAAAGGATGAGCAGGCTTTTGTTGAAGGACGTATTTCAACATTAGAAAATATGATTCGTTTTGCTGAAATCATTGATGACAAAAATGTTGCAGCTAACGAAGTAACTCTAGGTCGCACGGTGACTTTTAACGAATTGCCTGATGGGCCTGAAGAAGCGTATACCATTGTAGGGTCAGCTGAAGCAGATCCAATGGAATATAAGATTTCCAATGATTCGCCAATGGCTCAAGCTTTACTAGGCCATAAAGTAGGCGATAAAGTAACGATTGAAACACCTGGTGGCGCATTTGACGTGGAAATCACTAAGGTGGCTAAAGCTTAACTTATCCAAACAATTAGACTCCTTTTGGGGTCTTTTTTTGTGCCTCTTTTTCCGGTTTATTTGCTATAATAGATGGAAGATAAGCCAAGAACTATCTTTTTTCAGCCTTTATTCTGTGCAATAATAGAAGTGACTTAATAGAAGGGAAGTATTCCAATGAAAGACTTCTTTCGCAAACGTATCTTTCTGACAATGATTCTCTGTATCTTTTTAATTTTTTTAGAATTACTTACAGATTGGCATTTTTTAGGCCTTTTTGTAGCAGGCTTTATACTCATTAGTTTGAGCCTTTATATTGAACGCTATTGGTTGAATCGTTTAATTTTAGGACTGGGTTTAATCTTAGTCATCATGACCATTGTTTTAACCAAATCATTCTGGCTATTTCTTTTAACAATCTTCTTCTCCTTAATTATCTTCAATAAAGAGCATATTAATGAGATGGGGAATTTATCTGAAAGTGTGCTCCATCCTGGTTCTAAGGAATCAGAAAACTACTACGGCATTAAATTAGTCCAACCTCAGTACCAGCAGCGCACCGTCTTAGAATACCGTTCTCTTTTTGATATGCGAGAAGATGCCACTAAGACTTCTTACGAGTGGGACGATATAAATTTGGTTTATTTTGGCGGAAATTCCATTATCGATTTAGGGAACACCCTCATCCCAGCGGGTGAACATACGGTGGTCATACGTAAAATGTTCGGGCGCGTTCGTTTAATCATTCCTAGGGACATCGGCTTAAAAATGAATATTTCCGCAATTAGTGGAAGGGTTCTATTTGAATCACAAGACTATGAACTAACTTTGGAAAACTTTAAATGGCGTAGTCCTGACTATCAACAGGCCAATCGCAAGTTAAGTGTGATTGTTTCAAGTTTTATAGGAGATGTTGAGGTGATTATTCTATGAATCTTCGCTTATGGATACGGATTTTACTCAATCAGTTAATCATTTCACTGCTGATATGTATTTTTGTAGTGGGGCTTTGTGTCTGGCAACTTCCAGCCTTTAACATTGAAGACCTTTTTGTAATGAAGATTTGGGACGTTCGGTTGTATATCTGGGTCATAGCCATCATTATTGCTTTCTCAGTCATCTATAGTTTATACCTTACTTTTTCACTTAACGATTCCTACGAACTGATTCGAGCCAAAATTAATTGGCTATTGTTAGGTAAATACCATCATCCAATCTTCAACAAAACCAATCGTAAATCCTCTCTCTATACACAAGACTACAGCTTGGCCCAAGATATTAATCGCTTGCGCAATCGCTTAGTCGATCTGACCGAAGACTTGCAAGAATTTACAGCTGCTCCGGTCTTTGTAGGTGAAGAGACTAAAGAAGAAATTATTGAACATGAGCGCAGTCGCATCGCACGCGAGCTCCATGATTCAGTTTCGCAGCAATTGTTTGCTGCCATGATGATGTTATCAGCCATTACTGAATCCTATCCGAAAGAGGGAAATCCTAAGTTGAGTGCTAACCTAGAAAAAATTGAGTCGGTTATAGGAAATGCTCAAACAGAAATGCGGGCCTTACTCTTACACTTGCGACCCGTTGATTTACAAGGGAAGTCCCTACGCCAAGGAATTAATAACTTACTGCTCGAATTACAAGCTAAAATTCCGTTAGAGCTGACTTGGGAATTAGATGATCCCAAACTTGAAACAGGTATCGAGGACCATCTCTTTCGAATTATTCAAGAAGCGGTATCTAATACCATGCGGCATGCGCGAGCGGATAAGTTAGATGTCTATTTGAGAGAAACTAGCGATATGATCAACATTCGCATTGTCGATGATGGCCGTGGCTTTGATACTAAGCAATCTAAAAAATCAGGTTCTTATGGTCTGACCAATATTCAAGAAAGAGTGAAGGGGATGGGTGGGGCAGTTTCAATAATCTCTTCACCTGGACAAGGAACGGTTGTCGATATTAAGTTGCCTTATAAACCTAAAAATAAAACGCAAGCTAAAGGAGTCAGTGTATGATAAAAGTATTATTAATTGATGACCATGAAATGGTAAGACTAGGAGTTTCTTCTTACCTAAGCATTCAAGATGATATCGAAGTGATTGGCGAAGCCAATAATGGTTTAGTAGGCTACCATCACGCTTTAGAATTGAGACCAGATGTCATTTTGATGGATTTGGTCATGGACACCATGGATGGAATTGAAGCGACCCAAAAAATAATGCAAGAATGGCCAGAAGCTAAAATCATCATCGTGACTTCTTTCTTAGATGATGAAAAAGTCTATCCAGCCATCGAAGCGGGTGCCCAATCCTACATCTTAAAAACTTCATCAGCCAAAGAAATCGCCGATGCTATCCGCTCTACCTACCAAGGCAAGAGTGTGATGCAGGATGAAGTTACCCAAAAGATGTTAAACCGCGAAACCGAAGAAAAACAAGTCCATCTGCATGATGATTTAACGAATCGTGAACGCGAAGTCTTAGAGTTGATTGCTAGAGGCTATTCGAATCAGGCAATTGCCGAAGAATTATTTATCACCTTAAAGACGGTAAAAACGCACGTTTCCAATATCTTATCCAAATTAGAAGTGGATGACCGAACACAAGCGACTATTTACGCTTTTCAACATAACTTGGTGGATTAAGCAAAAAACTCGCTTAGATTAAGGAATTGCTATATGATAGAGTCGATTTATAAAGGAGGGAGTCGTTGCATTTAATGGCAACAAAGCATATGAAATTAACAGTAACAAATAAAGCAGCAGATTGGTTCAAAGAAGAAATAGGATTTAGAGAAGGCGCGGGTGTTCGCTTCAAAACAAAAATTTATGGATCCAGTCCTTTCGATAATGGTTTTGGGATTGCCATTGATTCTGTTCAGCCGGAAAATCCTTTAGTTACTTATCAAGCGCCGAATGGGGTCTTATTCTTTATTGAACAAGAAGACGAATGGTTTTTTGATGACTATGATTTAGAGGTAGCCCTTGATGAAAGACTCCATGAACCGATTTACAATTACATTAAGGATGGTCAATCCATTCATTAGATGAGGAGGATGCTTGTGTCAGCATTACAAAATCAAAACGCCATGAAGACTAAACGCTTAGTCATTTTAAGTATCTTCATGTCGATAATCCTATTACAAACTTGGGTCCCTTTTCTAGGGTATATAGCTATACCTCCTTTAAATATTACCATTATTCATGTAACAGTCATTGTCGCTACCTTATGGCTAGGCACTAAAGATGGCTTTATTATTGGAGCGTTTTGGGGTTTGAACTCCTTGATTCGTGCCTATGTGATGCCAACATCGCCCATGTATGTTTATGTCTTTTCTTCCCCTTTAGTTTCACTTTTACCACGGATGATTATGCCATTGATTGTTGGATGGTTTGCCCAACAAGCTCACCATAAAATTAAAGACCGCTTGCGTTATATGATAGCAGGGGGCTTAGGTTCCATCTTAAATACCATCTTCGTCTTAGGGGCAATTGGACTCTTTAAACAAGCGGAATATTCTCAAATTAGTGGAGCCAATCTCGATACCCTATGGCAGGTGCTTGGAGGCATTGTCTTAGTGAATGGTGTACCTGAGATGATCTTTTCCATTTTAGTGACGCCAATTTTATTAGCGGCCGTCAAAAAATTACCTCAAACCCTATAAGTGGTAAGTCATAAGAAGATCGGTCGAAAGACTGACTGACCTTCTTTGACTTTCCCTTATAGAGGTGTTATTATATATTTATACCTTTAATCGGGGGTGTCATGGTTTCGACAGGTGTTGTTCGAACCTTGGATGCGTCAGGTAGGCAGCGACTACCTCACCAACGCTACAGTTAAATATAACTGCAAACAATAATAACAATTTAGCTTTAGCTGCCTAAAAACAGCTTGCTAAGATCAGCCTAGCATCGCCCATGTGTTAGTTCCTGGTCTCAAATTAGTGGGATACGCTAAGTCTTTCCGTCTGTAAGCCTTAGAAGAGAAAATCAGACTCGCAAACACAGATGCCTGTTGGTCGGCTATGTGGGAGCTAAATATTAATAGACGCAACTATTGACGTAGATTCCTTGGTGACGAGACATTTGGACAGGGGTTCGACTCCCCTCATCTCCATAAATAGTTTTTAAAGAATTCAAAAGGGTATAGAAAGTCTGTTGTGATAGGGTTTAAGGACACATTCAATTTTATTGGCCTCATTCGTTAAGGGGTGTAAGGTAGTAAAAAAGGATGTAAAATTTCCCCCACCATAGACAAATGAAATGACTAGCTAAAGCTGGTCTTTTTTTTTATTGTCTAAAGTAGGCGATAGAGTAAAATTATTACACCACATCGATGGGAATATGGTCATCAATCAAAATATGCAAGTAATAGCCTTACGCCTTGACTGCTATCTTGTCAAAGTCAAAGATAGCAATCACACCTCAATGAATGATTTTTTTTTGAATAGAGTTTAATAAACTTTAGTAAAATGTAGATACGTTGTTAGAGAATATAGAGAAAGAAATTAAAGAAAGCAATAGAATTTAAATTACATAACATTTTAGTTTAGGTATAGAGTTTTTCTATACCTCTTTTTATTGCTTTATAGAAGTGGATATATACAAATAATGATAATAGAAGCTTTAAATAAGTACTTGAAATAGTTTATAATGAAAGGGAATACAAACTATAATATGAGTATAATTAATTGCTAGAAATAGTTGTAATAAAAAATTAAATATATTAATTGAAAAGAGGACAAAAAATGATAACATCAGAAGAAATTAAAAGTCGTCTATGGGATGGAGCGAATGAACTACGAGGTTCCATGGATGCCAGCCGTTACAAAGACTATATGCTTGGACTAATGTTCTACAAGTTTTTAAGTGATAAAACACTCAATACTTTTAAAGAAAGTTCGCAGATGGGTAATGATATCAGCGAGAGAGAATTAGTAGAAGCATACAAAGAGGCACACGATGCCTATGAGGATGCTTTAAATAACACCATTCAAAGCTTGCTTGGCTATTATGTCGAGCCAGAATACTTATACCAAAGCTGGTTAATTGATATTAATGATGGAGAATTTGAAGTCCAAAAAGTCACAGATAGTCTACATTATTTTGAACGATCCATTGTGATTGAAGAAGGTGCGGATGATTTTAAAGGTTTATTCTCAAGTTCAACTATTGATTTGACGGATACAGCTCTAGGAAGCAACTTAAATGAGCGTAGTCGAAATATTCAAGCTTTAATTATGTTGTTTGCTGACTTAAATATGGTTTCTTTACAAGAAGGGGATATCTTAGGCGACGCTTATGAATATCTAATCGGACAGTTTGCGATGGAATCCGGTGCGAAAGCAGGGGAGTTCTATACGCCCAAGCAAGTCAGTGAGATTATGGCGCGAATTGTTGCCAAGTCATCAGATATTCGTTCGATTTATGACCCGACTGTTGGGTCAGGATCATTACTTTTAACAGTAGCGAAACATTTAGATGCCCATCAACAACGAAATCTATCTTACTATGGTCAAGAAAAGAATACAGCTACTTATAACTTAACGCGTATGAACTTACTCTTACATGGTGTTCGTCCAGAAAAAATGACGATTAAAAATGGTGATACCTTAGCTGAAGATTGGCCAGAAGACCCAGAACGACCAAATGAGGGCGTTCAATTTGATGCAGTCGTAATGAATCCACCCTACTCTGTAAAAGGTTGGAATCGTTTTGATTTAACAGTGAGTGATCCACGTTTTGAAGTGGCTGGTATCCTTCCACCACCAAGTCGTGGAGACTTTTCCTTCTTACTGCATGGACTCTTTCACTTGGGGCAAGAAGGGACCATGGCGATTGTTTTACCACATGGTGTTTTATTTCGTGGGGGAGCAGAAGGAGAAATCCGTCAGCGATTACTGGAGAAAAATTATATCGATACGGTCATTGGTTTACCTTCTAGTTTATTTACCAATACTGGTATTCCAGTAACGGTGATAATTTTAAAGAAAAATCGTGCACTTGATGAATCGGTTCTCATGATTGATGCATCAGAGCACTTTATTAAAGTTGGAAAACAAAATGTTTTAGAAGAAAAAGATATCGCGAAAATTGTGGATACCTATGTTTCAAGAGAAGAGATTGAAGGCTATAGTTACAATGTTTCGCGAAGAGAAATTATTGAAAATGAATACAACTTAAACATTCCTCGTTATGTGGTTCATCCAGATGATGAGATTCCCCATGATGTCGATGCCCATTTATACGGTGGAATACCAAAACAAAACATAGACAATCTTCCTGTGCTCAATGAAGTTGCACCAAATATTTTAAGCAATGCCTTAGAGGAAATTCGTCCAAATTACTTTAAGTTAAAACAAGATATGGGTGAACTGACAGAGAATGTCTTAAACAGTGAAGAGATGAAAGCAAAAGCAAACGAAATGACCGAACGAATTAAGGATTATATCAATCACTACTGGCCAATCTTAAAGAAAGTAGACGATACAGCAGATGTGCGTCCATTGATGGAAGAAATGCTAGTGGAGATTAAAGAGTTACTCTCTAACTTTAAGCATTTAAACATATATGATGGCTATCAGATAGTTGCCGAATTATGGGAGAATCATTTAACAGAAGATGTTGAAAAGATATCAACTAAAGATTTCTATGAATTAGGCCGTTTACGCGAACCGAATATGGTGACCAAAGGATCGGGTAAAAATCAACGAGAAGAGCAAAAGGGCTGGGTTGGAACTCTAGTACCGATTGACTTGATTCGTAAAGAACTGTATGCAGAAGAAGAGGCTTTAATTGAAGAAGTTGAAGCAGAGATGATTGAAATTGAATCCGCACTTGATGAGCTTGTAGAAGCGGCTCAAGTGGAAGATTCGGATGAGAATGAAGTTTTAGGTGAGACACTCAATGCAAGTAAGACTTCTTTCCTCATCGGAAATATTCGTTCAGTGATTAAAAATCATGAGAAGGGTACCGATGATTATGAGTTAGTTCAAAGAGTTCTCGACCTCTTAACTATGCAGACAAAAATTAACCGATCCAGACGTGATAAAGCACAAGCTTTAGATGATAAAGTCCAAGACCGCATTTTAGAGCTAACAAATGAAGAAATCGATCAATTAGTCTACAAAAAATGGTTTGGTGATCTAACAGAAGATATGATTCGCCTCATCGAAGAACCATTGAAAGAAGAGCTAGACACCTTAAAAGAACTCGCCAACCGATACAAAGATACTTTAGATGTTTTAGAAGCAGAGTATAAAGAACTAGAAGCCAGCTTTAAAGACATGGCCAGTCAATTGGTGGTGACAGAAGATGATTAAAGAGAAATTAGTACCGAACAAAAGATTTGAAGGGTTTACTGATTCTTGGGATGTATCTGATTTACATGAGTTTAAATTCTATATCTCGGATGGTAATTATGGTGAGCTATATCCTAGAGCAGATGAGTTTATAAAGACAGGAATTCCT
This sequence comes from Facklamia sp. 7083-14-GEN3, assembly GCF_024742075.1. GTDB lineage: Bacteria > Bacillota > Bacilli > Lactobacillales > Aerococcaceae > Facklamia. The sequence goes on along the minus strand of NZ_JANSGD010000001.1, from coordinate 781,326 downwards.
TTTCTGAGAGTTAATAATTTGAAGAATGGTTATTTAACCAATAAAGATTTAGTTTATATTTCACCGGTATTACATTCAAAATTATTATCGGGACATCTGATGGAACGAGATGTATTGATAACGACTCGAGGACAAATTGGTAAAATAGCATATGTGGATAAAAAATTTGAAGGGGCAAATATAAATGCACAGATTTGTTTAATTCGTACTGAAAATAAAATGTCTCCTGAATATTTACACCAGTTTCTACAAACTGAAGATAGTCAGAGACAAATAATTTCATTACAGTCAGGATCTGCTCTTAAGCAACTACCTCGTCATAGATTAAATAAGGTAAGTATAAAATATCCATTATCAAAAACAGAACAAGAAAAAATAGGTAGTTTTTTTAAAAAAATTGATGAAATGATTCAATTGCAACAATCAAAAGTAAACAAAATAAAAGACATTAAATCGGCTTATCTTTCGGAGATGTTTCCAAAAGAAGGTGAAAAATATCCGAAAAAACGATTTGAAGGATTTACAGAACCGTGGAATGAAAGATCTTTAAGTGATTTAGGAGATATTATTACAGGAACAACTCCATCGACTAAAAATGAAACTTATTACTCAGAAAATGGTATCCCATGGGTTACGCCAACAGATATTTATAAAAATATAACGTATAAATCTAAAAGACATTTAAGCAAAGCAGGACAACAAGTTTCTAAAGTAGTTCCAAAAAATACAATATTGGTTACTAGCATTGCGAGTATTGGTAAAAATACAATATTAGGAAGAGCTGGGAGTTTTAATCAGCAAATCAATGCATTGGTGCCTAATAGGAATTTATGTAGTCCCTACTTTTTATTCATTCAAAGTTTTTTTTGGTCGGAAAAAATGAAGCAAACAGCTGCTTCAGGAACTATGCAGATTGTAAATAAAACAGAGTTTTCAAAGATAACAACTAAAGTACCTGTATTAGAAGAACAAGAGAAAATCGGACAGTTCTTTAAAAACTTAGACAATCAAATCTCAATCGAAGAAGAAAAATTAGCAAAGTTAAAGAAACTAAAACAAGCCTACTTAAACGATATGTTTGTGTAGAAAGGAGGAGGCTGTGTGCATCAGAAGACATCATCTGAACAAACTTTCCAAGATCGTTTTGTTAAAGAGTTGAAAAAATATCAATGGAAAGCACCCGACCATTTAGATGGGAATAAACGACGAGTGACGGTCAATCATTTAATTGAGAATTGGCGTCATGAGTTAAACCGTATGAATGCTGATCAATTAGAAGGTGTACCATTAAGTGATGCTGAGTTTGAACAGGTCATGACGAAAGTCAAACAAATTGATAATAGCTTTGAAGCAGCCAAAGTTCTCGCCATGGAAGGATCAACTGGTAAGATTGATGGCATTTACCGAGAGGATCATCCAGGAATAACGCGCCAACAAATTACATTAACCATCTTTAAAAAGTCACAAGTCCGCGGGGGCGATTCCAGCTATCAAATCGCTCGCGAAGTGGAAAGTGAAAATGGCAATCGCTTTGATGTCATCTTGTTAATTAATGGCTTGCCACTGATTAATATTGAGCAAAAAAGAACGGATAAATCCTTAGATGAAGCCTTTGGACAGTTTAAACGTTATTATCGCGATGGAGAATACGTAAATAACTTTATGGTCTTCTCGCAGATGATGGTCATTATGTCAGAAGTCGCTACGCGTTACTTTGCGACACCTAAATCCATCAATGACTTTAATAAAAGCTTTGTTTTCCAATGGGCAGATACCGATAATAATCCGATTAATGATTGGCAGAAAGTGGTCGAACATTTCCTGATGATTCCAATGGCTCACCAGTTAGTAGGAGATTATCTAATTATTGATGAAGCCCAAGATGTAGAAAACCGCAAACATATGATCATGCGTCCTTATCAAGTCTATGCCCTTCAAGCCATTGAACGAGCAGCTTTAGGTTGGGGCAAAGATGGTATTCGTCATGGCGGTTATGTTTGGCATACAACCGGTTCAGGAAAAACCATTACCAGCTTTAAAACAGCTTTATTCTTGTCTACGCGTGGGGGCTTTGACAAAGTCGTCTTTTTAGTGGATCGCCGTTCATTGGATGCAGCGACAAGTGCTAACTTTAAAGCCTATGCGGCTTATGAATCGGTCACAGTTGATGATACCAAACATACTTATCATTTGAGAAAACAAATGTTATCCAAACAGCGGGGAATTGTTGTCACGACAACCTTTAAACTTGATTCTTTGGTGAAGGATTTAAAAGAACATGAGAATTATAGCCTAGCTGATAAGAAGATAGTCTTTATTATTGATGAAGCCCACCGAACGACCATGGGTAAAATGATGGTCAATATTAAGAGTTACTTCAAGAAAAACGGACTCTTCTATGGCTTTACTGGAACCCCTTTGTATGATGAGAATAAATCAACGGGATTGATAAACACCCAAAGTGAAGTCATTGATACGACAGAAAAACTTTTTGGTCCTGAATTACATAGCTATACTATTGACCAGGCCATACGTGATGGGAACGTTTTAGGCTTCCATGTGGATTATATTAATACGGGAGAGTTTAGAGATCATACAAGTTTAAAAGAAGCGTTAGTTGAAAGAATACTGCTTGAAAAGCCTGAACTTGGACAAAGAAGTATTGAACGAGAAGTATTTGAACTGGAAGATGCAGAACTGGAACGCAAAGCTGCGAAAGAGGGACTATTAACCTATCATGATGAAACCCATATTCCACGAGTAGTAGAAGAAATACTAGCAAACTGGGAAGCTCAATCACAAGGAAAGGTCTTTAATGCCATTTTGACTGTGGCTTATAAAGAACGCGTCATTGCTTATTATCATGCCTTTAAAAAAGCATTGGCTGAGAGGGATTATGATTTAAATATCGCCATGACCTTTAGTTTTGGAAATGAAAATGATCCAGACGGTATTTCACCATCTGTGATTGCAGAGATGTTTAAAGATTATGGTGAATTTACTGGGATTACATTTCGACCTGAAGATGGAGATAGTTACTTTGGCGATTTAGTGGCTCGCTCAACCCGTGGAGGAAGTGGACGAAATCCAAACAAAATAGATTTAATGATTGTCGCGGATCAATTGCTGACGGGTTATGACTCAAAATATGTTAATACCTTATATGTAGACCGTTCACTTGAATTGCAAGGATTGATTCAAGCCTACTCAAGGACGAATCGAGTGCAAGGTCCAAAGAAAGAGTTTGGAACGATTATTAATTACAAGTATCCAGCAATGACCGAGGAAAATGTGAACCGAGCACTGCAATTGTATGGCTCGGGTGGATCAAGTAGTCGAGCAATTGTTGAACATTATGATGTGGCTGTTAATCAGTTCAAAGAAGCAGTTGAATCGATGCAAGAGATACTTGCAGATCCAACTAATTGGGCGAATTTAAAAGAGGATAATAAAGGAATGGAAGATTTCCTCCAAGCATTTACGCATGCCAATCGAGAGTTGAATACGGTTCAGCAGTATTATGAGTATGCATGGGATATTCTCGCTTTTGGGATTGATGAGCATCTTTGGATGAAATATGTTGGGGCTTATAAAAACTTGAAACCAGATGATGATGAGTCGGGAGAGATTGATCCTATCCAACCACTAGTCGGTCGCACAAGATTATCAGGTACACAGGTGATTGATGCTGACTATATTATAGGTATGATTGGCGATCGAGTGACTCATGAAGATGGCATTCAAACCGTTGATACAGAAACTTTACGTATTATTCACCAGCAAATTCAAGAATTAAGTGATATGGGAGAAGACAACCAGGCTAAACTCCTCAAAGAGTTTGTCGATACCGAGTTAGTAACTGGAAAGCTTTCTAGCGATTCTCGTTTTGATGACTTATATGAAGCGTGGAAAAATAATAAAGTCCAGCAAAAAATTAATGAATTTGCAAAAGACTGGGGATTAGATGCTGAATTACTAGCTGAGTCAGTTAAAGAATATTCCTTAAATAAAAAAGATGTCATTCCCTACATTGATGATTTACAGCGGAGTATTAATTACCAAGAAGCTCGAGAACAAGCTGTCAATCCACTCATGCATACCATGCATCTTGTAAATGATGCACTACCTAAGTATATGGTGGAGATAAAGAAGAAGTATGAGTAGATAAGTAAAATACAAATTGGAGGTAATAATAAAATGAACTTTGAATCAGATAGAATAAAAATAAAAGATTTACTATCAAACGGAAGAGAGTACATTATTCCTAGGTATCAAAGAGAATATTCGTGGGAGGATAGCCAATTAGAAGATTTTTATAATGATATTATTGATAATATCGGATTGGATGAGGATGAACAATATATTAATACTGATTATTTCTTTGGAACAATTATAATCATCGGGGATATGACTTCATATAAGGAACCACTAGAAATTATAGATGGACAACAAAGAATTACGACATTTACAATTGCATTATCAGTATTAGCGGATCTTTCATATAAAAAAAATAAAAATATATCAGATAATATATGGAAATACGTTATCGGATCAAATGATGATGGTGAAGAATATGCAGTTTTAAAAAATGATACTGCGAATCCATATTTTCAGCTGAAAATCCAAAATAGAATTGATGATTCTGAAGAATATAAAATTATTCAGAAAGAGATACAAGAAATTGAGTGCGCATCACTGACACCAGAAGAACGATCAATAAAAAATGCATATGATTTTTTTTATGAGAAATTTAGTAATGAAAACTTATGTAAAAAATTTCCCAAATTAGATGCAAATGATCATATAAGTAAAATACGACTTATAAGAGATCAAATTTTAGAAAATCAACTTATATATATATCTTCACGAAATCAAGAATATGTGAATACCATATTTGAAAATATAAATTCCAAAGGTCTCCAGCTATCTGCAATAGATTTAATAAAAAATGAAATTTTTTCTGTTGAGAAAGATATTGTTCCTAGAGATGATGCTAAGGCTTATTGGGAAAAATTAATTAATAATTTAAATAGAGATGGTAAGTATATCCATACAGCAACATTTTTTAGACAATTTTGGAATTCTAAATATAAACATAGTACTGAAAAAGAATTATATAATAATTTTTTAGAAAAAATAGAAGTGAAGGATTACTTTGGATTTTTAAAAAAATTAGATAATAGCTCTAAAAACTACTATGATATCATGTTTCCTAGAGAGGATTTATTCAAAGAATCACCTAAAGGAAATGGTATAAGTAAAAAAGATGCAGAATCACTGATCTTATCTATAAATAGCATAAATCAATTATTTAATGTTACACAGTCTCAAATTGTTATGTTAGTTATTTATGAAAAATATCTAGAAGATAAAATAAAATTTAAACAATTGCGAAAGTTCGCAAAATTTTTAGAAGAATTTCATTTTGTCTATAATGCAGTCTCAAAATTACCAACTAACACATTAGAATCAAAATATGGAAAGTATGCTCGAAGAATTGATCTATTAGATGATCGCGAAAGTATTAATCAATCCATAGAAGATTTTAAGAGTGAGATGAAGGATTTGTATCCTGATAGAGAGACATTCTTAGATAGATTTAAAAATTTTGAGTATGTTAAAAAAACCAGCAAGAAGACAACAAGGCGATCAAATTTAGTAAGTAAATATATAGTACGAAAATATGAAGAAATTAGTTCCGAAGGAAATCCATATGATATAATTAATTCATCGGTAGAGCATATTATCCCTGAAACAGATGAAGATTACACTAAATCAATAGGAAATTTGGTTTTACTAGAAGAAAATATTAACAATCAAGTTGCTCAACTTGATTTTAAACAAAAATTATCTAAGTATAAAGAATCAAATTATAAATCTGTAAAAAAATTTGTTGATCAATATAAAAATGATTTTACAAAAACTGATGTAGAAGAAAGAACGCTAGCTTTAGGTAATGAGTTGTATGATCATATAGTTAATAGATAAGATTTTTAGCACTATATTTATAGTATAAAAGATAGGCTTATTCGTTAAATTTGACCTAAACCATTACTGTAAGTTAGCTACCATTGATATGACAGTTTTTAGTTGAACCCCCTCAACGCCACTGTATGAATTTTAAGGTTTTCTATCATGATTTAAAGCTTGATAGAAAGCCTTTTTAATTTGCTCTTATTTGGCATTCATAGCATTCTTTTTGTAACCATTTTTATAAGAATTACGGTAAAAAAAGGATATGAAATCTCTCCCATATAGATACATGAGATGACTAACAAAAGCTGGTCTTTTTATTGTCTAAAGTAGGGAATAGAGCAAAATTATCCAACATATCCATACATTGGCCTGACTTTCTTCAAGCCTAGCATAGTTATCAATAGATTTAGAGAATTTTAAGCTTTGATCTTATAAGGTTTAAAAGAAAAAATAAAGGACTAATTTTAAATAATACTCATTTACTTAATTGTAAATATTTTTAGTTACAAAACTTTGACAAAGATATGTGTGATTTATGTGATTTATTATAATAAATTTGCGACTAAAGCACACCTAAGAGAAGTTTGAATGATCTATTTAAATTTTCATTGAATATTTAAGTGACCTACCTTATCTTTTTGATAAGTTATGAAAAGATATCTATAGTTTGCTATGATATTAATACTAAAGATTATCTAATAAGTTTATGGAGGATCTATGGTGGAAAACTTTTCTGAAATGTGGGATATCTATGAAAGTTCTTTTCCTGAAGATGAAAAAAGAAGTTTAAAGCGACAATTAGAACTATTAAAAAATCCCAACTATCAAATGAAATCTTTAAAAGATGACAATAAAGTAGTCGGTTTTATATGTTTTTGGGATATTGGTGAATATGTTTTTATCGAACACTTTGCGATAGATGATAAATACCGTGGTAGAAATTATGGCAGTAAATTTCTGAATGCTTTTATAGGTGAAGCTAATAAAAAAATCGTTTTAGAGGTAGAGATGCCTGAAGATATTCTTGCTAAACGAAGAATCAAATTCTACCAGCGTTTGGATTTTAAGCTGAATGACTATGATTACACCCAACCACCCTTAGAAGAAGGTAAAAATTCAATCCCGCTTTTATTGATGACTTATCCAGAAGCAATGGATCAAGAACAATTTAATCAGGTAAAAGAAGCTTTATACGGAGTGGTATACTCAAACTAGCTTAGCATTTTTTGAGGCACTGGATAGATTGACAAAGATAACTCATTAATAACAGCTCGAAAGGATAAGAATTCTAGACTACTAACAATCTGGAAAATCGGGATATTAAACAAATCGATAATCGAGCAAAAGTAATCGAAGTAATCGAAGTAAATGAAGATTAAAATCAGCTCTTAAGAATTAAACTTAGAACAGAAAAGCACTTTCATAAGAAATTGGAATTAAACATGCAAATTAAAAATTTTAAATGCCAATTAAAACAAATGGGGGATACTGATGTCTAAATTAACGGGAGAAACATTAAATATTGAAGAAGAAAATATTCAAAAAATCAAAGAGTTATTTCCAGAGGTTGAAACTGACGGGAAAATAGACTTTGATAAATTAAAGCAACTACTCGGTGACTATGTTGAAGACTCAGGAGAACGTTATAACTTCACATGGAATGGCAAAGGAGAAGCACTCCGGATTTCTCAAACACCATCTATGGGGACACTCAGACCACTACCAGAAGAAAGTAAAAATTGGGATAAATCAGAGAACTTATATATTGAAGGAGATAATTTAGAAGTTCTCAAGCTTTTGCAAAAATCTTATTTTAATAAAATAAAAATGATTTATATAGATCCTCCCTATAATACAGGGGGAGATTTTGTGTACAAAGATAACTTCAAAGATAACATAAAAAATTACAAAGAAATTACTGGTCAGCTAGATAGTGATGGAAAACTAGCAACGACTAATAGAGAGTATAGTGGTCGCTATCATACTGATTGGTTAAATATGATCTATCCGCGCTTAAGATTAGCTAGAAATTTATTAACAGAAGATGGAGTCATCTTTATTTCTATCGATGATAATGAAGTGCACAATTTGCTTAAAATTTCAGATGAAATATTTGGAGAAAATAATTTTATTACAGAGTTGAAATGGCGAGCAAATCCAAGAGGTCGTACAACAACAAAGTTTATCGGGAAAACATTTGAGAGTGTTTTGATGTATGCTAAAGATATACATAAATTTGAAATTCAAGATGCTATTATTAATGATGATAAAAAAATGAAACAATATAAATATGAGGATGTAAAAGGAAGATATAAAAAAGGCTATCCATTGCATAATGGGACGAAAGATTTTCATATAAATAATCGACCTAATTTATGCTATAGCATATATTATAATCCTGATAAGCAGCATGCATATGTTGTTGATGAAAAAAAATATAATAGTCAGACTCATTCTTGGGAGTTAGAAAGATACACTCATATAACTGAAGATGGATATCATCGAATTATTCCAAAATATAATGAAGAATATCAAAGACAAAGAGTTTGGAGATGGGGACAAGAAAAATTTTTAGCAGAATACAAGGACGACTTGATATTTGAACAAGAAAAAAATGGTTTCTATATTTATGGTAAAGATCGCCTTAAAGATGGAAAAATTTTTGAAAAAAATAAAGATATAATTGATGGCATCTATACAGATAATGGAACCAGAGAAATGATAGCAATGAAATTGGAAAAGACATTTGATTTTCCAAAACCTACTGAACTAATAAAGAAATTCTTATTAATGATTCCACATGATAGTGAAGAAGAAATGAATGTGCTCGATTTTTTTGCAGGATCATCTACTACTGCGCATGCAGTTATGGATTTGAATGCGGAGGATAATGGCAATCGTAAATTTATTATGGTTCAGCTACCTGAAGCGATCAATCAAAAATCTGAAGCTTTCAAAGCGGGTTATGAAAATATTGCGGAAATAGGCAAAGAAAGAATTCGCCGTGCTGGTGAAAGAATTAAAGATGGATTAATTGAAAAATATGAATCATCGAACGAAGAAGAGCGTAAAAAGATGAAACATCCAGAAGACTTAGATATTGGCTTCAAAACCTTCAAATTAGATTCATCAAACATTAAACAATGGAATCCAGGGCAATATGAGAATATTCAATTAGCGATTGAAGATTCTCTGACTCCTTATGTAGAAGGACGATCAGAACAAGACGTTGTTTACGAAATGATTTTGAAAATGGGTCTTGATCTGACTTATCCAGTGGAAGAATATGAAGTCAATGGAAAAACTATTTATTCAGTGGGGTATGGTTTCTTAATGATTTCATTAGCAGATGAAATTGATTTAAACATTGCTGAGAAAATGATTGAGATTAGAAATAAGTATCAACCGGAAGAATTTAGAGTGATTTTTAGAGATGAAGGATTTAAAAACGATATGGCTAAAACAAATATCAAAGAAACCTTACGCTCTGCCGGAATAGCAGAAGAGGCCTTCATCACCTTATAGGGAGGAGTAAGTATGTCATTAAAATTACATTTTGATTCTGAGTTAAAGTATCAATTAGATGCGATTAATTCAGTGGTTGATTTATTTAAGGGACAAACTCCTAAAGAATCAAATTTTACTGTTGCTCCTGCTTATAATCAAATGCGATTAGATGAAACAGGTATTGGGATTGCAAACCATCTTAGCTTAACATCCGCTGAGATTTTACAAAATTTACAAGAAGTTCAAGAAAAAAACGGACTCTCACAAAGTAAAGCACTAGATATTAATCCTTATATGGAGTTTGAAGTAGATATGGAAACGGGTACTGGTAAGACCTATGTTTTTATTCGTACTATAATGGAACTAAATAAAAAATATGGCTTTAAAAAATTTATAATTGTTGTTCCCAGCTTGGCAATCAAAGAAGGCATTCATCACAGTTTAAAAACAACTCAAAATCATATGCAGTCTCTTTATGAAAATGAGAATTATAATTATTTTGTTTATAATAGTGACCATTTAGATGAAATTAATCGTTTTGCTACGGCAGACCATATTTCTATCATGATTATTAATATTCAAGCCTTTAACCGTAGCTTTGGCGATTCCGATCGTTTAACAAAAGCAAATATCATTCATAGACCCAACGATAGGGGACCTGAAGGAAGACCGCCAATTGAGCTGATTCAGGAAACAAATCCTATTGTAATTATTGATGAGCCACAAAGTACATCCAATACCAAACGATCCAATGAAGCTATTGCGAGCTTAAATCCATTAGCAGCCCTTAAGTATTCAGCGACACATATTAAACCTAAAAATGTAGTGTATCGTCTAAATGCCGTGGACGCTCATGCTTTAGAACTTGTTAAACAAATAGAAGTAGTTAGTTTTGAAGAAGAAGATAACTATGAGGATGCTTATATTCGTTTAATCAAAACCGGTAATCCGAAATCTGGAATTTATGCAGATGTCGAAATTGACCAGAAAATGAAGTCTGGCATTATTAGAAGAACCATACGAATTAGACAAGGTGATGACCTTTATGAGTTATCAGGAAATCGTGAGGTTTATCAAGGATTTCAAGTGGCTGATATTGATGCGGCAAATAATATAGTCACCTTTACTCAACGGTCAGAAGTTCTCACATTAGACAATCATATCGGTGGAATAGAAGACGATTTGTATAAACGTTTACAAATTGAAGCAACTATACGAGCACATCTTGATAAGGAACTTTATCTCAATAAGCTAGGAATTAAAGTTCTGTCATTATTCTTTCTTGATCGTGTTGTCAATTATCGTGTTTATAATGAGGATGGTACGTATAATCTTGGTAAATATGCAGTGATATTTGAAGAACTCTATAAAAAAATTATCCAGGAAGATAAATATCAAGAACTTCGAGCAGGTATGGATGATTTAGATCAAGAAGTACGAAATGTCCATCATGGTTACTTCTCTCAAGATAAAGCGGGGCGCTCGGATGTAAAATTTGTCGAAACCTCATCAGGAAATGCTACCATGGATGACTATGCGTACGAATTAATTATGAAGGACAAAGAACGTTTGTTGTCTTTTGATAGTAAGTTAAAATTTATCTTTTCACACTCTGCCTTAAAAGAAGGATGGGATAATCCTAATGTTTTTCAAATTTGTACGCTAAACGATACTTATAGTGACATTAAGAAAAGACAAGAAATCGGTCGAGGCTTACGGTTAGCAGTTAATCAAGAAGGTGAAAGACAATATGGCTTCACTATTAACACTTTAACTGTCATAGCAAATGAATCTTATGAAGTCTTTGCCGATACTCTTCAGAAAGAGTACGAAGAAGATTCCGGTATCCGCTTTGGATATATTGAAGACCATCTTTTTGCAAATCTTGTAGTAGTAAAGGATGGATTTGAAGAACGATTGGGAAGCAAGGCTTCGAAAAAAATAGTTCGATACTTTAAAGAAAAAGATTATATTAGCAAAACAGGCGAAGTCCAAGAAAAATTAAAGATTGCTATTAAAAATAACAATTTAGATATACAAGAAGAATTTGAACCCTATCGAGTAGAAATTGAATCACGAACGAAACAAGCAATTGAAGGTGTTAAAATTAAACGGGCTCGTGAGAAGAAGACTGTTGAGTTAAATAAAGAAAGGTATTTAAGTCCAGAATTTAAAGAATTATGGGATAAGATAAAATATCAAACTGTTTATCAAGTTGACTTTTCAACGGAAGGTTTGATTGCAGAAGTTTTAAAAACTATAAAACATAGTTTAACACGAAAACAGAGAAGAATTTCTCAAATTGAAGCTGCGATTCGATTTGCTGAAGGCGGAATAACTGGAGCAAAAAATGAAGAAGATAGATATATTAAAATCGAGCCAGTTGCATTAAAAAATCTTCCAGACGTTGTGACTAACTTACAAAATGCGACGGACTTAACTAGAAAAACAATTATAGAAATATTAACAAAAAGTGACACTTTAGATATTTTTCAAGCCAATCCACAAATTTATATGCAAGAAATGGCTGCTATAATTAACTCAGTGAAAGAAAACTTTATTGTGGATGGTATAAAATATTCTAAAATTGGAGAAAGTAATTTTTATGCGCAAGAACTTTTTAAAGACCATGAATTATCAGGCTATTTAAACGATAATTTAATAGAGAGTAAAAAAGGTGTCTATGAATATGTTGTTTATGATAGTCAGGTGGAAGAAAAGTTTGCTCAAGATTTAGAAAACAATAAAGATGTACTTGTCTATGTTAAGTTACCAAATTGGTTTAAAATTCCGACACCTCTTGGCGGATATAACCCTGACTGGGCCATATTAATTAATGAAAAAGGTGAAGAAAAGTTTTACTTTGTTACTGAAACAAAAAGCGCTCTCGATCGATCCAAGTTAAGAACAGCAGAAGTAAAGAAAATTGATTGTGGAAAAGAGCACTTTAAAGTATTAGAAGAAGATGTGGAGTACATGGTTGCTACAAATTTAGACGATGTATTGAATCAATTGAATAGTGAATAAAGATTTTTTAAAGTCTCTTTCTAATAAGAAAGGGACTTTAATAGCTATAAGTAGGCAGAAATTAAATTTTTAGTTTTTTATTTAGTTTGTGAGTCTTTTTCTTTTATGCTTTATTCTGATTTATTCTATCAGTCAATCATAAGAATAGGATATTTATTCATATTTAATAAGCTTATAACTATTATTTTATGTTATAATTAAAAAGAATTATAGAGATGATTTATAATTAAAAAACGAAGGAGTGATTGTATGGAGTGTCCAAATTGTGGAAGTGAAATGGTAAAAGGTAATTTAATTGGGGATCGCTATGCCATTAAATGGCAGCCAGCTGATAAGAAATTAGTAGCGGGTATTTTTGCTAATGGTGGCTTTGCTTTAAAAGATAATTCTTCTTTATTTGGTCGACCAAAGACAGAAGCTTATGTATGCGAGAATTGTGAGTTATTAACGGTTGATTTAAAGACTCAACGAAAGAAATAATTAGATTTCTAAATGATTTAGGACTTGGAATTCCAAGTCTTTTTTTAAAGGACGCAATTCAACTTCTAATCATAAATCATATGAGCCTTACTGCTTAGTTTCTTCAAATAAAAAAATATATTGAATAACAAAATACTGCAGTAAAGTTAAAGAAAACGAAATAGTCTTTGAGGTTACTGAAGTCCATCAACTTAAACAAATAGTACATTAGGATAAGTTGTAATATATATAAAATAATTTTCTTACTTTTATAAAACTGTTTATTAAATTTTCTCTTTTTTAATTTTTTACCTCCTTCATAGAACAATTTGATAATTAAATAGCGATTTAAAGTATTAGCCAATATTCTTTTATTTTGATTTAAAGCACATTAAAGTATAAGATAATAATTCTATCAACCCTTTAAGCATATATCCTCATTATTAAAAGTGAAAAATCATCTGCTGAATTTTGAGATCAAATAAAAAAGCCTCGGTTCCGAATAACCGAGGCTTTTACTGACTAAAATTTAGCTATGATTGGCATCTTGTTGTCCAATCAATCCCCAAAAATTTGTAGAATAAAGGGAACATAGCCCAACAACTGCATAAATTACTTTCGCTAAGATTTTAATAGATCCACTAAATATAGTAGCTACTAGGGTCAAACTCAAACAGTCCTACTAGTAACCAGTTGATACCACCAACAATTAAAAGTGACTAATCCACATTATTTAAGTTTTTTATAAAAAAGGTGTCTTTTCTGTTCTTATTTTAACCATAGTCATCATTTTATTGAAATTAAAAATACGATTTTTATAAAAATTAAATGTGACCTTAAATAAAGCAAATAAATATTTTTAAAATATTTATTTTATAATGTAAATTAGATATATCGTCCGATTCAACTCTCATAAAAGCGTTTTATTTAACAATTCTTAAACAAGGTGATATGGTTAATTTACTAGCAATTAAAAGTGATTGCTAAAAAACATTTAGGAGGATGTTAAATGAGCGAGAAAGTTTTTGAACTTTTAAATAAAGTCGTTGCCACACAAGGTGTCTTTTATGTGCGTCTCCATCAGTTTCATTGGTTTGTAAAGGGATCTCATTTCTTTACTTTACATGAAAAATTTGAAGAGCTTTATGATCAAGTAACCGCTGATATGGATGAGGTAGCAGAACGCCTCTTAGCGATTGGTGGTCAACCTTATGCTACTGTGGCTGAATTTATAGAACATTCTGCTATTAAAGAAAATGCTGCAGATAAAGATTTGGATCAAGATGAAATGGTCGCAGCGATTGTTAAGGACATTAAGACCTTAATTAGTCTCTATGATGAAGGAATTCATTTAACAGATGAAGCAGAAGATTTCCCTTCAAATGATATGTTAATTGCTTTAAAGACTGAATCCGAAAAAACGATTTGGATGCTTAATGCTTATCTAAATAAGAGAGCTACTGAATAATAAAAAAAAAGACTGGCTACCTTAGGTAGCCAGTCTTTTCTTACTTAATCAATGGGTTCGTTCAAATTTGAAATAACATTTCTGATTTTTGAAAGTGACTCAGATGACTTATCTGAATTATAGAATTGATAAGCGACGTAAAGTGAATCAATAAGACTTAATTGGGCGATTCTCGATGCTAGGGCTTCTGTACGAAATTCAACTTCAGATGAAACAGAAATCAAAGAAACGTCTGAAATTTTAGCTAAGTTAGAACTAGGATAACTAGTTATTGAAATGATTTGAGCCTGAGTATCTTTGACAATTTTTGCTAATTCAATGATTTCTCTAGATTGTCCTGTATGTGAAATAATTATAGCACAATCATCTTTTGATAAGCGTGCTGCATCCATTAATTGAACATGATAATCTGAATTATGAAAAGCTTTCATTGAAGATCTTAGAAATTTATGATGCCCATCCGCTGCGACTATTTCTGAACCACCAATGCCAAATAGAAAGAGGTGGTGTGAATTATTAAGTATGGAAACTGCTTTTTTAAAATCTTCTTCCAGTAAAAAATCTTTAGTCATCGATAAAGTAGTACAATTTGAATCAAAAACTTTCTGTGCAATCGTTATTTCATTATCATCTTTTGATATACTTTCATGAATTGTTTCATTAATAATCTCATTAGATTTAAGAAGCAGAGCAATCTTAAAATCTTTGAAACCGTTGAATCCAAGCTTTTTTGTGAATTGAAAAATAGTAGAATCTGCGACGCCCAGTATCTTACTGAGTTCGCTAATGGTTTGATGACCAATTTCATTTGAGTTTTGAGTAATATAATCAGCAATATTTTTTTCGGTTGGACTAAAATCGTTATACATTTTCTTAATAATAACTTGAACGGATTGACTAATAATACTCCCTCCTTAATTTTAAAAAAATATTTTTAAGATAAACTTATAAACTTATTATTGATTATAAATTAACAGAAAAACATTTTTTTGTAAAACAGTTTGACAAAGAAAAATATTTTTTGTAAAATGAAAGCGATTAAACGATTTGGTTATATAGAATATTTTAAAAATTTACTACAACATGAAGGGGGAATAACTATGCCAGATTATAAAATAGCAATAGTTAATTCAAGTAGCTTTGGAAAAATTTTTCCTGATCACCTTAAAAGACTAAAAGAGATTGGAGAGGTTAAACGTTTCGATGTCGATCAAAATATAGCCGGTTCTGAGTTAGCAGAACTTTTAAAAGGATTCAACATCATTATTTCAAGTGTTACGCCATTTTTCACTAAAGAGTTTTTCGACTATAAGGATGAATTACTGTTAATTTCTAGACATGGAATAGGGTATAACAATATTGACATTGAAGCTGCAAAAAATCATGGAACAATTGTATCCATTATTCCTGCATTAGTTGAAAGAGATGCTGTTGCAGAAAATAATATTACGAATCTTTTAGCTGTTTTGCGTCGGACGACTGAGGCAAACACTAAAGTTAGAGAAGGGAGATGGACAGAAAGAGCGAGCTTGGTTGGAAGAACCTTATTTAATAAAAAGGTTGGAGTCATAGGTGTAGGTAATACTGGTAGCTGCGTAGTTGAAATATTAAGAAATGGCTTTAGATGTGAAGTGATTGCTTATGATCCTTATAAATCAAAACGACATATTAATAGTTTTGGAGCAAAAAAAGTTGAGTTTGATGAACTTTTAGAAACATCAGATATAATTTGTTTATGTGCCAATCTAACAGAAGAAAATTATCATATGATCTCAACCAATGAAATCAAGAAAATGAAAGACCAAGTTTATCTGTCAAATAGTGCACGAGGCGCTTTAGTCGATGAAGATGCTATGGTTGAAGCTTTAAAATCAGGGAAAGTTGCAGGTTATGCCACAGATGTTTTAGAAAATGAGCCAGGTTCATCTAATCATCCATACTTAGCCTTTGAAAACGTCGTCATGACTCCTCACACTGCTGCCTATACAATGGATTGTTTAGAAGATATGGGTGAAAAATGTGTTCAAGATGTTGAAAATATCGTCAAAGGAATACTACCTGTTCGTTCTGTTCAAAAACAAAGTAACTACATCAAATAATTATTAGGAGATGTTTAACTGTGTTTAATAATTTAACAGTAAAGGTCGGGCCTCAAGTATATCGTTATAATGTGAATGCTATTGATACAATTCCTGAAGTTTTAAGAGAATATTCAGCTAAAAAAATTCTGATTGTTCACGGGACCATCTCATGGGAAAAAGCAAAAAAGAAAATAAACTTTTTAAATCATAATTCTTTTAAATTTTTTTATCATCAGTATACAGGTGTATGTAGTTATGATGGAGCCACTAAAATTGCGGATAAAGTTGAACTTGAAGGAATTGATTTTATAATAGGAGTAGGTGGAGGATCTTTAGCAGATTTGGTAGGATATTCAGCGCATTTGGCTAATGTTAGTTTTGGAATTATACCGACACTGGCTAGTAATTGTGCACCTTGGACGCCTTTATCTGTTATGTATAAAGAGAACGGTGAATCTGAAGGTAAAACAGAACATTATTTAAGACAAGCTGCCTTTTTAATTACAGATCCTGAATTAGTTATTGACGCACCTGTAAAATATTTTGTTGCAGGACTTGCTGACACCATAGCTAAATGGTATGAGTGTGAATCAATTTTAGATCAAGCGCACTTAAAAGATGAACCATTCTTAAGATTGGCCGGCTATACTGCAAAATTATCAAGTGAGGTGATTATCGAACATTCAGCCCAAGCAATAAAAGATATGAAAAATAAGGAAGTGACACACAACTTTAAAGTTTTATCTGAAATAATATTCGGTGTAGCAGGACTAGTAGGCGGATTAGGAGATAAGTATGCGCGCAATGCTGCAGCGCATGCTATGCATGATGCACTTGGCAAATACATTCCCGCTAGTCAAAAATTCTTACATGGAGAAAAAGTAGCTTACGGAATATTTTATCAAATGGCTCTTGAGCAAAAATGGGGCGAAATTGATAAATTGTTGCCTTATTATAAAGAATTGGATTTACCGCTTTCATTAAAGCAAATGGAAATTTATCCAGAAGATGAAGCTACCTTAATAAAAATGGTAGATTTTATTAACTCGTTAGAAAAAGTACATTTAGTTCCAGTTCCAATTTCAAAAGATATTTTGTTCAAAGCAATCATCGATTTAGAAAATTATATTCAGAATTAGGAGGACTTATGGAAACATTAACTATACTACAGAGTTTACTCATTGCCCTATGGGTTGCAGCTGTAATGTCAAGATCATTTTTAGGAGGGGCAACGCTAACTTTACGTTTCTCACCACTAATGACAGGACTTGTTGCAGGTCTAGTGATGGGAGATGTAGCCCAAGCTATGATAGTAACTGCAGCTTTACAATTAATTTATATGGGTGTTTTTTCTCCAGGGGGAACTATGCCTGCTGAACCATCGATCGCAGCAGCTATAGCTGTACCTGTTGCCTTATTAGGCGATCTTTCACCAGAGTCAGCGATTGCAATTGCTGTACCAGTAGGACTATTGGGAAGTTACTTATATCAATTTAGATTTTTCATTAATACCTTTTTAGGTAAGTATACTGACAGAGCAGTTGAAAAATTAGATGAAGGCGCTATGTCAAGATCAATCATTCTATTTCCAACTTTAGCATCATTTATCTTATTCGTTCCATTAGTATTTATTGCTCTTTACTTTGGAGCTCCTGTAATTGCAGATGTTATCAATATGCTAGAAGGCACAATTTTCATTCATATATTAGAGGTAGTAGGTGGAGGATTGGCTGCAATCGGTATTGCAACGACAGTCTATGTTATTGGACGTCGTGATTACTTACCATTCTTTTTCTTAGCTTATTTTATGAGTGTGGTATTAAAACCTTTAGAAATCACAATGGTAACTTACGCAATCTTTGGCATAATCATCGCGCTGATTTTTATTATGGCAAAAGGCAATAACAAAGCAGCTGCTGTAAGTGATAATTATAGTGATGATGACTATGATGATGGATTCTAATATATAAGGAGGTAATATAATGTCAGAAATTAAAAACAACCAAAATATGGCTCCAGAGGAAATAACTAAAAAAGATGTTACTAAATCCTATTTAAGATGGCATTTTGCAAATGAAATTCCACATTCATTTGACCGGTATTTAGCACCATCCTTATTATTTGCTATGATGCCAATTCTAAAGAAATTATACAAAGATGATGAATCATTAAAAGCTGCCTACAAGCGACAACTATTATTCTTTAACACCCAACTTAGCTGGGGTGGTGGAGTAATCACCGGTTTGATGGCTTCAATGGAGCAACAACGTGCTCAAGAAGAATATAAAAAAGATGAAATCGTCATGGAAGATGATTTAATGTATAACACTAAAGCTGGTTTGATGGGAGCTTTAGCTGGAATTGGAGATGCTATTGATTCGGGTACGATTCAATATATTCTAATTGCAATTGCCATTCCATGGGCACAACAAGGAAGTGCTATGGGGGCTATTTTCCCATTCATTACATTTGCGCTTTATCAAGTCTTTATTGGACTGCTTTTCGCTCATCAGGCATTTGAAATGGGAAGAAGTGCTTCCAGCATTATGGAAGGAGAAGGCGTTCAATCAGCTATTGAAATGCTTTCGGTATTAGGATTATTTATGATGGGTATTTTAGCGGGACAATATATTAAAGTCACTTCATCTTTAGCCTTTAATCTTTCGGGTAGAGAATTTGTAATTCAAGATCTTCTCGATCAGATATTACCAGGTATTTTACCATTAACTGTCGTAATGGGAATCTATTGGTTCTATACAAAGAAAGGTTTAAAAGTTACTCAAGCATTGCTTTATTTAACTGGTATCTTAATAGTGTTAGCTGCATTAGGCATTTTATAATTAATTTTTAGGAAGGAGATTGAAATGGGAAAAGTTATTTTAGGTCGAGTTGATGAAAGACTCATTCACGGACAAGTTATGATTACTCTATCTCAAAAAGAGGGGATCAATTCAATTTTTGTCGTGGATGAAGGGGTTGCAAATGATAAATTTATGCGTGACTTATATCGTAGTGCGGGAAGTCGTACTGGACAAAAAACAATTGTTATAACTCCAGATAAAGCCTTACATTATTGGGAAGAATTTAATTTTAAAGATTATAACTGTATTTTACTTACAAAATCAGTTGGAGTAATGCATGAACTTATTACACGAGGAATTGAAGTAAAAGAACTCAATATTGGTGGAGTTGCACAGAAAAATCCTGAAAAAGATTTAAAAGTGACTAAATCGGTCTATCTCAATAAAGAAGATGCTATTAAACTAAAAGAATTGAATGAAGAATATGGAGTCGAAAATATTTATTTCCAAGCAACTCCATCTGCTCCGAAAACAGATCTACCAGCTGTTTTAAAGAATTTTGAACTATAATTCAATAGAGATAATAGGCATAGAATAGGCGGAGGGGCAAATGCTAAACGAGAAGAATTTTAAAGATTGGTTATTTCGTTATCAATATGTATATAAAATCCGCAATAATAATAAAAGTAAAGAGCGTTTTATTAAGGCGTTAGTCACTGATCTTTTCAAGTGGCGAAATGATATACAGGTTATCGAATATGGTGAAAATAAAAAAAACAAATTGAAAAATATATATGTGGGGAATATTGAAAAGGCCGATCGAATAATATGTGCTCATTACGATACCCCTATAAAAAACTTAGGTTCTTACATATTTTTTGATAAAACAAAGGCCAAAACTCAGACAACTCTGTTTATTTTTATAAGTTCACTTCTTATGGTTTTAGTGGGATTGTTGCTGACACTTGGCTATAAAGAATTAGCCTTAACCAATTTTTCTTTATTTTCGTTACCCACTCTTATTATCGGTCTGTTTTATGCTTTTTATTTTTATTTTCTGAATAAAATTGCAAATGGAATAGCTGAAAGACAAAACTTGATAAGAAACACCTCATCAATTCTCGCTTTATTAGCATTATCAAAAGAAATAGATGATCAAAAAACAGCTTTTATTTTCTTTGATAGAGGTATTTATGGGAATCTTGGTCTAAAAATGTTAGATAAAGAAAAAATAAAGGATGCTTCTATTTATATCCTAGATAGTGTAGGGACAGACGCTCCCTTATATTTAGTCGGTAATAGATTTACCAAAAATCAAGCGAATAAAGCAGGTATTTTGACCTTTTTTCAGAATAGTTTTAAATATAATTATTTAATTTCTGCAAGAACTTCTGAAGAAAACTCTATCGAAAAGTTTTATCTTAGTCGAAAAGATTTAAAACAAAAAGAACTAAATATTACTAATATTGAAAAAATAGTTCATCTTTTTACAAATAATATTTTATAAGAATTATATGAAAGGGAGGAAGATGATAAATGCTAGGAATTGTAATTGCCACACATGGATCATTTAGTGAAGGTTTAAAAGATGCCGCTGAAGTGATTATGGGGCAAGTTAATAATTTAAAAACAGTAAAACTTGAAGCTGGAGCAGATGTACAAAATCTAGGCACATCAATAAAAGAAGCTATACAAAGTGTTAATGAAAATGAAGGTGTGGTTGTTCTTGTAGATTTAGTCAGTGCGAGTCCTTACAACCAGTCTTTGATGGCTATTAGTCAACTTGATCAAGAGCTACAAGAATCTGTTTATGTTATTGGTGGAGTAAACTTACCGATGTTATTAGAAACTATTAATCATCAATTATTAGCAACACCAATTAATGAAATAGCTCAGTCCATTATAAATCAGGGAAAACAGTCTATGGGAGTATGGCATGTTTCTGACATGTCAGATGATGACGACGACGATGACGATTTTTAAGAGGGGAGTTTTGTAAATTGCAATGGGGATTTAGATGGTATGGCGAAGAGGACACAATACCCTTATCACATATAAAGCAAATACCTGGAATGCATGGAGTGGTAGGAACATTATTAGATAAACTACCAGGTGATGTATGGGAACAAAATGAAATAATGGCTTTAAAAGAATCAGTGGAAAAAAAGGATTTAAAACTATTAGGTATTGAAAGTGTCTCAGTACATGATTCAATTAAAGCTGGCACATCAGAGCGTGATAAATATATTGAAAACTATATTGAAACAATTAAGAACTTATCAGCATGTGGTGTTCATATGATTTGCTATAGCTTTAAGCCAATTTTTGGATGGTTTAAAACAAATTTAAATTATGAAAATTCTGATGGCAGTAAAGCGCTTCTATTTGATGAAAAAGTCATCGATAATATGGAACCAAAGGATATGTATCAATTAATTCATAGCCAGTCTAAAGGTTTCCGTCTTTCAGGATGGGAAGAAGAACGATTGGAAAAATTTAAGAAGTTAGAAGAAATGTATGAAGGCCAAACTCGCGAAGATTTATTCAATAATTTAACCTATTTCTTAGAAAAAATTATTCCAGTAGCTGAGGAATATAAAGTGAAAATGGCGATTCACCCAGACGATCCTCCTTTTGAAATTTTTGACTATCCAAGAATTACCAAAAACTTAGAAGACATTAAGAAAATATTAAATATTGTAGATTCTCCATACAACGGTATAACACTATGTACTGGTTCGCTAGGTGGAGATCCAGAAAATGATATTGTTGAGATTGTTAAAGAAGTTGGTGAAAAAATTAACTTCGTCCATTTTCGTAATGTTGAGTATCTTGGAGAACATAAGTTTAAAGAATCCGCTCATTTATCAAGTGAAGGATCTTTAGATATGTATGCTATCATGAAAGCTTTAGTCGAAGTAGGATATGATGGACCAGTACGTCCAGATCATGGAAGAATGGTTTGGGGCGAAGAAGCGATTCCGGGATACGGCTTATATGATCGAGCTATGGGATTAACATATATGCAAGGTCTTTACGAAGCTGTTTCAAAAGAAATGCAACGTAAATAAACGATGAAAAGGTGAGAGCTTTATATGGAAGCAAATATGAATCATGCTATTTACGAAGTAATAAAAGATGTCAAATTACTACCGTTATATACAGCAAATGATTTGGATTACTTAGAGCTATTAGAAGAAATACTATTAAAAAATAAAGTGCCACTGATTGAAGTAACTTATCGAAGTGATTTAGCTGGAGAAGCTATTAGAAAATTATCACTTTCAGGTAAATTAATTGTTGGGGCTGGAACGGTTCGTTCACTTGAACAGGCTAAAGAAGCTGTAAAAAATGGGGCGCAATTTATCGTCTCTCCAGCAGTGATACCTTCGGTTATCGAGTATGGAATTAAAGAAAACATACCAGTATTTCCAGGGGTTTCAACGGCAGGTGATATTCAAAGAGCCACAGAATATGGTATTAAAGTAGTTAAGTTTTTCCCAGCAAATATTGCCGGAGGCCTGAAAGCTATTAAATCTCTAAGCGGCCCATATTTTGATGTTCAATTTTTACCGACCGGTGGAATTAACATGGAAAACTATCTAGATTATATAAAAAATGACCATATCATAGCAGTGGGTGGATCCTTTATTATTTCTGAGTCTATAATAAAAGAAAATACGGGTAAAATTGCTAACGAAACTCTAGAAAAAATAGTCAGCCAATTAAGTTCTATTGAGTCATGATAAATAGTTAGAGTTATAAAAAGGTAGGGTGTAGACAATAATGTCTTCAATCTACCTTTTTACTTGTAATAATTGGTGTGAGGTATTAGCTGAGAATAAAAAATATAAAGAAAGACTGGTAGAGTTGAAGAATTTAAAATTAATGATTTTAGATATGGATGGATTGATGTTTGAAACAGGTCAACTATCTTATCGAGGATATTTGGCAGCAGCAAAAGAACACGATTTTGAAGTAACGCCTAACGTCTATTATTATTTAACAGGGCGTAATGATGATGATATTAGAAAAGAAATGAAGGAATTATACGGAAAAGAACTGCCAACTAATGATTGGCGAGATACTGTTAATAAATCTAAAAAAGAAATTCTAGCTAGTCAAAAAAGAGTTTATAAGAAAAAGGGTTTGGAGGAACTTTTAAACTATGCGCAAGCATCCGATATTCATGTAACGATTGCTTCGTCTAGTCATCGTAAAACAATTGAATATTATTTGGAAATAGAACATTTATCACATTTAATTAACACTATTGTTTCCGGTGATGAAGTTACTAGAAGTAAACCCGATTCAGAAATATTTTTAAAAGCTTGTGAAAAATCTGGATTTAATCCTAATCAAGCGATTGTCTTTGAAGATTCAAGTGTAGGAATTGAGGCGGCCAAAAAAGCGGGCATAAAAACTGTACTAATTGAAGATGACATAACTTTTTTGCCTAATTATGATGGTAAATATAAATTGAAAAAGGACTTAACATTTATTAGAGAACAAATGCCTCGGGTAGATTATAAATTCAAGAATCTTTTAGAAGTAAAGCTTTTACTTAGTCAGATAAAATAAAAAGAAGTTCTCGAAAGAGAACTTCTTTTTATTTTTAATATATAATTATTTTTTAACGATGAAACGTTCGTTGATTGGTTGAACTTCTTTAGCTCCAGCAGGAGTACCAATCTCACCGAAAGGCATTTGAGCAACTAATTCCCAATCTTTAGAAATGCCGTATGTTGAGTAAACTTTTTCATCAATTACACCATTGTAGTGTTGTAATGAAGCGCCTAAGTTTTTCTCAGCAAAAGCAGTCCATACATTAAATTGGTGCATAGCATTTGCATGTTGAGCCCAAGTAGGGAATCCATCAGCAAAGATAGGGAATTGCTCTTGAAGCCCTTTAACAACATTCTTGTCTTCGAAGAAAAGAACAGTTCCGTATGCATTCTTGAACATATCCATTTTTTGTTGAGTATCTGTGAAATCTGCGTCTCCCATAATTTCTTTTAAGGATTCAGTTGTTAAATCCCAAAGTTGTTTATGATTATCGTTTAATAATAAAACGATACGTGTACTTTGAGAGTTGAATGCAGAAGGTGTATGTTTAATTACCTTTGCGATGATGTCTTCGATTTCTTGATCACTGATTGGTGATGCAGGTTTTAAATCGTAGATTGAACGTCTTTTCTCAATCATGTCTAAAAAGTTTTGTTTTGGTTGTTTGCTAAATAATCCCATTTAATTCACTCCTAAGTTTAATTTTAATCATTTGATTAATTCTATTAGATACACATAATAACTTTGTTTTCGTATATCTCTATTTTTAAGTATACATGATTCTTAAAAAAAAGCAAGCTTAAGTTTCGATTTTTTTGTAAATTTTCATTTTTTCAGAATATTATAATCGATTTGAATTACTATATAAGTGGATGAACATTCTGATAAATATTTGAAGAGTAAAAAATGAAAGCGTATACTAGTGGTATAAACAGTTTACTAACTCATTCAAAAAATTGTAGATGAAAGAGAGTAAAAATATAAAATTGTATTAACAAGTGATACGTTTTATAGAGTCATAAAAATTATAGGGGGGCATAAGATGAATGAGAAATTAGGACATGGAAGTGCAACAGATTTTTTAAAGTATGTTGAAGAAGTTAAGACAGATTCGGTTAATCAAGTGAAAGAATATGACGTCATAGTTGTTGGAGCTGGGACTGTTGGTATTCCGTGTGCAATTAAATTACATGAAGAAGGCAAAAAAGTTTGTATCGTTCAAAAAGAGAATACTCCTTCTTGTTGTGGGAATTTTTCAGCGGGTATTAGGCTGAATAATACTAAGAAAAGTGAATTGGCTAAAGTAACTCATGCATTGATTGAGGAAAATGACTATAAACCAAAAGCAGAAGTAATTAATATCTGGCGAGATTATTCCGAAGAAGCTTTAGAATGGATTTTACAAAAATCAAAAGAAGCTGGTGTTCAGGTTGAAGATTTAGGAACGAATCCTCATAAGGCTTTCTTAGAGGCAAATGATTTGGATATTGAATTTATTACACCTTTTTTTGGTCCCAAACCTTATGATATAAAAGCAGGGCTAACCGCTATTTTAAAAAAAGCAGAAGAAAAAGGTTTAGAAGTATTTTATAATACCCCTGCTGTAAGACTTATAACAGACCATGATAAAGTGGTTGGCGTTACTTGCAAGACATTAAAAGAAGGTCGTAAGAAATGGACAAATTTCATGGGACAAGTCGTATTAACCACAGGCGATTATCAAAACGATGATCAAATGGTCAAACATTACTTACCTCAAATGGAAGGTTTTGAACGCAAGAAAAAAAACCGGACAGGAGATGGTCATAAAATGATCATGGATGTGGGTGGATGTATGGAAGCCATTGGACATACCAAGATGGTACATGATATGGATTCTGGGCCTTTTTCTGTTATGAATTTGCCATACTTAAGAGTGAAGTTAAGTGGCGAGCGTTTTGCGAATGAGGAAGTACATATGGAATATATGAACAACTATTTATTAAAAGAAAAAGGGGAATATTGTGAAATATTTGATAGCAGGTTTGAAGAAACTTCTGAAAAGCTAGGACAAAAAGTATCGACTGAGGAACTCGAAAACTTTATGCCAGAAGTAGAAGGAAACAAAAAGGGCGTTAAAGAAGATTTAATTGCCACCTATCGAGCGGATAGTTTAGAAGAACTTGCAGAAAAATTAGGTATTCAGAATGTCGAGACCTTCAAAGAAACCGTTCATACCTATAATAAATGGGTCGAACATGAAGCAGATGATGCTTTTGGTGTATCTAAGGAAAAACTTACTCCTATAAAAAAGCCACCTTTTTATGGTGTACACCGTCATGTTAAATTAACAATGGCTTGTTCTGGGGTGAATGTAGATGGTAAAAGTCGCGTTCTGGATAAGGAAGACAAGCCTATCGAAAGTTTATATGCAGCGGGAAATCTTGCAGGGAACTTTTATGGCGCTCATGATTATCCTTTATCGATTGTTGGACTCAATTTAGGCCGTAATTTAACAAATGGCTATCAAATTGCACTCGAAATTCTAAATAAATAATTAAGATAAAATGAATTCTTGATTATTTTAAATTGTCAAAAATATAAATGATGATGTAATAAAGTGAGCCTATTTAGAAGGTAAAAAGTAGGGAAGTGGGAAGGTAGTTTGGTGATGATACGGTCCTTTTTATTCTTGTTTCTTCTGTTTATATTAATGCTTATCTCTATTTATTTTTGGAGAAAAGAAAAAGATCCCTACAAACGTAGGATTAATCAACGCATTAGTTTTATTTTGATAGTAATGAATATTTTGTTTTTTCTACCATTTATTTCATCCCTTTTTCAATATCTGTTTAGTTAATTGTTCAAATTAAAAGCCAGATCTTTAACTAAAATAAAGATCTGGTCTTTTTTCATAAGATTAATTTTTTTAATTAGCTAAGAATTTTGACAACATTTGTTAAACAGTTTTAGAGCCAAAAAGGTAGTTCTAAAGTCGAGAAACAGATATGATAACTATCTTGTTGGAAGACCTCTCCATCTTTTTGAGCGTATTGATTTGATTCAATTTCTAAATATATTTCTTCAGATTGATAGCTATGAATTTTAGGGTGTGATAAGTGAGACTGGTTAATTAACAACTTAGCTAAGATGGAAAAAAGATTTTTGAAAGAGACATCATTAGCGATTACAACTTCCAAGAGTTTATCTTTATTACTTGAATGAGGCGCAATTTTAATCCCACCACCAAAATAAGGATTGTTTGCTATCACTGCTAACTGGACCTTTTTGAATTCATAGGACTGATTGTCGACTTTAATACGAAGGGAGAATTTTTCTTGATTAACAAACCCCTTAAAAATTCCTAGTAGATAGGATCGACTCCCCATTTTTTCTTTTTCTTTTTTAGATTCTACAAAATGGGTGATCAAACCATCTATACCAAAACCAATACTATTAATTGCTAAATGCTTTTGCTGATTATCATTGGCTGTAATAATGGATAGGTTTTGTTGGTTTTTAATGGATAATAAGTAATCGATCGCTTTTTTTGTGTCTGTTGGAATGTGATGGGTGCGGGCAAAGTCATTTCCTGATCCAGCAGGAATGTAACCTATCGCATTCTTAAAATCATTACGAATATAGGAAGTGATAAATTGATTGAGACTACCATCACCACCAACTACAATCAGTAGGTCTTGCGGCTGGATATCTTTTTTCAGCTGAAAGAGTAATTGATCCAGTTGGGAAATATTTTCAGAGATTAATAAGTCGTAATTAATAGCATAAGAGGGGAGTAAATCTTCTAATTTTTTTAAAACTTTTCCAATATTGCGTGATTGTTTGTTTATTATGAAATAGTGTTTAACGATGATAGTTTTCTCCTCTCCTTTTTTATAGGTTTGAGTATAGCATTTATGAACTAGCTTGGGAATAATAGTTAGACTTAAAGTAAGAAAATGTAAATAAAAAACATTAAAACCGACTTAAGGACATTCTTTTATGCTTTATCGTGGTATAATATAAGAAAAAGGAGGCTGTTCAAATGATTCACTACACGTCCACAGATTTAGGTACCAATGTTTCTCAAAATGAGGTTATCGAACAAATCAAACAAACCACTAAGCCGATTCGTTTCACTCACTGGGAAGGAATGGGAACTCCTGTTCATAATCAAGAAATTTCAAAAGAAGAAGCCATTGAAATCATTCAGAATGAACATACAACACTGGTTACGGAAAATGATAAAATCATTAATGTTCAGACCTTTGAAGCTTATTTAAGAGCTTAATTGTTTAGTATAATTTTATAAATGAAAAAAAGAAGTCGAAAATTTTCGGCTTCTTTTTATGGATTGATCACTTCATCAAGTGAGTAGGTAGAAAGGTTTATTAGGGTGTGAAAATTTTAAGAATTCTATCGTTAGCTTTTATTTATGTTCTCCCTTCAAATAACCTGCCAATAAGATGATAGGTGAAAAAATATAAATGATAGGCAATAAGATATTGGATGGAGGGCTTAGCCAACTCGCCAATTTACTATTAATACTTTGGCTGATTTTTTCTTCTGATAATGAAAAGGTAATGGCAGCTATCACAAAGTAAAGCGTCAGAATTAAATAGGGTAGCTGTAGAAAATCAAGTTGAAAGTATTGGTCCATTAATAGGTAATAAGCTAGAAAGAAAAAGAGACTGATGAACATTCTCAATAAATTGAACATAATAGTCCTCCTTAATAGAGATTTATAAGTCTAATATAACAAAAAGACTCAGAAACTCAATGCTTATGTGACAATTAAATTCATTTCATCCAATGAATCATCTATTAAGCGAATTGTACTTCATCAAATTTAATGAAATTTTCATGTATTTAAAGGATTCTATGCTATACTTTTTATATAAATGATAATCAAGAGGGGGATTCTATGAATTACTGGTTTTTCATGTTGTTTTCAACCTTACTTATTCCTTTAGTTATGCTAATTTTTGGCTATATCTTTAAAAATAATCCACCGAAAAAAATTAACCGTCTGTATGGTTACCGCACGGCCATGTCAATGAAAAACAAAGAAACTTGGCAGTTCGCCCATCAACATAGCAGGAAAATTTGGTTGAGGGTCGGTTTCATTTTACTGCCAATAACCCTTGTGGCCATGGCCTTAGTTTTGGGAAAAGACGATGATGCTATTTCTAATGTAGCTCTCATAATTTGCATGATTCAGTTAGCTGCTTTAATTGGCTCAATTGTTCCAACAGAAAGAGCCTTAAAAAAGAAGTTTGATTCTGAGGGTAAGCCTAAATAATTTCAAGTCTATTCGCTTAAGCAATTAAACCATACCAAATTATTCCAAACAACCATCCTATTAGTTGAGGAGGAGATTTATAACGAATAAATTTAAATCGAAGCATCCTTATATCTTTTCCTTTCTGCGTGATTTTATTTTATCTTTTTCAGGAAACATACTATTCAATCTCTTGACAGAGAATAAAACAATCTATTGGCCTATTTACTTGATTGTAACGATTCCAGGTTTAGTTGGGGTATGGTTGAAAAAGAGAAGGTTAAACAAATATAGTATTTAGAGTTTTAAGGATTGGATAAATAATTAAAAGGACGTGAGAACAATTATGAAAAATATTATCAATGAGTTATATAAATTAGCGGAAGAAAGACTAAATAAAGAGTACCCTGAAGGGTGGGGATGTATGTGTGCTGTATATACTAATGAAGACCATATTTATTTTAGCAAATATTTTGAATCGATATCTGAGTCTGCTGCATTATGTTTTGAAACCGGGACAATTTTAGAAGCTTTTAATAATAACGAAAAAATAACCCATTCCATATCATTGATTAGAAATGAAAATTCAAAAGAAATAAATGTAGTCGTTCCATGTGGAATATGTCAAGAAAGGTTATATACATTTGGAGAAGGAGTTAACATTATATATAGAGATGAGAAAACTCAAAACTTAAAAACTATAACCCTGAAAGAACTGAATCCATATCATTGGTATGATCTGTATAGAGATTTAGAATAGGCATCTGTTTGTAATCGTTAAAGACAGTTTTAATTATTAATCAAATTTATTAAAAGATATTTAAATACCCCCTAAATCTATATTCTGATTTAGGGGGTATTTTGTAAGACTGTTTTGAAGAATAAATTTAGTATAATTCTTTAAGTAATTCGGTATAAGAAGGCATATCAAAGATATTGTATTGTTTCTTGAATGCTTCAATTTCTTCTTCTGAATAAAGGTCAGGATCTAAACGCATATCACTTGTATCAACTGGATCAAAGTATCTTGTTTTGGCTTCCAGTAAGATTGGACGTTTATTACCTTGTTCTTGTAACTGCTTGATTGATTCAAATGCATCCTCTAATTCCTTCAAGTTACGGACTTGGAATGCAATTGCTCCCATGGCTTCTCCACTCTTAGCCCAGTCCCCATCACTGATATCTACACCAAATGGTTTTTCTAAGTTAAGAATCTGAGAATGTTCGATGAATCCAAAGGATTGGTTAGTGAGCACAACATTAATGACAGGTAATTCATAGCGAGTCATTGTTAAAATGTCTTGCATATTCATTGTGTAACCACCGTCTCCAGAGATAGAAAAGACTTGTTTATCGGGTTCTGAAACTTTTCCAGCCAGTCCGGCAGGTACACCATAGCCAAGTGTTGCAAACCAGCCACTCAAGACCATTTTTTGATTATCATTTAAAGGTAATAGGCGGACGGAATGCATGGTATTATTACCAACATCTAGTCCAAATAAAGCATCTTTATCGGCAAATTCTCTGATTTTTAGCAATACAGCTTCGGGCGCTAAACCATTGGAATCATCTGCGGCGATTTTTCTTAACCAATTATCCCAATTCACTTTATTGGTTTTTGCAGCTGTTAGGTAGTTAGTTGCTTCACGGGTTTCGCCTGTTGCTAATAATGCCTTAAAGAAATCACCAGCATCCGCTAAAACAGCTATATCTGCATGGATTTGTCGACCTAAGTCTTTAAAGGTGTTATTTACATAGACTACTTCAATGTCTTGCGGCCAGAAACGTGCAAACGGGAAGTTTGTCCCAACAAATAAAACAAGATCAGCCTTTTGCATGATTTCATAGGCAGGCTTTGTTCCTAAACGACCAAAAGCTCCCATATAATGTGGATGATCTGAAGGGAAGGATAGACCCACTGAAGGCGCACTTGTCAATACAGGCAAGTTAAAGCGTTCCGCTACTTCGACTGCTAAATCTCGATAATCGCCAGCTCCTTTTCCAACATATAAGACTGGGTTTTCTGCGTTCTTAATTTTTTGGACAATATCATTGGTTTTTTCTTCTGGAATATTGTATTTAAATGGTTCAGGTAGTGAACGATCTAATACTAAGGGTTCATAGTCAATTTCTGTTTCCATGTAATCATTGTGCAGGATTACGATGGCTGGTCCTTTTAATTCGTAAGCTGTTCGAATGGCATCGTTAACGATATAAGGAATTTGTTCTGGATTGGTTGCCTTGCGATTATAGACTCCTACATTTTCATATAATGGCAAAACTTCTGTTTCTTGGAAGAAGTGCGTATTTTGAATACTTGAAGCCCCTTGAGCAACGAGTGCTAACATCGGCACACGATCTAACTTAGCATCATACAATCCATTAATCATATTGGATGCCCCCGGCCCACCTGAACCAAAGGCTACTCCAATTTTACCTGTGAATTTGGTGCCGGCAGTCGCTGCCATTGCGCCTGCTCCTTCTTGGCGCACTTGAATGTATTTCATGTTGGCTTGTTCTTTTTCTAAAGCTTCCATCATTCCATTTAACGAGCTTCCTGGAATACCATACATATGGTCAATGCCCCATAAGTTAAGTTCTTTGATTAATGCCTGAGCTGCTGTAATTTTCATTGATATCCTCCTTTTAAGTGACTAGTTGTAAGAAACAATTTCATTTAGTTTGAATTCGAACTATTTGAAGCGAAAAAAATATAACAAAATGGTTTCCCACCTTTATATACACCTATAGTATAAGACGAGATTTGGATAAAATCAAATAGAGAGACTTTAAACTTAGTACAGTGTCCAATGGAAAGTTAAACGCTCTATATTTTTGAATGGAGTATTCTTTTTTGCTTCTCCTTGTCAGACAATCCATTTTAATCTATACTGTATTGAGTTAATCTAACTAGATAGGAGGCTCTCATGAATAAAACCTTAGAGGACATTTATCAGTTTTCATGCCCGCGTTGGCAGGATTTACCGGATGGTGTCTTTAGTTCTGAGATTGTTGAGTTTTTTAATCACCATTTCCGTATGCTTTTGAATGATAATGAAAGACTTACTCAAGACATGATTCGCAATTACGTCAAATGGAAGATGATTGAATCTCCCAAAGGCAGAAAATATTCGCGCGAACAGATTGGCTTTATCATCGTCATTTGCATCTTTAAACAAGTCATCTCCATTCGAGAGATTGTAGAAGGGGCCAGGCTTCAAAACAAATTGATGGATTACTCCGGAGCCTATGACCTTTTTGCTGAGCAACTCGAACAATCGATCCAATCCGTATTTGGACCGGTCGTAAAAAAAGCTCAAAAAGAAATTATCTTCGATCGCTTTGTAGTGCAGGATGAAACCATTGGTCTATCAACCATGACCATCGCTTTTGCTTATCGTTTATTATCTGAACAGATTATTAAGCAAAAAGGCTTTAGTAATATTAAATAAACTTAATGAGGAGTATTTATGAAAAAGAAACTATTCAAAAGAATTTCCATCGGTCTAGTGTTAATCATCACGCTTGCCTTAGCATTCCTTTATGTCACTGCAAGATCAAGCATGGCAAAGTTAGACGGTGATTTACAACTTGCTGGACTGACAGAAGAAGTAGTGGTGACTAGAGATGAAGTAGGCATACCGACCATTACTGCTAAGAATGACCAAGATCTCTATTTTGCTCAAGGCTTTGTGCAAGCTCAAGACCGTCTTTTCCAGATGGATATGGCACGCCGACAAGCTAGTGGACGACTATCAGAGGTGGTGGGGGAAGCGGCTATTGAAAACGACAAAAAGTTCTTACTCTTTGATCTGCGTCAAGCAGCTGAACGCTCTCTAAAAGCTTATTCAGAAGAATCAATGGATGTGATTGAAGCCTACACAGCTGGTGTCAATCAATACATTGATTATGCTAAAGAACATAACACCTTGCCTTATGAATTTAAAATTCTAGGTTATCAACCCGAAGAATGGACGGTGGTGGATTCACTGACTATCGGTAAATACATGGCTTATGACTTGGGCGGGCATTTTGACTATCAGGCCTTTAATAATTGGGTTCTCAATGATCTAGGAGAAGAAATTTTTACCGAACTGAATGAAGCAGCCGTTGCTGAAGATGAAGATATTGAAGAAATCATCGCCATTAATAAACAATACCAAATTGGAGTTAATGAAGAAATGGCTGCTCTAGAATTGCCAGATGTCTATAACGGTAGTAACAATTGGGTGCTTGCAGGTGATAAAACAAAAAGTGGTCAGCCCATTTTAGCCGACGATCCGCATTTGGGTCTTTCGACGCCCTCGGTTTGGTACCAAATGGTACTTAAATCACCTACTCAAAGTGTTTCTGGTGTCATTTTTGCCGGAATTCCTGGGATTATTCTAGGCAATAATGAGGATATTGCTTGGGGCGTGACTAATTATGGTCCGGATGTTCAAGACCTCTATATTGAAAAGCGCAACCCTAATGCCCCTAGTCAGTTTGAGCTGGATGGAGAGTATTATCCAGCCGAAGTGGTGAACCACCAAATAAAAGTCAAAGGACAAGACCCTATTGATTATAAAATTGAATACAGTAAAAACGGGATTATTGTGGATGATTTAGTCAAAATCAAAAACCCAAATACCAGTGTTTCCATGAGGTGGACGGCCCATGAAGCATCCAATGAATTAGATGCTATCCTTACCCTAAACAAGGCTAGCAATTGGGAAGAATTTGAAGAAGGTTTATTAAATTTTAAAACCCCAGCCCAAAACTTCGTCTATGCCGATAAAGAAGGCAATATTGCGATGAAGTCCAATGGGAATATCCCTATTCGTAAGAAGGGTAACGGTATCTTATTAGTGCCAGGATATGATAGTGGATTTGGCTGGGACGGTTACATTGATTTTGATCAATTACCAAGAGAAGTTAATCCTGAAAAGGGCTATCTTGCCACGGCCAATGTGCAAACGGATAATGAGTTAGATTATCACACCTCTAATATTTATGCAGAGCCTTACCGTATGAACCGCATTGACCAAATTCTATCTCAAGACAAGCAGTTTACGGTTCAAGACATGAAGGACTTGCAGATGGATATTCAAAATCTAGCAGCTGAAGAATTTTTAACCAACTTTTTAGATAATATGGATACTTCAATCATTGATGCGAATATTTTAAAAGAATTAGAAGACTGGGATAGGAAGGACAGCAAGGATAGTTTAGCAGCCCTTGTATTTAATAAGTGGTTGTACAAGACCCAGTCCTATCTTTTTGAGAATGTGATGAGTGAAGAAGCTTTCGAATTCATGAAATATAAGGACCATTATGCCCATAATATTTTACGTAAAGTTTTTGACGGCCAAGAAAGTCAATTAGTTGAGCGTTTAGGCGGTATTCAAACGGTACTTGAAAATTCCTACAAAGAAACCATTGAAGCGTTAAAAGAAAAGCAAGGAGACAATCCAGCCAATTGGAAGTGGGGTCAGTCGCATAAACTTTACTTTAAGCACCCATTAGCTGGGGCCAGTCCGATTTTAGATCGCTTCTTTTCACCGGAAAAGGTAGAAGTATCAGGTTCTAAATACACTGTCATGGCTGCCAGAGAAGACGAAGAGGATTCAGTCAATCATGGAGCCAGCTGGCGCTTTGTCTACGATGTATCTAGCGGTCTAGGAGAGCATATTGTTGCACCCGGTCAGAGTGGTCACTTTATGAGTGATTACTACCAAAACCAAGTCGATCATTGGATTGAGGGCGAGTATACGGAAGTCGATTTACAAGCTATCCAAGTAGACCATACACTTACACTTCAGCCACAAAAATAATTAAGTGATTAAAGAGGCGCTCATAAGAGTTGCCGCTTTTAATTTATGATTGAAATTTAGAATACACGAGTGTAAACTATAATTTATATTTCTTTATATAAAATTTAAATGAAAAAATTCGATGCAATAGGAGGGTGGAGAATGACCTCATTTTTAGAAGAATATTACACCGATATCATAGCGGAAGAACAGCGATTCTGCAGTCAATCTGGTAAAGTAGAATTTTTAACTACTTTAAAATATATCGAAGATTACCTAAAACCCAATGCCAAGATTTTAGAGATAGGTGCCGGGACGGGCCAATATTCACTCTACCTATCACGCAAAGGTTATGAAGTGACAGCCGTAGAATTAGTGCAAAGGAATATCGACGTTCTAAAGTCTAAGCTAACCGCAGAAGATAATTTGCGGATTGAACAAGGCAATGCTTTGAAGCTGGATTTCCTCTCAAAAGAGGCTTATGACCTGATTTTACTTCTAGGTCCTATGTACCATTTATATAGTCAAGCCGATAGGGTCCAAGCGCTCGAGCAAGCTAAAAAACGACTAAAGCCGAAAGGTATCATGATGGTTGCTTATATTATGAACGAATCGACGATTATTCAATGGGCTTTGAAAGGAGACGGCAGTAATTTTAAAGAAATTTTAGCTAAGGGGATGCTAACAGAGGATTTTCACTGCCTCTCTCAAGAAAAAGATATTTTCCAAATGATTCGACTCGAGGAAATAAATGCCTTAAATGACAGCTGTCATTTGCAAAAAGAAAAATTAGTGGCAACGGATTTATTCACTCATTATATCGCAAGTACTGTCGACAATTACGATTCAGAAACTTTCAACCATTATCTTAACTATCACTACGCTATTTGTGAAAGACAGGAATTAGTCGGAGCAAGTAACCATGTATTGGATATTGTTCGTCATAATCATTAATTTTACGCCGACACTTTGTTGTCGGTTTTTTAGGCAAAAAAATTGTCTGACTTTCCTTTTAGCAGTAGCATGGTATTAACAAATAAACGAAATCGTCTAAGGAGAGGAGATAATATGGCTGAAATTAAACTAAGGCGCGCTTATGATCAAAAGGGTCAAGAGGATGGCGACCATATGCTTGTTGATCGTTTGTAGCCAAGCGGTCTTAAAAAAAGAAGACTTGAGTTATTCTTGGTGAGCCAAAGAATTAGCACCTAGCACTTTACTGAGAAAAGACCTCAATCATGAGGCGGAAAAATTTCCTGAATTTAAAAATGCTTATTTAGAAGAATTGGATCATTATCCCATGAAGGTGGAACTAATTGAAAAATTTGCAAAACAACTAAAAAAACACAATGTGATGTTGGTTTACGGGTCTAAGAATGAGAAACATAATCATGCATTGGTTCTTAAAGAGTGGCTCGAAAAGAATTTATAAGTAAAAGGAGTGTTAAAGATGAAAGCAATTGTTATTAATCAATACGGCGATACGGATCAATTTGTTGAAACACAAGTCCCTAAACCGCAGCTTAAAGATAATCAGGTCTTAATCGAATTGCATGCCACATCCATCAACCGCTTTGATACTAAGGTGCGTCGAGGTGAAATGGCCAAAGTTATTTCTTTTGATTTCCCTATAATTTTAGGATTAGATGCTGCCGGAGTAATTGTTGAGGTAGGAAAAGATGTTACTCAATTTAAGGTCGGTGATGAAGTTTTTGCCAACTCTTCCTTAAAAAGCGGAACATATACGGAATACGTAGCGGTTAAAGAAAGTCTGGTTGTTGCCAAACCACAAAATATTGATTTTAAGCAAGCTGCTGCTGTTCCCATGGTAGGACTCACTGCTTGGCAAGCCATGGCTGAGTTTGGTCAAGTC
This sequence comes from Facklamia sp. 7083-14-GEN3, assembly GCF_024742075.1. Lineage (GTDB taxonomy): Bacteria > Bacillota > Bacilli > Lactobacillales > Aerococcaceae > Facklamia. The sequence continues at coordinate 744,516 of NZ_JANSGD010000001.1, read as the reverse complement.
AAAGAAGGCGACCGAGTGCTTATTCACGCTGGATCAGGTGGCGTAGGAAGTTTTGCTATTCAAATTGCTAAAAGCTTTGGTGCTTATGTATATTCCACTGCAAGTGGCAAGAATGAAGACATGCTTAAAGAACTAGGAGTTGATGAGTTCATTAATTATAAAACGACTGATTTTGCAGACGTAGCCAAGGATTTAGATTTAGTCTTAGATACCTTAGGTGGCGAAACCCTAGTTAAAAGTTTAGACCTAGTTAAAGACGGCGGACGACTTGTTTCCACCGTGGGTCAGCCGGATGAAGAAAAAGCCAAAGAAAGAGGAATTACTGTCGAATCTCTTTCAGCCAAGTCGAATGGTGATCACCTAGATAAGTTAGCAGATTTAATCGAAAAAGGACAAGTTACACCTTATGTCGGTCATGAATTTCCGTTAACAGCTCAAGGATTACGCCAAGCCCATGATATCAGTGAAAGCCATCATGCCAAGGGTAAAATTGTTATCAAAATTAAATAGCTCAATATAAGTCCCATTAGAATTGGTCTACTGTTCAATTCTAATGAGACTTTAGTCTGAATCTTGATAAATAGATTTGTAAGTGTTTTCATTTTTTAATATAATAATTTATGACATTTTATGATGAAAGTAGGGTGTTTTATGAATAAATTTATGAAAACATTTTTTATATTAATTACGATAATGTGTGTGTTTCCTCAAATTATTTTTGCTGATCAGCAAGATGAGGAATATGAAAAAATTAACCAACAATATCCCTATCCAGCTGAAACGCCAAAAGCCTTTATCGACCGAACGCTAGCCCTTTTAAAATTTGGCTATTTTTATGAAGACAATTTAAATGAAATTACCGAAGAGCTCGATCAAATTGAGCACAAAAAGAATCAATTTGAATCCATTGAAGATGCAATGGAAGCATTGGAACCGCTTCTTACTTTAGCGGGTGGCAAACATAGTACATTTTTGCCTATGCGAATGTCTGATACAGCAGATGTGAGTTTTGAGAATACAGTAGGGAAAGCATTTAATACAGATCTATTAGAAGAATCGTCATTAGGAAACGGGAATCTGTTAACTAAGCGACCTTATTTTACTTTTAATCATAAAATTTTACATCTTTATATGCCTGGCTTTATTAATTTTAATAATGATCCAAGCAAGTCAGATCAATATATACATCGTATTTTAGATGCTTTTGAGTATGGCAAAGCTCATGGGATGAAAGGTATTGTTCTCGACTTAAGGGAAAATGTGGGTGGCCATGTAATGCCAATGTTCGCTGCTCTCATGCCAATTTTACAAGACGGAGAAGTTTTTTCTGAAAACTTAAAGGGAGGAACTGCGAATGCTTATTTAATCAATGGAAAAATATTCAAGAAAAATGAAGATCTTTTTTTGTATGATCATGAAGATGTCATGGATACTCCGATAGCGATTTTATTGAGTGAAGATACAGCGAGTTCTGGTGAAGCTATGTATATGAGTTTAATGGGATTAGAAAATATTAGAAGTTTTGGTCAACCTACTGGAGGATATAATAGTATAATGCAAGGCTATCGATTATCTAGCGAATATTACTTAAATTTAACAAATGGTATGATGCAATCCAGAGATGGTCAAATCTTCAATGAAGAACCGATTGAACCTGATGTAGTGACTGAACATCCGATGGAAGATGCGATAGAGTGGTTGAAGACTCAAATGTAATAAGAACTATTGATTTTATCAATTATTTAGTCGACTTTTTAGACAAATAGGTGTAATGGTATCAAACAAGCTCGCATTAAAAAATAGTAAAAAAAACCTTTTCTAATTAAATAGAAAAGGTTTTTTCTATTTATTTTTATGTATGTGAATTTAATTTTTGTTAAATATGCACAACATAAGGTTTTTGATTTTGTATATTTTAGCAATGCTATATAAAAGCATCTAAGGTAAACTTAATATTACTTTATGAAGCGCTTTAAAGTTAAAATCTAATTAGAACGGAGTAATTATATGAACGAAACAATGCAACTTGCTAATAGTTGGATGATGTGGATTTTAGCTATTTTAATTGTGGCAACAGTAATGTTTCAATCCTTTATCTTTTATCGTTTGGCAAGAAACCATGTAAACGATACGCAATTATTAAGTGATGAAGAAGTGAAAAAAGCTTTTAAAATAGGAGTCATAGGGACGATAGGCCCAGCTTTTGCCGTCTTTGCAGTAGCTATTGCTTTAATCTCAAGAATAGGCGGTCCCATTACATTAGCAAGAATAGGAATCATTGGATCCGCTGCTTTTGAAATTATTTCAGCCCAAATAGGGAGTGGGGGAACAGCTGGAACACCAGAATTCATGCCAAAAATGTTATCAGCGGCCGCATGGGTTATGACATTAGGGGGTGCTGGTTGGTTAATTGTCGTCTTTTTCGCTACTAAGAGAATTGATGGTATTCAAGAAAAGATGAAAAAAGCAAATCCTTTAACAATAGCTTATATGTCTATTTTTGCACCTTTTATCATCTTTTTCACGCTTGGATATAAAGAAGTAATCAATAAAGGGTTTTTACAAGATAATCCTTCGATTGCTCCTATGGCGGCACTCATTGCGGGTGCTATATCAACCGTTATCATTAACAAAATTGTGGAAAAGGATCATTCAAAAAAATGGTTGAAGGAATGGTCAATGGGATTCTCAGTAATTGCTGCGATGATTGTTGGTGGTATCTTAAGTTAAGGAGAAAAATATGGAAAATAAAAAAAGTGAAAAACTATTTAATAATTTTCAAAAATCAATACATTTCTGGGGAAGATTGACCATTGCAATTGCTTTGATTGCGACGCTTATGATTCCATCTTATCTAACCTTTGTTTTAGGACACTATCCAGAAATTACGGATATTATTTCAGGTTTAATTTCAATTGTTGGTTTTGTAGGGGTTATCTGGTTCGTAGAACCCATATCTTATTTTCCTACATTAGGTCCGGCTGGAACTTATATGTCCTTTTTATCAGGAAATATAGGGAATATGCGTATGCCCGTTATAGCGGCTACGCAAGATGCTCTTGAATTAAAACCAGGAACAGAAGAATCTGAAGTAGCAGGAATTTTTGCTATTATCTCTTCAACAATTACCAACCTGGTAGTTTTAGGAATAGTGATGGTAGCTGGTCAGGCAATTATAAGTAGTTTGCCTGCTTCAGTTTTAGCTTCCTTTGATTTTGCCTTGCCAGGTGTTCTAGGAGCGATGATGGTCATGATGGGATCGAAGGTGAAGAAAAACAATTTAGTGGTGTTGATCTTTATTGCTTTAGCAACTATGATTTTTATTAGACTCTCGCCTAATTTTTTACCAGAAAGTATATACAAATTAATTTCATCAGCTGATGTAGGGATAGTCGCTTTGTTAGGAATTGCTTATTCCTTATATATGGCCAAAAAAGATATAGAGTCAAAAGATAATTAAATAAAGATTTTAATGAATCAGTCAAACTTTTAGGAGGAGAAATGAATGAACTTTATTGAAAAAGTTAAGAATATAGAGAGTGAATTAATTGAAACAAGAAGATACCTACATCAACATCCGGAACTAAGTGAACAAGAATTTGAAACGCAAAAGTATTTAATGAAGAGACTGGATGAATTAAATATCCCTTATGAAAAGGTTGGTATAACTTCTTTGGTAGCTCACATTAAAGGTGGAAAACCTGGCAAGACAGTAGCCTTGCGGTCAGATATTGATGCATTGCCAATTCTTGAACAATCCGGTGCGTCTTATTCTTCAAAAGAAGATGGCAAAATGCATGCTTGTGGTCACGATGGACATATGTCAATGTTACTTGGAGCTGCTAAAATGTTGACCGAGATTAAGGATGAATTACCGGGTGAAGTTCGTTTATTATTTCAAGAAGCTGAAGAGACCTTTACCGGAGCAAGAAGAGTAGTAGCAGATGGCGGAATGGAAGGTGTTGACGCGGTATTCGGTATGCACGGAATGCCTATAGATGTCGGAACTTACGATTTGAATCCAGGCTATCGAATGGCAGGTTGTGACACTATTTATGTGAGCTTTGAAGGGGTGTCTGGTCATGGATCAATGCCTCATAAAGCCAAAGATACTATTTTACCAGCTGCTGAATTTGTTACTCAGTTAAATGCAATGATTACAAAATTTGTTAATTCTCAATCTCCTATTGTTTTAACCGTCGGAAAATTTGACGGCGGGACCAAAGCGAATGTGATTTCTAAATATACTCAATTAGATATTTCTATGCGTTATTTACATGAAGAAACTCGACAAGTTATTCATAATAAAATTAAGGATTTAGCAAGCGGTTTAGCAACAATTTATGATATTTCAATTAAAGTTGAAATAGAAGAAAGTACCATTAGTATGTATAATGATGAAAAAATTACAGAAGTTGCGGCAAAATCAGCTGAAAAAGTATTTGGACCAGGAAAAAATGTTGAAGGCCCTATTATGATGGGTTCAGAAGATATGCCTTATTATTTCGAAGAGGCACCAGGAGCCTACGCTTTGATGGGATATAGAAATGAAGAGAAAGACACTATTTATTTCCCTCACCATGAGAAATTCAATATTGACGAAGATTATTTAAAATTTGGAGCAGCTCTTCATGCGCAATTTGCTTGGGATTACTTACATATGAGTGAATAGTCTTATAATTATAATTGAAAGTATGTATTTTAATTAAAGAAATTTATTTATTTCTTAAAAACCCTAGTTGTTAGTAAATTTACTAACGATTAGGGTTTTTTATTAAATAACTTTGTACATTGGTGATAGAATATTTATAATTAGATAGTAATTATATATGAGCTTAAATGCGAATTAATTTATAAACTTATTCGTATTGCTGTTAAATTTTAATTATTAAAGGAGCTATTTATATGAAAAACACTCAACCTTCTAAAAATTTACCTGGCTGCTGGAAATGGTTTTTTGGGGTCGTCATCCTACTAATCATTCTGGTTATAGCCCCTTTTTATCTATTTACCAATGTAACGACTACCCAAGATAGAGTTGTCACTCAAAAAACAGAATCGATTGCTTCGTCAGAAAACTTGGGAACTACGGTAACCACTACCGAAGAGAGCACCCAAGCTTTAAGTAATGAGTTGAAGGAGCAAACAGCCTTACTTGTTTTAAGAGACAATTATGAAGGCTTTGCAGCGGTTGATTTTGATGAAGCGAATAAGACCTTCACCATTACCCCTACGGATGAAGATTTCAAAGATTCAATTAAGTTATTAGTGGAAGGAAATCCAGATATTTTGCCAGCATGGCAAGAAATGAAAGACGAATTAAAATCTGCCTATAACGAAATTGCCAAAGAATTAGATGGTGATTATACTTTCAACTTAGTAAATCCGGCTGCTGATGATGAACTGGTCTTATCGATTTTAAATAATGAAATCATTTTTGATAAAGTTGATGAGACTTACTAGTGGATCAAATGTAAAAGACAAGTAACTTAAGCCTTCACTTATTGAAGGCTTTTTAATATAAACACTGAAAATACACATTCATAAAAAGCGGATTTGATTGGGGTCTTTTACAAAATAGTGATAAGATATGATTGTCAGTAATTCGTTAACAAAAATAAAAAACACAAAGGAGCTAGATAATTATGGTTCATTCTTCAAATCATCCAGAGCATCATGACCATTCCCACCATCAAGGGCATGATCATCATGAACACAGTGGTCATGAACATCATCATCATGGAAATTTTAAAAAACTATTTTTTACAAGCTTGCCTTTAGGGATAGTAATTATGGTTCTCTCACCTATGATGGGAATGACTTTACCTTTTCAATTTACTTTTAAATACTCTGATATTTTAGTGGCTGTTTTAGCAACTGTTTTAATGGTTTATGGCGGCAAACCCTTTTATAAGGGAGCTGTGGATGAATTCAAGCAAAAGAAACCCAGCATGATGGCTCTAGTGACTATGGGTCTAGGGGTTTCTTATTTCTATAGTCTCTATGCAGTCATTGCCCGCTACTTAATGGACAAGTCTATCATGGATTTCTTTTTTGAATTTGCTTCTTTATTATTAATTATGCTTCTAGGTCATTGGATTGAAATGAAGGCGGTCGGTGAAGCGGGTAACGCTCAGCAGGCTTTGGCTGAATTGATGCCCAAGGATGCTGATGTTGTTTCAGACGACGACTCGATTGAGTCACGTCCTGTTACTAAATTACAAGTTGGCGATAAAATTCGTGTGCAAGCGGGTGAAAACATTCCAGCCGACGGTGTCATTGTAAAGGGTAACTCTAGAGTGAATGAAGCCCTTTTAACAGGAGAGTCAAAACCGGTTGAAAAAGGCGAAGGCGACCAAGTAATTGGAGGGTCAACCAATAATACGGGAGTTCTTTATATAGAAGTTAAACAAATTGGCGAGAAATCTTTCATGTCTCAAGTTCAAAAGCTGATCAGTGAGGCGCAAAGCCAACCTTCACGCGCTGAAAATATTGCTAATAAAGTGGCTAGCGCTCTTTTTTATATCGCGCTGGGAGCGGCTGTGGTTGCTTTTGTTGTCTGGTTTTTCTTAACAGATTTAGAAACGGCCATTCGCTACGCCGTAACTACACTGGTTATTGCTTGTCCCCATGCCTTAGGTTTAGCCATTCCACTGGTCGTTGCGCGCTCAACCAGTTTAGGCGCCAATCGTGGATTACTTGTTAAAGACCGTGAAACCTTAGAATTAACGACTAAAGCAGATACTTTGATTATTGATAAGACGGGAACCTTGACCACTGGTGAATTTAAAGTCTTGCAAGTAGAGTCTCTTGATTCAGACTATGATAGAGATCACGTTTTAAGTTTAATGGCAGGCATTGAAGCAGGATCCAGTCATCCCATTGCTCAATCTATCGTAAGCCATGCCGGAGAAGAGTCAGTCGATAAAGTCAGCTTTGATTCGATAGATATTATTTCTGGCCAGGGAGTAGAAGGGGATTATCAAGGCGACCATTATCAATTGATTAGTCAAAAAGCTTGGGGTAAAGAAGCTGATTTCCAAATCCCTCAAGGAGCGACTGCTAGTTATCTAACAAAAGAAGATCAAGTCATTGGAGCAGTAGCCTTAGGCGATGAGTTGAAATCTACCAGTAAAGAATTAATTAAGGTCTTAAAGGATCAAGGCATTCAAACCATTATGGCAACTGGAGATAATGAACAAGCTGCTAAGGGAGTGGCGGGAGAATTAGGCATTGACTACCGTGCTAACCAATCGCCTCAAGATAAACATGACTTAGTCGAATCCCTAAAAGAACAAGGAAAGACCGTTATTATGGTAGGAGATGGTGTCAATGATGCGCCATCCTTAGCCTTAGCAGATGTCGGTGTCGCCATTGGAGCAGGAACTCAGGTCGCATTAGATTCGGCCAATGTTATTTTGACTCAATCAGAACCAGGAGACATTGAGTCCTTTATTGAATTATCTAATAAAACCACTCATAAGATGAAACAAAATTTAGCCTGGGGAGCAGGTTATAACTTCCTTGCTATTCCTCTAGCAGCGGGTATCTTAGCTCCTATAGGTTTCACCTTATCACCAGCTGTAGGAGCCGTCTTGATGTCTATTTCTACCGTAATTGTGGCTATTAATGCTATCACTCTTAAATTAGATGATAAGTAAATAAATAGCTAAAAAAGCTCGCCTGTTAGGGCGAGCTTTTTGTGTAGATAAGCTTAAATTAAGCAGCTTCAAACTGACTGTTATATAGGTCAGCATAGAAGCCTTGTGCTTCAATTAATTGATCATGGTTTCCTTGTTCAATAATATTCCCATCTTTTAGAACAAGAATTAAATCGGCATTACGGATAGTCGATAGACGGTGGGCAATGATGAAGGAAGTGCGTCCTTCAGTCAATTTATCCATGGCTTCTTGGATAAGTACTTCTGTCCGTGTATCCACTGAAGAAGTTGCCTCATCAAGAATTAATAATGGTGCGTCTTTAATAAGTGCACGGGCAATTGTTAGCAATTGCTTTTGTCCAACGGACAAGGTGACTTTTTCATCTAAGACTGTATCGTAAGTATCCGGAAGGGTGTTGATGAAATGGTCAATTCCAACGGCTTGACAGGCAGAAACCATTTCAGCTTCTCCCACATTTTTTTTGTTAAACAGTAGGTTATCACGAATGGTACCTTCAAATAGCCAGGTATCTTGTAAGACCATAGAGAAGTATTCATGAATTTCACTACGTTTCATTTTTTGAATATCTTTACCGTCTAGACGAATTTCCCCACTATCAATTTCATAAAAGCGCATCAGTAAGTTCACAATAGTGGTCTTACCAGCACCGGTTGGACCGACGATGGCAATTTTTTTGCCTGGTTTGGCATAGGCAGAAAAGTCGTGAATAATCATTTCTTCCGAATCATAACCAAATTGCACATGGTCGAATTCAATTAAACCTTCGACATCCTTTAATTGACGAGTCTTATGATCTTCATTTTCTAATTCTTCTTCATTTAGAAAATCAAAGACACGCGACATAGCAGCTCGAGCCTGAGCTAAAGCTTGACTAGATTGAGCCAATTGCTGAATAGGACGAGAGAACATCCGAATATACATCATAAAGGCGACAATGACACCGATTGTAATTTGTCCTTCAATAACTAAGGCTGCTCCGAAGATACATACCAATACATAACCAAAGTTACCAATGAAAATCATTAAAGGCATGGCAATCCCCGAGAGAAATTGGGCTTTCCAAATGCTAGTTTCTAAATCTTCATTAATATTCCGAAATGTTTCTTTGGCAAAATCAACCGCATTATATGAGCGTACAATGGCATGACCAGTATACATTTCTTCAATATGACCATTAATATCGGCTAAGTAGTTTTGTTGTTGTTTAAAAAAGCTTCTTGATTTAATCATTAGAAATATGGTAATTCCAAAGCCTATCACAACAGTTGCAATAGATACTAGAGTCAAGGTGACATCTGTTCGAAACATCATAATTAATGTACCGATTAATAAGGTACTAGCAGAAACAAGGGTGGACATACTTTGGTTAAGTGTTTGTCCTAAAGTATCTAAGTCGTTGGTTACTCTTGAAAGGGTATCACCTTGTGAATGCTGGTCAAAATAATTAAGGGGCATACGGTTTACCTTATGACCAATTCCTTCACGCAAGTTTTGCGTTAAGCGTTGCGAGATGGTTGCCATAATAAAGGAAGCACCGTAGTTTGCTACCGCTCCCATAGCAAAAAGCATAGCCAGGTAGCTTGCTTGTTGACTGATCTTATCTAGATTCATTTCGGTCATCATACCTTGGGCGATTAAGTCGGTGATTCGCCGAATTCGATCCGGTCCGATCACTGAAATATAAGATCCGGCAATTGAGAAAAGGATAGCGAGGACAAAGATTAAACGGAAGCCCTTGCTATAGGTTCTTAAATTAACTGCTTTATTTTCCATTATCAAGTTCCTCCTTGTTTAATTGTGAATATGCGATTTCTTGATAGACTTTATTGGATGTCAGTAATTCTTGGTGAGTACCTCTACCAACAATTCGGCCCTTTTCAATAACCATGATTTGATCAGCATCCATGATGGTGGATATTCTTTGGCCGACAATAATTTTAGTCATTTCTTTGGTTTCCTCAGCTAGAACTTGGCGTAATTTACGATCGGTTTGATAGTCAAGCGCTGAGAAAGAATCATCAAAGATAAGAATTTGTGGGTTTCTACCAATTGCGCGAGCTATCGCTAAACGTTGTTTTTGACCGCCTGAAAAGTTGGTGCCATCTTGGGCCACATGGCTTTGTAATTGTTCCTCTTTTTCAGTGACGAAATCTTTGGCCTGAGCGATATCGATGGCCTCCCATATTTCTTTTTCACTGAGCGGGCTTTGACTAGAATCACCAAAGGCGATATTTGACTCAATGGTTCCCGAAAATAGCACGGATCTTTGGGGCACATAGCCGACAATTTCGTTTAAACGTTCACGTGGATAGTCTTTGATCGAATGGCCATTAATCAAAATTTCTCCTTCAGTGGCATCGAATAAACGCGGAATCAAGTTAATCAAAGTGGACTTGCCAGATCCGGTTGACCCGATAAAGGCAAGAGTTTGGCCTGCTTTTGCTTCAAATGAAATATCTTCAAGTACAGGCTTAGAAGCACCTGGGTAGGCAAAACTAACATCTTGGAATACCAGTGAGCCTTTATCAATTTCTTGAGGAGCATTTGCTGGATAAACGAGACTGGATCTAGTATCTAACACTTCACTGACCCTTTTAGCTGAAACCATGGTTCTTGGCATGATAATGAAAATCATGGTCATCATCATAAAGCCAATCACTACTTGCATGGCATAGGATGAAAAGACAATCATATCGGAGAATAAAACAATTTTTTCTTGGAAGGCAGCGGCAGCAATTAGATAGGCTCCCACCCAATAAACGCCTAAGGTTAAGCCGTTTGAAACAAGCATCATTAGAGGATTCATGAAACTCATGGTTCGATAAATGACTAAGTTCAAACCGGTGAGTTCTTGGTTAGCATCTGAGAATTTGTCAGTTTGATAGTCTTCCGCATTATAGGCACGGATCACGCGCATACCGGATAAAGACTCTCGCATGATACGATTTAAACGGTCGGTTAAACTTTGGACTAGCTTTTGTCTTGGTAAAACAATGGATAAGAGAATAATTATCGTAGTTAACATTAAGCCAACCGCGGCAAAAGTTACCCACATCCATTCCACATTCTTTGTAGAAATTTTACCAACGGCTAGAATAGCCATCATCGGTCCTCTGACGATAATTTGTAGGCCCATAGCTAAGAAGACTTGAATTTGCACGATATCATTAGTTGTTCGCGTAAGTAAGCTAGGAATTGAGAAGTCTTGAAGTTCAGCTGTCGAGTAATCCATAACGGAATCAAAAACATCACGTCTTAATCCGGAAGCAAAGCTGGCTGCTACCCGCGCTGATAAGAAGACCACAATCAAAGATAAACCAAGTCCAACAATTGAAAGGCTAATCATCTTAGAACCAGGATCATAGAGATCTGAAACGGCTACTTCTGGATTTTGGAGTCTTTGCGTAATTTCTGACATATAACCAGGTACCTGTAATTCAATCCAAACGCTAGCAATGATTAAGATGATTGCAGTGATCATCATGACCACTTGTTTAGCGGTTAATCGTTTAAATATTTTAATCATGAGTATCCTCCTTTTGATCCAATAATTCATTGGCTTTTAGTATATTTTGGTCAATTTTTAGAAATATTTTATGTAAAAAGTCAATTTCATCTTGTGAGATTCCATCAAGAACCGTTTGTTTAGTCATCAGGATAAAATCTTCAATTTTACTACATTTTTTAAGTCCTAAATTCGTTAATTGAATGACTTTATGGCGTTTGTCTTCAGCATAAGGAAAGGTTTCGATGAAACCATTGCGTTTCATACGCTGAATTAAATGACTGGCCACAGATTTTGAAATATTTAAATGGTCTTCAATATCCTTTTGAAAAACGGGTGCGTCTTGGTGACAGTATAGGTACATAATAGCATGTCCTTGTGGTCCATCTAGATGCTGAATATCATAGACGTTTGCGTAACGTATTTTAAGTTGTTCAGCCTGATGGATCGTATGTTTCAAATGGTAGAGCATAGAGATCTCCTTTCCGATTAGTTACCATGAGAACTATTCTAAAGCAATACCCTTCAAAGTCAATTATAATGACTTTGAATTTTTATCTTTCTTTAAGATCTAAAATTTGTTCTAAAAGCTGCATGCCCGCTGCTAATTCATCAAAATTAGCTCTGGCATAACCGACTACTAAACTAACTGGCCTTCTTTTTTTATTCAATTCATAGTCTGTTAAAGGAGAGAGCGCCATGCCTTTTCTCTTTGCTGTCTCAACAATCTCACTTTCACTAAGAGTAGTGGAGTGAACTTCTAATAATAGATGAAGCCCCGCATTTGTTCCAATAATTTTTAGATTATCGAAGTGTTTGGCCCATTCTTCTAACAATTGTCTTTTCTTAGCATATTTTCGGCGCATGCGGTTAACATGACGCGTAAAGTGACCACCAGCCATGAATTGAGCTAAAACATTTTGCGTCAATCGAGGGACAGGACATGAGAAATAATAAGGGTATTTTTTAAATTTTTGTAAGAGTGAGTCTGGCAAAAGCATAAAAGATATTCTTAAAGCGGGACTAATTAAAGATGAAAAAGATTGCAAATAGATGACGCGATCATGGGAATCGATGGACTTTAATGGAGGGATGGGTTTACCTTGATAACGAAATTCACCGTTATATTCGTCTTCAATTAACCATTTTTCGTCTTGATTAGCCCAATCTAATAGTTCTTGCTTGCGTCCGATGGTCATAATTGAACCTGTAGGAAATTGGTAAGAAGGCGTTATATAAAGTAAGTCCATTCGTTGCTTATCCATTAGATGAGGATTTGCGCCTTCATAATCTAATTGAATGGGGATTTGTTCGATTTGATTGGCTTTTAAAAAATCCCCCCAACGATGAAATCCCGGATCTTCGACTCCGATTTTAGCTTTACCAATCAATTTAACTAAGAGTAAAAGTAGGTTCTCAGTTGAAGAACCAATGATAATGTGACTAGGAGAGGCTTTAATTCCTTTGGCATTCCATAAGTAAGTAGCAATCGTTTCGCGCAAGCGGTGTTCACCGAGTTTAGGCCCTTTTTCGGTCAGAAAAGTTGCATCTTGATTGAGACACTCCATTGTAATTTTTTTCCAAGTGGCCACTGGGAATTCAGGATCGACTCCCTTGTAACGCCAATCAATAGCGGGTCGACTGTCTGCTTGAAATTCACTTAATTGCCATTGATTGGGTTCTTTTAAACTCAATTTTTGACTGAGAACGAAATAACCCCTGCGTTGGATGGCTTCAATATAACCTTCCGCCGCTAATTGGTCCAAGCTAGCAGTCACTGTATTGAGACTGACTCCTCGATCTTTAGCCATTTGCCTCTTGCTCGGTAGCTTTTCGCCAGGATTTAATTGACCTTGTAGAATTCTTTGTTTGATTTCATTATAAAGTTGTAAATATAACAAACTGGTACCCTCACTTTATTTTGATTTGGTACTTTATATAGTACCAAAATCAATTAAGATAAAGCTATAGAAGGGAATGATTTTATGTCTAAAGAAATTATTGATCCAAAAACTTTTGTCGGTGGTGTTATTATGGATGTGATGAATCCAGAGCAAGCTAAAATTGCAGAAGCAGCGGGTGCAGTGGCTGTTATGGCTTTAGAACGTATTCCAGCAGATATTCGCCAAGCGGGTGGTGTGAGCCGGATGTCAGACCCAGCCTTAATAAAATCTATTCAAGAGGCTGTTTCAATTCCGGTCATGGCTAAAGTGCGTATTGGTCATTTTGTTGAAGCGCAAATTTTAGAAGCTATTGATGTTGATTATATTGATGAGTCTGAAGTGCTTTCACCTGCTGATAATGAACATCATATTAACAAGACAAACTTTAAAGTACCTTTTGTTTGTGGTGCTAGAAACATTGGTGAAGCGCTTCGTCGTACCCAAGAAGGGGCTTCAATGATTCGTACTAAAGGTGAGGCCGGAACAGGAGATGTGGTTCAAGCTGTGACCCATATGCGATCGATTCAAGCGGGCATTAAACGTATTCAAGCCATGGATGAAGATGAATTATATGTTGAAGCACGTGACTTAAAAGTGCCATACAATTTACTTAAAAAAGTTCATCAAACAGGTGAATTACCAGTGGTTAACTTCTCTGCTGGTGGGGTAGCGACTCCTGCGGATGCCGCTTTAATGATGCAATTAGGTGCCCAAGGTGTCTTTGTTGGATCAGGCATTTTTAAATCAGCCAATCCTGAAAAGAGAGCCAAAGCCATTGTTAGAGCCGTTGAGAATTATCAAGATCCTAAAGTCATCGCTGAAGTTTCTGAAGACTTGGGCGAAGCCATGGTTGGCTTGAACCCAGATGAAGTTGAAGTTATTATGGCTAATCGTGGTAACTAATAGAAATTATTTAACCTTCAAAAAAGACAAGGCCTACTATAGTAGGCCTTGTCTTTTAAGTTTATATAGAATTAAAGTCTTTTATGTTTAAGGTCTTCGTTCTGGTTGTGAGTAGAGAAGAGACTGATTGCTATCGCTAGTAAAGCAGCATACCAGAAGTTTTCCACTAGAATACCATCTAACATGCTATCTACTAATTGAATCATCAAAGCATTGATAGCTAAATTGAAAAAACCAAAGGTCAGTAAATTAAGGGCGCAGCCAGCGACCTTTAATAAACGTCCTAAAGTTCCACTTACTAGACCAAGTAAAATAGAAAAAATAATGACAGAAAGTAAACTAGTGACAACTATTCCTGGAATTATATAACTTAAAACAAGAACAACTAATGTGGTTGTTAAAATATTTTTCATTTAATCACTCCTTTTGTCTTATTATAGCAGAAATAATCGCTTCTAAATACTTCTAAATAGTTTAAAAGGGCTTACAAGTATGCCATAATGAGGAAGTAAACATTTAACTAGGAGGTTAATACATGCCATTTAAAAAAATAGAAAGTCAAAATATAACAGATATACACTCGATGGGTCATTTATATGTCCACGAAGAAACCGGGGCTCAAGTCCTTTATTTAGAAAATGAGGATAAGAATAAATCCTTTACCATCGGGTTTAAAACACCACCGTATAGTGACAATGGGATAACGCATATTATTGAGCATTCCGTCCTTAATGGGTCTAAAAAATATCCATCTAAAGAACCTTTCGTAGAGATTATCAAAGGTTCAATGAATACTTTTGTTAACGCAATGACTTTTTCGGATAAGACTATTTATCCTGTTGCTTCAACTAATGACCAAGATTTTAGTAACTTGATGAGCGTATATTTAGACGCCGTTTTTGAGCCGAATTTCCGTCAAAATCCTCAGATTTTAGCGCAAGAAGGCTGGCATTATCATTTAGAAAAGGCTGAGGATGACCTGATTTATAAAGGGGTCGTCTATAATGAAATGAAAGGGGCAACGGCATCACCGGATGATCAAATGTATCATATCATGAATCAATCTTTATATCCGGACTCTATTTATCAATATGAATCAGGCGGACTACCATCAGCTATCACAGATTTGACCCAAAAAGAATTTGTAGACTACCATCAAGAATATTACCATCCAAGTAATTCACTAACCGTTCTATACGGTGATTTGGACATTGATCATGCTTTCGAAATGTTAGAAGAATACTTTGATGGTAAGGGTAAAACACCAGCAGTCGATTTGAAATTCAATATCCAAGAGCCTAAAGAAAAAGATATTCAGCAAGCTTATTCGATTACTGAAGGAGATGACCCAGCTGACAAAGACTATCTATGTTTAGCTTGGCATGTTTCAACGGCTGATAACTTACTAGAAGCTATGGGGTTCGAAATTTTGGAAGAAATTTTATTTGGTAATAATCAGTCCCCATTGAAGAAAGCCCTGCTTGATGCAGAAATTGGGGGCGACATTAGTGGAGGTCATGATTTCCCTGGTTATACGGAAGTCTTTATGATCCTAGCTAAATACTCATCCGCTGATAAGATGGACGACTTTAAAAAGGTTGTCAAAGAAACTTTAGCTAAGTTGATTGAAGAAGGCATCGATCCTGAAATCATTCAAGCTTCCATTAATAAAATCAGCTTCCGCTTGAAAGAAAGAGTCATTTCAGAATCACGTCCTCGTGGTCTCTTTTATACCTTATCAGCCTATCAAACCTGGTTGTACGACTTTTCACCTTTTGAGATTCTTTCCTTCTCTGAGCGTTTAGAAGAATTGAGAAAGCTAGGTAAAGAGGGCTACTTCGAAAAATTAATCACAGAAAAATTATTAGATAACAATTATCGTGTAGCCATTACATTAGAAGCACAACCGGGTCTAAATGATCAAAAAGAAGCTAAACAACATCAAGAATTGCAAGATTACAAGTCTCAACTCTCTCAACAAGAAGTGGAAGACTTGGTAGCTTCAACTCAAGCCCTGATTGAGCGACAAGTATCAGCCGATAAGCCGGAAGATTTGGCCAAAATACCAATGTTGACTAAAGAAGATTTAACCACAAAAACAGAAGAATTACCTCTAGCAATTAGTGAGCTTGAAAAGGGTAAAGGTAAGTTCTATCATGCCAACCAATTTACTTCTGGCATTGATTATTTATCGCTTTATTGGGATATTCGTGACCTTGAATTAGAAGATTACTCACGTCTCTCATTATTGGCTAAGCTGATGTCAGCTTTAGCAACAAAAAAATATTCTTCCGATCAACTGCAGCGTCAAATCGATACACATACCGGCGGCATCTTAGCTTCGGTAGATATCGTTCCAAAATTGGACGGCAGTATTCAAACCTACTTTGCTTTAAATGGGAAAGCGCTAGAAGCTTCATCCGATCATTTAATTGAATTGATGCAAGAAATTATGGTTTCGACCTTGATTGAAGACCAGCAAGAAATTTTACGCATTATCCAAGAATTAATTGCAGGCTTTGAAAATCGTATAAACTTTGGAGCGCATGTTTTAGCACTTAAGCGAGCCCTCAGCCAATATAAACCTGCCCTTAAATTAGAACAAATGACTTCAGGAATCGATTTCTTTAATTATCTAAAAGAATGTCGTGATTTACTTAAAGAAGGAAAAGCCGATATTTTATTAGACCAATTAAATACCAGCTATCAAAAAGTCCTTAACTTTAATCGTTTAAATATTCTATATACTGGTAATCAAGAGCGGGCAACTTTGATTAAAAATAAAGTGCTCAAAGCTTTTGAACAACTTCCAATTAAAGATCTTGGGCCTATTCAAACTTATCCAAGTGGTAAGAAACAGAATGAAGCCTTTGTCACAGCTCAAGACGTCAACTATGTTGGACTTGCTACAGATGCTAGTGAAAATTTACAGTATTCAGGTGTTTCGAAGGTCTTGGCTAATGAATTGAATTTGGGCTATTTATGGAATACCATTCGGGTACAAGGTGGAGCTTATGGTTCAGGTTATGGCCATGATCGCATGGGATCTTTATACATGATGTCCTATCGCGATCCCAATATTCGTCAATCAGTAGAAAGTTATTTGGCTATACCTGATTATGTGCGACAATTAAATCTTTCAGAAAGTGAACTACTTAAGAACATTATAGGTAGTCTTTCACCATTAGAGCGTCCAAAATCTGCCCATGAAAAAGGTGTAGAAGCTCTCACTTTACATTTGACCGGCTTAGATCATCAAATGATTAGTCAATTAAAAGAAGAAATGATTGCTGTAACTAATGAGCAGTTGAAGGAATTGGCAGTTGGTTTAGAAAAATCACTTAAAGACTATTCGCTGGCTGTCATAGGGAATAAAGCTAAAATCGAAAAAGATAAAGATCTTTTTGATGTGGTCTATGATTTATACTAATTCTCTCAAAAATTATTAATAGAAAGAACAAAGCATCCTAACTAATGTTAGGATGCTTTTATTATAAGGAGTATTAGACTAGGTTTTGAGGTTGGTCTTTAAGGTATTGATAGATATTTTCAAAAGCTATTTGAGCGCGAATATCCATAGCCTCATGAGTGAAGTAACCGATATGAGGAGAAAGTAAAGTGTTAGGTGCTGACAGAAGCGGATGATCTTCACGTAAAGGCGCTTCACTATCAAAGACATCAATTCCTGCCCCAGCAATTTCTCCTTCAGCTAAAGCTTCAGCTAAGGCTTTGGCGTCAACAATAGGACCGCGGGCACAATTAATTAAGATGGCTGATTCTTTCATTGCTTTTAACTGATTTTCACCGAAAAATTGTTGTGTTTCTCGATTAAGTGGTAGGTGAATGGTAATAATATCACTCTGAGCTAAGAGTTCTTCTAATGAAGAGTAATCCATCCCCATATCAATCAATTCTTGGTCACGACTGCGGTTGAAGCCCATTAAATTAGCTCCAAAAGCTTTAAATAATTTAGCGGTTTCTTTACCAATTTTACCGGTACCGATAATCCCCACTGTTTTACCTTTGATCTCAGAGCCTTGACGAATGCCGGGGAAATCTTCGGTGAGTCGTACTTCTTGGTCGCTTGCCCTTAATTGACGTAACAAGTTGAGGGTCATACCGATGACTAATTCAGCGACTGCTGTATTGGCATAACCTGCTGCATTGGATACTAAAATATCCCGATCTTTAGCCTTGATCAATGGAATATGGTCAACCCCAGTAAAAGCTACGTTGATGTATTTTAATTGGTCTAACTGGTCTAGAACCTCTTCAGGTAAGGGATTATTTGCTAAGGTGATAATATCTGCCCCTTGACATCTTTTAACCATTTCATCTGAATCGGTGGTTTTTTCTGGGTAATATTTAAACTCGTGGCCAGCTTCGACTAAAGGCTTCGCCATTTCTTCAATACGTTCTTGTGGGACTTTTAAATTTTCAAGCACTACAATTTTCATAAAAAACCCTCCTAATAAAATATTATCTCTAATTATACGATACTCTATTCTTGCTTAATTGCAAATAAAACAAAATCAGTATTTACAGTTTACATGAAAAGGTATACAATAGATTCATCAAATTAAGAAAGGAGTTTAAATAAAATGATTAACTTTAATCTTTTAAATTATGATTCAAAGTCCAATAAAACTCCTTTCATAATAAATAGGAAGACTTTCTAGCAAGGCTAGAAGTCTGCAGTCATAACGATTACACCTATTTAAGGAGTCTCTTGAATAGGTTTTTTTTTGTGCCAATTTATTATGAAAGAAAGTAGGAAGAAGGGGAGAAATGTTAGCTGCTTTATATCAATTTATTAAGGAACATAAAATGGCTTATTTTATTGGTGGTCTATTAGCTATTTTATCAGGTCTATTAGCCATTGTTCCTAATTATATCATTCAATTATTTATTGATGCGATTGTCAAAAAATCATTGGATTCTAAGGCCTTAATACTCTATTTAGCTGTCTTCACAGTAGCGGCAGTATCAAATTACTTAGTGGAAGCTTCTTGGTTAGTGATTCTTTTTGGCCGATCGTCACTGTTTACCAAACAAGTTCGTCAAAAACTATTCCGAAGATTGACCTATTTAAAATTACCATTTTATGAAAATTACCGGTCGGGGGATTTAATGACTCGGATGACTTCAGATATTGACCATTTAGGGGAAACATTAGCCTACGGCTTCTTAATTATTATCTCTGATGGATCTTGGCTGATTTCAATTCTTCTCGTCATGTTTATCACTATTTCCTGGAAACTGACATTGATTTCAATTATTCCTTTAATTATTTTTGGAGTGCTTATCCATTTTCTAGGAAAAGAAGCAGATAAACGTTACGAAGCTAGTCGTGATGCTGTTGCAAAATTATCGAACGAAGTCTTAGAAACAGTGGATGGTGTAAGAGTCATTCGTGCATACGGTAAGAAAGACCTAGAGCAAGTGCGTTTTCAGGAAAGAACCAGAGATGTTGTCAAACAAACCAATGTAATGAACTTCTTATTTGGTTTTTTCGGACCTTCTGCTCGTATTTTTTCTGGCCTTTCAACAGGTATCGGTCTGGCCTTAGGAGCGTACTATGTCAATCAAGGACAACTATCAATTGGTCAATTGATTACCTTCCAAATTTATTTAGGAATGTTTAATGAAGTAATTTGGGGAATGTCTGAATTAGTTGCTATCTATCAACAGGGTCAGGTTTCACACCGTAAGATTCAAGAAATAGAAAAAGCCGATGATCTTTTTGGTAAAGAAGGAAATCTATCAATTGATAATATTGAACAAATTGACTTCAAAGACTTTCAATTTGCCTATCCTGATGATCAAGAGTCGGTTATTCAAGCCATTGATTTTTCTCTAAAAGCCGGACAAACACTAGGAATTGTTGGAAAAACTGGTTCAGGCAAGTCGACCTTAGTTCGTCAACTCTTACGTCAGTACCCAGTCGCTGATCCTGAATCCTTAAAAATTAATGGTCATTCAATCGTTGAATACCATTCTGATCAACTAGCTAGTCTAATCGGCTATGTTCCTCAAGATCATGTGCTTTTCTCTCGCTCTGTTAAAGACAATATCCTTTTTGGAAAAAATGATGCAACAGAAACGGAACTGAATGAAGCGATTGAAGCAGCTGATTTTACTAAAGATATAGACCATATGAGTAATGGGCTAGAAACATTAATCGGTGAAAAAGGGGTAGCCATCTCAGGTGGACAAAAGCAAAGGGTTGCGATTGCCCGAGCCTTAATTCGTAAACCAGAGCTTTTAATTATGGATGATTCGCTATCTGCAGTGGATGCGAAGACCGAAACAGCTATTATTAAAAATATTCAAGCCGCGCGTCAAGGAAAAACGAATATTATCATAACCCATCGACTTTCAGCTGTTTCTCATGCAGACTTAGTGCTAGTTTTAGAAGACGGGCGAATCATTGAAAGAGGAAAACCAGAAGAACTCTTAGAAAGTAAGGGTTGGTATCACCAACAATATCTGAATCAATTAAAGGAGGAGGGCGAAAATGGAAACCTTTAAGCGTCTACTGTCCTATCTGAAATATGCTAAATGGAAATTTTTACTAGGAGTTTTGTTTCTGATTGCTTCGGTTGGTCTTTCTGTTTATGCTCCCTTATTGGCTAAAGATTTAATCGATTATGCAGCCAATCAAGTCACTAGTAATCAAATCATTGAACAGTCCAAAGTGATTAGCTTCTTTATCCGTTATGTCTTAATTTTACTTTCATCCGCTGTCCTTTCTTACTCGGCTTATATATTAATGTCCTTTGTGGCCAATCAGTTGAGTAAGAAGGTCAGAGACCAAGCTCATCAACATATGCAAACTTTACCGGTTTCTTATTTTGATGATAAGCCAGCTGGTAAAATTGCAGCTCGCATTGTTAATGATACGGAAGTTTTACGTCAGTCTTTCTATCAAAACTTTTGTAATCGTATGTTGATCAACTTAATGACGGTCATTGGTATTTATGCCGCTTTACTCTATGTCAATTTAAAAATTGGTTTAGCTTTTCTCTTATTTATTCCTATTTTTATCGTTTGGCAAATCATTTATATGCGTAAAATTACGCCAGTTAATACTAAATGGCGTGAGAGTATCTCTGAATTAAATAGTAAGACGGCTGAGATTATTCAAGGGGTAACAATTGTTCAAGCTTTTGGACAAGAAGAAATGTTAAGTGAGGAGTTTGAAGCTACCAATGAGGAATGGTATCAATCAAGATTACAATCCCAAAAAATCGATTCAAGACTCTCTTGGTCACTGGCTGACTTATTGAAAAATATTGGGATTTTACTTGTGGTCACTTACCTTGGGACGCAATACCTGGATGGTGTTTTAGGAATTTCTGTTGGTAAGTTATATGTTTTAATTAATTATGTATCTCGCCTATTTGATCCGATTACTCAAATTGTGCGTTTAATGACTATGTTACAACAATCTTTAGTTTCAGCCTCTAGGGTCTTTTCCTTGATGGATCATCCAAGTGAGAAAGACCAAGAAGCTGAATTTGAAATGGGTGAAGGCCGTGTTAGTTTTCAAAATGTTAGCTTTGCTTATAAGGGTGATCAAAAAGTCTTAAAGGATATTAATTTTGAGGTTCAACCGGGCCAGACCATTGGTTTGGTAGGCCATACCGGTTCAGGAAAATCTTCCATTATTAATTTAATTTTCCGCTTTTATGACCCTCAAGAGGGCAAAATATTAATTGATGGCCAAGATATTCAAAACTTCTCGCGCGAGAGTGTCCGAGCTGATATGGGAATTGTCCTGCAAGAGCCTTATTTATTTTCAGGAACCATTGCTAGTAATATCTCTATGAATGATCCTAAAATAAGTCAAGAAAAAATCATGCAATCCATCGAACAAGTTGGAGCAAAAGAGATGATTGCTAAATTAGACAGAGGAATCGATGAAGTGGTGGTTGAAAAAGGTCAATCCCTTTCTTCAGGCGAACGGCAGTTGATTTCCTTCGCCCGGACTCTGGCTTCTGATCCAAAGATTTTAATCTTGGATGAAGCGACTTCGCATATTGATACCGAGACTGAAAATATCATTCAAGCAGCTATGAAAGTATTACAAAAGGGCCGGACGACCTTCATTATCGCCCACCGCCTGTCGACTATCCAGCATGCTGACCAAATTATTTTAATGGATAATGGTGAAATTAAAGAACAGGGTAACCATCATGAATTAATGGCCTTAAATGGACAATATGCTGAAATGTATCGGATGCAGGCTAAAGTGTCCTAATATTTAAGTTCCTAAAAAAAAAAAACACCGGGTCTTGTACCCGGTGTTTTATTAATAATTTAAATATAAATTAGTGTTTCTTTTATTTATCGTAGATAAAATGATTGGTTTGATTAAAAGCATTCAAACGAAATTGTCCATCACGATATTCCACAATAGATAAAGAACAATTAGCTAAGGGTTGGTTGCCCTCAAAATCAGCTACCAAGCCGTGGATCAGATTACTTATGGCCATGCCATGACTCATAATTAATATTTTTTGATTCGTCCCAGCATGTTTATTTAATAGAACTAAAAGTCCCGACTCGATACGATCCCAAAATTCAAGATAATTTTCAGCCAAATGTTCTGGGTCTAAGTGCTTTACTAATTTTAAAAGCTTAGGCATTTCAATTGGTTTATCCATTTTTTTAACATCGATACCAGCGGCCAATAGATGTTCATCTACTGCACCAAAGAGATTTGAAGCGGGTTGACCTTCAAATGACCCAAAAAAAACTTCTCTTAATTCTTTCATCAATTGGACTTCGTAGTGGTCTTTATGATGGTTTTCATCCAGAACATAGCGGAGAGTTTCTTGCGTTCTGTGTAGATCACTGGAATAAACCGCATCAAAATGGATATCTGCAATGCCACGACCAGAAGCTCTTGCTTGCTCAATTCCCTTAGCAGTTAGGGGGGCATCGGACCAACCTTGCATTTGACCGTTGTGGTTAAATATCGTTTCACCGTGCCGCATAAAGTAAAAAGTAACACCGTTAGACATAAATTCCCTCCGTTCTTTATTCTCTTTAATTATACCCTTATTGCCAATTATTGTCTAAGCTATCCCATTGATTTTGTCGATTTAGCTTAGACATTCAAGTGCATTTAGTCGATGATTATGGTAATCTATAGAAGTTATAAGAAGGGAGAGTATCGTTAATGGCTTTTTTAAATACCAAGTCTAAAGACCAAGTTAAAAGAGTGGTGGACCTAGTTAAAAAGCGACTTGAAGGTCTTGCGTTTGGCTCATATGCAGCAGAAGTATCCTATTATATTCTTTTAGCGGTTATTCCCATACTATTAGCCTTTTCTAATTTGATTGTGCTCTTGCCTTACTCTTATGAAGAAGTCATTGGGTTTTTGAGAACTTCCTTGCCCGGACAAGTAGCTAAGTCCTTGATTCCAATGATTCAACAATACTATCAAACAGCCTCTACTAGCTGGGTTCCAATCGGTTTAGCCCTAGCTTTATGGCCAGCTTCCAACGTTTTTAATGCCTTGCAAAGAATACTCAATCATATTTATAGTGTAGAGAGTAAAAGACACTTTTTAATTCAACGTTTATTTGCTTATCTTTTTACCTTAGTTAGTGTCTTAGTTATATTGGTGTCGACATTTGTTTTTACTTTTGGTGAGTATTTACTGACCTGGATTGATCAGTACCTAAGAAGCGATTTGAGCTTTCTGTTTACTTGGTTGAGAGGGGGAAGTTGGGGATCCATTTTCGTCCTCTTTGCTTTCTTAGTGATTGTTTATTCGTATTTACCACATCATCATTTAAAATATAACAAGGCTATTCCGGGTGCGCTTTTCTCTGTAATAGCTTTCACACTGTTGGGTAAACTGTTTGGGACCATTGTTCAGTTTAACCAGTCGCTCAATAGCAATACTGCTTTGGGTGCTATTTTAGTCATCATGTTTTGGATTTATTTGAATTGTCTCATTTTCTTTATTGGAGCTTTTGTAAATGTTCTAACTTTAGATTTAAAGTCAGATAAAATAGGGACTTTAATGAAATAATTTCATTCAGTAAATTCATCGAATATGTCTTATCCTTAAGGAGGAAGAAATATTAATGCAAATAAATAGAAGAATTGCTAGCTATCAGGAAAACAGAATCGATTATGGTATTATTTTAACTGTCCTATTATTATGCTTAATGGGCTTAGCAATAGTATATGCCACTACTGCAATGATTTCTAATCAAGGAATAGGGCCAACTTTACAACAAGCCTTATGGTATGCCTTAGGATCTTTAGTGGTTATCATTGTTATGCAGTTTGACAGTGAACAGTATTGGAAGTTATCCATCTATCTTTATGGAATTGGACTCTTTCTATTAGTGCTTGTTCTCTTTTTCCATGACCGACAAACGGCAATGATGACTGGAGCCAAGTCTTGGTTCAAATTAGGACCTTTGTCTTTTCAACCTTCAGAGTTGATGAAACCTGCCTTGATTATTTATCTGTCGCGCTTGGTAACAGAACACAATAGTCAAAATACTAATCGGACGATCAAAAGTGATTTTATCTTAATTGGTAAACTGTTATTGACTTCAGCCCCTGTCTTACTATTAGTTCAAATGCAAAATGATTTGGGAACCAACTTAGTGATGTTGTCGATTATTGCTGGCTTGATTCTTTTATCAGGTGTATCTTGGAAAATTCTATTTCCAGTTTTTTCAGTTGGTTTACTTGTTGGAGGGGGACTAATCTTATTAGCAGTCTTCTTCCCAGATATTTTACTCAAAATTGGTTTCCAACCATACCAGTTAGGGCGGATAACCACTTGGTTAGAACCTTTCTCAGATACTAGGGGTGAATCATATCAGCTCGTTCAATCAATTTTAGCCATTGGCTCCGGACAACTTTATGGTAAAGGATTTGGCATTTCTGAAGTGCCTGTTCCGGTTCGGGAATCAGACTTTATTTTCACTACCATAGGTGAAAATTTTGGCTTTTTCGGTGCGGCGGTTATTCTGGTAATCTATTTTGTTTTGATTTATCAAATGGTTCAAACTTGTTTTGAGACTCAAAATGAGTACTATACCTATATTTCTGCAGGAGTCATTACTATGATTCTTTTCCACGTTTTAGAGAATGTTGGCATGACTATTGGTTTACTTCCAATAACGGGAGTACCATTACCATTTATCTCCCAGGGGGGATCAGCAATACTATCTAATATGGTCGGGGTAGGTCTAATACTTTCCATGCGTTATCATCATCGATCCTACATGTTCTCAGCAGATGAGCCATATATGTACGGTGATCGCAGTCAATTCTAAAAATAAAAACGAATCCTTAAAAGGATTCGTTTTTTGTTTAATATATAAAGATTTATTTTTTGTTTTTGGCACGTTCCACTAGATCCTTAAAGATAGCTCGACTGCTCTCTTGATGTTTGTGAGTAAGTTCAGGGTGCCATTGAACAGCTAAGATGTCGACATTTGGATCAGTGGACTCAAAGGCTTCAACTAATTGATCACCAGACCATGCAATAGCCTTTAAGTCTTTACCTAATTCTTTAATGGCTTGATGGTGAAGACTATTGACGTAATCCCCTGTTCCCATCCATTTACTTAATCGTGAATCGGCAGCAATTTTTACCCGGTGAGTGACGCGGTCTAATTCTGATTTTTGAACGTGTTGAATGGCCCAATCTGGATACAAACTGAGGTCTTGATAGAGGTTACCGCCTTGATAAACATTAATTAATTGCATGCCACGACAAATACCTAGAATCGGTTTTCCCGCTTGCATAAAATGCTTAATTAATTTTAATTCATGATGATCACGATCTAGATTTAAAGAACCTAATTTTAAATGAGGTTCCTCTTGATAAAAACGCGGATCTACATCTTGTCCACCAGTTAATAGTAGACCATCTACGCGGTCAATAATAGCTTCTATAGGATAGTGATTGTTAATAGGAAGAACAAGTGGGATTCCTCCAGCTTCAATTACAGCTTCCACAAAAAAATGGGGTGTGTATGTGGCATTGAAAGCCGCATAATTTGGATCATTTTGAATCGGTGTAATACTACCGGTAATTGCGATAATTGGTTGCATAATAAATTCCTTTCTGAGACTATAATAATAACTTTATTATACAAGAAACTGTCGGCAAGTTTAAAGACTTTAAAGGATACAAAGCATAATTTATTTGGTACACTTATTTGAGAGGGAAAGGAGGGGTATTATGGACTTTCAAAAAGCAAAACAAGCCTTGGCCCAAGGGGAGATTGAGAATGTTTACTGTCTCCAAGGTAGTGAAGTTTATCTTCAGCAAAGTTTTCGACAAGCTTTGGCCCAAAAAATTGAAACGTTGGCCGGTGAATTAGATCTTTCTAGCTTTGATGCTAGCGAAGTATCCATTGATACCATTTTAGACGAGGCGGAAACTTATTCTTTTTTTGTCGACCAACGTTTAATCATAGTCGATCAAGTGGATTTTTTAATTAGTCAACCTCAACAGAAAATGACGGATGGTCAGACAAAACGCTTGATAGATTATTTGAAGGATCCCAACCCTTCGACCTGTATTCTTTTTATCGTTCCCCATGATCAAGTGGATAAAAGGCGAAAGCTAACCAAAACTTTTCTTAAAGAGACAAACTATATTAATATTTCACCACTTGAAGAATCTGACGTTCAAGCCTTTGTTCAAAATTATATTCAAAGTGCTTCCTTTGAGATGACAACAGAAGCTCAAAAGGCCTTGTTAAAACGTGTAGATTATCAATTAAGTCAAGCAGTAGCCGAATTAGAGAAGCTGAAACAATTTGCTCAAAGTGGTCAAAAAGTGACTTTGGAGGTTGTAAATTCTTTGGTCACTCGCAGTCTAGCATCGGATGTCTTTGAATTAACTAATGCCATCCTTGCTCGTAAGATTGATCGCTCGATTCAAATCTATCAAGATTTAATTTTAATGAAGCACGAGCCCATCCAATTACATGCCTTAATTGTTTCTCAATTCCGATTGTTTATACAAGTCAAATTGCTTCAACAGCAAGGAATGCAGCAAGAAGAGATGGCTCAAATATTATCTGTCCATCCTTATCGAGTAAAGTTAGCACTTCAGTCTAGTCGACAAATGCAGATAGAAGAACTCAGTCAGCTTTATTTACAACTTATCCAAGCAGATTATCAAATGAAAACAGGATTGGGAAATAAGGATACTTCTTTCTACCTTATACTTACAAAAATCATGCAACTTTAATTTAAGGAGGTTCCTATGCGAAAAGTACGTTTAGCTATCGTAGGTTTTGATCAAGTGGGTCAGTCACTAATGGAAGCGGTAGAACAACATGAAGATTTAGTTATCCAACATATTTTTAGCCGTCAAAGTAAGCAGGACTTACCAAAATATTTGCAGACCTTGCCTATTCACTCAATGGAACAAATAATTAACTTTAAAGAGTCAATTGATGTTTTGATAGTCTGTAGCGGATCCACTTATGACAATCCCGAAAATCTATCAGAATATGCGGCTGATTTTAATCTGGTAGATGCTTATAATTTTTATGCCAAGCCAGCTCTCTTATTAAAAACGATTGACTCCATCAGTCAAGTCCATCACAAATTAGCCGTCATTGGCGTGGGGTGGAATCCTGGTTTATATACTGTTAACCAATTGTTGGCAGAAGCTGTTATGCCGCAAGCGACAAACTATCATTTTGTTGAAAATGAATGGAGTCAAAAAATGAGTGAAACAATTTTTAGTTTGGAAGGAGTGGCGGAAGCCAATGTTTATTTAAAAGCCTCTCCTCAAAGCCTTCAATCTGTCTTGGATGGAGAACAACCTGATTTAGGTTTTTCTGATTATCAAGAAAGAGTGGCTTACCTAGTCTTAGAAGAAGGAGTTGATCCTGACAGGATTGAGGATCAATTACAGGCACTACCTAATTTTCTTTCCCAAGCTGAAATGCGACTGCATTTTACAACTAGCGATCAATTGGCCAAACTTTCAAAAGAAGTTCAAGCCGGACGCTTAATTCGAACAGCAATCGCCAACGAAGAGGTTACTATTTATGATTTAACCTTAAGTTTTAACCAGCCAAGACTTAATCAAGCCAATCTACTGCTAGCTTATGCTAGAGCGGTTTACCGTCTAGCTAGTGAAGGAAGAGCAGGAGCTTTGACGCAATTAGATGTTCCAGTATCTTATTTAAGTAAATACACTCGACAAGAATTACTGGATAAGTATTTATAAAGTGAGATTATAAAAAAGCATCCCTATTTATCTCTCATCCGTATATGGTCTAGCACAAAAGCCAGAGCTTTATTGTGATGACTATAAGGAAATAAAAATTAATAAGGATGCTTGGTTTGATTATTAGACAAAATAAAAAAGCTCCCAATGGAAGCTCAATTATTATTTAGCAGATGCAATTAATTTAGCTAAACGTGATTTATCACGCGCTGCTTTGTTGTGGTGAATTAAGCCTTTAGATGCGGCAGAATCAATTGATTTCACTGCTGCTTGATATAATGCTTGAACATCACCTTCGCCAGTTTCAACTGCTACGCGAACTTTTTTCATTGCAGTTCTTAAAGCAGAAACTTGAGTGCGTTTACGGCTAGAAACTTTTTCAGTTTGACGTGTACGTTTTTTTGCTGATGCTGTGTTGGCCATGAATGGTCACCTCTTTTCAATAAATCTAGTCTAAGTCTGAAAACTTAGTCAACATGAAACATTATACAGAAGACAAAGTCAACTTGCAATAAAAAATTTAAGTCAGCTTACTTATCAAGCATTGAACTTGTGAGACAAGCTTAATTTGTGTAACTTATTAAGAACACACGTACAAATGGAGGCGAGTTTTTGAAGAGTAATAAATTTAGGGTGGTATCTCCTTATGAACCAGCTGGTGATCAACCCCAAGCAATTAAAGAGTTAGCGGCTGGTTTAAGAGAAGGAAAAAAAGAACAGATTTTACTGGGGGCTACCGGTACGGGAAAAACCTATACGGTCGCTAAAGTTATTGAAGAAGTCAACAAGCCAACTCTAGTCCTAGCCCATAATAAAACCTTGGCCGGTCAATTATATTCCGAATTATTAGAATTTTTTCCTGATAATGCTGTCGAATATTTTGTATCCTACTATGATTACTATCAACCAGAAGCCTATGTACCATCTTCTGATACCTATATCGAAAAAGAATCCAGTGTCAATGACGAAATTGATAAGTTGCGTCATTCGGCTTCTTCTTCGTTATTAGAAAGAGACGATGTAATTGTAGTCGCATCAGTGTCGTGTATTTATGGATTGGTTGACCCGGACATGTATCGTGAGCATGTGCTTTCTTTACGCCAAGGTCAAGAAATTGGCCGTGACCAAGTGATGGCTCGCTTAGTCGACATGCAGTTTGTCCGCAATGACATTGATTTTCAACGTGGAACTTTTAGAGCACGTGGGGACGTCTTAGAAATCTTTTTAGCTTCAAGAGATAAAGAAGTCATTCGGGTTGAATTTTTTGGAGATGAGATTGATCGTATCCGTGAAGTGGATGTATTAACGGGTGAAATAAAAAATGATGTTGAACACTATCCCATTTATCCGGCTACCCACTTCGTAGCCAATCAGGATCAAACGCAAAGAGCAGTTGAAAGCATTCGAAAAGAATTAGAGGAGAGACTGGAAGTCTTACGCTCTGAAAACAAATTGTTAGAAGCTCAACGACTAGAACAACGTACCAACTATGATATCGAAATGTTATTGGAAATGGGCTACTGTTCAGGTATTGAGAATTATTCACGCCATATGGATGGTCGTGCGCCAGGGGAGCCACCATATACTCTATTAGATTTCTTCCCAGATGATTTTCTAATCGTAGCGGACGAGTCCCATATTACCATGCCACAAATTCGTGGAATGTATAACGGTGACCGAGCGCGTAAAGAACAATTAGTTGAATACGGCTTTCGTTTGCCTTCAGCAGTTGATAATCGTCCTCTTAAACTCAATGAGTTCGAAGATCATATTAATCAAATTATTTATATCTCAGCCACACCGGGTCCTTATGAATTAGAACATACTAATAATGAATATGTGGAACAAATCATTCGTCCAACTGGCTTATTAGATCCAGTTATTGAAGTACGACCGATTAAGGGACAAATTGATGATTTAGTTTCCGAAATTAGTTTAAGGGTGAAAAGAAATGAACGTGTCTTTGTGACCACTTTAACCAAAAAAATGTCTGAAGATCTAACAGATTATCTCAGAGAATTAGATATTAAAGTTAAATACCTGCATTCAGATATTGTAACCTTGGAACGAACGGAAATTATCCGTGACCTCCGATTAGGTATTTTTGATGTCCTAATCGGTATTAACTTGTTAAGAGAGGGCTTAGATGTTCCTGAAGTTTCTCTAGTGACCATTTTAGATGCTGACAAGGAAGGGTTCCTAAGATCAGAACGTGCCTTGGTTCAGACCATTGGTCGAGCCGCTCGTAATCAAAACGGTCGCGTAATCATGTATGCAGACCGAATCACTAACTCCATGCAGAGAGCGATTGATGAGACGGAAAGGCGACGTCAAATTCAAACAGCTTATAACGAAGAACATGGCATTACACCGACGACTATTAAAAAAGATATTCGCGATTTAATTCGTATCACTCATGATGTGGAAGCGGAAGATCGTCAAGAAAATGTTTTGTTAGACTTCAAACAACTCTCACGGATGCAAAGAGAAGAAGAATTGGAGCGTTTGACGATGTTGATGAAATCTTATGCTAAAGAAATGAATTTCGAAAAAGCAGCTGAAACCCGTGACTTAATTATGGAGTTGAAAGCGCACTTCAAGATGAAATAAGCTATAAAATTCTAACATTGTAATTTTTAATGTATTCCCTTACAATATAGAGGAATTCAAAAACAGAGTAGGTTATCTACGTAAAGTGCTTCTAGATGGGATGTCGCTAGAAGACGAAGTGATTCTCACGCGATGGATAATCGCCTCCGCTGTTTTCATCTTGTGGGGGCACTCTTTAGGAGAGTGCTCTTTTTTTTGAGTTAAAAATATTCAAGTGGGAGAGTTGATTATGGACAGTAGTCAAAGAAGACGGCCAATTTTTCGTTTTAACCAACATAAAATTCAGCATGGAGAACCTACAATACTGTGTGGAATTGTCAATGTGACCCCTGATTCATTTTCGGATGGAGGAAAGTGGTTTGGTCTAGAAGCGGCTTATAATCGAGCGATAGAACTTATTAGCCAAGGTTGTCAGATGATTGATATTGGAGGGGAATCTACCCGTCCAGGTTCGACTTATGTGGCCATTGAAGAAGAAATCCAACGTGTCATCCCAGTCATCAAGGCGCTAAGAGCTCAATCTGATGTAATAATCTCAGTCGATACGTGGAAATCTGAGGTCGCCCAAGCAGCACTAGCAGCTGGAGCCGATATTATTAACGATATTACCGGACTTTTAGGGGATCCGCGTATGGCATCAGTCATTGCGCCTACTCAAGCTGGCGTCATTGTAATGGCTAATCCAGTGATTGTGCGTCCAGACCATCCATCCGCTAAGGTTTTTCCTAAATTTGGAGCGGAAGGCGTCTTTACCAAAGAGGAATTGGACGCCTTTGCAAAAATGGACGCTGTTGAATTGATGGATAAGTATTTTGATAAGTCTTTAGAGTATGCGCGTGAAGCGGGCATATCAAAAGACCGGATTGCACTTGACCCAGGTATTGGCTTTGGTCTGACTAAACGTGAGAACTACCAATTAATTCACCAAGCCAATCAGATTCACCAAAAAGGCTTCACTTGTTTCTTAGGGGTTTCTCGTAAACGTTTCATCCAAAATACTCTGCAAGAAGCTGGCTTTAATGTAGATGTTGAAACGGAAGAAGGATTTAGACAAAGAGATGAAGCCTCTGCTGCCCTATCAGCTATCGCTGCTTTTATGGGCATCGAAATGCTTCGCGTTCATGTAGGAAGCTCTCACCGAATTGCTTCATTGATTGGTAACCACCTGCGCTTGTCTGATGGTTTAGCAGATACAAATTTTGCTGCCTATCCACTTAAATAGGAGGAGTTATGTTTAAAATAAAATTAAATAACATGCGTTTTTATTCGCATATTGGCTATTTCCCTGAAGAGAAGAAATTAGGTCAAAACATCGCTGTTGATTTGACGGTGACCATGAAGGCCAGCGTCACACGTGATGATTTAAATGAAACAGTCTCTTATGCGCATTTTTATGATCTAATTGCTGAATATGTTCAAAAAACACGAGTCGACTTGATTGAAACAGTTGCTTTTGACCTTTTGGATTTAATAAAACAATCCAATCCACAACTAATTAGTCAAGTCAAAGTCAACGTTCGCAAATTGCAATTGCCCATCGATGGTATTTTAGATTCCGCTGAAATTGAATTGGAGGGATAGAAGATGGCGACTGTTTATCTGAGTGTCGGATCTAACTTAGGAGACCGCATGGCTAACTTGCGAAAGGGGCAAGAACTTTTAGTGGCTCATCCACAAATTAATTTGATTAAAGCTTCAGCTTTTTATCAGACTTCTCCAGTAGGAGGAGTGGTGCAAGACGACTTTATTAATCAAGCGCTTGCCATTGAAACGGACTTGGACCCTTATGACTTATTGGAATACCTACATGAAATAGAAGCCAAGTTATTAAGAAAGCGATTGGTGGTTTGGGGTCCTAGAACTTTAGATTTGGATATTTTATATTTTGACCATTTAGAAAGTGAAGACCCTAAGTTAACTATACCGCATCCTGAAATAATGAATCGTTTGTTTGTGTTAATTCCTTTAAAAGAAATTATTGATTCTAATTTTTTTGCATATGAGCAAATTCAGCAAGCAATAGAACGGTTAGAAGACTCCCAAGATCAAAGAATAGAAAGAGTGGATGAAAATGAAAGAAATTAATTTAGATCGTATTGAAGAATTAGTTCGTGAGCTTTTAATTGAAATCGGAGAAGACCCCGATCGTGAAGGGTTAATTGAGACACCAAAGCGTGTTGCCAAATCGCTAAAAGAAATCACTGCTTCAACACGCTTAGAGAAGTTTACAGAGGGAAAAATGTTCCCAACCGATGCTAGCCCTAATCAACAAATGGTAGCAGTTAATAATATTCCTTTTTACTCTATGTGTGAACATCATATGTTACCCTTCTTTGGGAATGTTCATGTCGGCTATCTGCCACAAGATGGACAAATTATTGGTCTATCAAAAATACCAAGATTGGTAAATTATGCCGCCAGAAAGTTAAACGTGCAAGAAAATATTACGCGCGAAGTAGCGGATGTTTTGATGGAAATTACCAATGCAAAAGGGGTTGCTGTGGTAGTTGATGCCCGGCATATGTGTGTGGAAATGCGAGGCGTCCAAAAAGTTAATTCAATTACCCGAACCAATTTTTACTTAGGAGCCTTTAATGAAGATGTTCAGTTACGGAATGAATTCCTACAGTCTTTACCTAAGGTGAACGCCTTATGATTGAAAGCCTAACTGATAACTTACCCACTATTCTTTATGGTGAGGGCGATCGTTTGGCAGTCTTGAAAGCCATGTTGAAACAATTGGGCCAACCTGATCAAGCCGTTAAGATTATCCACATTGCGGGAACCAATGGTAAGGGGTCAACTGCCAATATGATTTCACAGTTGTTACTCGCTCATGGATATCGCACAGGGCTATTTACCAGTCCTCATTTATATTCAGAATGTGAAAGTATTAAAGTGAATGACAAAATGATTAGCCAGTCAGAATTTAATCGCATCATGGCGGAAGTCCATCAAGCGGCGATTATTTTAGGCCTAGACCCGCAAAAGGATTTGTCACAATTTGAGACTACCTTTTTGATTGCGATGGTTTATTATGCCCACTTGGCTTGTGATTATTTGGTTTTAGAATGTGGTGTAGGTGGTGGCCTTGATGCGACCAACGCAATTAGCCACTCAGAATATGCCATCTTTACTAAAATCGGTATGGATCATTTAAATTTATTGGGTGATTCATTACAAGCGATTGTAGAGACCAAGGCCGGGATTGTTCATCCTAATCAGCAGGTCATTGTAGCACCTAATCAAAAAGTAGGGGTGGTCGACCGTCTTAAACAAATAAGCTTGGAGCAAAAAAGCACTTTTTATGACAGCTCTGATCAGAAAATCGTATACAAGCGTCCACATTATTACCAAGTGGAATTAAATCACAAAAGTTTTGAACTTTATTTACCGCTATTAGGGACTTTTCAAAATGAAAATTTAAAGACCGTCTTTACATGGTACCAAGTATGGTTAGAACACGAAAATCCTTTCCCCTTACAGACTGATATTGCAAAGGTATTTAAAGACTTAAGAATGATTGGACGTTTTGAAAAAGTACAAAGCAATCCCGACATTATCTTAGATGCTGCCCATAATTTAGATGCGATTCAAGAATTGGTCTCTAGCATACAGTCATTATATGCTGACCAAAAGCTAAGCATTTTGTGTGGCTTTCTCAAAGATAAAGACGTTCCAAGTATTCTAGCTGAATTATTAAAGCTAACGGCTGATTTTTATGTGACTCAGCCCGATTTCCCGGATCGAGCGATGGGCACAGAAGAGCTAGCAAAACTTTTTAAAGAAAAAGGAAGCTCTGTGATTTCATATCCGGATAGTCGTGCAGGCCTAAAACAATTGATGGAAGACCAAGCCCGTCCTATTATTGTTGTAGGGTCCTTCCATCTGATAAAAAAAGTGAGGGATTTGTTTGCAACAAATTAACGCAGCAGAAATTTTGAATCGTGCAGAGGAATTGATCAAAGTCTCACCCTTCTTTAATCAGCAGAAGTTTTTGAGGATTCAAGAAATAATAAACCAATATCCCGAAAGTAATCTCTTGGACCGCAAAAGTTCACTACACTTATCAGCTTCTGCTTTGGTTTTTCAAGACCAGTCTTTAGTTTTTATTCGTCATCCTTACTTGCATAAAACTTTATTACCCGCAGGGCATGTAGAAATAGGGGAGACCACGCAAACAACAGCCTTGCGTGAACTCTATGAAGAAACGGGTTTAAAATTTGATTCCCTTACTCGATCCGAATTGGTAGACCTTAATTTATTTGCCATTCCTGCTAATTCACAAAAAGCGGAAGGGTCTCATTATCACATAGATTTTAGATACTACTTCCAAGGGTTCACAAAAAAGAGCGCTCAATCAGAATTAGCTGTTCACTTATTAGAAGAAGATCAAGCCCCAGCCGAATTTAAACCTTATTTTCAATTAATTAAGAAAAAATCTTGATTACCAGACGGCTTTAAACTATAATTAGTTATTGTTCTGTATGAAAATTCAGAACAAAGCCCTCGCTCGGTTTAGCGCATCACCAACGCTTTACTTAGCGTGAGGAAATAATAGAGAAAGAGGTGAATAATATGGCATTAACTCCAGAACGTAAAACTGAAATCATGAAGGAATACGCACGTCACGAAGGTGATACCGGTTCTGTTGAGGTTCAGGTTGCTGTCTTAACAGAAGACATCAACAACTTAAACGACCATATTAAAACACATAAGAAAGATTTTCATTCTTACCGTGGTTTAATGAAAAAAATTGGTCATCGTCGTAACTTACTTGCATACTTACGTAACAAGGACGTTACTCGTTACCGTGATTTAATTCAAAGATTAGGATTACGTCGTTAATCCTTTCAACTAAAGGATGGCATTTAGCCATCCTTTTTGTTATATTACTAATAGATTTGTTCGGAGTTTCACACTATACAAAAATGAGGCGTTTAAACTTTAGACGATTGATTTTTGTTTAGTGCTACTCCGAATGATAAAAAATTAAAAGGAGTTATGTTATGACAACTAAACAAGTGTTTGAAACGAATTGGGGAGGCCGTCCTTTAATTGTTGAAGTAGGACAAATGGCTAAACAAGCGAATGGAGCGGTTTTAGTACGTTATGGAGACACAGTGGTCTTGACGGCGGCTGTAGCATCTAAAAATCCTTCACCAATGAATTTCTTTCCATTAACGGTTCATTATATTGAAAAAATGTACGCGGTAGGTAAGGTTCCAGGTGGTTTCTTAAAGCGTGAAGGAAGACCGTCAGACAACGCTACCTTAACCGCCCGTTTAATTGATCGTCCAATCCGTCCGATGTTCCCAGATGGTGTGCGAAATGAAATTCAAATTACCAATACCGTTCTTTCAGTTGAACAAGATTGCTCACCAGGGATGGCAGCTATGTTTGGTTCTTCTTTAGCACTTGCGATTTCAGATATACCATTTGACGGACCGATTGCCGGTGTGGATGTGGGACGTGTAGATGGCGAGTTTATTATCAACCCAACACCAAGCCAAAAGGAAGTTTCTGAGATTGACTTAACGGTTGCGGGGACAGCGACAGCTATCAACATGGTAGAATCTTCAGCTAAAGAAGCGACTGAAGAAGATATGTTAGAAGCTTTATTATTTGGACATGCCAATATCCAAGAATTAGTGGCCTTCCAAAATGAGATTGTCCAAGCAGTGGGTAAAGAAAAATTTGAATTTGAATTAGTTAAAATCGATCACGAAATTACTGAACAAGTCAATAGCTTATACAATGAAAAAATGGTTACAGCTGTTAAAACACAGGAAAAACAAGCGCGGGATGAAGCAGTCACTCAATTGACTGAAGAAGCAGAATTTTACTTTAGTGAAAAGTACGCTGAAACAGAAGATCTAGAAGAGAAGCTGAAAGATGTTTCTTCAGCTATGCATGACTTAGAAAAAGAAGTCGTTCGTCGTTTGATTACCCATGATCGTATTCGTCCAGATGGTCGTCAAATTGATGAAATTCGCCCATTAGAATCACTAGCTGGTATCTTACCTCGTACCCATGGTTCCGGACTCTTCACCCGTGGACAAACCCAAGCTTTATCAGTTGCTACTTTGGCTCCTCTATCCGAACATCAAATTATCGATGGTCTTGGTTTAGAAGAAGGCAAACGCTTCATGCACCACTATAATTTCCCTAACTTCTCAGTCGGAGAAACCGGGCGAGTGGGTTCACCAGGTCGTCGTGAAATTGGACACGGTGCTTTAGGTGAGAAAGCTTTAACGCAAGTTATTCCTTCAGAAGAAGAATTCCCATACGTTATTCGTTTGGTGGCGGAAGTATTAGAATCTAATGGTTCTTCTTCACAGGCATCAATTTGTGCTGGCACATTGGCTTTAATGGATGCCGGTGTCCCTATTAAAGCACCCGTAGCTGGAATTGCAATGGGCTTAGTAATGGACGGTGATAACTATACCGTATTAACTGATATCCAAGGCTTAGAAGACCATTTAGGGGATATGGACTTTAAAGTAGCGGGAACTGCCGAAGGTATAACGGCCTTACAAATGGATATTAAGATTAAAGGGATCACTAAGGCTATTTTAGAAGAAGCCTTAGCCCAAGCTAAAAAAGCGCGTCTTGAAATTTTAGATAATATCACTAGCGAATTAGCGCAACCACGACCAGAATTGAGTCCTTATGCACCAAAGATTGAAATGGTTCAAATCGATCCTGAAAAAATCAAAGTGGTCATTGGTAAGGGGGGCGAAACCATTAACTCCATTATTGATCAAACAGGCGTTAAGATTGATATTTCTCAAGAAGGACAAGTTAGCATTGCTTCTTCCGATTTAGCCATGATTCAAAAGGCTAAAGAGATTGTGCTTAGCTTGGTTGAAGATGTTGAAGTTAACAAAATCTATGAAGGTAAAGTGATTAGAATCGAGAAGTATGGTTGCTTCGTGGAAGTCCTACCTGGAAAATCTGGTCTACTTCATATCTCTCAAATTGATCACCGTCGAATTGAAAATGTAGAAGATGTCTTTGACATTGGTGATACTGTAACGGTTAAAGTAACTGGTATCGATGAAAAAGGTCGTATTGATTTATCACGTAAAGTGCTAATGCAAAAGCCAGAATAATTTTTAGCTCCTCCTAGAATGGAGGGCTTTTTTATTATATAAATTCATCAATCATTGATAATTGAAGATAACATGCGTCTCAAATTTTAATTTAGGGTGGTCTATGTTATAATAGCTGAGATAAGACAGATTTTGATTTCTGTTAAGAGATCAAACTGCTAGCCGTTTAATAAAATATGAAAAATAATAATTGAGGTGTATTATGAGTGAAATTAAAGTTATTCCCTTAGGTGGTATTCGCGAAGAGGGAAAAAGTATGTATTTGGTCGAAGTGGACCAAGCTATTTTTGTATTAGATTGTGGATTATTGTATCCACAAGATGATTTATTAGGGATTGATATGGTGATTCCAGACTTCACCTATTTAGAAGAAAATGCTGAGCGTGTAGTGGGGATTTTCTTGTCACATGGGCATGCCGATGCAGTAGGTGCCTTACCTTATTTATTAGATAAGATTGATGCGCCCGTTTTCGGTACTCAGTTAACGATTGAGTTAGCATCACTTTCTGCACGTAGACAAGGGCACGATGATCGTATTGAAAATTTCCATGTGATCGATTCAGAAACAGAAATTGAATTTGGTGATGTGAATGTTTCATTCTTCCGTACCACTCACACCATTCCGGATTCAGTCGGTATCGTGATTGATACTAAAGAAGGAGCGATTGTTTTCACCGGCGATTTCCGTTTTGACCCTTCAGCTTCACAAGCTTACCGTACTGATTTTGGAAGGTTGACAGACCTCGGTAAGAAAAAGGTTCTTGCTTTATTAAGTGACTCTGCTGAGGCAGAATCCCCAGTGGAAAATGTGAATGATCGAGTGATTACGGAAGAAATAACAGAAGTCTTCCGTAATGCGCGCGGTAGAGTGATTGTGGGAACGATTGGCTCTAATATTATGCGCATCCAGCAAGTCTTAGAAGCTGCTCACCAATCGGGACGGACTATTTTCTTCCCAACTAAAGATCTTTATGAAATTGTGGATGTGGCCTTAAAATTAGATAAAATTTCTATTCCAAGTCGTGATATTTTTGGGGATTTTAAAAATATCAAAAAGTATCAAGATGAACAAATTGTTATTTTGGCTACTGGCGATGTTGGAGAACCCATTCAAACGATTCAAGCCATGGCTCAAGGCAAGCATAAAACAGTCACTTTAAAGGAACATGATACAGTTTATATCGCAACTACTCCATCCGTTTCAATGGAAAAAACGGTAGCTCGTACAAAAGATATGATATACCGAGCCGGCGCTCGGGTAATGAGTGTAACGGACCACTTTAAAACATCGGGTCATGCTACACCGAATGATTTAAAGTTGATGTTAAACTTTATCCAACCTGACTTTTTAATTCCTGTCAGTGGAGAATACCGTATGTTAAGAGCACACGGTGATTTAGCCTTGCAAGTGGGAATGTCTGAAGATCAAATTATTATACCATCTATTGGAGACGTATTAAGTTTTGAAAATGGAAAAGTTATCCAAGCAGGTCAGGTAACAGCAGGGGATGTTTTAGTCGATGGAATTGGAGTTGGCGATATTGGAAATGTCGTCTTAAGAGACCGTCGTATTCTAAGTGAAGACGGAATTTTCATTGTAGTGGCGACTATTTCACGTCGTTTGAAGAAAATCCTAGTTGGTCCACAAATTACATCGCGTGGTTTCGTCTTTATGAAAACTTCCATTGATTTAATTGAGGCTTGTTCAGATATTACCCTCGATGTTTTAGAAAAACACATTGTTTCAGATGATTTTGATTGGAACAATCTTAAGGGCGACCTACGTGAAAAAATTGGTAAATATCTTTATAAGGAGACTAAACGTCGTCCGGTTATCTTACCAATTATTATGGAAGCCTCAAATTATCAAGTAAAAAAAGGTGATAAGTAATTATGAACAAACGCAGTGTGAGACAGTTTTGGGACATAGTGATTGCTCTTGTCCTATCCCTTATTTTGTTTTTCGTATCTGATGAAGTGGCTATTAATCTTTTTGGACTTGAGATTATTATTGCCTT
Source organism: Facklamia sp. 7083-14-GEN3 (assembly GCF_024742075.1). Taxonomy (GTDB): domain Bacteria; phylum Bacillota; class Bacilli; order Lactobacillales; family Aerococcaceae; genus Facklamia. The sequence goes on along the minus strand of NZ_JANSGD010000001.1, from coordinate 704,497 downwards.
AATCCCTTTAATGTGGCTAGGATTTCGCCATGGTGCACCCTCTACTATCATCAGCGGATTCTTTGTTGGAATTATCCAAGGTTTGGTTGATGGGGAATTAGGTGATTGGTTAGTTTTAATTAGTCAATGGGTGGCTCCTCTGTTGGCAGTAGGCGTTACAGGCTTGTTTGCGAAATATACGCAAAAGACTCTGAACAATAAGCGCTATTCTTCCACCTATTTGAATATTTTCACTGGCAGTCTTTTAGCATTAATTTTATTTATTGCTATTCGCCAAATGATTGTACCCTTTGCCTTGGGAGAGGAACTTTTATTTGAGTTCAATAATCTTAACCATTGGCTAGGGCTCTTAATATCTTGGCTACTATCAGCAGGTGTTTTATTACTTCTTGCTCGTTTTGTGCCACAGACGATCATTCCTAAACGCAGTAAATATCTTTCACGCAAAGAAACTTCTAGTTTGTTAAATGATTAACCGAATAAAACAAAAGCCCTCATCAAAATGATGAGGGCTTTTTGAAAATACAGCGGGGATTGTGCTGTATTAATCAAATCTTTAATCGATTAATGGACTTAAGCAATTAAAGTTTCTGTGATGGCAGTCACATTAATAATTTGATTCAAATTTAGGTGGAAGCGATTAGGTCCTACTTGTAGGTTAACGATATTTTGTGAACCAATAGGAGCTAGGACATAGGCTTCAATTTCGGTCATTTCCATTGTTTGATCGGGTAAATAGTATTCAATTAGTATATTTAAGGGAACTTGCTTGATATAAGCTTGATGAAGCATTCCTTCAACTCGAGCAAGGGGCATCATTTCGATATTTTCTTTAATAAGTGGAGTGGGTTGAAAAAAGGGTTGAAAAAGGGATTGGCTTATACGGCTAAGCCAGTTAGTTTGTCTTTTGATTGGTAATTCCATAATAACCTCTCCTTTAATGTCGAACATGTGTTTGTAATTTTATTATACGAACAAAGGTTCTTTTTGTCAATTGTTTTACGAACAAATTTTCGTATCCATTGAATCCTTTCATTTTATTTATTTGTTAGCTTATCTTTATGTAGAGAGTTAAATGTGGTACTATAGAGGACATGAAGTAATGGAGGGAAGTCATGTTAAAACAAAGGGGATTATTAATCGTTTTATCAGGCCCTTCGGGTGTCGGAAAAGGAACGGTTCGCAGCGCAATTTTTGAAGATACAAATTGTGACTATGTTTATTCTGTTTCAGCAACTACTCGAGAGCGTCGACCAGGTGAGTTAGAAGGAGTAGACTATTTCTTTATGAGTAGAGAATCATTTGAGGACTTAATTGCTCAAGAAGCCTTGTTAGAGTACGCAGAATATGTTGGCAATTACTATGGGACTCCGCTAGCATCCATTGAAGAGAATTTAGCGCAAGGACGCGATGTATTTCTTGAAATTGAAGTTCAGGGTGCTCGCAAGGTGAGAGAGAAGATTCCAGAGGGGATTTTTATTTTCTTAGCGCCTCCAAGTCTGAATGAGTTAGAGTCACGCCTAACCGATCGTGGAACGGATTCCAAAGAAGTAATCGCTCGCCGTATGAATAAAGCAAAAGAAGAAATTGAATTAATGCGTCATTATGATTATGTAGTAGTTAATGATGAAATTTCTGAGGCGGTTGATGAAATTAATGCTATAATTAAAAGTGAACATCTGAGGGTCGAAAGAGTCATGCATTCGATCCAAGCAGATATCAATGCATATTTTGAAGAGGAGGCTAAGCAATCATGATGCTATATCCATCAATTGATGAATTATTAAAAAAAGAACCATCTAAGTATTCTTTAATAACATTAGCAAGTAAACGTGCTAAAGAAATGGAAGATTATAAAATTATGCAATTACAGGATTATAAATCAGATAAACCTGTAGGCAAGGCTTTAGAAGAAGTTGTTGCGGGAGTATTATCTATTAAAAAATAAAAGGGCGAATAAGAAGGCTACTATGCAGATCATTTTAAATGATTTCATAGTAGCTTTTTAATAGGAGGTGAGCGAATGATTGCTGAGGTTATCATTGATATACCCACTGCACAAGTCAATCATACTTTTGATTACAAAGTAGATGATAAAATGCAAGCTTTAATTAAAGTCGGAATGCGAGTGGAAGTCCCTTTTGGTTATCGTAACCTAATGGCTTTTGTTGTTAATTTGAAAGACAGTAGTAACTATCAGGGGGAACTTAAGGCGATTAAACGTTTAATTGACTATGAATCCTTTTTAAGTCAGGAATTGGTTGAACTTTCTCAAGTGCTTGCTGACCGTCTCTACGCTTTTAGGATTTCGGTTCTACAAGCCATGTTACCGAGCATTTTAAGAGTCAAGTACCAGACTGTGGTGGAAATAAAACAACCAGAAAGATTAGCGGAGGTGCTTGATTGTGCACCCGCTAAATTAAAGCAGTTGAATGTTACTCGCCAATGGTTGGAAGAAAGTTTGACAGCTAGTCAAATTCGCTCCTTATTAGATGAAGAAATTATTCAATTAACCTATCAATTGGTCGATCAAAAAACGCATAAGACGCTCAAATACGTTCGACTTAATCGTTCGTTGAAAGAATACCAAGATTTACTCGACCAATTAGATAAACGCAGTTACAAACAAGGACAAGTTTTGGCAGTCGTCATTGACCACCAATTGACGCAATCCATAGAGTTCGATCAATTAGCAAATCTTGCCCAAGTCTCCAAGGCCACTATTAATACCATGGTTAAAAAAGGTTGGTTGACTCTTGAAGAAAGGGAAGTTTACCGACCTGCTTATCAAGTGGATCAAGCACTCCCTTCATCAGCCAAATCCTTATTAGCTCAACAACAAGAAGCTTTTGATACAATCAAAAAACAAATGACTGAGGAACAGTCGCAGACCTTTTTACTACAGGGAGTCACAGGATCAGGCAAGACGGAAGTTTATTTACAATTAATAGCTGAGGCTCTTAAAGATGATAAGACAGCCATTCTTTTAGTACCAGAGATCGCCTTAACCCCACAAATGGTAGACCAGGTGATTGGACGTTTTGGTAAGGGCGTTGCTGTTTTACATTCTGCGTTATCACTGACAGAAAAATATGACGAATGGCGGAGAATCATTCGACAAGAAGCTAAAGTAGTGGTAGGTGCTCGATCTTCTATCTTTGCTCCTTTAAAAAATATCGGTATTATTATTATTGATGAAGAACATGAAACTACCTATAAGCAAGGAGATAATCCGCGCTATCACGCACGAGAAGTCGCCCAATGGCGTTCAGAATATCATCAATGTCCTTTAGTTTTAGGCTCAGCGACACCTTCTTTAGAATCACGTGCTCGTGCTGAAGTTGGTAAGTACCAGTTGTTAAGATTGGACAAGCGCGTCAATCAACAGTCCTTACCTCCCGTAACCATTGTCGATATGACTCAGCATTTGTTGGACCAAGAAACACTAGAACTTTCTCAACTCTTAGAGGATAAGATTGCTGAAAAATTAGACGCTAAAGAGCAAGTGGTTTTACTTTTAAATCGAAGAGGTTATGCCTCTTATGTATTATGCCGAGCATGTGGTCATGTCATTCAATGTCCGCGTTGTGACATTTCTTTAACTTATCATAAAATTGGTGAAAAACTTAAATGTCACTATTGTGATTACCAAGTCGGACTGCCAGCCAATTGTCCACAATGTGGCTCTGAACATTTAAGAAAGCAAGGCATTGGCACTCAAAAGGTAGCCGAAAGTTTGCAACAGCGCTTTCCTCAAACACCAATCATCCGTATGGATAATGACACCACTCGGCGCAAAGGATCTCACAAAAAGCTATTAAAAGCATTTGCTGAACAACCAGGCTCGATTCTTTTGGGGACACAGATGATTGCTAAAGGACTTGATTTTGAACAAGTAACTCTGGTTGGAGTGATAAACGCAGATACAGGTTTAAACTTACCGGACTTTAGAGCTGCTGAAAAAACCTTTCAATTATTGACTCAAGTAGCTGGAAGGACAGGGCGTGGCAAGTTAAAAGGTGAAGTGGTGATTCAAACTTATAATCCTAATCACTATGTGATTCAGCTAGCCAAACAACATGATTATGAAAATTTCTTTTATTATGAAATGCGAAGACGCCATTTGAGTCATTATCCACCTTATTTTTATACGACTTTAATCAAGGTGTCTTCTAAAAATAGAGGGAAGGCTCAAAAAATGATTTATCAACTCAAAGAGCAATTAATGAACAAAGTGAATACTCAATTAATGATTTTAGGTCCCTCAACAGGGGGAATTGAACGAATTAACGATTATTATCATTTCCATTTACTCTTAAAATATAAAGAAGTAGACTTAGTTAAAGACCAGCTACAAACCATTCTTGTTTCTAGTCAAGAAAGCCAAGCCAAGGGAGTCTTTGTTCAAATAGACCATGAACCCCAGTATTTTATTTAGAAAGAGGTTATTAAATGCAAAAAATAATTTTTATGGGAACGCCTCCTTTTGCGGCAACCATTTTGAAAGGATTAATCCAACAAGTTGAGTATGAGGTGATCGCTGTAGTAACTCAACCCGATCGACCAGTTGGACGTAAACGTATTTTAACACCACCTCCTGTTAAAGAAACGGCATTAGAGGCTAATATACCAGTTTATCAACCAGAAGAATTAGCCGGTTCTACGGAATATCAGACTCTTTTGAATACCGAAGCTGATTTAATCATAACAGCTGCTTATGGACAGAAAATACCACTTGATTTATTAGAAGCACCTAGTCATGGGTCCATCAATGTCCACGCTTCGCTCTTACCTAAATACCGTGGAGGTGCACCCATTCATTATGCTCTCTGGCGGGGTGAAAAAGAGACCGGTGTGACAATTATGAAAATGGTTGAAGAAATGGATGCGGGGGATATTCTTATCCAAACCGCTTTACCGATTTCTGAGAAGGATGATGTAGGTATACTGTTCGAAAAACTGGCTGTGGTAGGTAAAGAGTTATTATTAAACTTCTTACCTAAATTTTTTAACGGAGAGTACGAAGCAACGCCACAAGAATATAGTCAAGTGTTATATTCTCCAACCATTAAAAAGCATGAAGAACAGTTAAATTGGTTACAAAGTGCGTATGTCATTGACCGCCATATTCGGGCCTTTAGACCTTTTCCAACCACTTACACTTTACTAGAAGGTCAAAGAGTAAAAGTCTGGCGAGCCCAACCTTTAAAAGAGCTTGATACTAATGTTGAAAGAAAATTGACAGAAGAAAGTCCGGGCCAAATTGTCGCTGCTGATGAGGAACACTTTTACGTTCGATGTGGTCAAGATTCCTACTTAGCAGTTAGTGAATACCAACCGGCGGGTAAAAAACGGATGAAGGTCAAAGAGTATTTAAAAGGAACACCGGCAGATAGTTTAATTGGTAAGATATTCGACAGTGCAAAGGACCAGTAAATCATGAAAATTAAACAAAGAAGTCAAACCAAATTGAAAAATAATCTACGTTGGGACATGTTGGTTTTACTTGACCAGATTGATAATCAAAATCAATATTCTAATCTTGTGATGGATAATTATCTGGCTTCCAGTGATCGAAGCAGTCAAGATAAAAACTTAATCGTAAAAGTGGTTTATGGTAGCGTACAACGTCGCTTGACCTTAGATTTTTATTTAAAAGATTTCATAAAAGGTAAATTAGAAGATTGGGTACACAGCCTTTTGCGATTATCAATCTATCAAGCTATTTATTTAGACCGAGTACCTCAGCACGCCATTGTTAATGAAGCGGTAGAGATAGCCAAATTAAATGGTCATCAAGGAATCGCTAAACTAGTCAATGCTATTTTGCGGAACTTCTTCCGCCAAGAACTTAAGTCATTGACGGTGATTACAGATCCTTTGGAAAGACTGTCGATTGAGCACTCTGTTCCGCTTTGGTTAGTTAAATATTTCCACCAGCATTTGCCAGAGACTGATCTTAAAAACTTCCTTTCTAGTCTCAACCAAGTACCTCATTTAAGCGCTAGGATCAACGGACCAGCCGCTATGCGAACACCAATTATGGATCAATTAAAAGCGCAAGAATTGACGGTCACTAACAGTCAAGTCTCGCCTTTTGGCCTAAAAATCACATCAGGGGATGTCTTTAACAGTCAAGCTTATCAAGAAGGTTTGTTTACCATTCAGGATGAATCATCCATGCTGGTAGCGCCTTTAGGGAAATTGACAGGTTCTGAAAATGTTTTGGACGCATGTGCAGCACCAGGTGGGAAAGCTACCCACATTGCTTCACTTCTTACGGATGGGCATTTAACAGCTTTAGATATCTCCGATCGTAAGTTAAACATCTTAAAAGACCATGCCGAGCGGCTATCTTTAAGTGATAAAATGGATTTACTAGTAACGGATGCATTAGACTTCCAACCACTTTCTCAAATCGCTTTTGATGTGATATACTTAGATGCACCCTGTTCAGGTATCGGTTTGATGCGTCGTAAGCCTGAAATCAAATATCAGAAAACACCTGACGATATTCAAGAATTGGTAAAATTACAAAAGCAACTGTTTAATCACATGCTTTCACTACTCAAGGCTGGCGGTCGGTTAATTTATTCTACCTGCACGCTAACTTATGAGGAAAATGAATATTTAATCGAAGAAATCTTAAAGGAAAATAGTGATTTACAAGTTGAGTCCATCCAAGCTGAAGAAGTTTTACCAGACAATGTAATAACTTCCCAAGGATATCTTCGCATTTGGCCTCAACAATACGATACAGATGGCTTTTTTATCAGTCGTTTTCTTAAAAAATTAGATTGAGGTGAGTTATGAAAATCACTATACATTCAAACATAGGGAAAAAGAGAAGTTCCAACCAAGATTATGCGGATTACTTTTATTCACAAAATCAACAAATCCTTTTTATTCTATGTGATGGGGTAGGAGGAAATTTGGCGGGAGATATTGCTAGTCAACAAACAACAGAGTTTATTGGCCGGGCTTTTGAAAAAATTGATGATCCTATGACGATAATCCAAGCTCATGCTTGGATGACCCAAATGGTCAATCAAGTGAACACCTTCATTTTGAATCAAGCAGATCTTAATCCTGAATATGATGGAATGGGAACGACAATTGTGCTTGCAACGATTGTTGAAAACACCATTCTTATTTGTCATGTTGGCGATTCGAGAGCCTATGCCTATGGAGCAGGCCAATTAAAACAATTAACAGAAGACCACTCTTTAGTTAATGAGTTAATTCGTACAGGTGAAATTACTGTTGAAGAAAGTATGGATCATCCGCGTCGTAATGTGGTGACTCAATCCATCGGAACACCTATGGTTCTAGAACCAACTTTTTCAGAAATTTCTCTAGATAAAGTTGAAATTCTTTTACTTTGTTCAGATGGCTTAAATGGCATGATCAAAAATGAGGAAATTGAACAAATAATAAGTAATCATAAAGATTTAGACCGCTTAGGTGATGAGTTAGTTGCAGCGGCTAATGATGCTGGGGGTTTAGATAATATTACAATTATTCTAGCCAGCGAGTTTAATTTGGAAGGCAAAGGGGGCGAAAACATTCATGGAAATAGGGGATAAACTATCCGACCGTTATGTCCTGACTTCTGTCATTGGTCAAGGTGGCATGGCGAATGTGTTTTTAGCCCATGATTTAATCTTAGATCGAGACGTGGCTGTCAAAGTCTTACGCTATGACTTCCAGGATAATCAAGATGCCATTCGTCGCTTTCAAAGAGAAGCTATTTCAGCCAGTCAACTCTTACATCCAAATATTGTAGAAGTTTATGATGTTGATGAACATGAAAAACAGCAATATATTGTGATGGAATATGTTAAAGGCCAAGACCTTAAAACCTTCATTAAAAAGAATGCTCCTGTCCCGCTTGAACTAGTCGTTTCAATAATGGGACAAATTGTAGCGGCTATTGATGTTGCTCACAAAAATCGTATTATTCACCGCGATATTAAACCGCAAAATATTTTAATTACTGAAAATAATGTGGTCAAGATTACTGACTTTGGGATTGCTGTGGCTTTATCAGATACTTCGATTACCCAGACTAACACCTTGCTAGGTTCGGTTCATTACCTATCGCCTGAGCAAGCCAAAGGTAAAAGCGCAACTACTAAATCAGATATTTACGCTATGGGAGTCGTTTTATATGAGTTAATCACGGGTTCTGTTCCACATGATGGGGAATCAGCCGTCTCAATTGCACTAAAACACTTTCAAGAGCCCTTTCCAACGATCCGTGAGCGATTAGAATATGTCCCCCAGAGTTTAGAGAATGTGGTCTTAAAAGCCACGTCTAAGCAAGCTAAAGATCGTTACCGTTCTGCCCAAGATATGTTTAATGATCTATCTTCTTCTCTAAGTGTTGGACGTATTGATGAAAAGCCTTTTGTTCCTAGCAGTCAATTAGATGAATCGGAACAATTTAAATCCATTCAGCCTATTCCAGCTGCTGACCGTGTGCTTACAGAAAAAATCGAAGGACCTGAGCCTTTAGACGAAGAAAAGTTTCCAACCTTTGACTTACCAGAGAAAAAATCTGACCGTTTTGGTTCAAAGATTTTTAAAGTTCTTTTCTTTGCTGCCATCTTGTCTTTACTATCTTTAGCTGTCTTTTTCGCCTATCGCTTATTCGTAGCTAGCGTCATTGTTCCTGAATTATCTGGTCTTGACCAAAATGAAGCGATTGAATTGCTTGAAGAGAATGATCTAGTGATTGGCGAAAGCACAGTTGTTTGGGATGACCTTGTTCCGCGCGGTCAAATTATTGAAAGCGATCCGCAATCAGGAGATCGTATAAATCGTGGATCTAAAGTCAATCTAACTTTTTCTGATGGCAAACCAAGAGTAAAAATTGGTGATTATCTCAATCAAAATTATGAGCCAGTCCGTCGAAAACTCATCGATGCAGGTTTTATTGTTGATTTAAGATATTTAGCAGCCAGTCCGTCAGAATCAGGTAAAATTTTAGAGCAGAGTATTGCACCTGGTACAGAAGTCGTTCCTGGTGAAAGTTCGATTATTTTAGTGATTGGATCGTACTCCGAGCAAACCACTATGCAAGATTTTGCTAACTTATCGATTGATATGGTTTATAAATTTGCAGATACTTATGGTCTATATGTAGAAGAAGCTTATCAATATCACGATTATTTACCTGAAGGAATTGTCATTGACCAAAATCCACTTTCTGGCTCACCAATCGTTCAAGGCGACACCATTCAGGTGACTGTCTCCCAAGGAGAAGAAAAATCTGATGTCTCCACTGCAACAGAAACTATCTTTTTGGATTACGTGCCGAAATACGCTGAAAATGATTATGAACAAAGCAAACCCCTACCGAATACAATAGAAGTCTTTATAGGGGATGATCGTAATAATATCACTCAAGTAGCGCGTGAAATTGAAATAACTGAATCGCGTGAAATTCAGATCGTCCTTTATATCCCTGAAGGGGGATCTGGGCAGTATCGTGTCTTAAGAGATGGCGAGATTGTCGCTCAGTCTTCAGCTGTCTATCCTAATTAAGAAATTGAAGAGTTAAGAGCAGCACCACTGACTCTTAACTCTTTTTCTAAGTATATAAGACCAAAGGAGGAAACTATTTGAAACAGCTTATTACTTCGCATGAAGGAATTATTTATCAAGCGGTGAGCGGCTTCTATTATGTATGGTCAAAGGGAGAATCCTTTGTAACAAAACCAAGAGGAAACTTTCGTCACTTGAAGACCAACCCCTTAGTGGGTGATCGGGTTAGGTTCGTCATGGACCAACAGGATGAGAGTCAAGTAGGTAGAATAGAAGAAATTTTTGAAAGAGAGAACTCCCTGATTCGGCCTGCTGTTGCCAATGTGGATTACGCACTTATCGTAATGTCCTTGGTAGAACCTGAATTCTCCTATAATTTATTGGATTATTTCTTGGTTTCAGTGGAATCTCATCGAATTCAACCTATCATCATCTTAAGTAAATACGATCTATTAGTGGATCAAAAAGGACTGGATAAAGCCAAAAGCTTGGTAGATGAAATTCGAACAATCTATGAAAATATCGGTTATGAAGTCTTTCTCTTTGACCAATCGGATGACAAAATGCAAGCCATTCAAGCTATTTTTCAAGAAGGAATATATGTAATGACCGGACAATCGGGAGTGGGAAAATCCACCCTCCTAAACAAACTGCTACCCGAAGCTGATATAAAAACTAATCAGATATCTAGCCATTTAAACCGCGGTAAACACACCACTCGAGAAGTGACCCTCTATCGTTTTGGGCAAGGGCTTTTAGCGGATACTCCAGGTTTTTCAGCCATTGATTTTGATCATTTGGAAAAAGAAGAGTTGGCCGCTTGTTTCCCGGAAATTCACCAAGCAGGTGCGAAATGTCGGTTTAGATCTTGTATCCATAAGAACGAACCCAATTGCCATGTAAAAGAGTTAGTAGCAAGTGGGGGAATTACTAACAGTCGCTATCAGAATTACCTGCAGATTTTAGAAAAAATTGAAAACAAAAAAATCTACTACTAAAGGAGAATAATCATGAAAATTGCACCTTCAATGTTGAGCGCTAACTTTAATCACTTGTTAGAGGATATCCAAACCATCGAAAAGGGTGGAGCGGATTACCTACATATTGATATTATGGATGGAAGCTTTGTACCTAATATTTCATTTGGTCCGATGATTTTTAAAGGATTAAGATCTCAAAGCCAGATGGTTTTTGATTGTCATATGATGGTAGATCAACCGGAGCGTTATCTGGAAATGGTGGCTGACGCGGGAGCAGATATTATCACCGTGCATGTGGAAGCTACCCAACATATTCATTCAGCCATGCAACAGATAAAGGCCTTAGGAAAAAAAGCAGGAGTGGCTATTAATCCAGGGACTCCAGTTGAAGCGGTCTATCCTTTATTAGACTTAGCGGATTTAGTCTTGGTGATGACTGTTAATCCAGGCTTTGGTGGTCAGGCCTTTATCGAATCAACTATGACTAAGGTAGATAAACTAGCCAAACTACGTCAAGAAAATGATCATTATCACTATGAGATTGAAGTAGACGGAGGCGTCAATGATCAAACAGCTAAAAGCTGTATAGCGGCTGGTGCAGATGTTTTAGTCGCTGGTTCCTATATCTTTAAGCAAGAAGATCTGGCTGCAGCTATCGCTTCCTTAAGACCCTAAGGCCAATTGTATGGTTGATAAGATTCTTATTTGTGCTGGGGCTCCTAATCCAGCCCTCAGCCATTTGTCTGAGGTGACAGACCAGACTTATCTCATTGGAGTAGACGGAGGGGCCCTGCAATTGGTGGAGGCAGGCTACCGATTGAATGTTGCAATTGGAGACTTTGACTCGGTCACTCCAGCCCAATTAAGTAAGATTGAAGCGGCTAGTCATCAAGTTTTAAAGTATCCAGCTGCCAAAGATGACACCGATATGGAGTTGGGCCTTGAAATCGCTCTTAAACAAGACAGTCAAAGTCCGGTGGAAGTATATGGCGCAATAGGTAATGGAGAGGGACGTTTAGATCATTTAATTGCTAACCTTTGGCTGGTCTTTCAAGAGCGCTATTCCTCAATTATCTCCCGATTAAGCTTTATTGAAAAAGATCAAGTGGTGCGATTTTTTAAAGCAGGTAATTACTTTCTAGAAGATTTAAACAATTGTCGCTACTTATCGATTATTTCAATGACGGCCGTTAAGCAACTTCAGATTAAGCAGGCCAAATATGAACTAGGTCGAACAGACTATACTTTTCCTCGAGCCTTGGTGTCTAATGAGTATATCGATCAGCAGAAAGTAAATCTTTCTTTTACTGAAGGTTTAGTGATGGTTATTTGGGAAAAGGAAAATAAATAGTTGATTATAAAAACATTAGATTTCTATGACAAATAAATTGAAGCGCTCTCATTATTATGCTAAAATTTGATTAAATAAACGATGATTAAAGTTTATTTAATCAAATTTTTTATTATGAGAGGAAGTTGATGAGATGAAAAAGCTTTTCGCTATAATAATGACTATGTTTCTGATGTTACCGCTAACTGTATCAGCCCAAGAGGAGATAGCTGATTTTGAAGGAAGCTATTGGGATGAGGAAAACTTAAACATTATAGGCATTGAAATAGAAGAAGACTCTCTGATAGTCACTTTAAACCGAAATTACTTTAGTGATGAAGCTTTTGAAGCCGACTATGCGGATGCAATTCAGAAAATATATACCGAAGAAATCAGTCAGGATTCCCGTTTAATGATGGTAAGTACTGATGGCGAAGAAGAAAAAAGAGATATGAGTGATGAAGAAGTAATTTTCTTGAGGTTTTCTAGAGAAGTACCATTTGCCATTCGAGTCCAGATGCAAAATCCGACCTACAGAATAAAAGATCAAAAATTAACTATTTCTTTTGTCGATAAAGAACTTTTCAGTTTTGAACTCGATGAAGACGGTAATCTAGTGGACGAAAAGGGCAATCAATTTATGTTAAAAGAAAAAAATTAAGCCAAACAAAAAAGCCTCCTAGCACTTCATCTTGATGATGATTAGCTAGGAGGTTTTAATGTACTGATTAAGCACGTTCAACTTTACCTGATTTTAATGCTCGCGCTGAAACCCAAACTTTTTGAGGTTTGCCATCGATCATAACACGTACTTTTTGTAAGTTAGCGCCAAAACGACGTTTTGATTTATTCATTGCATGAGAGCGATTGTTACCAGATACAGCTTTACGCCCTGTGAAATAACATTCTTTAGCCATGGTTCTGCCTCCTTTTCCTTGTAACAATTTAAAAGTTACATTTCATACCAAATTAATTTACCATAATTTGACATTTGAAGCAAGTGAATTATGATGAAATTAGGCACTAATCTTAAATATCTCGTTACTAAAACTATTAAAATAGGTGCCAAGCTAAAAAATTTATGCTAAACTATGGTGGATAACAAAAAGGAGGTACTTTATGGCTATTAATATCCAAACTCCAAATGGAGAGATATCCTTAGAAAATGAAGTGATTGCAACCATCGTCGGTGCAGCAGTTACTGACAACTACGGTGTTGTAGGAATGGTAAGTAAACATTTCTTCCGTGATAATTTAACAGACATTCTTAAGAAAGAAAACTATTCACGTGGCGTTTTAATTTCTCAAGAAGGAGACAACATTTCAGTAGATGTTTATATTGTCGTTTCTTATGGGACAAAAATCTCTGTCATTTGTCAAAATATTCAACAAGCTGTTAAATACAATGTCGAGCAACTCTTGGGCTTTGAATTGGACTTAGTCCATGTCCATGTCCAGGGTGTGACTATCGACTAGGATCGTTTAGGAGGTAAAGTGTGGAACTGAAAACAATCAAAGCATCTGACTTTAAACAGATGTTTATAGCAGGTGCTGAGCGCCTTGCTGAAAATGTTGACTTAGTAAATTCTTTAAATGTCTTTCCCGTGCCTGATGGGGATACAGGAACCAATATGAATATGACATTCCAATCAGGTGTTGAGAATATGCGTAATTCTACTAGTCAACACGTTGGAGAATTAGCAAATGCAGTGGCCAAAGGACTATTAATGGGAGCTCGAGGAAATTCGGGTGTCATCTTGTCTCAAGTTTTTCGTGGCTTCTCAATGGCAATTAAAGATTGTGAAGAATTAAATGCCAAAGATTTTGCTAAGGCTTTTATTGGTGGCGTAGAATCAGCTTATAAGGCGGTCATGAAGCCAGTTGAAGGAACTATTTTAACTGTAGCTAGAGAGTCTGCTGTAAAAGGTGAACAAGAAGCTGACCAAACAGAAGATATTATTCAAGTGATGCGTACGATCGTTACAGAAGCAAAAGAATCATTAGATCGAACACCTGATTTATTACCTGTTTTAAAACAAGTAGGTGTTGTCGATTCTGGTGGTAAGGGTCTTTTATGTATCTATGAAGGCTTCCTTGCCAATCTTTCAGGGGAAGTCATTATCGATGAAGTTGATGACCAATCAAGTGACCATGCCCATGCAATTTTTGAAGAAATGAATGAACACCCAATGTCTATGGATGAGATCACTTATGGTTTCTGTACCGAAATTATGGTAAGAATTGGACAAGGACAGACTGTTAAGAAAGCTTTTGACTATGAAGAATTTAGACAGACCCTTGATAAAAAAGGCGATTCCTTACTAGTTGTAGCCGATGATGAGATCGTTAAGGTCCACATCCATACGGAAGATCCAGGCGAAATCATGCAATTGGGCCAAGAATTTGGTGAACTAATTAAAATTAAAGTCGACAACATGCGTGAGCAAGTCAGAGACTTAGAGGACAAAGAGACGACTATGCGTCAACAAGCTGTCCCTCAAATTCAAGAAGATTATGCAGTGATTGCAGTAGCTTCAGGTAAAGGTTTGACAGAGCTCTTCCATTCAATTGGAGTGAAAGAAGTTCTTTCTGGCGGCCAAACAATGAACCCTTCGACTGAAGACTTCATTAAAGCAATCGAGCGGGTTAACGCAAAAAATATTATCTTGTTACCGAATAATAAGAATATTATTATGGCGGCCCAACAAGCGGCTGAAGTGAGTGAAGTTCCAACGGTAGTTGTGGGCACAAAATCAATCACTCAAGGAATCTCAGCCATGTTGATGTATGATCCGTCAGCTGCAATTGAAGATAACAGACTAGCTATGGAAGAGTATGCCCTAAGCGTCGCTTCTGGACAGATTACTCATGCTATCCGTGATACAGAAATTAATGGCCTATCCATTAAAGAAAATGATTTCATGGGTATTTTAGATGGCGATATTGTCTTAACGCACACTGATTTAAAAGAAACACTGATCCAATTGGTTAATCGAATGGTGGATGAATCAAGTGAGTTAGTAACGGTTATTATTGGCGAAGAGGGTGACCATCAATTAGCCCAAGAAGTTGCTGACCATTTTGAACAAACTAACTCTGAGATTGAATTTGAACTTATTCAAGGAGACCAACCAGTCTACAATTATTTTGTAACGGTGGATTAGATTGTTAGAAAATAGCCTGATCACCACTTAGTTTCTAGGTGGTGATTTATTTTTTTGCTCAGAGAGGAGGAAGAAGATGGGAAAGTCTTGGTTAGATCCTATCGATCAGCTCAAAGGGGTTGGCCCCAAGACCAGTCTCTTATTTAATCAACTAGGAATTGAAACAGTAAAAGACTTAATGTTTCATTTTCCCTTTCGTTTTGAGGATATTCAAGCACGCCAGATTGAAACGATTCTTGATCAAGAAAAAGTTGTCTTAATGGGACAAGTTGTTAGCCCAGCAGTGGTCAACTATTTTGGTAGAAAGAAGAGTCGCTTAAGTTTTAAATTGGCTGTCGATGATCATCAAGTCATCAATGTCTCTTTTTTCAACCAGCCTTACCTAAAGAAACAAATTGAATTAGGTCAAACGCGAGCTGTTTATGGTAAATGGCAAGAAAGTAAGCAATCATTAATGGCCATTAAATTAATTAATCAGTCAGCAGGTGAGGATTATGCACCCATCTACCATACGACCAAGGGCCTAAGTCAGATCCAGATTTCAAAAGCAATTAAGCAAGCCTTTGCCGATTATCAAGAAAGTATTGAAGAAATCGTTCCGACCTACTTAAATCAGCAATTTAACTTAGTGAACCTGAAAAAAGCACTTTGGGCCATGCATTTTCCCAAGCAAGAAAGCGATAAAAGGCAGGCCCAGCGAAAGGTTATCTTCCAAGAGTTCTTTCTTTACCAATGGCGCTTACAAAGAGCCAAATTTAATCGCTTAAAATCCCAAGGTATTCAAGTTCATTATCAAGTAGAAGAACTGCGACAAATTATACAAAGCATTCCTTTTGAATTAACAGATTCGCAAAAAAAAGTGGTTAATGAAATTTGCCGCGACCTTTTATCACCTTACCCCATGAATCGCTTATTACAAGGAGATGTAGGCAGCGGTAAGACCTTAGTAGCTTTTTTGACCATGATTGCTAGTGTGCAAGCAGGTTATCAAACAGCCCTGATGGTTCCAACAGAAATTTTGGCCCAGCAGCACTATCAATCCTTTAATCAATATTTTGAAAAGAATGGTTTTCATGCGGAGCTACTAATTTCTGAGATGAAGGCTAAAGAAAAACAACAAGTCTTAGAGGGCTTAAAAACGGGTCGCATTCGACTGGTGATTGGTACCCATGCCTTAATTCAAGAGGGAGTTAATTTTAAATCACTTGGTTATATCGTTATTGATGAGCAACACCGTTTTGGCGTTGGCCAAAGACAGAGCTTATTAGAAAAAAGTTTTGCTGGTCAAGAAGCCAATGTCTTGCAAATGACAGCTACCCCCATACCCAGAAGTTTGGCTCAGACCCTTTATGCTGATCTTTCCGTCTCAACCATGGAAGGCCTACCGCGTGGAAGGGTTGGAATTAAGACGCAAGCCGTTAGTGATAAGCACATTGCTACAGTCTATGACCGCATGCAAAAAGAATTAGATAAGGGTCATCAAATCTATTATGTATTGCCTTTAATTGAAGCCAGTGAATTTATGGAACAAGTTGAAAATGTCCAAGCGACTTGTGAACGTTTGAGAGCAGAATTTCCGCAAGTTAAAATCGATAGTTTGCATGGTCAATTGACGAAAGAAGAACAAAAAGAAGTGATGAAAGCTTTTAAGGCTGAAAAGATTCAAATATTAGTAGCAACCACTATGGTTGAAGTTGGTGTCGATGTACCCAATGCAACGGTCATGGTCATCCAGTCAGCCGAGCGTTTTGGCTTAGCCCAGCTCCATCAGTTAAGAGGGCGAGTAGGACGAAGCACATTGCCGTCTTATTGCTTTTTAATTGCTAACCCAACGACCCAACAAGGTAAAGAACGTATGCTTAAAATGGTCGAAAGTCAAGATGGTTTTGAATTATCCAGAGCGGATATGGAAATTCGTGGCATGGGAGATGTCCTGGGGCGAAATCAAAGTGGGATTGCCTTATTTGCTTATGGGCATCCCTTACAAGACGAAGCCATTATGACAGCTGCTTATCAAGCAGTTGATCATTTGATGAGACAACCGGATTTAATGACTAAAGAAGAAGCACAGACAATCGAAAATTATACCCAATTAATTAAATTAGAAATTTAGGAGTGGAATTTATGATGAAAATAGCGATCGATGCAATGGGTGGAGACAATGCGCCAAGAGCTGTCTTTGACGGAGTTTTAAGAGCCTTAGATGCTTATAAGGACATCGAAATTCAACTGTATGGCGACGAAAAAGCTTTAAAAAACTTTCCCGATATGTTTGATGACCGTTTAACAAGAATACCCACGACAGAGATCATCACCGGAGAGGATGAACCGGTAAAAGCTGTCCGCCGAAAAAAAGATGCTTCAATGGTAGTTGCTGCCAAGGCAGTGAGAGAAGGAAAAGCCGATGTACTGCTTTCAGCTGGAAATACAGGAGCCTTATTAACAACCGGCTTATTGGTAGTTGGTAGAATTAAAGGGGTCGATCGCCCGGGTTTGATGCCGGTCATTCCAACTATTAATGAGAAATCTCCTCATTTAATTTTAATGGATGCAGGGGCCAATGCTGAATCAAAAGCAGAACATCTCTTACAATATGCTCAATTAGCTAGCCATTATGCTGAGAGTGTTTTAAAAATCGAGCAACCAAGAGTGGGACTTGTTAACAATGGAACAGAGGCTGGTAAGGGGGATGACTTACGTAAGCAAGCTTACCAACTCCTAAGTCAAGCAAGTGGGTTGAATTTTGTAGGCAATATTGAAGCCAAAGAGCTTTTAAATGGACAGGTAGATATTGCGGTAACAGATGGCTTTACCGGTAATGCTATTTTGAAAACTTTAGAAGGAAGCTTAAAATCCGTCTTTAAATTACTCAAACGAACCCTAAGTGAAAGCAGCATTACCAATAAAATTGGCGGACTGCTCATCAAACCTTCATTGAAAAAGATAGCTGAAAACTTTGATGATAGTAAACAAGGGGGAGCAGTTCTTTTAGGCGTCAAAAAGCCAGTAATTAAAGCGCATGGATCGGCAGATGACATTGCAATTTATAATGCCATTCGACAAGCTCGTGAAATCGTTTTATCCGGTTTTTCTGAAGAAATAAGCACTTTTTTTGAAAATAGTGACAAAAATGATAGACAGATTAGAAAATAATCGTTATTATAATATAACCGGCATTATGGTATAACTTTTTAATTAAGGAGTGGAAAATATGAATACAGAAATATTTGAGAAAGTTAAAGCTTTATTAGTAGAGCATTTTGATCTTAATGAGGATCAAGTAACTGAAAATTTAACCTTTGAAGACCTAGGCGCTGATTCTTTAGATATGGTGGAATTCGTGATGGGAATTGAGGAAGAATTTGATGTAGAATTCGAAGATGAAAAAATAGAAAACCTCTCCGATATTAAGGACGCAGTCTCTTATATCGACCAATTACGATCAGAAAAATAAATGTTTGTCTTAGTCATCGATAAAGGAGGCCTCAAATGGAATCAAAAGAGATATTATTAGAAGTTAAAGATTTGCACACTGGTTTTCGAATTAAAGACCAGTATTTCGATGCTGTCGATGGGGTTTCTTTTACCCTAGCGCGCAATGAAAAGTTAGCCATTGTTGGAGAATCAGGCTGTGGAAAATCAACCCTAGCCACCTCAATTATTGGCTTGCACAATAGCAGAAATACCCGGATTACTGGAGAGATTAATTATAAAGGGGATAATCTGATCAATTATAATGAAGCAGATTTTGACAAAATCCGTGGTAATGATATTGGCATGATTTTCCAAGACCCTTTAGCGTCATTAAATCCATTAATGACTGTGGGTGAGCAGATTGAAGAAGCTTTGTATTATCATACCAAGTTAGATGGTCAGCAACGAACTCAGCGCGTACTTGAATTACTCGACCAAGTAGGTATTGAAAACCCTCAAAGAATGGCCAAGCAATATCCGCATGAATTATCAGGTGGAATGCGTCAACGGGTAATTATTGCAATTGCCTTATCATGTAAGCCGCCGATTATTATTGCAGATGAGCCGACGACTGCTTTGGATGTAACCATTCAAGCTCAAATTTTAGACCTCTTAAATGAAATTCAAGAGGAAACTGAATCAGGGATTATTTTAATTACCCACGACTTAGGTGTAGTGGCAGAAACGGCTGATCGAGTAGCTGTGATGTATGCAGGTCAATTCGTTGAAATAGCTAGTGTGGAGGACCTCTTTAATGATCCAAGACATCCGTATACACGTTCGCTCCTAAAATCAATTCCACAATCTAATGATTTGGTGGATGAAAAAGGTGAATTGCACGTTATTCATGGAGTTGTACCGCCATTAAATCGTTTAGAGCGCGAAGGCTGTCGTTTTGCCCCTCGTATTCCTTGGATTCCAGAAGAACATCATGAAGAGCATCCGGTTCTGCATGAAGTAAAACCAGGACATTGGGTACGTTGTACTTGTCACGAGCATTTCTATTTTATGGAGGAGGTGGACTAATGTCAGAATTTCTAACAATCGAAAACTTAAAGGTTCACTATCCTATTCGGTCCGGTTTTTTTAACCGTATTACTGACCATGTCTACGCAGTGGATGGAGTGAATTTAAGTTTTGAAGCAGGAAAAACTTATGGTCTAGTGGGTGAATCCGGATCAGGCAAATCAACCATTGGAAAAGCCATTATTGGTTTAGAAAAATTGACCGAAGGAAAAATTATCTACGAGGGACAGGATGTTTCCAACTCGGCCTCTAGTCGTCGTTCAGAATACCGTCGCAATGTTCAGATGATTTTCCAAGATTCCTTTTCTTCTTTTAATCCTAAGAAAAGAATTTTAGATATTATGGCTGAGCCTTTAAGAAACTTCACCAATTTAACGATTGAAGAAGAAAAGCGTAAAGCCACTGAGCTATTAGAAATCGTTGGTCTAACTTCCGAAGCCTTAGTCAAATATCCTCATGAATTCTCTGGAGGTCAAAGACAAAGAATTGGGGTAGCTAGAGCCGTTGCGCTGAACCCTAAATTAGTAATCGCTGACGAACCAGTTTCTGCTTTAGACTTATCGGTTCAAGCTCAAGTCTTGAATTTTATGAAACGTATTCAAGAAGAATTCAATGTTTCTTACTTGTTTATTTCGCACGATTTAGGTGTCGTTAAACACATGTCTGATGAATTAGCTATTATGTATCGTGGAAGATTTACTGAATATGGCTCTAATCATGAAATTTATAAAAATCCACAACATATTTATACCAAACGTTTATTATCAGCAATTCCGCACATTGATCCTAACAATCGGGATGGGCATCGTAAAGAGCGTCAAAGAGTAGAAAAAGAATATCATGAGAATGCCAGTCAATATTTCGAGGAAAGCGGTCGTGTTTATGATCTGAAGAGGATTAATGATAACCACCAAGTGGCTTTAAAAGAAGTCAGCTTTGCTCAAAGAGAGGAAGTGAAATAAATGTGGAAGACGATTTTAAGAAGGCTTATTCTAATGATCCCTCAAATTTTACTTTTAAGTATTATTGTCTTTCTCCTAGCCTCAATGATGCCTGGAGATGCCTTAACTGGTTTAGTCGATCCAACCATTGATGCTGCTCAAAAGGCTGCCATGCGTGAAAAATTAGGTTTAGATAAGCCATGGCCAGAGCGTTATTTCGATTGGATTACTGGTATTTTGCAAGGGGACTGGGGACGTTCTTGGCATCACCGTCAACCGACCTTAAAAATTATTGGTCAGCGTGTTTGGCCTACCTTACAATTATCTCTGTTAACCGTTATTATTTCATATGGAATTGCCTTACCATTGGGTCTGTTTTCGGGTCGTTACCAAAACTCTTCTTTTGATAAAACCGTTAACTTATATACCTTTGTAACTTACGCTATTCCTTCATTCGTACTTGGTTTATTTATGATTTGGTTATTTGGTTACATTCTTGATTGGTTCCCAACAACAGGAACAGTGTCTCCTGGGGTTGAGCCTGGAACGATTGACTTTGCCTTATCACGTTTATATCATATTATTCTACCAGCTATTACCATGGCTTTACTTTCAACCACATCGACTATTCAGTATTTGAGAACGGGAGTTATTGATGCTAAAACGGAAGACTATGTTCGGACGGCTAAGGCTAAAGGAGTTCCTGAAAATGTTGTTTATCGCAAACACATCTTCAGAAATTCAATCTTACCGATTGCTGCCTTCCTAGGCTTCACTATTACGGGCTTATTAGGTGGATCGGTCTTTACTGAAACAGTCTTTAACTATCCAGGTATGGGTAAATTATTTGTAGAATCAATAGCCTTGCGTGACTTTTCTGTTATGATAGCGATCACCTTAATTTATGGTTTTACAACCTTATTAGGATCACTATTATCAGATATTATCATGGTCTTTGTTGATCCAAGAATTCGAATTAAATAGGAGGTGGAATAATGGCTGAAAATAATACACAGGTAACCGTAAATGAAGAACTATTGCAAGACCAGGCTTCCACTCCACCGATGGGTTGGGAAGTTATTCGTCGAGAGTTCGCACGTGATAAAATTGCCGTTTTATCATTATTCCTTGTAGTAACTATCGTCGGAGCGGCTGTCTTTTCGGCATTCTTTATTGATTCCGATGCAGCGGGTATGGTTAATATCTTTGACCGCTTTACGCCACCAGGAGAAAAAGGCTATATTTTAGGTACTGATGAGGGCGGAAAAGGTATTTTTGAACAACTCTTACTAGGAACTAAAAATTCCTTAATTATCGCTTGGGCCGTAACCATATTAACAACAGGCTTTGGAACGATTATTGGTTTGATTGCTGGTTATTATGGTGGAAGAGTAGATGATTTCATTATGCGTGTGGTGGACTTTTTAATTGTTTTACCAACTATTATGATTATTATCGCTGTTGTAACCATTGTGAGACAGTTTGATGCTTGGACTTTAATTTGGATTATTTCCTTATTTGGCTGGATGGGACAAACCCGTTTAATTAGAACCGCTTCTTTATCAGAAGCATCTAAGGATTATATTAAGGCTTCCAAGACGATGGGAACCAGAGATTGGAAGATTATGCTCGGTTCTTTATTACCGAATTTGTCTTCTTTAATGATTACCAACTTAACCCTATCCTTTGCTGGTAACATCGGTTTAGAAACCGGACTTTCCTTCTTAGGCTTTGGTTTACCTGTTGGAACGCCTTCTTTAGGAACTTTGATTGGTTATGCTAGAACGCCAGATATAATCGAAAATAAATGGTGGGTTTGGTTACCAGCTGCTTTATTAGTATTGATCATGATGTTATCAATCAACTATATTGGACAAGCTTTCCAACGTGTAGCAGACTCAAAACAAAGAAGAGGATAAAATATTTAAGAGCTTTACCAGATTTTACTTAAGCTTTAATCTTAAGTAAGAAGTGGGTGAGGCTCTTTTTTTATGAGAATTTTTCTAATTTCACAAAGATGTTTTTCGAATTTATATTTTTATTTAAAGGTCTGATCGCTTAATAAGAAATAAAAGGTTCTCCTGTACCAACATAATATTATGAATTACAGCTAAAAGGTTGAAAAAGACATTTTCATAAAAAATGGTATAAAACAACCTTTTGCAGATATTTTCATATAATAAATGCTACGGATGCTTGCTTTTATTAGAAAAAGATAAAAATATTAAAAAAAAATTAGAAAAGACTTGATTTAATGATATAATTTCTATATGATAGGATTATCACATTTAGAGGAGGCTTAGTATGAGAAAATCATTAGAAAAATATCTTATACAATTTATGACAACAATGACAATCGGTTCCTTGGTATTAAGTACCGTACCTATGGTTCAAGCTGAGGAAGCAGATGAAGAAGGAGCCCCCGCACCGGATATTTCGACTTCTGTAGAGCATGAGGGTGAAGTCCTTGAGGGTGGAACACTTAAAGTAGCTTATGTTTCGGATACTGCTTTTGCGGGTGTATTTAATAATATGTTTTACACAGGTAGCCCGGATGCAACCGTAATTGGTTACTTTAACCCAGGCCTATACGGCTATGATAGTAACTTCAAGATCGATGACTCCGGTTTTGCAAAAATTGAAATGGACGTTGAAAACAAACAAGTTACGATTTCAATCCCAGAAGGAGTTAAGTGGGATGATGGAGAACCAATCACAATTGACGATGTTATCTTCCCATATTATGTAATCGGACATCCTGATTATACAGGTATCCGTTACAGTAACGACTTCCAGAACGTTGTAGGAATGGAAGAATACCACAATGGTGAAGCAGAAGAAATTTCTGGTTTAGAACGAGTAGATGACTATACCTTAACTGTTACTTATAATTCTTTCCCAAATTCAATGGTTCAAGCAGGTGGAGGAATTTCTTCTTACATCGAGCCTGAGCATGTCTTTGAAGGTATCGAAGTAGCTGACATGGAAGACTCTGCACCTGTTCGTGAAAACCCAGTTGGCTTTGGACCGTTCAAGGTTGAGTCAATGACACCAGGTGAAGCAGTAACTTATACTGCCAACGAAAATTATTACAAGGGTCGTCCTAAATTAGACGGAATGACCATGAACGTCATTAACCCCAATTCAATTGTGGCTGAATTAAAGGCTGGTAATTTTGATATTGCAACCTTACCAACTGATAAGTACGATACTTATAAAGATGCTACCAACTTTACTACCATTGGTTATGAGCAAAACGCTTATTCTTACATCGGCTTCAAGATGGGTAAATGGAATGAAGAAGAAGGTAAAAACGAATTTGATCCTGAATTAGTTACATCTAATAAAGCCCTACGTCAAGCTATGGCTTATGCAATGGATAATGATGCAGTGGGTCGTGAATTCTATCAAGGTCTACGCCGTGCAGCTGATTCTATGATTACGCCTAACTTCCAGGAATACTTAAATCCTGACGTTAAAGCTTATGAATACAACCCTGAGAAAGCTAAGGAAGTTTTAGCAGAAGCTGGTTTCAAGGATGTTGATGGCGATGGTTTAGTGGAAGATCCAAATGGTGAGAAATTCACCCTAAACTTTGCTTCAATGTCAGGTGGCGAAACGGCTGCACCATTAGCGCAATATTATGTTCAAGCTTGGAATGCTGTTGGAATTCCAGTTGAATTATTAGATGGTCAATTGATCGAATTCAACTCATTCTATGAGCGTATTGAAAAAGATGATCCAGAAGTACATGTTTATCAAGCTGCTTTTGGTACTGGTGGCGATCCAAATCCGAACGCATTATTTGGTGAAGAAGCACAGTTCAACTACACACGCTATGTGAATGAAGAGCATAATCAATTATTAGCGGATATCGAATCAAATGATTCATTTGATGATGACTATCGTCAACAAGCCTTCTACGCTTGGCAAGAATTCATGCATGAAGAACTTCCTGTCATTCCAACTCTATGGAGATATGAATTAACAGCGGTTAATAAGCGTGTGACAAATTGGGATGTGGAAATTGGAGCGGACGTTGACTGGACACAAGTTGGCCTAACTGCTGAAAGTCCGGTTGCTGAATAATTTAATTTTTAAAAAATTAAGATCAAGCAGATCCTTGCTTGATCTTTTTTTCTTGAGTTTATGAGCGGTCCTTAGCTTTTAGATAGCCGAATGCCTTTGTGTAATCATAGGATTTTTGGTAAAATCAGTTTATATTTGATAGGAGTCGAAGCCATGCATCAGTTAATAAATCATGTTGAAGAAAAATTAAAAATTAAAGTCACTAACCAGAAGATAATTCAGCAAGCCTTCTATCACCGGTCATATATCAATGAGCAAGGTGAGAACTTAATTCATTCAAATGAACGATTAGAGTTTTTAGGCGATGCTGTGCTTGAGATTCTGGTTAGTCAATTTTTATATGGAAAATATCCTAAAAAGCCTGAAGGAGATCTTTCACGAATGCGGGCTCAACTAGTCAGGGAACCGAGCTTGGCTTATTTAGCCAGACAAGTAGATTTTCCTAAATTTATCCAATTAGGCAAAGGCGAAAGATTGTCGGGTGGTAAGGAAAGAGATTCCATTTTAGCAGATACATTTGAAGCCTTTTTAGGAGCCGTCTATTTAGATACGGGAATGGAAATGGTCGACAGTTTTTTAGAAAGAGTTCTTTTTAACCATCATCAAGAAATTTTGACCCTGACCGTTCAAGATTATAAGACTAAATTTCAAGAAATGGTCCAAGTTAAGGGAACTGTTAAGATTGAATATCGTCTATTAGATACTATAGGACCTTCCCATGCGCAAATTTTTACTATTGGACTTTATTTAGAAGATGAATTGATTGCTGAGGCCAGTGGTAAAAGTAAAAAAGAAGCAGAAATGAAGGCAGCTGAAAAAGCCATTCACCATCTTAAAAAAGGAGTGTAGTCCTTTGTATTTAGAAAGAATCGAAATGACAGGTTTTAAATCCTTTGCTGATAAAACAGTCATTAATTTTGATCAGGGCATGACAGCAGTAGTTGGTCCCAATGGTTCTGGTAAATCCAATTTATCTGAAGCCATTCGTTGGGTTTTAGGAGAGCAATCAGCTAAATCTTTACGTGGAAATAAGATGGAAGATGTTATCTTTAATGGCTCGCTCGATCGGAAGCCAGTTAATATTGCTAAAGTATCTTTGGTTTTAAATAATGAAGATCGATATATTGATATGGATCCTAAAACCATTACCATAACGCGTCAATATAATCGTAACGGTGAGAGTCAATTTTTTATCAACCAAAAAAGTGTGCGCTTAAAAGATATCACCGATCTACTATTGGATACAGGCTTAGGTAAAAATTCCTTTGCCATGATTTCCCAAGGTAAAGTCGAATCAATCTTTCTAAGTAAACCGGAAGAAAGACGGGGCATTTTCGAAGAAGCAGCCGGTGTGCAAAAGTATCAGTACCGCAAACAAGAAGCGCAAAGAAAATTGCTGCGGTCACAAGACCATTTAAACCGTGTAAGAGATATTTTACATGAATTAAAAAATCAATTGCAGCCACTTAAAGAACAAAGAGAAAAAGCTTTGACCTATCAAGATAAGGCTGCCCAATTGAAAGAAGAAGAAATATCCTTGTATACCTTTCAAATCCAAGATTATAAAGCTAAATGGCAACAAGCTAAAAAGCATTACCAAAAATTAACGGCTGAATTGGATCAAGTCAAGGATGATCAAAAAAACTTTTCACAATCAATCTATGATAAGCAGAATCAATTAGACCAGATTAATCAAAGTATTGACCAAGAAGAGATGAAAAGTCGCAAGCTCATTCAATCGATTGAAAGACTAAAGGGTCAAATCGAAGTCTTTCAGCAAAAGACACTTTATGCTGATCAGTCCAGTCAAGAAAGAAAACTTAATCAAGATCGCTATCAGAATCAATTGCTAGACCACCAAAAGCAACAAGAAGCACTTAATCAAAGTCTGGACTTATTAGAAGAAGATATTCAAAAAGCAGAAGAAGAAATAAAAGCCTTCAACCAACAACTCAATGACTTTCAAACATTAAAAAATGAAGATTTAGATCAGTTGAGGGGAGAATTAATTGACTATTACCGTCAAGAGTCGGCTTTGAAAAACCGCTTACAACACTCTGATAAATTTAGCCAACAATTTGGTCAACGGAAAGAAAGCTATCAAGACCAAATCAAGGAAAATCAGGCTCAAATCCAAGCTCTTGAAGACCAAGAAGTTAGCTATCAAGAACAAATAAAGCAAGTAAAAGCAGACTTGGAAAGCATTCAAACTGAAGGGGAGAAGGCACATCAAGCATTGGATCAAGCACAAGCTGAGCGGGATCAATTAAGGAAAGTAATCTATCAAGTAGATCACCAAATCCAAATGCTTAATTCTAAGTATCAGAGCTTGCTACAAATGCAAGCCGAATATGCCGGCTATTATCAAGGAGTCCGAGTGGTGATGAACCACCGCGATCAATTACAAGGAATCATTGGCACGGTAGCTGAATTAATTGGCGTTGAAAAAAACTATCAAACGGCTATCGACATTGCTTTAGGCGCTAGCTTACAAAATATAGTTGTTGAAAATGATCAAGCTGCTAAGCAAGCTATTTCACTTTTGAAATCGAAAAGAGCCGGACGAGCCACCTTTTTACCAAGGAGTAATATGAAAGGTCGGACGCTGAAAGCTCATCACCAAGAGCTTATCAATCAAAATCCAGGTGTGGTTGGTATTGCTAGCCAGCTGGTCTCTTGTGAACCAGAAAATCAGTTGGTGATTCAGCAGCTATTAGGATCTACCGTGATTGTCGATACACTTGAAAATGCCCAGTCACTTGCTAAGGCCAGTCACCAACAGTTGAAAATTGTAAGTCTTGAAGGCGATCTGATCCTTCCCGGAGGCTCTGTTACAGGAGGAAGGGATAAGCATAAGTCCCAATCAGTAATGGGGCGCTCTCAAGAGATTGCAGCACTTGAAAAAGAGTTGAAACAATTAAAAGAAAGTCAAAATGAACAAGTGGTAACTTTTGAAAGTCTTGATCAGCAGGTTTCGCAATTTCAAGCTGCCTATCAAAAGGCTTTATCAGATCACCAACAACTTAGTCAGGACCATCAAAAGTTAAAGAATCTTATTGAAAATATTCAGTCACAGCGAGAGCAAAAAAATAAACATCTCTTGATCTTAACAGATGAGTTGAAACAAATGACTCAAGATTTTGAAACTTCTAATCAAGATCTTCAAGCGGCTGAGCAAGACTTGCAAGCTCTTAAGATTAAAATTGAAGAAGTCAATCAAGCCATTCAATCCGTGCAATTGTCTCAATCAGAAAAACAGCTAAAGATTGGACAACTTCAAGAAGAATTGAATGAAGGTAAAACCCGTCTAGCGCTTTTAAAAATGGAAGCCAAACAAAAAAGAGAAAGCCTGCAAAATGAAATCAAGCAAGCGCAAAATTTAGAAGAGTTAATTGCTTCCAGTCAGCAGTTAGAAGAAAGTGGTTGGAATGAAGTTCAAGACTTAGAAAGTTCAATTAAACAATTCAAAGTGGATTTAACCCAAGCTGAAGGCGATTTAAATAAAGTCAACGGAGACTTAGAGGTCCTACGTCAAGACCGCCAAAGTTTAAATGAAAGTTTAAGAAATAATCAGCAAGCCTTAAAGGATATTGAAGATCAACTCCAACAGCAATATCAAGCTGAGGCCAAATGCCAAGCTAAAATTGAAAGATTTGAAGATCAGATGGATCAAGATCTTCTCTTTCTTAATGAAACCTACGCCTTGTCATTCGAAGCAGCCACTCAATTGGCTCGACCTGTTGAATCTCTATCTAAGGTTAAAGAAGTAGTTAAAAAGTTGCGTAAGGAGATTGACCAACTAGGCCCCATCAACTTAGCAGCTATTCAAGACTATCAAGAACTAGATGAGCGCTATCAGTTGTTATTTGAGCAAGAAAATGACCTATTAACGGCTATGGAGCAACTGAATAATACTATTGAAGAGATGGATTCAGAAGTGGCTAGTCGCTTTAAGGAGGCTTTTCAAGCCATTAACGACCAATTTCAAAAGACCTTCACTCGTTTATTTGCTGGCGGTAAGGCCAAGTTAGAGTTAACCGACCCTGCTGATTTATTAACTACGGGTGTTGATATTATTGCGCAACCACCTGGTAAGCGAAAGCAAAATTTAGCTCTTTTATCGGGAGGGGAAAGAGCATTAACGGCAATTGCTTTATTATTTGCTATTTTGGAAACTAAAACCGTTCCATTTGTGGTTTTAGACGAAGTGGAAGCGGCTTTAGATGATGCCAATGTCTACCGTTATGGGGAGTATATTCAAAACTTTACCCAAGAAACGCAATTTATTGTCATTACCCACCGTAAGGGAACCATGGAATATGCCGATATTCTATATGGAGTGACCATGGAACAAACCGGCATTTCTAAATTAGCAGCGGTAAAGATGAATGAGTTTGTAGCATTAGACCAACAGGAGTAGATAAAATGATTCAATTAATTGCTATCGATTTAGATGGAACCTTATTAAAGAGTACCAAAGAAGTTACAGCTAAAAACCTTGAAGCACTTCATTACGCTCAAGAAAAAGGCGTTAAAGTGGTGATATGTACAGGTAGGCCTTATTCCACCATGCACCATTTAATTGATCAAATCGGCTTAAAGAGTGAGGATGACTACTTAATTCTTTACAATGGTGCTTTTGTTCAAAGAATTAGTGATGGGCAAGTCTTAATTCAAGAAGAGTTGACCAGCCAAGATTTATACAAATGGTATAAAGAGTTGACTTCATTAAATCTGCCTTTAAATGTTCTTGACCAAGAATGGGTTTATGAACCCTTAACTTATCCAAAAGGTTATGAAAGTTTTTATGCGGGGAATGTTTCAACAGCCCCTCATACCAAAGTTGATTTCAGTGATTTTGATGAAGACCATCGTTTTATGAAATTTGTGGTCACGATTGATGAAGACCATTTGTCACAGCAAATTCCACTTTTAAACAAAGAACTTGTCAGTCAATATACCCTATCCAGATCCCATCCTTTTCAACTAGAAATTATGAAGGCGGGAGTCAATAAAGGAAATGCTTTAAAAAAGCTATCCGATCAGTTAAACATTCAACCTTCTGCTATAATGGCAATAGGAGATCAGATGAATGATGAAAGCATGATTGAATTTGCTGGACTTGGAATTGTGATGGAAAATGGCGCAGATGCTTTAAAGGAGATGGCTGATTACATTACCTTATCCAATGATCAAGATGGTGTCGCTCATGCTATTTATCAATTTATTAAATAGAACGGAGGAAGTCTTATGGGATTATTTGATCGCATTAAACGAGCTTTCACAGGTGAAGATAAAGTTGTTAAGGAAGAAGTATTAGACCAAGAAGAACAGATTGTCTTTGAGAAGTATGATAAGGGAATGGAAAAAACACGTAAATCTTTTTCTGACCGCATTACTGACTTATTTACTTCTTGGAGAGAATTGGATGATGAATTTTATGATGATTTAGAAGAAATTTTAATTTCAGCCGATGTTGGCTTTAAAATGACTCTGGCTTTAACCGATGCCATTCGTGATGCAGTAGAAGCTGAAAATGTTCATAAACCACAAGATGTAAAGCGGGTTATGCTGGAACAAATGGTGGCAATTTACGAAAAAGACCAGCCCGTTAACCCTCATTTAATTGAAAATCCCAACGGACCCACAGTTGTCTTGTTTGTAGGTGTTAATGGGGTGGGTAAGACGACTTCTGTCGGTAAAATTGGTTACAACTTGAAACAATCAGGACACAAGGTCTTGATGGCCGCAGCGGATACTTTTAGAGCAGGTGCCGTTGAGCAGTTAAATGTTTGGGGAGAGCGCTTAGGAATACCTGTAGTAACCGGAGCGGATCAAGGAGACCCTGCTTCTGTTGTCTTTGACGCAGTAAAGAAAGCCAATGCGGAAGATTATGATTATCTTTTAGTTGACACGGCGGGTCGTTTGCAAACTAAAGCGAATCTGATGGCTGAATTAGCTAAAATGAAACGGATTATTGAAAGAGAAAATCCTAATGGTGTACAAGAAGTTCTCTTAGTTTTAGATGCAACAACCGGCCAAAATGCCTTGATTCAAGCTAAACAATTTAACGAAGCAACCGAGATAAGTGGACTAGTCTTAACCAAGTTGGATGGAACCGCTAAAGGGGGCGTCATCCTTTCAATCCGCCATGAATTAGACATTCCGGTTAAATATATCGGTTTAGGTGAACAAGCGAGTGATTTACAAGCTTTTGATGCTGAAAAATATATGTATACGCTCATTCGTGACTTAATTGAAAAAGAAGCCAACTAAACTGAGCTAGGAATTTTATCTGACCCAAGGCTTTTTAACTGTGCTATAATATAATTGATATGGATAGAAGGGGTCATAAATATGAGTGAATTAGGAACAAGATTGCGTGAAGCACGTGTAAATAAAGGTTATACATTAAATACCTTGCAACAAATGACTAAAATTCAAAAAAAATATTTACAAGCCATTGAAGAAGGCCAATTGGAAGAACTACCGGGGAATTTCTATGCCCGTGCCTTTGTTAAACAGTACGCTGATATGGTGGGATTAGATGGAGATACTCTCTTAAAAGAATATGCCAATGAGTTAGAAGTGCAGAACAATGAAAGTAGTCTGATAAGAGAAGAAGAGGCTGAAATGCCAAGTAGGTTACGTAGCCGTCATTTGAATGGTGAGTCTAATCAGATTGAGAAAATTCTCTCTTATGTTCCCATGGCTATTCTTTCAGCGATTATTATTTGTATTATTGTTATCTTAATTTATGCCATTCGTCAGATTTCAACTGAAGATAATCAAGTCGCTCAAACCAATAATAATGCCGATGTCTTGGAAATTGTTAAGCCTTCGGCTAATCCAGTGGATAGATCGACTGAAGAGGGCGAAGTAACGGAACAAGTTGATAATAAAAAAGACTTAGCCGATAATCAGCTATTAGTTGGAAATGAAGTGATTACTGAAATTTCTCAAGCTGGCGAGATTAAGACCTACCAATTAGAAGGTCCTATTGAAAATTATCAATTTGGTGCCAAAGGAAACGCCTTTGTGTGGGTCGGTATTTATGAAGAAGGTAGTATGGTAGTAGACCAAACGATTTCTAAAGATGAAGACTTGGAACATCAAGCTAAAGAAACTACTAAGACTGTAAGGATAGAGTTAGGATATCCAGAAGGAGCCCAGTTTATAGTCAACGGTAAGGCTGTTGAGCCTGATCCGAGTGTTCCTGGTGTTATTATCTTTAAAGTTAATGAAGCCACTTCTTCAAGTGAAGAGTTAGCTATTGATGAACTTTCAGAAAATAATGAAGAAACTAGCTATGAGGATCCAGCGACATTAGATTCTAATTAACCATCGGGAGAGTAAGTTATGAATATTGCCAATCGTTTAACTGTTTTTAGAATTTTTTTAATTCCTTTATTTGTCTGTTTGTTAACCTTACCATTAGACTGGGGCAATCTGACACTTTTAGGGACAACCATTGCTACCCCTTTCTTTATTGGAGGACTAGTATTTGCGACAGCATCCTTTACGGACTATTTAGATGGTTATTTAGCACGCAAGTTAAATTTAGTCACTTCTTTTGGTGTGTTTGCTGATCCAATGGCAGACAAACTTTTAGTCATTGCAGCACTCATAATGCTAGTTGAACATCAATTTATTTCAGCTTGGATGGTCATCATTATTATCTGTCGAGAATTATTAGTAACCGGTTTAAGGGTATTATTAGCTCAATCCAATGGTAAAGTAATGGCAGCAGCCTGGCCTGGAAAAGTAAAAACCTTCAGTCAAATGTTTGCCATACTGTTCTTTCTTTGGAATAATGCTGGTTTTACATGGTTACCTTTCTCTTTGGCCC
The DNA here is from genome assembly GCF_024742075.1 of Facklamia sp. 7083-14-GEN3. Taxonomy (GTDB): domain Bacteria; phylum Bacillota; class Bacilli; order Lactobacillales; family Aerococcaceae; genus Facklamia. Next base: position 672,095 of record NZ_JANSGD010000001.1, on the reverse strand, counting down.
ATCTTTTAATGGGAATAGCTTTATTCTTTACTGTATATTCAGGTATAGAATACTTCTATAAAGCTAGACATCTTTTCACCGATATTAAGTAGTTTATTTTCTTTAAAAAGTCATCTTTTTGATGGCTTTTTTTTAAAGAAAACACCTTTTTGACTTTAATAGGTATTTATAAAATGGAGGGTCTTCAATGAATTTAGAAATTATCACAGTAGGAACGGAATTAGTTCAGGGACAGACCATTAATACCAATGCTGCACTACTAGCTAAAGCATTTGCTTCAATTGGAGTTTCATCTTACAACCAACAAGTGGTGGACGACAATCAAAAGCGGATTGAAGAATCAATTAGCATAGCTGCGACTCGAGCAGACCTAATTGTCTTAGCTGGTGGGATAGGGCCGACCCACGACGATTTAACTAAAGAAAGTTTAGCTCATTATCTTGGGCAAGAATTGGTTATCGATTCTCAACAGTGGCAATATATTCAAGATTATTTTATAAAACAAGACCGTCAGCTCTCTCCATTGGATTATAAACAAGCTTTAACCTTTAGAGAAGGTTATTGTTTTAATACAGAAGATGGCTTAGCCTGTGGTAGTTTATATTTTGATGCTGACGCTAATCAATACTACATTTGCTTACCAGGCCCACCTAATGAATTAAAGGCCATGCTTAATAAAGAAGTTGTACCCTATTTTGAACAAAAAATTGACCAGCCCCTAGCGACGGAAACAATTTGTTTGAATTTTTATGGGATTGGCGAATCACAAGTAGCGAATTTATTAGAGCCAATCATTCAAAAAGCAAGAGAGCTTGATATCGCTATTTATGCTAAGCCTAGACATATTCGCCTAGTCTTAAGTCAAAAGCAGTCCAAAATAGTTGATAATTACCAATTATTAGACGAAACCTCCCACCAAATAATAGATCAATTAAAAGACTATTATATTGGTGAAGGAAGAGAGCATACTATAGAAGCATATTTAATTAATCGATTGAAGCAGCTTAAACTCACCCTATCAGGTGCTGAGAGTCTAACAGGGGGAAAAATGCTAAGTCGCCTAACTCAGGTTCCTAGTGCTTCAGCAGTAATAAAGGGAGGTTTTGTGGTCTATCAAGCCCAAGCTAAAGTTGATTTACTATCGATTGATCCTGAATTAATTGAGAAATATTCAGTATACAGTGAGCAATGTGCTTGTGCCATGGCCGAATAGTGCTTAAAATTAAGTGGCAGTGACATAGCTCTTGCTTTAAGTGGAGTAGCTGGTCCGGGGCCCGATCAAGGACATCCAGCTGGAGAAGTTTATCTGGCTTGTGCAAGCAAAAATCATCCGACTGAGTGGCAGAAATTAATGCTTCCTAATCGAGGACGCGACTATGTGAGAGACTTGGCTACTAATTATGGTTATGAATTAATTAAGAAAACAATCGAACAAAAGTTCGTAAAAAACTTGAGTTTAGACTAAGATATTGTTAAGATAAGAGTACCTTGATGAACGGAGGAAATAATATGGTAGATGCAAATAGACAAAAAGCCTTAGATCAGGCGCTAAAAAATATAGAAAAAAGTTATGGAAAAGGTGCAATCATGCGGTTAGGCGATCGAACAAGTGTGGAAATTGACACGGTTCCTTCTGGCTCCTTAGCTTTAGATGTGGCCCTTGGAATAGGTGGCTATCCTCGTGGAAGGGTTATTGAATGTTACGGTCCAGAATCTTCTGGTAAGACCACTGTTGCCCTACATGCCATTGCATCTGTCCAAAAAAGAGGTGGATTGGCAGCCTTTATCGATGCTGAGCATGCTTTAGATCCAGTTTACGCTGAAAAATTAGGAGTCGATATTAACGAATTATTACTCTCTCAACCAGATACAGGAGAACAAGCTTTGGAAATAGCGGATGCCTTGGTTTCATCAGGAGCGGTCGATATTGTGGTTGTTGACTCTGTAGCTGCTTTAGTCCCGCGAGCTGAAATCGAAGGAGAGATGGGAGATTCGCATATTGGTTTGCAAGCCCGTTTGATGTCGCAAGCTATGCGTAAATTATCTGGTTCAATTAATAAAACTAACACGATTGCCTTCTTTATCAACCAGATTCGTGAAAAGGTTGGCGTAATGTTCGGTAACCCAGAAGTAACCCCAGGTGGACGTGCTTTGAAGTTTTATTCTTCTATTCGTCTTGAAGTCAGAAGAACTGAAAGCCTTAAGCAAGGTGGAGATGTTTATGGTAACCGGACGCGAATTAAAGTTGTTAAAAACAAAATGGCGCCACCATTTAAAGAAGCCATGGTCGATATAGTCTATGGTTACGGTATCTCTCAAATTGGAGAGTTAGTAGATATGGCATCTGATTTGGATATTATTAATAAGGCAGGTTCTTGGTATTCTTATAAAGAAGAACGAATTGGTCAAGGACGCGAAAGTGCAAAACAATTCTTAGAAGATAACCCACAAATCTTCGAAGAAATTGATCAACAAGTTAGACAGCACTATCAAATTGGTGGTCATTCGGCAGTAACTTCTGAAGAAGCCGATGAAGAAGCTTTGGAAAAAATAAAAGAAATTGAAAAATAATTTTACAAGACCAATTAAAAAAAATAAAATTAACTACATTCAAGTTAAAAGTTTAAGAAGACCCTTCAATTCAATGAGGGTCTTCTTTTTCATAAAAAGCTAAAGATATATTCGGTCTAAATAGTCATAAGTATCCTTTGAATTATTTGACTATGACTTCAATTAAAAGTATTATAAAAGTTGTGGAAAGCCACGATTAATTTTTATACACTATTAATTAATGAAAAAACTAAATAGATACGGAGGTGACTCTTATGGAAAATTTGATTCCACTCGCCTTCGCTATCGTTGCTTTAATTGCTGGTTTTGTTATTGGTTATATCGTTAAACAAAAATCAGATGAAAAAAATATTGCAAGCGCAAAAGCAAATGCCGAAGCAATTATTGATGATGCGATAAATCAAGCCCAAACTTTAAAACGCGAAGCGCTTTTTGAAGCGAAGGAAGAAAATATCAAATACCGTAATGAGATTGAAAACGAACTAAAAGAACGTCGCCAAGAAGCGACAAAATTTGAAAATCGTTTAATTCAAAAAGAAGAAAACCTGGATAGGAAAAGCAATACTTTAGATAATCGTGAATCTCTATTAGAAAATAAAGAAGCAGATTATTTAAAACGCAAAGATGAATTGACGGAAAAAGAAAGTGAAATTGAACAACTCACCATAAAGGGCCAAGAAGAATTAGAAAGAATCGCTATGATGTCACGAGAAGATGCTAAAGAAATCATTCTTAAAGAGACAGAAGAGACACTTTCCAATGAAATGGCAGTCATGATTCGTGATGCTGATCAAAAAGCAAAAGAAGAAGCCGATCGCAATGCCAAAAGTATCATTCTTCAAGCTATTCAACGTTCCGCAACAGACCTAGTAACAGATAACTCTGTAACGGTTGTTCACTTGCCAAATGACGATATGAAGGGTCGAATTATCGGTCGTGAAGGACGGAATATTCGCACCTTAGAAAGCTTGACAGGTATCGATTTAATCGTAGATGATACACCAGAAACAGTCGTTTTAAGTGGCTTTGACCCAATTCGTCGTGAAATTGCTAAACTCGCTCTTGAACGTTTAATTCAAGATGGTCGGATTCATCCTGCTAGAATTGAAGAAATGGTCGAGCGCGCACGTAAAGAAATGGATGAGCGTATCCGTGAAGTTGGTGAAGAAGCTGTCTTCGATGTCGGTGTTCACGCTATTCATCCTGACTTAATTAAGATTATTGGTCGTTTAGCTTACCGGACCTCTTATGGTCAAAACGTCCTAAAACACTCTGTTGAAGTAGCAAAATTAGCAGGTGTCATGGCTGGTGAATTGAATGAAGATGTAGTCTTAGCCAAAAGAGCTGGCTTACTTCATGATATTGGTAAAGCTTTGGATCAAGAAATTGAAGGGTCTCACGTTGAAATTGGTGCCGAAATTGCTAATCGTTACAAAGAAAGTGAGACAGTTATTAATGCAATCGCTTCTCACCATGGCGATACCAAAGCAACTTCTGTTATCTCAGAGTTAGTAGCAGCGGCAGATGCCTTATCAGCCGCAAGACCAGGTGCACGAAGTGAATCCTTAGAAAATTACATTCGTCGCTTGAAACAATTGGAAGAAATCGCCAATGAAAATGAAGGCGTTACTCAATCCTATGCTATCCAAGCAGGTCGTGAAGTACGTGTGATTGTCGCTCCAGACAAGATCAATGATGCGAAAGCGGCTGCTTTAGCTAGAAGTGTGAAAAAACGCATTGAAAATGAAATGAAATATCCAGGAAATATTAAAGTAACGGTAATACGCGAAATACGAGCCGTAGAGTATGCAAAATAAACACAAAGCACAACCCCTTTTGGAGTTGTGCTTTTTATATCATGATAATTATGAAAGGTTTTGCTAAAATAGAGATAGTAAAAGCTTTCACTTCTAAGATAACTTATGCTTAAGTTCTTTATTTTTTTTAACTATGAAGTAGCTTAGTAATAGGAAGAGAAAAGTTTATTTTACAACTGTTATTATCATGATAATCGAACCCATTAAATGATAAATTAACTAGAGGATGAGTGGCCATGTCAAATAAAGAAACTCCTATGATGCAACAATACCTTTCAATTAAAGCCAAGCATCAAGATTCCATTTTATTTTTCCGTTTAGGTGATTTTTATGAAATGTTTTATGAAGATGCTATTATAGCTTCAAGAGTATTAGAAATCACGCTTACTTCCCGTAATAAAAAAGCAGAAGATCCAGTTCCTATGTGTGGGGTTCCTTATCACTCAGCCACTGAATATATTCGTCGGTTGATTGAAGAGGGATATAAGGTGGCCATTTGTGAACAATTAGAAGATCCACGACTCACCAAAGGAATGGTCAAAAGAGATGTTGTACAAATTATTACACCAGGAACCATTTTGGTGGATCAAGCACTTAAGCATAAGGAAAATAATTACCTAGCCGCTTTTTTAAAAGCAAAAAACACTTACCATTTAGTTTACGTTGATATTTCAACTGGACAAAGCCGGATGACACAAACCGAAGATTGGAATCAATTTGTAAGTGAAATTCAAACAGTTAAACCCAGTGAGTGGATTATTGATGAGGAAACAAGGTCTGGTTTTAGCAAAGAAGAATTGACCCAATTGCAAGAAAGAATTACAGCTTTTAAATCAGCCTTTACGCCGCCAGCATTAACAGAAAACTTTTTTAAACTGAAAGAAGCAAGTCTAGTTCAAACAGAACTCTTGAAATATTTAACGGCTTATCTTAAATCTATACAACCTCATGCTTTTGATTATTTAAAAGAAGTAGAAGTTTATACTTTATCAGCCTACTTGCAGATGAATCAATACACCAAAGTCCAACTCGAGTTAACCGAATCTTTAAGGACCCAAAAGCGTAAGGGGTCATTGTTGTGGTTGATAGACCGCACGCAGACGGCTATGGGGGGGAGACTATTACACCAGTGGTTGGATAAACCCTTATTAAAAAAACAGGCTCTAATTAGTCGCCATCAAAAAGTAGCTGGATTGATCAATCAATACTTTGTTCGTCTCGAGTTAGTTAATGTTCTAAAAAATGTCTATGACCTTGAACGCTTAGTAACCAAACTTTCTTTACAGACTGCCAATGCTAGAGAAGTTGACCAGTTGCGCCAATCCTTGAAACAAATACCAGTCCTTAATCAGTATCTCCAGCAATTGAATGAATCCATGGATTCCGTTGATCAATTTAAAGACTTACCTGAATTTAATGAGTTACTCGATATTATTGATGAGGCTCTTGTCGACAATCCACCCATTTCTTTAACAGAAGGCAGAATTATTAAAGACCATTATCATAAAGAATTAGATGGTTATCGCGATGCTTTGGATAATGGTGAAAGTTGGTTAATTGATTATCAAGAACGTGAACGTCAAAGAACCGGTTTAAAAACGCTTAAGGTGGGCTATAATAAAGTGTTTGGCTACTATTTAGAGATGAGTCGTTTGCAAGCACAAGACTTTGATGATCCGACTTATGTTCGTAAGCAAACCTTAGCCAATAATGAACGCTATATCACCGATGAACTCAAACAAATAGAAAGTACCATTCTAGGAGCCCAGGAAAAGGCTGAAAAGTTGGAATATCATCTCTTTATCGATTTACGAAATCGTTTAAATACTTATTCCACTCAATTACAAGAATTAGCACAAGCTGTGGCTACTCTAGATGTTTTATGCTCGTTTGCAGAATTAAGCGAGGAGGAGAACTTTACTCAAGCTTATTTGTCTGATCAAAGAAAGGATTTTGAGATAAAAGAAAGTCGTCATCCTGTTTTGGAGAAGTTAATCGGCCGATCTAAATTTATTGCCAATGATTTTAATCTAGACCACGATCAATTTGTTCTATTACTAACAGGACCCAATATGTCGGGGAAGTCGACCTATATGCGTCAAATCGCTTATAGTGTTATTCTTAATCAAATTGGTTGTTTCGTTCCGGCTAAGGAAGCTAGACTGCCCTTAGTTGATCAAATCTTTACCCGGATCGGATCTTCTGATGACTTAACCAGTGGGCAATCCACCTTCATGGTGGAAATGATTGAAACCAACTACGCCTTGCAAAATGCCACTGATCGCAGTCTGATCCTCTTTGATGAGATTGGTAGAGGAACAGCCACCTTCGACGGCATTGCATTAGCAGAAGCGATTCTTTACTATATTGCTCAAAAAGTGGGAGCGGCTACCATTTTCTCTACCCACTATCATGAATTAACTGACCTTGACCAAAGTCTTTCTCAGATAAAAAACATTCATGTTGGAGCCGTGGAAGAAGCCGGTCACTTAGTCTTTCTCTATAAAATTCTAGCTGGACCAGCGGATAAGTCCTATGGCATTCATGTGGGGCGCTTAGCAGGATTGCCAGAATCAGTCTTAAGACAGAGTCAAGTGGTGCTGGATGAGTTAGAAGCCAATGCCAAACATTTACGCAACCATCAAGTCGATCAAATCGACCTTTTCCAAGTGCCTGAAGAAGTCCAAATTAAAGAAAGTTCTTCAAAAATAGAAAAGGCACTTAAAGAAGCAGATATTAATCAAATGACACCCTTAGATGCTTTAAATTTCTTATCTCAATTAAAAGATGAGCTGAAATAAATAAAGGAGGCCGCAATGGGAATTATTAAACAAATGGATACAGCTTTAGCCAATCAGATTGCAGCCGGAGAAGTGGTTGAAAGACCGGCCTCAGTTGTAAAGGAATTGTGTGAAAACGCAATTGATGCTAATGCGAATCAAATTCAAGTAGAAGTAAAAGAAGCTGGTATTCAACAAATTATAGTGATTGATAATGGTCAAGGAATGGTGGAAGAAGATCTTCACCAATCGGTATTGGCTCATGCAACCAGCAAAATATATTCCCTATCGGACCTATTCCAAATCACCTCTTTAGGCTTTAGAGGAGAGGCCTTAGCTTCAATCGCTTCTGTAGCCAAGGTAAGGATTGAGTCGACTTGGAATGGAACGGACCAATCTAGTCAAACAGGTCATTTTATTGAAGTGGAAAATTCAAAACTAATTAATCAAGGCTCTTGCCCACCGCGTAATGGTACGACGGTTCAAGTAGACTCAATTTTTTACAATACACCGGCCCGGCTTAAGCATTTAGCTAGTTTGCAAACCGAAATGCGGCATATTCTTAAGGTGATTCAAGATTTAGCCTTGGCTTATCCAAGTATTTCCTTTACTTTAATTTCTGATGGAGACCGCTTGCTACAAACAGTCGGTAAGGGTGACTTAAAGCAAACGATTGCTCAACTCTATTCACCGCAACAGGCAAGAGAAATGTTGACCTTCAAAAAATCTGATTTAGAGTTCGAAATTGAAGGATTAATTTCACCTCCTACCTTGACGCGAACCAGTCGCAATTATATTCACTGGATTGTCAATGGTCGAACGGTCAAAAGTCCTTTTCTTAATAATGTTTTGATTAAGGCCTATGGCAAGCAGTTAATGATTGGGCGTTTTCCTATAAGCTTTATTCAAATCACAACCGATCCGCGCTTAGTGGATGTCAATGTCCATCCTACCAAACAGACCATACGTTTAAGTAAAGAAGCGGAATTAGCTAAATTATTAACTCAAGCTGTTGAAGATAGCTTGCTTGAAAACAGAGCGATTCCTGAAGCGGGAGAAAGTCTATTTAGACCCTCTCGCCCATACCAACAGAATAAGGGACAATTAGATTGGATAAGCCAAACATCCTATCTAGCAGAAGATAGTCCAACTCTAACACCATCTAGTCCTGCTTTAAATCAAAATAAGTTGGACGATTCTATAGAGACCAATCAAAACCCAACTGAAAATACTGAAGGGGACATGAAACAAGCAAGCTTTCAAGTAGCAGAAAAAGATAAATTTATTCAGCATGAAAAGCATAATTTGATTGATTTTAGTCAGTTGCGTTATGTAGGCCAGATTCATGGCACTTATTTAATTGTTGAAGGCCCCTCATCTTTCTACTTAATTGATCAACATGCTGCCCAAGAGCGAATCCGTTATGAAAAGTTGATGACTGACCAAGTGGATGTTGACCAACAGCAGGATTTTTTAATGCCAAAGTTATTTAGTTTTGATCTAAAAACAGCGCAATTAGCAGAAGAATACAGTAATCGTCTAGCTGAAATAGGGATTCATTTACAAGCCTTTGGACCCAAATCCTATCAAATGCAAAGTCATCCTACCTGGTTAGAAGCTGATGAATTGGACCAAATAGTGCCAGATTTATTAGATCGTCTAAGTAGACATGAAGATCTTTCAGTTAATCAATTAAAAGAAGCGAGCATCATTATGCAGTCTTGTCGTGGGGCGATCAAGGCAAACCATCGCCTAGCAGACAGTGAGGCTATTCAGCTACTTGCTGAAATGAACGATTTACAAGATCCATTGCATTGTCCGCATGGTCGACCAGTATTTATCGAGTTCGATCCGACCACTATTGAAAAATTATTTAAACGTATTCAAGATCATCATTTAGGAGGAAGAGAAAATGACTAAAAAAAATTTTCAAGACAAAATTGAAAAATTAGATCCTATCCAATACCATGTGACGCAAGAAGCGGGTACTGAAAGACCCTTTACTGGGAAATACGATCAATTTGACCAAAAAGGCATATATGTTGATATTGTGTCAGGAGAACCCTTGTTTTCAAGTAAGGATAAATTTGATGCGGGCTGCGGTTGGCCTTCCTTTACTCAACCAGTTAAAGGAGCGGAATTGCAAGAATTAGAAGACCGTAAACTATTTATGCCTCGAACAGAGGTGCGCTCTAAACAAGGTGATTCTCATTTGGGACATGTGTTTAATGATGGTCCAAAGGATAGGGGAGGCTTGAGATACTGTATCAATTCAGCCGCTTTACGTTTTATTCCATATGAAGAGATGGACCAAGCAGGTTATAGCGACTATAAGAAATGGGTGGAATAGTTAATGTACCAATATATCGAAGGACAAGTTAAGCAGATCCAACCGACTTACTTAGTTCTAGAAGCCAATGGTATAGGCTACCAAATCTGGTGTGCCAATCCCTTCCGTTGGCAAGAAAAAATGCAGGAAACGATTAAAATATTTATCGAGTTGGTAGTAAGAGAGGATGCTATGCTCTTATATGGCTTTGTGGACGAAGCGGAGAAGAACCTCTTTCTTCAGTTAAATAAGGTTTCTGGTATTGGCCCCAAGTCGGCTCTATCTATTCTAGCTTTGGATGATCAAGCAGGTTTAGTACAAGCGATTGAATCAGCTGATGCCAAATATCTAATGAAGTTCCCAGGTGTAGGCAAGAAAACAGCTCAGCAAATGATTTTAGACTTACAAGGTAAGCTTGATTTGAGTCAAATTAAAGAAAGTGAAAACTTACCAAGTCCTGAAAACGATCATATAGATGAAGTTAAACAAGCTTTAGAAGGATTAGGCTATTCTAAGCGTGAAATTGAACGCGTGATGCCAAAAATTGAAAAAGAGGCTATTGAATCAACCCAAGAGGGCTTGAGCTTAGCCTTTAAGCTTTTAATAAAATAAGCAAGAGAAAGGAATAAATATGGATCAAGAACGATTTGTATCAAGCGAAAGCTTGACGGAAGATGATCAAAATCTCACCACTTTAAGGCCACAATTATTAAAAGATTATATCGGTCAGTCTAAGGTTAAAAATGAACTGAATGTCTATATTCAAGCAGCCTTGAAGCGATCTGAAGCACTCGATCATGTCTTGCTCTATGGTCCTCCTGGCTTAGGGAAAACCACTCTTGCCATGGTCATTGCTAACGAGTTAAATGTTAAGATTCAAACCACTTCAGGCCCAGCCATTGAACGACCAGGTGATTTACTAGCCATTCTTAATGAATTGGATGCGGGCGATATTCTTTTTATTGATGAGATTCACCGCTTGCCTCGCATTGTTGAAGAAGTGCTTTACTCAGCCATGGAAGATTATTATGTTGATATCGTTATTGGTCAAGGAGCCAGCTCCCAGCCCATTCATTTTGAATTACCTCCATTTACTTTAATAGGGGCAACCACACGGGCGGGGATGCTTACCCAGCCCCTTCGTGATCGTTTCGGCATTATGGCCCACATGCAATACTATGAGGTTAAAGATTTAGAAAGAATCGTTAAACGGTCTGCTCGAGTCTTTCAAATTGATATCGATGACCAAGCCAGTCAAGAATTGGCGGTAAGAAGTCGTGGAACTCCCCGAATAGCTAACCGTATGTTAAGACGAGTACGTGATTTTGCACAAGTTCATGGCGATGGCAATATTCATATTAAAGATACCAAGGGAGCTTTAGAAGTCTTACAAATTGATTCCTTAGGCTTAGATCCGCTTGACCGCAAACTCTTAAAGACTATGATTGAATTTTATGGTGGAGGACCTGTTGGTATAGCCACTCTAGCAGCTAATATTGGCGAAGATATTGTGACACTTGAAGATATGTATGAACCTTATCTGGTCCAACAAGGCTTTATCAAACGAACGCCTCGAGGACGGATGGTTACCGAATTAACTTATCGTCACTTGAATTATCCTATCGAAGAAAAATAGAAAGAAGAAAACTATGACTTATACAACCAAAGATTTTGATTATTATTTACCAGAAGAATTGATTGCCCAAACACCCTTAAAGGATCGCTCGTCCTCACGCATGTTGGTGGTAGACCGTCAAAGCCGGCAAATGACAGACACAGACTTTAAACACATTCTCGATTATCTAAAGCCAGGGGATGGGTTAGTAATTAATGAAACTAGAGTCATTCCCGCGCGTTTATTTGGTGTTAAACCGGATACCGGAGGACATATTGAGGTCCTTTTACTAAATAATACTCAGGGTAACCAATGGGAATGCCTAGTTAAACCAGGTAAAAGAGCTCGTGTAGGGACAGTCTTACATTTTGGCGACCAATCCCAATTAGTGGGAACAATTATTGAACATAAGGAAGACGGAGGACGGATTATTGAATTTTCATATCGGGGTGTCTTCTTAGAAGTCTTAGAATCCTTAGGTCAAATGCCTCTTCCTCCTTATATTAAGGAAAAATTGGATGATCCAGATCGCTATCAAACGGTCTATGCCAAGCAAAATGGTTCGGCCGCTGCGCCAACCGCTGGCTTGCATTTCACTCAAGAGTTGATGCAAGAGGCTAGAGAGAAAGGTATTGAAATTATCCCCATAGTGCTTCATGTTGGTTTGGGAACCTTCCGCCCTGTTTCGGTGGAAGAGATTGACCAGCATCAAATGCACGCTGAATATTATCAAGTTAGCCCAGAATCGGCTGAAAGAATTCAAAACATTCGTAAAAAGGGTGGAAAGATCACTGCAGTCGGTACAACCTCTGTGCGCACATTGGAAACAATTGCTCGTGATCACCAAGGGCAAATTGTGGCGGCTTCAGGGTGGACGGACATTTTCATCACGCCAGGTTTTAAATTTCAAGTAGTTGATCATTTAATTACTAACTTCCACTTGCCACAATCGACCTTAGTGATGTTGGTTTCAGCCTTTTATGACCGCAATAAAATCATACAAGCCTATCAACATGCAGTCGATCAAAAATATCGGTTCTTTAGTTTTGGAGATGCGATGTTCATTCTCTAAATAAATACAGTAGAAGGTGAGAAAATCAAATGCTATTCAATGTTCGTAGCTCCTATTCTTTATTGCAATCCACGCTTGATTTGAATAAGTATGTAGCAAAAGCTAAGGCCTTAGGCTACACCCATCTTGGCCTAGCTGACCAGGGAGTCTTGCATGCTAGCCTTAAGTTTTTTCTAGCCTGTCAAAAAGCAAATCTTCGTGCCATGATGGGTCTTACTTTAAACTTGCCTGGACGTTTGGACCAAAGTCAGACCTATCCTATAATTCTTTATGCCCTAAATTATCAGGGCTATTTGACTTTGATTCAACTTTCTAAATTGATCAACCAAAGCCATCCAGATTATCAACAAATCTATCATTTGATGAAAGCAGCCAATCAATCATTGGTTGTTATTACTGCTGGCAAAAAGGGGGAGTTAGAACAGGCCCTTCTACACGAAGATTTTGAAGCAGCAGAAGCCATTCTTCAGTCATGGCTAACTATTTTTCCGCTAGATAATTTTTTCTTAGGACTTTCAATCTATCCCTACAATGAATTAGAAGTCTCATGGCTTAGTCAATTTGCCCGTAACCACCAACTAAAGATGGTATGTAACCAAGAAGTTGAAAGTCTCACCAGTGAAGAGGGTTTTGCTATCAGAATCTTGCAAGCCATTGATCGGAGCGAAACACTGGATCCTTCAATCATGACTTATCGAACGTCTCACTATCTATATGGACGCAAAGAATTAGAAGACATGTATTTACAAAAAGGACTTGATCAAGTAGTTGCCAACAGTCATGCTCTTGAAGAGCGAATGCGAGTTGAACTGCCAATTAATCAGTCGTTACTCCCTAAATTTAAAACACCTAATAATCTAACCGCTCAAGACTACTTACGACATTTATGCCAAGCGAGTCTTGCGAAACTAAAAGTAGATCAAGTGACAAGTTATCAAGAGCGATTGGACCATGAATTAACTACCATTGATCAAATGGGCTTCAATGACTATTTCTTAATTGTCTGGGAAATTATGGCCTTTTGCCATGAACATCATATACGGACAGGGCCAGGGCGTGGCTCTGCGGCCGGATCGCTAGTAGCCTATCTATTGGGAATTACTAAGGTGGACCCGATAGAATACGATTTACTGTTTGAACGTTTCTTGAATCCTGAACGCTATAATATGCCGGATATAGATATCGATATTCCAGATGATAAAAGGGACCAAGTCCTTCGCTATGTAGCCCAGAAATATGGCGAACAACAGGTGGCACAAATGGTTACCTTTGGTAGTTTTGGTGCCAAGCAATCGCTCCGCGATACGCTGAGAGTCTTATCTTATCCTAAAATGGTGCAAGATCGCTGGTCCAAGACCATACCTACCGAAGTGTCCATCCGTTTACAAGATGCTTACCAAAAGTCTAGCGCTCTAAGACAATTAATTGCTGAAGACCCTATAAATGAACAAATTTTTAAAACAGCCCTAACCATTGAGGGTTTGCCAAGACATACTTCTACTCATGCTTCAGGCGTCGTGATTGCTGATCAAGATTTGAGTCGTTTGATCCCGGTTATAAATAGAGAAGATCAAATGCAGATTACCCAATATGACATGGAAGATGTAGAACGGGTAGGACTATTAAAAATGGACTTTCTAGGACTTAAAAACCTACAAATTCTAGACCATATATTAAATTTAATTAAGAAAAACCAAGGGCTAGCTATTGATATTGAGGGAATTGATCGCAAGGATTCAACCACTTTAAAACTCTTCCAAGAAGCAAATACCCAGGGAGTCTTTCAATTTGAATCAGAAGGAATTCGCCAAGTATTAAGAAGGTTAAAACCAGAAAGCTTTGAAGATATAATTGCTGTTAATGCTCTTTATCGACCGGGACCTATGCAACAAATATCTCACTTTATCAACCGTAAACATGGTAAGGAAAAAATTGATTATATTCATCCGCTCTTAGAAGAAATACTCGAAAAAACATATGGAATTATTGTCTACCAAGAACAGGTCATGCAAATATGCCAAAAATTGGCTGGTTTCAGTTTGGGGCAAGCCGATCTTTTAAGAAGAGCAATGGGGAAAAAAGAGATGGACTTAATGAAAGACCAACAGGCCGCTTTTTTAAAGGGGTGTCAAGATCGTGGTCTGGATAGTCAAACTAGTCAAGAAATTTTTAATTATATTTATCAATTTGCTAATTATGGATTTAACCGAGCACATGCTGCTGTTTATTCGACTTTGGCCTATCAACTAGCCTATTTGAAGGTCCATTATCCATTAGAGTTCTTTACAGCCTTGTTAAATCAAGGGCGATCAATTCATCAAAGTTTGGACGAATATCTATTAGATGCCAAACGTACGGTAGGTAAATTTTTAATGGTAGATATCAATCAGTCACATGCCAATTTTGAAATTGAACAGGGTACGATTCGGATTGGCTTAATGGCAATCAATGGACTCAGACATGATTTTTGTCAAGTAATTTTAGATGAGCGCAGTCTTGCTGGTCCTTTTACCGATTTTCAAAACTTTCTATCGCGCATACCTCTTAAATTTCTAAAAAGTAATTTAATACAATCGCTTATTGATGCAGGTGCTCTTGATACTTTTGGTTATACACGGGCGACCTTGACCGAGAACTTGGAACATTTCATTCAATTTCGTAAGATTTCAGGCAAACATATTAACTTATTAAAAGAAATTGAACCCAAAATTAACATGGTCAGAGAATGGCCCAAGGCTCAATTACTTAAGCGACAGCGCGAAGTATTAGGTTTGCAATTAGCGGGTCATCCAATTGATGAGTACCTAAAGTTAATCGAAAGGGACCCAAGTTTTCAGTCTATTGGAACATTGAAATCCTTAAATATTCCCAAAAGTAAAAAAGTGAAAGTCTTAGCCTATATTGAGCACATGAAGGTAATAGAAACAAAGAAAAAAGACCAGATGGCTTTTTATCGTCTCAATGATGGCAGTCAAAGTATTTCTCTAGTTAGTTTTCCAGAAAGCTATCATCGATTCGGCCACCAGCTTAAAGATGGTCAAGTGGTAGCTGTAGAAGGTCAACTTAGCCAAGATCGACAGGGGCAACCACAAATTGTATTAGATAAATTACTTCCCTTACCAAAACAAGAAAATATATCCCATTCATCGCCAGTCCGTCAAGTATTTATAAAGTTATTAGATAATGCCTCGAATCAACAATTAGTAGAAAAACTAAAAGATTTAGCTATAGAAAATCCGGGTCCCTTGGAAGTAATAATGGTTGATAAGAATCGTAATGCTTGGAAATTAGAAGCTACATATAATATTTCGATGGCAGATCGCGTGGTAAATGAGTTAAAAGTTATTTTTGGAGATAAAAATGTTTATTTTAAATAGAAAAAAAGTTTAAAATCATATGACCGGACAGGCTTTTTAATTCATGTTAAAATAATATTGAGCCAGAAAAAATAAAAGAGGTGACTTATGAGACGTTTAGCAGTGCTAACAAGTGGAGGTGACGCTCCAGGAATGAATGCCGCCATTCGTGCGGTCTTTCAACAGGGTCTTCACCATCAAATTGAGGTGGTGGGAGTTCAACACGGCTTTAAAGGCTTAGTTGAAGGTGAATATAAATGTATAGAAATCAATGATATTTCTCATGCCATTCGTAGAGGAGGAACCATTCTTTATTCTGCAAGGTATCCTGAATTTAGAGAAATTGAAAATCAAAAGAAAGCCATTGAGCAAATGGAGGCTCAAGGTATTGAAGGCTTAATCGTTATTGGTGGGGATGGATCTTTTCAAGGTGCCCTAGCTCTTACTAAATTAGGGTTCCCTGCTGTAGGTATTCCAGGAACGATTGATAACGATATTCCAGGGACGGAATATACGATAGGTTTTGATTCTGCTATGTCGGCAGCCATTGAAGCGATTGATAAAATTTCCGACACAGCGGCCTCACATAATCGTACCTTTGTGGTCGAAGTGATGGGACGCAATGCAGGTGATATTGCAATATGGGCTGGAGTGGCTGTTGGAGCCGATGCTATTATTATTCCTGAAGAAGAATTCTTTATTGGCGATATTGCAAGAAGAGTTAATACTTCTTTCCATCACGGTAAAGACCATGCTATTATTGTTTTAGCAGAAGGTGTAATGGGTGTGGAAGAGTTTGTGAAACAATACAAAAAAGAAGCCCCTAATCAAAGTGTTCGAGGTGTTAATCTATCCCATATTCAAAGAGGGGGTAATCCTACAGGGCGTGATCGTGTTTTTGCTACATTAATGGGTGCTAAAGCAGTAGATTTAATTCTCCACGGACAATCGGGTATTTTTGTGGGCATTACCAATGAAGAACTATCAGTTTGTGATATTGTTGAAACCTTAAGTAAATCACAGCATAAGGTAAGAGATGACCTCTATAAAATTAATCGCACGTTAACTGATCGCTATTGAGCATAAAAAGGAGTTTATATGAAGAAAACAAAAATCGTTTGCACAATGGGTCCGGCAACTCAATCCAAGAAAGTAATGGTCGATCTTCTCAACGCAGGAATGAATGTGGCGCGTTTTAATTTTTCTCATGGTGACCAAGAATCGCAATTAAAGCAAATCAACTTATTTAAAGAAGCCCGTCAAGAAGCGGGTGTTATAGCCGGTATCTTGTTAGATACCAAGGGACCTGAAATCAGAACGCATATGATGGAAAATAACGGTATTCTCTTAGAAAAAGGTCATAAAATTCGCATTGCTATGACAGAAGTTTTAGGCAATGCTGATAAATTTTCTATTACCTATGGAGGCTTAATTGATGATGTCAGTATCGGTTCCTTTATTTTAATCGATGACGGCTTAATTGAGTTGCAAGTTGAGGCCATTGACTATCAAGCTAGGGAAATTGCATGTGTGGTAGTCAATTCTGGTATCTTAAAATCGCAAAAAGGGATTAATGTTCCAGGTATTTCCTTAAATATTGCAGGTATCACTGAGAAGGATAAGCAAGATATTCGCTTTGGCTGTCAGCAAGAGATTGACTTTATTGCGGCTTCCTTTGTTCGCCGTCAAAATGACGTAATGGAAATCCGCGCCATTCTTGAAGAAGAAAATAAACCTAATGTTAAGATCATATCAAAAATCGAAAACCGTGAAGGTGTAGATAATATTGATGAAATCATCGAAGTATCTGATGGAATTATGGTTGCTCGTGGGGATTTAGGGGTCGAAGTACCCACAGAAGATGTGCCCCTCATTCAAAAAATGATTATTAAGAAATGTAACCGTGCGGGTATTCCGGTAGTGACAGCGACTCAAATGTTAGATTCCATGCAAAGAAACCCTAGACCCACACGTGCTGAAGCTGGGGACGTGGCCAATGCCATCTTTGATGGAACGGATGCTGTCATGCTTTCAGGGGAAACAGCGGCGGGAGATTATCCTTTAGAAGCTGTAGAGATGATGGCTAAAATTTGTGAACGGACCGAGTCACAACTCTTAGGTCAGGATGCCTTTACCTTAAAGAAATTCAACCAAACTGATTTAACAGAAGCCATTGGACAAGCAGTTGGACATACTGCTCGAAATCTAGGAATTCAAACCATCGTTGCGGCAACTTCATCCGGTCATACAGCTAGAATGATTGCTAAGTATCGTCCGGCATCAAATATTTTAGCAGCTACTTTCGATGAAGAAGCACAACGCTCACTCACAATTGTTTGGGGCGTGCAACCCTTCGTCATCGGCAAGCCTGATTCAACTGATGAGATGTTAGATTCTGCTTCAGCTATGGCAGTAAAACAAGGGTTTGCTAAAGAAGGCGACTTGATTATTATTACTGCGGGAGTTCCAGTGGGCGAAAAAGGTACTACTAACATCATGAAGATTCAGTTAATCGGCACCAAGTTAGCTGAGGGACAAGGTGTCGGCAGTGGCAACTTTATCGGTAAGGCAGTGATTGCTCATACCGCTGAAGAAGCCAACGCATTTGTCAGAGAAGATACTGTGTTGGTAACTAGCCAGACAGATCGCGATTACGGACCGGCTTTAGAAAGAGCGGGAGCGATCATCTGTGAAAGCGGAGGGATCACCTCTCATGCAGCCATCATTGGTCTTGAAAGAGGAATTCCTGTGGTTGTGGCGGTTGAAGATGCTATGCAAGCTATTAAGCAGAATGAGTTAATTACGGTCGATGCACGTCGTGGTATTATCTATCGTGGAGCAACGGTATCTATCTAATAACTAACTAATTATTTATTTTAAGACATTTCTTCACTCATCTTATGATTGGCTGAAGGAATGTCTTTTTTAGTTGCCATCTTTTCTCTTTGTTTAAAGAATGTGTTAAAATCATTAATAGAAGACTCGGCGAGTCGGAGGAACACTCTTTCGTTGAGGATGGAGTCGGTCATTACTTAAAAAATAGCTCAATCAGCTATCGTAAAGTTTGATCAGATAGGAGAATGAATGATGAAATTAGGAAGAATTACCGAATGTAAGATAAGCGATGAGAATGAAAACAGTTATTTTGCGCAAGTGGAGGGGACAACCTTTCGTTTAGACAAGGATCAAGTTCAAAGTCAAAGTTATCAGTTAGGAGATCAAATTAAGGGCCTTATTTATGAGGACATGAATCATGAAGCCCGCATTCAATTAGATATCCCAAAGGCGGCCAGAGGTGAATATGATTGGGGCACAGTGACTCAAGTACGTAAAGATCTAGGTGTATTTGTGGATATCGGTCTTTATCAAAAAGATCTGGTGGTTTCTTTAGATAATTTACCAGATGATAAGCGGGAATGGCCACAAAAAGGAGACCAGCTCTACTTGACGATGACCGTGGATAACAAAAACCGCTTTTGGGGAGAATTAGCTAGCTTTGAACAGATGGAAGAACTGTTTATCAAAGCACCAGATCGTTTGATGAACCAAGACTTGGAAGTAACAATATTCCAATTGAAATTAGTAGGAGCCTTAGCAATATCCGAAGAAAACTTCCGGACCTTTATTCATGAGAGCGAATGGATTTTACCTCCGCGTTTGGGCCAAAATATTAAAGGGCGAGTAGTCAAAGTGCAAAGTGATGGATCTTTAAATCTGTCTTTAAAACCAAGAGCCCATGAGGCTATTAGCGATGATGCGACTATGTTATTGCGTCTATTAGAAAAGACGCCCAATCATTTCCTACCTTATCATGACAAGTCAGATCCTCAAGCTATTAAGCGCGAATTCGGTATTTCTAAGGGACAATTTAAGCGTGCTGTTGGTTCCTTAATGAAGAATAAACAAATTCGCCAAGAGGCTAATGAGGGGATTTACTTGGTGAAGTCGGAAAATGAATAAGGCAGTCAATCAACAGTTACAAAATTACTTAGCTGATTTTAAGCGCTATTTACAGATAGACCAAGTCAAATCAAAAAATACCATTCAAGCCTATATAAGAGATTTAAAGAAGTTTATGGACTACCATCAAGATCATCTTACAAATTCCATAGACCAAATCGATTATAGCTACATGCAAGGATTTTTAGCCCACTTACATCAACAAAATTATGCGACTTCTTCTACTTCACGGCTTTTATCAGCTATGAAACAATTTTTTCATTATTTGTTAAAAGAAGGTGTTATCCAGCAAAATCCCTTGCAATTAGTACAAGGCCCTAAACAAGAAAAAAGCTTACCTAAAGTTTTATCAATGGAAGAAGTAGAGGCCATTATTCAAGCGCCAGATATAGCCACTTTAACTGGTTTAAGGGACCGCGCAATCTTAGAAGTCTTTTATGCTTGTGGCTTACGTGTCAGCGAATTAACCCAGCTTCAATTAGCTGACTTGCACTTAGACTTGGGTTTTGTTCAAACTTTGGGGAAGGGCAATAAAGAAAGAATTATTCCCTTAGGCGATGAAGCCATCTATTGGATAGATCAATATTTACAAGATGCACGTGGGATTTTTGCTAATAAAAAGACCGCTCAAGCGGGTCAAGTACTCTTCTTAACGGAAAGAGGGAAGGCTTTCACCCGCCAAGGTATCTGGAAAAATCTTAATAAGTATGTTCAACAAGCAGGTGTTAAACAAAGAGTCTCACCGCATATGCTGAGACATTCTTTTGCTACACACTTACTAGAAAACGGCGCAGACTTACGCATGGTACAAGAATTATTGGGCCATGCAGATATCTCGACAACACAAATCTATACACATATTTCACATCACCGTTTACAGGAAGTCTATCGTAAGAACTTCCCGCGTGCTTGATGTGATTAAAGGAGGAAACAAAATGTTTAAAAGAATTCACTTAATCGTTATGGACTCTGTTGGAATTGGTCAAGCTCCTGATGCAGAGGCATTTGGAGATTATGATGTCCATACCCTAGGCCATATTGCGGAAAACTTTAATTTAAGTTTAAATAACATGGCTCAAATGGGTCTGGGTAAAATCGACACAATAAAAGGGGTAGAAGTAGTAGACCAAGCTTCTGCTTATTGGACTAAATTGCAAGAACGTTCAGCTGGTAAAGACACTATGACTGGACACTGGGAAATGATGGGTCTTTATATCGACCAACCTTTTAGAGTTTTTCCTGACGGTTTCCCACAGGAATTAATTGAAAAAATAGAAAAATTCTCCAACCGTAAGGTGATTGGTAACAAGGTGGCTTCTGGAACTGAAATTATCAAAGAGTTAGGTCCTCAGCAACTTGAAACAGGAGCTCTAATTGTCTATACGTCAGCTGATTCTGTTTTGCAGATTGCTGCTCACGAAGAAGTCATTCCCTTGGAAGAACTATACAAAATTTGCGAATATGCCCGTGAGATTACTTTGGAAGATCCTTATATGATTGGGCGGATTATCGCTCGTCCTTATGTCGGTCAAGTAGGTAACTTCGAAAGAACCAGCAACCGTCATGACTATGCTTTGGATCCTTTTGGTAAAACAACGCTTGATTTCTTAAAAGAAGGCGGTAAATCAGTCATTGCAGTGGGTAAAATCAATGATATCTTTAACGGGGCAGGAATTACCCAAGCCATTCGTACCAAGTCTAACATGGACGGTGTCGACCAATTACTCAAAGTGATGGAGCAAGATTTTGAAGGCTTATCTTTCACCAACTTAGTGGACTTCGATGCCAAATATGGACACCGTCGTGATCCTCAAGGATATGGTCAAGCATTAGAAGAATTTGATGCGCGCATTCCAGAACTGATTCAAGCCATGGATAAAGAAGACTTGCTATTAATCACAGCCGACCATGGCAATGATCCAACCTATAAAGGAACTGATCATACACGTGAATATATTCCTTTATTGGCCTTTTCTAAAAAGTTTGCAGCGGGTAATGAATTAAAAGCGCAGCACTTTGCTGATATTGCGGCAACCATTTCAGATAATTTTGGCGTTAAGCAGACAGACCAAGGACAGTCGTTTTTAGCACAATTAAAATAGGAGAAGATTATGTATCAAAAAACTTTAGAATACTTAAAAGAACACGGTATGGTATCTCCTAGAATTGGTTTAATTCTAGGATCTGGTTTAGGAGATTTAGCAGACGAGATTAAAAATCCCGTTAAAATTCCTTACGAGGATATTCCTGATTTTCCAGTATCGACAGTGGAAGGCCACGCTGGTCAATTAGTTTACGGTAGTCTAGCCGGACAAAAAGTGATTGCGCTGCAAGGACGCTTTCATTACTATGAAGGTTATGACTTAGCCACCGTTACTTACCCTATCCGCATTTTTAAAGAATTAGGGGTAGAAAGCTTAATCCTTACCAATGCAGCTGGTGGGGTCAATAGCAGTTTTAAACCTGGAGATTTAATGGTCATCAAGGACCAACTTAACTTTACCGGTGAAAATCCTTTAATTGGTCAAAACAATCCGCAAGGACCACGCTTTGTCGATATGAGTCAGACTTATAGTAAACGAGGCATTCAATTATTACATCAAACCGCTAAGAATCTAGGCTTTAGTCTGCAAGAGGGAGTTTACGCATGGATGACCGGTCCTTCCTATGAAACCCCAGCAGAAATTAGAGCCATCCGTTTGATGGGCGGCGATGCAGTGGGAATGTCTACTGTTCCCGAAGCCATTGTAGCTAGACATGCTGGACTAGAAGTTTTAGGAGTGTCTTGTATTACCAACTATGCAGCCGGTATGCAAGAAACGCTTAATCATGAAGAGGTGATGGCGGTTTCTAAAGAAGTTAAGCCGCGATTTAAGCAATTAATTTATCAAGTGATTGAGCAAATATAAGGTATTGTAAAGCTTTAAGTTGAAATTTCAGCCTTTAAATGGTAATATCTCAAGGAAATCTAAATAGAGATAGGAGGTCGCAAAAAATGCTAGTTAATTCAACGCAGAAGAATGAAAAAGTTGTCTTAGGACTCTTAAGTTTAACCTGCGAAAGTGAAGATCAAATGAATCAAGCAGGCGAAATTTTAACTAAATATCGCGACCAAGAAGGTTTTGACCTTTACTTATATAAAGATCCTGAAACAAGCAACTTCGTGGGTTTAATCGGTGTTGAACAGCGTAAGGTGGAAACTGATCCCCAAGAAAACCTTTCGACTATCATCGTTCACCGTATATCAGTTATTCCTTCCTTTGAAGGAGAGTCCGTAGATTATCTATTATTCAAAGAACTTAAAGAGATGTTTCCACAAATTCAAATCTCTGGTTCCATTCAATCAGAAACCCAAGATATTATTGCGCAATTTGCTGAAAAATATCGTCAGCAAAAACAAGCAAATAGTGAAGGGGAAGCAATTTAATGCAAGAGGATACAACTAATCAAGACTTAACACTTAAATTAACGGCCTTTCAAGGGCCGTTTGATTTGCTTTTACACCTAATTAAAGAACTTGAAGTGGATATCAACGATATCCCTATGACAGAGATTACTGACCAATATCTGACTTATATTCATCAAATGCAAGAATTAGACCTCGATAAGGTTGGAGAATATTTAGTCATGGCAGCTACCTTATTAGAAATTAAAAGTCGTCTGTTGATCCCAATAGAACCGGATGAATTAGAAGATGGTTTAGAAGACCAAGATCCACGCAGTAGTTTGGTTCAGCAATTGCTCATATACCAACAATTTCAGCTAGTAGCGGATGCCTTGGAAGATAAACAAGTGGATCGTAGTAAACACTATTCAAGGTCAGCGGCAGATCTTTCAGCCTTTTTAGCTTTTATTCCCTTGGAAGAGGGGGAACTTTCGCTTGAGCAATTACAAAGTAGTTTGATGTCAGTTATGCAAGCTCAAGACCAAAGGCAACCTAAAGAAAAAGAAATTCATCATGATCAAGTATCGGTGACTGATAAAATCCAATTCATTAGGCAACAGTTTCAAACATTAAAGCCCAATCAGACAATATGCTTTTCGTCTCTATTGTCGAATGGCTCACGACCAGAAATTATTGCTACATTTATTGCCGTTTTAGAAATGGTGCGAAAGCAGGTTCTAGTTTTTCAACAAGAGAGTTATTTAGATATCATTGAACTGCGTTTGAGGGAGGAAGGTTATGCTTAGAAAATTAGCAGGCATTATTTTTGTTGCTGGGGAAGAAGGGGTGACTTTAAATGAGTTATCCACTCTTTTAAATCTAAGTCATTCAGAAATAAAGTCCATGATTGAAGAACTACAGCTAGCTTTAAAAGATCACCCTCTTTCGCCTATCGATTTGGTCAAATTTGGCGACCGCTTCTTGTATGTGACTCAACCAGACTTAGAACCTTTGATTGAGAACTTCGCCCAATCACCACTCCAGCAAAAGTTAAGCCGGCCTGCCATTGAAACGCTGGCTATTGTAGCTTACCGGCAACCGATTACGCGGATGACCATTGATGAAATTCGGGGTGTTTCTTCCCAAGCCATGTTACAAAAATTAGTCAGCCGCGACCTCATAAAAGAGGTAGGTAAGTTAGAGGCACCTGGTAGGCCTATACTCTATGGGGTTACTGATTACTTTCTAAATTACTTTGCTCTATCTTCCTTAGAAGACTTACCGCCGATTGAAGATTTAGCCCTCAACAGTCAAACCGCTTCAGAAGAACTTTTTTCATTAAAGAAATGGGAAATTAATTTATTTGATCACGAAGAATAAGGAGGAAATATGGAAAGACTACAAAAAGTTATGGCTCATGCAGGCATTGCCAGTCGACGCAAGTGTGAAGATATCATTAAAGAAGGCCGCGTCAAGGTGAACGGTCAAGTGGTTCGTGAATTAGGAACCAAAGTCACTTCAAATGATCGTATTGAAGTAGATGAGGTGCCAATTTACAAAGAAGAACCGCGCTATATCTTATTATATAAACCAAAGAATTACATTTCAGCCGTAGCAGATGACAAGGGACGTCCCGTGGTTACCGATTTAATCCATGGTATTGAAGAACGTATCTATCCGATTGGAAGATTAGACTTTGACACCACTGGCTTACTTTTATTAACCAATGATGGCGATTTTGCCAATAAGATGATGCATCCTAAGCATCAGATTGATAAAACATATATTGCTAAATTAGGTGGTATTCCAACTCCTAAAGAATTAAGACAATTAGAAAAAGGCGTGATGATTGACGGTCAAAAGACCTCCAAAGCTAGAGCCCGCCTAATTTCAAGTAATCAAGATAATCGCACAGCTATCGCTCAATTAACCATCCATGAAGGTTGGAACCACCAAGTTAAGAAAATGTTTGAAGCCATTGGTTATCCTGTCTTCAAATTAAAGCGTGAATCATTCGCTTTCCTCGGTTTAGATGACTTGAAACCAGGCATGTGGCGCGAGCTAACAGCTTATGAAGTAGATAAATTAAGTAAGATGGCAGTAGATAGTAACTAGCGACTTGCTTAAATTCGAGATAAATGCTATAATAAATTTAAATTAAATAACGTCTTCGGGGCAGGGTGTAATTCCCGACCGGCGGTAGAGTCCGCGAACCTAGCTGTGGCTGGGTTGAACTGGTGTAATTCCAGTACCGACAGTAAAGTCTGGATGGTAGAAGATAAGATATTGATAAGTTTATGCTTATTTAGGCTACCATCCTCTCAATTTGAGTGGATGGTATTTTTTATCAATAGATACTCCTAAAGACGTAAAAAAGGAGAATCGTTATGAAGAATAGAAAAGTTCAGAAAGTCACACTCTTAGCCATTTTAGGAGCTTGGGCAGTCGTTCTACGTTTTTTTGATTTCCCAATATTACCTTTTGCTCCTTTTCTAAAGGTTGATTTCTCAGACCTCATGGCCTTAATCGGTATGCTCATATATGGACCTCAAGGATTAGTTGCTGTGGCCTTTATCCGTGACTTTGTTAATTATTTACTCAAAGGTGGGGAAGCAGGTATCCCAATCGGGATGATAATGAGTATGACAGCAACCCTAGCAATGTTTTTACCTAGTCATTTTATATTGAAATACTTAAAAGAAAAAGGACAAGTCATTAAATTTACTTTAATTTCTTTGAGTCTTGTCATTAGCTTAACGCTTTCCATGGCTTTATTTAATTACTACTTGGCCTTACCTATTTATGTCAAAGTTATGAATTTTCCCATTGATGATTATATAGCTTATATCCTATCAATCATTATTCCATTCAATTTATTCAAAGGCCTAATCATGGTTGCCGGTCAGTTCTTTGTCATTAAATCAATGAAGACAATTTTTGGTCGTCGCATAAAATTTTATAATGGTTATTTAGGAAAAGGTTACCATTCTGCTACTAAAATATTACAACATCAATAATGAATTTAAATTTTAGGTCAATTGTGTTTGCATCAAGCTTAGAGTTTGCTATAATATAAGAAATTAGACTCATATGCTAACCTAGCCTTTTTAGGTTTGTTGCTATGAATAGATATACTTAATATCGATTAGTGTAGGAGGAAGCTTGATGGCAAAGGATAATGAACGCTTTGATCAACCTCAAGAGAAGGATCAAGGTTTAAATGAAAAAGCAAAAACTAAAAAATTCACGGCCCCATGGAACAATAAGTTTGGTGAGGATGAGAATTTCAAAAATCGTCAATTTTCACGCTCGGCTAGAAATCAACCGAAGCAAGAAGCAACCGTTTTATCTAACGCTTTGCTATTCTTCTTAATTTTCACTTTGATTTTCCCATTTGCATTATATGCTTATATCGACTCACAAAAGAGTGATACGCCTTTAGAAAGCAAAACGGCTGAGCAGGTTGTTCTAAGTAAGAGTACAACTGAAGAAACAACGACAACTAGAGAAGAAGAGCAAACAACAACTAGCGAGGCGGTTACGCGTGAAATCGAAGAAACAACAACGACTCAAGCGCCTATAACTAGTCAAGCACCAGTTGAGACTTCTGCTCAAACACAAGCAGCGTCTACATACCATACGGTAAGCGCGGGAGAATCTTGGTGGTCAATCTCTCAAGCCTACGGTGTTGATGTTTATGATTTGGCGGCCGCTAACGGGACAACAATTGATGGTACCTTGATGCCAGGCTCACAAATTGTCATTCCATAAAAGTAAAAAAAACAAAAATGTTAAGGCTGAGAATCTTCTCAGCCTTTTTATGAGAAAGGAATTAATCAATGTTTTCAATTGCAATCGATGGTCCAGCGGCTTCTGGCAAGTCGACCGTCGCTAAACATATCGCAAAAAAATACCAGCTGACTTATATCGATACTGGCGCTATGTATCGCGCCATCACGTTAGCTTGCCTATTAAATAAAATAAACATTAATGATCCCCATCGGTTAGGAGAAATTTTACAAGCAGTCAGAATTTCTTTTGAAATGGATGGCGATCAACAAAAAGTTTTAATCAATGGTCATGATGTTAGTCAAGAAATCCGTTCGGTGGAAGTGACTCAAAATGTTTCCAAGGTTTCAGCCAATCTAAGCGTCAGACAAGCCTTAGTTAAGCAACAACAAGCGATAGCAAGTGAAGAAGCAGTAGTAATGGACGGTCGTGATATTGGAACAGTAGTTCTACCGGAAGCCAGTCTTAAGTTTTACCTTGTTGCTTCCAGTCTAGTGCGTGCTCAAAGACGCTATGAGGAAAATATAGCTAAAGGCATGGAGACACAATCGCTAGAAGAAATTGAAGCTGAGATTATTAAACGCGACCATTACGATAGTAATCGTCAAAACAGTCCATTGCAAAAAGCAGAAGATGCGATTGAAATTAATACTTCAGACTTATCCATTGATCAAGTGGTTGAAAAAATGAGTGACTATATAGATCCAATAAAATAAAACTATTGAAGGGGAGGCAGATAAAAGCCTCCTCTTTATCTTATTTAAACTACGTTCTTGTATCTATTATGAAGTAATAAATGTCAATGTTAATAAAATTATTGATAATATCAGCTTTATTCTTAATATACGCTAGACGATAACCTTTTCTTTTGTTATAATATTTTTTAGAGTGCTTCCATAGTAGCTATTGTTAGGCTCTATGTAAGTAACAATTTTTATAGGTAACGCTTAGGAGGAACTGGTAGAATGTCAGAGTTTGTTGAGAATAATGAAGTAAATGAAGAAGTAGAATCAACTGAAGAGGTTGAAACTACTCAAGCAGAAGAAAGCAATGGTTCAGAAACTATTGAAACAATGGAAGATGCTTTAGATAGCGTCTTAGATATTAAACGTGGAGACACCGTTTATGGTGATGTTTTAGCTTTTGATGAAAACAACCAAGTACGTGTAGCGATTAAAAATAGCGGTGGATTAGAAGGGGTTATCCCAACTAACGAACTAGCTGCTACACGCGTGGAAGATCCAACGGAAGTTGTAGCGATTGGTGATGAAATCGAATTAGTGGTTATCAAGCCAATTCAAGATAAAGAGAATGGAAACTTCTTATTATCTAAAAAACGTGTCGATGCTAAAAAAGTATGGGCAGAATTAAAAGAAAAATCTGAAAACGGCGAAACAATTGAAGCACCTGTTAAAGATGTTGTTAAGGGTGGTTTAGTAGTTGACGCTGGCGTCAGAGGATTTGTCCCAGCTTCTATGGTAGAAGATTTCTTTGTAGATGACTTCTCACCTTATAAGGGTCAAACATTAGAGTTCAAGATTATTGAAATTGATGAAAACGACAACCGTTTAATTTTATCTCATAAAGAAATTGCACGTGAAAAACGTGATGCTGAACGTGCTGAACGCATGGAACAGTTAGAAGAAAATACAATTGTAGAAGGTAAAGTAGCTCGTCTTACTAACTTCGGTGCTTTCATCGATTTAGGTGGCGTTGACGGATTGGTTCATATCAGCCGTATCGCTCACGAACACGTTAAACATCCAAGTGACAAGTTGACTGTTGGTGATACAATTGAAGTTAAAATCTTGTCAATCGATAAGGAAGAAGGACGTATTTCACTTTCAATCAAGGATACTTTAGAAGGACCTTGGGAAAATATTGAAGAAAAAGCACCAGAAGGTTCTGTACATACAGGAACTGTTAAACGCTTAACTAACTTTGGTGCCTTTGTGGAAGTATTCCCTGGTGTTGAAGGTTTAGTACATATCTCTCAAATTGCTCACGAGCATATTGAAACACCTCAAGATCGTTTAACTGAAGGTCAAGAAGTTGAAGTGAAAGTTCTTTCAACCGATGCAGAAGCTCAAAGATTATCACTTTCAATTAAAGCTTTATTAGATAAGCCTGAAGGATACGAAGAGCCAGTTCGTCGTGAGCGTCAAGAGTCAAATGATTCAGATCGTCCACGTCGTCCAAGAAGAAACCGTAATACAAATAATCAAACAGCTAACCGTTCTAACCAACCACGTCAAAACACTAACTCAATTAATGATGCAGCCAATGAAGGAAGCTTCACATTGGGCGACATGTTAGGCGATGCATTCAAGTCTTTACAAGATGATGCTGAGTAATCGATACTAATAACATTACTTACTCCAATTGTTTCTTCCATTTTGCTGATTAGCTTAATGGGAGAAGCAATTGGTTTTTAATTTATGGAGGTGAAAGCATGGAAATACCAGTAGTTGCTATTGTGGGCCGACCAAATGTCGGTAAGTCCACTTTATTTAATCGATTAATTGGCGATCGTCTTTCGATTGTCGCTGATTATGAAGGTGTGACACGTGATCGTATTTATGCGACCGGTTCGTGGTTAGGTCGCGAGTTTCGACTGATTGATACCGGTGGTATCGATATGAGTGATGAACCCCTTATGCACAAAATCAAATATCAAGCTGAAATTGCAATGGAAGAAGCGGACGTAATAATATTTATGACCTCGAGTCGTGAAGGTGTCACTGATGCTGATGAGGCTATTGCTCATTATTTACATCGCACCAATAAACCGGTAGTATTAGCTGTTAATAAAGCGGATAATCCTGAACAAAGACAAGCAGTCTATGAATTTTACTCTTTAGGTCATGGCGATCCTTATCCCATTTCGTCTTCGCACGGAACAGGAACAGGGGATCTATTAGACCAATTAGTTTCGCACTTCCCAACTGATAGTCCTGATGCAGATGAACGTGAGCGCATTCGCTTTTCTTTTATTGGACGGCCAAATGTTGGAAAGTCAAGCCTAGTGAATGCTTTATTACAAGAAGAACGTGTGATTGTATCCAATATTGAGGGAACAACTCGTGAAGCTGTCGATACGGATTTTGTGAGTCAATCTGGACGTCATTTTACTGTAATTGACACGGCGGGTATTCGTAAGCGAGGCAAGGTCTATGAAAATACCGAAAAATATTCTGTCATGCGAGCCTTATCAGCCATCGACCGTTCTGACATTGTCTGTCTAGTAATCGATGCTGAGACTGGTATTCGTGAACAGGATAAAAAGGTAGCGGGATATGCCTTTGAAGCCAATAAGGGTATTGTTATTCTAGTTAATAAATGGGATGCAGTCGATAAGACAGATAAGTTATTTGAGAAGTTTACCGATGATATCCGTAATGAATTCCAGTATTTATCTTTTGCGCCTATTCTCTTTGTCTCTGCCAAGACGGGGCAACGCTTAGAGAGATTACCGGCTATTTTGGAAGAAATTTATGAAAACCGCTATCGCCGAATTCAATCTTCTGTCTTAAATGATGTCTTGATGGATGCGATTGCCATGAACCCAACGCCTACTGATAAGGGGCGTCGACTTAAGATTTACTATATGACCCAAGTCGCTGTCAATCCACCGACCTTTGTAGTCTTCGTTAATGATACGGAATTGATGCACTTCTCTTATGAGAGATTTTTAGAAAACAAAATGCGTGATTCCTTTTATTTTGACGGCACACCACTCAATTTAATTATTCGAAATAGAAATTAATAAATAACAAGATTTTATTGTAACATCAAGGTCAATTCGTTGTCTTAACCTTGATGTTATGTTATTCTATACAAGAAATAATCATTAAATGATTATTTTCCAATATGTAGAAATAAAGGAGGAGATTTACTAATGGCAAATAAAGCAGAATTAGTAGAACGTGTAGCTGGAAAAACAAACTTAACTAAGAAAGATGTAACAGCAACTGTTGAAGCATTATTCGAATCAGTTCAAGAATTTTTATCTGAAGGTGAAAAAGTTCAAATTATTGGTTTCGGAACTTTTGAAGTTCGCGATCGTGCAGCTCGTAAAGGACGCAATCCACAAACTGGTGAAGAAATCAAGATTGCAGCAACTAAAGTTCCTGGCTTCAAAGCTGGTAAAGCTTTAAAAGATGCAGTTAAATAATTAATAGTCAGATTGGTGATGGAAGCTTTAGCTTTCATCACTTTTTTTCTTTGATACATAATATTTATAAGAAAATAGATTCAGGATACATTATCTATTTGGTTGTCATTCTCTAGCATGGTATAATAGGCTAGACATGGAGGGAGCCAAAATGGATAAATTTTTTGATTTAATGGAGACTACCAATCAGATTGAGGACCAATATAAGCTCTTTAAACGCCAATTAAAAAGAATAGAAAGTCTTGATGAAGCTTTTTTTTATCAATTATTAGAACGAATTGAGTTTTGGGGTCAATCAGGTTACCGAAATCTTCAGATCCAAGCCTATCAAGATCTCTATCAAAAATTTCCGTCTTCACCGCTTGCCTTTCTTTTAGGTCAAAGCTATGCCACTGTTAGTCAATATGATAAGTCCTATCAATGGTTAGATAAAGTTGACAAACAAGACCTTGATATAGAAGGTCGGTTGTTACTAGCGGATGTTAATCTTAAGGTAGGGCATTTAAATGAAGCGCGCAAAGAACTACAAGCTATCATTAATGATTATCCTAGAGACTACCGAGCTTATCATCAAATGAGTGCCTTCTATCGTATACAAGGTATTAACGAAAAAGCAATCTATTATCTTGAGACCTTGATGGAGTATTTTATTTCAGAAGATGATTTTTTAAGGCGCCAGTGGCGGACGGACCTATTAGCCCTTTATTTAAGCAGTGAGAGAATTGATACCGAAAAAATTAACGCCTTATTCAATCAAGATAATGAAGACTTGACGATTGAAACAGCTGATGAATGTTATTTATTGGCGCATTTTTATGCCCAAATGAATGATTTTGATCGATCAAATCATTTCTGCGAGCTGGGTCTCCAACTGGATCCTGATCATTTTGAATTACGACTCTTACAATTAGAAAACTTAACCTATTTGCAAGATTCCGCCGCATTTGCCAGCCATTTAGATCAACTACTAAAAAGCCTTCCACCTTATGATGGATTGGTTATGGATTGTTTGCGTTTGGCTGATCGAATGGGCGTCTATACGGCCAAGCTGATTCAATTATTGGAGGACTATTACCCTTTATTGGATAATGCTGAAGATCAATTTTTAGTTCTCTCCGCCTATGTGACTTATTATATCGATCAAAAAGACTATCAACAGGCAG
Source organism: Facklamia sp. 7083-14-GEN3 (assembly GCF_024742075.1). Lineage (GTDB taxonomy): Bacteria > Bacillota > Bacilli > Lactobacillales > Aerococcaceae > Facklamia. The sequence goes on along the minus strand of NZ_JANSGD010000001.1, from coordinate 640,084 downwards.
ACTTATTTATGGAAAAGTTTGATTTACAAGCCATCGACGAGTCACTCTTGGCCTATTTAAAAGGGAAAATATTATTTTATCAAGGACAAAAAGAGCAAGCCAAAACTTATTTAGAACTGGCTTGGGACCAACAAGTTCTTGCTAAAGATTTATCTGATATGATCCAACAATTGTCTAATAGCTAGTCAATCATTTGAAAACTTATGAGGGAGGTAAGACCATGGAAGATATTCAAGATAAACATTTATTTTTAAATTGGATTATTCTCAACCATCCCCATCCCAATCGCGAGATAATGATATTTTTAGCCTACTTACAAATGAAACCCAGTGAGCTTCAATGGATTGAATTCTCACATGATGTGATATATGCCCCAAGAGGGATTAAGATAGCTTATCCGCCTTTGCAAGACCAGGCTTTGGTTTATTATAAAGAAGATTATATTTACCATCGAATTGATCAAGCCTTTCATGATTTTCGCTTGAACTCTCTTAAAAAGGATCAGCCTTTTTATTTAGAATTTGATATAGCTGATTATCAATTAGAAGCTATGCAAAGGGGTGTCTTAAAAGAGAATCCTTTTGTTCCTATTCAAATGAAAGATTTAGATCAAGTCAATCAAAGCTTAGATCAGATTAGCCGCCAAGCTTATAAACGAATAATTATGAATAAGATTAATGACGCATTAGAAAAAAATAATTATGATAAAATTGATCGATGGATTGATCAATATCGATCCGGTTTGGAGTGATAATATGCAAATATCTTTACAAGATCCGCTTTTTCAAGCATCCATTCCTGTATTAAACAAAATTGAGTCTCATGGCTATGAGGCTTATTTTGTTGGAGGTGCTATTCGGGATGTTCTTTTAGAAAAAACGATAGGGGATATTGATATTGCTACGTCCGCATTCCCTCAAGAGATTCAAACCATCTTTCCTAAACACTTTGATGTAGGGATTGAGCATGGCACCATTGTAGTTTTATATCAAGGAAACTCTTATGAAATAACTACTTTCCGAACCGAATCGACTTATTCTGATTACCGTCGTCCTGATCATGTCGAATTTGTTAGAAATCTCAAATTAGATACTTTGAGACGAGATTTCACTATCAATGCGATGGCAGTTGATGCCAAGGGCGAGCTATATGATTTTCATGGTGGCTATCAAGACCTAGAAGATAAGCTGCTGAGAGCAGTCGGGTTACCATTAGAGCGTTTCCAAGAAGATGCCTTAAGAATCATGCGGGGCATTCGCTTTGCTTCTCAGTTAGGTTTTCAATTAGAAGAGCAAACCTTCGAGGCTATGTCTCAATTAGCTAGCAATTTTTCTAAGATTTCCATTGAACGTATTCGAATTGAATTGGAAAAGATGATGGCAGGATCTTATCTATCACAGACCATTCCGTTCTTTAAAAATGCCAAGTTGGAGAAGTCTTTCCCTCAAGCCAATCAATTTGATTATGTACAAGGTTTATCATATTTATCCCATCAAACGCGGGGGCATCAAGGCCTAAGCCCACTAATTACTTGGTCATTGTTATTAAAGGGAATGGAAATCAATGATGAAAAAACGCAAAGAAGATTGATGAAGCAGTGGACCTTATCTAATCGTTTAATGGACCAGGTAGTCGCTTTCTTAAAGCTTAACCATGAAATTATCCAACAGACCTTAACCATCGAAACTATCTATGACTATGATCAAGTGGTGATTGATCATATGTATAATTATTTAGAAATCACAAATCAAATGGCTACAAAAAATGAAATGGAAGAATTAATAAATAACTTACCTATTAGAAAGCGGCAAGAATTAGCTGTTAATGGCAAACAAATTATGCAAGTTCTTAAAATGGAAAAAGGCGGGCCAGTGATTGGACAATTGCTCGACCAAATCGAAGCAAAGGTAATCAGAAAAGAATTAGTTAATCAAACGGATGCGATTATTAACTGGCTTAAAAATAATAAAAATTCTTAGAATAGAGGAGGGACTTCATGAAATATGCCATCGTCGACTTAGAATCAACCGGGCCACGTCTGGACAGTGGAGACAGAATTATTCAAATTGGAGCGGTTATCATTGATCAAGGTCAGGTTATTGGCCAATATGAAATGTTGATTAATCCTGAACGTGAGGTCCCACAAAATATTCAACAATTAACCGGTATCTCGCAAAAAGAGGTCGATCAAGCACCTCGTTTTGAATCGGTGGCAAACTTATGGTTTAAGCGTTTGGAGGATTGCCTCTTTATAGCGCATAATCTCAACCATGATTTAACCTTTATGCAGCATCATTTCCAAGCATGTGGTCTTGACTTTAACCCTTTAGCCATCGATTCAGTAAAGTTAGCTAAAATCATCTTTCCTCAGGCCTTAGGATTCAATCTAACAGACTTGAGCCTGTATTTAGATATTCCCTTTACTCAGGCCCATCAAGCCCTAGCAGATGCTCAAATTACCGCAAAAATACTAAATGCCATGGCTAGCAAATGGATGCAACTGCCAGATCAAACGCAAACACTTTTATTGGATTTGGCTCAGGCTTTAGATAAACAAGAAATAATTTTCTTCCAACAACCGAAGCAATTCATACTCAATCAAGAATCAGACGCGGAATTAGATGAAAAACCAACGCTTGATCAAGGAGACCTTTTAAAGCCTAAAGCAAAAGCTCAGGTTAATTGGTTGTTAGAAAAAACGCAAACTACCAATCGATTAGTAGTAGAAGGGCAATGGCGGCCGATTGATCCACTAGTGATTAAGCATTGGTTACTTGCCGTCTTGCGTGAAGAAAAAGCCTCTCTGGTGTTAGCTGTTTCTAGTCAATCGGCTCTTGAAGAGTGGGCTACTTTCTTAAAGCGAGAAGACATTACTTTTAGTTTCTTATTGAGACCGAGTCAATATTTACATTTAGATCATTTTAAGTGCTACCTTGATCAAGTGGTGATTTCCCAATTAAATCAGCAAGAAATTCTGGTAATTGCTTCTACCTTGGTTTGGTTAGAAGAGACCAAAACAGGGTTACTGATGGAAATGAACCATGAATTGAAGATTAAAGACCAAATCAAACGTTTTAATCAAGGGCTTTATCCTAATTATAAAGCATCCTTTTTTTACCAAAAAGCCCTATCTAACCACCAAAATCAAGCGGTAGTGCTGACTCAAACCGGCTATTTGATGGAAGAAGCTAGTCAAGAGGCACGCTTTAATAAACATGAGATTTTAGTATGTGATAATCTTAGTTTATTAACAAGGCAATTGTCCTTTTTCCACCAAATCCAGTTGGCTTACAGTCAACTCTTAATTATATGCCAACAAGTCTTGGATATCTTATACCATCAAGACCGAACCCATCCTTCCATTCAAGCTTCAATCTTAAGAATGGATCATTTAATTAATTTAATCCGTCAAGTTTTGAATCTTTTGGAGAGTGAAGTTCAAGACAGACATTTTCAAGTAGTTGATCGTGAATTAATAAGGGAAGTCAAAGTATCCTTGACAACCACTCAAGCTATCTTAAGCATTCAACAGCAAATGCATAAAGCACTGAAGAATTTGCTGCAAGAACAAGCTTTAAAAGATCTTTCAGTAAATAATCCGCATCACCTTAAAGTTAAAACGGTTCATTTACAGGCCTTCTTAAATAAATTAGACAACTTCCAAGCTAAGATGGGTCAATCTGAAGGCTATTTAACTATCCGTGTGAGTCAAATAGAAGACCGCTACTATCAATTTCAACTGACTTGGAAGCCGATACGTCTAGTTCAAGAATACCAACAAGCTTTTGAAAGCTTTAAACAAGTCTTACTCTTTAGTCCAGGTGATTTGCACTTCCGCTTAAATAGTGGTAGCTATTACCAGTTAGGTCTTGATCAATATACTTATTTGCAGTTACCACAGCAATCTGAAAAGCTAGCCATTCAAGTACCTTTTGATTGGATTGCTAAGGATAGTCAAAATCAACAACGAGACATAGAACAAGGGCGTTTAATCGGAGAGAATGTGCTTGAAAGTATTCAAGCAGAGGACCTTCCTCCTTTAAGTTTAATTATTGTCAATAATCGCCAACAAGCCATTGACGTTTATCGCCAAATAAAAGGCAAGTTAAAAAAACAAGAACAAGTTCGTCTCTTAGGCCAACATGTCTCTGGATCCTTAAATAAAATAAGACGATTAGCTATGGATGATTGTGATACGATTTTGGTTATTCAATGGCAGTCGCTCTTAAATGAAAATTGGACCCTGGATAAAAGGCCATGCCAAATTTTCTGGTTACGGCTACCTTTTAGGTCCTTAGAAGATGCTTATATTCTAGCTTTGTCGGGCCACTTGAATATTCCATTCGATTTAATCTTTGACCACTTGTTAATTGATCGCATGTTAGTCGACTTTTCCATAGCCTTCGACTATTTAGACCGCCACTTTAACTGTCAAAATTTCTGTTTATTAGATGATCGTGTCTTTACCAAATATTATTCTAAAGAAATCAGACAGAAGCTTGAACATCTAGTAGAATTTAATTTACAATAAGGGATAGAATATTTTAGAGGGGAAGCATAGAAACTTATGAGTAAACGTACGGTTTCAATCTTGACATTCATCACCTTGTCAATCATGATAGCCTTATTAGCTGTTTTTATGAGAAGTCAGACAGCTTATAACTTGGCTCAAGAAGAAGCTTTAGCTTTGGTGTCTTATGATTATGAGGTAGATAAGGTTAATAATTTTTATTGGACTACCATTGATCAAGCAACCTTTGCTCTTGATTTTTTTGACGAGAATAATCAGCAACACTATGCTATTATTGAACGAGAAGGTGGAGGCATTCAATATTATTCTGTAAACGAATTGTTTACTGAAGAAGAAGCAAAATCCGTGACAGCCAGCCAAATCGAAGATCCTGAGATTATGCAAGCTCGCTTAGGTCTTTATCAATCGGAACCTGTCTGGGAAATGACTTTAAAGAATGACAATAACACCATCACTTATTATCTACTCTCTGCCAAAACTGGCGAGTGGATTCAAACCATATCGAACATATAAGTAGGAGGAAAAAAGATGGAAATTATTACTATGGACCAAGCGGTATCACATTTAAATCAAAAAGTTCAAATCAACGCTTGGTTAACGAACAAACGCTCTTCCGGCAAAATTGCCTTTTTACAATTGCGCGATGGTAGAACATACTTCCAAGGAATTGTTCTTAAAGCGGAGGTAGGAGATGAAGTATTCGACACTGTTAAGAGTTTGGGTCAAGAATCAAGTTTAAAATTAATCGGAACTGTCCAGGCTGACGACCGTTCTTCATTAGGGTATGAACTTTTAGTTCATTCAGTAGAAGTGATTGGCGAAAGTCATGACTATCCAATTACACCCAAAGAACACGGAACAGACTTCTTAATGGATCATCGTCATTTATGGTTACGTTCTAGTCGCCAACATGCTATTATGCAAATTCGTAACGAGATTATTCGTGCGACCTATGAATTCTATAATGACCGTGGCTTTATCAAGATTGATCCACCCGTTCTAACTGGATCTGCACCCGAAGGAACCACTGAACTCTTCCATACTAAATACTTTGAAGAAGATGCCTATCTTTCTCAATCTGGTCAATTATATATGGAAGCAGCCGCTATGTCTTTTGGTAAGGTCTTCTCTTTTGGACCAACCTTTAGAGCGGAGAAATCTAAAACACGCCGTCACTTGATTGAGTTCTGGATGATGGAGCCAGAAATGGCCTTTACTGACCATGAACAAAGCTTAAAAGTCCAAGAAGAATATGTAGCTTACTTAGTGCGTAATGTGATTGACAACTGCAGCATGGCGTTGGAAACACTTGGACGGGATGTTGAGGTGCTTGAAAAGTATACTCAACTTCCTTATCCACGCATTGAATATACGGATGCTGTTCAATTATTAAAAGATAATGGTTTTGATGATATTGAGTGGGGGGATGATTTCGGTTCACCGCATGAAACTTTCATTGCCAACCAAAATGAACAACCAGTCTTTATTGTGAACTGGCCACGCTCTATCAAACCTTTCTATATGAAAGTTAACCCTGATAATCCAGAAACCGTTTTATGTGCCGATATGATAGCGCCAGAAGGATATGGCGAGATTATTGGTGGTTCTCAAAGGGTCGATGATTATGAGACTTTAGCCCAAAATATTAAAAACTTTAATTTAGATCCGGAAGTATATGCTTGGTATCTAGATCTTAGAAAGTACGGTAAAGTCCCATGTTCTGGGTTTGGATTAGGTTTAGAAAGAGCGGTTGCTTGGATTTCTGGTATTGAACATATCCGTGAAACCTCACCATTCCCACGTCTATTAAACCGTCTCTACCCATAAAAAGTAAGGAGCTGGACCAATGGCAAACTCAGTTTACGATTGGATGAAATCGGGTTACACCATGGTACCGAATCTTTTAATTGATCACTTTGGTCAACTAGGCCTTAACTCGAATGAATTTTTATTTATTACTTATCTCTTGAAGCAAATTAACCAATCCCAATCAGCAGATACCATTATAAATTTATCCAATCAATTTGCTTGGGAGAGTGATCTGCTTTATGAAACACTTAATTCCTTGCTGGATAAGAATTATCTCAATATTGAATTGGTACCGGATGGAGAAGGTAAACAAACTGACCACTATACTTTGCGCCCTTTATTCGACAAGTTAGATCAACTAGTGACTGATCAAAATACTAATGAAGTAGAATCACTGACTAATAACCAGTCTCAACCTGATCAGAAAGTTAAGGCTGGACAATTAATACAAGTTTTTGAAGAAGAATTTGGTCGGTCCCTTTCAAGTGTGGAGTTAGAAACACTTTACCAATGGATTCAAAAGGATGGTTACCAGCCTGATCTAGTCTATCAAGCCCTAAAAGAAGCGACCGTTCGTCAAGTTTTTAATTTAAAATACATCGACCGCATTCTACTCAATTGGCAAGAACAGAATATTCATACCGTTGATGAGGCTATGGAGGCGAGTAAGCAATATAGCCAGCAGAATCAGACCATGCATTCAGAAAAACCCAGCCAAACATCCAAGGTGAAAATACCTATTCTAAAATGGCATAACAATAAATAAAGAAAAAGCCTAGCTAAACGATAAAACTTATCGAACAGCTAGGTTTTATTTTTATTTAAATAAAAGCTTCATCTTCCTTTAAGAAAGATGAAGCTTTTTAAGAGTTAAGGTCCATCAATACTCTCGAATGTATTCAAGCCTTCTTCTGGATCGGGTTGGTTAGGATCAGGAGCCAGAGTCGACTCAATGGTTTCAAGAGTTGTCTCTTCCGTCGTTGTAGTAGTTTCTTCAACTGTTAGATCAAAGTTTATAATCAGTTGATCAGAAGCAGAATTACCATCGACAATGCGCAAGCCTAATTCATAATAACCAGGAGCAGGTGCAGGCACTTTAAATTCGGTTTCGGTTCCAGAATAAACAATTTCACCATTCAGTCTTAATTCGAAGCTGCCTTGAATGGTTAAAGGATCCCACTTGGCTTCGATTTCTTCAGTTTCTTCATTGTATTCAGCATCAAAGCCAGTTGGTGAGGCTAATACTTTGTAAACCTGTGAAATTTGGGTCGGTTGACTGCCTTTGACAAAGAGTTCATTTGACCGCATGTTGGCTGGCGTTTGTGGACTTGGTTTTAGAAGTGGTTGGGTATATTTTTCAATTTCAGCTACTTCAACCGACTCCGGTTTTTGCCAATCGACTACAGGCACTTCTTGCATAAGGTATTGGATCATCTCAGAGTAAATCATCTGAGGAATAAGAGAATCCTGATAGCTTAGTTGATTGCCAGCCTTGTATGGATCATCATATCCTACCCAAGTGGCAATGGCATATTGTGGTGTGAATCCGGCATACCAAGCATCCGGTGCAGCAAAACTTTGTGGGTCAATGCCAATTTCTGATAGTTGCTGGGTGGAATAGTTGGTTGTTCCGGTCTTTCCAGCATGGTAGAGACCATTTACAGCGGCTTTTTCAGCAAAGGTTCCAGGAACACCTTTTAGGATGTCTACTAACATATAGGCAGTGGAGTCCTTCATAGCTTGACGACTTTCCGCTTGGAATTCTTGAATAGTTCCTGCTTGAGTGACAACTTTGTTAACGGTATAAGGCTTATGGTAGTTACCATAATTAGCAATTGTTGCATAAGCAGCCGATAATTGAATTGGAGTCATTTCACCCCCAATGGCATTCGATTCGACTAACTCTCTTTGATTATTATTTTTGATATTAATGTCCATTTTTTGTAAGAAGGAATAGGACTTATCCAACCCTACTTCTTGTAAGAGTTTCAAGGCCGGGATATTACGTGAGCCCACCAAAGCCTCTCTGAGCGTTTGTTTACCTTTATAGCCTCGATCATAATTGTATATCTCATCACCCGATGTATAAGTATAAGGTTCATCAACGACTGTTTGTCCAGTTGAATAGTTGAGGTATTCAATGGCTGGTCCATAATCAGCTAATGGTTTCATAGTAGACCCGATACTACGGTTAAGAGTGGTTGTACGGTTAAGCCCCATAGCGACTTCTTGATTCCGTCCACCAGATAGGGCAGTGAGTTGTCCATTATCGACATTAATAATAGAAACCGCTGTTTGCATTTCATCATTAGGGAAGATATTGCCACTTGCATCTTGAACCGTTTGATAGAGATATTTTTGAGCCTCCAAATCGAGATTGGTATAAATTTCAAGACCATCAGTATAGACATTTAAATTCATTTTATCTTGCACCTCTTGAGCTACCACATCAATATAGGCATCGACCATTAGGTCCATTTCGCTAAGAGTGTCATCATTTAAAGCGGTCAACATCGAACTGACTGGAATGCCGATTGCTTCATCATACTGGGATTGACTAATCATTTGACGATTAAGCATGACCTGTAAAACTGTATCCCGTCGCTCTTGGGCAACTTCTGGATAAAGATAGGGATCATACTGAGTAGGTGCTTGAGGCAAGCCAGCCAATAAGGCAGCTTCTGCCAACGTTAGGTCTTTCAATTCTTTATCAAAGAAAGTCCGGGCAGCTGTCTTCGCCCCATAAACGTTGTTGGAATAAAATAGTTTATTAAGATAGAGAGAAAAAATCTCTTCTTTGGAATAATCTTGCTCCAACTTCAATGATAACCAAGCTTCCTGAGCTTTTCTTTCTAGAGTTTGATCTTCAAATTTAGTAGAGAAGACCGATAGCTTGACTAACTGTTGGGTAATGGTAGACCCTCCTTGACGAATGTCACCAGCCCTAAGGTTGGCTAGGGCTGCTCCAACAATTCGGATAGGGTCGACTCCCTTATGTTCCATAAAGCGAGCATCTTCAATCGCTAAGACAGCTTGCTTTAAAACCTCTGGGACTTCATCAGCGGTCATTAAATCACGGTTCTTACCACCTAAAGTTTTGACCAAATTACCTTGATTGTCGAAGACCTTGGATGATACTTGTCCGGTTAAATCATCTTGGGTAATCTCTGGGGCTGACATGGCATAATAGGTAAAGAGACTAGCACCAGCTATTAAAGCCACTAGGCCCAAAGAAAGGCCTATTATCACAAGGCGCTTGAGCCAGGTCATATAATTGGGTTTGCATCCTTTATGGGGATGCTTTTGATGATATTTTTTTCTTTCTACGCGACTTCCTGTCACCATATATTTTCCTCGATTCTATTAGAAACTTTATTGATTTGCTTCTTCTAAATAAGCGTCCAAGGCACTTAAATAATCCACTGAAATAGGAAATTTACCTTGAGGACACGCATAAGCATTGGCTTGGATATAATCATAAGGGATACTTTGTTTTTGGTTTTTTTGTAAGAAATTTTCAAGCAGGGGATAGGGAATAAGATAAATAGCATCATGTGTCCTAAAGTATATCAATAAGAAGACAATACCTCCTTGCTGATAACATTGCTTCATATGTTCAATCTGATGGTCATGTAAATTCGATAAGGGGAAAGAGGTCTTATTACGCGTCTCCTTAGTCTCAAAATCAATATAACGTCCCAAATACACCCCATTATAGTCAGTAGTTGAAGCTTGACGAAAGTAGGCTTCAGTAATGCGGGCGGCTGACCGTTTAGGGTAATCCACTTTGACAATTTGAATCGGTGTCGGTTTTTTGTGAATCACGGCCAGTTGACGATTAAGATAATAAGCATTACTCTGGTTGATCATTTCTTCAAAAGACATACCTCGACTGCCGTACTGAGTTCTTTTTTGGGGTTTAACTTGATTGCTTTTAAGTTTAAAACGCGGACCTTGTCCTGCCGGATAATTAATCATGGACTCACTCCTCAATAAGTCTTATTATAACGAATTTTTAGCAAGATACCTAGTTACAATTTTTGACTTATTCTAAAACCTACTCTAACAATAAAAAATGAATTTTATTAGACTTTATTGGTAATATTGATTTACTGTTTACAAAAGCATGTAATTTCGTTAAAATGTATGGGTATGTAAATTATATACTAGTCTTGGAGGAAGAATAATTATGACAACAAAATTTGAAAAAAGCTCAGTCAATGAAGGAGTTCTAACTTTTGAAATTCCAGTGGAAGATATTAACAAAGGCTTAGATAAAGCTTACAACAAAGTTCGTAAAAATATCTCAGTACCTGGTTTCCGTAAAGGTAAAGTGCCACGTCAAATCTTCAACAATGTATACGGTGAAGCTTCATTATATGAAGAAGTATTAAACCAACTAATTCCAGGTGCTTATCAAAAAGCTGTTGAAGAAGCTGAAATTGAAGCAGTCACTCAACCTGAAATTGATATTGAATCAATGGAAAAAGGTAAGCCATGGGTTATTACTGCTAAGGTTACTTTAAAACCAGAAGTTAAATTAGGCGACTACAAAGGTTTAACTGTTGAAAAACAAGACCGCCAAGTAAATGATGAAGATGTAGAAAAACGTTTGGAAGAAAAGCGTCAACAATTAGCTGAATTAGTAGTTAAGGATGAAGCAGCCGCTGAAGGCGATACAGTTGTAATCGATTATGAAGGTTTCCGTGATGGTGAACCATTCGAAGGGGGTAAAGGAGAAAACCATTCACTCGAATTAGGTTCTAACTCATTCATTCCTGGTTTTGAAGACCAATTAGTAGGTGCTAAACCGGGTGATGATGTGGAAGTTAAGGTAACTTTCCCAGAAGAATACCATGCAGAAGAATTAGCAGGTCAAGAAGCTATTTTTAAAGTGCATGTTCACGAAGTGAAGGTAAAAGAATTACCTGAATTGGATGATGAATTTGCTAAAGATGCAGATGACGAAGTGGAAAGCCTAGACGAATTACGTAACAAAGTACGTGTTCAGTTGGAAGAAGAAAAAGAAAACCAAGCGAAAGAAATCATTGAAGATTTAGCATTACGTCAAGCTGTTGAAAATGCTGAAATCGTCGAAATGCCTGAAGCAATGGTTCATGAAGAAATTCACCGTCAAATGGATCACTTCTTAAATAACTTAAAGCGTCAAGGAATTAATGAAGACCTATATTATCAAATTTCTGGTACGACTCGTGAAGACTTACATGATCAATTTGCAGAAGAAGCAGACTTAAGAACTAAAACAAACCTAGTCTTAGAAGCTATCGTGGCAAAAGAAAACATTGAAGTTAACGAAGAAGAAGTTAATAAAGAAATTGAATTGCTAGCGGGACAATATGGTATGCCAGCTGATCAAGTGAAACAATATGTGACTGAAGATATGTTGAAGTCTGATATTCGCTTGAAGAAAGCAATGAGCTTAATTGTTGACTCAGTTGAAGAAAAATAGGATACTTAAATAGAAGAAAAAACAAAAGAGGGATCGCAACAGTCTGATTTTAGAGTGACTTTTGCGTCCCTTTTTAGTCTTATTTAAGTAAATAAGACCAACAAAGGAGGAAACATGGGAAAGACTACAAATATCAATGATTATTACTGCTCGTTTTGTGGTAAATCACAAGACGAAGTCGATAAGATTATTGCTGGACCAGATGTTTTCATCTGTAATGAATGTGTGGACTTGTGCCAATCAATCATTCAAGAAGAGTTGCGCTTTGAAAAAGAACAAGAACCAGTTAAAGTATTAAAACCACAAGAGATTGTTGACCAATTAAATCAATATGTTATTGGGCAAGATCAAGCTAAAAAGGCTTTAGCAGTAGCGGTTTATAACCATTACAAGCGCATCAACTTTAAAGCCATTGATGATGACGATGTTGAACTACAAAAGTCTAATATCTGCATTATCGGTCCAACCGGATCAGGTAAAACCTACCTAGCTCAAAGCTTAGCTCGGATTATCAATGTTCCTTTTGCAATAGCAGATGCCACTACGTTAACCGAAGCAGGTTATGTCGGTGAGGATGTCGAAAATATCTTACTCAAATTAGTACAAGCGGCTGATTATGATATTGAACGCGCTCAAAAAGGAATTATTTATGTGGATGAAATCGATAAGATTGCGCGGAAATCTGAAAATACTTCGATTACGCGTGATGTTTCCGGAGAAGGGGTTCAACAAGCTTTACTTAAGATTTTGGAAGGAACAGAAGCTAATATACCACCTAAGGGAGGACGTAAGCATCCTAACCAAGATTATATTCAAATCGATACTTCACAAATTCTCTTTATTGTAGGTGGAGCTTTTGCCGGCATTGAAACGACGATTAAAGAACGTTTAGGGTCTAAAGTAATTGGCTTCGGTACAGATAGTAACAAACAACATAGTGATGAGAATATCATGCAATTAGCTAGTTCTGAAGACTTGCTAAAATTTGGCTTAATTCCAGAATTCATTGGTCGTTTGCCAATTTTAACGGTGTTGGACCAATTATCTCAAGAAGATCTAGTCAGCATACTCACTCAGCCTAAAAACGCTTTGGTTAAGCAATACCAACGTCTTTTAGAAATGGAAGATATCAAACTAGAATTTGAAGAGGCTGCCCTAGAGGAAATAGCTCACCAGGCCATTGTCCGTGAAACGGGAGCTCGTGGATTGAGATCAATTCTAGAAAATACCATGTTAGATATTATGTTTGAAGTACCGCAAAGGGAAGATGTTTCACGCATCAAGGTCACTAAAGATACTGTACTAGGCGAAAGTCGCGCCACTTATTATAATAAAAATAACCGCAAGATAGCCAAATAAGAATGGGGTAGACTAATGCACATTAAAGAAGCAAAATTCGTTATTTCTGCTGTTCAAGAGGCGCAATCACCACAAGATGCTGTGCTTGAGATTGCCTTAGCGGGACGGTCGAATGTCGGGAAATCGAGTTTTATTAACAAGGTCCTCCAACGTAATAAGTTGGCTAGGACCTCTGGACAACCCGGTAAGACCCAAACCTTAAACTTCTATTCGGTCAATCAGGATGCTTTTCGCATTGTGGATGTACCAGGATATGGTTACGCTAGGGTTTCTAAGGTTAATCGTAAGAATTGGGCCAAAATGAACTTAAATTTTCTGCGTGAAAGAAGTAACTTACGCTTACTAATTCTCTTGATGGATATCCGTCATGAACCCACTCAATTAGACAAAGAAATGTATCAATTTGCTGAAGACCTAGATATTCCTTTTGCGATTTGTCTAACAAAAGCTGATAAAATCAAAAAAAGTCAATTGAATAAACACTTATCCATTTATAAGAAAAGCTTAAATTTACCAACGACGGATGCGCTTTTTACTTTCTCATCGGTAACAGGAGAAGGGCGCGAAGATATTCTAGACCTGTTTGAAAGTTTATTAATAGAAGAATAGGAGCCGATCAAGTGAAAAAGCTATTTTCTACTTACACCAAGAAGGAATTTTCATGGATCATTCAAGACTGGGCGAATTCAGCCTATTCTTTAATGATTACGACTGCTTTGTTCCCAATTCTTTATAAGAGTATCGCTAGCAATGCGGGGGTCACTGATGCCAACTCAACGGCCTATTTAGGCTATACTAATGCCATTGGAACGATTACGGTAGCTGTCATGGCTCCTTTTTTAGGAACCTTGGCAGATTTTCCAGGTTTCCGGAAGAAACTATTTACTATTGCTACCCTTTTAGGGGTATTTTCGGTTCTATTTATGATTTTTATTGGTCAGGGCTCTTGGCAATGGTTGCTAGTACTTTACGGTTTTTCAGCCATCGGCTTTTCAACCGCCAATATTTTTTATGATGCTTCCTTGATGGATGTAACCAGCCGGGACCGTTTGGACTTAGTGTCTTCAGCTGGTTTTGGATTTGGTTATATCGGAAGTGTTATTCCTTTTCTAATTTTTATGGTCCTACAATTTTCAGGTTGGTTAGAGGATGCTGTAGTGGTTAATATTGGTTTTCTCTTAACTGCTTCTTGGTGGTTTTTATTTACCATTCCTTACTGGAAAAATGTCGACCAGGTCTATACCGATCAACCCAGTCAGACTAATATTATCGCTTCAACCTTAGCTTCCTTAAAAGAAACGCTAACTGAATTAGTTAAAGACAAGGTGATTGTCTATTTCTTAATCGGCTACTTCTTCTATATAGATGGGGTAGGAACGATTATTAAAATGGCTACCTCCATAGGAAGTGACCAAGGCTTAACAGCCACTCAGTTAATTTTGATGCTTTTGGTCGTTCAAGTAGTAGCTTTTCCTTGCTCGATTATCTATGGAATCCTAGCCAAGCGTTGGGGAACGCGCACTATGCTCTTTGTCGGCATTGGAACTTATATCTTAATTTGTTTGATGGCTTTATCCTTATCATCCTTTATGGACTTTATTCTCATTGCCATTTTGGTTGGTTCTGCTCAAGGGGGCATTCAATCACTCAGTCGCTCTTATTTTGGATCCATTATTCCATTAGACAAAAACAATCAGTTATTCGGTTTTTATAATATTTTTGGGAAATTTTCATCGGTTTTAGGCACAACGACTCTGGCCATTATTGCGCAATTAACGGGCGATTCTTTGAAGGGCCTGTTTGTCATTGTGATTCAATTTATGGTGGGCGCCTTCCTATTGTGGAAAGCTAAAAAACCAAGAACTAAAGCTGTTTAAAGAGAGCTATAAAAGAATATGCAAAAGGAGGGAAGTTATGGCCTATATACCCAATGAAGTGATTGATGCTATCAGACAGTCGGTTAAAATTGAAGACGTAGTCAGTCAATATGTGCAACTGACTAAAAGGGGACAAGGCTATTCTGCTTCATGTCCCTTTCATGAGGATAACAATCCTTCCTTTTCCATTCATACAGGCAAACAAATCTTTAAATGCTTTTCCTGTGGTAGAGGGGGCAATGTCTTCGGATTCATCCAAGAAATTGAATCACTATCCTTTAAGCAAGCTGTTATAAAGGTAGCAGAATTTGCAGATTATCCGCTGGATTCAAGCCTTTTAGCTGAAGATGATCAAAGTACAATTCCTCATCAAGACAAACAATTGTATGGTATTTATGAAAAGGCCAGTCAATTCTATCATTACTTTTTAACTGCTACAGAAAATGGTGATCAAGCTTTTTCATACTTAACGGATCGTGGTTTAAATAAAGAAACGATTGAAGCTTTTTCTTTAGGCTTAGCTCCTGACAATTCAGAGCTTTTATGGACTTATATGAAAGATCAGTCCTTTAGTGAGGAAGAATTACTGGCTTCAGGCATTTTCTACCAAGCCGACGATAGTCAAGCCATTATTGACCGTTTTCGTGGACGTATTATTTTCCCTTTGAGGTCGAATCAAGGAAAGGTTTTAGCCTTTTCCGGACGTCTCTATCAAGAAGGAGATAATCGTAAGAGTAAATATGTCAACTCTCCTGAAACAGCTATCTTTCATAAGAGTCGGCTGGTCTATAACCTTGATTTGGCCCGACCAGCCATTCGCAAGTTAAAACAAATAATTATCTGTGAAGGCTTTATGGATGTCATCGCACTTTATGACGCTGGATTTGAACAGGCGGTGGCCACTATGGGTACCAGCTTGACCCATGATCACCTGTCTTATTTAACCAAGTTATCCAATGAAATCCTCTTTGTTTTTGACGGTGATGAAGCAGGGCAAAAGGCTACAGCCAATGCCTTTGAATTAGGGAAAAAATTCCCCAAAGTTCTATTTAAATCTGTTCTTTTACCTAGAGGCATGGATCCTGATGAGTGGTTAAAAGCTAATGGCAAAGAGTCATTTCAAAAATTTTTAAACCATGCACAATCTGCATTTAGCTTTTTCAAAAATTATAACAAACAATTCTTCCAATTGGATGATAAAGCTGCTGTGGCTGACTATATCGACCGTTTATTAGTCGATTTAAATCAAATCTCATCGCCTGTCGAAAAACAATTATATTTGGTAGAACTTGCTGAAGAATTTCAAATTGAAGAAAGTTTCTTGCAAGAGCGAATGTTGCGCTTAAGTGGAGGAAAAAAACAAAGCAGTAAAAAACAAGCGCCCATTAATAATCAACCGCCTCCTCTTATACAAAGTGATCAGCAAGCCTTAAAAGTAGACTCTTTTAAAGCCTTTCAAAGTGAGAAATTATGGTTAGGCTTTTTAATGTATTATCAAGAGGCTTGGTATTACCTGGAAAAATTAAATGAACTGCCATTTCTCTATCATGACTTTTCACAAAAGGCCTTTCTAGCCTTGACTGATTACTATTATCAAGGCAACAAATTGCCTTTAACAGGAATTGTTGGTAATATTGAAGATATTCAAGTAAATAGTCTTTTGACGAGTGTGATGTGGGATTTTGAACCGATGGGTTATCAAGATCAAGCCATGACCGATTGTTTAAATATTATCCAAATTGCCTTTATCGAACAAGAAATTGAAGAATTAAAGACTCAATTTAAACAATATAATCAAAAGCAAGAAGCCAATAAGGCAACCGAAGTGATCAATCGATTAATGGTGTTGCAAAGAAAATTAAAAACAAAAGAATAGGGGGCTTACTTCATGGCAAAAGATAAAAAAGATAAGAAAGCAACTAAAAACGAATTAACGCTGACTTTAGACAAAGCCACTGAAAAGCTAATAAAAGATAAGAAAATTCTCGGTCAAGTTCACTATGATGAATTAACCAATCAATTAGCCATTCCATATAAATTAGATGCCAATAGTATTGATAAATTAATTCAAAAGGTAGAAGACCAAGGAATTGCGGTAGTAGGTGATGATGGCGGTCCAACTAAACAACAAATGGTGCGAGCTGAAGATGTCAAACCGGAAGAAATCCTAACAGCCGCTCAAAAAGCAGCCGCTTCTAAGATAAAAGTAGCAGACCCCGTTCGTATGTATTTAAAAGAAATTGGGCGAGTAGATTTATTAAATGCAGATGAAGAAGTCGAACTGGCCAAGCGTATCTTGGATGGTGATGAATTAGCTAAGCAAGAGTTGGCTGAGGCCAACCTTCGTCTAGTTGTTTCAATTGCTAAACGCTATGTCGGTCGTGGTATGTCTTTCTTAGATTTAATTCAAGAAGGAAATATGGGCTTAATGAAGGCAGTTGAAAAGTTTGACCATACTAAAGGGTTCAAGTTCTCCACTTACGCCACTTGGTGGATCCGTCAAGCTATTACACGTGCCATTGCGGACCAGGCGCGTACCATCCGAATTCCGGTTCATATGGTTGAAACCATCAATAAATTAGTAAGGGTACAAAGACAACTACTACAAGATTTAGGCAGAGAACCGACGCCTGAAGAAATCGGTGCTGAAATGGATTTACCGACTGAAAAAGTACGCGATATCTTAAAAATCGCTCAAGAACCTGTTTCACTTGAAACACCTATTGGTGAAGAAGATGATTCTCATCTAGGTGATTTTATCGAAGATGAGGGGGCACTAAGTCCGGAAGACTATACCGCTTCAGCTCTTCTAAGAGAGCAGTTAGAGGATGTATTGGATACCTTAACTGACCGTGAAGAAAACGTTCTTCGTTTACGCTTCGGTTTAGATGATGGGAATATCCGCACCCTTGAACAAGTTGGCAAGGTCTTTGGTGTAACCCGTGAACGTATTCGTCAAATTGAAGCCAAAGCTTTGAGAAAGTTACGCCATCCGAGCCGTTCCAAACAATTAAAAGATTTCATTGAATAAATCAAAACTCATCAAAATCCTCTCACTCATAATAGAGTGGGGGAGTTTTGTCTGAGGAGCCCCTTTACTTGCGAAAGCGTTTTAATCTTTTTATACTTAAGTTAAGAGAAAAAGGAGGAAGATCAATGGAAAGTTATGTATTAAAGAATGGCGTTAAGATTCCTAAAATAGGATTTGGTACTTGGAAGTTAAAAGAAGGTGAGGAAGCTTATCAAAGTGTCCTTCATGCTTTAAAGGTGGGCTATCGTCACATTGATACCGCTCAAGTTTATGGCAATGAAGCCAGTGTGGGTAGAGCCATCAAAGATTCAGACATTCCGCGAGAAGAAATTTTTCTTACCACTAAAATTTGGAATGACAAGCATTCCTACAGTCTAGCTAAGCAAGCGGTAGAAGAATCGATGCAAAAGTTACAAGTTGATTATTTAGACCTACTGCTAATCCATTGGCCAAACCCTGTTCATTTACGCAAGGACAAGGCTTGGATGCAAGCTAATCAAGAAGTTTGGCAGTTAATGGAAGAACTTTACCAAGCCGGCAAACTTAAGTCTATTGGGGTTTCAAACTTTATGGTTCATCATTTAGCCGCATTATTACCACATACCAAAGTTAAGCCCATGGTTAACCAAGTACTACTCGCTCCTGGGACCACGCAAGATGACTTAGTTAATTTCTGTCGGCAACATGATATGCTCTTAGAAGCCTATAGTCCTTTAGGAAGTGGTAGTCTATTTGAACAAGAACAAGTGAAAGAAATCGCTCAAAAGTACAACAAAAGTGTGGCTCAACTTGCTCTAAGATGGTCGCTAGATAAAGGTTTTCTACCCTTACCAAAATCGAAAACACCGGCTAATATTGAGTCCAACTTAGCTATTTTTGATTTTGAGTTAGATCCAGAAGATCGCAAAAAGTTAGATTTATTAGAAGGATTAAAAACACAAAGTGATCCTGATCAAGTCGATTTCTAATCAGCTAACTACTATAATTAAAGCCCGGAATGATTTGAATTCATCAGGGCTTTTTTAGTGTTTAAAAATTTAAGCTGAACAATAAAAAGTATAATTGAATATCTGCTTAAGTAGGCTATATATTAAAGGAAAATTGGTTTATAATAAGCGCATAATAACCACTTTAAGGATGAAAGGAAGGATAAATTGACCTATCAATTATTATTATTTGATTTAGATAATACTTTATTTAACTTTAATCAAGCTCAAGACCAAGCCTTACTAGAATTCTTAAGCCAAGAAGGGGTTCCTCAGCAAGATATTGCCGCTTATATTGAATATTATATCCCTCTCAATCAGTCCTTATGGAACAAGTTAGAGCTCGGTTTAATAGACCGCCAGCAATTAATTTCTAGCCGTTTTGCCTTATTATTTAACCATTTTGGTCATCAACGGGATGGGGTAGAATTGGCTCAAGCTTATCAAAAGTGTATGGGCAGACAAGGTCAATTGATTGAAGGAGCCAGAGTTTTTCTCGACTCCTGTCTAAAAGAAGGAAAGCGTCTTTTTGCCATCTCCAACGGTATTTCGAACATTCAAAGAGCACGTTTAGCTCATGGTGAGTTAAATTTATATTTTGAAGAAATCTTTATCTCCGAAGAAATCGGTTATGTGAAGCCTGCTAAGGACTTTTTCGATTATGTTGCCAAACATATTGAGGGATTCAATTCTAAACAAGCCTTAGTCATTGGAGACTCTTTAAGTGCTGATATTCAAGGTGCTTTGAATGCGGGACTCGATTGTGTTTGGTTTAACCGCTTAAATGAAAATAAACAGTCCCATTTACCGGCCAACTATGTGGTCGATAATTATAATGATTTAGCCAAAATCATTTACAAATAAGTAAATGGGTACTCTCAAAAGCGCTTTTATAGTATATAATAGACTTATGAAAGGGAGTATAGGATGAATATCGAAAGATTATCTCAACGATTGGAACAAGTCGCACAATATATCGTCCAATATGGTCAAGATCCGATTCGTTTGGCAGATATCGGTAGTGACCACGCTTATTTACCGTGTAACTTACTGAGAAATAAGCAAATTGAATTTGCAGTAGCGGGTGAAGTAGTAGAAGGTCCTTACTTATCGGCTGTAAGACAAGTGAATGAAAGTCGATTGCAAGACAAAATCACCGTTCGACTGGCTGATGGTTTTGCGGCAGTTGAAGACAGTGACGCCATTAATACAGCGGCTATCTGTGGCATGGGAGGTGGCTTGATTGTATCCATCTTAGAAGCGGGTTATCAAGCTGGAAAATTACCAAAGCTCTTAGTCTTGCAAGCCAATACAGCAGTTGCTAAAGTCAGAGCCTGGTTGCAAGCACATTACTATCATATTCTTAATGAGTGCTTTATTGATGAGAAAGGACAATTCTATGAAGTAATAGTTGCCCAAGAGCAAGCAGAAAAAGCCGCTTATTCTGATAAAGAAATCATGTTTGGTCCCATTCACTTGACTCAAAAAGGGTCAATCTTTGAAGACTATTGGCACAATGAATTAAATCACCATTATTATATTCTTAATCAGTTATTTAATGGGGTAGAGTACGAACAAATGGCCCAAGACCGCAAAGCTAAGGTAGATGTTATTCAAGCAGAAATAGATAAAATAGAGGAGGTGATAGACTATGACAAACCTCTTATTTAAAGACTTAATGGCTTATCTGAATCAAAAATACCCTGCGGCTTATGCCGAAGAGTGGGATAAGGTAGGTTTACACTTTGGTGATCCTGAACAAGTCATTAAAAAGGCTATGGTCGCATTAGATATGCGCCCACAAGTAGTTGAAGAGGCGATTGATGAAAAGGTGGACACCTTGATTTTACATCATCCACCGATCTTCAAAGCCATTGATCGCTTTGATGGATCCAATCCGCAAATAAAGATGTATCAAAAAGCCATCCAAGCAGGCATTAATGTCTTTGCCATGCATACGAATTATGACGCCGCTCCTGGTGGAATGAATGATATTTTAGCTCAAGCCTTGAGGTTAGAAGAGATTCAACCGCTCGTTGAATTAGAAGAGGGTCAGGTAGCGATTGGTCGAGTAGGAAACTTACCTCAAGCCCTTACGCGCCATGAACTCTTTGCTTATGTCAAGCAAGTCTTCAAACGATCTGCTTTAACGGTGGTGGAAAAAGTCCCGCATGCGACTTATCAAAAAGTGGCGATTGTGGGTGGTGCAGGGGCAAGCTTTATGGACCAAGTTGAAAAGGTCCAAGCCGATGTCTTTATTACCGGAGATATTAGCTTCCATACGGGTCATGACCTTTATGAAAAGGCCTTTATGACGATTGATGCGGGTCATTATATTGAACATTTATTTATTGATGTTGAAGTGGCAAGAATCAAAGAAGATGTCGCTCGGAAAGGATGGAATCTTGAAGTGATTGCTTCAACTGTTTCCACCGATCCTTTTACTTATGAATAAAAAGGAGAGTAATTATGGACTTATTTGAAAAAACAAAAGAACGCTTAATTCGTTACGCTAAGATCAATACTCGCTCAGACGAAAATTCAACGACCATTCCATCGACTGAGATTCAATTCGACCTTTTAAATCTTTTGGTCGATGAATTAAAAGAAATCGGTCTGGAAGAAGTAGAATTAAATTCTGATAATGCTTTTGTCACAGCTACTTTACCCGCTAATACGGATAAAGAAGTACCTAGCATTGGCTTTATTGCTCACGTAGATACTGCGGATTTTAATTCTGAAAATGTTCAACCACAAGTTTTTGAAAACTATGATGGTAAAGATCTACAATTGAGTGAAGACTGGGTAATGAAAGTAAGTGAGTTTCCTAATCTACCACCTTATAAGGGACAGACATTAATTACTACTGATGGAACTACTCTATTAGGGGCTGATGACAAGTCAGGCATTGCTGAGATTGTGACAGCTATGGAATACTTGATTCAACATCCAGAGATAAAACACGGTAAAATTCGTGTAGCCTTTGGTCCAGATGAAGAAATTGGACGTGGGGCAGACCACTTTGATGCAGAAGGCTTTGCGACAGACTTTGCTTACACTATGGATGGTGGACCGGTTGGTGAGTTAGAATACGAATCCTTTAATGCGGCTCAAGCTGTTTTAAAAATTCGTGGAAAAAATATCCATCCAGGAACAGCCAAGGGTAAAATGATTAATGCCACAACGGTCATGAATCTCTTTATGTCTGATCTTCCTCAAGCAGAAGTACCAGAACAAACCTCTGGCCGAGAAGGTTTCTACCATGTCTTAAGTGTAGAAGGTACTGTCGATGAAGCAGAATTAGTGATGATTATTCGTGACTTCAACCGCGATGTGTTTGAAAAACGTAAAGCTAAGGTCGAAGAAATTGTAGCTAATATCAATAAAGAATATGCACAACCACCGATTACTTTGGAATTAAAAGACCAATATTATAATATGGCTGAAATTATTGAAAAGGATATGACACCGGTCGACTTAGCGCAAGCCGCTATGGAATCCTTAGATATTCCGGTTAATATCGTGCCTATCCGTGGTGGAACCGATGGTTCGAAGATTTCCTTCATGGGTATTCCCACACCAAATATCTTTGCGGGTGGCGAAAACATGCACGGCCGTTTTGAATTCGTGGCCGTAGAATCGATGGTTAAGGCAACAGAAGTAATCATTAAGATTGCCGAATTAAATGCCCAATAAATGAAAGTTAATTAAAAAATCACAGGCTGGAGCAAGCTTCCAGCCTGTTCTTCTATCCAAAGGGGGAGATGTAGTGCCGATTCAATTTGTCACCGGCGATTTAAGTCAAAATAAAAAAAGCGTCCTCATTCAAGCTATCATGGAACAATTGAAGCAAACACCTGACTTACAAGTCTATTATATTGTGCCAGAACACTTGAAGTTTGAAATGGAAAAATTTGTCTTAGAAGAAATCCGTAACCATCAAAGCAACCAAGCCAGCTCGATTTTTAATTTACAGGTGGCTTCTTTTTCACGTCTTAATTGGTTCTTAATGAAAGATCAAAAGCCAAGCCATGAGATCAGTGACTTAGGCCTATCAATGATTGTCCGCCAAGTCTTAAACCAACACCGTGAAAAGTTGGTGGTCTACCAAAAACAAGCCCACTATCAGGGCTTTATTGAAGAGTTAGTCCTGCTTTTTAAAGAATTCATCGAAGGAAATATCCAAGTAGCAGATTTGGAAGTGGAACAAGCGCAAGATTCACCGCTGATGGATTTGGAAATTGAAAAGCAAAAAGAACTGCAAATGCTTTATCAAGCCTTTCTTCAAGCACTGAGTGATTTTCGCATTGATAATTTTGCAAAACAAGAAGACTTGCTGAACTATATCAGCCAGCAAAAGTTAGATAAGCATCTATTCGTGATCGACCATTATTATTACTTTAACAGTCGTGAAATGCAATTACTTTTAAGTCTCGCTAAGGATGCTTGCAAGCTAAAGATTGTCTTACCCATTAAGGCTAATGAGTTAAGAGCTATTCAAGCCTTAATGACCACCGCCTTGCCGTATGCAACTTACTACCGGATACGCAGCCTAGCCCAACAGATGGAACTAGAATTAGAGCCAGATTGGGAAATAAAAGACCAAAGTTTTAACTACCAGCCAGCAATTTTAAACTTAGCCCATGCCTTTAAAGATCAACAAGACTTAATCGTATCCGCTAAAGAACATAGAGCTGGTATTGACGCTAATCATCACCGCTTTTTACAGTTTGATTCTATTCATAGTGAACTGCGCTATGTATCCAATCGTATTCACTATTTGGTTAGCCAAAAAGGCTACCGTTATAAAGATATTCAAGTTTATACCAGAGATTTGGAAGTCTATCAATCCATGATTGCACCGATCCTATCAGCCAATCAAATTCCGTATTTCTTTGACCATGCCAAGGCCATGACCGACCATCCGCTCTTTACCTTGATCCAACACCTTATCAGGCTAGATCGTTATAATTGGCGACTGATTGATATTTTAGAAGTCTTAAAATCGCCCCTGGTAAGGATTCGATTGTTTCATCCGGCTTTTGAACCACTAAGTGAAGTTGACTTAGACCGCCTAATCTATTCCTTTGAAAACTATTTAATTGCTTACCAGTATGAAGGCTACCGCTTTGCTAATTTAACTTACGATTGGTTGTTTATGACGGAAGAAGTGGCTTTCCAATCGGCTGACGGACAGAATTATGAATTTACATTGGCTCAAGCTATTGGATGGATCAGAAAATATTTAGTGGAACATTTTGCCTTTAGTAAGCAAGCCATCAGAAGAAATGACAAGCAGGGCCTAGCCGCTCTTTTCTATCAAAAATTAGAAACCATAGGCGTCCGGCAAGCGCTTATGGACCAAAGAGACCAGGCTATTGAAAAGGGTGAGATTGAACAATCTCGTCAAGACGAACAGGTTTGGCAAGTACTGGTCAATAGTCTGGATGAATACCACCAAATCTATGGCCAAGCAGACTTAGACCTAGCTACTTTTTTTGAAATTTTAGAAGCCGGTCTGTCAGCGGCGACCTATCATATCATTCCACCGACCTTGGATCAGGTAATGATTTCTAACATCCTATCGCCCCAAGTTCGACCTTGCAAAATCGCTTTTGTCATCGGGATGGACCAAAAAGCACTACCGGCTAAGCATGCTGCGGAGGGTCTACTAACTCCTAGCCATCGGCAAGCGATTAACCAAGAGCTTTTAGCCCACCAATATTTAGCTGATCAAGAACAGCAAGGTTATCAAATGGAATACTTATTAGCTTATCAAGTCTTGCTCTTAGCGACGGATCAAATGGTAATTTCCTATGCGACAAATCAAGGCGATCAAGTCCGTAATTTTTCGCCCTGGTTGCAACAAGCGTTAAATCTAGCTGGTCTTAAACTGATTCACCAAGCCGACTACAGTATGGATGCTTCTTTGGAAACGCCTCTAACTTTAGCGGACTTGGGACGTTATGACAGTAATAAATCACCGATTTTATATCAAATTCACCAAGACTTTATGAGCGGAAGGAACCCTCGGCCAGTTTTCTTAAAGCTGCTACAGTTAATGGTAGACTATGAAAAGCAGCACCAAGGTATTCTTAAAGGTAACGGCATGGTCGATTTAATTATTCAAACCTTTTACTTTAATGACCTACCCGATAAAATTGACAGTGACTTAGCCTTAGAACTTTTCGGTCGTAATTTATCGCTATCGGTCTCCCGGATCGAACAGTTCTTTGCTGATCCTTATTCCCATTTCTTACGCTATGGCTTACGCTTAAAAGAAAGGGACCGCTTTGAACTGGATGCCGCGCTTTCAGGGGATTACTTCCACCAAGCCCTAGATAAGCTCAATCAAGTCATTCAAGATCGAAGGAAATCCTTAGCCGACTTGTCAGAAGAAGAAGTTAAGGACTTATTAGGGGGAGTGATTGCCCAATTAAATCAAGAGCCAAATTATCAAGTCCTCAGCCGCCATCCGCGCATGCAGGCCATCCATCATTTATTAAACCAACGTCTATTTTACTTTGTGCAATTGATGCAAGAACAAAACAAGCTGACCCATTACCAACCCTTGGCTTCTGAATTAGTCTTTGGGACTGGGAGCAATAATCAAGTAGCAGGCTTTGAATACCCGCTAGCTTCGGGAGGGCGTTTAACCATTCGTGGTAAGATTGATCGCTTAGATCAGATTCAAATGGGTCAACAACAATTGCTGCAAGTGATTGATTATAAGTCGGGTAAGAAAGACTTCGACTTAGTCGATGCTTATTATGGATTGGACTTGCAACTCTTAACTTATTTAGCAGTCGCCATGAAAAACTATTCCAACCACCAAGCCTTGGGTGCTTTTTACCAGCATCTCTTACCAAACTTTTATAAGGCGGATAAGAATTATGTGGATGGAGAAACGGACCAGCAAAGTAAAAAGCTCTTAAGTCAGCGGTCTTTGAAAGGCTTTGTCACCATTGAAGCGGACGATTTACAAACGGTCGAATCTTTTGATCACCAAGACCGTAAGAGTCGTATCTATCCTGTGACTTATACGAAGTCGGGTTATGATTCTAGAAGTCCTTTCTTTGCTAAGGAAGACATCGACTTGCTCTTAGACTATACGCATCATCAATTCCAACAAGCGGCTCAAGCTATTCAAAGTGGCGATATTGCCTTAGCACCTTTTTATGAAAATCCGTATACCTTGTCCTTAAATGCCCATTACCGGGTGATTACTGGCTTTGATGGGACGCAATCCTTCCAGCGTTACCGTCATAAACAGGTGAATAAAAAGGATGTTTTAGCTCATATTAAGGAAAAACTAGCTAATGAAGAAAGAACAAAAGGAGGCGATTCTCATGGAATCCTTACCGATTAGACCTGATAATAGTAAATTCAACCCGGAACAGTGGCAGGCCATCCATCAAAGGGGCAATAATATCCTAGTAGCTGCCTCAGCTGGTTCAGGTAAGACCACGGTCTTAATTGAACGCATCATGACACATTTATTGATGCGTTATGCCGAGTTGAAAGAAGTCCTAGTCGTGACTTTTACTGAATCAGCGGCCAATGAAATGAAAGAACGGATGGAGAAACGCTTAAAATCAGCCGTTAACCAGTCACTGGATGGAGAAGAAAAGCGTTATTTGCTCAGTCAAATTAACCAGTTGCCCAGTGCACACATCCAAACGCTGCATTCTTTTTGTTTGTTTGTGATTCAAAATTTCTTTTATCTTGAAGATATTAATCCAGCTTTCAATCTTTTAATTGATGAAAGTCAAAAGCAAGTAATGGTAGAAGAAGTCTGGGATAACTTAATTGAACAAATTACTGAAGCAGACGCTAAACTTACAGTCAACCAAGCAGACTTTCAAGACTTGCTAGTTCGTTTGACCAGTGGGCGGGATGACCAAGCCTTACGCTCGATCGTATTAGATATCTATGAGTTTGCGCGTGCCAATCCGGAACCTTTAAGCTGGTTAGACCAGATGGTGACTGAGGACGATGGTTTAGAAAGTTTTTGGAAGAGTGAACTTTATCAAGAGAGTCTAAAAGTTCAACTACGGGAACAGTTAGACTCTGCAGATCGCTCTTACCAAGAAGGTTTGAGTCTATTAGCTGCTTGTTCACAGGCCACGCAAGATAAATTTGGTCCGGTGTTATCTGAAGAAGGGCAGCGTGTGATTGAACTAAAAGAAGCTTTCTTAAAAAACGATATGGCCCACTTTAGTCAACTGTTGGATAATTTAAGCTTTAGTCGCTGGCCGTCTTCAAGAGGCAAGGCCCATGAAGAAGACCTAGAAAACCTAGAAGTACTTAAGCAATATCGTAAAGCGAGTAAGGATACTTTAATTAAGATTCAGTCTTACTTTCCTTATCCTTACCAGACCATGAAGGATGTCGAAGCGGCGATTCAACCCTACTTAAGAAAATTAAGCGACTTAAGTAAACTATTCTACCAAGCTATGCAAGACTATAAGTTTCAAGAAGGGTGGATTGATTATTCCGACCTTGAACACTTAACCTTGCAGATTTTAGCTCCCTTTGATCCACAAACAGGTGAGCGCAAGCCGTCGATAGCGGCGGAATATTTCCAGTCCCTCTTTGAAGAAGTCTTAGTGGATGAATACCAGGACATCAATGAAATTCAAGCAGCCATTCTGTCCTATCTTTCGCGTGAAAGAGTAGACTCGGCTAAAGGCAATCTCTTTATGGTAGGTGACGTTAAGCAATCTATCTATGGGTTCCGGATGGCTGAACCTTCCTTATTCTTAGAAAAATACCGCAAGTATCAAACCAGCGACCAAGGTCACTTAATTATCCTGGATAAGAATTATCGGTCGAGAAGGCAAGTTTTAAACTTTACCAACTATCTCTTTGAACGCTTGATGGACGAGTCCTTTGGCGAAATGACCTACGGCAAAAGTGAGAGTTTAGTGACGGGTAACCAGGACTTTACAGTTGCTGAGGAAATAGACCATTATGCTATCGAACTACTCCTACACAGCAAGGAAAGCCTAGAAGAAGAGGAGCAATTGATTGAGGATAACCCCAATCTATTAATTGATAAGGGAATTGATTACCAGGCCCATTTGATTGCTCAGGATATCCAAGCCAAGTTGCGGGCGGGTTATCAAATTTACGATAAAGAATTAGGCAAAGATCGTTTGATGACCTTTAAGGACATTGTGGTATTGAGTTCTACCAAATCCAGCTTTGCTAACTTGCAAGCGGCTTTTAGTCATTATCAGTTGCCTTTTACTTCACAAGCCATTGAGACCTATTTCCAACGACAAGAAATCCAATTAATTTTAGCCCTCTTAAAATTAATTGATAATCCCATGCAGGATATCCCTCTAGTGGCTATTCTCAAGTCCTTCTTTGTCGGACTGAGTGACAATGAGCTCGCACTGATTCGGGTCAACCATCCGCAAGGGTCATTCTATCAAGCGGTAGAAAGCTTATTGAGTCAAGAATTTCAAAGTGATCATTCATTAATAGCTATTCAAAAGAAAATCCAACACTTTTTCAACCAATTGACCCAGTGGCGCGACTATGCCAACCACCATGCTATTGATGAAGTCATCTGGCAAATCTATCTGGATACTTCCTTCTTAGATTATGTGGTAGGACTTGATATGGGACGGCAACGTCAGGCCAATCTCCATGCCTTTTACCAAAAGGCGCAAGCCATTAATCAAGGCTTAGGAGGAAGTTTGGCTAGCTTTATTCATTATATTGAAACCCTTTTAGATCAAGACAAAGACTTGGCTGAACCGTTGCAATTAGAAAGGGATCAAAATATGGTGCGGGCTATGACCATTCATGCTTCCAAGGGGAGCGAATTCCCGCTCGTCTATTTAATTAATAGTAACCACCGCTTTAATCTGACCGATAGTCAAAAGGCGATTATTGCCACCAAGCACCACGGGGTAGGAATGAATCATTATCAAACGGAGGACTTTGTCTATTATCAATCCATCAGTAAAACAGCCCGGCAGATTCTCCTAGATCAAGCCGCTAAAGCGGAAGAATTACGGGTGCTCTATGTGGCCTTAACCCGGACGGAACAGAAGTTAATTGTGGTAGGTTCCATTAATAGCCAGGAAAAATGGGAAGAAAAGGGCGACAAATATCAAATGATGACTGAGCCTGATAGCTTGCAAGTGGCCTTACAACTTAGGTCGCAAGCGAATAATTTCTTGGAG
The DNA here is from genome assembly GCF_024742075.1 of Facklamia sp. 7083-14-GEN3. Lineage (GTDB taxonomy): Bacteria > Bacillota > Bacilli > Lactobacillales > Aerococcaceae > Facklamia. The sequence goes on along the minus strand of NZ_JANSGD010000001.1, from coordinate 610,822 downwards.
TGGATTCATCAAGCCACTTCCTTAGCTAAGCGAAATGTTCAATCGGTTGCCAAGATTAATGATCAGGACTTTATCACTCACATTTATACCGAAGACCAGATCCAAGCGAAGGTTCCTAATTTCACAGCTACTAATGAAATATCAAGCCCACCCGCTTGGTTAAAGGCTTTAAAAAAGGGAGAAGAATTGGATCTGCCTAAGCAAAATCTTGAGGTTATCAACCAGATTGAAGACTTATTGACTGATCAATACCCTCATCAATTATCTAGCCAAACGGCGGCCTATCAATCCGTTTCAGAGTTGAAACGTCTATTCGAAGAACCACCACATCCAGCCCTTTCTTTTTATGAAGACCGTAGAAAGGAAGCTAATCACGAAACGGATTCAACATCAACTATTGATCAAGGGATTCACGGTATCCGCTTTACACAAGATACCTTTGAAGCCCCTAAGTTTATGGCCTCTGAAACAATGGATGCGGCTAAGATTGGAACTTTGAACCATTTCGTAATGGAAAAAGTGGACTTTGCTCAATTTAAGACAGCGGAAAAGTCTGATTATCTTAACTTACTAGAAAAGCAGATTCAAGCTTTGATTGAGCAAGAATTGATAGAGGAAGAGGACCAACAATACCTCTACATTGATACAATCTTTAATTTTCTTCAAAGTCCACTAGGGCAGCAAATGATTGAAAATAGCGATCAACTTAAGCGTGAACAAGCTTTTTCATACTTAGTGCCTGCTAAAGATCTTTTTGCTGACTTAACAGATAAGGGACAAAGCATACAGATGGATCAAGATTCAATCCTGGTTCACGGGGTAATTGACTCTTACTATGTGATACCTAATCAAGGCTTTGTATTAATTGACTTTAAAACCGACCGCTATCGTCCACATTTGAGCCAGTCTAAAGAAGAACAAGTGGCTCTATTGAAGGATAAGTACCGCTATCAATTAACGCTTTACCGAGATGCTTTGTCCAGTCATTTGAAGTTACCGAATAAGGGAACTTATATTGTTGCGTTGGGATTTGACCAAGTGATCGAATTGACTGACAATTAGTTCTCAACGAGTTTTGATAAATATCGAAATAGCAGTAGTTTTTCTAGAAACTGCTGCTATTTTCATATACAATTTTGTTAAAAATTATGAAAAAGAAAGTTATCTATCAATTGATAATAGATTTTTGAAGGCAATTGAGCTAAACTCTATACGTTATTAATTTTAAAAATATAAAAGTATTTATCAATCATAAATTAAGAGTGGTTATAAAACCAAAGAGGTGATTAGGATGAAAAAATGGGGATTGTTGAGCCTGAGTTTAATTTTTATTTCTTATCTTGTGTGGCTGGCTAGAAATTTAGATATTGGTCAAGAACCCATTGAAGCTGATGTGGTAGTTGTACCTGGTGGTGAAATTGTTCGATCTTTAAAGGCAGCAGAACTGATACAAGATGGTTATGTCACTTCAAACAAAATGATCGTATCTCCCTTAAATGAGGTCATAGGAACCAAACCGTTAATTGACTTTATAACTGACACTGGTTTATCGGAAGATCAGGTTATTGGAGAAAATGAGGCCACTTCTACTTGGAGTAATGCTAACAATACCATTTCTATCATGGAAGAAATGGGTTGGAAAACTGCTCTAGTAGTGACTACTGATTACCATACTCGCAGAACTAAATTAGCATTTGACCGAGCCAGTAAGGATAAGGACTTAAAATTTCACTATGTTTCTGCTTATTTAAAAGATAGTGAGGGTAAAGAAGTAGCCTATGGAGATAGTCGAAAAGCTTTGAAGATTATGTTTTCAGAAGTCTATAAATATATTGGGTATTATTTAAAACTTTATTATTGGATTGACGAATAAATTCTAAACAGAAAAGGTAAAAATTATGAGCAAACGATTTATTTCATTCGACTTATTGCGAGGATTTGCTACGATTGCAGTCCTTTTGATTCATCTCACTGCTCCTCAACTGCCAGACAGTGATCTTGTTACGTTATTTATTAATCAAGCGTCACGCTTTGCGGTACCAGTCTTTTTAATTCTTTCAGGATGGGGATTAGACCGAACAGATGCCTTAGATAGTCAAATTGATTATCCCGCCTTCTTAAAAGAGCGTTTATTAAAAATTCTACCGGCTTATTTCTTTTGGTCAATCATCTATGCGACTACTAATTTTTGGTTAGTCGGTGAGGAACTAAGTTTTTTAACTTTTATAAAATTATTCTTGACTGGTCATTTATCCTACCATTTGTATTTTGTCCCTTTGATTGTGGGCCTTTATATCTTTTACCCACTTTTATCTAAAATTGCTTACAATAAATACATGGCTGTGGCTTTTGCAGGTATCTTTATATATCAACATATATCGGACCATCTAATAGGTTATATTCCCTATGATCGTCTGCAAGACTATTACACCTATGCCTTTTGCTTTTTCTTTGGCATATGGCTAAGTCGAGACTTTAAAGTCAAGCTTAAAAGGTTCGAAGTTTATCGCTATGGTATTTTAGTTTTTACCCTATTAACTTTAGGTTTATTGGTTGAGGAGTCCTACTTGAGTGGGGGACAGGTGATTGGAAATACAAGGCCCTTGGTGACATTTTATTCTATCGGGATTGTCTTAACCTTTATGCTATATAAGTTACCAGGCGAGAAGATATTGTTGTGGTTCAGTCGGTATTCCTTTTTAATCTATCTGTCACATGTCTTCTTCTTAAAGCTTTTAGAAGTTGGGGTGGAGGGGTTATCGATTAACCTACACCCAATGGTTTACTTGATTATGATCGGAAGTGGGTTAGTCTTGATACTCTATCTATTCATTAAGCTTGTAGATCGGGAGCCATTTAAAAGGTTAATCAGTTAAGTCATTTGAATAATATGTTTATTAAAAGAATACCTTTAAATTGAGGCGTCTTATGATATACTTTTAAGAGTGAATTATAGAAAATAAGGAGTACTCATCATGTATTTAATCTTTAAAAGAATGCTAGGATTTATCCTATCTTTGGTGGCATTGATAATTTTATCACCGTTATTTTTAATTCTGGTAATTGCGATTAAAATAGATTCACCTGGTCCTATCTTATTCAAACAAAAAAGAGTAGGGATTCATAAAAGTCACTTTAACATTCTAAAGTTTAGAACAATGTACATTGACACACCAAAAGATACACCCACTCATTTATTAGGGAATCCCGATCAATATATTACTAAAGTAGGAAAGTTTTTAAGAAAGACAAGCCTTGATGAGTTACCTCAGTTAATAAATATTCTTAAAGGAGACATGGCAATTATAGGTCCACGCCCAGCTTTATGGAATCAATATGATCTGATTGATGAGCGCGATAAGTATGGGGCTAATGATGTTCCGGTAGGACTTTCAGGATGGGCCCAAATAAATGGACGAGATGAATTAGAGATTCCATTAAAAGCCAAATTAGATGGAGAATATGTTAAAAATATGGGGCTAATAATGGATATTCGCTGTATGATTGGAACAGTCATTTCAGTTTTTAAAAGCGATGGTGTTCTTGAAGGTGGGACCGGAAGTTTAAGATTAAAGGATGTGGATAAAGGTGACTAAAAGAGTTTTAATCACAGGTAAAGATTCTTATATTGGAAGCTCTTTTATTAAGTATTGTAAAGATAATAATTATGATTTAATTATTGATGAAGTAGATACAAGAAATGAGAAATGGAAGGAAGCAGACTTTAGTCAATATGATGTTGTTTTTCATGTGGCGGGAATAGCGCATCAAAGAAGCACCTTAAAAATAAGAGACCTTCATTATAAAATAAACAGAGATTTGACACTTAATATTGCTAAATCAGCTAAATCAAATGGTGTTAAACACTTTATATTTCTAAGCTCAATGAGTGTTTATGGAATTTCAAATGGATTAATATATCAAGAAACATTACCGAATCCTAATTCTCATTACGGTATTTCAAAATATCAAGCAGAATGTGGGCTTAAAGAAATGTCTAATAATGATTTTAAATTAACCATTGTTCGTCCTCCAATGATATATGGTGAAGGTTCTCCAGGAAATTACTCTTTTTTATCATCAATAGCTAAAATAACTCCGATATTTTTAGATATAACGAATAGTAGAAGTATGCTATATATAGATAACTTATCTGAATTGATATACTTGATAATATCAAATGAGTATAGTGGTTTAATTTTACCTCAAAACAGTGAATATATTAGTACAAAAAAAATGGTGAATCTTATAGGAATAATTAATAATCATAAAATATTAAATATTCCTTCGTTAATAAGAAAAGATTTCTTGGTGAAACTTCCAATATTTAATAAAGTTTTTGGGGACCTAAAATATGAAAAACATACTACTAAAGTATTTGAGAATAAATATCAAATTTATGGATTTGAAGAATCTATTAAAATAACGGAGAAAAAAAAATGAAAAAAATACTTTTCTATTCAACAGTAGCTTCACAAATAGACTTATTCAATAGAAACAATATTATGATTTTAAAAAAAATGGGGTACGAAGTGCATGTTGCATGTAACTTTAATGACGGAAATGTTACATCCAAACAAAGAGTTGAGCAATTTAAAAAAGAATTAGATGAATGCAATATTAAATATTTCAATATTCCAATTCCAAGAAACATTTTTAATTTTAAATTAATTTCAGAATCTTATAATCTTACTAAAAAGATATATTTTCAAAATAAATATGATTTAATACACTGCCATTCACCCATTGGTTCAGCAATATGTAGGTTAGCTTTAAGGAATGTTGATACAAAAATAATTTATACAGCACATGGTTTTCATTTTTTTAAAGGTGCACCTATTTATAATTGGTTAATTTTTTATCCGATTGAAAAATATTTATCAAAATTTACAGATTTAATTATAACTATAAATAAAGAAGATTATATCAATGCAGTTAATTTTAAAAAATCTAAAGTTATAAAAATTAATGGTGTAGGTATTGATATTAATAAATTCAATAAAAATAATAGTAGAGAAAAAAATTCTTTACTTAAATCAGATTTAGAAATAGTCGATAATCAATTAGTATTGATATCAACAGGAGAGATAAACAAAAATAAAAATCACAAAGAAATAATTGATGCTTTATTTGCTATTAAACAAAAATTTGAAATAAAGTTCAAATACTTTATTTGTGGTAAAGGCCCATTAGAAGAGAAATTAAAGGAATATATAAATAGCTTGGATTTATCTAAAGAAATATCATTACTGGGATATAGACAAGATATTAAAGAATTACTAAGTATATCTGATTTATTTATTTTCCCATCTAAAAGAGAAGGATTGTCTCTTTCATTAATGGAAGCAATGGCAATGGGGTTACCATGTTTAGTATCCGATGTGAGAGGTAATAGAGATTTAATTGTAGATAATCATGGAGGAAAAATTTTTACACTAAATATTCATGATGAACTGATACAAAAGTTATATCAATTAATGACGAATGAAAAAGATAGGCTGAACTATGGTGATTTTAACAAAAATAGAATTGAACAATACTCCACTAAAGTAATAGATAAGGAAATGACGGAAATTTACAAAAATATTTTACTATAAATAATTTCAAAATGAGAAAAAGGATGAAAAGGTTGAATTCAAAAGTCAGTATAATTATTCCAACATTTAAAAGACCAGAACGGGTTGTAAGAGCTGTAGAAAGTGTTTTGAAACAAGATTATGATAATTACGAAATAATAGTAGTAGATGACAACGATCCTAATTCAAAAGAAAGAAAAGAGACATCAAATAATCTACAAAAGTATTCAAAGTTGACAAACTTTATATATATAGAACACTCCGAAAATAAAAATGGATCTGCTGCAAGAAATACAGGTATAAGAAATAGTAATGGGAAGTATATTACATTTCTGGATGATGATGATGAATATTATGAAAATAAGCTTCGTATTCAAGCCAATTGTTTAGATTCAATTGGAGAGGAATGGGGATTATGTTATACAAGTTATGAGAAAATAGATCGTTTTGGAAATAGGCAGTACTCTTTAGAAAAAAGTGAAGGAAATTTATATATACAAGCACTTTCTAAAAATTTATTTATAGGATCAGGCTCAAATTTTATGATAAGAAAGTCAGTCATTGATAAAATAGGTGTCTTTGACGAAACTTTTATTCGAAATCAGGATTTGGAATTTTTAGTTAGAGCTTTAAAATCATATAAAATAAAGTATGTTGATGAAATTACTTTCCTAATTCATAATGAAGTAAGAGAAATGAAATTTTCTTATAAAGATTTAAAAGTTATTAATGAAAATTATAGGTTAAAATTTAATTCTTATATTTCTTCTCTAAGCACGAAAGATAGAATTTTAGTTAATAAATACTTAGATCTAATTGATTTTAAAACTGCTATTTCCTGTTTAAATTTAAAAGGTTTATATGAAGTAATAAGAAGAAGTTCATACTCTTTAAAAGAACTTTTAGAATTCATATTTTATTTGATTAAAAGAACTTTAACCAAAACATCTTACGGTTTTAAATTTAAGGAGGTGACACATTGAAAAAAATTTTACATTATGTAGGCGCAATGAATAGAGGAGGTATGGAAAATTATTTAATGACTATCTATAGAAAGATAGATAAAAATAATTTTCAATTTCATTTTGCTGTTCACCAAGAATCCCCCGGGGATTATGATAATGAGATAAAAAAAATGGGTGGTAAAATCTTTTCATTTCCTAGTTTTAGAAAAAATCCAATAAAATATTTTGAGTCTTGGGATAACTTTTGGAGGAATAATAAGAATGAATATTCTTGGTTTCATTATCATACAAACTCTCTAGCTAATATTTCAGCTATTAAAGCTGCGCATAAAAATGGATTTAATTCAATTATTATTCACGGTCATAGTTCATATGCTGATAAAGGAAAATTTCAATTAATACATGATTTAATTCATCATAAAAATCAGACTTATATAAAAAAATATATTAAGCATAGAGTAGCTGTTTCTCAATTAAGTGCAGAGTGGTTGTATGGAACAACTGAAAATATATCTATTTTAAGAAATGGTGTTGATTATACTTCGTTTTACTTTAATAATTCATTAAGAGACCACTTGAGGAAAAAATTTAAAATACCAAATGATTCTATAGTGATTGGACACGTAGGAAATTTTCTTAAAGTAAAAAATCACATATATTTACTAGAAATATTCAAGCATATTCTTGAAAAAAGACCAAATTCAAAACTTTTTTTGATAGGCCAAGGGCCATTAAAAAAAGATATACATAACTATCTTAATTCAAATGAAATAAGTGATAGTGTGTTTTTATTAGGAAGCATACCAAATGTTTCAGATTATTTAAATATATTTGATTTATTTGTTTTTCCTTCATTTTACGAGGGATTACCAATTTCTTTAATAGAAGCGCAGGTGAATGGATTAAACGTTTTTATGTCTAATACAATTTCTGATGAGGTAATTATAAGTGATAGATGCAAGCAAATTTCGATAGATAATTCTTCAAAAATACAGGCTTCTAAATTATTAGAAATTGGTCTTCCAGAAATTTTTTCTAGGACAAACAATATAAATAATAAATATAATATACAGAATACGATAAATGATATATTAAAAATCTACTATTCATAGAAGGCGGTCTTATGATTAATTACACTTCTTCAATTAGCTACGATGACAAAAAGTTTCCGTATGCACGAGTAATATTTTTATCTTTAATTTTTATGATGGCTTCAATTGGGTTGTTTAGAAGTACACCTATATTTCAAAACAATCATAGATTTATTCCTATATTAACTTTTCTAATATTTATATCATTTTCTATTTATAAATATTTCACTAAAAGAAGTTTGTTTCTAAAATTGAAGTTACCTAATTCAGTTTTTGGTTGGTTAGCTTTAATATTTTGGGAATTTTTTTCAATTTTAGTTATCTTTTCACAAATCTCGCATGGGAACAATATCTTCTTGGGAGTTGGATTGCTTTTTATTTTGCCTATATTTATATTTATGGTTATTCCATATATATTAATTTCTGAAAAAGAAGTTGTATATTCCGGCTTTATATCTGGTGCAATCTTATTATCAATATCCTATTTGTTTTATCCTCCGTCAGGTTCTGTGTATTATAGTGGTATATTTGAGAACCCAAACAATTTAGGTATTATAAGCTTTCAAACAGCTTTATGCGGAATTTTCACAATTTACTATTTATTTTATAGCAACAAGAAACAAATAATTCTTAAAATAATTTCCACTTTGTTTCTAAGCTTTTCAATATATTCTCTGGTAATCTCAAGATCAAGATCTAGTCTTTTATCTTTATTAATTGCAGCTTTTATATTTATTTCTTTTCTTATAATAAAAAGGAAAATAAACGGAATTACTTTTATAGGGTTGTTTTTCGGTTCGATGATATTCTATTTCAGTTATCTTCGCGAAATAATAAAATCTCTTATACTTAAAAAGTTTTTAAATCAAATATTGACCAATAGTTTTTTATCAGGTAGAGAGCGAATATGGAAAACAATAATTTCTGACTCTAAATTATTTGGAAATGGATCTGATTATTTTGATGAGAAATTGGGTATAGCTGCTCACAATGGCATTTTACACTTCTGGGGTGCTTATGGATATCTTTCATCAATATTTTTAATATTGTTTACAATATCAATCTCAATAATCTGTATAAAAAAACTTAGTAAAACAAATTTTGATAATGTTTTCTTCAGTTCAGTTTATGCTCTATCATTTTTATCTCTTAACCTAGCTGAAAGTTTAATTACTTTTGTTTCACATAGTCCAACGATTATTTTTTATATAACAGTAGGATTTTTAATGTTTAAAAAGAGGACGGATATATAATGAATATATTTTTTTCAATAATAATTCCGTTATTTAATTCGGAAAAATATATTAAAGAAACTTTAGAGTCAATCATTAACCAGAAATTTCAAAATTTTGAAATAATAGTTGTAGATGATGGTTCTACAGATTCTTCAGCTAAAATTATCAAAGAATTTTATGGAGATAATAATAAAATTAAATATCATTATAAAATAAACGAGGGAGCTTCAATAGCCAGAAACTTTGGTTTAGAAAAAGCATTAGGTAAATATGTTATTTTCTTCGATTCTGATGATATTTTAAATCCTAATTCATTGTCGGTTATTTATAAGTTTATTAAATCTCAAAATAATAATGTAGATTTAATAGTAGGAGATTATGAGTATAATAACTTATTGGGGCAAAGAACTATTAAACAAACTAAATCTATGCTTTCTGCTAAGAAAATATTAACTTTAAAAGAATCAAATGATCCACTTATATTTATTTTTTTAGATCCAGCTCCAAATTTCAAAATAATAAAAAAAGAATTCTTAAGTCTACATAATCTTTATTTTCAAGACTTACGGTTAGGACAAGACTTAAATTTTTATATTAGAATGTTGAGTTATAAGCCAAAGGTATATTTTTTGAATCATATAATAAATACATATAATTTAAGACCTGGAAGCATAAGTACAACCTACAATTCCTCTTTGAAAGATATTATTTTAAGTTTAGAATTAATTAAAAAAGAAAATAATAATTACTTTTCAAAACCAGACTCAAAATTTAATACTTTCGAATTTAATCATGTTTCCAACAAGTTACTTAAATCACTTAAAATAGATAATAGTAAATTAAGGTTTGAGGTATATAGTGAGTTGGCAAATTACTTGTTAAATATTCCAACTAATTTTGATGATCGTTTTTTGAATACAAATACTTATTTAATACGATTGATGTCTAATTTTCCTCGTTTTTTTACTTCTCAGTTATTTTTTAAAATGAGAATATTATTGGTTAAAATTAGAAGTTTTATAAAAATATAAAAAGGAGTCAAATTTGGAAATTAAACAACTTAGAAAAAACACATATGTTTCACTTCTAAATCGTATAATAACTATGGCGAGTGCAATAATTCTGCCAAAATTGATTATAGAATCATATGGATCTGAAACTAACGGACTGATTCAATCGATTACTCAGTTTATGAATATAATAACTCTTTTGGATTTAGGGGTAGGCTCAGTAATACAATCTAAACTATATGAGCCATTATCCTATAAAAATAGTTATGAGTTAGGCAAAATTCTACTGGCTGCAAGAAAGTTTTTTAAGAAAATAGCAATTTTTTTAGTTTTATACGTATTATTCTTATTGGTTATTTATCCATTATATTTTGCGAGAAACTATAATTCTATTGAAGTAGGGCTTCTAATAATGAGTATAGCTTCTGCCCTATTTGGTCAATACTATTTTGGTATAGTAAATGAATTATTACTTAATGCTGATAGAAAATCATATATTCAGAATTCAACAGAAATAATAACAATTATTTTAAATTTAATTATTGGTGTTTTAGTTATAAAACTTGGTTTTAGTGTAGTTGTCTTTAAATTTTCTAGTTCATTAGTCTTTCTATTGAGGCCAATCTTATTAAACTATTATGTAAAGACGCATTATAATATACAAAATAAAGTTGCTCTTTCGGAAGATCCTATTCCCGAGAAGTGGGATGGTATGGCTCAACACATTGCTTATACTATTCAAAATACTATAGATATTGTTGCAATTACTATGTTTTTAAATTTAAATTGGGTTTCTGTTTATTCTATATACAATATGATTATTATGGCAATCAAATCTGTAATTACAATACTAGTTGTAGAATTGAAGTCATTCGTTGGAAAAGCTTATGTTAATGAAAGGCTTAATATATTCAGAAAAAAGATAGAATTTTTTGAGTGGTTTATATATTTAGTGTCTATTTTTCTTTTTTCAATGGTTTGTATATTGTTAATACCTTTTATAAATCTTTACACTCAAAAATTAGACGATATTAATTATATCTACCCATTTTTTGGAATCTTTTTTACTATTACACATAGTTTAGTCGGTATTAAGTCGTTTTATCAATCAGTTATTTTTGCAGCTGGACACTTTAAACAAACAAGAAATAATGCGATACTAGAATCAATAATTAATATAATAATTTCAATTAGCTTCATTAAATTCATAGGTATAGAATCTTTGGTTTTAGGGAGCTTTATTGCATTAAGCTTTAGAATCCTGTACCTTAATTTTTATTTAACTCGAAATATTTTATTTAGACCAATTAAAGTTTTTTTTAAGCAGTTAATTGTTTTATTAGTTTCTTATTCATCAAATTTATTTATCGGAAATATTTTTCTTTCCTTTATAACCATAACTTCTTATAAAAGGTGGATATTTTCCGCTATTTCATTGTCAATGTTTTTAATTATTAATCTAATTATTATTAACAGAATATTTTATTTTAATCATTTAAAACTATTATTAAATCATTTAAAAATAAAAAAAGATTAAATTTTACAGTTATATAACTGAAAGGAGTCAAAAATGAAAATCACAGTCGCAGGTACAGGTTATGTTGGATTATCCATTGCAGTCTTATTAGCTCAGCACCATAAGGTAACTGCTTTAGATATCATTCAAGAGAAAGTTGATTTAATCAACAAACGAAATTCACCTATTGAGGATAAGGAAATTGAACAGTTTTTTGCTAATCAAGAGCTCAGTTTGACAGCTACAACTAATATCGAAGAAGCACACAAAGAAGCAGAAATGGTCATTATTGCCACACCTACTAACTATGATGATGAAAACCACACCTTTGATACAACAGCGGTTGAAGCAGTGATTGAAGATGTTTTAAGAATTAATCCTAAAGCGACTATCGTTATTAAATCAACCATTCCAGTAGGCTACACAGAATCCGTTAAAGAGAAGTATAATGTTGATAATATTATCTTTTCACCTGAGTTTTTAAGAGAAGGTAAAGCCTTATATGACAATTTATATCCTTCACGTATTGTGGTGGGCGATCACAATGAAGCCGCTAGAAAGTTCGCTGACCTGTTGGTTGAAGGCGCACGTAGTGAAGATGTTCCTGTTCTATTTACCAATTCTACAGAAGCTGAAGCCATTAAATTGTTTGCTAACACCTATTTAGCTTTACGAGTGTCGTATTTTAATGAATTAGATACTTATGCTGAGGTTAGAGGCTTAGATGCGGGTCAAATTATTCAAGGGGTAGGGTTAGACCCGCGTATTGGTAACCACTATAATAACCCTTCCTTTGGATACGGCGGATACTGCTTACCAAAAGATACTAAGCAATTATTGGCGAATTATGGCGATATTCCACAAAATATGATGACCGCAGTGGTGGATTCCAACAAAACACGTAAACAGCATATTGCTAATAGTGTCATGAAGAGAAATCCTAAGACCGTTGGTGTTTTCCGCTTAACGATGAAATCTGGATCGGATAACTTCAGACAATCTGCCATCCAAGATATCATTAAACTATTATTGGATGAAGGGATCGAAATTATTGTTTATGAACCAACTTTATCTGAAGATTCAATTATGGGGTGTTCAGTAGTTAAAGACTTAGCTGAATTTAAGCAGAAATCAGATATAATCTTAGCTAATCGTATAGAAAACGATTTAAATGATAGTTTAGATAAAGTATTCACGCGTGATATTTTTAACAATAATTAGTAACTTTTGCATAGTGTTTTCACTATGCTTTTTAGTGTGTAGGTTTTATTTTGAGAGGAGATTATTCATTGAGACAAAAAGTACGTAAGGCAATCATTCCAGCAGCAGGTTACGGGACACGTTTCTTACCAGCCACTAAAGCCATGCCCAAAGAAATGTTACCGATTATTGATAAACCAACTATTCAATATATTGTCGAAGAGGCAGTAGCTGCAGGAATTGAAGATATTATCATAATTACCGGTAAATCAAAAAGAGCCATTGAAGACCATTTCGATAAGAATACTGAATTAGAATTAGACTTAATGAATAAGGGAAAGATTTCTATGTTGGAGTCGGTTCAAAAGGCTTCTAATTTAGCTAATATTTACTTTATTCGTCAAAAAGAGATGAAGGGTCTAGGCGATGCCATATATACGGCTAGAACATTTATTGGCGATGAGCCATTTGCCGTACTCTTAGGAGATGACATAGTGGTATCAGAAGAGGGCGATCAACCAGCCATTAAACAATTGATGGAAGAGTATGATTTAACTGGATCATCAGTGATTGGTGTTCAATCGGTTGCGCAAGATCAAACACATCGTTATGGGATTATTGATCCTTTAGAACAAGACGGCCGCTTATACAAAGTAAAAACTTTTGTCGAAAAGCCAAAACAAGGAACAGCTCCTTCTAACCAAGCCATTATGGGAAGATACGTTTTAACTCCTACAATCTTTGACTTCTTAGCTAAGAAACAAATTGGAGCGGGTGGAGAAATCCAATTAACCGATGCTATTCAAATGTTAAACCAAGTCGAGCCTGTATATGCCTATGATTTTAAAGGGATTCGCTACGATGTAGGGGAGAAGATTGGTTTCATTAAAACAACCATTGACTTCGCCTTACACCGTGAATTTGCGGATGAAATTCGTCAATATATGCGTGAAAAATTAGAAGAAGAATAAGCGTATAAAAGACTAAGCGACTAGCTTAGTCTTTTATTTATAATTAAAGGTATGTTATTTATCAAATAGATGAATGGTATCACTAATTTTTTCTTCTACCAATTTTAAGATTGAAGAATTTCCCTCCTTGGACTTGTAAATAATATAGTCCAGGCATAAAGAATGACTCGGTCTGACTTCTTTTTCTATGAGTTCATACTTTTGTAAATTCGCTGGATAAGTTGCGGTCGTCCAAGTATAGCTTCCCTCAATGGGAGCTATAAAATCAAGTAAGGAAACACGTTGATTAACTTGGATCAGTCGTTTGGATGAGTGCATACTATTTTCTCTTAGATAAGCTTCTGAATAGTCATCAATTTCAAAATCGCCGTGGATAATTTCAGTATATGGTTTAAGCTCTTGAGGATGGATATAATCCTTTTTAGCTAAAAGATGTTTTTTCGATACAAGTACAACTTTAGGAAAAGAGTATATTTCTTTCCAATCAATATACTTTGCCTTTAATTGATTTTCAAAGTGGTTTGTATTTTCAGAATAAAAACGTATAAGACCTATATCTGCATTTCCACTATTTACGTCCTCAATCACTTGCGAATTGGTTGTTTCAGTAAATTTAATCGATAAACTTTGGTTTTTTTTCCATGCGATTGATCATCTTGGCTATGGCGAAGGCGACATAAGAAGACCTTCTAGCTGAGATCGATAGACTTGGAAGGTAATCCGTAGTATGACTTTATTTATTTAGTATCCTGTTATAATTGGCATTCAATTGATCTAAGTCTTCGATGACTTGATGACTTTCTTTGGTTAATTTAACGCCTCGATGAGTACGTTCAAAAATAATTATGCCAATAGATTTTTCAAATTTTTATAAAATTGAACTTAAGTAGGGTTGGGAAACAAAAAGGTTTTGTGACGCTCTACTGATTGAACCAGTGTTAGCAATTTCCAGTATATAATTGTGGTAAAAAAGCTCTTTTAGCAGCTGTGAGTGACGGAGCTATGATAGGTTCTTTTGCATACTTTGTGATGAATAATGTTGTAAAGATCAATATCAATCCTTCCTACGCAGTCGCTTCTTTATCAGCTTTGGTGATTATGATCATTTGTCAAAAATTAAGCAATCAATACGAATGGTTAAAATCTTGGTCACTAACGATTGCCATGTTTGCGGGTGCATTAATCGGTATGTTCTTTGTATAAGTCCATAAGGAGGAAAAATAATGGGAGCTTATGAAAAATTTACGAAAAGTATTACAGACTTTGGTCGACTGACTATGGTTTTAGGGATCATTGCTGTTTATTTCCCCCATTAACCATGACTTTTGTCTTTGGATATACTCCTGGCTTTGCAGCTATTATCGCAGGTGCTATTTCACAAATGTCTGTTTCTGGAGCTTTTTATCTAAGTGAACCTTTAACTTACTTCCCAATTGTTGGTACATCTGGTTTATATTTAACCATATTATCAGGTAATGGAGTAAATATGAAGATTCCCGCAGCCGCTATTTCTTCGGAAGCATCCGGTTATAAATAAGGGACCGATGAGGGAGCTCTAATGGGAACGATTGGTTTATCGGTTTCCATTTACGTAGCACTATTCTTCGTGATATTTGCCACCATTTTAGGTCAAACTGTCATAACGAATTTACCTGCTGACTTGGCTAAATATTTTGAATTGATTATTCCGGGAATTTATGGGGCAATTTTTGGACAATTTATGGTGAAATCCTACAAGACTGGTCTTTTTGCACTATTAATTTCCACTGTCATGATTTATGTGGTGCAATTTATTCCTGGCAGCCCGTCATTTGTTATCACTTTAACATCTATCTTTACTACCATTTTATTCGCTCGTAAAGAATTAGAAAAAGGTCAATTAAACTAATAGGAGGTAGAGGTACATTATGATAACTGAACGTAACTTAGAAATTTTTGAAGAGATGCTAATGATTCATTCGCCATCTAAAGAAGAAAAAGAAATGGCAGATTATGTCATTAACTTTTTGGAAAATTTAGGAGCGGAGATTCATCTTGATGAAAGCCAACATACCTATGGAGGGAACTCTCCGGTCATTTTTGCCAAAATCAAAGGGGATGTAGAAGGCGAAGGTGTATCGCTAAACGCTCACACAGATGTGATTCAACCGAATAAGGATTTAAAAATTATCAAAAAAGATAATATTTGGTCTTCTGATGAGACAACCACATTAGGTGGTGATGATAAGGCTGGTTTAGCCGCCATCTTAACTGCAGTAGAATATATTGTTCATAATAAGATTAGCCACGAGGACATTTACGTGATTGTTACTCCTGGAGAAGAGCAAGGAATGCTAGGTGCTCGTAACATTAATTGGAAAAATGTCTACCAGCATATCAATCCATCCAAGAATCTAATCGTAGCGGATAATGCAGGGAAGGCCAATAAGGTCGCTTATCAAGCACCGACTTGTTATCGTTTCAATATTGAAATTCGTGGTCGCAAGGCTCACGCGGGTATTGAACCAGAAAAAGGCATTAATGCCATTCAAGTGGCGAGTAAAGTAATCAGTGAAATGCCACTTCTACGAATTGATGAAGAAACAACAGCGAATGTCTCTCAAGTCACTTCGGACTTTCCGAATAATGTCGTACCGGACAAGTGTGTCTTCACTGGCGAGATTCGCTCTCATAAAAAAGAAAAAGTAGATCAATTATTAGAACAATACGAGTCCATCGTAAAAAAATATACAGAAGATTATACAATTGAGACACGTTGTGACTATCCAGCGCTTTCCAGTCAAGATGACCTTCAATTTGTTAAAGATATTGTAGCGGCCTATGAAACAGTGGGTGTCAAAGCAGAGCCTCAAATTATTGGTGGCGGATCAGATGCTAACTTCTTCGCGGAAGAAGGCTTTAATTCAGCGATTATCGGTGTCGGCATGGAATTAGTCCATACCACAGAAGAATATTTGGATACCAATGAAATGATCCTAACGACCAAAGCTTTAATTAATTACTTAAGTAAGGATTAGTAGGTGTTTAGATGGCAAAAGAATTATTTGATAAAATTGCAAATTATGAACAAAAGATAATTGAATGGAGACGTGACCTTCATCAGATTCCCGAATTAGGCTTGGACTTACCAAAGACAGTGAATTATGTTCGTCAAAAACTCCAAGCCATGGATTTAAAAGTGCAAGATCACTATGTCAATGGCAATGGTTTAGCAGTGGTTATTGAAGGGACAAAAGATGGTCGTTCGACTGACCGCGTCATGGGACTTCGAGCAGATATGGATGGCTTACCGATTAAAGAAGAAACCGGTCTACATTTCGCGTCAAAAAATGGGAATATGCATGCCTGTGGGCATGACGGGCATACTGCGACGCTTCTAGCCGTTGCTGATTTTCTATCCAATCATCGCCATTTATTTGGAGGAAAGGTTAAATTAATCTTTCAACCAGGTGAAGAATACCCAGGGGGTGCAGAGCCAATGATTAAAGAAGGCGTTCTTAAAAGCCCAGATGTGACGCGTGTCCTTGGTTTTCATATCGGCCATTTAGACAAGTCGATTAAAGAGGGGAAAATCTCATACCGAGTCGGTCCAATGATGGCTTCTATGGATCGGTTTCAGATTACGATTAAAGGCTTTGGCTTCCATGCCGGTTATCCAGAATCTTCCAAAGGCCCGATTACAGTGGCTGCTGAATTGATTACGGCTTTTCAAACCATTAAGAGTCGAAATATTAAAGCCAGTGACCCGGTAGTCGTTTCTGTGACACATATTGAGGGAGGATTTAATCAAAATATTATACCAGATCAAGTCTTTATTGAAGGGACTGTTCGCACCTTAAACGATGATTTAAGAGCCTTCATTCATCAACGTATGGAAAGGATTACCAAAGGTTTAGAAGTCGCTTATGATGTAAAAATAGACCTGTCTTATGACTATAAATATCCTGTCTTAGTTAATGATGAAGCCTTTACGTTAGATACAGTGAAAGCTTTGCAAGATGAATTAGGGATAGACCTGATCGTTCCATCAGAAGAAGCCTTAATGGGAGCGGAAGACTTTGCCTACTATGGTCAAGAAGTCCCGTCAACTTTCTTGTTTTTAGCCAATCCCAGAGAGATTGAAGGACAGTTCCATGGCCATCATTCTTCTAAATTCGATATTGATGAAAGTAAATTAATTATAGCTTTTAAAGCCTTTATCTTAGCGACTTTAGATTACTTAAAATAAAACTTTTTATGCTGGTGTGAATTCACCAGCATTTTTTACGAACAATTAAGATATTATGAGGACTTTCTCATAATAAATATTGTATCCTGCTATAATTCTGCTATTATTAAGACTATCGTTCTAATTATCTTCATAATTATAATTAGAATAAGTTGCTATAATAGTAGGAGTGGATGTATATGACAGAAATATTAAACCAAATGGTCAATATGATATGGAGTTTGCCTTTAATTTTGATTATTTTATTGACGGGCTTTTATTATTCCGTAATCATGGGCTTTCCCCAAATAAGGCTTTTTAAAGAGACTTTGCGTTTAATGAAGGAAAGAGGGGAGTCTGAACTTGGCCTATCTCCTTTTCAGTCCTTTATTTTTACAGCTGCTCGTACAGTAGGGGTGGGTAATATCGCCGGTATGGCAGCCGGTATTTATTTTGGCGGACCAGGAGCTATTTTTTGGCTATGGGTGCTGGCTTTATTTGGATCAAGCATTGCTATTCTTGAAGGCACCTTAGCTCAAACTTATAAAGAAGTCATCAACAATGAATACAAATCAGGGCCTTCGCACTATATGGCTCAAGCCTTTAGAAATCAAAAAGTAGGTAGAGTATTTGCTCTAGTATATGCGGTCATTACCACCATCTCCTTGAGTCTCTTAATGCCAGGTGTTCAATCTTTTTATATTGTTCAAGGTCTTCACAATGCCTTGAATATTCCAAGTCTCTTTCTAGCTTTAGCCTTGACTTTAATCCTAGGACTGGTCATTTTTGGGGGGCTTAAACGAATTGGTCGCACTAGTCAAAGGATCTCACCGATTGCTGGTTTATTATATGTAATAATATCTTTAATCGTGATTGTAGTAAAAATCGATCAATTACCTGCCACTCTTGTTTTAATTTTTCAATCCGCTTTAGGTAGGGATGCCGTCTTTGGAGCCATGATTGGGTCTGCTCTTCAATGGGGCATGCGCCGAGGGGCTTTTGCTAATGAGATAGGAATGGGGACTTCAGCTATAACATCCGCTACTTCCAAAGTTAACCATCCCGCTCAACAAGGGTTATTAGGAGGACTGAGTGTGTATATCGGCACCCTTTTTATCTGTACAACCACGACATTTATGATTTTAATGACCGGGTCTTACAATGTAGTGAATAGCCAAAAAGAAATAGTTTTTGAAGGGGTAAAAGGTATGAAATATGGCACTGCCTTTGTAGCCAATGCCATTCAATCCGTGATTCCCATTCCAAATTTTGGTAATTTGTTTATTGCTTTTGCGATCTTAATCTTTGCCTTTGTTGCTTTAACGGCATTTTATCTTTATGCTGAGAGTAGTTTAGCTTATTTAATCGGCGATAAACCGCTGGCTTTTATTCTTTTAAAGCTAGTTTTTCTCGCTACTGTTTTTGCTGGCACTTTAGTGGTTTCTGATACCATTTGGACTTTGGCGGATATTGGTAATGGCTTGATGGTTTGGATCAATGTGGTCGCTTTAATATTTATTGGCCGTCAAGGAGCGTCTATTCTAAAAGACTATACCAATCAACAAGCCAAGGGCATTCAAGACCCTCACTTTGATCCCTCAAGTATTGGTATTGATCACGGGGCAGAGTTTTGGAGAAGGTAATTATTAGAAGGATTATTTATTAGTTTTATTAATAATAAAAATCTGTCGTTAATCTAACATTTTCAATTGAAGTCTTACTAATATTATTATTTTAAAGCTATTTTTCAGAAAATGACATGTGAAATTATCCATTTTCATTTTTAAATTATCTATTAGAACAGAAAAGATAATTATATTTATTGAAATTTTAAAAGATAAAAAACGTTATAAAAGTATTGCAAAAATCTAAAAAATGAATATAATTCAAATTGTTGATCAACATTTAACAAAAGACACTTGAAAGGGGGAGCCTGTCACCGAAAGCTTGGAGTTATAGATTATTTTTCATCACTTAATTCACTCATTCAGCTTGGTCTTGAAGCCGTATTGACTATAAGATTTTCTATTAAGAATATGATTGGCTATGAAGAGTCAATAAACTCATTGAAGTTGAATCAATCAGGAGGATTCAGATGCTCGAAATAAGAAATACGAAGGGCAAAAAAGTCTGTGAACTTGATTTAAAGCAGAAGATCGTTGTCATTGTTAGTAAAGGAATTGAAACCAAGATTCAATTTCGAACGTCCGATAGTGTAAACATTCAAGAAGTACAGGTAACTCATAAAAAGAATAAGTTAAAAAGTTAAAAGAACTGCTAGACGGGCATGATTGTAAGGATACTCCTTAGCTATCTGCCCGTCTTTTTTATGTCAAAATTTAAGGAGGTAAACTTATGAAAAAAACACAAGAAGAATTAACCAATGTTATTATTCTATTTGATCCGCTCATCCACCATTGTCTCCACCACTATCAATTATCTGTTTATGATATTGACTACCAAGACCATCTGCAGGAGATGCGGTTAGAGTTATTAAGACTTTATCAAAACTTTCAAGGCGATCCCTTAAATTGTCAAGACGATCGCTACCAATTTGTCGCATATGCTGGTAAGGGTTTGCGTTGGTTCTTACTCAATCGCTTCCGTCAGTCAGCCCATCAAGTAACACCCACCGATCCTCTTACTTTATCAGACCTAATTGAAGAAGCAGGAGAGGCAGAAACTCAAGAGGCTCAATACCTGCTAGAACAGTCGGCTAAAGAGCATTTAACCAGACGCGAATTAAAGATATTTAACTTGATCTTAAAGGGAAAATGGCTCAACTGGGAAATTTGTCAGCTCTGTCAGATTTCAGAGCGGACTTTACGCTATGATAAAAAGCGAATTGCCAACAAGTTGAGACATCTTTTTGACCCTGTATCAAAAGATTTTCTCTTTTTCTTGCCGGTTTTAGTCATCAAAATGTGTGTATAAGGTGTAAGAGCGTGCGGCTTACAAAAATACTTAGGAGGAATAAAAATGGAGAGTAAAGAATACAAATCAGGACGTTTATCGCTTAAAGGCATGAATCCAACTACCGAAAAGACTTTTATGGTCTCTATTCAAGGCTTGATTGAGGGGGTTACTCCCAATCAAGTGCAATTAGTTAAGGATCAAATTGATCAATTAACTATTAATCCAACCGATACAACTCAAGCGGTTTATGCTTATAACTTCGTTTAATAATTGAAAGGGGAAATTAAGATGAAAGATAGTATGGTATTGGAATTAATTTTCTTAGATGCCGCGGGGAAAACGCGTAAGATTACAATCAATCAGCCCACAGAAACCATTAACAAAGAAACAGCCGAAGCTGTGATGCAGACTTTGGTAGATTGTGATTTATTTAAGGATGAAAAGGGTTTAGATATGTATGCAACTCCGGTTGCCGCACGCTATGTCGAGCGTAACGTTACCGATGTTTATGCCTATGAAGAAGCTTAATTAAAAATTTTATAGGAGCTGAGTGTTCGCTCAGCTCTTTATTGCTGAAAGGAGGTTCCAAATGCATTTAATTGATATAGGTTCTTATGCTGGAGCGATTATTGCCGTGATTACTTTGATTTCTAAGCTGATTGGCTTGATTACAGCCTTGCATAATCTGATTGAACGCATTGATTGGATGCAGGCCAAACTAGAAGCATTTAACAAAGAGTTACTAACCATCAAACAAAAGGTGGATTGGCACGATCATTATATGTGGCAGGTTGAGCGTTGTCAGTCACTATAAAATCAAATAGAAAGGATGATTGCATGCTATCGAATCGTTTTTATGATTTAGGAAAATGGCTGGTTCTTATTTTTCTGCCAGCCTTAGCAGTCTTCGTACAGGGAATGGCAGATTTATACCACATGAATCAAGGAAGCCAATGGGTGGGACTGATAAATTTACTAACCATCTTTTTAGGCTCTATCTTACAAATATCTTCCTATCACTATCATCATAATGATAACTCGCCTAAAGGATGGGGGACCTTGCTGGGATGAAAGATACTTGGATGATTAAAAGATTGGCTAGCTTAGCACCGCTTTTCCAGAAATATCAAAGTCCCATATCCGTTGCGACGCGGATGGCGCAATTTGTTATAGAATCCAATGGCGGCAGGTCTCCGCTTTATCTCAAATCCAATAATGGCTTTGGTATTAAGGCGTCTTTTCCTTGGAAAGGTAAGGTGGTAGAACATCCCTCACTCGAAGCAAATGGACAGATGATTGTCTCCCAATTTCGCGCTTATAAAAGTCTTGAAGAAGGAATTGAAGACCATGCCAATTTCTTCACTTCAACTAATTACCGCAAGAATGTTGCTTATAAGTCCGCTATAGACGCCAAGGATTCTTTTGAAGAAGCTAGGTCTCTAGCAGGGATTTACGCCAGTGATCCACTCTACGGTGAAAAGTTAATACAAATAATCAAAGCTTATGACCTTACGTCGTATAATTTACCAGCCAATGAAGATCATGGCGAAAGTGACCAATTGAATGAATCAGTTATTATTGACCGTCGATTAGAAGCTTTAGGAGGACAGTCTGATGATCGGTCATTAGATGCTATAACGACTATTGTTTGGCACTATACGGGTGTTAAAAGGGATTTGAATCGTCATATCACAAATCACGAGTCCTTTTGGCAAAAACAACGTGCATGGGATCGAGGAGGCTATCATTTTTATATTGATAGTCAAGCGCGTATTTACCAAAATTATGACTTAGAACGCATTACTTGGGGAGTAGCGAATTGTAATCATTTCTGTGTCCATCTATCTGTTGAAGCCAATGCCAAAGAAGACTATTCTCCGCAACAAATCAAAGCTAGAGACTGGCTAACTCGTAAATTAATGAAAGACTTAAATCTACCAGCTTCCGCTGTCAAAGGACATTGGGAGGTTAATAATAACAGTCTGTGTCCTGGATATACTCGTTCTGAAATGAATCAATTTCGTCGGCAATTAGCTTTACCAATTGAAGAAGATAGGCAACAAATTAAAGCTATTTTTGAATTAGCAGGTAGAAGATATCAAATTATTCAATTAACGGAATAACTTGTTGAATCTCTTTTATATTTACCTCTCCATCTTAAGACGGATACTATCCTTAATGTTTATGTTATGATAAACAGAAGGTAAACTTTAGAAGAGGTGAATAGATGAAACATGCAGTTAAAAGATTTTTTAATTATTTCTTTTTGATTCTGGGAGTTCTATTTTTCTTAGGCTGGATAACTTGGTACGGATTTAATCATTATGTCGAATCGATCCCTAATCAAATAACAGATCAAGAATTAGTACTAATCAAAAACCGTTTGGAGGATGCTAAGGAATTAACTACTATGAAATACCACTATACTAATATGGGCCATTTTGAAAAGCAAAAAGCAATTAAGAATTGGAAAATTCCTTTTACTGAATCAAAGTTTATGCTGACTTATTCAGGCGTGATACATACAGGTGTAGATTTAGAAAAACTTGAGTTCAGTTCTGATGGAGAACAGTTAGTAGTTGAAGTTCCTCAAGCTAAAATTTTAGCGCATGAAGTAAATGAGGATTCTGTTGATATTCTTGATGAAGACGGTTCAATTTTTAATCCAATCAAAGTTGATGATGTTGTGGCACTTCAAGGAGACTTGAAAAAAGAAATGGAAAATGAAGCATTAGCTAATGGATTACTAACAGAAACACAAAACTATTCGCAAAACCAAATAAAAGATTTAATAACTGATATGCTACAAGCTGTTAATCCTGAAATTCAACTAACCATTGAAACAGCAAGCTAAATCAATAGGGTCTCCTAGAGAGGCCCTTTTATTTGTTTTTATCCATGATGTAAAGCGGATTCAAATCCGTTATAATAGAGGCTGAGAAAAAGATAATTGAGGTGCATTATGAAAGTAGCAATTATTGGAGCGGGTGTCGCTGGAGCGGCCGCTGTTAAAACAATCGTTGAAGAAAATCAGCAAGGTCTGATAAGTCATGTGGATGTATTTGAAGAACGCAACCAATTGGGCGTGGGGTCTCCTTATGAGCCTGATTCTAAACAGTTATTAATGAACTCTTATGTTGGAGATTTAGGCTTTGAATGGCAAGATTCAGATCATTATTTACGGTGGTTACAAGACCATTATCCAGAATATGCTGAAAGAGACATTTTCTCACCGAGACCAATTTTCGGTGAGTATATTCAAGATTATTTTAGGCCATACTTTGAAAATGAAATCATTCATGTGGTGAATCAACGCATCCACCAGCTAAAAATCAAATCAAAACAAAGCTATTATTTGTTTGATGAAAACGGAAAGCAATACGGCCCTTATGATTCGGTCATAATGACAGTCGGACATCCACCTTATGCCGATCATTACAATCTATTGGGGAATGAAAACTATATTCATCATCCTTACCCAGTAGAACAAGTTTTATCTGATTTAGATTATCAAAAAAATATTGGTATTATAGGTTCAGGCTTGACTGGTATTGATATTATGCGCTATCTACAAGACCACTATCCGATTACCATTGATCATCCCGTAACTTTTTATATTTTAGACCAACCTTTTTCTACCCCTAAGTTTGAACGTTACGCTGAAGATTTAATCTTCAATTTAAATGCTGAGTGGATTGATAAGCAATTGGCGCAATCTGACAATCAAACGATTCCTTTAGAAACCATCTTCCATCAATTTGAAGCGGATATGGAGGCTAATGGGGTGAATTGGAAAGCTTTAGTCGAAAGATACAGTCAAGGGTCAATTGGAGAAGGCTTAATGGCTATTCACCAACAAAACCGTCGTTTAAGTATCTTGCAATTATATGGTCGTAAGTTAACAGCCTTTTTACCGGCATTAAATATGGCTTTATCATCACATGACCGTATCCGTTTCTTTAAAGATTTTATGGGACTTTTTGAACATTTTAGAAGCCAAACACCGGCTGAAAGTATTGAATTTATCTTGCAAGGTCTAAGAGATGGCCGTATCCGCATTGTTTCAGGAATGAAAGATGTCGAAGTCAATGATCAAGGCTTTACTGTTGTCACTCAAAAGGGACTGCGCTATCAGACGGGCTATTTAGTTAATGCCACTGGCTTTGACCAAAATTTAGATAGAGCGGCTCCGCATGATCCTTTAATTAATCAAATGTATCAAGAAGGAGTGATTCAAGCTAATCCATTAGGTGGGATTTTAGTGGATTGGCCACATACACAAGTTCTTAGTCAAAAATACGGCTTACTAGACCATCTATATCTCACAGGACATTGGATCTTTTCTACTCAATTTGGTAATAATAATACCAAGCTTACTTACAAGCAAGCAGAAGCTTGTGTCAAACACCTACTAGATTCTGCTAAGCAAGTTTAGTTTTAAGTTAAAGAGAACTTTTGTATAATAGAATTAAAATAATGAAAGATAGGGTGGCGTCATGAAAATAACAGTTGCAGGAATGGGTTATGTTGGACTTTCCAATGCCATACTTTTAGCTCAAGAAAACGAAGTTAAAGCTATGGAAATCGTTAAAGCAAGGGTCGATTTAATTAATCAAAGAATCGCACCGATTGTGGATGCTGAAATTGAAGACTATTTAGCCAATCATTCCTTAAATTTGGAAGCTACCGATGATCCTAACTATGCATATAGTGGAGCAGAATTAGTGATTATTGCAACTCCAACTAATTACGATGACGCTAACAATCACTTTGATACTTCAGCTGTAGAAGAAGCACTCGACAAGGTGAAGGAATATGCTCCTCAAGCTGTGGTAGTCATCAAATCAACCATTCCTGTAGGTTATACCGAGGAAATGCGTCAAAAATATGGTATGGATATTGTCTTTTCACCAGAGTTTTTAAGAGAAGGTAAGGCACTTTTCGATAACTTACATCCATCACGCATTATTGTCGGCAATGAATCCGCTCAAAGTGAGAAAGTGGCTGAATTGTTTGCCGAGTCTAGCCTGGATAAAGAAGTTCCTATCTTAACCATGCCTTCTACAGAAGCAGAAGCGGTTAAACTTTTTTCCAATACTTATTTAGCTTTAAGAATTTCTTATTTTAATGAGCTGGATACCTATGCTGAAGTACGTGGTTTAAACAGTCAACATATTATTGAAGGTGTGGGACTTGACCCAAGAATTGGCGACCACTACAACAATCCGTCATTTGGTTATGGTGGCTACTGTCTACCTAAGGATACCAAGCAATTACTGGCTAATTACCAAGACGTTCCAAATAACTTAATCCAAGCGATAGTGGATTCCAATGCAACTCGTAAAGAACACATTTCTTCACAAGTTTTAAAACAAGATGTGCAAGTAGTCGGTATTTACCGCTTGACCATGAAGTCCAATTCCGATAATTTCCGTCAATCTGCCATTCTGGATATTATTAAACATCTTCGAGCAGAGAGGAAAGACATTATTATTTTTGAACCGACTCTCAACGAAAAGCAGTTTGATGGCGAAGAAGTCCTAGACGACTTTGAAACATTTTCTCAAAAAGCTGATATTATTTTAGCCAATCGTTATGCTGAAGAATTAGAAGCTGTTAAAGAAAAGGTCTATAGTAGAGATGTCTTCAATAATAATTAAGACCAAATAAAAAAACTTCCGTTTAAGATAAACGGAAGTTTTTTTTATTGGTTATGTTGATGTTTGAAAGCATCTAATTGATTGAGCGCTTTTCTTAATTCAATCTCAGCTGAATGATAGGCGCGAATATCTTGATTGATTTCTGCTTGTTTCAACTTATCTTCAGCTAAAGATAATTCCATTTTAGTCTTAGCGTCATCAATGTCTAAGGCTCGAACCGCCATATTGGCAATAATATTGAGCTCATTGTCACGAATCTCTAATAAGCCACCGTTAATGGCAATATAGTCATCGGGTTTGCCTTCTACCAGTGGGGCAACGACTACAGTCGAGATATCTAAGACCGTCATCATAGCGATATGATTAGGTAAAATAGTCATTCCACCGTCAATCGTCTGCACATGACATTTACGGGCCCGCTTGGTATAAACCACACCATTGGGAGAGATAATTTGAACTTGTAGATTCTTAAGCGTTTGAGTCATCCAAATCCACTCCCATTTTTTTAGCCTTCTCAATGGCTTGATCGATATTTCCTACGTTACGGAAGGCCTCTTCAGGCAGATTATCATAATCGCCATTTAAAATACCCTCAAAACCGTCAATCGTTTCTTGAACGGTTACATATGAACCTGGTATTCCTGTAAAGGCTTCAGCTACGTGGAAGTTTTGCGATAAGAAGAGCTGAATGCGTCTTGCTCTTTTAACTGTTAGTTTTTCATCTTCACTTAATTCATCCACACCTAAGATGGCAATGATATCTTTAAGATCTTGATAGCCTTGTAAAGTTTGTTGAACACTACGTGCTACCCGGTAGTGTCTTTCGCCCACTATTTCTTCAGATAGGGCTGAAGAAGAAGAAGCTAATGGATCGACTGCTGGGTAAATACCTTGCTCAGTTAACTTACGCTCCAAGTTAGTAGTCGCATCTAAGTGAGAGAAGGTGGTCGCTGGGGCCGGGTCAGTGTAGTCATCGGCCGGTACATAGACCGCTTGAATGGAAGTAATAGATCCTGCTTTGGTGGAAGTAATCCGTTCTTGCATGGCTCCCATTTCAGAAGCTAGGGTAGGCTGATAACCTACGGCGGAAGGCATTCTTCCTAGCAAGGCAGATACTTCTGAACCCGCTTGAGTAAAGCGGTAAATATTATCAATAAAGAGTAATACATCTTGATGTTTCACATCGCGGAAATACTCAGCCATGGTTAGACCAGATAAGGCTACTCGCATTCTGGCTCCAGGTGGTTCATTCATTTGACCGAAGACCATGGCCGTATTTTTAGAAACGCCAGAGTCGCGCATTTCATGGACTAAGTCATTTCCTTCACGTGTTCTTTCTCCAACACCAGTGAAAACAGAAAGGCCACCATGTTCTTGGGTAATATTGTGAATTAGTTCTTGAATTAAAACGGTTTTACCCACACCGGCGCCTCCAAAGAGACCAATTTTCCCCCCCTTGAGGTAGGGTGCTAATAAGTCAATAACCTTGATTCCTGTTTCTAAGATTTCAAAGTTTGAAGCTAGATCGCTATATTCTGGGGCATCCGCGTGAATAGAATGTTTCACTACGTCAGGGAAGAGTTCTGGACCATTATCGACCGTATCTCCAAGAACATTAAATACGCGACCCAAAGTAGCTTCACCAACTGGAACTTTAATTGGCTCACCTAAATCGACCACTGCCATACCACGAGATAAGCCTTCGGTTGCTTCCATAGCAATCGTACGCACTGTGTCATGCCCAATATCGATAGCGACTTCGAGTACCACTTTTCGGTGTTCGAGAATCGTTTTTAAGTCGGTAGTTTCATTCACTTCCTCAAGGTCGGTTACAACCAGGGCATGATGAATTTCTGGTGTTCCGTATTCTAAAGGAAAGGAAACATCCACGACCGGTCCGATTACTTGTTTAATATGTCCGATTCGCATACTTATTTCCTTCTTTCTTTATGTTGGGCTTGAGCACCTGCAACAATTTCTATAATTTCATTGGTTACTTTAACTTGTCGTGCGTGATTATAACGCAACTGCAAGTCTGCGATGATTTCTTTAGCATTTTCAGTCGCTGATTGCATAGCAATCATACGGGAGAAATGCTCAGCCGTCTTAGCCTGTAAGAGAGCCCCATAGACTAAGGATTCGATATATTGAGGAACTAACCCCTCCAATACAGCTTCCATTGATGGTTCAATTAAAAAGACCTCGGAAATCAATTCTTTTTTATCAAAAGACGGATCAAGTTCCGTCCGACGGTTTAAGGAAACTACTGGTAATAATTTATCGACTCCGAAATGTGAATTAGCACCTGAACCGACACCATAGTGGTTATAGGCCAAGTATAGCTCATCACATTCTTTTTCAACATAGGCTGAACGCAATTGTCTGATAAAGTAGTGGGCTTCTTGGAAGCCAGGTTGGTCAGACAAAGGATAATAAGAGCGTGCAATCTTGTAGCCACGTTCTCGGCAATATCTTTCTCCTGTTCGACCTAAGGTATAAAAAACCAATTCTTGATCTTCATCAAAATTTTGTTCTTCTATCCACTCATCCAATCCCTTGATTAAGTTCACATTATAAGAACCTGCCAAACCTTTATCAGTTGAGATAAGAAAGATACCAATTTTGTTCACTTTTCGTGGAGTGATTAAAGACCGAATTTCCGGTTTGGAAAAGTTAGGAGGGGAGACCTTTAAAGTGTAGTGCAATTGCAGAATAGTTTCTTTTAAGTGATCGATATAGACTTGATAAGATTGCGTCATATCCAGTAAATGGTTGACCTTATTTCTTGAAACCATCTGCATAGCGTTGGTAATCTTTTGTGTTTTTTCAGTGGAAGCAATGTGTCGTTTGATTTCGTTTAATGACGGCATTACTTATCACTTCCTGTTTGGGATCCTTCAGAATGAACAAGGATAAAATTATCAACAACTTTATCTAAAATACCATTTAATTCGATTTCAGTTGGTAGAGGTTGATTATCTTCTAATTGTTGCAAAAGACCGGCATGGTAGGTAATGAATTCATCAGCAATAACATCTTCTAACTGATGAATTAAGTTAACAGGTACCTTGTCAAAGTATCCATTACCTAAAGCGTAGAAGACTATGATTTGAACACCTGAACGCATTGGTTTGTGAAGGCCTTGTTTTAACACTTCAACGATGCGCTCGCCACGTCTTAATTGACGCGCAGTCATTTCATCAATATCTGATCCAAAGGATGTAAAGGCTTCTAATTCACGATATGAAGCTAAGTCTAAACGCAATGTTCCTGAAACTTGTTTCATGGCCTTCAATTGTGCAGAGCCCCCAACCCTAGAAACAGATAGTCCCGCGTTAATGGCTGGACGGACACCAGAGAAGAAAAGATCGCTTTGTAAGAAAATCTGACCGTCCGTAATTGAAATGACGTTGGTTGGAATATAGGCTGAAATATCTCCCGCTTGTGTTTCAACAATTGGTAAGGAGGTAATTGAACCGCCGCCTAATTCATCCGATAATTTAGCTGACCGTTCCAAAAGACGAGAGTGAAGATAAAAAATATCCCCAGGATAAGCTTCACGTCCAGGTGGTCGTTTGAGCAAGAGGGACATTTCACGATAAGCCGCTGCTTGTTTGGATAAATCATCATAAATAATTAAGACATGCTTTCCTTCATACATAAATTCCTCAGCCATAGCCGTTGCAGCATATGGAGCTAAGTAAAGTAGGGGAGCAGGCTTAGAAGCAGAAGCAGTCATTACAATGGAGTAATCCATTGCGCCACGGTTGGTCAAGGTATGAACAATGTTTTTAACCGTTGATTCTTTTTGACCGATAGCTACATAGATACAAATAACATCTTTATCTTTTTGGTTTAAGATAGCATCAACTGCTAGCGAAGTTTTACCAGTCTTACGGTCACCGATAATTAATTCCCTTTGTCCTCTTCCGATTGGCACTAAGGAGTCAATGGCTTTTATTCCTGTTTCTAAAGGTTTTTTAACTGATTGTCTTTCCATAATACTGGGTGCTTCATGTTCTACTGGCCGTGTTTTATTAGTTAAGATAGGACCTTTTTCATCAATTGGACGTCCTAAGGCATCCACTACTCGTCCAAGTAGGGCCTTACCAACTGGAACCTCCATGGTATGATTCATTCGACGAATAATATCACCTTCATGGATTTGATGATAGGAACCAAAGATGATAACTCCGACTTGATCATTTTCAAGGTTTTGCACCATGCCGATCGTTCCATCATTAAATTCAACCATCTCACCATACATGGCGTTGTCCAATCCTTCTGAAAAGGCAATACCGTCTCCGACATAGGAAACCGTTCCGATTTCTTCTAACTTCTTATCAATTTCGAAGTCTCGGATTTGTTTTAAGACATCTTTTGTAAACTTTTCGTTTTTGCTCATGAAGAAATCACCTCTTCACTTTCCGGAATATTAATTTCATTTTGCATCGTTTGCAAGATCTGTCCGCCAGATAATTCATAGTAGAAGCGTTCACTTTGCAAGCGAACACCAATAATTAAATCTGGGTTAATAATAGTCGTAAAAGAACGAATCGAAAAGCCAGTAATGCGCATGAATTCACGGGCAATTTTAAGCTTTTCTGCTTTGGTTAAAGGGATAGCCGAAGATAAAAAGAGGCGTTCCCCAGTTAATTCTTTTAAGATTTCTTGACCTTCTTCTTCATCATTAATTTCTATATCTAGAAGTTCGAAGAGGAGGTCATCTTCATAGGTAACTTGTCGTCCTGATTTTAGGGCGAGCTCAGCTAAATCTTCTTGTTTGTGAAGTCTACCGTTGTTCATCGAGCTCCTCCAATCGATTGATAAATTCTTGAATCATTTGACGATGGTCATCTTCTGAAATTTCACGACGAACTACCTTTCCCGCCATGGCAACAGCCATATGAACTAATGATTCTTGCATATTTTCGGCAAAGTTTTGTCTTTGTACTTTTAAGTCTTCTTGCGTCATTTGAAGCATTTTGCTCTGTTCTTGACGGGTTTCTTCAATCATCTTGTCGCGCAAATGACTGGCATCAATTTGAGCTTGACGAATGATTTTCTCAGCTTCTAAGTGAGCTGATTTTAGTTGAGAATCGATTTGTGATAAAGCTTCCTTATTCTTATTCTTAGCTTCTTCAGCCGCTTGCCAATCATCAGCAATTTTTTTCTGACGGGTTTCTAGCATTTGATTGAAGGGTTTCCACGCAAATTTATGGATGACAAAGAGTAAGATCAAAAAGGATGCAATTGTTAAGATGGCTTCGCCCAGAATAATATTAAAGTCCAATATTGACACTCCTTAAGTAGTTTATGGTTAGCTAAAGATTAAGATAAAGGAAATAACAACGGCGATAATTGGCACAGCTTCGATCAAACCAACTCCAAGGAACATTAAAGCTCTTAATTGAGAATCTAATTCAGGTTGACGTGAAATGGATTCGATGGTTTTAGAGATAACCATACCATTACCAATAGAAGCACCTAAGGCAGCGATTCCGACAGCGAGTGCAGCAGCTAATTCAGTCATATTTTAAATCTCCTTTGTATTTGGATTAATGATTAATTTTATGTGATAAGTAAACCATGGTTAGTGTGGTAAAAATATAGGCCTGGATGGCACCAATAAAGACAGAGAAGCCTTGCCATACGAATTGTAAGGGGACTGCCAATGCCCAAGTAAATGGAATTAAGATCATAGCGAACTTAGCAATCAGTCCAACTAAAACTTCTCCTGCGAAAATATTACCGAACAAACGTAAGGCTAAAGTAGTTGTATTAATAGTTTCTTCAACGAGCTGTAGTGGTAATTTTAAAATGTTAGGGCTAGCGTAGAAGCTCTTAAGGTGACCGCCTAAACCATTCTTCTTAATTCCTAGAATGTGCCCCGATAATATAGCAATGATTGCTAAAGAAATGGTTACAATGGGATCAGCCGTCGGGCTACGCCAAAATGATTCATGCTCTGACACAATTAAAAAGGGTAGTCCAATTAAGTTTGAAACAAAAATGAACAAGAAAAAGGTCAACCCTAAATTGACATAAACATTTTGGTGTTGACCGAGGGTTGAGTCACAGATGCCTTCAACAAATTCGATGATGATTTCCATCAAGACTTGGAATTTGGAAGGATGATTGGCGGATAATCTTCGGCTAACTAAAAAACACAACACGGAAATAATCGCCACCACCACAATTGTAGCAATTAATGTGTTGAAGTTAAAAGAAAGGCCGAGAAAATGAACAATCGGTGTATCTTCCATTCAGATTCCTTCTTTCATAAGTTTTAATGCTTATTTTAAACTTATTAAACAGTTAAACTATTTTCCTGAGAAAAAAGTAAAATTTTAGCACTTATATCCACTATAGCACAATTTCTTAGACTTTCAAAAGAAATCGTAGTGCTTTAGCTTTTATAGCACTTTAATCATAAGACCGTCTTACTAAAGTTTTCAAATAATTACTGAGTTTATTAGCAATAGAATAGGGGATACAATCGTTTTTTATTCGCTTACATAAAATGACATAAATTATTATTTAAGTGTTGCAATATATTACAATTTATAGGGACGAATATTGTTGAATTTTTTTTTAATTTATTGTTCAAATACAAATTAAGCGATTCGTTTTAGACTTATAAAGCCTTTATCATTTTAAGAATAAAAAGCAGGGTCATAAATTGACTCTGCTTTAATTACTATACGTCCGCAAACTTTTCAGCTAATTTTTTAAGATAAGGAACAAATTCATCTTTAACTTCTGGATGGTCGAGCGCAAATATAATAGAAGCTTGGAGCATCCCTTTGGCGTCTCCCACTTCAAACCATTCGCCTTGATATTCAAAGGCTAGTAGTGGTTGAGTTTTTTGTAATTGAATTAAGGCATCAGTTAATTCAACTTCACCCGTTGGACCGGCTTCAAGCTCATCTAAGATTTTAAATATGGCTGGTTCTAGAATATAGCGACCCGCCGCAGCCATGTTAGAAGGTGCATGATTTTGCGGTTTTTCAATCATATCGACTACTTGGAAGACATGAGGGTTTGCTGTTTCTTGAATATCTAAAATACCATAATTCTTGGTCTTGTTCGGATCAACCCGAACGCCAGCAATCACCGTTTGTTCTTTTTCTGCATAGAGATCAATAATTTGTTTAGAAAGGTTTTCTCCCCGAATGATATCATCTCCTAAAAGAAGGAGGAAAGGATCATTTCCGTTAAAGGCTTTGGCGTGACGAACTGCATCTCCTAGACCTCTAGGATGGTCTTGTCTGGTGTAATGAATATTTAAGTTGGATGTTTCAGTAGCTAGTCTCAGTAGCTTATCCTTACCTTTGGCTTTTAAATTTTGTTCGAGGGTAAAGTTGGCATCAAAATGGTCTTCAATTTCTTGCTTTCCTTTACCTGTAATAATTAAAATATCTTCAATGCCAGCATCTAAGGCTTCTTCGACAATGAATTGGATGGCTGGCTTATCAATAATAGGTAATATTTCTTTAGCAATGGCCTTAGTTGCGGGTAAAAAGCGCGTGCCTAAACCGGCAGCTGGAATAACAGCTTTTTTAACTTGAATTTTAGACATAATAACCTCCTATAAGCGCTCCTTGACAGTGGATTTGATAAATTCGATTAAATCGTCTCGTAATTCCGGAAGAGTGAGACCATATTCAATGACCGTTTCCATGTATCCGAATTTATTCCCCACATCATAACGACGACCATTAAACTCTAAGGCAAAGACGCGTTGGATTTTATTTAATCGGTCAATCGCATCGGTTAACTGAATCTCATTGCCCGCACCAGCCGGTTGTGTTTCTAAAAGAGAAAATATTTCTGGTGTTAAGAGGTAGCGTCCAATAATAGCTAGGTTGGACGGAGCTACTTCAGGAGATGGCTTTTCGACAAAACGTCTTACATTATAGATACCTTTTTCGTATTGGCGTTCCGGGTCGATGACACCATATTTTGAGGTGTCTTGTGGCGGTACAGACATAACAGCTAGAGTAGAGGCATGGGTATTGTTGTAATTATTAATTAATTGTTTGGTTAAGGGAACCGTGTCAGTCATCAAGTCATCACCTAACATGACGACAAAGGGTTCGTCTCCAATAAAATTCTTAGCTTGTAAGACAGCATGACCCAATCCTTTTGGATAAGATTGACGTTTAAAAAAGAGATTGATATTATTGAGATTTTTGACAGTGGTTAGCAATTCTTGCTTGCCTTTGGCTTCTAAGACGGCTTCTAACTCTTCATTAGCATCAAAATGGTCCTCAATAGGACGCTTAGAACGTCCGGTCACTATTAAGATATCTTCAATACCAGATTGAATGGCTTCTTCGACAATAAATTGAATGGTTGGCTTATTAATAATAGGGAGCATTTCTTTTGGCATGGCCTTTGTAGCAGGTAGGAAGCGGGTTCCAAGACCGGCTGCGGGGATGACAGCTTTTCTAACTTTCATAAACAGTCTCCTTTGATTATAATTATTTTTATCATAAGATTTTTAGATCATTTTCTCAAGTTAAGTCCAGCTATGATTTTATAAAATATTTAGGGATATATTGGAATTTTCTGTGAAATTCTAGAAATTAAATCTTAAATAGCTTATAATAATAACGCTAGATAGAAAGGAAGATGAAAATATGATCAAAAAACTTTTTAAATATATTGTTGTTTTTGCTTTATTGATAACTTCATTATTTACAATGACTGTTTCCACTCATGCGACTGATGTGAACAAACCATTCTCTGTATTACTATTAGGAATTGATACGGGAGACTTGGGTCGAACCGAAGTGGGGCGTTCAGATGTTATGATGGTAGCTACCATCAATCCTGAAGAAGAAAATATTGTCGTAACTTCTATTCCACGTGACTCCTATGTGGATATTCCTAATCGAGGGATGGATAAAATTAATCACGCTTATGCCTTTGGTGGACCTGAATTGTCAGTTGAAACAGTCGAAAACTGGTTAGACATTAAAATTCCCTATTATGTTACTGTTGATATGAAAGGCTTAGCCGATGTAGTCGATTCAGTAGGAGGTATTGATGTAGTTCCACCAACTACTTTTGAAATCAGTGGTTACACCTTTACTGAAGGTCAAGAGGTTCACTTAGACGGCGAGATGGCTCTTGCTTACGTAAGAGAACGCTACAATTCTGGTGGTGACTATGCTCGTCAAAAACGTCAACGTCAAGTGGTATTCGGCATTGCTCAAGCTGCCTTAAATAAAACCAGAGGTATTAAAGAAGTAATTGGTATGACAACTGCTATAAATAAATATGTAGGCATGAACCTTAATATGTTTGATCTCGGTAAGTTAGTAGTCTCTCACTTAGATATGCGTCCAACTATTTCCTTTAACCAATTTGAGGGTGAAGGCTTTATGTTAGATGGCATTTATTATGATCAAATCACTGAAGAGTCCTTTAGTAAAAATCAACAAATTATTAAGGATGAGTTAAGTGGTAAGCTGACCAATGATCCAGAAAATGAAGATACTTTTAAACTTGAAAAAGAATCCGATAAATAAAATATCATAGACAGCTAGCGAATGAAGTAAGCTGTCTTTTTTTCTTGTTTTAAAAGCGTTTTCTTTATATAATGAGCATATTATCCAAGTGTGTGAGGTGTAATTTAAATGAAGAATTCGAAGGCCTTTTTGACAGCCGGACATTTAAAGTGGTTAGCTTTAATTTTCATGGTGATTGACCATACGGCAGTAGTTCTGATTGAAATGGGTATTTTTAACCACCAGAGTGATTATAGTTATGAATTTTTAACTCAGATGGTCAGCGTCTATGAAATTATGCGAAATATTGGTCGCTTAGCTTTTCCAATTTATCTTTATCTTTTATTAGAAGGTTATCATCACACTAGAAATTTGAAGCGTTATTTTACGCGTTTAGCATTCTTAGCTGTGGTTTCTGAAATTCCCTTTGACTTAGCCTTTGCCAATCAACCTTTTTATTGGGACCATCAAAATGTTTTCATAGAATTATTAATTGCGCTACTACTTTTTGCGTGCTTGGATCATTTTAAAGAGAACTGGTTGATGCGTTTAGTGAGTGTCAGTTTATGCTTTGGTTTGGCTTATTTCACTATGGCTGATTATGACCTGTTTGGTATTTTAGCCGCTTTAATTCTTTACTTTGCTTATGGTAATCGAATAAGAGAGGCTATAGCAATCCTACCTGCCTTTTCCTTTGAATATTATATGCCGACTGTCTTTCTCAGTAGTTTATTTATTCTTTGTTATAATGGTAAACGTGGTAGGGTCCAGCAAGCCTTTCATTATTGGGCCTATCCGGGTCATATCTTGCTGCTTTATTTGATAAAATTAATGCTATTTAATACCAATTAAAAAACCGATTCCTAGGAATCGGTTTTTAGCTTAGAAAAGGAAGGATGATCTGGCTGAGTAAAATACTGAGGGTATAACCAATGGTTAAGGAAATAATGACCATAACCGCATCAATGCCTTTGATAATTCCCGCTAGATTATTGCCTTTAAGAATGTCGCGCATGGCATTGGTCGCTGAAGTCACTGGATAATTTGGCATGATCATAGCCCCTAGAATGATGACGGGATGAATCGTCGATGGAAAACTGGCATCAATCAACTTGACAGTTAAAGAGCCAAGAGCTATGGAGAGAA
Organism: Facklamia sp. 7083-14-GEN3; assembly: GCF_024742075.1. GTDB lineage: Bacteria > Bacillota > Bacilli > Lactobacillales > Aerococcaceae > Facklamia. The sequence continues at coordinate 573,811 of NZ_JANSGD010000001.1, read as the reverse complement.
TATTAAATAAGAAGTCAGTGAGAAAGGTTGTTTTGCGCCAATAATCTAAAGTTAATATTAAGCAGCCAATTAGAAAAGCTACTAACATATCTAGTGGGGTCCCACCGAAGAGAATAACGAAAAGAACGATCAAGATTAGATTAATATACTTAATAATAAATCCATATTCATCGGTCTGGATATTGTTTAAAGCCTCATAAGCTTGATCAACAGATATTTCTCCTGAAACGTAGGCTCTTGAAATATCATTCACTTTAACGATGTGTTGGATATTGTTTTGCCGTTTATTAATACGCACAATCTCGGAAAAGCTGAATTCTGCCAGTTTTGTATCTGTAAGAGAAAGAAAAAGACCGGTGGTGTTGGAATAGCTAGAAGGGGAATCTAAGCCGGTTGTTTGAAGGATTCTTAAAGTCGTATCCTCAACACGATACTCTTCGGCATTGGATTCTAAGAGAATCTTTCCAGCTAAGCGTGCTAATTTAAAAACTTTTTTATAGAAAATCCGCATTCAAACACCCTCTCTCTTTTTTTATATTCTAGAGCCTATTGCTGTAAATGGCAAGTAGAGTCAAAGAATTGACGAGATTTTAAGTAAAAGTGAGTCATTATTAGTCAAACTAATTGTAAGAATGAGCTCATGGCTTAAAATTTTAAATTTATAAGAGTCTAGTATCAATAAACACATAATAAAAATTTATCATTTTTGTAAATTTATATTAGCAACAAATTATTGATAGATTTATCTTGAACTGTGATACAATTATTATAAAGGGGTGATTTAATGGATCAATCAAGTTTACTAATTAATGATTCTACAATTAAACAACTTATTACCATGGAAGATACCGTTGAAATTATCGACAATGTGTTTAAAGATTTTGCGGCTGGTCAAGTGATTAACCCAGGAAAAGTGACTCTCGACATGGGGGAAATGGGGGGATGGCCTTTTCATGAAGCCTTTCTGAATGCAATGCCAGCTTATTTAGGTTCTATAAAAGTGGCGGGACAAAAATTTGTGGGAGGATTTGCAGGCGAACGGGCTAAAGCGGGGTTACCATTTATCACCGCTATGATTATGCTGGTCGATGCCAGATTAGGTAATTTTATTTCGGTTTTAGATGGGACACGTATTTCCAACATGCGGACCGGAGCACAAGCCGCCGTCGCTTTAAAATATATGCTCAATAAACCTAAATTGAAAATTGGTATGTTTGGGGCAGGTCAGCAGGCTAGACAAGTGACTCACGCTATATCAACTGTCTTTGAGATTGAAGAATTAAGGGTATGGAATATCCACCGTGATTCAGCAGAAACATTTAAAGAAGATATGCAAAGATATGTTCAAGGCGACATTATAATTTGTGAAGATGGTAAAGATGCTTGTCAAGTGGACGCAGTCTTTACCTTAACACCTTCTAAAGAAGCCTTGATAAAGGAAGAGTGGATACAAAAAGGAACGATTGTCTTTCCAATGGGTTCCTATCAAGAAATTGAGAATGAGTTGATCCATCAATCAGATGCAATTGTAGTTGACCATGTTAGTCAAGCACTCAATCGTGGTATTCTGAAGCCTCTTTATAAGTCAGGCCAAATAACCGAAAAAGATATTACAGCTAGCCTTGCAGACCTTTCGAAAGGACCGCATGAAAAGATTGATCCAAAAAATCAGCGCATTATTTGTATCCCTATTGGAATTGGTGCTACTGATGTTGCTGTCGCTCACGAAGTCTATCAAAGAGCGTTAGCGGCAAATCTAGGAACTCCTTTTGATTTTACGGCTTAAATAGCTTACTTTAAATATTCATTGAACTTACACTTAAGCTTTAGGAGTTCTTACTTCTTCGATATTAAAAGTAGATTAAATTGAGTTTTTTATGATTACAAACGCTTACATTTTTTATATAATAAATTTAAGTGACTTTCAGTAAAAAAAGTTAGAAAAGAGGGATTCAATGAAAATCGTGGATGATTCTAGAAGGTTGGTAGCAGTAGATGAACAAGAAAATACACTCGCACAAATGGTCTATGAATTGACCGAAGGCGATAAAATTTGGGTAACTCATACTTTTACCCATCCTACTAATCAAGGAAGGGGTTTAGCGGGTGAATTATTCAATGCCATGGTAGATAAAGCACGTAGAGAAGGAAGAAAAATTACTTCCACTTGTACTTATGTGACGCATAAACTCGCTAAAGATCCTGAAAAGTATCAAGATATAACGGCCGAACCCTAATAACATAATTAATAAGACCTCCATCGAAAAAGTTGGAGGTCTTTTATTTAAATTTAGTAATTAAAGATGGAATGCTTTCGCAATTTCGACAGTCTGATCCGCATTTAAGATGCAGGACAATTTTAGACGGGCCTTGACACCACTCAACCCTTGAGCATAAATGATTCCCATTTGTTTCAGCTGCTTACCTCCGCCAACATAATCATAAACATCTTCAGTGACCCCGTTAAAGGCTCGAGATACCATCACAATTGGAATATCTTTTTCTAATAGTTCTTGAATGGGTTGAAGTGTCTCGGGTGGAATATTACCGGCCCCTAAACCTTCAATGACTAAGCCATCAAAATTATTATCCAGGACCGTTTGGAAGAGTTCGGGTCCCATGCTAGCGTATGTTTTAATTAAGGCAACTTTTTTACTAATTGAGTTAACTTTATAATATTCACGGTGAAGTGATTCTTGGAAATAAATGACTTGATTTTTTGAAATTAATCCAATCGGCCCAAATGTTGGTGTTTGGAAAGTGGCAACATTGGTGGTATGGGTCTTGGTTACATAGGTAGCTGTATGAATTTCTTCATTCATGACTACCACTACGCCCTTACCGCGCGATTTATCATCGCGGGCCACAAAGATGGAAGAACGGAGATTGGCTAAGCCATCAGACCCGATTTCGTTACTAGAGCGCATAGCTCCTGTCAAAACGACTGGAATGGGAATATTAAGGGTCAATTCTAAAAAATAGGCTGTTTCTTCCAAGGTATCAGTTCCGTGAGTGACAAAAATGCCATCGTATTGATTCGATACCGATTGAATATAATTGCTGAGATTAAGCATCAACTCTTCATTCATATGCGGAGAAGGAATGTTCATCAGATCTTCTACTGTGATATCTGCAAATTGATTAAAGAAAGAAGATTGCGTAATAATTGGGTTTTCAGATGAGGGGGATACCTTACCACTGGTTTGGTCTTCAGACATGGCAATCGTGCCACCGGTATTTATTAATAGTAATTTCTTCATACTTTCACTCCTCATGGTTGTTCTTAGAAAAGTATAACGCTTTCAAATTCAGTAAACAATCCCTCTAGCTTGGATTTTGATAAGAGTTTGGTTAAACTGATTAGAAGCGACCACATTATTTAAAAAACTTAAGAAAAGGTGATGCTGATGTCTCATGATCATGCCTGTATCCGACAAGTTCCCATTCTTAATCATTTAGATGACCAATCAATGGATTTAATAGGCGAAAAGATTATTCGCAAAGAATTAGAAAAAGGAGAATATCTCTTTCAAGCGGGGGACCAAACCGATACTCTCTACATTATTCATTCGGGCGCTATTCGCGTCTTTCGTATTGTTGAGTCGGGTAAAGAGCAATTGCTTCAAATTTTAAGACCGGGTGACTTTTTAGGAGAGCGAACGATCTTTAACCAGACCGTTCCTCACCAAGATTATGCACAAGCGCAGAAAAACACGACTGTTTGTATGTTAAAGCAAAGTGACTTTAATAATTTTTTAATGGATTTTCCTCAAATCGCTATCAAACTATTAGGCGAAATGTCTAACCGCTTGGAAAATTCCGAAAAACAAACCACCCAAGTTTCTATTGAGCAGGTAGCCAATCGTTTGATTTCTTATTTAATTGATCAAGTTGAAAATCCGAGTGAGGGACCAGTGATTGTTGAATTAGATATGTCGCGTAAAGACATTGCTTCTTTCCTAGGAACCAGTCCTGAAACATTGAGTCGACGATTTAAAGAGTTAGAAGACACCGGCTTAATCAAACAGTTAAGTTCTAAACGCATTGAAATTAATGATTTAGATGAACTACTCTTTCACAAAAATTAATACTAGGCTGACCATTTTATTAAATGGTCAGTTTTTTATTTTAAGTTCCTCTTTAAATAAATTATTGACCTGCATCAAGGTTTTAAATCTTTTTAAGTCCTATGATGAAGTCAAGCTAACAAAAGGGGGAACTAAAATGTATCAATTATCTATTCAGATATTACGAAGTAAAAATAAACTAATGGTGATTCAAGCAGTCTTAATTGGCTTAGCGCTTTCTTTGAATTTTATGGCTAAAGACAGTCCATTTAGTCACATCGGTCTGCTAGTCGCAGGACTTATTGGAACACTACCAATTTTAATCCAGGCTATCTCGTCCTTAAAGATCAAACTCGTTACCATTGATGTCTTAGTAGCCATTGCCGCCATTGGTGCCTTAATGATTCAAAATTATGAAGAAACAGCTATTGTCACTTTTCTTTTCTTATTTGGAGCATGGTTAGAAGGAAAAACTTTAGACTATACCCGCTCATCGATTAAGTCACTGACTGAGATGGCACCTGATCTGGCATGGGTCCAGCAAGAAGACGGTGAGTTTGCTGAAGAAGATATCGACTTTGTGGAAGAAGGTGACATTGTCTTAGTAAAGACAGGGGGCAAGGTTCCGGTTGATGGCAAAATTATTCAAGGGCAAGGTTCTGTAAATGAAGCTTCCATAACAGGAGAATCTGTGCTGTTGTCAAAGTCAGTAGGTGATAGTGTATTTGCGGGGACTATTTTAGAAAATGGAACGATTCAGATTGAAACCGATAAAGTCGGCGAAGAAACAACTTTTGGACGCATTATCGAGCTCGTGGAAGAAGCCCAGGATAGTAGGTCCTCAACAGAACGATTTATTAATAGGTTTGCTAAATGGTATACGCCACTGGTCTTATTAATTGGACTAATAGTTGGCATGATTACGCAAGATGTTGAAGTCGCTATTACTATTTTAGTTTTAGGTTGTCCATGGGCATTAGTGATTGGTATTCCAGTATCTAACGTGGCTGGGATTGGTAATGGCGCTAAAAATGGCGTTTTACTTAAGGGTTCTGAAGTGATTCAAAATTTCGCTAAAGTGGATACTATGATTTTTGATAAAACGGGAACTTTAACGATGGGTAAGACGCGAGTTAACCAAGAGTATCGTTATGGTAATTTCCAGTCGCATCATTTGGATTATCTTTTAGCTGTTGAGAAAGAATCAGACCATCCCTTGGCATTAGCTATTCTGAATTATTACGGCTCATTAGCGTCCAATGCAAAAGTGGAGCATACAGACGTTATTAAGGGTCAAGGTATTGAAGCTATAGTCGAAAAACATAAGGTCTTAATCGGTAAGTTGGACTTGATGGAGCGAAACTTCTTAAAAATTACCAATCAAGTTATCAATGAGATTGAAGCTTTAGAAAAAAGTGGTCATTCCATTGTAGTCATGGCAGTCAACCAAGAAATCGTTTTGGTATTGGGTATTAAAGATCAGATTCGACCAGGAATTAAACCCTATCTTGAACTATTAAAAAAATCAGGAGTTAAAAACTTAGTATTGGCCTCTGGTGATAACCAACAAACTGTCGACTTAGTCGCTAAAGAATTAGCCTTAGACTTAGCCATGGGAAATTTATTACCACAAGACAAAGCTAATTATTTAGTTGAACAACAAGAAAAAGGTCATACCGTTGCCTTCATAGGAGACGGAGTTAATGATAGTCCATCAATCGCTAAAGCGGATGTAGGCATTGCTATGGGTTCAGGAACAGATGTTGCGATTGAAAGTTCGGATGTGGTTTTAGTTCAATCTGATTTTAAACATCTAGTCCATGCCTATCTTTTAAGTAAAAAGACCAATCTCAATATGATGGAAAATATTGTTATTGCTTTGACCGTTGTCATCTTGTTGATTGGATTTCTTTTATTCAGTCCTTGGATGTCAATGTCTTTAGGAATGCTCATTCATGAAGGCAGTATTCTCTTAGTGATTATCAATGCCTTGAGATTATTGGCTTTTAAAATCAAAAAGGAGTAGATTCTTGACCTAGGTCAAGGTTTTATAATACATATTAACTTATACTATAGTTAATAAGAAAGAAGGAGTGGTCTTATGAAACAAGCCATTTTAAATTTAGAAAGTCTAGCCTGTCCGTCTTGTTTAACAAAAATTGAAACGGCTGTTAAAACTACTGAAGGAGTGGCTGCAGACTCTGTTAAAGTATATTTTAATGCTAGTAAGGTAAAGTTAGCTTTTGATGATTCTTTGTTGTCTATTGAAGAGGTTAAGAAAAATATCGAATCAATGGGTTATCAAGTCGAGAAAACTAAAGTAAAGGAGAATTAATAAGAATGGAATGGAAAGACTTTCTACTTAACAATGAAGATAAACTAACCACTTATGTGCAGACTATCGCTCGCGTCCATGGCAAGAAACATCCTGAGCTTATAGTAGTACGTGATTATTTTATAGCTGTCTTAGAAAATATCGATGACTCAGAAAAAGTCGGGGAATATCTTGAGCAAATTAGGCTTGAAAGTAAGAATTTCACCGTCCCCGCTGATGGCTGTGAAACTTATCAAGCTGCATATCATGACCTAAAAGAAAGTTATCAATTATATAAGCAGTAATAAATCATTTAGCAACTACCTCCAAGTAGTTGCTTTTTTATTTTATCAAGCAATAATTATTTTTTAGATTAACCTAAAAATAATTGACATTAAATCTAAATAGGTTATACTCAATTTATAAAAATAATTAGGGTAACCTAAATTAAGGAGTTGGATTTATGAAAAAGTTTTTTAAGTTTGTTCTTACGTTTATTTTGATGGGAAATGCTTTTGCTAGTATTTCTTCGGAAGTTTTTGCAGAGGAAAAACCTGCGGTTACAGTATCTTCCTCATTTTTATACGATATGGTCCAAAATTTAGCAGGGGACTTGGTATCGACTGAAATGATTATTCCTACCGGAGAAGATCCTCACTTGTATGAAGCTAGACCGCAAGACTTGCAAAAAATAAAATCAGCAGACCTTGTTTTGTATCATGGTTTGCACTTTGAAGGCAAGATGTCAGATATTCTTGAACCAATTGGCGTAGCTGTCACCGAAGATTTTGATCCCAATGTAGTAGGAGTGATGGATAGCTCTTCTGGTGTGGCGGTCGACCCTCATTTTTGGTTTGATATTGAACTCTATCAAGAAGCCACTCAAAAAGCAGCAGAAGCTTTAATTGAATTATTGCCAGATCAAGAAGATACCATCACTAAAAATCTCGAAGACTACAGCAATCAATTAAAAGACTTAGACAAAGAAGTTGAAGAAAAAATAGCTTCTATCCCAGAGGATAGCCGCTATCTAATTACCCCCCACGACGCCTTTAATTATTTCTCAAGAGCCTATAATATTCCTGTGCGAGCTCCACAAGGTGTTACCACTGATTCGGAAGTTTCTAATAAAGATATTGATGATACGGTTGATTTTATTGTAGAGAAAAAAATTAAAGCCATCTTTGCTGAAACAACTACCGATCCCGCTCGAATGGAAAAATTAAAAGAAGCAGCTGCCGCTAAAGGCTTTGAAGTAAAAGTTATCAGAGGGGAAGGTCAAGAACTCTTTTCAGATTCTTTAGCACCTGAAGGAAAAGAGGGCGATAAATATATCGAAATGGTCCGTCATAACGTTGATTTAATTGTAAACAATTTGAAATAAGATGCATACAAAAGAAAGTTATGCCGAGTTTTTCTCGGCATCTTTCTATTATTTGCTAATAGAAACTTAGGAGGATACAGTATGAATAATGCACTCATCAAAGTAGAAGATTTTACCATGGCTTATCAGGAACAACCGGTATTATGGGATATTGATCTCGAAATTATTAAAGGATCTAGAACCGCCATTATTGGACCCAATGGTGCTGGTAAGTCTACCCTCATTAAAGGGATTCTTGAATTAGAAAAGCCTTTATCTGGAAAAGTTTCGATTATGGGGACTAACTTCAATGAAATTAAAAATAAAGTAGCCTATATACCTCAAGCAAGTGAGGTTAATTGGGATTTTCCCACAACGGTTGAGGATGTTGTTTTAATGGGGCGTTATGTTCATTTAGGATGGATCAAACGTCCACGCAAAATTGACTATGAAAAAACCCATCAAGCGCTTAAAGAAATCGGTATCTATGAGTATAAAGACCGCCAAATTTCTCAACTTTCTGGAGGACAAAGGCAAAGAGTCTTTATTGCCAGAGCCATTGCACAAGAAGCGGAAATTTATTTTATGGATGAACCTCTTGCAGGGGTCGATAAGCGAACTGAAAAAATCTTTATTGACTTTGTCAAACGTATTCAACAAGAAGGCCATACTTCCATTGTTGTTCACCATGATTTGAATACCATTAAACAGTACTTTGACCACGTGATTATTTTAAATAAACGTTTAATCGCCGCCGGTTCGACTGAAGAAGTCTTTAATCATGATAATTTAGTTAAAGCAAATATGACTTGGGGAGGCGAAATTTAAGATGGATGTCTTAACTAGTTATTCCTTCGTATTAATTGCACTCTCGACTTTTTTATTAGCTTCCGCTTCAGGAGCGGTAGGGGCAGTGAGTGTTTTTAAAGGGCAATCACTGATTGGTGACGCCATTGGGCATGCCACCTATCCGGGGATTGTTTTAGCCTTTATGTTGACCCTGTCAAAAGATACCGTGACCATGATGATAGGCGCTGTTATTAGTGGAGGATTGGCCTATGGTTTAATTCAAATCATCGACCAGCACTCCAAATTAAAATTAGATGCTATCTTAGCCATTATTTTATCTTCATTCTTTGGTTTTGGTATGGTGTTAAAAAGTAATATTTCTGGTAATCCTCGATTTAAGGGAGCTTCCCAAGCCGGTTTAAAGAATTATCTGTTTGGTCAGGCATCTTATATCATGGAAAAAGACTTAAAAATTATCTTAATTGTGGCTGTTGTATCCATCTTTATTTTGATTCTTTTTAAGAAAGAAATTAAACTCTTCGTTTTTGATGAAGTTTACGCCAAAACAATTGGGGTTAAACCGGTTATTCTCTATAGTATTATCTTAGTCATGACCATGAGTTTAATTGCTGTGGGCTTAAAACTTGTCGGTACTATTTTAATCGCTTCGATTTTAATTGTCCCATCGATTGCAGCCATGCAGTGGAGCCACCGCTTTGAACGAGTCTTAATTCTTTCAGGAATTTTTGGTGGTGTTTCCGCAGTGATTGGTACTTATATATCTACCCAATATAACGGAATGAGTACAGGACCTACTATTATTCTTGTTCTATCAATCTTTGCCTTGTTATCCATGCTTTTAGGTAGAAATGGAATTGTTCAAAAGAAACTCGTTTCAAAAAGGGAGGTCAAATAAATGATTGAGAATATTTTCTTATTATTTGATATAACTTTTGAATCCTTAATTATTCTGGTTTTAACAGCATTAGCTTGTGCCATTATCGGTTGTTTCCTTTTATTAAGAAACTTATCTATGTTAGGAGACGCGATTTCGCATACAGTACTCTTAGGGATCGTTCTTGCATACTTTATTGCACATGATTTAACTTCTCCTTTGTTGATTGTGGGAGCCGCATTAATCGGTGTATTCACCGTGTGGGGGGTAGAAAGTCTTTCCAACACTGGTTTAATTAAAAATGACGATGCTGTTGGAGTTGTTTATCCCTTATTTTTCGCTTTATCGGTTATCTTAATTACTAAGTATGGTGGAAATGTCCATTTAGATACCGATGCTGTACTAATGGGAGATGTAGGCATGGCTTCTCTAAGTCGAGTCGACTTTTTTGGCTTTTCAGTAGCTAAATCAGCATTACAGATGGGATTCATGCTTTTATTAAATGCCTTATTTATTCTAATCTTTTACAAAGAATTAAAAATCACTACTTTTGATTCTCAGTTTGCTCAAGTGGCTGGATTTACTCAGTTAATACTGTTTTACGCTTTGATGTTATTAACATCCATTACCACAGTAGTAGCCTTTGATGCCGTTGGGGCGATCTTAGTAATATCTTTCTTGATTGCACCGGCAGCTTCTGCCTATCTTATCGTTAAAAAATTAAATCACATGCTGATAGTTGCTTGTTTGTATGCGATTGTCAACTCTGTCTTAGGTTATTTTATTGGACTCGGTTTAAACGTTTCCTTATCAGGTATGACCGCAACCATAGCTGGTATTACTTTTGGATTGACATTCTTGTTCAACCGCAATGGTTTTATCACTCAAATGGTTCGTAAAGTTCAGCAAAAACAAAGCTTAAAGGAAGAGCTGTTTATCATGCATTTAGCTAATCATCGTAATACAGCCAATGAATTGGAGGAAGCTGGCTTCCAGTCTATGAAAGAGCATTTACAGTGGAAACAAGATCAAATAGAAAAGGTGGGTAATCGTTTAATAAAGAACGATGAGGTCTTTCACGACACGCACAAAGACACCTATCGCTTAACTTCTAAAGGTCAAGTAAGGTATCAATCTTTAAAAGAAGCTTATAAGTTATAATTAAAAGAAATAAAAGAATCTATACCTATCAAAGGTTTAGATTCTTTTTTTGTACTAGATCTTGGATAGTTATAATTTGTATTTTTTAGGTTAGCCTAAAAATGTGTTGACAACAACCCTAAAAATTATTATTATAAACATATAAAATTATTAGGGTAACCTAAAAAAGGAGATTTAATATGAAAAAATTTGTTAAAGTTGTCGTTGCAATGTTTTTAATGCTAGGATCGGTTAGTGGTGTCCCATTAAGTGCTTCAGCTAAGAAAATGCCGTCTGTTACAGTGACTACTTCTTTTTTAAATGATATGGTCAAACATTTAGCAGGTGATTTTATATCAGTTGATATGATTATACCAGCAGGTGAGGATCCGCACTTATATGAACCAAGACCTCAAGATATTAAAAAGTTAGAAGAAGCCGATTTAGTCTTATACCATGGTTTACATTTTGAAGGAAAGATGACAGAAGTTCTTGAATCTTTAGGAGTTGCCGTTTCTGAAAATTTTGATTCGAATGAGATAGGGGTTATGGATGATGAAGGGAGTATGACCGTCGATCCTCACTTCTGGTTCAACTTGGACTTGTATCAACAAGCCACTGAAAGAGCAGCAGAATCATTAATCAGCTTAGTTCCTGAACATAAAGAAGAAATTATGAATAATACAGAAGACTATAAAGAAGAATTAATGGAATTAGATAAAGAGGTTAAAGAAAAGATTGGTTCTATTCCTGAAGAGAGCCGATTCTTAATCACTCCACACGATGCTTTTAATTACTTTTCAAGATCCTATAACATTCCAGTTCATGCGCCTCAAGGTGTAAGTACTGATTCAGAAGTATCAAACAAGGATATCGATGATACAGTCGATTTTATTGTTAATAATAAGATTAAAGCCATTTTTGCTGAATCAACCACTGACCCAGCACGAATGGAGAAATTAAAAGAAGCTTGTGCTAAGAAAGGTTTTGAAGTTAAAGTAGTTAGTGGAGAAGGACAAGAATTATTTTCAGATTCCTTAGCACCAGAAGGACAAGATGGTGATACCTTCATTGATATGGTTGAGCACAATGTTGATCTAATTGTAAATAACTTAAAATAAAACGAAGAGCACACGAGAGATTCTCGATGTGCTTTTTTACTTTAAGTACAATTTAATATATCGATAAGTTTTTTTTATTGGATTTAATTTTGTAAAACTTCGCTTTGTTCCTTTTTTCTATGGTACAATATAAATGTATAAATATATATAAGGGAGAGGGTTTCATGATCAGTCGTAATCAGTATCATAATGTTAATTCAAGGGAGGGCTTCAAGTTAATGAAAAAAGTTAAAGGGGCATGGTTAGCCGCAACAATCGTTTCTTCGCTTTCTTTAGGAATTGTTTCACAGCAAATTAATGTTTTTGCTCAAAGTACAGGTATCGAACAGATTAGTACTAGTATGTTATCCTCAAAATTTGAAGATAAGGACGAATTCATTAAGTCTGAAGAAGTAATTCAAGAAATGGAAAAAGCACTCGATGCTGTTAAAATGGAATGGAAATCAAATTCTTTAGAAGATGTTAAGAAAGAAATGGAACGACAAAAAGCTCTAGATCTTCCTGGTTATATTATTCAATGGGGAGACACATTGAGTCTAATTGCTCAAGCTCTTGAAATGCCAGTAGAAGATTTAGCAAAAATGAATGGCATAAAAGATTATGACTTTATCTTAGCAGGAGACATCATCCTAGTGGATGGCGAAATTTCTTCAGAAGAGGTTGTTGATATCCAACAAACAACTGATAGTTCAGCTGCCGATAAGAACAATTCAAATAATGACAATAGCTCATCTGATATTGATAATTCAAGTGAGAATAATAATAACTTGATTGATGGAGATGAATCAGCGAACGAAAACATCAAAAATGATAATGATAAGTTAACGACTCCAGATAAATCCGATTCAGAAGATTCAGTCTCCACAACACCAACAGATCCGAAGGACCCAACAGATCCGAAGGACCCAACAGATCCGAAAGATCCAACAGATCCGAAGGACCCAACAGATCCGAAGGACCCAACAGATCCGAAGGACCCAACAGATCCGAAGGACCCAACAGATCCAAAGGACCCAACAGATCCGAAAGATCCAACAGATCCGAAAGATCCAACAGATCCGAAAGATCCAACAGATCCAACGACACCAACCAATCCAGAGACACCATTAGAGAGTTATATTCGTAAAGTGAAAGCAGAAGCTCTAAGAGTCTTAAATGGATTCAGAGAGAAAAATAATCTTGGAGTATTTAATGAGAATGCTCAATTAGAAAAGGCTGCTAACCGAAATGCAGAAAATCTACACACATCTGGTAATTTTGGACACCAAGATGATTTCAAATTTGTTCAAGAAGAAGGATACGATAATAATAAAGATTTAAAAGCTAATGAGCCGGCAACTGTAGCAAATCTTTACAATAAAACTTTCGGATCTAATCCTATTGAAACTATTTCTGCAGAAGAAATTGGTAAGGATATTATATTATCGTGGTATGGAGATATTAATCAAAAAGATGGCGAGGGTAATATTAATCGAGGTCATAGATTAAGTATGATGGACGATCGTTTTGAAGATGTGGGTACAGGTATTTATTTTGATGAAAATACTAATTCAATTTATGCGACACAATATTATGGAACCCAATCACTAGAAGTTAATAGTACAGAAGATTATTCTGTTCCTAAAGGTGATGCTTCAAATCCTGACCCAACACATTCACCAGAAGGTTATCTTGACTACTTAGAAGAGTCTAAAGATAAGTCATATTATCAGTCTGAAGATGCTCAAAATGATATTCAATACTTAATAGAAGAAGATCAAAAGTTTCAAGATGAACTAAAGTAATATTTAATTTCAAAAATACATTTATAATAAAACAAAGAGCATTAGATTACATGTTAATCTAATGCTCTTTTAAACTAACCTCTTTTTAAATTATTTTACATGTTTTTTAATTTTTTTTGTAAATGGTTGAATAAAAAATCCTAAAAGTAATAATAAGAAAGCTGATAGCTCAAACGGGAAAACAATCTCTCCCGTTGATGGTAATTTAAATTCTGTTCGTTCTTTTGGAGAAGAAGGATTGGTTGGCTTTTTAGGGTCTGTAGGTTCAGCAGGAACTGTTGATTTTCCTTCTGGTCCATATTCAATAACTTCATCTACTTTATTCTTTAAAATTTTTCCCTCTTCATCAACACGACCGACAACACCCTCTGTGACAACTTTTTCTTCACCGGGTTTAAGATCAGAATTAGGCTCGCGTATAGTATCGAAAGGTAGCTCAGCAGGACCATATTCCACCAATTTATCTACTTTTTCTTTTAAAATATTATCCTCTTCATCAATACGTCCGTAAGTACCTTCGTTAACAACTTTTTCTTCACCAGGTTTAAGGTCAAGATTAGGTTTGCGTATGGTATCGAAAGGTGATTCAGCAGGTCCATATTCAATAACTTTGTCGACTTTTGCCTTTAAAATATTATCTTCTTCATCAATACGTCCGACAGCGCCTTCGTTAACAACTTTTTCTTCACTAGGTTTAAGATTTATATTTGGTTTACGTATAGTTTCAAAAGGTAACTCAGCGGGTCCATATTTAATAATTTTGTCTACTTTTGCTTTTACTATTTCGTCTTTTGTTTGATTTTCCAATGCATTTCTGACCACACCACCATTTTTTCCTTCTTGTGCGACTTTTTCTTCACCAGGATTTAAATTAAGATCAGCTTCGCGTATAACTTCAAAAGGAAGTGGTTCTGCAAACTTAAAAACATGTATAACTTTAGAAATATTTCCAGCTCCATCTTGAACTAAGATTTCTACATTTGCTAAACCAGAGACAGGGGAATGAACAGAAAAAGGAACTTGTGTATTTTTAGGAAATCTGAATTTTTCGTTTGGTAAGGGTTCGAATGTAATGGTGTCATAAAAATTATGCTCACTATTAGTTGAAGTAATATTGTATTTATTTAAGACATCTGTATTAATGAATCTAACTCTCCAAACACCTGTGTCGCTATCCTTAAAAGGGAAAGCTACGTTATACACGCGTCCCTTTCGTAATATTGGATATTTATCATTTACAGTAGTGAAGTTAACTTCTGAATCTGGGGTTAATTCAGAGTTGTGATCAAAAGTACCATCGGGTAATACATTTGCTGTTAATGAAAAGGTTTGAACTTCATTTGATTCTTCATCAATCACTGAAATGATATTTGCTTCATTTTTTTTATCTTCAATTAAACTATTATTAGTAATATTATTCTCTTCAGGTAAATTTTCTGCTTGATTGTCATTTTCTAACTCAACACTATTGTTCGTTGAATCAAGAACCAAAGAAATTCTATCTTCTTCACTCTCTTCGTTAATTTCTGAAACCATTTCAGAAGAATTGATAACTCGGTTAGTATCTTCACCATAAACAGTTATATTTGTGAGTAGGGGACTAATAGCGGTTAATAGCGCTATGGTTGTAATTGATTTATTTTTGATAAAATCACTCCTTTATAAATTTATTGTAGCATAAGAAATTATAAAGTCCTAATTATAAGGTTATAAAAACTAAATGAGTTCAAATATTAATATCCATTTAATGTGATTTTAATATTTTTATATTTGAGTATTTTTTTAATTTTACATATTTAAAATTTTATTAAAATTATGTACTATTTTTAATAGTAATAGAGTGATTAGTCTAGGATAGTAGAGTAGGGTCATAGGAAAATATTTTTTGCAGTAGTATAATGATAATTTTCTTTATATGGTAGATTATACTTAATAAATCTTTAAATTTTAGAATTATTTTGAGAAGTATATTATAAAATGAACAGTTGTAACTTTAAAAATTATTAAGAGTATTAATTTGTAATATAAACTTTAGAAGTAAGTAAAGGTTTAATTAGGAGAATATATATCAGATTTTAGGAACTTTGTAGTTAAGAATGTAAAGAGATAAGAAAATGTAGCTGAGCTTTTAAGCTATAAAGTTTTAAAATTATAAAGTTTATAAAATTTTTAAACAATATATCTAGCATTATCTGTTAAATTTAAGAAGCTTATTAATTTAAATTATAGATATAATCCAGTTAATCAACTTGCAGCATCTCGCGCAAATAAATAAGATAATGTATATTATGTAAACTAAAACATAAATTAAATGCTCCTCCCCTTTGGTTGGAAAATTATATCTAATAGTAAAAAGCAAGCACTAATGAATCTTAGTCGCTTGCTTTTAATATTACAATAAATTTAGTTACACTTACTCTTTATTAATTAGTTTTTCAACTGTAATAAAGTCTTTAGATGTCCCTAAGATAACTAGCATGTCACCGTCTTGAATAACAGAATGCGGTTCAGGATTTCCTAAGAATTCACCAGATTCACGTATAATGCCAACTATATTAAAACCATGTTTGGCACGAATATCGAGCTGAATAATATTTTTTCCTACCCAAACCTTAGGTGCTGTAACTTCAAAGATTGAATAGTCGTCCACAATGTTAAAGTAATCTACTAAGTTCTTAGAGGATAAATTATAAGCTAATTTACGTCCGCTTTCTTTTTCTGGGATGATAACTTTGTCAATTCCAACCTTTTTCAAAACTTTGGCATAATAATCAGTTGAAGCTTTACCAATGATTGTTTTAACACCTATCTCTTTTAAAGTAATCGTGGCTAAGATAGATGCTTCTAAATCAGATCCAATAGCAATAATGGCTGTTTGGATATTTGCTAAACCGAGTTCGTGAAAAACTTCAATATTTTTGATATCAGCACATATGGCATGTGTTACATAAGGTGCAATACGATTGATGCTTTCTTCACGATTATCAATAATAATGACCTCATGGCCTAATTTCATTAAGTTTTCAGCTAAACTTCGGCCAAAACGACCTGCTCCTATTACTAAATATTCTTTCATTTCATCACCCCACTAAAATACTTTCTTTGGCTTCACGGTAGTTATTGGAAGCCTTTCTGGTAAAGAAGACATAAACCATGGCCATTGGGCCAATTTTACCGAATATCATTGTAAATACTATTATTAATTTGCTCATCACACTTAAATTAGCTGTGATTCCTTGACTTAATCCCACTGTACCATAAGCTGATACAATTTCATAATAGAGATTGACTAAAGATTTATTGGGTTCGAAAATAGTTAATAAAATTAGTGCCAAGCCAATCCATGAAAAAGACAGAAAGAAGATGGCCAAAGATTTTAGGATATTCTTTTTAGGAATTCGACGTTTAAAGACCACTGTATCTTGACTTTCACGCAAATAAGAGAGTGTATAAAGGATTAATAAAGCAAAAGTTGTGACCTTTAAGCCCCCTGCTGTTCCTCCGGGCGCCCCTCCAATAAACATTAAAAGATTAGTCACTAAATAACTAGGAGTTCTCAAAGCTCCTTGATCAATAGTAGCAAAGCCCGCAGTTCTTGTTGTCACTGATTGGAAAAGCGCGGCAGTTAGCTTATCTAAAAGGTTTAAAGGTCCTAATGTACTTGGGTTTTGCCATTCAATGATTAAGAAAAATAGTGCTGGTAAAACAATTAATAAACCGGTTGTCACTAGCACCAA
Source organism: Facklamia sp. 7083-14-GEN3 (assembly GCF_024742075.1). GTDB lineage: Bacteria > Bacillota > Bacilli > Lactobacillales > Aerococcaceae > Facklamia. The sequence goes on along the minus strand of NZ_JANSGD010000001.1, from coordinate 556,601 downwards.
CTTAGTGTGTAAACGGATGGGACTGCCATTTAGTCGATAATGAATAAGGTTTCGACTAACTGAAAAGCCTAATCCCCCTAAAATAATTAAAAGCATGATTACAAGATTAATCCAGTTATTATCAACATAGCCTAAAAAGCTTTGATCACCTATAATATCAAAACCCGCATTACAAAAAGCTGATATGGAATGAAAGACACTATTAATAACTCCTCTTAATAAACCATACTCTGGAACGAATTGAAAACTAAGTAAAATGGCGCCGATAGCTTCAATAAATAAAGTAGAATAGGCAACATAACGTACGAGGTCTGCCACCTCACTAAAAGTACTGGTGTTCTTTTCTTCTGCTAAGAACTTACGGTTAGAAAACGAAAGACGCCTTCCCATTAACATACCGATGGTCCCTACACCTGTCATAACTCCTATTCCACCAATTTGAATCAGTATTAAAATAATTGTTTTTCCAAATGGAGACCAATGAGTCGCTGTGGTTAAGGTCGCTAGGCCTGTGACACATACAGCGGAAGCGGCCGTAAAAATACTATCAATAAAAGAAGTTTCAACGCCCTCTTTTGTGGCAAAAGGTAATTTTAATAGGAGACTGCCAATTAAGATTAGACCTAAGTAACTATAGAAGAATAATTCGGCTGGATTAATTGAAATGAGATCTTTTTTCCACCTGTTATAAACGAGCATTGATTTCCTCCTTTCTTTTACAACTATTAGTTAGCAGATAAATTATACTATAAATATAGTATTGAAAAAGACATTGAATTTCAAACTTAAATTAAAGTTTACAGCAAAAGTTTTTATATTACCTTAATATTACTTTGAGACTTTATATCTGCTCTTTTTTCTTCTTTTTCTTAAAAAATAGCCATAAAATAATTAATAATATTAATAAACTCATCAATATGAACAACCACAATTTCCATTGGAAAGGCTGTTTTTCAGTTAATGTTTCTTCCACTTTTTCTTTAGGGTAAGGAATACGTTTACCAATAACCAATAGACGGTGACTATTGATCATGTAAGGCGTACAAGTTAATAATGTAACACGATCTTCTCCTTCTTCTATTCTGAGGGACTCAAAATCATTGGGTTCAATGACCTTGATTTCTATTACTTCATAAGCTAAATCATCGCGCAAGTTGTGAATAAAGAATTGGTCGCCAACTTTCATTTTATTTAAATCAGAAAATAACTTAGCGCTAGGCAAGCCGCGATGGGCTGTAATCACACTATTGGTTCCTTTCCCCCCCACTGGTAAGCTGGTGCCTTGAAGGTGGCCTGCTGCTTTTTGTAAGACTTCTTCAGTAGCTCCAGCATGGATTGGTAAAGAAACATCAATCTTAGGGATATCAATATAGCCAATCTGTTCATTAATCTCGAGCATACGAGCATATTCCTTAATCCCTTCCTTTTGTTTTTGTGTAAAGGGATCGACCACCCCGTTCATGCTAGGAAGAATGGTGGAATTATAAGCAACCGCTAATTCAATACGGCGGTCTAATTCCGTTTTAGGAAGTTTTATTGATTCATCCCTAAACTCTTGCACTTGGGTTCTAGCCGCTTGATTATGGATAAAACGAGAAACAAAAGGAAAAGCGAGTAAGCTTAAACCTAAAAGAAAAATAATTATATTTAAAAGGTCTCGAAATCTTCTTGTTTTAGCGATAGTAGCCACCTACTCTCCTTCTTCTTTCTTTTTTCGGTTATATAGCCAAAAACTAATAGCCAATATGATTAAAAGTAATAGGAGTAATAAAATCCAGCGATACTTCATAAAGAAGTTAATATTACTCTTACGCTCTTCTTCGTATTCCTCTTGCACATAAGGGATTCGGTGTCCTCTAACTAACAATCGATGACTATTAATCATATAGGGTGTACAAGTAATGAGTGTCATATAATCTTGGTCTGGAACAATGTCTAAGTATTCTATTTCATCCGGTAAGATGACATCAATTTTATCAACTTGGTAAGCTAAGGTTTCATATAAGTTTTTTAAATAAAAGACATCACCTTCTTTAAGTTTATCTAAATTAGAAAAAAGTCGGGCATTAGGTAAGCCACGGTGCCCTGTAAGGACCGAATGGGTGTGTTTACCTCCAACGGGCAAACTGGTACCTTCTAAGTGACCAATTCCCTTTTGGAGTACTTCTTCACTGGTTCCAGCAAAAACCGGTAATTCTTCATTGATTTTGGGAATATCAATTACACCGATTTGTTCTTTAATTTCTAACATATGCGCATAGGCTACCCGCCCTTCTTGATAATCCTTTTCTGAGAAGGGATCGGAAAGATTAAAAACCCCTTCGTTTTTTTGACTTAATTGGTCGTTATAAGCCTTAGCAAGAAAAATACGGCGGTCTGTTTCCTTAATGGATAACTGTTGGACTGCTTCTTTATAGGTATTGACTTCTACTCGAGAAGCTTCATCATAAAGATAACGTGTAATAAAGGGATAGCATAAGGCTATCCCTCCAATTATAAAAATCAAATTATAAAAAAAGAGTTTGAGTCTTTTCTTCTTCATAGATTTATAAATTCCTCTCTCTGAATTCTCTCCCTTGCTTCAATAAAAGGACTAGACCTAATGATACTATTACATAGGCTAAAAGTTGTAAATTAGTAGTAGCCTCTCCAGTTGACGGCAAGAAGCCTTGATCGTGAGGCTTTTGGGGTCTATTAATAGTCACATCCTGATCTTGTTCTGATTCCTTAAACGGTTTGTTGACAATTTCTACAATAGAATAATTCGTATAAGACTGACGCGTAATTTCAAAAGGAATGGCTTCTTCAAGCGGTTGGTATTGTAATCCTTGTACCATAGGAGCTTTCACTTCAATGAGATAATATTTTCCTAATGGCAAATTATTAACTTTAAAATATCCTCGTTCATCCGATTCTACCACATATTTTTCTTTATTTTCTAAAAGAACATCCTCAAATTCTCGATTTTTAGTATTCCAAGTGACCACTTCAAAGCGCGCACCCACTAGGCCCTGAGCTGGCTTTTTATGATTAACTTTACGAAAATGTTGTCCTCCCAGTATTTCTTCATTTTCTGAACTGGTATCCTCACTTGTAGAAGTAGTACTATCGCTCCCAATAGCATCATCGTCGTCATTATCAGTGCTATCATCACTATCAAGTAAATATTTTGTTACTAGAACTTTAGTTAATTCTCCTGCTTCAATTGTAAAATAAATTTTTCGACTGATCGAATAACCATCGACCGTTTCGACTTCGACCAAGACGTAATCACCAGCAGGTAATGAGAATAAATTGATTTCACCCAAAGCGTTTGATTTTAATTCGGCCTTACCGTCTGCATCAGTAGTAAAGTATCCATCTTTAAAGAGGAGGGGTTGATTAGAGTTGGCTGCATAAATATAAAAGCTTACTCCAGCTAAGTCTTTCCACTCTTCTTCATTATCAGAATCAACTTGGCCGATTACTTTAATAGTTAATTGGCCAACCTCCGCTTGTTTAGGAAAGATGTCCACTCTTTTAGTATTCTGATAGGGTAAATTAATCACAAAAGGAACGGTACGCAGCTCCTTCTCCCCTTCTTCATTAACTTCAAGCCCATAAAATAAACCATCAGGCAATTCTTCAATGACTGCAAAGTTATCTTGACCTGCTTTTGAAATAAATGATTCTTTAAATAAATCATCCAGTTCATTTGTCTTTTTCTTATTTAAACTCTTCATATTTGTTTCAGCGTATTCAGGATTTATCTTCCATACTTTATAGTTTCTAGGAGATGAATCACTCTCCTTGTAATGAATAGACAATGTATTAGAAGGTTGAGCTAGTACTTGAATCGGTAGGACAAATAATACTACTATCGTCAACAAGAAAAAGTGAACTTTTTTTTGAACATTCATGTCATACCTCCTTGTGTAAGTATCCTTTGTTAAAGGAAATAGCGCTATTTCCCTTAACAAAGGATGGAGAAAAATCTCCATACCTTTTTAAAATTATGCTTCTTCTTTAGCCTTTCGACGACCAATAATAGCAAAGAACATCAATGAAATACCGGCTACGATAAAAATGATTGTACCAATACCACCAGTTGCTGGGATGGATGGACGTTTGTTATTTAGGATTGATTCTACTTCGCCTTGATCATTGACTTCAAAATTAACCGGCTCTCCTAATAGTTGATAACCTTCAGGTGCTTTTACTTCAGTAAGTGTATATTGACTCAGACTCGATCCTTCTGTTGCTTGGTTTGAATAAGCAAGACCATTTATTACAAATGTGCCGTCACTACTTGATTTTAGAACTATTTCATCTCCATCTTCAAAAGTTCCTTCTTCATTTGAACTTACAAATATATTAGAATTAGAAGGTTCATTTAAAGCAATTAATTCTTTATTCCATTTAACGGGATCATCATTCTCTTTAAGAGCAAATTTAGCTCCATCTAATCCAATATTTTCTCCGTTTATTTTTTTAAAAGATTTATTACCAAACTTTACTGTGACATTATCAGAAGATGCAGTATTTGCATTGTCTATCATTGAACCATTATTATAAGTTATTAAGGATTTATTTATTATGTTGGTATTTGCATCAGCTTTTGAATTTATATAAGCATTAAAATGAACTTCTATGAATGGAGTCGCATTATCATTAGTAGTAGCTTTACTAACGTCTTCAACTTTATTTCTACTATCAAAAGGCACTTTTTCAGCAATTTCTGCTATTCCTATAGTTCCAAGTGAGATTTTAAGAGTATTATTATTATTGTTTTCAGGATCATAATTAGTTTCAAAATTATTTATAGTTTCTCCACCGACTGTAACAGTAATATTTGTTAAATCGGATGGGTCAATGGTAAGTGACGGATCTAGCTCATCAACAAAAGTGTATTCAGTATATTTTTCAATATTGGTTGGAATGGTTCCTTTCAAAATATATGTAAAAGATTCTCCAACGTTATACGAAGCTGTTTTTTGACCTAATTTAACAATATCTTTTCCAACAACTGGAAAGGCTCCGGTGATATTTTTAGGATAAATATTTACTTCATTTAAATAGCCACTACCATCAGCAGCTGTCATCGGGAAAGCAATTAAAAACGGAACGGCTACGTACCCTGTAACGCTATCAGGTTTAGAAGTTTCATATACTACATAATATTCTGATTTTGCTGGATTATAAGTTTTTGTCCAAGTAGTTGAGCCATCTTTAGTAGCTTCTAAAACAACATCATCTTTTGTAACTTCTTTTGGCTGTTCGGGCATATTAGCAACATCAGATATAGCATCATTATATTGTTTTTCAGTAATTTTGTAAGCAGTAAACACTACATTATCTAAAGTTGTAACGTTAGTTCCTAATTTCTCTATATCTGCTTGATTTAACGGTTTTCCATCTTGATTAAGATCTCCTGTAGTGTTGAACTTATCAGCTTGAAGTTTATGTATAATTACATTAACCGTTTTTTCCTCTGCTGACACTGATAATGAACTTGATATAAATGTTGATAGTCCAAGGATTAGGACTAAAAACGTTCTTAAAAATTTATTATTTTTCATGATTATCTCCTTTTATATGTTTTTCTTGTTTTTAAAAAATAGTAGCCTGAAAGTAGAATGAGTATTGTACCCGATAATAGATAAATAAGCACCCCCATTCCTCCGGTTCTAATTAAGTTACGGGACTCATAGTTCTTAACAACAATTTTATTGGCAGTTCCATCTTGATTACTATCAATTTTTTCAATAAAATCTTTTTGTTTTTCATCTAGGATAAAAACTGCATTTCCTGTTCTCTTTCCATTAGAATCTTTAGCTTCTTCAATAGTAATTGAGAGTGGCTGACCTAAAAGGTTATATCCAGCAGGAGCCTTTATTTCAATGAGTTGGTATGTTCCTATAGGTAAATTTCTAAAAATCAAAGAATTAAATCGATCTTGAGTAACTGTTTGATCAATTATCGGTGAATCATTTTGATCCAATTCATCTGAAATCAGTCTGAATTTTGTTCCACTCAATTTTTTAAGGGAATTTTCTCCGTCAATTTTATCAAAACTAAGGTCAGTAATAATTTTTTCGTTAAAAACAATGTAACCTAGATTAGCATCTAAAAGTACAGACCCTTCATTTTTAATTAAATCATCCGGATTAACAGAAACATCATTATTATCGTCCACTCGAATAATTACTGGTAGAACATTACTTTGATATCCATCAGGAACAGTTGTTTGCTCTAAATAGAAATAAACGTATCCGTCTTCTGCTCTTTGTGGCCGATAATTAGTTAATTGAGGACTAAAGTCGACATAACCATTTTCATTACTAGTTGCGGTCCAAGATTCGCTAGTTACCAATTGATTATTATTTGGATTAGGAATTCCATTTATTCTTGTCAATTTGAACTCAGCATTATCTAATGAATTACCATATAAGCCATTTGCATTATTAATATCGTCTCGCACATTAAAATCAATCTCGATTGGATTAAATTTATTAATAACTCGTGGAAATTCCTTATTACTTTTATCAATTATCCAAAACTCATCAGATTCGCTTAACCATGTAACTTCACCTTGTTCGGAAACTTTTACCAATGCACTCACTTTTCCTCCGGCAACTGTCTCATAATTGGTCGGTGACTTAACTTCAACCACTTCATAAGTTCTTCCTACAGGCAATTGCTTAAATTCAATGATGCCGTCTTCTTCAGAAATAGAAGTTGCTAATGATTCACCTATTCTTTTTTCATTATCAGGATCGTATTCATAAATTTCAAATTGAGCACCTGCTAAAGGGGTATTTTGAGTATCGTTAGCAATTTTAATAAATTTAATGTTAGTAGGGTTTTCTTTATTAATAGCATAATTTAAATCGTATTTTCCTTTATCATCTTTCCAAAGGAAATCATCGCCTTCTGACCCAGATTTTCGAGATATTTTAGTTTCTATTCCATCTGAACCAGAGGTAACATCGATATTATAAACAGCATTTGATTTTAGATGGGTATTGGGCGCTTTTAATTCTCTTAATTCATAACTACCGATACCAACTTCTGGGAAAACTGCCAAACCATTAGCATTAGAAACCACTGTTTGATAATATTCTTCTCCGCTTTCTAAATTCCCTTTAAGTTCAAATTTAACACCTTGTAAAGGAATAACTTTTCTACCAAAAGGTAGTTCGCTATCATCAGTTTGTGAGGTTGTTGTTCCGTTTTCACTATATCCATATTTAGTGATTTTTAAGCCGTCATCTACAACATTTGATACATAGTATCCTTGGTTATCATCCCCGAATAAAAGATCATTATAACCTGAAATTAAATCAGCCATAAGTTTATTATTTGTTTTATCTAACTTAATCTCAATAATGTCATAAGCATTTTCTTGCTCTAAATAACCTATTGGTGTTTTTGTTTCTTGTAAACGGTAAAAACCCTCAGATAATCCTTTAAATATTACTTTTCCACTTGCGTCAGATTCGATTGATTGACTTTCTCCCTTATCAATATATTTACCCTCTTTCAATTCAACAGAAGTTAGAGTAAATTCTGCGCCGGAGAGTGGAATACTATTCAAACCTATCTTTGTAAATTCAATAGTATATTCTAAAGGATAGTTTTTCATTTTAATTTGGTCAGCTTGTCCATCTACAACACTTGACCCATCAAATTCGTTAGCATCGTCTGGATACTTCATTGTAACTTCACCATATTTATTTGTTTCTATCTTCCATACTGTATCACTTACTTGGTATCCTAAAGGAGCACGAATTTCTTGAATAGTAAAGGTAGAATTAGGTTTAGCTGCCGTTCTATTGAGAGTGACTCTCCCTTGTGAATCACTTGTTTTAATCAAGACATCTTTTGGATTAGCATCATTAACGACTTTAAACTGTGCATCAGCTAGCCCTTGACCCTCCTCATCTACTTTTATGAAAAAATAAGATTCTCTAACGTTAAAATAATTATATTGATTGGTTCTTTCTGAAAAAGTTAAGACTGGATCAATTCCTTCTGTTTCTGACTTGTCTAAATCAAAGGTCTTTATATTGTTAATAACCAGTCCACTATTATCATTAAGCAACTCGATATCAAAAGTTGTTTTTAAATTTTGTTTAATATATCCTGGTGGATTTTCGGTTTCAATTAATTCGTAAGTGCCAACTTTGAGATGATCAAAACGAACTTGACCTGATTGATCGATTAAATTTGAATTATATACTTCCTTCGTATCTATATTTGTTAATTTAAACTTACCACCTGTTAAAGCATCCCAGTTCTGTCCTCTATTAGTGAAAGAAAAATCAATGAAATGTTGATTATTAGTAATTTTGAATATTTGGTCTCCTTCACTATCGAATTCTTCTTTAATATTCTCTTTGTTACCATTTAGTTCAATTTTCCCGTCATTACCTACAATGAAGGTCCACTTATTGTTTTGCGTTAAATAATATCCTTGAGGCGCCGTATCTTCAATTAAAGTATAAGTACCTGGTTTTAACTTTGAATATTCAAAAATAGGATTACTTTGATCGCTATCAGGTTCAATAGTTTTATTTTCAATGTCTTTAAGAGTGAAAGTGGAACCTTTAAGTGGTTTACCAGACTCATCTACTTTATGAATTAATAGCTTATTAACTTTATTTTCAATAATAGGAGTAATATCACCTAAAGATTTAGTTGACCCCTTAGAAATAACTCTGAAGTTATTTGAATAGGCTTTAGTTTTATTTGTATCTTGATTAATCTCAAATGTATAAGTATTCTCACTTCTAATGTAGCCATCTGGAGGTGAAGATTCTTTCAGTTCGTAAGTTCCAATTCCTAAATCTTTAAAAGTTGCAATCCCCTTTTCATCAGAATTTATTATTTGACTAAAATCGTTATCTCCTTGTTTTTTTAATTCGAAAACTGCATTAGCTAGTGGTGCACCTGTATCTTTATCTATTTTTTTAAATTCTACATCTGTCACCAATCTTCTAACCCGAACAACAGCCGCGTTACTAGCTACTGTATTTCCATTATCAGCGATAGGTTGGAGAATTTTACTGTTATTTGGTGTAATGAGCCCTCTAGCAGATAAATCATAAGCACCATAGAATTCACCTATTTTAGGATTAGGGAAACCACTTAGACCTCCGTTAGGTGCTTCGAGTATTGTTTTATTCGGAGCTGCAAAACCATCCGGGGTCCCTACGACTTCAACATAATATAGTGGATATTGTCCATTTCTTTCGATGCCATAGTATGACGTGTATCCACTAGCGTCCGAAATCAATTCAATATTACCTGATTTTTTATCTGTTACAGGATTAATATCATAACCTATTGGAAATGACCCTGGTATATACTTATAGTGATGCAGCTTTACAGTTACTCCTTCGACCGGCTTATAAGTTTTATCGAAATCATCAACAGCAAAAATGGTGAATTTTCCTACTTCTGCTTTAGGAGGTTCAACGGCTGCCCTTGCCATCATTCTAAAATCTGGCTTAATGACTTCATATGTAGTTGGCCATTCAGATATTTCACCATCTTGTTGAGTAATTTTTAATTTGTTTTCAAAAGTACCAACTTTTGAAGTGTTAATTTTTTCTAACCATTCGAAGGAAGTATCTTTTGGAAAATCGCCATAATTTTCGATAACATCTTCAAAGGATAGATTTGAATTGAGTCCTACTAATACGCTCTCTTTGATAACGGGTTTAACCGCTTCGCTTTCATTATCTGAAGGATTAATTCTTGTTTTTTGAGCTTCCTCAGAAGTTGTTGTTTTTTTATCTGAAATTGATGCTTCTTCTTTAGGTAACGATTTGCTAACTACTTCACTAGCTTTATAACGTGAACCAGAAAACGTACTAAAAGCTTCTACTTTATAATCCTTAGTTATTTCTTCAGTAGACTTGCTATCTACTTCAATTGTCGAATTAAAATATTTCTTAGGTATCCACAATTGATAAGCTTCCTTTGTAGAATCACTTTTGAGTGCAAGTTGCCATAACTTCTCAGCTTGTTCATTTGTTGGGTCAATAGGCTCAACCGGTTCTTCTCTTATAAAAGCTTTTGGCTCTTCTAAGTTAGGTTCAGTTGGTAACTGTGGTTCAACTAGATCAGCTGGAACTTCTTGGTTATTGTCTATGTACTGATTATATTGATCGACATATGCTTGATAATTTATTTCATAATTTTCAATCTCTTCATTATAATTATCCCATGCCTCTTGATAAGCTAGCCATTCCTGCTCATTAGCCTTTTTAGATTCTTGGTATTCCTCAATTCGGGCCGAATAGTTCTCAATAGCTTGTTCATATGCTTGAATGTCTTGCTGATAGTTTTGATAATTATTTATATTCTTTTGGAACTGTTCCTTATCAGTAGTAATATTTATCGGAAATTCTTGATTATTACTTGTTATTAATGAAAGACTATTCACTTTTTTAGTGGTTCCATCAATTATAAAATCAACCCACTGATCTTGAGGAGAGTCAAAATTACTAGCGTTCAAAACTAATTGCCAACCAGATCTCTTTGAATTTAATTGGAGAACATCCTCATTCGTAATATTTTGAGCATGGACATTTATAAATATGTGAAAAGGTATATTCGATAGGACAATTAGAGATACCATGAAAAACCGGAAGAATTTACTTAATTTTGAATTCAATTTTTCACCTTCTCTTCCTCTTAATTTTATATATTCTTAGAATATTTTAAGCTATAAAATATTTAAATTCAAATGAAAGATATACTATTAATCTTTGTACAGAAAGGAACACACCTAGAATAAATCAAGTCTGATGTTCCTTAAAACCCTTTCCCTGTAAATAATAGGTAATAAGATAAAATTATATCATATTTGTTTGAAAGAATTCAATTAACATGATTGATTTTTATTAGCTCGAAATTCATATATAAAGATATATTAATTTATTTTAAACAATTTTTAGAAATTTTTAATATGTGTTTTTTTAAGTGTTACATGAAATGTTCGGATTTTTAATTGTTCTTTCAAACTATCTATTATATATATTGTTTTCTCGTTTATCTTCCCTATTAAATTAATCAAAAATAGCATAATGACTCTTATTTATAAATTAAAATCCGAACGTTTATGTTTATCTTTCTTTAAAATTAGTCTTTAACATTTCACTTCCAGTATTGCTATGATAAACTACATAAGTAAATGGGTGATGACGGTCTTCCGTCGTTTTTTTCATTTATACGTTGTTGGTCGATTATTTTATCTCAATGAGAGAAAGGAATCTGATTATGAAAAGAACAGTAGGTACCGTAGTAAGAGGCTTGAGAGCACCAGTTATCCATGAAGGGGATGACCTAGTCAAAATTGTTGTTGAGACTTTATTAGAGTCTTCTAAAGAAGCTCAATATATGATTGAGGACCGGGATGTTCTTGCTATTACGGAATCCATTTTAGCGCGTGCTCAAGGCAATTATGTTACACTTGATCAAATTGCTAAAGATATCCAAAATAAATTACAATCTAAAAAAATTGGCGTCGTATTCCCAATTACCAGTCGGAATCGATTCCAGTCTACTTTAAAAGCGATTGCTCGTGCAGCCGATGAAGTGATTGTTCAATTGAGTTATCCATCCGATGAAGTCGGTAACCCACTCATGTTAATTGAAGATTTAGATGATGCTGGCATCAATCCCTGGACCGATGTCTTTACTGAAGCAGAAATCAAAAAGATCTTCGCTGATATGAAGCATCCTTTTACAGGTGTGGACTATTTAAGCCTTTACCGTGAAACAATTGAAGGGGAAGGCGCTAACTGTACAATTATCTTGGCAAACCAGCCAAAAGCAATCTTAGATTATACAGACACTGTCATTGCAGCCGATCTTCACACACGTAAACGAACACAAAAACGCTTACTACAAGCAGGCGCTTCAAAAGTCTTACGTTTAGATGAAATTATGAATCAGCCAATTGACGGCAGTGGTTCAAACCCAGACTTCGGTTTGTTAGGTGCCAACCTTTCTTCGGATGAAATCGTTAAGCTCTTCCCTATCAATGGTGAAGTTTTTGTCAATAACGTGCAATCTTTAATTAAAGATTTAACTGGCAAAACAATCGATGTCATGATTTACGGTGACGGTGCTTTTAAGGATCCTCAAAGTCAAATTTGGGAATTAGCCGATCCGATTGTATCCCCTGCTTATACAAGTGGATTAGAAGGAACACCTGATGAAGTAAAACTAAAATATTTGGCAGATGGTAAATTCAAAGATTTAGAAGGTCAAGATTTACAAACTGCTATTTCTGATTATATTGCTGGCCATGCAGCGGCTAGTCAAGACCAAGCAGAAAGAATCGGTACAACCCCTCGTCAACTGACAGACTTATTAGGTTCTTTATCTGATTTAACTTCTGGTTCTGGTGATAAAGGGACTCCTTTCATCTACATCAAAGGTTACTTCGATAAATACTCTGATCAATAATTTTAACTTTTAACTTAAAAACTCTGTTAAACACTTGTGTGTTTAACAGAGTTTTTTTAATTCACTCGATAATCTGTTGTTCCTGTTTTTAAAACATCTAAAGTGGCATTAAGTCCACCTTCTACTAAATTTTTAACAGCTTGGTCGGTATAAAAAGCAATATGTGGCGAATAGATTATTTTAGGATGGTTTAATATTTGAATGAAAACTTCATCTTCAATTTTATTATTCTTAAGGTCATTCCCCACATAATGACTCTCATCTTCATAGGTATCTAGAGCAGCTCCAGCTAAGTGGTTTTCATCTAAAACTTTGATTAAGTCATTTGAATTAATAATAGCCCCACGTGCCATATTTAATAAATAAGCTCCTTTTTTAAACTTCTTCAATTGTTTATAATTAAATAGATGATACGTCTGATCGGTAACAGGCATATGCAATGAAACGACATCTGCATTAGAGACAGCTTGGTCAATAGTATCAGCATAAGTTAATAAATGGTCTAAGTTATCTTTAGGATACAAGTCATACCCCACTATTTCACAACCAAACCCTTTAAATATTTTAGCTGTAGCTATTCCTATGTTACCTGTTCCAATAATAGCAACCCTCATATCTCCGATTACACGCCCCCGCATTGGAGGTCCCCAAGTAAAATCATGCTGTTTAACCTTATCTTGAACAAGGTCATACTTTCTGATTAAATTTCCTGCCATTAAAACAGTCCATTCCGCAATTGATTCAGGTGAATAGATTGGCACATTGCTAATAATAATTCCCTTTTCTTTTGCTTTAGCTAAATCATACATATCATAACCAGCGCTACGTTGGGCAATTTGTTTAAAGCCAAAACTGGCTAATTTTTCATAAAAGCTATCGTCTACCTGCGCTACTTGAGAGATGGTAATTCCGTCGTATTCCTTTATATAGTCAAAATCTTCTTTTCCAAGTGAGTGATTACGAAGGGTGAGTTCTACCTGATGTGATTGGGCCCATTCTTTTGCAATTATTTCTTCTTCTTCTCTTACGTCAAACATTATGATTTTATACATACCATCAATCCTTCTTCATTTAGAAAAATTTATTTATCTTTTTTATTAAAAGTTTTTCACAAATTAATATTTTGTTTCTGTAACTATTTTAGCTTATAAATCTTTCAAAAAACCTAGCAAACTTTCAGGTTTTTCTTCCCATTCAAAAAGTTTGTCTTCACAGCGCTTAATTAATTGATCTTTATCCTCAGGAATATTTCCACTTAGAGCTACTGTGTTGGAATAATGACTTCCATCCAAGAAAGTTTCTAACCGTAGGTGGTTTAAAAAGAACAAAGTCTCCTCTAAGCTTTGACGATCACTTAATACTTGAAATTCTTCTCTTTGTTCTTCATTTAGATCATTGATGTTTTCTTCTTGATAAGTCATCATAAAAACTACCTTAGCTCGAGTTTTGTTTAAAAATTTAGCCGATTCAATAGTATGTTTTTCGGATAAGTTGCTGCCACCGTATCCTAAAACGAAACCGATTGAGTAGTCTATGCCTAATTTTTCTAAACGCTTAAGAGCAATTCCTTTTTGCTTAATCGAAAGTTTCTGATTATGAAAATTTAATATCGGATCGGATCCTGTTTCAATTAAGAGAATAAGATGATCTAGACCTATTTGTTTTAACTCGATTAATCTATCTTCAGGAGTAACTAAAATAGTTTCAGTCTGGGTCAAAGCTTTAAATGTCTTGGTCTCTTTTGAAATGTTTGATGATTCCTTCAGTATTATTAGTAAGTCGTCGACTTCTATTTTTAAAATATCCTCATAGGCTAAAAGTATCTGCTTTTCTTCCTTACCTTTTGGAAAATTTTGTATTAACCTTTGAGTGATCTTTTTAACGTGATCTTTAGTATTGAAATCATTTAATATATCACCGTTTTCTTCTTTTATTATTTGGTTAAGATCAATTTTTGGATAGTCTTTTTCAGTAGTAATAAAATGATAGAACTGTTCTTTTATAGTTGACATAGTTTACATCCTTATTCGTTTTTACTTTATTCTAACATAAATTTTAAAATTTATGCTTTTGTCATCTATTGAACTAAAGATAAATGGATTTAGTAGTCTAATAATTCTCATCAAATTCTTACAGCTTTTTTCTTAAAATTAGGTATAATAGAATGACAGTTTAAAGTGAGGTGTCTTATGAATAATCAAGATTTTTATCGTAAAATGTTAGCCATCGCGATTCCAATCTCTTTACAAAGCTTAATTGTTTCTTTTTTGAATACTTTAGATACCATGATGATTTCATCACTTGGTCCGGAATCAATCGCAGGAGTTGGCTTGGCAAATCAAGTCTTCTTTTTTTTCACTATGATTTGCTTTGGTACCGCAACGGGAGCTTCGGTTATGATTGCTCAATACCATGGACGGGGTGATTTGGAAAAGCTACAAAAGGTTAATGCTTTCTCTTGCTTAATCACCTTTGTAGTAGCTTGTCTGTTCACCTTATTGGCTTGGTTTATACCAGAAAAAATTCTAGGTTTAATGATTGATGATCCTGCCGTTATTGCTGAAGGATCAAAATACTTAAGCGTTGTTGCTTGGTCTTATGCTTTAACAGGAGTTAGCTTTGTTAATAGTGTGGCCCTTCGTTCAACAGGAAACCCTCGTTCGCCATTAACAGCCGCTATAGTTGGTTTTGTTTTTAATGCCTTTTTCAACTATGCCTTCATTTTTGGTAAATTTGGTTTCCCTGAATTAGGTGTAGTAGGAGCAGCAGTAGGTACAATTATTGCTAGATTAATGGAACTGTTAGTTATTTTTTACACAGTCAGTCGCTACGATTCTCCGCTTAATGGACCTATTAAAGAGATGTTTAATTTTAAAGGCGACTTTATTCAAAACTTCTTGCGTATAACCTTCCCTGTAATTGTTAATGAAACTTTTTGGGGACTCGGTCAAGTGCTTTATAGCGTGGCTTATGCCATGGTTGGGACCAAAGAAACAGCAGCCATTCAAGTTGTTTTTGCCATCCAAAACTTAGCCTTTGTTTTAATACGTGGTCTCTCCAATGCATGTACAATAATGTTAGGAAATACAATTGGACGAGGCGTCATGGATGTTGTCTATCCTCACGCCATTCGCTTTCTAAAAATGGGCGCAGTTATCGCACTTATTGTGGGGCTTTTCTTATCCGTCACCCCATCCATTAGTCTACAGCTATTTCCAAATTTAACTCCTGATGTTTATGAACTTTGTAAAATCCTTTTAAATTATATGGGCTTTGTCTTTATTTTAAAAGCTGTTAACTCGATTCTAATTGTTGGCGTTCTAAGAGGTGGAGGCGATACTAAGTATTCCCTCTTCTTAGAAATGGGTTCTGTCTGGTTAGTTGGTGTTCCTCTAGCCTTCTTAGGAGCGGCTGTTCTTAACTTCCCTATTCAATGGGTTGTGATGTTAGCCGCTACTGAAGAAGTCACCAAATTAGTGATTGGCCTATTCAGAGTAAAATCCAAAAAATGGATTCATCAAATTTCATAAAAAGAAGACTGCCGCTAATAATGATGTGCACCCCAAAACACGGACAAAAATTTAATATTTAATTTTTAAGCGGTTTGTATCCTGTATTCAATAGGAGACAAGCCGTTTAATTTTGCTTTAATTCTTTCTTCGTTATACCAACGGATATAACTTTTAATTTCTTTCTCTAAATGAGCATAAGAGTTAAATGTGACACCATGGAACATCTCTTGTTTAAGAATTCCGAAGAAATTCTCCATCGGAGAATTGTCCAAACAATTTCCTTTTCGAGACATGCTTTGAGTGACGCCATTTTCTGTGAGTTTTGACATCCATGATTTATGCTGGTAGTGAAAGCCTTGATCCGAATGAATGATTAAATTAGATTCAATGTTTCTTGTTTGAAGAGCCTGATCTAACACCGTATTTGTCATGCGGATATCAGGTTTATAACTTAAATTATAAGTGACTATTTCTCCGTTAAACGCATCTAAAATAGGTGAAAGATACAGTCTTTTTTCCTGACCCGATAAACGAAATTCGGTGACATCAGTTAACCATAATTTATTGGCTGCCGAAACATTAAATTGACGAGCAACGATGTTGTCTGCGATTTTACCGACAGTTCCTTTTTATGAGCTGTATTTTCTGCTTCGAGTATTAAACTTACTACAAAGAAAATTTTCTTCTCTCATAATTCGCAAAACTTTCTTATGATTAACAATATACCCCAGTTTTCTTAACTTTAGACTGACTCGACGGTATCCGTAACGTCCTTTGGACGCTTTAACAATATTTCTAATTTCCTGCTTGATTTGAGCATCCGGATCAATCGTTAGCTTGAACTTTTTCTTCCACTCATAAAAGCTTGATTTAGGTAATCGACTAATCTTAAGCCATTCAATTATTTGAGTTTGAGGGTGTTTTTCAAGTAAGTCTAAAATTATCTGCGTCTTTTACTTGCTTCGGCTTCTTCTTCTAGAAGCAAGGCTGATAACTTTTTTTCATAGAGCTCTTTCATTTTTAAGAGTCTATTTTCTTCTCTTAAGCGAATGAGTTCTTCTCGTTCGCTTTCGTTTAAAGGTTGATGATCAGCCTTCTTTTTTTCTTTTATCTGTCATATTTTTTCTCTGCCTTCCGCTTTGTTTGTTCAAGCCTGAGAAACCTTCTTTTTGATAAATTCGATTCCAATTACATATCAGCGATCCGCTAGGTAAATCGAATTTTTCAGCAGCTTCTCGATAGGAACATTCATGTATTTGCCTATATTTTATGACAGACAACTTAAATTCACCACTATATTCTATTTTATTGAGCTTTTTATTAAATCCTTCGAACCCATGGTTTTCATACATCTCTATCCAATTTCTAACTGTAGAAGATGGAATTCCATACTTTTCTGCTATTAAATCACGACCACCGGTCGTTCCATCAAGATATTCATTCACTAATTTGATTTTAAACCCTTTTGAATATTTAGACATAAAAAGAACCCTCTATCCGAGTCCGGATTTAGGGGTTCATTACATAAACAGCAGTCTTCTTTTTATTTATTGAAGCTCTTTTAACATTTCTTGCATACCTGGGATAGGCGGTAGAGTTGAACGAGGAGAAGTAAAAGCTTCATATAAGCCAGTTGGCCAAGCTAGATCGGTCAATATTTCTTTTGAAATATGCGAATTTATAAACTCAGGACGTCCTTGACTAATCTTTAAGGCAAAGTCCGGTTCTATTAAGGTACCACGTCCGATAGCTACTAAGTCTGTGTAATCTAATGCTCTTTGGGCAGAATCAGCATCAAAAACGCCTCCTACTAAAACAAGCAATGTTTCTTCATCCAGTACCGGTTGAAAGATTTCTGAAAACGTTTGTTGGCTATCTTTTGGTTTACTATCATAAGATCCCCAAAGAGATAAATGTAAGTAATCGAGCTCATAAGGCTGTAATGCGGCCACTAACTCTCTTGCTTCTTCAGCATTATAGCCGATATCTTGCCCATGAATTTCTTCTGGGGAAATCCGATATCCTACAATAAAATCTTCTGGTCCAAAATCTTTGGCAACTCGAGTCACTTCATCTGTTACTTCAAGGGCAAAGCGCATCCTATTTTCTAAAGAACCGCCATATTGATCCTTGCGATAGTTGGTGTTTTTAGAAAAGAACTGTTGGATCAAATAGTGGTTAGCACCGTGGATTTCAACCCCATCAAAACCAGCTTTTATCGCTCGTTTGGTAGCTTGGCCAAAATCTTTTACGATTTGTTTAATTTGTTCGATACTTAAGGGCACAATTTCATGGTCTAGAAAATCTAAATCCACAGCTGACACACCATACACCGGTAAACCTTCGCTGGCTCTTTGATGAGCTTGGTAACCCGAATGGTGGATTTGTAGAATGGCTTTATTACCTTTGGATTTTATTCTTTTGGCCAATTCTTTTAGACCAGGTAAATAATCGTCAGAAAAAGCAGCCAATTGCTCAGGTGATCCTAAACGGTTAGCTGGACCTCCTTCTGGTGAAACATAATGATATTCAGCGATAATCATAGCCGCTGATTGCGACCTTCTTTGGTAGTAGTCCAGGGTTTCTTGACTATTAAATCCTTTTTTTAATCCAGAAAAAGTCTTCATCGGTGGCTGAACAATGCGATTAGTTAATTGTGCACCGTGTCTTAAACGAATGGAATCTGTTAATTTTTTCATCCTATACCTCCTAATTTTATTTTTCATGCTTCTAAATTATTACATAATGTGTTTAATTATCAATAAAAAAGCTTCTACCTACTGAGAGCTTCAATAAGTAGAAGATTTGATTAATCACTATTTGAGTCTAATTTCCCTTTAATGAACGTGAAACAAAAACGGCATCGCAAGTAATATCAATCCCTAAATTTTGTAATTGGTTTTTAGTATCTTGCGATAGGATAATACTAGAATGTGCTTGTGCTCCACTTAATTTTGATAATGCTTGATAGGCTGCTTGAGCCGTTGGATTTGTTACCGCTGAAATCGCCAAGGCAATCAGTAATTCGTTTAAAGTTAAGATGGGATGCTTACTTTGTAGTTTGTTCGCTTTAAGATTTTGAATCGTTTGTAAAACCATTGGAGCCAAAAGATCGATTTGGTCTGAAATACCGGCCAAGGTCTTTAAAGCATTCATAATCGCTGCTCCTGGTGCATCCATTAATTCGGTTCGTCTACCAGTGATCATTTGTCCATCGCTTAATTGAATGGCAATGACTGCTGGGTTTTCTTCTTGTGGGAAGCGTTCTTTAACCGACTGAGCGTAGGCTTGAGCTTTTACAACCGGAAGCCGGTCTTCAGCTGTTAGTCCACTCTCTTCCATTAATAAGTGCATCTTCGAACGGACCTCTTCATCCACAATTCCGACTTTATAATCCTGTTCAATTTGGAAGTAGCGCCGAATAATTTCTTGTTGAGCCGCCTCTTTAACAACCTCTTCATTAGTAATTCCCGACTTAATCCGGTTGACACCCATGTCTGTAGGAGATTGGTAGATTAAATTCGGTGAAGTGGTATTGGCTAAGATACGGCGAATAACTGGGAACATTTGCATGTCGCGATTATAATTGACAGCCATTTCGTTATAAGCATCTAAATGATAAGAGTCAAGAACATTGATATCATTTAAATCAACAGTAGCTGCTTCGTAAGCCACATTAATTGGATGTTTTAGTGGCAAGTTCCAAACGGGGAAAGTTTCAAACTTAGCATAAGAAGCCTTAATCCCCTTTTGATGTTCATGATAAAGTTGGTTCAAGCAAGTTGCTAACTTACCTGATCCAGCCCCGGGTCCTGTCACTATGATTAAGGGTTGAGTGGTTTCAATATATGGATTTTTAGCAAAACCATTTTCTGAGAAGAGAACTTCCAGATCCGTTGGATAACCATTAATCGCCTCATGTAAGTACACTTTAATTCCTCTGTTTTCAATATTTTTCTTAAAAACAGTGGCATTTTTTTGTCCTTTATATCTAGTTAATAGGACACTGTTTACTTTAATATTTAAAGTTTGGTACTCATCAATTAAGCGTAGAACTTCTTGGTCGTAGGTAATGCCATAGTCGCCACGCATTTTATGGTGTTCAATATCCTCGGCATAAATACAAATAATAATTTCAGCACGGTCTTTAAGCTTAGTCAAAAGGGTTAACTTAACGTCCTCATCGTAACCCGGTAATACTCGCTTAGCGTGCTTATCACCGATTAATTTACCACCGAATTCTAAATAGAGTTTATCAATATTCTCAAGGCGCTCAAAGATATATTTAGATTGTTCTTTGAGATATTTATCATTATCGAAACCTAATTTTTGCATCGTCCCAACCCCTTTCATCACATACAAAGTATTCTAACAAATCTTTAGGTGAGACTAAAGACTTTCTTTATCAAAAGAGCCAATAACGACTCAAAAAATTTTGAACGTTCAGTTTTAAATTTTTATTGTACCTTTTATAAACAATTTACTGCTTACTTCAATTCAAATTGCTTAAAATTCTCTGCTGTTAAATTCTTAATGAAAGCTAGGCTAAGTTTCACAGTATTTTCAAAGTCCTTATAAGAACAGAAGCAATAATTAGTATGGGCATAACGCGTCGGAGTACCCAAAGTAGCTACAGGCACTCCTTGGTTAGAAAGATGTATAGAACCCGCATTGGTTGAACCGCCCTCTCTTACCGCATGTTGAAGGGGAAGATTGTTTTCACTGGCTAATTGATTAAAGCGCTTAAGCATCCATTCATTGGCTATATAGGAGTTATCTCGGTAGCGTAATTGAGGGCCTCTTCCTAAACGAGCTTGTTCCAAGTACTGATCAGCAGTAAAGTCATCCGAAGGAGTCCCTTCAAACACTAAAGCCATCTGAGGATTTACACGTTTACTTGTTACAACCGCTCCACGCATACCAACTTCTTCTTGGGCTGCAAAAGCTGCTACTAGATTAAATGGTAAATCCTTAAGATAATCTTGCATCTCATTCATTATAGCCACTGAAACAGCTACACCAATTCGATTATCAAATCCCTTACCAAACATTACTTGATTGCGCTCATTGAAAGCAAATTCGGTGGCAGGCACAATCGGTTGACCAATTGTAATTTTGAAATCTTCAATCACTTCTTGACGACTACTTGCACCGACATCTATTTTTAAATCAGCTAAAGTTATCTTTTTGGCTCTTTCTTCGGCAGTCATGAAATGAATTGGTTTAGATGTTGAAATACCCGGATGGTAATTGCCTAGACGATCACGAACTAAATAATGCTGAGCAGAGACGTGTTCTGCTAACCAACCACCTAGCGCTTGTATATGAATTAATCCTCTTTCGTCAATCGCTTTGACCATGAAAGCCACTTCATCAGTGTGAGAATCTAACATTAAGGTGGGTTTATGAGGGTCTAGCTGATCGAGGTTATAGTAGGCATTTTTTAGATTGTCACTTTGCATGGTATAGGAACCTTTATAATTATATAGAACCTCCAAGACTTCATCTTCAAAGCCGGGTGCTCCTTTTGCGTTTACTAAATCATGAATTAACTGTTGGTAGTTCACTTTACTCTCTCCTATTCCAAAATTTTAAGAACTTCTTCAATAATGCCATCGCCATAATTTTTCTTAGCTGTAATCATGGCTGTTCGTTTAACTTCGTCTAAGGCATTAAGAGCAGCGATACTACGCCCCGCTTCTTTTAATAAGTCAATATCATTGTGGTTATCACCAGCAGCTATCACTTGATCGCTGGTAATTCCTAGATAATCAGCGATCCAATGCAAGGCTCTACCCTTACTAACATCTGCTGCTACAATATCCATTGCCCAGTCTGAATAAGTAAGGTATCGATACTCTGGTTTTAGATTATTAACTAAAGCATGGAGTCGAGATAATCCTGTTTCCGGATGGTCATCAACAATTAAAAACTTATCGACTTTCATGCTGGCCCAATCTTCTGGCTTAATTGGACGAATAATTTGTTCGGTAAAGTTATCTTTCAATTCATGTCGAATAAACTCTGTCTCCGTTAAAGCAAACTCTTCTCCATTAACAACATACACAACAGTTAGCCCCATGCTTAAAGCCACCTCAATTAAAGGACGTAAAGGACCAATAGGAAAGCTAAAAGACTGGATAACTTTACCTTCTAACATAATATTTGCGCCATTAGAAGTCGCATAAGGAAGTTTTAAATCTAATTCATCAATAATCGGTTGAACAGCCTTAGCTGAACGACCGGTTGCTAATGTGAAAGCGACACCTTTTTTTGCTAAAGTGGTTCTGAATTGTTCAAAATCGGAACTCCAATTCTTATTATGATCCAATAATGTGTCATCTAAATCGGATAGAAATAACTTAAACATAGCCTCACCTTACTTTCATAATTTGTTATCATCACTTGCTTCAGTATACCTTAAATACCATTTAAAATAAATTCCAAGTAAAAAAGCCAATCTCACTTAAATTTAAGTGAGATTGGCTAGTTATTAATATTAATTGGCTTTGACTTCTTGTTGTACCATTTGATTTGGTAGAAGCTTGACCACACTATTAACCATCAAAGGAAGTAATAAAGCGTCGTCAATGAAACCTAGAGGACCTAAAAAATCTGGCAACAAATCGGTAGGTAGTAAGACATATAAAAAAGTTGCTAGAATGAGTACTTTGGCTAACATTGGCGTTTCTCTCTTAAAAAAAGATTTTAAAAAGAGTGGGAATTTTTCAGCTAAAGTTAATTTTATCTGTTTCTTTTTCATTTAATCACTTCTTTCTCTTGGCTACAACCTACAAATATATCTTAAAGGATTATAGACATCCTTCCATCCAACTAGAGACTGAGATTATTTAAAAAGCTCAGCCAATAATTTATAAGAATGGAGGCGTGCTTTTTGATCTGGTATTGGCATATAAGCCATTAATTCGTCAATTCCCAAACGTTCAATTTCTTCATGAAGAATCTCTCCTACTTGTTCTGGGGTACCTTTTAACATAAATCTTCTTTGATATTTTTCATCTAACATAGCTTTTTCTTCTAAACTTAAATCAATGGCTTGAGCTCTTTCAAAGGACATCAAAGGAAGATTATTTTTGCGAATATGAGCAATTTCAGAAGGTTTTGCCCAGTAATCGGCTTCATCTTTTGAATCAGCTAAAATAATCTTATAAGAAACCATCACTTTGGGTTCTTGGAAAAATTCACTCGGTTGAAAATGATCGCGATAGGCTTTAAATACAGAAGCTTCCGTTTCTACCCCAAAGAACTTAGCAAAAGAATAGCCCAGTCCCATTTGTCCCGCTTTGGTTGCTGACTGTCCAGATGATCCTAACATCCAAGGTTGAGCAATGGTCCGCGTCTTGACTGGAATAGCTTGAGTCAGCCCATAAAATCCTTTGGGAACGGTATCCGTCATATAGTCTAATATAACTTGAGCTTTATCATATAAATGGTCAAAATCAATCGAATTGCCCTGTGAAAGGGCCATCATACCATTGTGATCAGTTCCTGGCGCTCTTCCAATACCAAAATCAATTCGATCTGGTGCCAATAAAGTCAAGGTTTTAAATGTTTCAGCGATTTTTAATGGAGAATAATTTACAATCATCGTCCCGCCTGTTCCTAGACGAATTTGTTTAGTAACAGCAGCTAAATAGGCCAGTAGAATTTCTGGAGCAGAACTAGCTACGGTAGACATCCCGTGGTGCTCAGAAGCCCAATAGCGATCATAACCGAGAGCTTCTAATTTTTTAACCATTTCTATAGTCTTTTCATACCTTGTTTGAGTGGATTCGTCTTCATTTAGTGGTAATAAATCATGAATTCCTAATTTCATTTTAGACTCCTTATAAAATATTTTACTAATAATCTTTATCTGATGAGCTGGGAAGAAGATAGTTAATGATTAGTGCCACTACCACTCCCATGACTGTTGAAAATAAACGAATCAGAGTATAACTTAATTGATTATTTACAGGTATATTAAAAAAAATAACTAACATGGTGGCACATCCGGTTATGATTCCTTTTTGTAAATGAATGCGACTAGCGATAGTAATATAGAGAATAATTGCTATTGGAACGAGTCCAATCAATATTTCGTCTTGACTGGAAGATATTGGAAATAAATAAATAAATAGCAAAGCTACCGCACCCGATAAAAGTACACCTATGATTCTGGCCTTGCCAAAAATATAACTACTTTCTAAGTCCTGTCTAAGTGAAAAAATAGCTGCAATACATGAAAGCATAGGACTGATTTTAAGGACGTAAAAAGAAAAAAGAATGCAGATAAAAACAGCAATAGCTGTTTTAAAAGTGCGCATACCGACTGGCGATTTTGAAAAAACCAATTTACCTACCACCCTCTTTAAATAGATAGCAATATTATAGCACGGCTTATTTAAATATTCATTATTCCTCAGGCCAATATGCTTTTAAGAAGATTTAAGATAAAAAGTTCGCTAATTTTAGCGAACTTTTTTTAATTTATTTAAATAAGTCTAAAATACCATCCAAGATACCTTCTAATCCATTAGCTTTATCATTTTGATCAGGATTATTGGTATCAGCAGCTTGATTACCGAGAATCATATCAATTATATTTCCTCCATTAGTTTGGGCTACACCACGCTCTTTTAAAGAGGAATTTACTCTTTCATAAGTCTGATTCGCTTCTTTTTGAAGCCCCTCTTTATCTAGTCCATTGGTCTTCTTACGATCTGCCATATATTTTAATATTAAAGGAGCCACTACAATCAAAGTCCGCTTAACAGCATTCTCAGACATACCTAAAGTATTAGCGATGCGACCGATAATGGTTTGCTTATCTTCAAACACATGACCTAAAATCTTATCACCATCTTGAGGATCAACGTTTTCCGTTAATTGGTCAACTGATTGGTAGTCCTTAATATCCTCATGCTTGTTTAAAGCATTATTAAAGGATTCTAACCCTTCAGGTGTTTGAGTGTTTTTATTAATTGCTGATAAAATGATTGGCAAGCCAATAGTAGCTATTTTACCAAAGTCTCCTAAGTCTAAACCTGCTTTATTCGCTAAATTCTTATTACTTTGTGCCTTAGAACCTTGTAATAACATATCTAATGGATTCAATGAATCAAATAAGCCCATTACGATCAACTCCTTTTTTATTATTAAACCAAGCATAACCTAAAAATTTAAAAGTGACTAGTAAAACGGTTACTGAGAAGCAATAATCATTCTTATTGTTCTTTTAAAGACTGTAAACGGTACATATCGTAATAAATGCCTTCATGAGCTATCAGCTCATCATGTCGTCCAGCTTCAATGATTTTACCTTTATTCAAAACGTAAATTTGATCGGCTTTTTTAATAGTTGATAAACGATGTGCAATGACAATTAAAGTCGCTTGCTGTCTGATTTTATCCAAACTTGCTTGAATGTATTGCTCACTTTCGGTATCCATTGAGGCAGTGGCCTCATCAAGAATTAAAATTCTAGGTTGACGAATCACCGAGCGAGAAATATTAATTAATTGTTTTTGTCCTGCAGATAAGGATGCTCCTCCTTCGGTCACTAGATGATCATAACCATCAGGGAAGGCTTCAATAAAGTGATCAGCTCCAGTAAATTTAGCAGCTGCTATGACTTCTTCATCCGAATAATTTCCGTGCAAACGAATATTATCTTTGATGCTACCATAAAACATAAAAGCATCCTGTTGAACTAATGAGACTTGGTCTTTAAGGGTCGCTAAGTCATAGTCTTTAATAGAGACACCATCAAAATTAATTTCCCCTTGATCAAAGTTATAGAAACGCATTAAGAGATTGATGATAGTTGACTTACCTGATCCAGTATGTCCCACTAAAGCAATCATTTGACCTTGATGGGCTTTAATATTTACTTCTTTAAGAACTAGTTGTTCTTGGTCATATGAAAAACTTAAATCTTTGGTTGATACTTCTCCATCCAGTTGTCTTTGAATTTTCTTATTGGTCTGACTTGGATTAACATCTGAGTTTGCTAAAAGCCTACGGCCTCTTGAAGCAGAGACCAATCCATCTTGATAGACTGAAAGACTATCCAACATATTACCAATTGGATTAAAAAATGATTTAGAATAAGAAGTAAAAGCATAAATCATCCCGATATCTAAGTTATTTCCCTTCAGTAAATGATTACCAAAAATCCAAATTACTAATACTAAAACAATTTCTTCAATCAAATTAACCGCAGGCATTAAAAAGATAGCGTTCATTTTGAACATATCGGTTCTTGCTTTAACATATTCTTGATTAACTTGATCAAACTCATCTTTCATACGCTCTGTTTGATTGAACTGCTGAATTAACCACATCCCCATAGTTGATTCGGCCAATTTAGCATTCACACGCGCTAAAGCAGATCGCATCTTGCGATAAACGACAGTCGATATCTTTTGATAGATGTAAATTAGAATAAAAACTAAAGGTAGGAAGGCAATGAACATCCATGAAATACCAGCATGTAAACTAAACATAGCTGTTCCGACAGTAACTGCATTAATAAAACCATCAAAGAATGTTAAGAAAACATTCCAGAATTCTTTAATCGTTTCGGTATCGTTAGTAATTCGTGAAACAACTTCCCCATTGGGTGTTTGATTGAAATAGTTCATACTTAGTTGGCCTAGTTTTGAGTATAAACGGTTACGCATACTTGCTACGGTGTATTCACTCGCCATAAAGAAATAGAAATCTTTTGCATAAATTAAGAGCATTCTTAGCATTAAAAGCCCTAAATAAGTTATTGCAACTCTAATAGTAATGCTAAAACTTGTCACTTGACCGGCAGAAATGCTGTCTAAATAACGTTTTATAATAATCGGTAAATAGGCAGCAATTGCTGAGGATGTAATCATAGCTACTACAGAAATAAGGAACCGCCACCACTGGTTTGAAGCGAAAGAGAAAAGATAGCGCAAGATATCAATTTGTTCGACAATTGAAAATTTAGTTTGTCTGGTTTTCTTATTCGTCTTCACGGACTTCACCTCCTAATTTCTCTTCTAATTGTTGCTGGTTAAACATATTAGCATACCATCCATTTAAAGCGACTAATTCTTGATGATTGCCTCTTTCGGTTATTTTTCCCTCATCTAAAACAATAATCTCGTCGGCATGCATAACGGAAGATAAACGGTGCGTTGCGATAATTGAAATGCCATTATTTCTTTCCTCTTTTAACTTTCTTAAAATGGCTTGTTCCGTTCTGGCATCCACCGCTGAAAGCGCGTCATCCATTAATAAAATCTGTGGTTGCATAGCCAAGGTTCTAGCTATCGAAATTCGTTGTTTTTGACCGCCAGAAAGTGATACACCTCTCTCACCTACTTCCGTATCATAGCCATCCGTAAAGCCCAGAATATCTTGGTGAATATCAGCTATTTGAGTGTAATGTTCTACTTGTTCTTGAGACATTTGTGGACGACCAAAACGAACATTTTCTCTAACAGAGGTTGAAAAAAGTAGGTTTGTTTGGGGAATATAACCCACATGATCTCTCAAGTAAGTTAGATCAATCTCTACTAAATCTTGACCATCAAATAAAATTTGACCTTGATCCAAATCATACAGACGCACTAGACAGTTCAAAAGTGTGGTTTTACCGGAGCCAGTCTTCCCTACAATACCTAAAGTTTGTCCTTCGCTTAATTCAAAAGTAACATCTTGTAAATTGATTTCTTCACTGTTAGGGTAAGTAAATTCTTTAATATTAACTTTTAAATGCTCAAATGGAAGTTTCTTAATACCATCTTTTGGATTATTAACACTTGCTTTTTGAGCTAAGAGTTCAGTTACACGGTCATAAGAGGCATTTCCTCTTTCCATAGTATTGACTAATCGACCTACTGCCAAAAGAGGCCAAGTCATGTTTCCCAAATAAGAGAAATAAGCAATTAATTGACCAATTGAGATTCTGCCCTCACTCACAAAATATGAACCAAAGATAATCGTTAAGACATAAGTTAATCCAGTAATTAAGTTGATGATAGGAGAATAAGCCGAATTGACTAAATGGACCTTACGGTTTTGTGCAATGACGTTATCAGTAGCTTTAACAAAGTCCTGGAGGTCTTCCTTTTCCTCACCAAAAGCTTTAATGACAGTCATTCCAGCGACACTTTCTTGAACATGATCGTTCATTTTAGAAAAGGCTCTAAGGGACTCTCTAAAATATTTATTAATCCATTTACCTAGATATCTAGAAACAAGAATAAGCAATGGGAAAGGAATAATCGTATAAAGGGTTAACTTCCAATCAATAATAATTACCATTGAAAAGAGTGTAACAATTGTTATGGATATGGCATCTGTTAAAGTTAAGATGCCTCCCCCAGCTACAAAACGTAAAGCTCTTAAGTCATTCGTAGCATGAGCCATTAAATCTCCTGTCCGATACTTACCATAAAAGGTTTGATCCATTTTTGTAAAATGGTCGTATAATTTGTTACGCATAATCGACTCTAAAATAGTAGAATTCGTGAATAGATTAGAGCGCCACATATACCGCAAACCATACATTAAAAGACCAATCAGTAAGAGAAGTAATATATATTGTAAAAGAGAGGAAGAAGTTAAATCACCTTTTGCCATTTGATCAACAACTTGACCTATTAATAGTGGGATAATGGCAGACAAAATAGCTACTGAAATTAAACCTCCAATTGCTAAGATGTAGGTCTTCCATCTCAATTTAAAAAACCATGCTAATTTGCGAAAAATTGCAAACATTCATTTTCTTCCTCTCTATATTTTTTCAAGTAATTTTAATTGTAATACATTTTAATCTCAATTTCATACTAAATGCATAAAACTCTCCCAAATACTTAAAAGTTGGGAGAGTTAATAAGATTATGAGAAAATTTATTCATTCAATGATTCCCTTTGTCTTAAAAGACGGAGACCATTTAAAATGACTAGAATGGTCGACCCTTCGTGAAAGACAACGCCTAATGGTAAATCTAAAATACCAAAAAGATTGAGAACAATTAAAATGAGAATGACACTAATGGCAAAAATAATGTTTTGTTTAATAATGCGATTTAGTTTATGACTCAATTGGTAAGAATAGAAAAGTTTTAGTAAATTATTTTTAACGACGATAATTTCAGAAGACTCCATGGCGATAGAAGAACCAGATCCCATGGCAATTCCAATATTTGCATTTGCTAAGGCGGGCGCATCATTGATTCCATCTCCAATCATCCCTACTACTTTATCTTTATCTTGACTTTCCTTAACATATTTTATTTTATCTTCTGGCAAGCATTCAGCCACAATTTTATCAATACCTACTTGATGTCCTATTTTTTCAGCCACTTGATGGTTATCTCCAGTAATAAGAACAACTTCCACGCCAGCTTGCTGGAATTTTTTGACTGCTTCGATTGATTCTGAACGAATCTTATCAGCTAACGAAATATAACCTAGTACTCTATCATTATTAGCAATGAAAATAGTTGTATGCCCTTCTTCTGTTTGTTTATTATATTGTAAATAATTTTTTAAATTTTCAAAAACAGATGGCTTTCCAACTTGAATCTGTCCTTTTTTCATCCCTTGACCTGGTAATTCTTCAACCTTTTCACTGTGATCAACTTGTGACAAATCTAAATCCTTAAAGTGTTTAACAATGGCCAGAGCAATAGGATGGTTTGATCCTTGCTCCATATATACCACTTCTTTTAAATAGTCTTCTTCTAGCTGGTAATCTACCACATCAAAAATACCTTGAGTTAGAGTACCCGTTTTATCTGAAAATAAAATATCCATGGTATTCAAGGACTCCATGGCTGCTCCACCCTTAACTAAAATACCATTTTTAGCCCCATTTGAAATAGCTGATAAAGTGGCTGGAGTAGCTGAAGCAACAAGAGCGCAAGGACTAGCTACTGTCAGCAAGACCATGCCACGATAAAAAGCTTCTTGGAATGAATAATCCGCTAAATAGTATAATCCGATGATAAATAGTGGCACAGCGATTAAAACGCCCATGGCATAACTTGATTCAAAGCGATCAATAAAACTAGCCACTTTAGAGGGATTGGATTGGGCCTCTTCAACCATTCGAATAATAGAAGAAAAGACAGTGTCTTTACTTAACTTACTTACTTCCAGTCTAAATGAATTTCCTTCATTAATTGTTCCAGCAAAAACCTCTTCGCCTTGATTTTTTTCTACTGGTAAAGATTCTCCTGTTAAAGCTGCTTCATTAATAATCACTGAGCGATCCGAGAAACCGTCTATTGGTAAAGCGTCTCCCTTAGCTACTAATACTTGATCGCCTATTTCTAAACTATCTGTGGGTACTTCTTTTGTTTCACCATTCGGTAAAACTTTTAAGGCTACATTTGGTACATGTCCCATTAGTTCTTCAATAGCTCTGGTAGATTTATTAGTCGCATATTCTTCTAAAACTTCAGCTCCCGCAAAAATAAATAAAAGCATAGCTCCTTCGGATTCATAATTAATAATAACAGCTCCTAAAGCTGCTAAAACCATAAGGAGGTCTACATTCAATTTTTTTCCAAAAAAAGTCTCACTAGCAGCTTCTTTAGTGGCAAAAAAACCTAAAAAGAAAATGGCTAAATAAAAAGCTATCCGACTTAAAAGAGGATTAAATGATAAAAAGAAACCAGCTATCATAAGGAAAGTTCCTATAGCAAAAAATTGGCCTTCCCGACTCCTAAAAATACCAGATAACATAAAATCTCCTTCTTTCTTTCTTGATTCTCTAACAAAAAAAGCGCACCAAAGACAGTTAATAAAAACTGTCTCACAGGTACGCTAAGGTATCTCTGCTGTCCTCGCAATGAGGACCGGGCTGCATGATTAAATCACCGCTTGATCAGAAATATTTAATTGTTAAAGTTTATAAATATATATTACCATCTATTATTTTTTTGTCAAGGTTTTCATTAAATCTTTTCAAAATGATCTACTAACATGGCTGGAACAAGTTGTCCACTAGAAACTTTTAAGCCTTGCATCTTCCCATAGACTTTTACATGATCATTTATTTTTAGCGTTTCGTCAGACTCGTTAATGAATTTTAAGGCAACAAGATTATTAGATTCTTCTTGGCTAGTTGATAAAGAACCTAAGGCTATCGCGCCTTCAACTCCTAAATTTTCAGTAAAGAATGAGGCTATTTTTCCTTCGAGTTGAACCCATTCATCTTTAAGTCCATTATTATCGACTATTTCTTGGTATTGAACTGAACGGTAAGAAGAATGATTAAATGATTCATTTGAAGAATATGAGTTTTGAGTACTATTTATGGTGTTAGTATCTAATTCTTCAACTTTACTTGCTTCATCGGAATCTACTCCCATTTGATCATTGAAATGCTGAGCTTTTTGAGCGGCTTGTCCTTCACGCATAGGAACGGAATTTTTGAATTGATCTTCCCCTAAAGCATTGGATGAAGAATCCTTATCAGAATTAATATGGACGGGACCTAAAGGATCGTTCATGGACTTGTCAGTAACCTGGGGTTTGATATTTGAGTCTTTACTTTTGCGCGATAAGAAATAAATGGCTCCTAAAATAATAACCAATCCAATTATTAATAATAATGTGCTTGTATCTAACATATACATTCTCCTCTGTAATTTGATAAAACAATTATAACTCATTTATTAGTCTTTTGAAAACGTTTTGCTTAAATTGTTATTCACACTTAATATCTAATAATTATCGTTTTATTTCTCCTTCTTAGCGTATAATAATTGTATACTCGTTTATAGAAAGGTGACTTAAGTTGACTAAAATTTACTTTATAATAGCACTATTTGGTCTTTGGAATTTTATTGTATTTTTACTCTATGCTTTTGATAAATATAAAGCTAAACATCAGCTTTGGCGTATTTCTGAAAAAACTTTGTTAATAGCTACACTTTGCTTAGGTGGAATTGGTGGATTGATTGCTATTTATGTATGTCAACATAAAATCCGTAAGAGTATTTTTTTAGCGACTGCCCTTTTATCCTGTATGATGATTGTGGCATTTTTTGGTTATTTAACTAGTCTTCCTTTTTAAAAAATTTATATAAAAAAAGGATCTAGTAACTAGATCCTTTTACTTATTATTTTGATTGTTTATTTTGGAAAGCTTCCCAATCTTTTAAGAATCCATCGATTCCTTTGTCAGTTAATGGATGAGACCATAGTTTAGTGAAAAGACTACCTGGTACT
This sequence comes from Facklamia sp. 7083-14-GEN3, assembly GCF_024742075.1. Taxonomy (GTDB): domain Bacteria; phylum Bacillota; class Bacilli; order Lactobacillales; family Aerococcaceae; genus Facklamia. The sequence goes on along the minus strand of NZ_JANSGD010000001.1, from coordinate 524,400 downwards.
GTTGCAATATCAGCCCCAGCGACAGCTGTTGCTTCAAAGTGACCAATATGACGAATAGAAGCTGCAATAATTTCAGCATCTAATCCATAGTTATCAAGCACTAAACGTAAGTCAGCAATTAATTCCATACCATCTTCTCCCATGTCATCAATACGTCCGATGAATGGAGAAATATAAGTAGCACCTGCCTTAGCCGCTAGAAGACCTTGAGCAACTGAGAAAATAAGAGTGACGTTAGTCTTTATTCCTTCTTTAGATAGAGTATTAACAGCTTTTAACCCTGCTTCAGTCATAGGAATTTTTACAACGATATTATCTGCCCATTTGGCAACTTGCCGAGCTTCTTCAACCATTCCTTCATAATCTAAAGCAATGACTTCAGCAGAAACCGGTCCGTCGACAATTGAACAAATTTCTTTAATTACCGTTTCAAAATCTCTTCCTTCTCTAGAAATCAGTGTAGGGTTAGTAGTAATACCATCTACCAAACCTAGGTCGTTGATGCGCTTAATTTCTTCAACATTTGCGGTATCTAAAAAGAATTTCATATAGGGCCTCCTAATTGTATTCGTTTACTGATTTGAGTATAACAAGCTTATATATTTATTTCAATCTTGAAAACTTTATCTTTATAGCCTTATGCAGGTTTAAGATGATTGTTCTATGTTTAAGAGTGTTTCTTGATCAAAAGCTTGCAAGAAGTCAACCATTAATTGATGGCGATTTTCAGCCATCTTTTGTCCAGCTTTAGTATTCATTAAGCTTTTAAGCTTTAATAACTTATCATTAAAATGTTGGCGGACATTTCTCACTTGACGATAACTCTCTTTCGATAATATGGATGGTGAAGCAGTAGAATCCGCTTTCGGATCATAGAGAATATGTCCCTTACTACCTCCATAATAGAAAGTTCTAGCAATACCTATGGCACCCATCGCATCTAAGCGGTCGGCATCTTGAACAATCTGACCTTCTAAAGTTAAGGTTTGTTTTTCAATTAAATTAGCAGAAAAAGAGAGTTTTTTAATAATTGTTAAGACTTGCTCTACCTCTTTCTGAGGCACTTTAGCTTGCTCAAGTAAGTGTCTTAAGTCTTCTTCCTTAAGCAGGTGTTCCGCTTTTAATTTATCGTCCAACAAATCGTGAGTATAAGCTGCTGCTAAAACAACTTGAATATTAATGGGCTCTTGTATCTGTTTAATAATCTGTTCACAATTGGTAACTACTCTTTGGATATGTAACCAATCGTGGCCACTTTTTTCCTGACTTAAGTAATGTTTGGTCAGCTCTTTAATCTTCTGAATATCCATCCACTGGCACTCCAAGCTCTTCTAGTTTAGTAATGACCATTTTTATAACTTTTTGGGCGTCATCAGGATTATTTAAGACATCAAAATCATCAATCGATATCTTTAAAACTTGAGAAGCATGATAGTGATTATCTACCCAATCATCATATCCTTGCCATAGACGGCGATAGTATTCGATTAACTCAGGATCTTGTTCAAATTCACGCCCTCTTTGGTTAATTCTTTTTAAAATGCATTCAAAGGATCCGTGCAAATAGACCATTAAATCGGGAGCTTTTTTAGGGAGATCTTGTAATTCTTCCATCATATTGTCTAATAACTTTTCATAGATTAAAAACTCTTCATCAGAAATTTTTCCGGCTTGATGGTTTATTTTAGCAAAATACCAGTCTTCATATATCGAACGATCAATTATATTATGAGGGTGATAAAAAGCTCTCTTGATATCTCGATATCGACTAGATAGAAAATCTAATTGTAGTAAGAAAGGATATCTTTTTCTTTCTTGTTCTTCTTCGCTTGCTGTGTAGTATAAGGGTAAAATATGATTGTCATCCACATTTTCATAATACACTTGGCTTTTTAAAGCCTTGCCTAATAATGTCGCTAAGCTTGTTTTTCCTGCTCCAATCATTCCTCCGATAACTATCATCGCCATGGTTTCCTCCTAAATTAAAAAATAACACAAGATGTAGTGCTAGTTTTTAATACTAACACAAAATCTTGTGAGTGACCATCATTTTATGTTCGAAATTAATTTGAGAAATTAATAGAGATTGCTTATGATAGTCTTTAAAGAACGACAATCGTTAAAACTTTAGAAAGGGTTTAATTATGCTAACTAACAAATGTGCACGTCATGTATTAGAAGAAATCGTTGCTTTATTTCCAGATGCTAAACCAGAATTAAATTTTTCAAATCGCTATCAATTATTGATAGCTGTAATGTTAAGTGCTCAAACAACCGATGTGGCAGTTAATAAAGTGACACCGGCTCTCTTTGAAGCCTATCCAGATCCTGCAAGTCTAGCAAAAGCGAGTCCACAAGAGATAATGCCTTATTTGAAAACAATTGGTTTGTATCGTAACAAGGCAAAATATCTCCACCAATGTGCCAATCAATTAATAGAACGCCATCAAGGAGAGGTTCCTGGTAATCGGAAAGATCTCGAGGCTTTAGCTGGAGTTGGCCGTAAAACGGCTAGTGTAGTTTTAAGTGTAGGATTTGGTATACCTGCTTTTGCCGTTGATACGCATATCCACCGCATATGTCTTCACCATAAAATTGTTGATCCAGGGGCCACTGTACGCCAAGTCGAAAACAGAGTCACAGAAGTTCTAAATGAAGACCAATGGACCCAAGCTCACCAGTCGCTAATACTCTTTGGCCGTCGAGTCTGCCATCCACGTAATCCAGAGTGTCATGAATATCCTCAGCTTTTTACTTGTCAAGAGGAAGTCTAGCTTTTAATTTGCTATTTTGAGGGTGCTTAATTGTGGGATCTTCTAAAGTAAATGTCCTTTCATACATTTAAAAATTCAATCAGAAAGGAGCCTGTAGTGAACAGGCTCCTTTCTTAATCATATTACATTCTAAGCAAGTGCTCTCAGCTGCCTCTGTTACTTCTGTACTAGTTGGAACGGCAGTTTTAATTAACTTATCTAAGGCCTCGATCATCCACATAATTTGTTGTTGAAATTCAGCTAAGCAAATATAGGCTGTTCAACTGCTGAAATCACCTTTTGCAATAATCAGATGGTATTAATGATTGGACTCTGACTGGTGATTTATCTGCCCTTGGGTGAGATTAACATTTTTTCCTTTTTGAAAACCATCTTGATAGGCATGGTTAGACCGCGAGAAGGAAGGTTGATTAAAGGTTAGTGAACCCGTTATCTCTCGATTAAATTTTTCTTTGACAGCTTCCGGCGTTTGAATAATAAGAGCATATTTTTCATTTTCATTCATCATGGCTTGACGTTGCAAATCAAATTTTTCCTTAAGTCCGTCCATAAATCCTTGATAATAAGACTTTCTCAATTGAGATACAGGATTACTGCTTAAGTCTTCTTCACTTAATTCCGCTAGATGAATTTTAGAATAATATTTCATTGTATCCGCTGCTAAATTAAACATTTGAAAAGCTAGATCGACATCTTCTGGAAATCCCATTAAGACAATTTTACGTTGAACCGAATGTTGATGAGGTAGTCGGTTACTTTGGATATAAAACATGCAGCGAAAATTATCGGCAATAATTTTAACTAAAACCTTTTCCCACCAATACAAGCGTTTATAGACTGATAAGGAGCGCAAAATGATTTCTTGACTTTGTTTATCAGAAATTTCTTGCTGAGAGATTTTATGTTTTAACATCAATTTTTGAGCCATCAGCAAGGCAGTTTGACTCTCTTCATCGTTACCGCCATCTTCAGCTAAAGTCAATAAATTTCGGATCTTTGCTAAAATCTTTTGATTGGTCTCAGACATCTCTACTTCCCTCCTTTTCCTACTACTTTAAACTATTTATAATTTTTTGCATCTTTAAGGGTAACGGACATTCAAAATGTAAAGGTTCATTCGTAACAGGATGCAATAGCTGAATAATCTTGGCGTGTAATAATTGACCGTCTTTCAAATTCGCCAATTCCCCGGGTAAATTCTGAAGGTTTCTACGATAAAGTGGATCACCTATAATGGGATGACCTATAGCCTCCATATGGATTCGAATTTGATGAGTCCGACCTGTCTGTAACTTTAATTCTATTAAAGTAGCGTATTGAAAACGATCTAACACTTGAAAATCAGTAATAGCTTCCTTACCCGACGGATCCACATGCCATCTTAAGCGATTTGATGGGTCACGTTTAACAGGCATTTCAATATGTCCGGAGTCGCTTTCAACTTGTCCATTCACTAAAGCGACATAGGTCCTTCCCATGGTGTGATTCACCAATTGTTGACTTAAATGACGATGGGCTTGATCATTTTTTGCCACTACTAATAAACCGGAGGTATCTTTATCAATTCGATGAACAATTCCTGGTCGGTAAGATTGGGAGCCTTGAGATAGAGCTTTTCCTAAATAATAATAAAGTCCATTCACTAGCGTTCCATTGGCGTGTCCTTTAGAAGGATGGACGACCATACCAGCTGGTTTATTAACAACTAATAAGCTGTCATCCTCAAAGATAATATCTAAATCCATCGCTTCAGCAATCACCTCAAACTCCTCAGCACTCGCTTCTTTTTCAGGAAAATCGATAGTAATCATCTCATCCCCTTTTAATATGGAGTTAGCTTTTAAAAAATGATTGTTAACTTTTATTCTTTTCTCTTTAATTAGTTTCTGTAATTGTGATCTACTGAAATCTGGATAATAATTAGCCAAAACTTTATCTAAACGGTCTTGATCTGCTTCATTATTAGAAAGTTTAAATTCTTCTATCAAATTAAATCACTTCCTTCATCGGTCCATATAACCATTATAATCAATAAAATCACTCCTAAGGTCAACGACGTATCCGCTAAATTAAAAATTGGAAAATCAAACAGACGAATCTGTAACATATCTACAACATAACCTCTCAATAAACGGTCAATTAAATTGCCAACTGCCCCTCCTAATAGAAGAGCGTATGCCAATTTAGCCCAAAGGCTATAATAGCGATTCTTCCAAATTAAATAAACTAAATAGAAAATTACCAAAAAAGTTACCCCTATTAAGAAAAAACGTTGCCCATCAAATAAGCCCCAACCGGCTCCTGTATTTTGAATATAGTTTAATTGAAAAAAATTAGGAATGATTTCAACAGCTTGGTTCATCGTTAAGTAATTTTGAGTCCATATTTTTAAGGATTGGTCGAGTATTATGATTGCAGCCGTTATGATAAAAGTAGTCGTCATTTAATCCTCCTTGTCCAAATTAATTCTAATTTGATATAATATTTGTGTTTACAATACCTATTATTATATACTAGACGTATTAAAAAGTTCAATTTAGATAAACTATAAATTCATTATAAAGGAGAAACGATGAAAACAAGAAAAATATTAATCCTCCTAAGCCTGTCTATTCTCATTGTTGGTTGTGGAAACTCATTAGAAAGAGCTAAACGGACGGTTAGTCTCATTCAAGATAATGTTACTTTAATTATTGGAAATATTAGTGAAATTCAAAACCGTGAATTTGATCTTCAACAAGATTTTGAAGCGACCATTAATTTAAGTGAAGATTTATCCGGCTTTGGCCAGAGTGATAACCCTCTTAACAAAAACATTGAAAAACGAAAAGAATTATTAGCCGAAATGGAAGAGAGTCGACAACAATTACTGGAATTATGTCAAGAACTTGAGGAAATACCAGAAAACGATCAACTTCCCAAAGATCAAATAACGAAAGTTATCGAGTATACGACTAATCTTTGTGATAAAACGGACATCTATATCAGCAATTATCTTGAGAATATTGAAACTGAAGACCAGTCTTATAAATCAATCACTAGTGAGGAGATTGATCATGAAACTTTCTTCGCTGTTTTTGATAATGTCAATCTCTTATATACTGAAAATAATATGAATCTAGATCATATTCTTGAGTACTTTGAACCTTTAAATACGCTATTAGTTAATTTAAAAGTCTACCTAGTTAATATTACAGGTGAATAAATAGAAAGCGGTGATTTAATGAATATAAAACGTATTTTACAAGTGACTTTACTCTCCTTTTTAATGGTTTTGCTAGTAGCTTGTAAACCAAAAGTCGAAGTTAAAGAAGAAGCAAAAGATACTCAACTTCCTAATGTGGCCTTAGCCTATTCTGAGGAAGAAATTGTAGAATTCAATAATCGCATTAATCAAGGAGAAAATAATACTTATGAGGGTTTATCTCCTCATAATAATCCTATCCTTACTGTCCCTGAAAAACTACCTTCTGTGCTCTTTTATGATTCAGGTATCGATATTCCATATCCTGAAGAAGGAGTTAAAGGAATTTATCTTGCTCCATCTGTCTTCGCTGATCCTGAACGTTTAAATTATCTTTTGGATTATGTTGAAAATACCGCCTTAAATGCAGTGGTTATCGACTTTAAGGATGATGAGGGTGTCATTCAAACAGAGTTAGAAACCGATAATCCATTAGTCAATCAAAACTCTTATAACAATGTTGATATTAAAGAACTTTTAAAAGAATTGGAAAAACGGCAAATTTATCCAATCGCTCGAATTGTTACCTTTAAAGATCGGTTAGTTGCTGAAGCCAAACCGGAATATTCATTTAAGGATATTGAAACAGGAGAAATTTGGCAGGATGGAAATGGTGCTAAATTTATCAATCCTTTTCTTTCAGAAATTTGGGATTACAACATTACTATCGCTATAGAAGCTGCTAAACTAGGGTTTAAAGATATTCAATTTGACTATGTTCGTTTCCCTGAAGGCTTCCAAACTTTCTCAAATCAATTAGAATATAATATAGGTAATTATCAAACCTATGTCACTGATGACCCTGAAAAATTTGGTCAAGAAAGAGTTTATGCTATCAATGACTTCCTAGAAGAAGCTAATGATAGACTAGCACCATATGGTGCAGATGTTTCAGCCGATATCTTTGGATATACTGCGATTGCTGGCGACGCTCCAGACGTTCGTGGGATTGGTCAGAATTTTGAGCAGATTGCAGAAAGAGTCGACACGATATCTTCCATGATTTACCCTTCTCACTGGGGCTTGGGATTCTTTGGTATACCAGCTCCTGACTTGGAACCTTATAACTTGGTCGATCAGTATATGTACTCTGAAAACCTTATCCTAAAAAACATTACCAATGCCGCTAATAGCCGTCCATGGCTTCAAGATTTCACAGATTGGAACTTGGCACCTGGTACTTATCAAGAGTACGGTCCCCTTCAAGTTCAACAGCAAATTGTGGCTTTAGAAGAAAACGGTATCTATGAATTTCTTCTATGGAATCCTTCAGGCATCTTCAATGAAGGAGTAGACTATGCTCCTGAGTCTTCTGGCAATGAATATTATTATTAAACTCTAAATTAAAAGAGAAACTGATTATTCAGTTTCTCTTTTATTATATTATTTATTATCTTTCAAGGGACGTATCATACGACCTTGCTGGTCATATATATAGTCTTGAACTTTCTTCCCATCTCCCATTGCCTCAACTAAACGATCACGATAAGGCTCAGCCAATTCATCAAATAAAGCTTGTTCATCTTCTAAAAAGAATTTCTTTCTTAAGGATTCAACTTCTCCTTGACTCCTTAATTTTACTTTTAATGAAGGAAGTTCCTCATCAAACTCTCTTTCGACAATGCGATAATAATAATTACTATCCCCATAAGTAATTTCTAAAGCTCCTGAATTTGTCCTTCTTTCTTTAACATCCTTATAATTGTCTTTTTGTAATTCCCACCAAGCTTTTATTCCTCTGAGAGCTTCTTCTTCAGTAGCATAGGATCCATGTTCTTTCACGACATTATCGCGACGATTCAACCAATAATTTGTATAGACCTTGCGTCCCATTTGATCATCCTTTCTATTTAAATTTACTCTTTTATTATAACCTCGATAGTAAACGCTTTCAATTATTTATGGTTTTACGGACTGTTTTTTTTATTATAAAATGTCTTAAGGAGGTGTGCTATGCCAGTTATAAGCATTAAAGACGCTACACATTGCGATATTAATGATATTCAAGCAATTTATAAAGACTATATTGAAAATAGTCAGCTAACTTTGGAAACTCGTGTGCCTTCCAGTCTAGAACTCGAAGAAAAAGTCACTCATTATCAAGAAAGTCATGCCTTTCTCTTAATTCTTATGGATCAAGAAATAATAGGATTCGCCTATGCCTATCCTTTTTCACCTCGTGCAGCTTATCAACACTCAGCCAATATTGCTATGTATCTATTACCAGATTATGATGAATTCAATCTTAAAAATTTACTCTATCAAGAACTAGAAAATCGATTAAAAGCCAAAGAAATAATCAATCTTCTATCGTGTCTGCCACAACAACAAAAACATCAAATAGATTTTTTAAAAAGTCAAGGTTTTGTAATTAGAGGCGATTTTCCTAAATCTGGTCGTAAATTTGATCAAATTTGGGACTTGGTTTGGTTAAGCAAAGAAATTTAATTTTTAAAAACTCGATAAGGACTTCAAAATCCTTACCGAGCTTTTTTGTATTAATATTTAGTAACTTTTTTACCACGATAGTCAAAGCGATATTGCCCTTGCTCTAACAGTTGATCAGCGTATTTCTCCTCTAATCTCAAATTATAGATATTATCATCCAAAGTTGGGTATACGGTTAATTGATAATCCACAGCAGAGAAAAAATTACCTTCATCAATAAGACGTTGAATCATAACTTCAAAAGCACGCCTTACAAAACGGTTTTGAATCTCATTATTTTTAAATTGAAAAATAGAGTAGGTTTTGGCTGCTGGCAGTTGAGCATAGGCTTGTTCAAAACTTTCACTGGATTCTATTTTTTCTGTCATTTCGATAGTTGTCGAGCTACTTGTTTGATTAGTTTCTTTATTTGAAATAGAACTTTCTTGAACTGTGGTTTGAATAACTTCAGCTTTATTGCTCGTCTCGACTACTTCTGATGTCGAATGTACTAATGATTCAGATGAATTTTTATCTATTTGAGATTGAACGCCTAATCTTTGACCAGCTTCTTGAATCGAATTGCTTTTAAGCCATAACAACATAGTAGCTGAAAATAAAATGATAAAAATAAGAATCCAGACAATAGGATTTTTAGGAGTTTTTGCTTGTTTTTTTTTATCTTGCAACGTTACTCTCCTCTTAATCTTAGCAATCTGCTAGGATCTAGCAAAATCTATAATTTCTTCTACTTTCAGTGACGAATCGCAAACAGTTTCTGTACGATTCTGATCGGAATAAATCAATCCAGGGACTGTAACAACATCATATCGCTCACGAAACTTTTGGGTTCCTTCTAAGTCATTTTGATTTTGTGAATGTAAGAAATAAACTGGTAAATCATTTGTCACAGCGGCTTCTGCTAACTTACCAACAAATAGACGGCTATATGGGCAAGTCTCACGACCTACAAAAATAAGGTTGCCTTCTTTAGCTTCTACTAAATCAAAAGCTTCTTTGCTGTCGATTTTCTTAAAGTGCTTAACTGCTTCATTAAAATCATTTATATCCATATAAATCTCTCCTTTCGATTAGCTATATTATATCGGAAGTTTTAAAATAGTTAAACTAAAATAAATCTTCTTTATTAAAAAGATGATCTTGTAGTCTCTTTTTGTGTTGCAACTGCTTAAAATGACGGTTTATTAATAAAGAGATTAAGCCTACTATTAAAAGAAACCATGCTATATTAAGATAAAAATTCTGTTCACCTGTAGTTGGTAGTAAATGAGGGGGGTTATCACTCCCTTCATATGTGTTTTCTATCTTTTCATTTTGACCAGATGGTTTGGCTAAATTACTGACTTTTTTAGCTCTATTCTTTTTAGCCAATTTATCTTTTAAAAAGTCTAAATTATCTTGTTTATTTATTTCACTAGCGTTTAACTTTCGATCTCCCTTAAGTAGACCTTTTTCATTTAAGCTACTTTTTTCTTCCTCTACCTGTTGATCATTATTTTCCTCTTCTTTAACATAATTTACCGTTTCATTTTTAGGAGTTTGGCTTTGAAGTAAATCTTTTGCTTGATACTCTAATAAATAGCCCGAATCTGCCCCTAAATTAGGTGACCAAGTCTGATTGTTCTCATTAAATAAAACTAACTTTATTTGATAGCGGTCATGGAGAGTTTTTATTTGTTGGATGTTTTTATCACTAAATAAATGATGCTGGTTAAGATAATTCGCAAGATAATGTTTCATATTTTCAAATAATTCACTATTAATTAAATGGAAGTAATGCAACTGACTTTCTTTAAGGTTTAATAAATTGCTGTAAGCAGCGTGATAGACTTCATTACTATCGTTTGTATAATAATCACTTAAAGCTTGATAAGCAATTAGTTCAATATCAAACAAACTCAGTTCTTTCGCATATTGGAAAGAAGAAAAAGCTAAGTCATCTAAAATAGTAACCTCTTCATCAGCGAGCTTAAGTTTTAATTCCTCCATAGTCATCATTTTACTAAATAAATCATAAATCTGCTGGAAAGTAATTTTTGAATATGCTTTAGGAACAATTTTTTGTAAATACTTATCGATAGAAACAATTAAACTGGCTAAATTAGAATCATCTAATTGCAAATTTTCTTCGTTAATTAAGTTAGCATTTGGTGAATAAGGATAGAGTTGACATTGATTAAGTTGGGCCAATGTTTCTTTACTGCTTTGAATTTGATCACTTAAGTTTTCATTGTCATAGAGTAATTGCTGGTACTCTGCTTCTAGTTCCGCTTGTTCGCTAATATATTGGTCTAAAATTTGATTCAATTCTTCAATATAAGCTTGCCATTCTAAAACACTAGGATCTTGACTAATTAAGGCTAATTGTTCTTGCGCAGATAGGGAAACAAAATCTTCTTGCTCGATTGATAAATTTTGGTAGATTGTTTCTATTACTTCTTCAAGTGCAAGGTTGGCCTCATTCAAGGAATTAGTTGGACCTTCTTGAATAGAAAAAATCTCCTGATTCAAAATTTGATAGCGCTCATTAATTGCTGTCATACGAACTTGATTCGCTTCAAATTGATTTTGTAAATCTTTATTTAGAAGTTTATCTTGGTTATCCGATGAAGTAATTGGCGTCTCTCTTAAAAGCATTTGACAAACTTCTAAAGATACGAGATTTTTATCAGACTGAATTTTAGGATAAGCCATCTCACCTTTTTGAGCATATACAGTTGTTAAACTAATGCTTTGAGTAAAGAGTACTAACAAAACTATTATCTTTTTCATAATTCACCTATCCTCTATTTTTGTAAATAACTGATTGTAAATACAGAAATATATAGAAAAAGTGCTAATAATTTGTTTAATCTAAATATGAATCCAACTCTAAATCTTTCTCATAATTTGTGTAAGGTTGTTCTACTCCCACATGTACTTTCTCTACAGTAGAGACCTATGTCTAAACCGCTTGCTACTAACAGAATGATTTAACAATGAGACCATTCCGCATAGCAATGATACGTTGGAATCTATATCATTAAATCCAGAATGATTCTCCATTCACCATCCATCTTAAAAGTGTATTCTCCAATTCAAAAAATTCCTTCTACTCTTATACTTGGCCTGAAAATAAATTACCATGAGAATAGCAAACACATTAATGAACATAAAAATATTTAATAGTATTTACTTTTATTAGAATTTCTTTCTAAAAGTAAATTCACTCCTACATCAATGATTATTTGAGTTAAATTCATTTGAGAATCACTTCATAAATATGTAACTTTACTAAATTGATTAATAACTATCACGACATCTCTTTTACTTTTAAATGTTAAACTTAAAGTCTAATGAGGTCTTTGTCAATTAAAGTCATTATATATCTATCATTATTAGGAGTTAAATTACTATCTGTAAAATAGGTATTATTGCCAAATTTAACTTTTATAAAATAATTTAGATAAGTTTCAAACTATTTTAGAACATAAATAGTTGATAGTTATTTTATCCTAATTGAGATATAATTGACTTATGAGTATGAAAGGAGTTCACCATGTATAATCAGTCCACAAAGAATACCACATCGCACTATTTTTCTTCAATTAATACTAATCATCAACAAATTAAACCCTTTAATCGTTTAGTAACCATCAAAAATAATCGTTCACAAGCGCTTCTACGGTTTAACAAGCCAGTTATCCTAACTGAACATAAAGGTTTAGCTTTGTTAGTATTGACCGATAATCCTGATAAAAAAGATTCTTTCCAATACTTCATCTTACAAAACGCAATTCAAATTAATGCTGGCATTTACTTTAATACCTTGTCATTAACTACAGAATGTAAACTTTATTTGGAACCTAGTCAAAATGAAGAACCACAAATTGTCACATTAAAAGATGCCATAAAAGTAGGAAAAGAAAAGAAGCATCTTAAAGTAGAAGATGTCTTCGGTCTTCATTACCAAGTCTACTCAAGTGGTGAACGCATACTTAACCATCCACAAAATTACTATGAGCTAATCTTTGTTGATCAAGGACAAGCTTCGATGGAATTAAGCTATAAGAATCAACCTCTTCTATCAAAAAATTCAGCTTGGTTAAACTTTCCAGGACAAAAAAATCAAATTGCCTTTAAAGAAGATGGCATGACCACACTTATTTCAATTTTGTTTACAGGCCAAGGCTTAGCTGATTCTATTGCACAAAGGCCAATCCATCTCGGACATCGTCAAATTCAACTCCTCAGTCGATTGGTTAATTTAGCAGATATATCTGAAGACAAGTTACCTTTTTATTACGATGAAATAGTAACCAGTCTCCAATTGATACTTACACAGATGCACAATGGTGATATTAAAGAACAAACTGATAGTTCAACTTCTATGCGAGAAAATTATGAAAATGAATTGTTCCAATCAATCATTGATTTTCTCCAAGAAAATATTGGTCAACTACACCAAGTAAATGATTTGGTAGAAAAGTTTAATGTCTCTCGCTCTAGCCTTCAAACTTTATTTAATAAATATACAGGACAGACACCGAAACAATATATTAATAGCTTACGTTTAAAACAAAGTAAACTATTAATCCATGAATCGAAAATGACTCTTTCAGAAATCGCTAATGAGTTAGGTTATGGGTCCATCCAATATTTTTCGAGAGCTTTTTCGAATGAGTTTGGTATTAGTCCTTCCAACTATGCCAAATCAATAGTGAAATAAAGTTCCTTTTAAAGACAATATTATAATAGGCCCTTGCTAGCTTAAAGGGCCTATTTGTTTTATAATAAATATTAGACATATCAGAGGAGTGAGACGATGACACTTGACGGATTTTTTACACGAGCTTTAGTGGATGAGTTACGATCGCAACTAATAGAGGGTCGGGTACATAAAATCTACCAACCCTTTGAACAAGAATTACAAATTGTTATACGAGCTAATCGAACCAATCATCGCCTAGCCGCCTCAGTTCACCCTAATTATTTCTCATTATATTTAACTCAAGAGAAATCAGCAAACCCACAACAAGCACCGATGTTTTGCATGTTATTAAGAAAATACTTGGAATCGGCTTTCATTATTGATATCAAACAATATCAAAATGATCGTATTATTGATTTCTATTTCACTGGTCGTGATGAAATAGGTGTTGACCAAGAATATCTTTTAACCTTTGAGTTGATGGGAAGGCACTCAAATATTCTTTTAGTCGATCAGAATAAACAAACTATTATTGATTGTATTAAGCATGTTCCAGATAGTCAAAACTCTTTTCGATCACTCACTCCAGGAGCAGAGTTTAAGCGACCGCCCCGCAACTTGCAACAAGTAAACTTATTTGAATTGAATGATTCTCAGCTGTTTGAATTTAGTCATCAAAATGAAGCGATTCTTAGAGAAGGTAAAGCTTACCAATGTGTGCAAGGAATGGGAAAATTACTTGCACAAGAGATTGCTTTTTGGATGTCTAATGAGGGTGGAAATTTATCTAGTTTAGCCAGTCTAGAAAGAGTTAAATCAGCCATTGAATTCCCCTCTCCTACTCTCTATCAAACAGAAAAGAATGTTTATTTCTATGCCTTTAAATTAGAAAATTTACCAGGAAAAGAAGTGGCTTTCGACTCTCTTTCTGATTTAATTTATGCCTACTCTCACCAAAAGGTTCATTTAGACAGAGTCAAGCAATTATCAGGTAATATTATTAATAAAATAAATCAAATTATTGATAAAAATCAAAAGAAGTTAAAAAATCTTGCAAAAGATCGACGTGTAGCAGCTGGGGCCGATAATTATCGCATTAAAGGTGAGCTTTTAAATGCCTATGCCTATCAAATTGAGGCTAAAGAAAATCAGGTGACTTTGGCGAATTTTTATGATGATAATAAGCCAATGGATATTCAATTAAATCCTAGACTAAATGCCGTTGAAAATGCTCAAATTTACTTTAAAAAGTATCAAAAATATCGAGATGCTCTCAAATACATTAATCGTGAAGAAAGTCTAACCCTTACTGAAATTGATTATTTAGATGGTATTTTAGTGCAACTCAAACAAGCTGATCTTGAAGATGTCGAATCAATCAAACAAGAATTAATTGAGCAAGGCTACGTCGGACAAAAACGTTCTTCGAGTAAGAAGCGAGCAAAGACCCAATCCAAGCCCCGTCGTTTTAAATCTAGTGATGGTGTGATGATTTATGTGGGTAGAAATAACCAACAAAATGATGAACTTTCGATGAAAAAAGCTTCAAAAAATCATTGGTGGTTGCACGCTAAAGATATTCCAGGCGCCCATGTGATTGTTGAGTCGGATAAACCGAGTCAAGAAACACTCCTTCAAGCCGCTCAATTAGCTGCCTACTATTCAAAATTCTCTCAATCAGCTAATGTGCCTGTTGATTATGTTCAAGTGAAACATTTAAAGAAACCAAATGGTGCTAAGCCTGGCTTCGTTATTTATGAAGGTCAGAAAACACTGTTTGTTACACCCGATGCTTCACTCATCGAACAACTTTCATTAAAAAAATAATAGAATACAGCCCTCAACTTCATTAAAAGTTGGGGGCTGTATTTAAATTTATTTGTTAAAAGCTGCTGTTAATGGAGGGACGACTTGTTTCTTACGAGATACCACACCTGGTAAGGCGAATTGTTGGTCTTCAACTTTAGCATTAAAAGCTGCTTCTACCACACTAACATCTTCTCCTACCACTAAACCAATAGAATCTGATTCTAAGACATCTGTAATCACTAACACATAGAGTTTAAGATCCATTTCTTTACGCTTATCTTCCATTACCTTTAAAAGATTTTCTTTACGACTTAAAATCTCCTCGAAGCCAATAATATTTGTCTGACCGATACGAATATTTTGATCGTTCATGACAAAGTTTTTAGCATCTCCATCCACAATTTCTTCATCGGACTGTTTACTAAGGTCTGCTCCAGCTTTTAAGAAAGCTAATCCATAAGTTTGAATATCAACTTTAGCTATTTCAGCCAATTTTTCAGCGATTTCCTTGTCTTTTTCAGTAGTTGTTGGAGATTTGAATAACAAGGTATCTGAAATGATAGCAGATAACATCAAGCCAGCAATATCAGCCGGGATTTCATAGCCATATTCTTGGAACATCTTATAAAGTATGCTGGCTGTTGAACCTAAAGGCTCCGCACGATAGTAAAGAGGTTGAGGCGTATTGAATCCTGAAATACGGTGGTGGTCAATGACATAATCAATTTGAACTTGATCAATATCGTCTACTGATTGTTGCGGCTCATTGTGGTCCACTAAAGCAACTTGGCTAACTTCATTAGCGGCTGTTTTAATTACTCTTGGTGGTTGGATACCAAATTTATCCAAGGCAAAGGCTGGTTCACTTGATATTTCACCTAAAGCGACTGCTTCTGCTTGGTGTCCTTCTTGTTTTAAGAAATAAGCAAAAGCGATTGCTGAAGCGATAGTATCAGTATCTGGCTTTTTATGCCCAAAAACTAAATATTTTGTCATGTTTGTCCTCCTAAATTTAATTACATTCTCAGTTTAGCACTTTTTTACTAAAATTTGAATGTTTTCTATTTGAATATCTTTCAATCATTTTTAAAAACGTTTACATTAAATTTATATTAACATTTTTATAATAATTCTAATAGTTGACAATTTTATTAACTAAATTGCCATTACAATTTAATTCTATTTTTTCTTTTTTATGGTAACATTATTGTATTAATAAAAAAGGAGTGATTGTATGGATGCTTTGATAACTAGAACTGATGGCCTCATTTTTATTATTTTATCCATGGTCGCAGTTGCGTTATTCTTGCAAAGATACAAAGTTTTTAAGTCGTTAGGTCCGGTCCTGACTGTTGTTGTTATCGGAATTATTCTTTCTAATACAGGAGTCGTGCCTATTAGTCATGAAGTTTATGGTTATATGGGGTCACTTTTAGTCCCAGTCAGTATTTCAATTTGCATGCTAAGTATGGACTTAGTTGAGTTGAAAAAACTTAGCAAGAAACCAGTTATTGCCCTAAGCTCAGGTATTTTATCTGTGATGATTATAGCAACAATCTTAGGCTTTTTCTTTGCCCCTTATATGGATGAAGGTTGGAAGATAGCTGGAATGTTCGTAGGAACTTATACTGGTGGAACCCCTAACTTAACTGCTATTGCAACAGGTTTAGATGCTAGCCGACAAACCATTGCGGCTGCTAACGCAGCTGATTATGTGATCTCAACTCCATTGATGATCTTTATGTTCGCTGCACCTGCAATTCTTAAAGCTTCTAAAGCCTGGAATAAGTTCTGGCCTTATCATCTAAGTGAAAAAGATCTTTCTACTAGTGATACTAAAGCCCTAATGTCAGATAAAGAATGGTCCATTAGAGAAATTGCCTGGCTGTTAACCATAGGTTTCGGTGTGACTTATGTAACCACTGCATTTTCAGAAGCTTTTATGCCAGAAACAATCTGGAAAGCAGTTCGCTTAATCTTATTAACTACTGTGTCCATCTGTCTGGCTCAACTTAAGCCTATTCAAAAACTGCGTGGTAATTTAGATTTAGGATTATTCTTATCCTTGATGTTCCTTTCAACGATTGGTTTTGCAGTAGATTTACGTCAATTCGTTGGATCTGCTATTACAATGACGCTATATGTTTTCCTAATGTTAGTAGGATGTCTAGCTTTACACTTGTTGATCTGTCGCCTATTTAAAGTAGAATATGAATATATGATTCTATCGATTGTTGGTTGTATCGTCGATGGGCCAACAGCTTCATTAACAGCAGCTGGCGCTAATTGGAAATCACTAATTAATGTTGGTTTAATTATGGGGGTTTTAGCAGGAGCAGCAGGAAATTATGTAGGTATTGCTGTCGCTTATCTCACAAAATTTTTGATTGGCGGTTAAAAACTCTTTATAACTATTTAAAAAATGTACTTACACATAAAAAAACTGTCTCCATCAATTAAAATTGAATGGAGACAGTTTTTTCACTATACTTCTAAATAACCCGTATACTCTGAACAGCGCAGTATACGATTGGCATTATCAACTCTTTCTTTGGTTGGAGGCTCTACGCCTTCTAACTTATATTTATAGCCCAAAGCAGTGTATTTATAAACACCCATCATGTGATAAGGTAAGACTTCAAACTTTAAAACATTATCCAAACTAGCAACATAATCGGATAAACGGTATAAGTATTCATCAAAATCTGTTCTTGTTGGAACTAATACATGACGAATCCATACCGGTTGATTAATATCCGATAAATAGCGGGACATTTCAAGAATGTTGTCATTGGGATGACCAGTTAGTTTAATATGACCTTTGCGATCGATATGTTTTATATCAAATAAAAGCAAATCTGTATATTTCATCAGTTCTTGAAATTTACTGAAAAAAGGTTCCTCATAGGTAAAGGGTTGACCACAAGTATCGATAGTTGTGTGAACCCCATTAGCCTTACATAACTTGAAATATTCAATTAAAAAGTCCATTTGCAGTAAGGGTTCTCCACCTGATACAGTGACTCCTCCTTCTTTGCCCCAAAAAGCACGATATTGAATGGCTTCGTTAAATAACTCTTGAGGGCTGTATTCTTTACCTCCCGTCATCTTCCAAGTATCAGGATTGTGACAAAATTCGCATCGCATTCGGCAGCCTTGCATAAATGATATAAAGCGAATACCAGGACCATCGACTGAACCAAAGCTTTCTGTGGAGTGGACATAGCCTTTAATTTCTTGCGCTACTTCTGACATTTTTATTCCTCCATCTAACTTTCAGAAAAAGGAACTGAAATAAAATCCAGTCCCTTTTTCTGAAGTTTTTATTAATTGTTTTAAATTACATTGAAGCATGCATTGTACGGTTGATAACATCCAATTGTTGTTCGCGTGTCAACTTAATAAAGTTAACAGCATAACCAGATACACGAATAGTTAACTGTGGATATTCTTCAGGGTGTTCCATAGCATCTAATAAAGTATCTCGGTTAAAGACGTTCACATTTAAGTGGTGTCCGCCACTTGTTGAATATCCATCTAACATATTAGCTAAATTAGCTTTTTGAGTTGCTTCTTCTTTACCAAGTGCTTTTGGAATAATTGAGAAAGTATTTGAAATTCCGTCTAAAGCATACTCATAAGGTACTTTTGCAACAGATAATAATGAAGCTAAAGCTCCATGAGTGTCGCGACCGTGCATTGGGTTAGCCCCTGGTGCAAATGGTTCACCCGCACGACGTCCGTCCGGTGTATTACCAGTTTTCTTACCATAAACAACGTTTGAAGTAATAGTTAAAATAGAAGTTGTTTGTAATGACTCACGATAAGTCTTATGCTTACGAACCTTAGTCATAAAGCTCTTCAATAATTCTACAGCAATTTGATCCGCACGATCATCATTATTTCCATATTTAGGGAAGTCTCCGTCGATTTCATAATCAACCACTAAACCATTTTCATCACGAATCGTTTTAACTTTGGCATATTTAATAGCAGAAAGAGAATCTACTGCCACTGAAAAACCAGCAATACCTGTAGCCATTGTACGAAGTACTTTTGTATCGTGTAAAGCCATTTCTAATGATTCATAAGAATACTTATCATGCATATAATGAATGATATTCAAAGTATTTACATAAAGTTCAACGATCCATTCCATCATATCATCATATTTAGCTAAAACTTCATCGTAATCTAAATATTCAGAAGTAATTGGTGCATATTTAGGTCCAACTTGAGCTTTAGATTTTTCATCTACCCCACCGTTAATAGCGTAAAGTAATGTCTTAGCAAGGTTAGCACGCGCACCAAAGAATTGCATTTGTTTTCCTACACGCATAGCAGACACACAGCATGCGATGGCATAATCATCACCATATTCTGGACGCATGATTTCATCATTTTCATACTGAATTGCAGAAGAAACAATCGACATTTTTGCTGCATATTCTTTGAAAGCTTGAGGTAATGCTGGTGACCAAAGAATTGTTAAGTTTGGTTCTGGAGCTGGGCCTAAGTTTGTTAATGTATGTAAGAAACGGAAAGAATTCTTAGTAACAAGTGGACGCCCATCTAAACCAACACCAGCGATTGATTCTGTTACCCAAGTTGGGTCACCAGAGAATAATTCATTATATTCTGGTGTACGCGCAAATTTCACTAAACGTAATTTCATAACAAAATGATCGACTAACTCTTGTGCTTCTTCTTCAGTTAAAGTACCGTCGGCTAGGTCACGTTCAATATAAATATCTAAGAAGGTAGAAGTACGTCCTAATGACATAGCCGCTCCGTTTTGTTGCTTAACAGCAGCTAAGTAACCTAAGTATAACCACTGGAATGCTTCACGAGCATTTTCAGCTGGACGTGAAATATCAAAACCATAGATTTCGCCTAATTCTTTCAATTCTTGTAGAGCGCGATATTGTTCAGTAACTTCTTCACGTAATTGAATCACATCGTTATCCATTGTACCATTTCCGATGTTAGCAAAATCTTTTTGCTTTTCTTCCATTAAACGCTCTACCCCGTATAAGGCTACACGACGATAGTCACCAATGATACGACCACGGCCATATGCATCCGGAAGACCTGTGATAACACCTGAGCGACGAGCAGCGCGCATTTCTGGCGTATATACATCAAAGACACCTTGGTTATGTGTTTTACGATATTCTGTAAAGATATGCTCTGTTTCTGGATCTAATTCGTAACCATAAGCTTCTAAGGAATTCTTAGACATACGAATTCCACCGTAAGGTTGTAAGCTACGTTTAAAAGGAGCATCCGTTTGGAAACCAACGACTGCTTCTTTGTCTTTATTTAAATAGCCCGCTTGATGAGAAGTAATAGAAGACACTACTTTTGTATCCATATCTAGAACGCCACCAGCTTCTCGTTCTTTTTTATTAAGATCCATTACTTGGTCCCAAAGATCTTTTGTATTTTGAGTAGCGTCTGCTAGGAAAGTTTCATCACCTTCATATAAGGCATAGTTCTCTTGAATAAAATCACGGACATCGATTTCTTTTTGCCATTTACTTCCTTGAAAACCATTCCATGCTTTATTTAATTCGGTTTTATTTGCAATTTCCATTTTAATTCTCCTTTTTAAATGATCCGACAATTTCCACACACATAATATAACACAATTCACCTTCGTTGTAAACAGTTATTGTGAATTGTTTAATTAGTTAAAAGTGGATTCTATCAACTTTATTTTAAGCTAATTTAAAATTATAAATTGATTGTGTGTTTGTTGTAGCAATAATAGTATAACAGTTTTTATCATTCTGTCTCTTAATAATGATACACAGAAAAAATATAATTATTTCAAATAAAAAACAAGCATCTATTTCAGACACTTATTTTTTAAAATTTATTCTTCATCTAGCATTTTTAAACGAGCAGGATGAATGTCTATCGCTTTACCCAAAAGATCCAATTCTATGATCTGGCTCCCATTGTTCTGGCGTTTTGTGATGTTAATATCAAAAGCCATCATCTCTAATGATTTTCCGGTATCTCCTTGGATAATAATTGGAATATTACCATTTTGTAAAGCTAAGGCTTTCGATATCCGATGCGGATTTGATTTAATTTCTTTTAGAATAAGCGTTCCGACACTCGCGCGATTGGCACTAGCCAATTCTTCAATATCCATTCGTTTCAAGTTTCCTCGATTGGTTAATATGAATACTTGTGGTCTAGAATTTTCTTGATCGATTAAGAGCATAGAAACAAGGAAATCATCTTTTTTCAGTTTCATTCCTACGACTCCTTGGGCTTTTAGTCCTTGTAAAGAAACTTGGTCTAAGTCAAAACGCAAACCATAAGAACGGTGTGTTATACTTGCGATTTGATAGTCCTTACCTGCCCTAGCTAATCGAGCAGCTACTAATTGATCGTCATCATCTTGCATTTTAATTGCTGTCATTGTTCTTGTTTTATAAGATCGATAGGTTGAAAACTCAGATAAAAGTGTTTGTTTAATGCGGCCTGCTTTAGTCATCATGACAATCCGATCTTCAGCAGGTTTTTCTGTTACTTTTTGAGCAAACACAGAAATGATAGATTCCTCTTTATCTAGTTGGTATTGCTGCGACCAATGCAGACCCAAATCTTTCCAACGAATATCTGGCAATTCATGAACAGGTAAATGAATATAATTACCTTTTGAAGTGATAATAATAATCGCATCATGAGTCGAAAGTTCTTGCACAAATAGCGGATAGTCTAGATCTCTGGACCCTAAATCGGTGGAATCGGAAGCCGTAAACGACCGAACGGAAGTACGCTTCAAATAGCCTTCCTTAGTTACAGAGACATAGACTTGTTCTTGTGGAATCAGAAGCGTCTTTTCTAAGGTAATTTCTTCCACTTCATCTTCCAATTGGCTCATTCTCGGACTGTCGTATTTCTTCTTAATTTCCTTTAACTCATTGACTAAAACCTTGTCCAAAGTAGCCGGGTTAGAAAGGATATTCTCATACATATGGATTCTTTCATTAAGTTCAAGTTTTTCTTGTTGTAGACCGACAATATCGGTATTAGTTAAACGATATAACTGTAAGGAAACTATTGCTTCAGCCTGTGCCATTGAAAAATCATATTGCTCATGCAAATTATCTTTAGCATTAGCCTTGTTCTCAGATTGACGAATAGTAGCAATCACTTCATCTAAAATCGAAATCACTCGGATTAATCCATCCACAATGTGCAAACGGTCTTGATCTTTCTTGAGAAGATATTGTGTTCTCCTACGGATAATATTCTTTTGATGATCAAGATAGGCTTGCAACATTTTTTCTAAAGAACAAAGGACTGGTCGACGATCATGAATCGCTATCATATTGAAATGATAATTTACTTGTAAATCCGTATTCTTATAGAGATAAGCAAGAATTGGTTCAACCTCTACATCTCGTTTTAGTTCAATGACTAATGAAACGCCGTTAATATCTGAATCATCGCGAACATCAGCAATACCTTCTAACTTTTTAGATAAACGGATTTCATCCAATTTTTGAATGAGTTTTCCTTTATTAACGTCATAGGGTACTTCTGTCACGACAATTTGAGACTTACCTCCCTTCAACTTTTCAACTTCTAATTTAGACCGAATAACCACTTTTCCTTGGCCAGTTTGATAGGCTTCTTTAATACCTGCTTTGCCTTGAATAATACCTCCCGTTGGAAAATCTGGTCCAGGTAAATACTTCATCAATTGGTCTACACTAATCTTATCGGGGTGTTTAATCATATAGATTAACGCATCAATGACTTCTCCTAAGTTGTGAGGGGGGATATCTGTTGCATAACCTGCTGAAATACCGGTTGCACCATTTACTAAAAGATTAGGAAATCGAGCTGGTAAAACCCGTGGTTCTTCAATGGTGTCATCAAAGTTTAGAATCCAATCGACTGTTTGGGAATGAATATCTCTTAGAAGTTCCATGGCAATACTTGACAGTCTAGCTTCTGTATAACGCATTGCAGCTGCTGGATCACCATCCATAGAACCATTATTACCGTGCATGTCAATCAATGGTTGGCGATTTTTCCAACTTTGGGACATACGAACCATAGCTTCATAAACAGAAGAATCTCCATGCGGGTGATAATTACCAATGACATTTCCAACTGTTTTAGCAGATTTACGATAAGCTTTTTCAGCGGTATTCCCTTCAGAAAACATGGCATATAATATCCGTCTTTGAACGGGCTTTAAACCATCACGAATATCTGGTAAAGCTCGGTCTTGAATAATATATTTCGAATAGCGACCAAATCGATCACCAATAACCGATGAAAAATTTAATTCTTGAACTCCTTTATTTTCTAGTTCAGTCATTATAGATCGCCTCCAAATAAATCAATTTGACCATTTTCATCCACTGAATCCTTCTTTGAATCTCCATTTTGGTCTTTTGACTGCTCTTTTTTTTCTAGTTTATTTTGTGTTTTAGTAGAAGTTTTTGAAGCTGGATTTTTAGCCACTAATAAGGCTTCTTTATCTTCTTGCGCCAAAGTTTGGTTAACTTGGCTGTTTTCCTTTAAAAGTGAATCTTCTTCGTCCATAGTGAATTGAACATTTTTTTCAATCCATTTACGACGAGGATCTACTTTATTACCCATTAGAGTGGATAAGCGTTTTTCCGATAAAGAATCATCATCAAGAGTTACTCTTATCAATAAGCGTGATGAAGGATTCATGGTCGTTTGCCATAATTGATCCGCGTTCATCTCACCGAGCCCCTTATAGCGTTGTAATATATATCCTGGCCCCACTGCTTTAATTTTGGCTTGCAGTTCTTCATCTGTCCAAGCATATTCTATTCGCTCTTTCTTCCCTTTCCCCTTAGAAACCTTATATAAGGGCGGCATGGCCAAATAGACCTTACCTGCTTCAATCAATGGTTTCATATAACGATAAAAGAACGTTAACAGCAAGACTTGGATGTGTGCACCATCCGTATCCGCATCGGTCATTATGACCACTTTATCATAGTTAGCAGCTTTAATATCAAAATCAGCCCCCACTCCTGCACCAATGGTGTAGATAAGGGTATTAATTTCTTCATTTTTCATAATATCAGTTAAGGATGCTTTTTCGGTGTTAATGACCTTACCTCTTAAAGGCAATATTGCTTGAAATTTGCGGTCACGACCTAATTTAGCAGACCCTCCGGCTGAATCACCCTCCACAATATAAAGTTCATTCTTTGAGGCATCTTTTGATTGGGCCTTAGTGAGCTTTCCAGAAATTAAGCGTTCTTGTTGTTTATTAGAATTAGAAGAACGTGAAGCCTCACGCGCCTTGCGGGCAGCTTCTCGTGTTTCCCTCGCTTTTAAAGCTTTTCTTAAAATTGTTTGCGCCCAATTGCCATTTTCTGCTAAATAATAACCTAAGTATTCCGTAACAAAAGATTCAACGATGGTACGTGCCTTGGGACTTCCTAATTTATCTTTGGTTTGACCTTCAAATTGTAAATATTGCTCAGGAATACGAACAGATACAATCGCAGCTAAGCCTTCACGAATATCTGATCCTTCTAGATTTTTATCCTTTTCTTTAATTAGAGCCATTTTACGTCCGTAATCATTAAAGACCTTAGTAATAGCTGTTTTCATACCTGTTTCATGCGTTCCTCCACCATTGGTGCGGACATTATTTGCAAAGGAAAGTATTGTTTCAGAATAGCCATCATTATATTGCATGGCAAAGTCAATCTCAAAATCCTCTGCATCTCCTGAAAAAGCCACAACATTTCCCATCACCTCTTTATCTTCATTAAGATATTGGATAAAGTCTTGTAAACCATTCTCATAATGAAATGTCTCTGCTAGATCTTTTCTTTGATCATGGATTTCAATGGTAATTCCTTTTAAGAGGAAAGCTGACTCTCTAAGCCTTTCAGCAATGGTTTCATAGTTAATAGCTGAAGAACCGAATATCTGTTCATCAGGCATGAAATGAACACTTGTGCCTGTGTCCGACTGATTACTGTGTTTGGTCTTTTTCAATTTGGTGACAGGTTTTCCACCGTCTTCAAAACGCATATGGTATTGATAGCCATCCCGAATAACCGTCACTTCCAGCCATGAAGACAAGGCGTTTACGACCGAAGCCCCTACTCCATGGAGACCTCCAGCAGATTTATATCCACCTTGACCGAATTTCCCACCAGCATGTAAAACTGTAAAAATAACTTGGACTGTAGGCACTCCAGAAGCATGTTTACCAATCGGCATGCCTCGACCATTATCTGTAATGCGAATCGACCCATCGGCTTCTAGAAATACAGTAATTCGATCAGCAAAACCAGATAGAGCTTCGTCCACAGAGTTATCGACAATTTCATAAATAAGATGGTGGAGGCCCTTTTGATCAGTTGATCCGATATACATACCAGGTCTTTTCCTAACGGCTTCTAGACCTTCTAATATTTGAATGGCATCATCATTATAGTTGGTTAAATTCACTTTCGAATTTTTGTTTGCCATTTTCTCACCCTTTAAATGTTATTTAATAAGAAATAGTCATGCGATTAATTTGAATATTTATTTTACAGTTGTATCGATTCGGCATGAAGGTCCTATTTCTCAACTCTATTATCATAGCAGAATAAATCCTGCTTTGACAATTTTGATTACTTAAATTCAATCGGGTACTTAAAATTCATAAGATTCCCTTCTTAATAAACATGATTTTTGCTTGTTGAACTTTATTCAATCATGTTAGAATGGGCATAGTAAACTAGGAGGTTATCAAATGTTATCTATCTTAATGATTGTTATTGGATACTTGGCAGGATCCGTTCCCTCAGGTGTCTGGTATTCAAAATACATTCACAAAATTGATGTGCGAACACTAGGTTCAGGTAATTCTGGTGGTACCAATGTCGGCAGAAATTTCGGACCGATTGCAGCCGTCATAGTTATTATTGTAGATGTATTAAAGGGCTATCTTCCTGTTTTAATGGCCCAACAGTTCTTGGAATCGGATAATGATGTAGCGATTATGCTAACAGCTATTGCTGCCGTTCTTGGACACGCCTATCCAATCTTTAGTCAATTTCGCGGGGGTAAGATTGTTGCAACATCAGTAGGCGTACTACTGGCACACAATTTTTATATCGCTTTAACAATGGTCGCTCTCCTTTTGACTATTCTCTTAATTACATCAACTGTAAGTATTGCTGCTATAACCTCTTTTTTGCTGGTTGTCATTTGGATTATTTTAAGAGAACCTTTGATATATTCTTGGGGATTCGCCTTTATAGCCATCTTTATGATTTATCGTCACCGTGAAAATATTCAAAGATTGCTTAAAGGAGAAGAACGTCGAGTGACATTCGGTTTAAATCCTAGAAAAAAATAAATAAAAAAGCTAAGGATGATACCTTAGCTTTTTTTATGTAATTTTATTCACCCTTATGAAATTCTATCGTCAAATCGTGTGTGCTTATAGATTGAGGGTCTAAGCTGTTGATTCCCCTTTTATACTTAAACAGCTGAGGATCATTGGCAATATCTGGTAACCCAGACCACGCTTCAACAGATAAGAAAGAAGCCCGCTTAGGATAAGGAGACCATAGAGCCGTATAGTCAAAACCAATTGAGCGAAATTTGATTTCAACATCATTGACTGCATCCGTTAAAACAAATTCTGCTTTTTCGCTAATTTGATAGATCAAGGCATCATTCTTAAATTGTTTATGACGTAACTTTTGATCAATCACTTCCATATACTTAGCTTTTTCTAAGTTAACTAAGCCTTCGGTATTAGTCTGTAAGAGATAATAATAGCCTTCTGGATTCAATTGATAGCTGACTTGATTAAACTCCGGATAATTTCTTCCCGAAGTATGTTCGAGATTGAAGGCCGGATGGTAACCCACTGAATAATATAAAGTGTCTTCGACTGAAGGATTATAGACTTCAAAAGTAATGGTTAACTTATGATTATATAGAACATAATTAACTTGAAGAGAAAATTCAAAGGGATAAGACTCTAGAGTGTTTTCGTTATTTTTTAAGTAAAAACTCACAGAAGAATCCGTTTGGCTTTGAACGGTAAACACACTGTCTCTTGCAAATCCATGCCGACTCATATGATAAAATTTTCCTCCATAAAGATACTGGTCATTCTGCAAACGGCCAACGATAGGAAAAAGAATCGGTGCACTGCGAGACCAATAGAAAGGGTCTGCTTGCCAAAGAAATTCGTAGCCAGTCTTTAAATCAGTAATCGATTGAACTTCCGCTCCATTTTCAGCTATTTCCACTTTCAAAAAATTATTTTGAATGGTTACCATAAGGCTCACCCATTTCTTTATAAAATGTAGTGGCTAAGATCGCGATTCTCAACCTTATCCGCCAGTTTATCATCTACGTATTTTTCTGTAATTTCTATTACCATCGGTGTATCTGCTGCTTCAAATAGCAATTCTTCTAAAACTGTCTCAATAATCGTATGCAAACGACGTGCTCCAATATTATCTGTATTGCGATTTAAAGTTTCAGCATAGTAAGCCATCTTTTTAACCGCTTCATCAGTAAAGTTAACGGTCACCTCTTCAGTAGCTAAAAGTGCCTGATATTGAATAAGTAAGGCATTTTTTGGCTCTGTCAAGATCTTAACGAAGTCATCAGCTGTTAAATCTTGAAGGTTTACTCGGATTGGAAAGCGCCCTTGTAATTCGGGGATTAAATCCGACGGTTTAGCTACATGAAAAGCACCTGAACCCACAAAGAGAATATGGTCAGATTTTATAATACCGTATTTGGTTTGAATTTGACTACCCTCAACAATT
This sequence comes from Facklamia sp. 7083-14-GEN3, assembly GCF_024742075.1. Taxonomy (GTDB): domain Bacteria; phylum Bacillota; class Bacilli; order Lactobacillales; family Aerococcaceae; genus Facklamia. The sequence continues at coordinate 496,617 of NZ_JANSGD010000001.1, read as the reverse complement.
GGTAAAATATCACGCTGAACACCTTGTCTTGAAACTTCACCAGATTGATTACTTGAAGAAGCTATTTTATCTAATTCGTCGATGAAGATAATGCCATTTTTTTCGGCTAAGTTTAAGCCTTTTTGATGAATATCTTCTTCGTTAACTAATTTATCTGCTTCATCAATTGTTAGTAACTTAATTGCTTCTTTCACTGTAACGGTTCGCTGAATCATTTTCTTAGGTTTTAAAGCATTCAATGATTCTTGCATATCCATCATCTGTTCCATTGCAGGATTGAGCGAATTTAATTGTAATTTCTTTTCTTCCATTTCAATAGTCACTTCTTGCTTATCCAACACACCCTCACGTATTTGTTGGCGAATATGACGACGATTGGAAGCTACTTCTTCAGTCACTTCTTCTTTTTCTGTTTCTACTTCACCACGCATTTGGCGCATGAAAGCTTCCATATCAGGTAAGACGAATCCACCAGTATTATTGTTATCTTTTTTAACTTCTGCTTTTTTCTTTTTACCAGGGACTAAAGCTTTAGCGATTCGATCGATTGCTTTTTCACGCGCTTCTTCTTCAACCTCTTGACGCATTTCATCACGTACAATGCGGATCGCTTGCTCTACCAAATCCCTAACCATAGATTCTACATCGCGACCGACATAACCAACTTCCGTATATTTAGTGGCTTCCACTTTTAAAAAAGGCGCTTTAATAATCTTAGCTAGACGTCTTGCAATTTCTGTTTTTCCAACCCCAGTTGGACCAATCATTAATAAATTTTTAGGCTTCACTTCATCTTGCATTTCAGGTTCAAGTCGTAAACGTCTTTGTCTATTTCTAATTGCAACAGCTATCGAGCGTTTGGCTTCTGCTTGACCAATGATATATTTATCTAATTCTGCAACTAATTGTCTTGGACTTAATTCCATTCTCACATTCTCCTTTAATTCTAGGACTCAAAACTTTCGACCATGATTTGTTTATTGGTATATACGTCAATTTCAGCAGCTATTTCAAGGGCTTGGGAGACAATTTCCTTAGCACTTAGTTGTTCACCTGTTCTTAGCATAGCCCTAGCTGCTGCCAAGGCATAATTGCCCCCTGAACCAATCGTTAATATACCATCATCCGGTTCAATAACTTCGCCCGTGCCAGATACTAATAAGAGATTTTCATGATTCATTACGATTAAAAGGGCTTCTAATTTTTGTAGAGAACGGTCTGTCCGCCATTGTTTAGCTACCTCTACAGCTGCTCTTGTTAACTGACCTTGATGGGCCTGTAGCTTATTTTCGAACATTTCTGACAAGGTTATGGCATCAGCAACACCTCCGGCAAAGCCAATAACCACTTGATCATTAAATATTCTGCGTAGCTTACGAGCACCGCCTTTCATGATGACCGTTTCACCCATGGTGACTTGTCCATCACCTGCCATTGCTAGTTGATTATCTTTTTTTACTGCACATATTGTTGTCATTTATTCTTCCTCCTGCTTCTTTCTACGAGCTCTTGGATGAGCTTTTAAGTACTCTGATCGCATTTTATCACCGGTGATATGAGTATATATCTGCGTAGAAGATAAATTTTCATGGCCTAAAAGTTCTTGGACCGAGCGAAGATCTGCCCCACGATTTAAAAGGTGAGTCGCATAAGAATGTCTCAATTTATGCGGGTTAATCTTTAAATTCAGTTGGCTTTCTTCTACTATTTTTTGCAAAATATGGCGTATTTGATCAGGGGTAATCGCCTTACCCTTTTTTGATAAAAATAATATATCACTGTTTTTTTGATCCTGCATAGACCCTTTACTCAATAGGTTCTTACGCTCCGTTTCAATATAGTCTTTTAAAGCTTGCATAGCTGGATCCCCAAAGGGGACAATTCTTTCCTTATTGCCCTTGCCAAACACACGTATAATTTGCAAGGAAAAGTCGAGTTGGTCAAGTCTGATTTGGCAACATTCTGAAACTCGAATACCAGTCGCATACATTAGTTCTAGAATGGCAAGGTTACGCTTAGAATAATCTAAATGGCTAGTCTTAGCCACATCTATGAGACTTTCAATCTCATTTTCATAGAAAAATGAGGGTAAGTAAGTCTCCTTAGCTTTGAAAGTAATTAATTCCATTGGGTCTTGATCAATCCAATGGCGACGCAAACTGTAATTAAAAAAGGAACGTAAAGATGACAGTTTCCTAGCAATTGTTTTAGGGTTCAAAGAAAGTTCATTTAGATAAGCTAAATACAGTCTTAAATCTTGATAGGAAATCTGATCTAAATCGACTTCTCCAGAACTTTTAATAAAAAGCCAAAATTGCTTAAGATCTCTTTGATAGGCGACTACCGTATGCTTGGAATAACGACGTTCATTTAGCAAATAATTTAAAAAATTATCTATCTTATCCTGCACCATTAATCACCTCAGTTTCCTCTTTTATTATTATACCTTTTCTTTTAATTCATAGCCAATTAAGCGCTATGGATCAAAAAAGTAGTATTAAATGAATATGTTTTGAGGTTTAAATAAAAACCGAATACTCACAAAACAGTGCAGCATTCGGTTTTTATTTTATTTATTAAATTAAGTAAATATCTCTTATGAGAATTTCTTAATTTTCCAAGGCTTCAGTATAATCACAAGAGGAGCATTGCACCTGTTTGCCTTTACGCGATTTCTTTTCAATAAGGTATTCATTGCATTTTGGACAATTACGTCCAATAGGCTTGTCCCAAGATACGAATTCACATTCAGGATATCTCGAGCATCCATAAAATATGCGATTTTTCTTAGATTTTCTTTCGATAATTTCGCCCTTTTTACAAGTAGGACACTTCACACCGATTTCTTTTACAATTGCTTCAGTATGACGACATTCTGGAAAATTAGAGCAAGCATAAAACTTACCATAGCGACCAATCTTAATAACCATTGGACTGCCGCATTCTGGACAATCGAATCCTGCTGGTTCATCCTTTATCTCAATTTCTTCCATTTCTTCTTCCGCCTTATCTAAATCTTTAGCGAAAACTTGATAGAAATCATTAAGAACTTTTTGCCATTCTTCTTTTCTTTCTTCAATTTGGTCTAAATTGTTTTCCATCCCAGCTGTAAATTCAGAATCGACAATATCTGGGAAGTAAATTTCCATCATATCATTGACGATTTCACCTAATTCTGTCGGCATAAATCTTTTAGCTTCCATTTTGACATAGTAGCGTTTACGCAATGTTTCTAAGGTTGGCGCATAGGTGGAAGGACGGCCTATTCCTAACTCTTCAAGCGTTTTGACCAGACTAGCTTCATTATAACGTGCTGGAGGTTGAGTAAAATGCTGACTTGGATCAATCTTTTCAGCTGTAACTGCATCTCCTTCTTTTAAGGCTGGTAGGTAGTTATCCTTATCCGATTTACTTGGATAAACCTTTAAGAAACCTTCAAATTTAATCCGCGATCCATTCGCTCGAAAAAGCACATCATTTTGAATAATATCGGCTTTAATTGTATCATAGACAGCATTAGACATTTGTGATGCTACAAAGCGCGCCCAAATTAAAGCGTAGAGACGGAACTGATCTTTAGTTAATGATTCCTTAATTGATTCAGGTGTTAAGCTAACATTTGATGGGCGAATAGCCTCATGAGCATCCTGAGCTCCGGCTTTGTTATTTACCTTATGCCCTGCTCCCAAATACTTCTCACCATAAGTATCTTTAATGAAATCTACAGCCATCTTTTTAGCAATTGGTGAAATTCGAGTGGAGTCGGTACGCATATAAGTAATTAAACCGACTGTATTTCGTCGAATAGATATTCCTTCATAAAGCTGCTGAGCGATCATCATAGTTTTTCCAGTACGAAAATTTAAACGATTGGCAGCATCTTGTTGCAAGGTAGAAGTCGTAAAAGGTGCATTCGGTTTACGCAAGCGTTCTTTTTCAGTGATTGATTGAATGTCAAATTTACCTTTAAGGTCAAGACGTTTCATAATTTGATCGACTTGCTCTTTATTCTTGAGCTCTGTTTTCTTACCAGCTACTCCATAGAATTCTGCTTCGAATTTTGATCGGCCCTTTTTGAAGTTGGCTGGAATTTTCCAATATTCTTCTGGTTTAAATTGGCGGATTTTCCTCTCACGATCAATGATTATTTTTAGAGTGGTCGATTGGACACGACCCGCAGATAAACCGCGTTTAATCTTTTTCCATAATAATGGTGAGATTGAATATCCGACTATTCGGTCTAATATTCTTCTAGCTTGTTGAGAATCCACTAAATCTTGATCAATTTTTCGTGGTTGTTTAAATGCTTCCTTAACTGATTCTTTAGTAATCTCATTAAATACCACACGATTTTCTGCTTGCGGATCTAGTTTTAATAGGTAGGAAAGATGCCAAGCAATTGCTTCTCCTTCACGGTCCGGGTCACTAGCTAAATAAACTTTTTCAGCCTTATTTGCTAGTTTTCTTAATTCTTTAATGGTATCTCCTCTACCTCTGATTGAAATATAATGCGGTTCAAAATTATTTTCTAAGTCAATGCCCATTCGTGATTTCGGTAAATCTCTCAAATGACCTTTTGAAGCAACCACTTTATAATTTTTACCTAAATATTTATCGATTGTTTTGGCTTTGGTTGGTGATTCGACTATGACTAGATATTTATAGGCCAAGTAACAATCACTCCCTTTCTTATTCCTTTATTCACACGCAAAATCGTTACAATCTTATGCTAAACTTTCAAATATGTCAATGAATACCGTTCATTTTATATCCTATTCTTTGATAATCGAGGGTCATTTCTTCAATTAATTGGTCCATATCGACAATCGGTCTTGCACCTACTTGAATTAAGTGATTGCTTCCGTAAGATTGCGGATCATCTATGGGCCCTGGTAAAGCATAGATTTGACTATTATAGTCTAAGGCGTAATTAGCTGTGATTAATGATCCTGATTTCTTAGCTGCTTGAATGACTATAACTACTGGACATAATCCAGCTACTAAACGATTTCTAGCAATAAATTGATGCTTTCGAACTGATTGATACGGAAGATACTCACTTATTAACAAATGACTTCTTGCAATTTGATTTTGTAGCTGTTGGTGTTCTTTAGGATAATAATGTTCAAAACCATTAGCAATAATAGCGACTGTTTTCCCTTTTTTATGACTCATACAGGCCTTATGCGAATAATAATCCGCACCTTTTGCTAGACCCGAAACAATCACAAAGCCAACTTTAGTAAGTGCCTCGCTGATTCTTTGCGCATTTTTTCGACCATAAGCTGATAATTTTCTGGATCCAATGACGGCTACTAAAGGCTTAGATAAAAGATTCAAGTCTCCTTTATAATAAAATAAAATGGGTGGTTGGGGAAGTTGCAACCATCGATAGGGATAGTTTTTTTCTCCAAATAGAACCACTTTCTTTTCTAAAACAGATAGTATCTCTTGGTATCTATCCCAGTCCTTAAAGAGCTTTTCTTCCTTAAATGACCAAATATTTTGAGTATTTAAATAATGAACACTTTTATAACGAGAGAAACTTTTTCTAACTTTAAAATAATGCCACAATTGACAGTATTTAACGTCTTTCATCTGCAAATAAATTAACTCTCTTTTTATCATGGCTCGCTCTCCTTCATACTTTATTCTTTAGATACAAAGTAATCAAACCATAAGTGCTCATTAATATCCTAGTTAAATAGCTTTGGACCATACAAAAGAGCAAGTATTGAAGAATACTTGCTCTTTTATATTTTATTAAGCTTATAAACCATAGTAACGATCAATCCTTTGAACAGGACCATAGGATAGACGATGAATTGAAGTATAGCCGAACTTTTCTAAAGCGGACAAATGTTTCTTAGTTGGATAGCCCATATGCTGATCAAAACCATATTCTGGATAAGATTGGGCATAATTCATCATGAGTTGATCACGGTGAACTTTAGCAATAATAGAAGCAGCAGCTATGGAAAGCGAGCGTCGGTCACCTTTTACAACTGCTTTTTGTTGAATTGGAAGATCTAATTTCATGGCATCTACTACAATAAAATCCACTGGTTTGTTGAGCTTTAAGACTGCTTCTTTCATGGCCATACGACTGGCCTCATAAATATTGATCCGATCTATTTCTTGAGGAGATATAGAAGTGATAGCATAAGCTTGGGCTTGCTGTTTAATCATTTCTGCTAAAGCTGAACGCTTTTGATGAGTTAAGCTTTTCGAATCATTTACTTCCACCCAATTACTAGTATCTTGAGGTAAAATAACCGCAGCGGCTACTACTGGACCGGCTATCGGCCCTCTCCCCACTTCGTCCGTTCCTGCAAGCAAAAGAGACTGGTTAGCACTCAATAGTTGACGATCAAAGGCTAACCGTTCTTGATAAGCATGATAGCGTTCATTATAAGCTGTTAGCATCTTTTTATGACGTTTTAGTAAATCCTGAACTCCTTTCCTAGAATCTTCACTTAATTGAATAAGATAGACATCGTTCAAGTCTTGAATATTTTTTAATTGCTCTTTAATTTCTTTAATCGTTTGTTTCAATAGTAACCCTCTCAATCGGATGATCGAGTGTAATCGAACCCAGTTTATGTTGACGATAATCAAAAATCAAACGCTCCGCTGCTTGATTATAATCTTGATTCATATTTAAAGTCTGTGTCAGACTTGTTAAAATTTCAGCCGCAGTCATCTCTTGATGATAGTCTTCTAAATGATAAAACTCTTTCAATAAGCCAGGGTAAAATTGTTCTAAATGACTGATCAACTCTAAAGACAGCTCCTGCATTTCTACTAATTGGTCTTTAATCGCTCCGGTTAAGGCTAAATGATAACCCGTCAAAGGATCTTCAAACTTAGGCCATAAGATACCGGGCGTATCTAGTAATTCAAATTCTTTACCGATTTTTAACCAACGCTGCGCTTTAGTGACTCCCGGTTTATTGCCAGTTTGTGCCTGGTTTTTCCCAACAAAACGGTTGATCAGAGTTGATTTGCCTACATTTGGAATACCTAGGATCATCAAACGAATTGCTCTTGGCTTTACCCCTTTAGCTTTTTGCTTAGCAAAGAAATCAGCCATTAACTCCTTGCAGGCCTTCTTAAGTTCATTCAAACCCTTACTATGCTGAGCATCCACTGCTAAAGCAAGCTGTCCTTGGTCTTGATAGTGTTGAATCCATTGTTTGGTTAGTTTTGGATCGGCCAAATCTGCCTTATTTAAAGCGAGAATTGAAGGTTTCTGATTTATAATTTCTGTTATTACGGGATTACGGCTAGACTCAGGGATACGAGCATCCACCAACTCAATCACCAAATCAACTAAATTAAGTTTTTCTTTTGCTTCCCTTTTGGCCTTTGCCATATGGCCTGGAAACCACTGAATTTGGTTCAATTTATCTCTCCTTTTAATTCTTAATAGATTGCTTATTCTAATGCTTGCAATTTACCTACTTTTCTTATTCGATTAAGAGGATAATAGATAAAGTTAGCTTTCCCTTGAATTTTATCAATATCGACATAGCCAAACTGACGACTGTCTCCCGAACCGGGACGGTTATCACCCATCACAAAAACTTTGCCTTCTGGAATAATCTCATCGCCAGTAATTTCCCAAAGAGTAAAATCCTCAGTATAAATACCCTCATCATTTGATTTGTCAGGTTCTAGATAGGGTTCTTCAATCAACTGATCATTAATGAATAACTGATCATCATTAACGCTAATCGAATCGCCAGGAAGGCCGATTAACCTTTTAACATAGGTTTTTCCTGAGCCCATAGGATCAGGAAAAACCACGATATCGGAACGGTCTAAATCAAATTGCTTCCACATTATCAAATGGTCTGCTTGATACAAAGTAGGATTCATTGATTTTCCTTCTACTTGAAAGGGCTGAGCAAGATAATTACGGACAGCTACAAAGAGAAATAAAGCAACGAGAATTACAAAAATAATATTTACTATCTCTATTAAAATTGTTTTTAAAAACCTACCCATCTTATTCTCCTAATAAGGCTTTAATAGCTGCTTGATATTGTGGGTCCTCTTCTTCTAAATAAGTCCGAATTTCTTCAACCAATTTATCAGCTGTTGCTGAATCAATAATTCCATTTGATACCAGGTCAAAGTCCGTTTGAAATTTTTTTACTGCCTCTTCCATTTCAGGACTAAAGTAAGCGGATTCTTCATTTTGATAACCTAATGCTTGCAACATTAAACTAGCTGATTGAACATATTCGGATGCATCACCCAATTTTAAATCTTCTTCTTGATTTAACACAATAGCATTTGCAACTTCAGGTGCCTCTACCTTCTGATCAGGTTCAATTCCCTTTTCATGTATCCATGCCCCACTCGGTGTTAACCATTTCGCAACGGTTAACTTCAACTCACCATATGTAGATTCTGAAATCATTCTTTGAACTGTTCCTTTACCAAAAGAAGTTACGCCAATAACAGGGGAATCGGTATTTTCTTTAATAGCTGCGGCTAATATTTCACTGGCTGATGCTGAACCTTCATCTATTAATAGCACGTAAGATTCTGTAATTTGAAACTCACCATAGCGTTCATCAGAAGCTAAATATTCAAACGGATCGTTAAGACGATCATCTGTCTGCATAATTACTTGATCATCTTCTAAGAACATGTTACTAACTTGCAAAGCTGTCTCCAACATTCCTCCCGGATTGTAGCGGAAATCGAAAACAAAACGATCTACGCCTTTTGACCGTAGGTCTTCAACTGCCGATACTATTTCCTCATAAGTTGACGAAGCAAATTGGCTCACTTTAACAACTCCCACTTGGTCATATTCATCATCTTGTTCATAATCGACAGTAGTAAGAGGGATTTCTTCTCGAATCATAGTTACTTCAAAGGTTGATTGCCCTCTCTTAATAGTTAAGGTGATTTCAGATCCTAATGGTCCACGAATATTTTGCACTATTTCACTGGTATCTAATCCTTGAAGGTCAACATCATTAGCTTTTAGAAAAATATCATTAGCTTTGATTCCAGCTTTTGCAGCGGGTGTTCCGTCTACCGGAGCTATAACAGTGGGTAAACCATCCTTCAACATAAATTGAACACCAATCCCTGTGAAAGAGCCTTCAAGAGAATCATTAAAGGGGGTCATTTCAGTTGGATTTAAAAACTCAGAATAAGGATCATCTACCGCATCTACCATTCCCTTTAGGGCTCCTTCTAAGAGCTCTTCTTTATCTAATTCCTCAATATAATTAATTTGTAATGAATTATAAACCTCTTGAATGATCGCCAAATCTTCTTTGGTTAATTGATTTTCTTTATCAATAGAAGGATATCCAAATAAATTTTCCATAGCAGAGATTGGTAAAGCTTTATAATTCAACGCTAAACCAATAAATGAAAAGACTAAAAATAAACGTATCCATATATCTTTTTTCCATCGAAGAAGGTATTTTTTTCGATTCTTGCTAAATTTCCCTTTAAAAATCATTCCATCTTCCCTTCTTTCTATTTTTAATCCAGTTTTAGGGCTGTATCTAAAGCTATTTCCATCATATCGGTAAAAGTTTGCTCACGCTCATTAGCCGTTGTTTCTTCGCCTGTTAATAAATGGTCAGAAATCGTGCAAATGGCCAAAGCTCTGCGCTGATATTTAGCTGCCACAGCATAAAGTCCCGCCGCTTCCATCTCAACTGCTAATACACCATAGTTAGCTAATTTTTCCTTATCTAACTCCTCATTATAGAAGCGATCGCTAGATAGTACATTACCTACATGAACTCGGCCTGCTAATTTTGTTTGAGCGATATGATAGGAATAATCTAAAGTTTCAAAATCGGCAAGGGCTGCATAAGAAACTTGTCCTTTAAAAATATTGGTCAAAGCGGAAGAATCAGTTGTAGCACCTTGGGCTAAGACAATGTCTCTAACCTTGACTTTCTCTTGCATCCCCCCAGCGGATCCTACTCTAATAATTGTTTGAACGTCATAATCACGATATAGCTCTTCCGCATAAATCATAGCAGAGGGCATCCCCATACCAGATCCTTGAACTGAGACTTTAATGCCGTGATAATCTCCTGTGTAACCGAACATATTGCGAACTTCGTTATATTGAATAACATTTTCTAAAAAGTTTTCAGCGATATATTTAGCTCTTAAAGGGTCACCGGGAAACAGAACAATTGGGGCTATTTGCCCATATTGGGCTTGAATATGTGTACTCATTAAATTTCTCCTTTAAATTGCATATTGATATTGGTGCCAGGCATCATCGAAAACAGTTAAAAGACGAGAGTATTGACTGTTTTTTTCTAAATAATCAGATATTTTTTGAAAATCATGACTATGCTTAGGAAACGCAATGTCATTACTAACTGCATTGGCTAAGCGACTCATGGGATCATTAGCAGATTCATCAACATAACGCATTATAAATTCATAAAAACTAGGTCCCATCCTAGACCTCCTATTCTTTTGAGATCATTTTATAAATGAAATGATCTGGATTTAGTCTAATTATTTTTATTATAGCACTTGTAATCCTAATAAATAAATCAATTATCCCATAAACCGACTTTTCTTTCATCTATTAGCTTACTTAAGTATAATTGAAAGAGAATCAAAAAAGGAGCCTTATACATGCTGAATTCATTTTCATCCAAATCTAAAAATTCCCCGTCTAAAAGGAGTCTCTCAAATAAAAAAATCGAAATTTGTAACGCCATCACTCATGGAATCGCTGCAGTTTTATCTTTATTAGGTACTTATTTACTAATTCAGAAAGGAATAAAGAAAATCTCAAATACAGACACTATTGCTTATATCATTTATGGTTTTTCCATGGTGGCACTTTTCACCAATTCAACCCTCTATCATTCTTTATCACATAGTAAATATCGGAGTCTTTTACAAAAACTTGATCATTCAGCTATCTATTTTTTGATAGCCGGGACCTATACGCCTTACCTCATGATTGCCCTTAATAATAAACTTGCGTATCTCTTTCTTGCGATAATCTGGCTGTTGGCATTAGCTGGCATTATATTTGAAATCTTTGCCATCAACCGTTTTCCAAAGTTATCGACCTATCTTTATTTGACTTTGGGATGGTTAAGTTTAATAATTATTTATCCGCTTTTTAAATCAATGAACTTTTGGGGAATAATTTATTTGGGATTAGGAGGCATTGCTTATTCTCTAGGTACGATTTTCTATTCAATGAAAGCTAATCGGTGGATGCATGTCGTTTGGCACCTTTTTGTTATTCTAGGAGCCGGTTTAATGTTTTTCTCAATTTTTCGATATCTATAAACTTAAATAAAATAATCCATCCTTATTCTTAGATCAAGCATGAATAGGGATGGATTTATTATTATGTTCTTTCAATTGTTGCTGAAACAGCTTCGATAATGGCTGAACGAAAATTACTTGCTTCTAGACTCCTAACACCTGCAATGGTAGTTCCCTTAGGACTAGTTACAGCATCTTTTAATTGAGCAGGATGTTCTTGACTTTCTAAGACCATCTGACCGGCTCCCGCCACCGTTTTAGCTGCCATATTAATGGCTAGTTGACGATTTAATCCATAATAAACACCTGCATCACTTATAGCTTCAATTAATTGATAGACAAAAGCAGGACCTGACCCTGCAATGGCAGAAGCAACATCAAATAAGCTTTCTTCGATTAATTGAAGATGACCCAAAGGTTGCAACAAGTTCTTAAATTCATTAATTGTTTGGCCCTTGAAAGTTTCTTCTTGGTAACAATAAGAAACATAGCCTTGTCCGATAGCAACAGGTGTATTGGGCATGATGCGGATAAGATGATCTCCTTGAGGAAGTAGTTGCTGAATACTGTTCAAGGTCCTACCCACTACCATCGATATCCATAGTTTATAATCGATTGATTCAATGGAATTAATGGAGTCCAACAATGTATTTAAGTCTTTCGGTTTGACTCCGATAAAAAGGCTTTGAGCAGCATTTAAAAGTTCTTCAAGACTATTTACTGCTTCAACACTGTTGCCACAGCTCTCAGCCAAGTTTTGACTTTTATTTTTGTCTATATCATATAAATAAATTGGTAAATCTGGAAAAGCAGCAGAAAGTGTCTTTATGATCGCTGACCCCATATTGCCACAACCAATAAAGCCAATCGCTTTAAAAATAGTGAAATCAGTCATTTATTTTCTCACCCACCACTCAAACCGATGAGGGTATTCATTATCTTCGTTTGCAGGTACTTCAACTAGCTTATCCAAACGGAAGTTTTCTTGATCAATATCAGACATATAGGTATCTGCAGGAAATTCTCCTTCGATGACGGTCCGGACAATCTTATCGACGTGATCCATTAAAGATTTGAAAACACCTGCTCCTCCAATAACCATTAATTCTTGGTCTTTTGCTAGTTCTAAGACCTCTTCTCCACTATGTACCAAGCCCAGCTCTGCAATATCTTGGCCATAATCTTCTTGACTAGTTAATACAACCGTCTTGCGACCTGGTAGAATTCTTCGGTCCATTGATTCGAAAGTCGTTCTCCCCATTAACATAGTATGTCCCATGGTAACTTCTTTGAAAAACTTGAGGTCGTTAGGTAGATGCCATGGTAAGTCTTTTTTATAACCAATTGCGCCTTTTAAATCTTGTGCATAAACGTATGTAATCATTATTTTTTCCTCCTTATAATTTTAAACTGAGATAGCTGCTTTGATGGTTGGATGTGGTTGATAATTTTTTAATTGAATTTGATTCAATGTCAGTTTATCAATCGATTGAAAATCTGTAATTTTAAGCTGTGGAAGCTGACGAGGTGAACGATCTAATAGAGTACGTGCGGCTTCTAAGTGGTTTAAATATAAATGGGCATCTCCTAAAACATGAATAAATTCTCCTGGCTCTAAATCAGTCTCTTTGGCGATCAAATACGTTAATAAAGCGTAAGAAGCGATATTAAAAGGAACGCCTAAGAATACATCTGCTGAGCGTTGATAAAGCTGGCAGGATAAACGACCCTTACTAACATAGAATTGAAAGAAGCAATGACATGGCGGTAAGGCCGCTTTATCAATATCTGCAGGATTCCATGCTGTTACAATATGCCTTCTAGAATCCGGATTTTCTTTAAGAGAAATAATAACCTGCTGAATTTGATCGATGGTTTCACCATTCGCCTCCCAAGAACGCCATTGCTTGCCATAAATGGGACCTAAGTCACCATGCTTAGCCGCAAACTGATCTCTACCTATAATGTTGGCTTGAAAATTAGACATTTCTACCCGGTAGTTTTCTGCAAATTCTTTATCTTCTTGGATGCGTCGACCAAAATCGGTCATGTCCACTCCTTGGTATTCTGCTGATTGGGTATAGTTTTCAAAGGCCCACTCATCCCAAATATGATTGTTGTGGCTTAATAAATATTTAATGTTTGTATCTCCTTTTAAAAACCATATTAATTCAGATTTGACTAACTCAAAGGGGACGCGCTTTGTGGTCAATAATGGGAATAATTGACTCAAATCAAATCGCATTTGATACCCAAAGGTAGAAAGAGTACCTGTTCCCGTTCGATCAGATTTTTTATCGCCACGGTCTAAAATATGACGTACCAGCTCTTGATATTGTTTCATCTGTCTACCTCCTATTGATCCAAATCACTTAAATAGTCAAAGCGTTCATAGAGTTCTAATAAATCAACTTCAAGAGATTCAATTTCGGCATGAAGATCCATTAATTTGACCGCATCATCTGAATGTACTTCCATTAGATTTTGCTTTTCTTCTATTTGACTTTCTACTTTAACTATTCGCTCTTCTAGACCTTGCCATTCTTGTTTTTCATGATAGGTCATTCGTTTTTTCTTATTTAATAAAGAGTTTTGAGAATTTTCTTTGATGGGCCGCTTAATTGTTTTTTCTTCATTTTCAGTTTGCTTATCTTTGGTTTCTAAATACTCTGAAAAAGTTCCCCAGTATAAGTCAAACTTGCCCTCTCCTTTTAAAACGAGTAATTGATCGACTGTCTTATCTAAGAAATATCGATCATGCGAAACAATAATGACCACCCCTTCGAAAGATTCGATGTAGTCTTCTAAAGTATTTAAAGTGTCAATATCTAAGTCATTAGTTGGCTCATCTAATAAAAGCACATTCGGTTCTTGAATCAAAAGGGTTAATAAGTATAGTCTTCTTTTTTCACCACCGGAGAGTGACTGAATCAGCGAACCATGACTTTCTTTAGGGAAATTGAAGCGCTCTAACATTTGTGAAGCCGAAACTTTAGACCCATCTGGACGTTTAAATTGATCAGCTACTTGGGTTAAATAGCTTAGGATACGCATATCTTGGGGTAAATCTTCGTCTAACTGACGATAGTAAGCAATATTAACTGTTTGACCCAGCTTGCATAGACCCTTAGAAAGCGGATGAAACCCTGCCAAGCAGTTTAAGAAAGTTGATTTACCCACTCCATTAGGTCCAACAACTCCCAAACGATCACCTTTTACAAATGTTTTAGTTAGCCCTTCAATGATAATCGTATCAGCAATTTCGACTGAAAGGTCCTCCAATTCGATAATTTGATTACCCATACGCTGTTGCGAAAAATTAAAGTCAATCGCTTCTTGAGACTGATCTCTTTGACCGATCGAATCCTTCAGCTGGTTAAAACGTTCAATCCTAGCTTGCTGTTTGGTTGATCTAGCTTGAGCGCCTTGACGCATCCAAGCGAGTTCTTGTAAGTAGAGTTGGTCTTGTTTTTGAGCTTGTTTGGCTTGCATTTCAATCAACTCAGCCTTTTTAATTAAATAAGCCTGATAATTGCCTTCAAATTCGGTAATGCGACCATATTGTAACTCAATAATTTTATTAACCGACCGTTCTAAAAAGTATCGATCATGAGTGACCAGTAATAACGCTCCTTTGTAAGCAGCTAAAAACTTCTCCAACCATTGAATTGACTCTACATCCAAATGGTTAGTTGGCTCATCTAAGATCAAAAGATCTGGTTCGGCAATTAAAACTTGAGCGATACCAATCCGTTTTTGCTGGCCACCCGAACATTCTCCAACCTTTTTATTTAAGTCATAAATTTTTAATTGAGTCAGAATCGATTTAGCAGATATTTCGACTTCTCAAGCATTTTTCAAAGTCATTTCATCTGATAAATGAGTAAATTGATCCTGTAGAAAAATATTTGTTGGGTCCGCTTCTAATTCTATCCGGCATTTTTCATAAGAAAGTAGAAGTTGAATATCAGCTGCTTTGGAATCGTAAACTGTCTCTAAAATAGTCTTATCGGGATCTAAGCGAGGATTCTGTTCTAAATAAGCAATTTCATATTGATTAGGGGTTTTAATTTGACCACTGTCATAGTTATCAATTCCTGCAATCACTCTTAAAAAAGAAGATTTACCTGTTCCATTCGGACCAATAAGACCCACTCGATCCCCTGTTCTGATTGAAAAATCGACTTGGTCCACCAATTGTTTTACGCCATATGATTTTGATAAATTTTGTATACTTAGTTCTTTCATAGTCTCTACCCCTTTTTTGCAATCAACTTATTATAGCATATAAGTCACTTTTCTTGGAAAATAGACAGATGATTTATCTATAGATAGACTGTTCTTTTTAGTAGGATAGGTTATAATGAAATTAATAAAAAATTTGGAGGTTGTTATGAAAAATAAAGGTTTGATTTTGGTTGTTACTTACTTGTTTTTTTATTTTGTATTACCTTTAATTGCTTCTGCTTCAGGCCTAAGTTTAGAAGGTATTCCTTGGGTTACTCTAACTAGTATGGCTATTATTTGTCTAGTTGCTTGGTATCTATACGGAAATTTTTTAAAAAACCAATGGCAACACCTACTTGCACAAACAGGCTGGAAAAGGTTTTTGGGTAATATAGTTGTATATATTTTTGTTGTTAACATTGTAAGAGTCATTCTACTTAACATATTTGAACCTTTTATCGATATTGACAGTTTAGGCGCTAATCAGCAAGCCATTCAGGATTTAGTCGAGAACGTTCCTAGCTATTTCACTTTCTTTATGCTCGTTATTTTTGCTCCTTTAGTTGAAGAATTAATCTTTCGTGAAATCATAATCGGTCCTTCCGTCCATAAAAACAAATCTTTTAAATGGTTCATGACTATCATATCGATTGTCTTATTTACTGGAGCCCATATGAAAGTGCCGTCAGATGCTATCCTCTATCTTCCTTTAACTTTAGGGATCACTTATTTTTATTGGAAGTATCAAGCTAATGTTGTTGCATCCATGAGTTTCCATTTTATCAATAACTTGATTTCCTGGATTGTTCTAACGTTTTTTGCTCAGTTATAATTTAAGCTATCATATCCACTTAATCGCCTGATTGCCTTTTTCAATTAAAAGGGAGTTGGTTTTTGAAAAGGGTTTGGATCCAAAAAAGCCGCGATAAGCTGCTAAAGGACTTGGGTGACTTGATTTGATTACGAAATGTTTGGAATTATCGATCAACTTTTCTAATGATTGAGCTTTTTTACCCCAAAGTATATATATAAGGGAGTTTGGATGATGATTAAGACATTGAATTATTTGATTGGTAAAAATTTCCCAACCTATTCCTTGATGTGAATCAGCTTGTCCAGCTCTTACTGTTAGAACGCGATTTAATAAAAGAACTCCTTGTTTCGCCCAATCTGAAAGATCTGTTTCTTTTCGTATAGGAACACTGAGATCATCTGATAATTCTTTAAAGATATTTCTTAAAGAAGGAGGGATCGTTTGACCTTCATTGACCGAAAAAGCCAAACCATTAGCTTGATTGGGACCATGATAGGGATCTTGTCCGATAATAACCACCTTGGTATGAAGATATGGACATAATTCTAAAGCTTTAAAAACTCCTTCTGATGGTGGATATATAACTGTCTTTTCCTTGTTTAAGTAATTGTTTAACTGTTGAAAATCAAATGATCGATTTTGGCTATCTAAGCACGCTGACCAATCGGGTGCAATTTCTTTTAAATCAGGTAATTGATACATAAAAACACCTCTATCTTTTGTAATCATTGTAAATTAAAATTATATAACTAGAAAGCAGTTTATTCATCTTTTGAAATCTAATGGTATAATTATAATAAGTATTTTATTAGGAGGTTCATAATGAAGAGTAAAACAGAGTTAAGAAAAGAAATTTTTGAAAAAAGAGCTCAACTTTCAAAAGAGTATCGTCGCTCAGCTGAAGAGAAAATCTTTCAGCAACTTTTTGAACTGGATGAATATAAAAAGGCAAAGAAAATCATGGTTTATTATTCGACAGATGAAGAAATGAACACTCATCCGATCATTCAAAGAGCTTGGAAAGATGGTAAAGAAGTCGGCATTCCTCGTGTTTTTCCTGACCGTGTTATGGAAGCCTTAGTTTATAAGGAAAACGCAACATTGGAAAGATCTGCTTTTGGAATCTTAGAGCCAGAAAAAATCAGTAAGAGACTTGAGCCAGAAGACATCGATCTTATTATTATGCCATGCGTAACCTGCAATAATCGTGGCGAACGCCTTGGCTATGGCGGAGGCTACTATGATCGTTACTTGCTAAGAGCTAAAAATGCCTATTTAGTGCTACCCTATTACGCACAATTACAATATGACGAAATTCCAACTGAAGAGCATGATAAAAAAGTTGACATGGTAATGACCGAAGAAGGTATTTATCTCATCGATTAAATTGAAATTGATTGCAAATTTAAAGATTTAAAGCTATCATAAACATAGTAAAAGTAAAGGAGTAATGGAATGAATTCACAACAATTGGAACAAATTAAAAATGGAAAAGGTTTTATCGCTGCACTTGATCAATCAGGTGGTTCGACACCAAAAGCTTTAAAAGCATACGGCGTAAATGAAGACCAATATTCAAATGAAGATGAAATGTTTGATAAAGTTCATGAAATGCGTACTCGTATCATGACTGCCCCTTCTTTTAACAATGATAAAATTTTAGGAGCTATCTTGTTTGAGCAAACCATTGACCGTGAAGTTGAAGGCAAAAAAACTGCAGACTACCTTTGGGAAGAGAAAAAGGTTGTTCCCTTCCTTAAAGTAGACTTAGGTCTTATGGAAGAAGCCGATGGTGTTCAATTAATGAAACCAATCACCCTCCTTGATGAATTACTAGAAAGAGCAAATGAGCGTCATATTTTCGGAACCAAAATGCGTTCAAATATTAATTCATATTCTGAAATTGGTATTAAAGCTGTTGTTGACCAACAATTTGAAATTGCTAAGCAAATTATTGCTGCTGGCTTAGTTCCAATTATCGAACCTGAAGTGAATATTCATGCTGAAGATAAAGAAAAAATCGAAGCAAAATTAGCTGAAGAAATTTTAGCTCACTTAAATAAATTAGAAGAAAATGAGCTAGTGATGCTTAAAATTTCTATCCCTACTAATCCTTCAACATATGAAGAAATTGCAAATCATCCAAATATGATTAGAGTAGTTGCTTTATCAGGCGGGTATCCGACTGACGAAGCCAATGCACGTTTGAAAAAGACCCCTAACATTATAGCATCATTCTCCCGTGCTCTATCACAAGATTTACGAGCTGGTCAAAATGAAGACGAATTTAACCAAACAATTGAAGAAGCAATTGAAGGTATTTATGACGCTTCAGTTAATAAAGCATAACTAATAAATAATAAAAAAAGCTAACCTCTTGGAGGTTAGCTTTTTTTACTGAAACATATTAGTCAGACTCTATAATCTTCTCTTCGTTTAGTGCTACTTGTACGCGCTCTTGATTACCCATGGCTAATTTAACTTTAGCTTCAGCCAATCCTTGAATAAAGGCTTTATAATATTTGGCTTGTACAATTAACATGTCATCCACACTTTTGGCCCAAATTCGAATTTTATAAATCAAGCGTCCTTGCGAGTCCCGAAAAACTCCCAAAAATTCAGGTTCGCGTAAAATTAATTGATCATCTTGCGATACTTTCAAGTATATTTCTTGAAGACGCGCTTCAAGATGGTCAATATTTTGTTCTGGATAAATGAATAAATCGATATCCACACGAATGCTATTGAGTGAAAGATTGGACATCTGGGTGATGCTTCCATTGGGGATAAAATGGTGAATACCATTATAATCACGAATGACGGTATTTCTTAAACCAATAGAATAAACAGTTCCACTGTAGCCATTAATATCCACCGCATCCCCAACATCGAATTGGTGTTCTAAGAGAATGAAGAAGCCATTGACTACATCTGAGACCAAATCTTTAGCTCCTAAACCGATGGCTAAGCTGACGATACCAGCTCCAGCTACTAGAGTTCCAACTGGAACACCCAATATACTTAAGAGCGTATAGGCTAAAAAGAAATAAAAAAGATATTGCACCAAATTAGTTAATAAACGGCTAATTGTATGATTGCGTGCTTTTTTAGCAAATCGAATGCGCGAAGACCGCTTACCTAAAAAATAAGTTTCAATCATCTTAATTAAAATTTTTTTTATGGTGTAAAGTAAAACAATTGAAATGATGATTTTAAATAAGCCAATTAAAATATTTTGTGATATTTGAATGATATCAATTTCTGTTCGAAATTGTGTGAGGATATCTGAAATAAACTCCATATCCTACCTCCTTATTTATCCTTAAAATAAAAGTCGATTGAAAAACGACATTTTCATTTTAAAGGAACACTATGGCTTAAGCAAGTTAACACCTATATCTTTACGGTAGTAGATTTTGTCAAGATCTTGATTAGATAGATAATGATAAACTTTATCTTGAGCTTGTTTTTTAGTTTCAGCTAGACAAGTAACCATAGCAATTCTACCTCCACTAGAAACTAGTGGATGATAAGATGAAATACCCGCATAATAAATCTTTATCCCTTCATCCATTGGAGACATTAATGAAAACTCAATACCACGAGTAGGATTATGTGGATAACCTTCAGCAGCCAAGATTACTCCCATGCATGCTTTATCTTCCATCCATTCCACCTGGGTTTCACGGCCATGAAGTAAGTCATTAATCAATTCTGCAAAATCAGTTTTTAATAAAGGTAGGACAACTTGAGTTTCTGGATCCCCAAAGCGAGCATTAAATTCAATCACTTTAGGTCCCTCAGCAGTATTCATCAAACCAGTATATAAAACACCATTAAA
Organism: Facklamia sp. 7083-14-GEN3; assembly: GCF_024742075.1. GTDB lineage: Bacteria > Bacillota > Bacilli > Lactobacillales > Aerococcaceae > Facklamia. Next base: position 476,440 of record NZ_JANSGD010000001.1, on the reverse strand, counting down.
AGGCGTTCCTTCTTTATCCAAAGCCACTAAAGTAGGCTCTACAATCGTTCTAAGCGTTTCTTGATAAAGGTCTTCTGATATGTCTTCTACTGGCGCAAAAGCTCCCATACCGCCTGTATTAGGCCCTAGATTACCATCTAATAAACGTTTATGATCTCTAGCTGGCAGTGAATGGCAAACTTTACCATTATAAACCATTGAAAAGATTGAAAACTCTGGTCCAACCAGACATTCTTCAATTACGACTCTTTGTTTAGCTGGATCTTTTTCAAAAGCTAATTTAATCGCATTCTCTGCCTCTTCTTTACTTAAAGCAACTGTAACCCCTTTACCAGCTGCTGGCCCATCGACTTTGACTACAATCGGAGTCGACTGTTTTTCCAAGTAGGCTAATGCAGCTTCTTGCTCAGTGAAACTAGCATACTGGGCAGTTGGAATCTTATATTTTTGCATTAATTTTTTTGCAAATAATTTAGAACCTTCAATTTGAGCAGCAGCTTGACTTGGGCTAAAAGCAATTTGACCTGCTTGAGTGAAATGGTCAACAATTCCTTCAAATAAAGGACCTTCTGGACCAACAAACGTCCAATCAATTTGTTCTTGTTTGGCAAAATTAATTAAGTCTTCAAAAGCATTCTCAGCTATATCGACACAAGTTATGCCATCTGCTTTCATACCTGGATTCCCAGGTGCACAAAAAACCGATTCTACCAAGGGACTTTTTAACAAATGATAGGCAATGGCATGTTCGCGTCCCCCACTACCAATAACTAATAATTTCATGATTACCTCTTTCTCTTAATGACGGAAATGACGGGTGGCTGTTGCTAACATTGCAATTCCATATTGGTCAGCCTTTTCAATTACTTCCTTATCACCAATGGAACCTCCTGGCTGTACAATGACCTTAATACCATATTGATGAGCTAGCTCAATCGTATCTGTCATTGGTATAAAAGCATCTGAAGCTAATACCATTTTAGAAAAATCTGCCCCTAATTCCTTGGCATGATCCAAAGCAATTTTAGCAGCTCCTACACGATTGGTTTGTCCAGCTCCTACTCCATAGGTTTGCTGACCATCTGCCACAACAATGGCATTTGACTTAACATGCTTAACAACTCTCCAGGCGAATGATGAAGCTTGTCTTTGTTCATTAGAGATTGAAACTGCTCCCATTTGATGCCATTGGGATGGATCTTCTGCAATAAGATCTGCTTCTTGAACTAAGAGTCCCCCACTTACCGAAGTCATTTCGTGAGCATCCATCGTAAGGTCATCCATATTTAATTGCAGAACACGTACATTCACCTTTTGTTTCAGAATCTCTAAGGCTCCTTCTTCAAATGAAGGTGCAATGATAACATCCAGAAACATAGAGTGAAGGGTTTCAGCTAAGTTAACTGTTAATGTTCGATTAACTACCACTATCCCTCCAAAAATAGAAATGGGATCTGCTTGGCGACAGTATTTAAAGGCGGATTCAATGTTATCAGCAACAGCTATACCACAAGGGTTCATGTGTTTAACTGCCACAGCACAAGGTTGATTGGCAAAATCGCGAATCATCTTAATGGCTGCATCAGCGTCACGCAAATTATTATAAGATAATGGCTTTCCGTTAAGAACTTTTGCTTTAGTAATAGCGTAAGAAGCTGTGATTGGCTTTTGATAAACAGCGGCTTCTTGATGAGCATTTTCACCATATCTTAAATCATACATCCGATCATAAGTTAAGATAAGTGATTCAACGGGTGTGATTTGATCCTCTTCTTCCACTTCTGCCATTTGAGTGGCTAAATAATTCGCAATTAAAGCATCATAAGCGGCTGTATGAGCAAATACTTTTTGGGCCAATTGTTGACGTGTCGTTGCCTTTGTTTGACCGCTATTTTCTAATTCTATGATAACCTGTGCATAATCTCTTGGATCAACAACCACAGTGACTGATTGATAATTTTTGGCGGCTGAGCGGATCATACTCGGTCCTCCGATATCAATTTGCTCAATCGCTTCAGCTAAGCTCACTTCTGCCTTTTTGATGGTTTGTTTGAATGGATAAAGATTAACAATAACAAAATCGATATACTCAATTTCATGATTCTTAACCGCTAGTTGATGGTCTTTATTATCTCTCAAAGCCAGTAACCCTCCGTGAATTTTGGGATGCAAAGTTTTTACTCTTCCATCTAACATTTCTGGAAAGTTTGTCACTTCTTCAACAGCTTTGGTTGGAATACCCGCTTGGTCGAGAAAAGCTTTAGTCCCACCTGTTGAGATAATCTCAATTCCTTGCTCAACTAAAGCTTGAGCCATTGGAATAAGACCTGTTTTATCAGAAACACTTATTAATGCACGTGACAATTTACTCCACTCCTTTAAGATATGCTTTAACGACTCGAGGATATAATTGGTGTTCTACAGCATGGGTTTTCTCCTCAAGATCTACTAATTTTTCGCCTTCTTCAATCAAAACTTTTTCTTGAGCTAAAATTCTTCCTGTATCGATTCCTTGGTCCACTAAATGAACAGTCACTCCTGTTTCTTTAACTCCTGCTCGGTAGGCATCGGCAATTCCGTGTCGACCAGGAAAAGCAGGAAGGAGTGAGGGATGAATATTGAGTATTCGATCAGGATATGCTTCTAATAAAGGCTGACCGATTACACGCATATAACCTGCTAATAGAATGTAATCAATCTGATAATCCTGCATCTGTTTTAAGAGAAAAATCTCATAGTCTTCTCTGGTATTAAAGTCTTTAGGACTAGCCACTAAACTCTCTATGCCCAATTTTTTTGCTCTTTCGAGTGCATACGCTTGACGATAGTCTGAAAACAATAAGACAAATTCAATGTCAGATCGATCCCGACAAGATTCAACTAATGCTTGAAAATTAGAACCTGACCCTGAAGCAAATACTGCAACTTTCATCCTTTCCCCTCCTTATTAGTTGAAAATAACTTCCTTATCCTTTCTCTCAACCACTTGACCAATTTCATAAGCAGATTCACCAATCTTGTCTAAATATTGTTTTACTTCCACTACTTTTTCAGCATCTACTGCTAGGACCATGCCAATTCCCATGTTAAAGATTTCATACATTTCTAAGGATTCAATTTTACCTAATGCTTGCATTTGATTAAAGATTGGTAAAACAGGCCAGGAACCTAAATTAATCTCACAAGCTAAATCGTTTTTCATCATTCGTGGTAAGTTTTCAACAAATCCTCCACCAGTAATGTGTGCAATTCCGTTAATTAGACCGTTTTTAACCAGTGGCATTACAGTTTTGACATAGATTTTAGTTGGAACCAGCAAAGCCTCAGCTAAGGTTTGATTCGCACCTTCTAAAATAGGGTCCGATAATTGATAATCATGTTGATTAAAGAAGATATCACGTACTAAGGAGAATCCATTGGAATGAATACCTGATGAGGCTAGTCCAATTAAAATATCACCTGCTTTGACTTTATCACCCGTAATTAGTTGATATTTTTCAGCTATACCGACCGTAAATCCTGCTACATCAAAATCCTTTTCATCATACATACCAGGCATTTCAGCTGTTTCTCCACCCACTAAAGCGGCTCCTGCTTGAACGCAACCTTCAGCAACCCCTGCTACAATTTGCTCGACTACTTGAGGATCATTTTTACCCACAGCAATGTAATCAAGGAAAAATAAAGGTTCTGCACCTTGAGCCACTACATCATTCACGCACATGGCTACACAATCGATACCGATTGTATCGTATTTTTCAGCTTGAATAGCAAGCATTAACTTCGTACCTACTCCATCCGTTCCACTTACTAATACTGGTTCTTGATAAGAAAATTTTGAAAGATCAAAAGCTCCACCAAACCCACCTAAATTTGTCAACACTTCTGGACGCATGGTTCTTTCAACATGCTTTTTCATTCTTTTAACGGCTTCATATCCAGCGTGCACGTCAACTCCAGCACGACTATAAGCATTTTCCTTCGTCAACTTATTTCCTCCTAATCATTATTCTTCAACAATACGTTCTAATTCTGCAAGATATTCTTGTTCAAAATCATGCAGAGCTGTCGGATAATCACCATTGAAATAAGCCATACATAAACCTTTATAAGGAGCATCTGATTGAAGATCAATAGCTGAGATTAAACCTTCTTCACTTAGATAAGCTAAGGAATCAGCCCCTATAATCGTTTCAATTTCTTTCACTGTATGGTTGGCTGCAATTAGATCGCGTGTATTTGAAATATCAATACCATAAAAACAAGGATGTTTTAAGGCTGGTGACGCAATACGCACATGAACTTCTTTAGCACCTGCGGCTTTTAACAAGCCGACAATTCTTTTAGAAGTAGTTCCTCGAACAATGGAATCATCTACCATCACAATACGTTTACCTTCGACAACCTTGCGAACTGCTGAAAGCTTCATCCTTACGCCCCGCTCTCTCAATTCTTGAGTAGGTTGGATAAATGTCCGTGCAATATATTGGTTTTTAATAAGTCCCATTTCATATGGAATACCTGCTTCTTCTGCATAACCTGATGCTGCTGAGAGTGATGAGTTTGGAACACCAATCACGATATCTGCTTCAACTGCTTGTTCTTGGGCAAGTTTCTTTCCTGAATTCTTACGGGCTGTATGCACATTAATACCATGAATATTCGAATCAGGTCGAGCAAAGTAGATGAATTCCATCGAACAAATAGCTTGTTGACGATTCTCAGTATAGTATTCCTTTTGAATACCTTCATTATTAATAGAAACGACTTGTCCTGGCTCCACATCAAATAGATAAGCAGCTCCTATCTGATCTAAAGCACAAGACTCAGAAGCCATGACATAACCACCATTAGGCATTCTTCCTACAATCAATGGTCTAAATCCATTCGGATCACATACGCCTATTAATTCTTCTTCAGTAAGGAATAAATAAGTAAATCCACCTACAACTTGCTTTAAAGACTCTTTTAATTTTTCAATAAACGTTTCTTTTTGTGAACGACGAATCAAATGCATGATTACTTCACTATCAGAAGTGGTATTAAAAATAGAACCTTTTTGCTCAAGTTCCACTTTTAGAGTATGAGCATTTACTAAGTTTCCATTATGAGCCATAGCGATCGGTCCATCATTGAAATGAAAGACAAAGGGCTGAATATTATTAATATCATTAAGACCTGCCGTGGCATAACGAACATGCCCTAACGCTGCCTTCCCTGGTAATTCTTCTAATTTTTGACGACGATTAAAAATTTGATTAACTAAACCAAAGTCGCGATGAGCAAGCATTTCACCGTCATCAAGGGCGGCAATTCCCGCCCCCTCCTGACCACGATGTTGAAGGGCATGTAGACCATAGTAGGCATCAAATGCGGCATCTTTTTGATTCCATAAACCAATTAGACCACATTCTTCATAAGGCAAATCAAATATGTCATCCGTGATTTCAGTAGAAACCACTTCTTGCCCTTGGATTACTTCCCTTTTAAAAGACATGGTATAGCTTCCTCCCATAGTTGTTGCAAGTCTGAGCGTTTGGCATCAATAAATTGGTCTTTGGCTTGAATTTGGATGTGATCTTTATCTGTTACCTGACCGATTAAAGTGAATTGATCTTGAAATTCCGCTTCGAAAGCTGCTTTTTGATCAGCTTTTACAGAAACAATAAAGCGTGAACCATTCTCTGCAAATAAATGACTAGCTGGTAGGTCTACTTTTACTTCTAGACCTAAGTCAGTATTAAATGCTGACTCCGCTAAAGCAACGGCTAATCCACCTTCAGAAAGATCATGAGCTGAAGCAAGATATCCTTTTTGAATTGCAGCAGCAACAGCTTCTTGGTTAGATTTTTCAGCCGCTAAATCGTAGTCAAATAGTGGACCTTCAATCTTACCAAGCATCATTTTTTGTAATTCAGATCCATTAAAGGCATCATTAGTTTGACCAATCATATAAATCGAGTCTCCAGCTGCTTTAAAGAATTGAGTAGTAACTTGTTCAATGTCTTTTATTAATCCTACCATTCCAATCATTGGAGAAGGATAAATCGCTTGACCATTTGTTTCATTATATAAAGATACGTTACCTGAAATAACTGGTGTATCTAATTGAAGACAAGCTGCTGAAATGCCATCAGCTGATTTATCTAATTCATAAAAGACTTCTGGTTTTTCCGGGCTTCCGAAGTTTAAGCAGTCAGTAATCGCTAAAGGTTTCCCACCTGAAGCTACGATATTTCTAGCTGCTTCAGCCACAGCCATTTGACCACCAATTTCTGGATTGAGATAGATATAACGGGAATTATAATCAGCAGTCATAGCAATTGCTTTTTTAGTGCCGCGAATTCTAACCACTGCAGCATCTGATCCTGGCCAAACTAAAGTAGAAGTTCGAACTTGTGAATCGAAAGTATCGTAAGCTACTTTTTTAGAAGCAACAGTTGGTTGTTGCAAGATATCTTTTAATGTCTGCGTCGCATTATCAATTTGTGGTTGGAATTGTCCTTGATCTGCCCATTCACGAATACGTTGTGGAACTTCTCCTTGATTGTTATAAACGGGGCCATCTCCTAGAGAATTAACAGGTAAGCTGGCGACTTCTTTTCCTTGATGCATCAAGCGGTATTGACCATCTCCAGTAACTTCACCAATCACCACGGCATCTAAATCATATTCTTTAAAGACATTGATAATTTCTTCTTCCATACCGCGTTTAACACATAAAAGCATCCGTTCTTGCGATTCAGAAAGCATCATTTCATAAGGAATCATACCGGTTTCTCTTTGAGGAACTAGGTCAAGATTTAAAGTTACACCTGTACCAGCTTTTTCAGCCATCTCTGAAGACGATGATACTAAACCAGCCGCACCCATATCTTGGATACCGACTAAGGCTTCTTTATGGTTGTAGATAACTTCTAGACAGGCTTCCATCAATAGTTTTTCCATGAATGGATCCCCTACTTGAATAGCTGAGCGTTCAGACTCGACTTCATCATCAAATTCTACTGAAGCAAAAGTTGCTCCGTGAATACCATCACGACCAGTCTTTGCTCCTACATAGACGATAGAGTTTCCAACACCTTGGGCTTGACCTACTTGCATATCTGCATGGTCAATTAAACCTACAGACATAGCATTTACTAAAGGATTTCCCTTATAACAGTCATCAAACGCTATTTCCCCGCCGACTGTTGGAATACCAATGGAATTTCCATAACCAGCAATACCCGCTACCACTTCCTCAAATAGATAGCGCATACGGTCATTATCTAATTCACCAAAACGCAAGGAGTTCAATGATGCGATTGGACGGGCTCCCATGGAGAATATATCTCTTAAGATTCCCCCGACACCAGTTGCTGCTCCTTCATATGGCTCAATGGCAGAAGGATGGTTGTGACTTTCAGCTTTAAAGACTACAGCTTGTTGATCACCAATATCAACAATTCCTGCCCCTTCCCCAGGTCCTTGAAGAACTTGTGGCCCTTCAGTAGGAAATTTTTTAAGAACTTGCTTTGAGTTTTTATAAGAACAGTGTTCTGACCACATTACTGCATAAAGTCCAGTTTCTGTGAAATTGGGTTGACGACCTAAAATATCTTCTTTGATATGCAAATATTCTTCATCTTTTAATCCCCAATCACGGTAAATTTTAGTTGCTTCTACTTCTTGAGGAGAAAGTTCCTTTAATTTAGCCATGTTGCACCGCCTTTGTTTGATAGTGATTAATCATTGATTGGAAGACACCAATACCATCTGTACCATTAATTATTTCTTCAACAGCTCGTTCTGGATGAGGCATCATAGCCATCACATTACCTTCTTTATTAGAAATTCCAGCAATATTTGCAATCGACCCATTCGGGTTTTCTCCTGCATAACGGAAAAGAATTTGGTTGTTTTCTTCTAATGATTTCAGTTCATCTTCTGATACTACATAATTTCCCTCACCATGAGCGATGGGAACAGTAATAATCTGTCCTTCTTCATAGGCATTTGTAAAGGCAGAACCAGCATTAACAACCTCTAGAGGCTGTTTTTTAGAAACAAATTTTAAAGAAGTGTTACGAATTAAAGCTCCAGGAAGAAGTCCTGCTTCTGTTAAAATTTGAAAACCATTACAGATACCAATGACCAATTTACCTTCATTAGCAAACTCTTTTACAGCTTGCATGACATTAGAATGCGAAGCAATCGCACCACAGCGTAAATAATCACCAAATGAGAATCCGCCAGGCACTAGGACTGCATCAAAACCTTCTAAGGAATCAGCCTTATGACTAACATATTCTACTTCTTGCCCCATCACATCTTTGATAGCGTGAAAAGCATCTAAATCACAGTTAGAGCCTGGGAATCGAATGACCGCAAACTTCATCCTATTCCACCTCCGTAATTGTGTAACGGTAAGATTCCATTACTGGATTAGCTAAAATTTTATCGCATATTTTTTCAACTAAAGTCTCTACTTCTTCTTGTCCTTTTTCAATCTTTAATTCAAAGTATTTTCCTTGACGAATTTCTTTAACCTGGTCAACACCCATACGATGAACAGAACCTTTAATGGCTTCACCTTGTGGGTCTAAAATTGATTCCTTATAAGTTACGAATACCTCTACTTTATACATAAGAACAGCTCCTTAATTTTTAGATTTTTATGATTTATAAGACCAATTGTCAATCTTTTTTAATGTTTTTAAAATACTCTCAGGATTTGAATCAAGTTGAGTAATGTGTCCCATCTTACGATCTTGACGTGCTTCACCCTTGCCATAAAGATGCAGGTGCCAATCGGGATGATTCGGCCATTGTTCGATCACCATCTCTTGATCTTGTCCTAAAATATTTGTCATTACAACAGGAGATAAAAGTTTATTTTGTGGAAGCGTCATACCACAAATTGAACGAATATGTAAATCAAATTGTGAATACTGACAGGCTTCAATGGTATAGTGACCTGAATTATGCGGTCGAGGTGCTAATTCATTCACTAGAATTTTATCGTCGGCAAGAAACATTTCTATGCCAACAATTCCAACTAAGTTCAATTTATAAGCAATAGTTTCTGCTACTTTAAAAGCTTGATTGGCCACTGTTTCAGAAACACGGGCAGGAACAATCGACTGATGAAGAATATGATTATAGTGAATATTTTCAGACAAAGGAAAAATACTAGTTTGACCTTGTTTATTCCTTACAACCATATGTGATAACTCCATATTGAAAGGAACAAAAGCTTCTAATATACAAGGAGCTGAGTCAATAAGCTGTTTGGCTTCTTCAATATCTCTTTCGCTCTTTATCATGATTTGTCCTTTACCATCATAGCCAAAGCGTCTTGTCTTTAAGACAGCTGGATAATTTAGTTGTTCAAGACCTTGCTTAAGCTCTTCATAACTATTAACCGGATAGTAATCAGCAACGGGTACACCGCTACTTCTTAAAAATTCTTTTTCTGTTAAACGATCTTGGGTAAGTCTTAAAATTTCAGACCCTTGAGGAAGATAAGCTCCCTCTTCTACAATTTTATTAAGCGACTCTAAAGAAATATTCTCAAATTCAAAAGTTAATACATCGACTTGATGGGCGAATTCAGCCAAACGTTTTTGATCATCGAAAGCTGCTTGACAGTGAAAGTCAGCCACTTGAGAGGCTGAACAATTTTGTCCAGGATCAAAAATTCCTACGCGATAACCCATTCGCTTAGCAGATTGGGCCAACATTTTACCCAATTGTCCTCCGCCGATAATGCCGATAGTAGACCCAGGTTTAATATAATTATTCAAGTTCTTGCCCACTTTCTATGGACATTTGACGCATTTGCTGGTGATATATCTCTAATTTCTGAACTAAAGAAGCGTCTTGAAGACTTAAAATTCGGATAGCTAAAAGGCTAGCGTTTTTTGCTCCTGCTTTACCAATAGCCGTAGTTGCCACCGGAACACCACCTGGCATTTGAACGATTGACAACAATGAATCTAATCCATTTAGAGTAGAGCTCTTAATAGGCACGCCGATAACCGGCAAAGTGGTCTGACTTGCGACCATTCCTGGTAAATGAGCAGCTCCCCCTGCACCTGCAATAATAACTTGCAGGCCACGCTTTTGAGCTTCCTTAGCATAAGTAAACATCTCATCAGGCATACGATGAGCTGACACAACTTTCTTTTCAAACTCGATACCAAATTCAGTTAGCATTTCTGTGGCTAATTTCATTGTAGGCCAGTCTGATTTAGACCCCATAATGACTCCCACTGATACCATTCCATCGCCTCCTCAAAAGCATAGTAGCACATTAAATTTGCTTAATAAACCTCGATTCAAACAAACAATCGGTTATTAATTCTAATGTTCGTGTTTCATTTTATAAACAAAAAAACTATTCTTAAATAGATTTAAGAATAGTCTAAAAAATAATTTTAATTATCTACGGAGAAATCTTTCTTTTTTTAAAAAATAGTAGAGTGCTCCCATTCGGCCAGCTTCATTACCGTACTTTGCAGGCAAGATATCTTTAGGTAGAAAAATTTTATTTTCAATTTTTGCAGTGAGTTTATCTGATATAATTGGTAGCAATATTTTATGTTGATGCATAATGCCGCCTCCCAAAACTATATATTCAGGATTAATTAAATAGATAATTGGCAGTAATCCTTCTGAAAAGTTATCAGTAAACCACTCAATTGTTTCGATAGCTTCAGGTTGATTCGCCATATAAGCTTCAAAGATAATTTTACCATTGGTATTTTTTTTCCCAGTTATATGTTCATAATATTGTAGAATAGCTGTCGTAGAAGCTACATCTTGAAATCTTTTGCCATTAACAGGTAAGTAACCGACTTCACCGGCAGAAAACCCTTCTCCATTATATAATTTTCCATTAACGATTAAAGACCCACCTACACCCGTACCTATAGTCAAACAAACTAGAGAACTATTGGGTGCAAAATCTCCTATTGAAAATTCAGCAAATGCCGCCGCATTGACATCATTCAGAACTATACAAGGTAAATCAAACTGTTGATTAATAGCTTGCTTAAAATCAGTTCCCATATATCCTGGAATCGTATAACCTGCATAGACTACCTTGCCTTGATCAGGATCAATCACCCCTGCGGAAGAAATGGCAACTCCTTCTAAACGCTTATTATATTTTTCTAGATTCCTAATTATCTCACCCACTAATTTTAAAACATAATCCAATATATCGTTCGTTTTATTTATTGAATCTATGGGCGTTTTCTCTTCTATGAAATAGTCAAAAGAATGACCTTTCTCATCATAAACATCACTTTTAATCGTTGTACCGCCGATATCAATCGCTAATATAAGCACTTTTTCACTTCCTTATACATAATTTACTGTGATAGGACTCATATATTTATTTTAATATTCATTTAAGTAAATAAAAAGTTAATTCTTTATGTATTACTTTACGAATAAATTTAAAAATAGGGAAAAGACTTTTATCCCTTTCCCTACTTGAAATGTAACCGTTAGTATTTAACCTTAAAAACAGCCTTCTTTATTTTTTCAGCATGATCAACAATTAAGCCCGTTTTATGAATATCTTCGCGATCAAAAACTAAGATTTGTCCTGGCTGAACGATTAATTCAGATAATGGTTGAGCTTGTGATTGTTGCCAGTCATCTTTTTCAACATACTCTCCTAATTGAACATTTCCAATAAAATTGTGCCAAATTCTCTCTTTACCTTTTATTGGAACATGAACATCTAAATAGCTACGGTGACTTTCCCACACTCTTTGATCATCAGTGGTGGTGTCATATTCTAAAATATTATAGTAAAAATCATCAGAAATGATATGAGGTCCTGGTTGACTATTTATTAAATCACCATTCTCTTTTAAAAATTTTATCACTCTTATTATTCCTTCACGCTGAATATGATTAATATGATTCAAATCATATAGTTCCATTAATTTCTCACCAACCAATCATTATTCTCTTTAATCTCTGGAATATCATAGACAGTGGTATATTTCGGAGCTGTAGACTTATCATCTTTAACCATAATCGATACAAGATACCCTACAATTAAAGAAACTCCAATTGAGATTAGCGAATAAACCCAAATACTTACTTTTTCTGCTGGAAGACCATATTTAATGAAAATCATCACTAAACTTGAAACAATTAGCGCTGCATAAGCTCCAAATTTGTTAGCTTTTTTAGTAAATACCCCTAGCATGAAGACTCCTCCTAATACTCCTAGAACAAGTCCCATGAAACCGTTAAACCATTCATAAGCCGACTTAATATCGGAATGTGCAAGAACGATTGAAATAACAATAGAGAAAATTCCTACTCCCAAAGAAATCCAACGGGCGATTTGAGTCCGTTTAGCATCATCTAAATTTTTAGATAGAACATCTTGAATATCTAAGGTCCAAGAAGTTGCTACAGAGTTTAATCCCGTAGATAAAGTAGATTGACTAGCAGCAAAAATAGCGGCTAAAAGGACGCCTGTAATTCCAACCGGTAAACGATAGGCTATATAATAAGTGAATACCTGATCTTGAGCCACTAAAGCACCTGGATCGTTAGGATTTTGTAATTGATAGTAAGCAAATAATCCAGTACCTATTAAATAGAACATAGTAGCAATAAAAATAGATAAAACACCATTTGTAAACATCATTTTGTTTAATTTTTTTATATCTTGAGTAGTAGTAAACCGTTGCACGATATCTTGACTTGAGATATAAGATGAAAGTGTATTAAAACCAGCTCCAACTATTAATAAGAAGATAGATGATTTTAATAGATTAGGGTCAAAAATAGGTTCGTTAGGCGCAATAAACTTGTCATTGCCTAGCAAATCCATGATTGGCTGAAATCCGCCATCTAAATCACTTACTAAAAATCCTAGTGTCACTGCCACTCCTACTAGTAAAACAGATCCTTGAATGAAGTCAGTCCATAGTACTGATTTGATCCCACCAGTATAAGAATAAATAATCGCAATCACACCCATCACTACAATTAGCCAATTAACTGAAATACCAGTTAAAGTTGCCAAAGCAGCTGATGGCAGATACATAATAATAGACATACGACCAATTTGATAGATAATGAATAAAATAGCACCAATTGCTCGCAAAAGTCGAGAATTAAAGCGTCGCTCTAAGTAATCGTAAGCAGTATCAATATCCATTCTGGCATAAATAGGTAAGAAAAATTTTATGGCAAAAGGAATTGCAATAATCATTCCTAATTGAGCAAACCATAATAACCAAGTTCCATTATAGGAATTACCTGCTAAAGTCATAAAAGAAATCGGACTTAATAAGGTCGCAAAAATAGATACTGAGGTTACATACCAAGGAATTGAGCCATCTCCTTTAAAAAACTCCTTACCAATCATATCTTTTTTAGAAAAGAGTAATCCAGCAAATAATACAGCGACTAGATAGATTACTAAAATAATAAAGTCAATTGTTGTAAAACCTTCTTGTGCCATTGTTAAACTCCTCTTCGAATTTTTTCATGCTTAGTGAAGAGTAACGCTTAGAAAAGTATTCGTTAATTACCTAAGCACTTTTAGTTAATTATAAATAGTTTTTAAAAATTCTCTCTGCTTCTTCTTTTTGCTCGGCTGTCATTGAAGCCATCGGTTTACGGCTTAAGAACTCGCCTTTATCCGCACCTTGTAATTGTAAAATACGTTTAAGTGTCGGATACAATCCATTCGCTAGCACTGCTTCGATTAAATCATTGCTTTCATTTTGTAACTTAAGTGCTTTCTCATGGTCCCCCACTTTGACAGCTTCTAAAATACCACGAGCTCGTAAGCCATTTACGTTGTATGTCGATCCGATTGCTCCATCAACATGATAGATAGCAGCTGGATATAACATTTCATCAAAACCTGAATAGATTAGAACATCTGGAAAAGCTTTACGTAATCGTTCTAATAAGAAAAAGTCCGCAGCAGTAAACTTAACGCCAATAATATTTTTTAACTCAAATAATTCCTTAAATTCTGCCATCCCCATATTAATACCTGTAAGGACTGGAATCGAATAAATAATTAAATCATTGTCCACTGCTTCTGTAATATCTTTATAATATTGCTTTACTTCATCGAATGAAAACTTGTAATAGAAAGGTGTTACCGCTGAAATTGCATCATAATCTAAATCCGTAGCATATTTACCTAATTCAATTGCTTCATAAACATTTGGACCGCCAACTTGTGCAATAAGCTTAACTTGGTCTTTCACTTCATCTTTTACAATTTCAAAGATTTGTTTTTTTATGGCTGTATCTAATAAGAAGTTTTCCCCAGTGGATCCTCCGACATAAAGACCGTTCACTTTCATATTGTCAATATTATGACGGACCACTTGACGTAAGCCTGCTTCATTTACTTTTCCTTCTGAATCAAAAGGCACCAAAAGAGCTGAGATAATACCTTTAATCTCTTTTCCTGTTTTTTTTGTCATCATTATTCCTCCTATATACTTACTCATTATGAATAGCGTCTACAAATTTTTTCGTGATTAATTGAGGTCTAGTGATAGCCGAACCTACAACTACACTATAAACTCCGATATCCAAAACGCGTTTAACCTTTTCAGGTGTATCGATATTACCTTCTGCAATAATCGGTTTATCAATTGTTTCTACCGCTTTTCTTATAAGTTCAAAATCATTACTCTCAATCTTAATTCCCTTACTTTGTTGAGTGTACCCCACCAAAGTTGTCCCAATAAAATCAAAGCCTAGTTGTTCAGCTGTTCTCATTTCTTCTAATGTTGAACAATCAGCCATCAGTTTCTGTTGGGGATACTTTTCTTTAATCTTTGCCATTAAATCACTTAAAGATTCTCCTTGAGGCCTTGTAGACCCAGTTGCATCAATTGCTATAATTTCAGGCTTTGCTTCCATTAATTCATCTACTTCAGTCATTGTAGGTGTAATAAAGGCATCAGCCCCATCATAATCCCTTTTAATAATCCCTATAACTGGCAAATCTACTCTTTCTTTAATTGCTTTAATATCCTCAACCGAATTCGAACGAATACCTTTAGCTCCACCTTCTCTTGCTGCTAAAGCCATCCGCGACATGATAAAAGAACTATGCAAGGGCTCATCTTCTAACGCCTGACAAGAGACAATTAATTCCCCTTTTATTCCTTCAATCATTAAATACCCTCCTTTATCAAAGCGCTTTCTAGTCTAAAATTATACACTGCAAACTACACTATTTCAATATTTTATGAAAAATATACCGTTTTCTGAAAAGACAAATTTTTTATTATTATTTTAAAAAAAAAAATTTATTTAAATATTTAAAGAGTGGACCATTTAATTTTACGTAAGGAATTTAACAAAAATTAGCACTTACTTTTCACTTATATAAGTAAAAAATAAAAGACCTATCTTTGAATTTAAAGATAGGTCTTTTATTAAATAATTATTCTTCATCCATTTGTAATACAGCCATGAAAGCTTCCTGCGGAATTTCAACGTTTCCGACTGATTTCATACGCTTCTTACCTTCTTTTTGTTTTTCTAATAACTTCTTACGACGGGAGACATCCCCACCATATAGTTTTGCTGTAACATCTTTTCGATAAGCTTTGATGGTTGTTCTTGCAATAATCTTATGTCCGATGGCTGCTTGGACAGGTACTTCGAACATTTGACGTGGAATAATCCCTTTTAATTTCTCAACTAAAGCACGGCCTCGGTTATAGGCGAAATCTTTATGCACAATAATCGAGAAGGCATCGATGACATCAGAGTTAAGTAAAATTTCTAATTTAACAAGATTAGACTCTTTATAGCCAATTAATTCGTAATCTAATGAAGCGTAGCCTTTAGTTGATGATTTCAACTTATCGAAGAAATCATACACAATTTCAGCCATTGGTAGTTCATAGATTACATTTACCCGGAAATCATCCAAATAATCCATTGTAATAAAGTTACCACGCTTCCGTTGAGATAGTTCCATTACCGCGCCCACATAATCATTTGGTACCATAATGGTCGCTTTAACATAAGGTTCAAAAATCTTATCAATCTCGGTAGGATCTGGCATTTCAGATGGATTGTCGATAAGAACTTCTTCCCCATCCGTCTTTTCTACACGGTAAATAACTGAAGGGGCAGTGGTGATTAAATCAATATCAAATTCACGCTCAAGTCTTTCTTGAATAACATCCATATGAAGTAAGCCTAAAAAGCCTGTACGGAAACCGAATCCTAGGGCTTGTGATGTTTCTGGTTCAAAATGTAAAGAGGCATCATTTAATTGTAATTTTTCAAGTGCTTCTCGCAGGTCATTATAATCGGCCGAATCAACTGGGTATAGACCGGCATAAACCATGGGATTTAATTTACGATAGCCATCTAATGCCTCTTCAGCTGGATTGTCTGCTAGGGTTATAGTATCCCCGACACGTGTATCTTGAATGGTCTTGATACCTGCGGTTAAATAACCAACATCTCCTACCATTAAGAAGTCTCTTTTAAGAGGACTCGGTGAGAAGATTCCAACATCAATTACTTCAAATTCCTTACCATTACTCATTAATCGGATGGTATCACCTGGTTTGACAATCCCATTCATTACTCGAATATTTAAAACAACGCCACGATAGGCATCATAAGCGGAGTCAAAAATAAGAGCCTGTAGTGGTTCTTCTATATCTCCAGTCGGTGCAGGTACTTTCTCAACAATTTGTTCTAGAATCTCATCAATTCCAATACCCGACTTAGCAGACGCAAAGACAGCTTCTGAAGCATCGATGCCGATAATATCTTCAATTTCTTTTTGAACCTTTTCAGGATCAGCTGAAGGAAGATCAATTTTATTAATAACGGGTAAAATTTCTAAATCATTATCCACTGCTAAATAAACATTAGCCAAAGTTTGAGCTTCAATTCCTTGAGCTGCATCGACTACCAGGATTGCTCCTTCACAAGCAGCCAGCGATCTAGACACTTCATAGGTAAAATCGACGTGACCAGGTGTATCAATCAAATGGAAAATATAATCAATGCCATCATTAGCCCGATAAGTCAATTCCACTGCATTCAATTTAATGGTAATTCCACGTTCTCTTTCTAAGTCCATGGAATCTAATAATTGCTCTTGCATATCACGATCAGCCACTGTATGAGTTTGTTGTAAAATACGATCGGCTAGAGTGGATTTACCATGGTCAATATGTGCTATGATGGAAAAATTACGGATTCTTTCTTGTCTATTCTTCATTTCTTCTATATTCACTTGACTTCACTTCCTTTTAAGCCTCTTATCAATAGCTAAGGTCTATCTTATCAAAAATTAGTGATTTTGAATAGTTTTCTTTCACCAAGCTATTATAATAAATTAACTATTATATAGAACTTTCTTGCCTTTTTCATTTATTTCCTATAAAAGCTAATAATCTCTAACTTATACTGAATATCAAATATTTAATCTTATCTAAGATAATTAAAAAGCATCAGAGCATAATATATACTCTGATGCTAATAGGTTATTATTCACCGTGAAAAATATCGCGCATCTTATTAAAGAAGCCACCTTCTTGCTCTTTAACATTAGCACCCATTTCTTTAGCTAACTGTTTGAATAATTCATGTTGTTTGTCAGTAAGTTTAGAAGGAGTTACTACTTTAACAGTTACTTGCTGATCACCCGTGTAACCTGAGCGCACACTTGGTGCCCCTTTTCCTTTTAAGCGGAAAGTAGTTCCTGTTTGTGTGCCAGCTGGAACCTTTAATTTAACATTCCCGTGAACAGTTGGCACTTGAATCTCATCGCCCAAAGCCGCTTGGGAGAATGTAATTGGTAAGGTATAGTAAATTTCTGTTCCATTGCGTTTAAATTCTTTGCTTGGCTCTACATGGAAAACTACATATAGATCGCCATAAGGTCCACCATTTGACCCCGCTTCACCTTGTCCAGAAAGGCGAATTTGATTGCCTTCTTCAACACCTGCTGGTACGGTTACTTTAACTGAATGACTGACAGACTCTATACCAGAGCCATGACAAGTGGTACATTTTTCTTTAATTTCTTTACCTGTCCCACCACAAACATCACAGGTTGTTTGCGTCATCACACGACCAAATGGAGAATTTCGTTCTACCTGAATAGATCCTGTACCATGACATTTATGACAAGTGACAGGTTCTGTGCCCTCTTTAGCACCTGTGCCGTGACAAGTATGACATTCTTCATTGCGGTTATATTTTATGGTCGTTTCCTTACCGAATATAGCTTTTTCAAAGGTTAAGTTAATACGATATTGCAGGTCATTCCCCTTACGAGGAGCATTGGCTCTACGCCCTCCTCCAGCAGATCCGCCAAAGAAAGTATCAAAGATATCTTCAAAGCCAAAGCCTGCTCCACCAGAGAAGCCACCAAAACCACCGCCGCCAAAACCGGCTCCAAAGTTAGGATCTGTTGAAGCATGGCCATATTGATCATAAGCAGCGCGCTTTTGACTATCACTTAGGACCTCATAGGCTTCTGCAACTTCTTTAAATTTTTCATCAGCCCCTGCTTCTTTATTAATATCCGGGTGATATTTTTTGGAAAGTTTACGGTAGGCCTTTTTTATGTCAGCATCACTGGCATCACGCGATACGCCTAAGACATCATAGTAGTCTTTTTTATTTGCCATTTTGTCCCTCCTTACTCATTTTAAATTCTTCTGATAAAAGACAAGAGTCGAGGACTTAGCCTAGACTCTTGCTAAAGTATGTCTTAATTACTCGTCGACTTCTTCAAAGTCAGCATCGACAATATTATCATCAGAAGATGATTGAGCATCAGAGGCATCTGTTTGATTTTCTTGAGCAGCTTGTGCTTGTTGAGCAGCTTGCTCGTAAAGTTTAACGGAAAGATTTTGAATTACTTCATTAAGTGCATCACGTTTTGTTTTCATTTCTTCTAAATCATTCGCTTCTACAGCTGCTTTCAATTCATCACGAGCTGCTTCTGCTTTAGTCAATTCATCTTCAGAAATGTTATCATTATCTTTCAATTCATCGATAGTCTTATTAGTTGTGAAGATCATTTGATCGACTTCGTTACGTAAATCCGCTTCTTCACGACGTTTTTTATCAGATTCAGCATTCGCTTCAGCATCTTTAACCATACGCTCAATTTCTTCATCTGATAAACCTGAAGAAGATTTGATAGTAATAGTTTGTTCTTTTTGAGTACCTAAATCTTTGGCTGAAACGTTGACAATACCGTTTTTGTCAATATCAAAGGTAACTTCAATTTGTGGAATTCCACGAGGTGCTGCTGGAATATCAGTCAATTGGAAACGACCTAGCGTCTTATTATCCGCTGCCATTTCACGTTCACCTTGTAAAACATGGACGTCTACTGCTGGTTGGTTATCAGCTGCAGTTGAGAATACCTGTGATTTAGAAGTTGGGATAGTAGTATTACGGTCAATTAATTTAGTAAATACCCCACCCATTGTTTCAATACCAAGTGATAATGGTGTAACGTCTAATAGAACGATGTCTTTAACATCACCAGAAATAACGCCACCTTGGATAGCAGCACCCATTGCTACTACTTCGTCTGGGTTAACCGATTTGTTAGGTTCTTTTCCAGTTTCTTTCTTAACAGCTTCTTGAACTGCAGGGATACGTGTCGATCCACCCACTAAGATTACTTCGTCAATTTCAGATTTACTTATGCCAGCATCTTTCAAAGCTTGACGAACTGGTCCTTTAGTTCTTTCTACTAAATCATGTGTCAATTCATCAAATTTAGCACGAGTTAAGGTTGTTTCTAAGTGCAATGGCCCATCAGCTGTTGCTGTGATGAATGGTAAGCTGATTTGAGTAGAAGTCACACCAGAAAGATCTTTCTTAGCTTTTTCTGCTGCATCTTTCAAGCGTTGTAGAGCCATTTTATCTTTAGAAAGGTCAATAGAGTTTTCTTTTTTAAATTCTTCAACTAAGAAATCGATCACTTTATTATCAAAGTCATCCCCACCTAGTTTATTATCCCCTGCTGTTGATAATACATCAAATACACCATCACCTAATTCAAGGATTGAAACGTCAAAAGTTCCTCCCCCTAAGTCAAAAACTAGGACTTTTTCTTCAGCATCCGTTTTATCTAAACCATAAGCTAAAGCTGCAGCAGTTGGCTCGTTAACAATACGTTCAACTTCTAAACCTGCAATACGTCCAGCATCTTTAGTTGCTTGACGCTGTGCATCGTTAAAGTAAGCCGGAACAGTGATAACTGCTTTCTCAACCTTATCGCCTAAGTAATCTTCAGCAAATGATTTCAAGTGTTGTAAAATCATGGCTGAAATCTCTTGAGGTGTATAGCTCTTACCACCCATTTCAGTCTTGAAGTTGTCTTCACCAATATGACGTTTGATGGAAGCCACTGTATCAGGGTTTGTAACTGCTTGACGCTTAGCTACTTCACCCACTTGAATCTCATCATTTTTGAAAGCTACTACAGATGGAGTTGTGCGGTTTCCTTCTGGGTTAGTAATAATTTTTGCTTCTCCACCTTCTAAAACGGAAACAGCAGAGTTTGTTGTACCTAAGTCAATAC
Source organism: Facklamia sp. 7083-14-GEN3 (assembly GCF_024742075.1). Classification (GTDB taxonomy): domain Bacteria; phylum Bacillota; class Bacilli; order Lactobacillales; family Aerococcaceae; genus Facklamia. Next base: position 455,853 of record NZ_JANSGD010000001.1, on the reverse strand, counting down.
CTATAATTTTAGACATATAATCTACTCCTTTATTAATTTAGTTTGGTTAAAAATTAAGTGCTTAATAATTACGCGGACACAATCACCATGGCTGGACGAATAATGCGATCATTAAGGATATAACCTTTTTGTAGAACATTTACTACAATGTCAGTTTCTTGTCCTTCTTCCGCCGGTTGTGTGGTTACCGCTTGATGATAATTTGGATCAAAAGTTTCATTTAACGGATTGATCACTTCAATTTTTTCTTCCTTAAAGGCATTTAAGATTTGTTCATAAACCATTTGAATTCCTTTATGGATTGCTTGACTCTCTTCTGTACTCGCTTCGATTTGTAAAGCACGCTCGAGATTATCAATCGCATCAATTAATTTGTTTGCTAGAGATTGCGAACGATACTTAGCCGCTTCTTGTCTTTCGCGACTATTCGAACGTTGCATATTAGCAATTTCAGCCTGTAGACGTAAATTTCTATCTTCTAGATTCTGAATAGTTTCTCTTAATTCATCTTCGACGGAAAACTCTTCCTCTACTGGCTTTTCTTCAGTTTCTTCATTTACATCATTACTCATACTATCCTGATTTTTTTCTTCTGAACTTTCAATGACTTCATCTTCTACTGACTTTTCTTTTTCTTCTTTAAGTTCTTGAGAAGATTGATTATCATTCATCTTTTTATCCTCTTCTGTCACTTGATGACCTCCTTTATTGATTAAATTCTCTTAATATCTGCTCCATTAGGACAATCATACGTGAATATTGCATAGTCGATGATCCTAAAATACTTAAAGTCATTTTGTTTAAGTCTTTTGTGAAGGTTCCCGTCACTAAAGATAAATGACGCATCCCTTCCGGAGCAAACTCTTGTCCGAAAAGAACTTCGATTCCATCTTGGCGTTGATCAAAGAGATCAAACAATTCATTTGATCCATCAATCAAATTGAATAATTTTTTGTATTCATTGTTGGAGTAACGTTGATCCAAACAATTAAAAATATTATTCTTGCCAGAAACAAAATACCGCGTTCCTTTAACTTGTTGAATTGACTTCTCAACTAAAGGAGAAAAATCAATCGAAGTTGACAATTGTCTTTGCATAATCATCGGAATAGTTAGTTTAGTCCTCTGATAAGCATCTTCTAAAGTAATACTTTTCAATTCTGAATTCAGAATTGAACGCATTTGACGTAAATCTTCTTCCTCAACCGGATAAAGAGTCTGGAACATTTTATTTTCAACATGTCCTTGATCTGATAATAGGATAGCCATTACTTGATGGTTACTCAAAAGTACTAACTTAAAGTCAGCTACTCGATGCTCTTCATTATTCTGTCCAAAAACCAAGCAAGGTAAGCCGGTTAAAGACACCAATAAATCCGCAGCAATTTTAGCCATCTTAAAATTATCTTGTTGACGATTTAAGAAGATTTCGCTAACTGCTTTGAGATCCGCTTCATAAGACTGTTCCCATGAATCTGTCTCAATTTTAGTGATTAGGCGATCTACATAGTAACGATAGCCTTCATAAGAAGGAATTCTACCACTTGATGTATGCGCCTTAACAAGAAAGCCGTTTTTTTCTAAAACAACCATCTCATTACGAACAGTTGCCGGACTTATGTCAAGAAAACTCTCCTTGAGCAAAGTCTTTGATCCGATTGGTGCCTCTAAATTAGCATAAAGGCGAACAATCAATTCTAAGATTTGGTGTTGTCTAGCTGTTAATATGATCAATCACCTCACATTATTAGCACTTATTTAGTTCGAGTGCTAACTGTCTCTATCTTACTACCCTCTATTACCTTTGTCAAGGGAATATGCCCATAAATTTAAAAAAATTAGCACTCTTCTCTATAAAGTGCTAATTCTCTGCATTTATTGGACTTTTATTTAAAATACGCCCGTGTATGAACTTGATCCTCCTCAAGCTGATCAATCAAACTTTCAATACCGTCAAATTTAATCTCGCCACGCAAGTAATGATGCCACTTAACACGAACCCTTTCACCATAAATCATTCGATCAAAGTCTAGAATATAAACTTCAACGGAAAGTTCTTTCACATCATCAAAGGTAATGTTATATCCAATGGAAGCCATGCCAATATGCCATTGACCTTGGACACAAATTTCGACCACATAAACCCCAATACCAGGTGTTAATTGACCAGGATTAATTGCCACATTAGCCGTAGGAAATCCTAATTTTCTTCCCCTTTTTAATCCATTGATGATAATCCCTCTAGTTTCATAAATGTAACCTAATTCTTGATTAGCTAAATCAATATTTCCATTTGATATCTGATATTGAATTTCACTGGAAGATATTTTTTGGTCATCGATGGTTTTTTTAGGAATTTCACTAATTTTGAACCGTCCTTGACTATGGTCGATTAATGTTTGCATATTAGCAATCTCTCTAAGACCGTAAGTGTAATCAAAACCTGCCACCACATGAATAGCATTCAAATTAACCATATAACGATCCACGAACTCTTGGGGACTTTGCGCGCCCATGGCTGAAGTGAACTCAGCAATATATAAGATATCTACTCTATTAGCTTTCATTAGTTCTTTTTTTCGCGTATTGTCGCTTAAGTAATGGTAGTGGTTCGGATGAATTTGTTGATATACGAGACGAGGTGTGTGGTTAAAAGTTAAAACTGCTAAGGATACTTGATACTGATCAGCTAATTGACGACCTTTTCTGATAACTTCCTGATGGCCTAGGTGAACACCATCAAAAAAACCTAAAGCTAAAACAACAGGTTGATCATATATTTTTTCGTGATCATAGGGATGTGATAAGTAAATAGTCTGCAAGCTTAATCTCCTTCCATTGGAAACATCTTTATTGGTTTTATTAAATTCTCTTTACTAGGGTGCGGACCATAAATCGCCAATAAGCGCTCTTGATAAAACAAGGCAGTTGGCTCTATAAGTCTCTCATTAAAATAATTGATGTCTAAAACTTTCCCATGCTTTATATCTGCAAACTGCTCTTGATTTAGTTGAATTTTAGCATAATGCGATACGGCCGATTCAATCGGATGAACGGCTGTATTTAAAGCGTCTTTTTCTGCTAATTGTCTCAAGTCGTCTAAGCGATAGCTATCCACTTGACGGTAACCTGCTGCTTGAGTCCTTACTAGTTTTGACATATGACTAGGATATCCTAATAACTTACCGCACTCCACAGCTAACGTTCTGACATAAGTGCCTTTACTGCACTTCACTTCAAAAGAAAAAGTTTGTCTTTTTTCACTTTCGTAATAGCGTGACGCTTCTAAACGTTTAAAATAATCGATATATACTTGACGTTTAGGTCTTTCCACTTCAAGACCAGCTCGAGCATATTCATATAGTCTTTTACCTTTGACCTTGACTGCTGAGTAATAAGGGGGAATCTGGGTGATTTGACCTGTTAATGAATACATAGCTTGATCAATGACTTTATCTTCGATAGCCTGCTGAACTAATTTCTCTGCTATAACTTGACCCTGTGCATCTTCCGTATCGGTCGCTTGCCCTAAAGTGACTTCCCCTTGATAGACCTTTTTGCTATCCATTAGTATTTCAACTAATTTGGTTGCCTGACCTAGACAAACAACTAAAACCCCTTCAACTTCAGGATCCAAGGTCCCACAATGGCCTACACGCTTCATTTTAAAAATTTTACGCATTTTGAAAACGACATCATGACTAGTCATGCCCTTTTCTTTCCATACAGCGACAATTCCGTTCATTCAAGCCAACCCCTTCATTAATAACAATTATGATTATACTTTACTTGTTACTTGCTTCCAAGCAACATTCTTAATTCCAGGAAGATTAAAAAGCTGTTTTAACGCCTCTCATTTATGAGATCAGCGAAAAAACAGCTCTTGATTGATTAAAACATAAAATTATTGATCAGACTGATCTGAGCTTGCTTCATCCAAAGACTCTGATTCATGTAATTGGTTTAATAATGAATCAATGCGACTACCATAATCCACTGATTGGTCTCTTTCAAATTTAACTTCAGGAACCTTGTATAGACTTAAGCGACTTCCTAACTCTGAGCGAACCTTACCTGTGATAGCTTTCAAGCCATCACTTGTTTTTTGTCTTTCACCGGCTTTATCACTAAGAGTTGAGTAGAAAATCGTCGCATTTTGTAGGTCACCAGTAAGCTCTACATCAGTAATAGTAACGCCTTCTACACGAGGGTCTTTAATCTCTTTTAGAAGGATGTCATTCACTTCTCGCATTATTTCTTGACGAACACGTCCTATACGATATTTAACCATTTAAAACTCCTTTATTTTCGTTCAACTTCGACCATACGGTAGGCTTCAATAATATCATCAACTTTGATATCATTATAGCCCTCAATCATAATTCCACATTCTAATCCTTTGTTTACTTCTTTAACATCATCTTTAAAGCGTTTCAGACTTGCAAGATCTCCTTCATAAATTACAATGTTATCACGAATCAAGCGAACCTTGCTTGTACGTTGAATGAAGCCATCTAAAACAAATGAACCAGCAATGGTACCTAATTTAGAAACTGAATAGGTTTCACGAACTACTGCTTGACCTGTCACTTCTTCAACATACTCAGGGTCTAGCAATCCTTTCATAGCTGTGTCAATTTCATCAATCACATTATAAATAATATTATGAAGACGAATATCTACTTGTTCTTCCTCCGCTTGCTGCCTTGCTTGAGGAGTTGGTCGAACATTAAATCCTACTACGATTGCTGATGAAGCATTGGCTAAAGTTATATCAGCCTCATTAATTGCTCCGACCGCTTGATGGACAATATTAACTTTTACTCCTTCAACATCTATCTTCATTAAAGAAGCGGCTAAAGCTTCCACTGAACCTTGAACATCTGCTTTTAGGATGACGTTGACTGATCTTAGCTCGCCTTCTTGTAAAGTTTCAAAAAGATTATCCAAAGTAACTTTCTTCTTAAGGTCTCTTTGTTGTTCTTGAGCTTTCTGAGCTCTTTCTTCTCCAGCTTGACGAGCTGTTTTTTCATCTTCAAAAACAACAAATTGATCTCCCGCTTGAGGTGCATCATTCAAGCCCGTAATTTCAACTGGCATGGATGGACCAGCCGAGCGAATTCGACGGCCTTGATCATTAACCATAGTTCTTACCCGGCCATAAGTATTACCAACAACAATTGGATCACCTATGTGCAATGTTCCATGTTGAACTAATAGAGTAGCAGTCGCACCGGTCGCTTTATCTAAGCGTGCTTCGATTACTGAACCTAAAGCTAGACGATCTGGATTGGCTTTTAATTCTTGAACTTCTGATACCAATAAAATCATTTCTAATAACTCATCCAAATTAGTTCCGTATTTAGCAGAAATATTAACAAAAATATGTTCACCACCCCAAGCCTCAGAAATAATACCGTGTTCTGATAACTCAGTCATTACTTTATCAGGATTGGCTTCTGGTTTATCAATTTTGTTAATTGCCACAATAATCGGCACATCTGCAGCCTTAGCATGATTAATTGCTTCAACAGTTTGCGGCATCACACCATCGTCTGCTGCAACGACTATAATTGTAATGTCGGTTACATCCGCACCACGTGCACGCATAGTAGTAAAAGCAGCATGCCCTGGTGTATCAAGGAAAGTAATCGGTTTATCATTCAAGACAATTTGGTAAGCACCAATATGCTGAGTAATTCCTCCGGCTTCTCCTTCAGTTACCCTAGAGTTGCGGAATGAGTCCAGCAGACTCGTCTTACCATGGTCAACGTGTCCCATAATAGTCACAACTGGTGGACGAATACTTTGATTTTCATCTTCAGCAGCTTCTTCAAAATAGTGATCTAAATCAGAAACTTCGACGATTACTTTTTCAATTGGCTCTACACCATACTCTAAACAGATAAGTTCAATCACTTCTTTAGAAAGCGCTTGGTTTTGATTGACCATCACACCTTGAAGGAGTAATTTTTTAATAATTTCAGTTGCATCTCGGTGGAAACCTTTAGCAATATCTTGCACATTCATGCCTTCGGTATAGTGGAACTCTTCAGGAAGGTCTTTGTGCTTACGAGCTGTTAAGCCCTTAGACTCTTTCTGATAGTTATTGTTTTGCTTACCACGACGGCCACGACGGCGATCGCCACGACTTCTTTTAGATCCGCCTGTAGATTTATTGGACGAATTGCTTTGATTGTTTTGGTTAGATTTTTGTCCCTTTACAGCTTGTTTATTATCAGCTGATTTCTTCTGGTTAGAAACTGCATTGTTATTAGCGTTTGTATTCTTATGACCTTGTGCTTGAGAATCTTTTTGAGAAGATGAATTTTTAGAAGTTTTTGATTTATCTTCAACCTTGCTCTGATTAGCATCTTTATTATGATTGTCTTTTTGATTTGATTCTTTAGTAGCTTTCGTCTTCTCAACATCCTTTTTGGTTTGTTTACTGCTAGCTTTATTATTTTGTAAAGCCTTCTTTAATTGTTCTTGTTGTTCTTGTGTTACCGAGGACATATGGCTATTAAAATCAAAACCATTATTTTCAGCAAGCACTAAGACTTCTTTTGAAGTCATATTGTTTTGTTTAGCAAATTCATATATACGAATCGTACTCATACAAACACCTTCCTATCTTGTATTATTGATTATTCATTGTATTTTCTCCTGTCACATAAGATAAAAATTTTTCAGCCATCCCTCGATCAGTAATCCCACAGACAGTGCGTGACTTGCCGATTGCATGACTAATTTGATACTTTGTAAAACGATGATTAATGGCTATTTTATTTTCATTAGCCAAACGATGGTAGCGTTCACTAGTGGAAACACTGGCATCAATCGCTAAAATCAAAAGTTTAACTTTTTTGTTCTTTGTGGCTTTAGTGACTAATTCGTCACCGGAAATTAATTTTGAAGCTCTTTGAGCCAAACCTAACAAATTGAGTTGTTTTTCTTCTGGGCTCATAGTAATTCTTTTCGCGCCTTTTGATGGTCTAGAAAACGATATAATTCTTGATAAAACTCTTTATCAATCTCCGTTTCAAAAGTTCGGTTAAAAACTTTTTTCTTTTCAGCTTGTAAGGCTAATTCTGGATCCAAGGCAATATATGCTCCTCGTCCATTCTTTTTGCCTGTAGGATCTATTTCGATTGATCCTTCTGGGGTTCTGACAATACGGATTAAATCTTTTTTGGGATGAGATTCACCAGTAACGACACATTTGCGCATGGGAATTTTTCTTTTTTTCGCTTGGCTCATTTCCATCCTCCTTTAATTATTCATAAGTTAATAGCTTATTACTCTTCTGTTTCTTCTTCAAACACTTGCGCCAGATCTTCTTCGAGTGATTCCTCTTCAAGCTCTTGATTCTCTACATTAACTTCTACTAGCTCTTCATTTAACTGACTTGAAGACGCTTCAAGCATTTCTTCTGAATTATCTGTTTTCTCTTCAACACTTAATTCTTCTTGGTCAGCTGTTTGAGCTAATTCTTGTTGAATTAAGTATTCTTGATAGCTAGTCTCAGATTTAATATCAATCTTATAGCCGGTCAAGCGAGCAGCTAAACGGGCATTTTGACCTTTTTTACCTATTGCCAAGGATAACTGATAATCTGGCACCACAACAATGCAAGCGTGATTATCTTCATCAAACACAACATTCATCACTTCTGCTGGATTCATAGCATTTTTAATGAAAATAGCTGGATCTTCATCCCATTGAATGATATCCATATTTTCACCATTTAATTCATTGACTATGCTTTGAACTCGAGATCCTCTAGGGCCAACACAGGTTCCAACTGGATCTATGTTAGAGTCTCGGGAAGAAACTGCCACTTTTGAACGATCACCTGCCTCACGTGCAATAGAGATTATTTCAACAACCCCTTCATAGATTTCCGGAACTTCTTGCTCAAATAATCTTTTAAGAAAATCAGCATGCGAGCGTGAAACGACAATCTGCGGTCCCTTGCTCGTCTTATCTACCTTGACTACATAGACTTTTACCCGTTCATCCATTTGAAACTGCTCAGTTGGAATTTGTTCACTTGCTGGCATAATAGCTTCAACTTTACCTAAGTTCACATAAACATTACGCGCATCAGAACGTTCGATGGTTCCTGTTAAAATTTCATCTTGATGAACAATAAATTCATCATAAATAATATCTCTTTCTGCCTCGCGTATTCTTTGCATAACGACATGTTTAGCTGTTTGAGTAGCAATTCGTCCGAAATCTTTAGGGGTCACTTCAAATTTAATCTTGTCTCCTATTTCATAGGCACGATTAATTTTCAAAGCTTCTTCCAAAGAAATTTCCAGAGTGGAATCATAATTGATATCCACAACTTCTTTCACTGAATAGACTTTAATATCGCCTGTTTCTTCGTTAAAAACGACTTCCACATTTTGTGCTTGGTCATAATTTTTCTTATAGGCCAATATTAAAGCAGATTCTAAAGCTTCTTTTATAACTTCAGGTTTTATCCCTTTTTCTGCTTCAAGAACCTTCATCGCATTTACTAATTCTTTGCTCACAATTAACTCTCCTATCTCATCTTGCTAAAATTTTACAGCAAGTCTTGCCTTAGCAACATTCTTCTTGTTAATTTCAAGTTCTTTGGTGACTGTTTTAATTTGGACTTTCAATAAGTAATAATCTTCTGTCACATCTAAAAGAACGCCCTCGTGTTGTTTTTCACCATATTGAGGGGCATAGTAATCAAAGTGAACATATTCACCAATAGCTGATCGAATTTGTTCTTCATTTTTTAAAGGCCTTTCAGCACCTGGTGAGGAAACTTCTAAAAAGTAAGCTGCTGGAAAGGGATCTGGTTTCATAGCGTCTAAGACTTCAGAAATTTTTTCTGAAATTAAAGCACAATGATCTAAATCAATGCCACCTTCCTTATCAGCATAGATACGGAGAAACCAATGCTTTCCTTCTTTTAGATATTCAATATCAACAAGTTGACAATCTAAGGACTCGATAATTGGTTCCACTAGCGGCTGGACTTTATCTATCACAATACTCATCAATTCACCTCTTCATTTATATTTTTATTGAATAATAAAGGAGCGAGCGTTTCCGCCCACTCCTCCTCGAATAATTTGCTAAGTAAAGTATATCACATTCTCAATTAATCAACAAGTTAGAAGAGCGACAGCTGGTCTTCATCTGGTAAATCAGCTAAGACACCATTCTCTTCTAAATATTCCATGATAGTTTTTGAAACTTTGCCGCGTTTTTGTAAGTCTTCTTTAGAAATAAAAGCTGCTTGCTCTCTAGCTTCTACAATCGATTTAGCAGCCCCTGCTCCCAAACCAGGAATTGTTCTAAAAGGAGGAATCAGACTCTCACCATCAATAATAAATTTAGTGGCATCTGATTTTTCCAAATTAATCATTTGGAAAGTTATCCCTCGTTCTAACATTTCATTAGCTAGTTCTAAAACTGTTCGCAAGCTATTCTCTTTTACTGAGGCATCCATTCCCTTGGCCATAATTTCTCTTAAGCGGTGTTTAACCATTTCTTTGCCTTGATGCATAGCAATGATATCAAAGTCTGATGCTCTTACTGAAAAGTAAGCTGCATAATAAAACTTTGGATAGTGAACCTTAAAGTAAGCCACCCTTAGAGCCATCATGATATAAGCCGCCGCATGGGCCTTAGGGAACATATACTTAATCTTTAAGCAAGAATCGATATACCATTCTGGTACATTATTTGCTCGCATTTCAGCTTGCCAATCATCTGGAATCCCCCGTCCTTTACGTACATGCTCCATTATTTTGAAGGCTAAGGAATCTTCTAATCCATATTGCATGAGTGTCACCATGATATCATCACGACAGCCAATTACCTTGGCTAAGGGAACAATGTTCTTTTGAATCAATTCTTCAGCATTGCCTAACCAAACATCCGTCCCATGAGAAAGGCCTGAGATTTGTAATAATTCTGCAAAGGTAGATGGCTTGGTCTGATTCAGCATCCCTCTAACAAAATTCGTTCCAAATTCTGGCACTCCTAAAGTACCCGTATCAGAAAAAATTTGCTCTTTAGTCACACCCAAGGCTTCAGGACCTGAGAACAAGGACATCACATCAGGATCTGAGAAAGAAATATCTTTGGGATCAATGCCTGAAATATCCTGTAAGAAACGAATCATGGTCGGATCATCGTGTCCTAAAATATCTAGTTTCAACACATTGTCGTGAATGGAATGGAAGTCAAAGTGAGTTGTTTGCCATTCTGAATGAATATCTTCTGCTGGAAATTGAACGGGCGTAAAATCATAAACATCCATATATTCTGGAATAACAATAATACCACCTGGGTGTTGACCGGTTGTTCGTTTAACCCCTTCGATTCCTTTGGCTAGACGTTCTTTTTCTGCTTGAGGCACTTGGGTCATGGTATTTTCTAAATAACCCTTTACATATCCAAAAGCGGTTTTTTGTGCAACAGTGGATATCGTTCCCGCACGAAATACATGGTCTTCACCGAATAAGACCTTAGTGTATGCATGAGCTTGCGGTTGATATTCCCCAGAGAAGTTAAGATCAATATCAGGAACCTTATCTCCTTTAAAACCTAAGAAAGTCTCAAAAGGTATATCTTGTCCGTCTCGTTTTAATTCTTTACCACACGATGGACAGGTTTTAATCGGTAAATCAAATCCTGATCCAACTGAACCATCCGTAAAGAACTCGTTGTAATGACAGTCCGGACAATAATAGTGTGGGGCTAAAGGATTGACTTCCGTTATTCCAGTCATAGTCGCTACAAAACTGGATCCTACCGAACCCCTTGATCCAACTAAATAACCATCTTGGTTCGATTTTAAAACCAACTTTTGCGAAATTAAATAAATAACAGCAAAACCATTAGAAATAATCGAATTTAATTCTTTTTCTAACCTTTTTTCAATTAATTCTGGTAAAGGATTTCCATACATTTCATAGGCCTTACCATAAGCTAAATCACGAATTTTTTGATCGGATCCTTCAATGTTTGGGGTAAATAGTTTTGAGTGGATGACTTCTATATCATCTTCCACCCAATCAGCTATTTTATTGGGATTAGTGACTACTAGTTCATAAGCCAACTCTTCTCCCATGAAAGAAAACTCTTCTAACATTTCATTAGTCGTTCTAAAATGCAGAGGTGGAAAATGTAGGTCGCGATTGGCATTTCTTTTTAAAGACTTCAATAATATTTCACGGTAAATAGAATCTCTTTCTTCTAGATAATGAACATCCCCGCTAGCTACCAATAACTTGTTATGTTCTTTAGCTAGTTTAACCATTCCTTGCATGATTTTAAACAAATCTTCTCGTGATCTAATCAAAGTCTCTTCAATCAAGGTGTCATAGACTGAAGGAGGTTGAATTTCTAAGTAATCATAATATCCCACTAGGTCACTGGCTTCTTGATAACCTTTTTGCATCAAAGTTGTAAAAACTTCACCATTGGAACAGGCAGAACCAACCAGTAAATTTTCTCGATACTGATTTAATACAGAACGCGGAATTCTGGGTTCGCGATAGAAGTATTCCACATTGGAAATAGAAATCAGTTTAAAGAGATCTTTAAGACCTGCTTGATTTTTTGCAATGAGTGTAGCGTGAAAAGGACGTACCTGCTTATATGCGTCTCCTTTACCCATCTCTCGATTTAATAGATGATGATGAGTCATTTGAAATTGATCATTTGCTTGTTCTAATAGTTTAAATAAGATATGCCCTGTTGTTTCCGAATCATAAATAGCTCGATGGTGTTGCTCGAGATTAATACCGTAATGCTTTGCAAGATTATTCAATCGGTGCCCCTTCATATGAGCATTAACTAATCTTGATAAGGCAAGCGTATCAATCACAGGTAACTCGCTCATCGGAATACCGTGTCGAACATAGGCTTGATTTAGAAAGCCCATATCAAAGGAAGCATTGTGTGCCACCAAAATTGTATCCTGGGTAAAGGCCAAAAATTGATCAACGACTTCCTTTTCACTAGGAGCCCCTTCTAACATGGCATCAGTAATCCCAGTCAGTTCTGTCGTAAAGGATGATAGAGGGTGACCTGGATTAATAAAGGCCTCGAAGGTATCAATTACATTCCCTTTGTGCATTTTAACAGCAGCTAATTCAATCATCCGATCATAAACAGAAGATAGACCAGTCGTTTCCACATCAAAAACGACATAATTAGCTTCAGAAAGATCAAGGTTACTTTCATTATAAGCAATGGCCTCACCGTCATTAACAATATTAGCTTCAATACCGTAAATAACCTTGATATCGTTTTCTTTCCCAGCATAATAAGCTTCTGGAAAAGCTTGAGCGCCTGAGTGGTCGGTAATTGCAATGGCTGAATGTCCCCATCTAGCCGCTGTTTTAATATAATCTGAAACAGTATTAGTCGCATCCATTTGAGACATATTAGAATGCAAATGTAGCTCTACTCTTTTTTCACCTTCAAATGTATCTTGACGTTTGGTAGGGTTTAATTTACGAATTGAACGAGGCCTAAAATCCAATTCGCCTGAATAATTATCTGGAACCATATCCCCTTCCATTCTTAGCCAGTCTCCTATTTGAAACTGATTAATTTGTTCTTTACTTAAACGACGACCAGAAATTAACTTGACGGCCACAGAGGAAGTATAATCGGTTACTTTCAATATGGACAAAATTTCTCCCGAACGTAAGTCACGTATATCGTTGGCAAAAACATAACCTTCAATTACTTGCTTATATTGGTTTTCTGGTAAGTCGATAATAGGGGTAGCTGCAATATTAGGAATATCTTTCCCTACTGGTTTGATATCACTAGTATTGGCTGATTGCTTTTGCTTTTCTTGTTTTTTCTCTTCATTTTCAATCGCTTCAAGCAAATTTTGGTGATCCAATTCTTCTAAACGCTGCTTAGTTTTTTGATGAGTCGCATCGCTTAGCGCTTGGTCAACATAGTAAGTAATTTTTATTTCTTTAAAACCTACTTGATTAAAGCGACTTTTAATTACTTGATCATATTTATTGTCAAACGTATCCACTTGACTTTGACTCGCCAAACCTATTTCAAGCAACTGTGTACTGGCATCATAGGAAATGGAAGCATCTTGCAAACAAGCCCTTAAAAAAGGTGTTTCATTCATAATTACGGTTTTAATTTTTTCCCAATAATCTTCAATCAACTGACTATTATTAGTTTCGTCCGTATCAAAGTGCCACCATATTTCGGTTTCTACTATTGAAGAAAAAGCCTGACGCATACTAGTCATTAAGAGGTAATAAAGATCTGGGTGAATCCGTTGTGGAAATTTTAAATGGAAATTCCACCGTCGGCTGTCTGCAAAAACTTCCACTTGGTCAATTTGACCCCCTGCTAATACACTTAGAATGTCTGGATCAGTAATATTAAGTTGCTCCAATAAAACATCGAATAAAGTCTTTTCTTTGCTCATATGAATCCTTTCCTTTTACTTAAAAAAATCCCCGTAAAAGACAGGGATTTTATTTCTAGAAAAATGCTCGCATAATATCATTCCAAGTAACTGCAATCATCAAAATTAATACCAAAACGACACCTACCATGGTAACTATCCCTTCTTTTTCTTGACTGAGTGGTTTACCTCTAACCAATTCAACCAAATTCAAGACGATTTTTCCGCCATCTAGGGCCGGTATTGGTAATAAGTTAACTATACCAAGATTGGTAGATAAGGAAGCAAGGAATGCAATAATATCGATTAAGCCCTCATTAGCTACCGTACTAGTCGCTTGTGCCATTGCCACAGGTCCTCCTAACATATTTAAATCAAACCCGCGTGAAAATAATGTGGCTAAAGCCGAGAGCACCATAATAAAGGTACGATAGGTGGCTGTAAAACCAAACGCCAAACGATCTTTAATTGATGTCGATTGACCGATTGTAATTCCTAACGATCCATATCCCAATTCATTCTCTTCCAATTGGAGTTCTTTTTCAATGACTTGGTCTTGTCTTTGAATTTCTAATTGAACGGTCTCATTAGGGTATTTGGCAATTAAATCTACTAAACCTTGCCAATCTTTAGTCGCTTGTGTATTGACTTTAGTAATTCGATCTCCAGCTTGCAAACCAGCTCCAGCAGCAGGACTCCCTTCAACCACTTGACCTATCTGGTTAGTATTAGTAGGAATACCTGGAAGCAGTAAACCGACAATCGCAAAAGCCACAATCGACAAAATGAAGTTATTAAGTGGGCCACCAAAGTTAGTGAGAATCTTATTCCAAACGGGAACTGATTCATAACGAGTCGCTAAGGGCGCTACACGAATAATAGTACCATCTTTTTCAATGATTTCTGCTTGAGGATGGACATGATAGGTTTTAAGAACTTCTTCCCCTTGCTCATAAACGTCCAAGGTCATCTCATTAACTAAATCGGCCTTATCTAATCGAACAGGTAGTTCATTGATATCACTAGTCTCACTGAGGTTAATTTTAATAACGTCATTTTGCTCATTAAAAGATAAACCTAAAGATTGTCCCGGTTGAACTTCAGCTTCTTCATTCAAACCAGCTAAACGAACATAACCTCCCATAGGTAAAGCACGAATGGTATAGGTTGTTCCATCTTTAGCCTGTTTAGAAAAGATTTTAGGCCCCATACCCAGCGAAAATTCTCTTACTAAAATACCCGCTCTTTTAGCCCAATATAAATGACCAAATTCATGAATAATCACAATAATCGAAAAGATAATTAAAAAAACTAAAATTGTTTTTAACATCGCTTACTCCATTTCTAATTAAATACCTAAAAAATTATTCCAGACAACAAACATGATGCTAGCAAATATTGTTGAATCAAATCGATCCAATACTCCCCCATGTCCTGGAAGTAATTTACCGGAATCCTTTACTCCAAAGTCTCTTTTATAAGCAGATTCTACTAAATCACCAAACTGACCTGCTATAGAGATAAGAATAGTTAAAAAACCAAGATATTGTGGATTTTTTATTTCTACTGTGAAAAAGAGACTATAAATACTAGCCACCACAAAGGCAGTAGCTATACCTCCCAAAGCTCCTTCTACTGTTTTGTTGGGACTTATTCTTGGAGCAAGCTTATTTTTACCAAACTTCCTACCAATTAAATAAGCTCCTGTATCCGTTGACCAAATCACCAAGAGAACATAAAGAATGGTCGTTAATCCAAGATCTCTAATCATAATTAAATAGCGAAAGCCAAAACCTATATAGAGAGATGCAAAAATTAAGGTAGACGCATCCACAAAATTAAACCGTTGATAATTATAAACCGTCAAAATTAATAATAACATTCCTGCTAAATAAAAAATCATCAAGGGGTCAGCCTCAGAAAAGATCGGACCAAAATATTTTTCTGGTAAAAGAACCGAAGCCAAGGCTAAAGTTGATATTATTCCTATTTCATTTAAATAATCAATTTTTTTCATCTCAGCCATTTCATACAAGGCAACTGCTCCCAACAACATTATACAATAGCTAAACCATTTCCCACCAAGGATGACAAATGGTAGATAAATAGAGATCCCAATAATCGCTGTAATGACTCTTTGTTTCACTATGATCCCTACTCCTTTCTAACATTTAAGAAATTTTTCCAAATCTTCTCTGTCTTTTATTATAGGCTGCAATCGCTTGGTCAAAATCGTCGGTCGAAAAATCGGGCCATAATACATCAGTAAAATAAAATTCACTGTAGGCTAATTGCCATAATAAAAAATTACTGAGTCTTATTTCCCCGGAAGTCCGGATCATCAAGTCTGGATTTGAGTAAGGCTTAAGATGTTGAGTCATTAAATATTGATCAACTAAGTCTTCAGTAATTTCTTCTGATTTTATTTCGTTTCTAAAAACAGCTTGACTGATGTCTTGAATGGTCTGAACAATTTCTTGACGCCCGCCATAATTTAAAGCAATGTTTAAAATTAAACCAGTGTTATCTTGCGTTTTTTCTACCGCTCGATTTAGAATTTTCTTAGTATCTTCAGGCAAACGATCAGCATTTCCAATATAGGTGACTTTAACATTATTTTTCATTAATTCAGGCATGAAAGAATCGAAAAAATCTTTTGGCAAAGCCATTAAATAATTAACTTCATCCTTAGGACGTGCCCAATTCTCGGTTGAAAAGGCATAAACTGTTAATACTTTAATATTAAGTTGATGCGCACGAATGGTAATTTTTTTGATGGTCTCGACACCCTTTTTATGGCCCATCACTCGAGGTAAAAGACGCTTTTTGGCCCAGCGGCCGTTGCCATCCATAATAATTGCAACATGGTTAGGAATTTTCATATTATCTAAATTCATGGTTGTTTCCTTTCACTAGCATAAATACCTTTTAATTATAGCAGAAAGAAATTATATATTAAAAGAAAACTCGCCCTAGTTAATTATTCAAAAATTGAAATTTACTCATAATAAAAAATCAAGTCAAGACCTCTTGACTTGATTTATGGTCAATTTTTAGTTATTTCTGATTTCATCTTCTTTAACTGAAGTTAAACGATCAATTTCTTTGGTCGCATTGTCAGTTAATTGCTGAATATCTTTTTCATAACGTTTCAATTCGTCTTCAGTAATTTCACTATCTTTTTCAAGTTTCTTTGCTTCATCCATTGCATCACGACGAATATTTCTTACTGAAACTTTTGCATTTTCTTGCTCTTTACCGATGACTTTAACTAATTCTTCGCGTCTTTCTTTTGTTAAAGCAGGAATTACAAGACGAATAACTTCACCGTCATTTGTAGGAATAATACCTACATCACTCATCATGATTGCACGCTCAATATCTTGGAGCGAACCTTTATCATAGGGTGAAATGACTAACATTCTTGCTTCAGGTGTATTAATTGAAGCTAATTGATTTAAGGCAGTCGGTGTCCCATAATATTCAACCATTACACGATCTAAAATACTGGCATTGGCAACACCTGCGCGAATGGTTCCTAATTCACGTTGAAAAGCATCAATTGATTTTTGCATACGGCTTTCAGTGTTTTTTAACATAGTATCAGCAGCCATTTTCTTCCTCCTATAAATTATATAGTTGCTTAATTATAGCATATTTTAAAAAAATATAAAAAGCTAAATCTAATCTTGCTTATTCCCAACAGTTGTTCCGATGTTTTCACCGAGAACAACACGCTTAATATTACCAGGTTCGTTTAAGTTAAAAACAACTAATGGAATATTGTTATCCATAGACAAGGAAGAAGCAGTAGAATCCATTACTTTCAAGCCCTTAGAAATCACATCTAAATGCGTTAAATTTTCAAACTTAGTAGCGGTATGGTCGGTTTTTGGATCCGCACTGTAAACCCCGTCGACATTATTCTTAGCCATTAAAATAACATCCGCTTCAATCTCAGCTGCTCTTAAAGCCGCAGTGGTGTCCGTTGTAAAATAAGGATTGCCGGTACCACCAGCAAAAATGACTACTCGACCCTTTTGAAGGTGACGAATCGCACGTCTACGAATATAAGGCTCAGCTACAGCACGCATCTCAATTGATGTTTGAACTCTTGAAGGAACATCAAGATTTTCTAGAGCATCTTGCAATGATAAAGCATTCATTACAGTTGCTAGCATTCCCATATAATCTGCCTGTGCCCGGTCCATTCCCATTTCAGCGCCAATTGAACCACGCCAGATATTTCCCCCACCTACAACGATGGCTATTTCAATGCCTAATTGGTGAACTTCTTTAAGTTGTTGCGTGATTGAACGTACTGTGGCAGGATCAATTCCAAATCCATTTTCACCTGCTAAAGCTTCTCCACTCAGTTTTAGAATCGCTCTTTGATATTTTGTTTTAACCATCTTTTCACCCTTCTTTTCCTTTAAAAAGACCCCAGCAAAAACTGGGGTCCTTATTAATACTTTTAATTACTTGCCCATTTGAGCTGCTACTTCTTCAGCAAAATTATCTTTACGTTTTTCAATTCCTTCTCCAACTTCAAAACGTACATAATCTGTAACTTTACCGCCTTTACCGCCAACATAATCAGCAACTTTTTGATCGCCATCTTTAACAAAAGCTTGTTCATTTAATACGATTTCGCTATAGAACTTGTTCATGCGGCCTTCAACAATCTTGTCGACAATCTTTTCAGGCTTTCCTTCGTTTAATGTTAACTCACGTTGAACAGTTTTTTCGCGTTCAATCACTTCAGCATCAACATCTTCACGATTTAGATATTTAGGATTGATTGCCGCAACGTGCATGGCAACATCTTTTGCAACTTCTTCATCTTTAGAATCTGAAACAACAGTTAAGACACCAATACGTCCTCCTTGGTGAGAATATTCACCGAAGACATCGTTATCACCTTTATTTAAAAGAGCAAAACGACGGAAAGAAAGTTTTTCTCCTATTACAATGGTTGATTCTGTAATTAATTCAGCAATTGTTTTTCCGTTAACTTCCAAGGCATTAGCTGCTTCCATATCGGCTGGTTTGCCTTCAGCAACAGCTTTTACAATATCGTTAACTAATTTAACGAACTTGTCATTTTTTGAAACAAAATCTGTTTCAGAGTTTACTTCAACTAATGCAGCAGTATTTCCATCAATATAACTTGCAGTTAAACCTTCTGCAGCGATACGGTCTGCTTTCTTAGCAGCCTTTGCAAGTCCTTTTTCACGTAATAAATCGACTGCTTTATCCATATCTCCATCAACTTCAACTAAGGCTTTCTTAGCATCCATCATTCCAACACCAGTCATATCACGTAATTCTTTTACTTGTTTTGCAGTTACATTTGCCATCTATAAAATCCTCCTTGGAAATATCATTAAATAATATGCTACCTTAACTATTATATCAAAATTATTTAACTTGCTAAAGTCTAATATGAGTATTTTCATAAAAAAGCTGTCTAAAAGGTGCTTGGCAACTTTTGACAGCTTTTCTTAATTTATTTATTCAGCTTCAGTCGCTTGAGTGCTTTCAGCTTCTTCTTTTGATTCTGTATTTTCTTCTTTGTTATCAAATAAGTTATCAAAGAATTCGCTGTCACCTTGCTCATCAGTATCAACATCAATTTGACCTTGATTTGCTTCGATTGTTGCTTCAGCCATAGATGTTGTAATTAATTTAATGGCACGAATTGCATCATCGTTTGCTGGAATCACATAGTCAATCTCATCTGGATCACAGTTGGTATCTACCATCGCAACGATTGGAATATTCAATTTACGAGCTTCTTGAACCGCAATACGCTCTTTACGAGGGTCTACAATAAAGATTACGTCAGGAATTCTAGGCATATCTTTGATACCGCCTAAGAATTTCTCTAAACGATCCCACTCTTTACGTAATTCACCGACTTCTTTTTTAGGAAGAACATCGAATGTTCCATCAACTTCCATTTGCTCTAAAGCTTTTAGACGACGAATACGTCCTTGAATAGTATCCCAGTTTGTCAATAATCCACCTAACCAACGATGGTTAATGTAGTATTGTCCAGCTCTTTCAGCTTGTTCTTCAATTGCTTGTTGTGCTTGCTTCTTAGTTCCTACAAACAAAGCAACGCCACCATCAGCAACTGCATCGCGCATGAAATTATAAGCTTCATCTACTAACTTAACAGTTTTTTGTAAGTCGATGATATAGATACCGTTACGTTCTGTAAAGATGTAACGTTTCATTTTAGGGTTCCAGCGACGTGTTTGGTGTCCAAAGTGTACACCAGCTTCTAACAATTGTTTCATTGAAATAACTGCCATAATATAATCTCCTTTTGGTTTTGTATTTTCCTCCGCTAGTTTCATTTAGTTATTAGACTCGTGAGAGCACCCTAGTAACTATCCACTAACGTGTGAATTGTGCCTAAGCACTCTTAATAATATAAGCTATTTGATAGAAAATTGCAAATGAAATTTTACTTTTAAAATATTTTAATCTAATTTTACTTTTATCGTTCATTCATTTGCTCTATAGCTCACTATTCAGCTAAACTAAAACCTAGGAGGTGTCAGCATGTCATCATTATTTACTTATTTAGATAAATATGGTCAATTAAGCTTTCAAGAAGAACCCTTTAATGAATTAGACGCGGCTATTATCTTAGAGCTAACCTACCTCCCCATCGATCGTTTTTTCAATGATTCAATGGATTTTAAAGATGGATTATCTTTTAAGCACCTAGCTAAACTTTACCAACCTTTTGATCGATATTATCAAGAAAATGACCAAACAATGGCCAATCCATTCAGAAGTCAACTAATTAAAAAAATTGGTGATTATCTTCGTTTTAAAAACTTAAGAATTAGTGGCTTTTTAAACTCAATAGATATTAAATTAGAAACTCAATCAGCCTTTCTATTAGTAGATCTGGGAAATAATTATTTATTCGTTTCTTTTCGTGGCACAGACGACATGATCGTGGGATGGAAAGAGGACATCATCCTCACTTACCAATCATCCATTCCGGCACAAATTATCGCTAGTCAATACCTTGAAAAAGTCATTCAAGCTCATCCAACCTGTCATTTAATATTAGGGGGACATTCTAAAGGGGGCCACTTAGCTCTATACGCAGCGAGTCAAATGTCTTCCGAGGCCATTGATCAGATTAAAATAATTTACAGTTTAGATGCTCCAGGATTTCATACCGTTAACTTGCGTCAAGATAAAATGAAACGGGTGAACCAAAAGCATATCCGTATTATTCCTGAAGATAGTATTATTGGGAATTTACTTTTTCATGATCGTAAAGCCATTATTATAAAAAGTAAGAAGCGTGGGTTCATGCAGCATAATCTAGCGAATTGGCAAATTGATGGTAAACAATTTGAACGGGCGAAGCAATTAACAATTACTAGCCAAAGTATTAATAAAATTAATAAGAACTGGATTTTGCGAAATTCTCCTGCCAATCGTAAACGGATTGTGTCTGCTATTATTGATCTAATCGATGCTTGTGAAGCTGAATCGATTAATCAATTAATCAACCAACCAACCTATTATCTTAATAAAGTTCATAACCGGTTTAAACAATTTGACCCATCCTTGCAAAAGGATCTACGTGATTTTTTCAAACAGTATATTCAATTTTTTAGAAATGAACTAAGACAGTATCATTTAATGAAACTCAATCAATCCGTTCTGGAAGCGCGAAAGAATTTTAAACAAATGGTAAAATTATTTTATGGTACCTTTAGCAGCGATAAAAAAAACTCCTATTCTGATAAATAACAGAATAGGAGTTTTTTTATTTTTTAGACCTCGGAGGGCCCAAAATTTCAGACCATATAATGGCTTCTTTTAGTTGGTTGGAATGATTCGTAGAATCTTCTCTGGAAGTTAATCGTTGAACCTGCATCGGCTGACTAAATTCTGCCAACTCTTCACCTTCAATAATGAATTGCTCCATTTCATAATCCATATCTGAAAAATCATGGAAATCATCCGTTACAGTAGAGGAAGGTTTGTTAAGGTCTAGCTGAATTTTTTCTTCTTGATTTTCGATTACTAAATCTTCGAAATAATTTGCGATTTCTAGAAGTTTTTCACGATTTGGATGATAGGCAGATAATTGAATAGCTTTATCTTTAACTGCTTTAGGACCTTTTTCAATCAATTGATTTACTTGATTTTTTAAATCCTTGGAGAAATATCGAATATCATTACGATATTTTCTTTTTAAACGGTCAATTGTTTGTGAATCTACATTATTCTTATCTGCTTGAATCTCATCAATTTCCGATTTGAATGCCTTATCAGATTCTTCATCAGTCTCAAAAAAACTATCGAGACTTGGATAGTTTTCAGAATCAATTGGTGTTTCTATTTGATCAAGACTTTGAAACATTTTATCCTTTATGGAATCCAATGAACCAGTATTACGATTCATTTTTTTAAATTTTGAACCAAAATAGTTGATAATAAACCCCAGAATTACTATTTCAAAAAATCCCATTATAATCACTCATTTTCAGTGTTATGCGGCGTACCACTTTTAGCAATCGATTCACGCATTTGTGTATCTGATTGAATATTTTCTAAGTCATAATAGTCTTTAATACCAATACGGCCATTTCGGAAGGCTTCAGCAACAGCTAAAGGAACTTGTGATTCCGCTTCAACTACCTTGGCACGCATTTTCTGAACTTCGGCAATATTTTCTTGCTCTTGAGCAACAGCGACTGCACGACGTTCTTCAGCCTTAGCTTGAGCAATCTTTTTGTCTGCTTCCGCTTGATCTGTTTATAATTTAGCACCGATATTACGTCCAACGTCAACGTCAGCAATATCAATTGAAAGAATTTCAAAGGCAGTTCCTGAGTCTAAACCTTTTCTAAGGATTGTTTGCGAAATGGAATCAGGATTTTCTAATACAATGGAGTGAGTGGAAGCTGAACCTACGGTAGTTACAATCCCTTCGCCAACACGGGCAATAATTGTTTCTTCACCCGCACCCCCTACTAAACGTTCGATGTTGGCACGTACAGTAACTTTGGCTTTGGCTTTCACCTCAATACCATCCATGGCAACACCTGCAATAACCGGTGTTTCAATCACTTTTGGATTGACTGAAACTTGAACCGCTTCAAAAACATTTCGTCCTGCTAAATCAATGGCTGCAGCTTGTTCGAACTCTAAATCAATATTCGCACGTTGGGCAGCTATCAAAGCATCGACTACTTGGTTAACGTCTCCTCCTGCTAAGAAGTGAGCTTCTAATTGATCGGTTGTAATCGGTACACCGGCTTTAGTAGCTTTAATTAAAGGGTTGACGATATAAGCAGGCTTTACCCTTCTTAAGCGCATTCCAATTAAATCACCTATTGAAACTTTGGCGCCAGAAAAATAAGCAGTTACCCATAAGCCAATCGGAACAAATCTTAAGAAAACAGAGATTAAGAAAATTAGTAATAAAATAATTACTACAGTCATCACTATGGGGGACCCTTCATCCAGATAAAAATTATCCATTCATTTCGCTCCTTACGTAAATTTTTTTGTCAACAACTTTGACGATTTTAATCGGTTGGTTAGCAGCTATCATCTCTTCTAGACTATAGGCTTCATAGTAATGATCATCTACTTTTATTTTACCAACTGGCCTTAAGCCTCCAACTGTAATTCCTTCTTTGCCAATTAAGCTTGAAAGATATGTAGAATCCTTAGACTCCGAATTGGAATTCGCATCTTTATTGATTGATTTATCCAATATAAAATCGGGACTAAACTGAAGATTATAGCCCATTTTATTAAAAATTAAAAATAAAATGAGAACAATCGCTAAACTAACTATTACAATTAAAGTTACAATCGATAAATCTTGGAATTTTAGCCATAACCCTAAAATAAAAGCAATTAAGCCAACTGAACCTGTTAAACCTAAATCTGGAATATATACTTCAAGAATCAGCAACAAAACCCCAATCATAAAGATTAAATAGTGCAACATTGCTGGACCTTCTATCCCAAAAAATACGGAAAAAAGAACTGCTGAAATTAACCATAACAGCCAGGTCCAGCGAGTATATAATGATACAACTAAAGCACTAATTGCTAGAAAAAAACTTATAAGCATTAAACCACCTCCTTTATCTAAATTATATCATGAAATTGCTTCCATTAGTAGTAAAATCGCTAAGACTCAAGTCTAATATTTAAAAAGAAAATGGCTGAAATAAATTTTTAAAAATTTAAACCCTCCTAAAAATTAGGAGGGTTTATTACATTAATTAGAATTATGATCAGTTTGTTCGTTATCGTCGGAAACTTGTTTAAAGGAATCGTATTTCGCAATATGTAATAGTTTTTGTCTTTCTTCATAGGAGTATGTCTCACGCTCTAAAACATCACGCTTAATTATTTTGTAAATAGCGGAAGCTAGCGGAACACCAAGCAACATACCTGCTACTCCATATAGGCCACCACCTATGGTTACAGCGAATAAAACCCACATTCCTGGCAATCCTATGGATCCCCCAACAACTCGAGGATAGATAACGTTTCCTTCAAATTGCTGAACAAGAATGATAAAGATGATAAACCACAAGGCTTGAGGCACTGATTGAACGGAAATCAATAAAGCACCTATAGCTCCTGAAATATAGGCCCCTAGCATAGGAACCAAGGCAAAGAAACCAGTCAAGGAGCCAATCATACCAGCATAAGGAAATCTAAAAATCCACATACCCACGGTTACTAAAAAGCCTAAAATTATTGCTTCTATAACAGAACCTGTAAAGAAATGTTTAAATGAATCGTTTAAAGTTGTTAATACATAAAAAATTCTACGAGATACCGGCTTACTAGTATAAGTGGTAACGATTCTTAAAAATTGGTCCATTAATTTTTCTTTAGATAGTAGTAAATAAATGGAGAAAATAAATGCTAATACCCCATTGATAATGATAGAAGTTAAAGATCCTACAGTGGAGAGGGTGGTATTTACTACACCTGTAATAAAGCGATTTCCCATATCTTGAATATTATTAAGAATATCTGTCCAATTTATTTCAAATCGATCTAAGAACTCCATCGATTCTGATGGCAACATTCTCTCAAGATTGGTAACCGCCTCTTCTATACGTGTAATTTGAAAGGGAACAGCAGTAATAAACTCTGTGATTACATTATACACTTGTGGTAAGACTAAACCCAGGACAAATAACAATACCAGAATAATTGTCACGAGAGACAAAAGAATAGCGATTGGCCGTCGGTAAGGTTTAATCCAACTTTTATCTGAGGCTTTTTTTAGTAGCTCTTCAAAACGGACCATTAAGATATTTAAAACATAAGCAATTGCAAGTCCAGAAAGAATCGGTAAGAATACTTGACCTAAACGATTAATCCACGAAAAAATTACATCATAATTAAAAATTGCTAAGACTAAACCAGCAATTAATAAGATATAGCGGACAACAATTTTATCTAATTTGTCGATTTGTTTCAAAATCACTTCCCCTTTCTTATGCATTCTATTCTAGCATCTTTCAGTCCTTTTTACACTAGAAAGTAGGCATATTTTTGCTAGATTAGCAAAATAAAAAAGGCCTTGAAATAGTATCAAGGCCTTTAATTATCATAACAAAAATTTGATTAGAAGATTCGGTTATTAACTATCAGATGTTAGTCCTTCAAATTCCAAATGATCATTAACAAAATCGACTTTTACAAGTGAATTCGGCAGAATATCACCTGCTATAATCGCTCTAGCTAATGGATTCTCCAATTCTTTGGTGATAAAACGTAAGAGCGGACGTGCCCCATAAATCGGATCGTATCCTTTATCAGCTAGCCAATTGATGGCTTCTGAAGTTAATTGGAGTTCTATTTCTTGATAAGCCAAACGATGACGCAAATCTTGTAAGAATTTCTCTACTACACCTTGTAAATCTTCTCGAGTTAGAGGTTTAAATAGAACGACATCATCAATTCGGTTGAGAAATTCAGGTTTAAAGTGGTTGCTCAAAGCTTGATTCACCTGTTTTTCCACTTCAGGTAGAATTTCTCCCTCATCACTCACTCCTTCTAATAATAAATGAGAAGCAATATTAGAGGTCATGATTAAGACAGTATTTTTGAAGTCTACCACCCGGCCTTTGGAATCAGTCAGACGGCCATCATCTAAAACTTGTAAAAGTATATTAAAGACATCTGGATGGGCTTTTTCAATTTCGTCTAATAAGACAATAGAATAAGGACTACGTCTTACGGCTTCTGTTAATTGGCCACCTTCTTCATAACCGATGTATCCTGGAGGTGCTCCGACTAAACGAGAGACGGAATGCTTCTCCATGTACTCAGACATATCGATTCGAACCATGTGGTTCTCATCATCAAATAAAACTTCGGCCAAGGACTTGGCTAATTCAGTTTTACCAACACCGGTTGGACCTAAAAAGAGGAAGGAACCGATTGGTTTTCGTGGATCTTGTAAACCAGCTCTTGATCTTAGGATAGCTTGACTAACTTTTTCAACTGCTTCATCTTGCCCCATCACTCTTTGATGAAGTGTTTGATCCAAGTGCATTAACTTGGTTCTTTCTCCTTCTACTAAGCGGCTGACCGGAATACCGGTTAATCTTTCAACCACTTTGGCAATTTCAACGTCAGTAACACGTTCTTGAGTTAAACGTTCTGTATCAGACTGTAAAGTCTCTTCTGCTTTAGACTCTAGCTCTTTTAATTCTTGCTCTAAATGCGGGATTTCACCGTGTTGTAAGCGAGCCGCAGTTTCAAGATCATAATTACTCTGAGCTTCTTCTAATTGTCTGCGAGCATTATCTAAGGCTTCACGCTTTTCTCTTAAATCATTAGAAGCTTCCTTTTCCACTTCCCAACGCATTTTGAGTTGGTTGGCTTCTTCTCTTAAATCGGCCAATTCTTCTTGAAGATTTTCTAAACGTTTCTTAGAAGCCTCATCAGATTCTTTTTTCAAGGCAGCCTCTTCAATTTCTAATTGCATTAACCGACGGTTGACAGCATCCATTTCGGTTGGCATAGAGTTCATTTCCACGCGAATAGTAGCAGATGCCTCGTCAACTAAATCAATTGCTTTATCTGGCAAGAAGCGATCGGTAATATATCGATGAGATAAAGTTGCAGCGGCCACCAAGGCATTATCATGAATATTGACCCCATGGTGAATCTCATAACGTTCTTTAAGTCCCCTTAAGATAGAGATGGTATCTTCTACCGTTGGTTCTTGGACTAAGACGCGTTGGAAACGACGTTCTAAGGCTTTGTCTTTTTCAATGTTTTCACGATATTCATCGAGAGTTGTAGCTCCGATACAGTGCAATTCGCCTCTTGCTAACATCGGTTTAAGCAAGTTGCCAGCGTCCATCGATCCCTCGGTTTTACCTGCACCGACAATGGTATGAATCTCATCAATAAAGAGTAGAATTCTACCTTCAGATTCTTTTACTTCTTTAAGAACGGCTTTTAAACGTTCCTCAAACTCACCACGGTATTTAGCACCCGCTATCAAAGACCCCATATCCAATGAATAGAGTTCCTTATCTTTCAAGTTTTCTGGTACGTCTTTGCGAACAATCCGATGAGCCAATCCTTCGATAATGGCTGTCTTACCCACACCAGGTTCACCAATTAGGATTGGATTATTTTTTGTTTTTCTAGATAAAATCCGGATAACATCACGAATTTCTTCATCACGACCAATCACTGGATCTAACTTGTTATTTTTAACCGCATCATTAAGATTGGTTGCATATTTATCTAGAGACTCATAAGTCTCTTCTTGATTTTGT
Source organism: Facklamia sp. 7083-14-GEN3 (assembly GCF_024742075.1). Lineage (GTDB taxonomy): Bacteria > Bacillota > Bacilli > Lactobacillales > Aerococcaceae > Facklamia. The sequence continues at coordinate 428,574 of NZ_JANSGD010000001.1, read as the reverse complement.
GAAGTCACACGATCTCCCCCTCTCAATTTTTCAATTCTTTCTTTTAACATGGACTCACTAATACCCTTTTGATTTAACCATTGGGTCAAAGGATTATTCTTTTGTTTATATAGAGCCAGTAGAATCACTTCAGTCGCTAGGTATTCATCCTTATATTTCTCTGCTATTTGACTGGCGTCATTTAATAACTGAGAAAATCTTTGACTAAAGTGTTGCCCATATTGAATATTTTGACCGGCTACTTGCGGTAATTGGTCAATTTCTTCTTCAATCACAGATTGAAAAGCTGATCGATCAATTCCTATATCTTCATACAATTTTGCGGCATAATGATCTGCTTGAATAAAAATACGCCACAAATGTGGAATATCTATTTCTTGATGTTGTCGTCTAATAGCAATTTGTTGCGCTTCAGCTATGGCACTTTGCATAGTGGTTGTCATTTTTTCTATCATACTCTCACTCCTTAAAGTCAGAATTGGTCAAATTATTTAGTCTAAAATAAAAGCTCTCTCAAAGAGCTTAAATATAGTATAACCTATTGGTCAGTAATGGTCAATAGGTTTGAATGAAAATTTTAAAAATAGATAAACTTCATCTAATTTACTTTAAAAAGTAATTAACTTCCACTTGTATACTATCTAAATCAATCAGCGAATGGTCCTGATAATAATTTGTGATTATCCTTTGACTGTGGTCAATCACATCATTTAATTGATGCCAGTCTGAAAGATCAAGAGAGTGATCTTCGATCAATAGAGCGATTCTTTGTGAGAGTAAATCTTTAATTGTGTCCCTTTCGATACTGATTAACTGTGGAAAGCCACTACGAATATCGGTCGCTATCAATGAGGGTGGTAAGAAAAGAATCAGCTTGAAAACTAACTGATTGATTTGGTCCTGACTAACTTTTTCAATAAAAGAACTTAAATCTACTCGGTGGTCTAACCACTGTTTAGTGTTTTGCAAACAATCACCTTTCTTATTATTCAAAGAAATCCTTTCTTTCTGACGAAGTTTTCTCTACATATTCCCATATTTGATTGGATTCTTTAGTAGAAGCTGCTTTTAAAAAGTTGGCCATCTTAACAATCTCTTTAAATGGAACTTGATGATACGAAGGTTCATGGTTAAAGTAAGTATTTTGACTAAAGGGTTGATTAGCAATTGATTCCACAAAATCTACCGTATCTCGAAAAGGAACAAGTGGATCATTTTCACCATGCCAAATATATAAAGGACGATTGGCAATCTTTTCGGCTTGCTTACTTAAGTCTAATTGGTAGATAATCGCAAATTCTTTTTGTACTTGCTCTAAAAGTTGATTATTAGTCAGATTTTGATTGGATAATTGCTGATTATTTAAAACATTTCGATCAATCATCTTAGAAATATAAGCACTCCCCATTAAGGACACAGCTGCTGAAATAAATGGATGTCTGCTGAGTAAAAGTAGAGTGGTTATCGCTCCCATGGACATACCTGAAACTGCCACAAAACCACCCTCAATTGTCGGTTTAAAATAATCTATCAATAGCGGAAATTCTTCAATGTTCGCACGAAGGGCTAATAAAAAGCCCTGTGATTCTAATGATAATTTGTCGCCTCTTTTACCATGTAAAAACGCATCTGGCATGATTACCCGAAAGCCTTGCCGTGCAATTTCCATACCAAAGTGCAAATGTTCTCCAGCAGAGTTGGTCCATCCATGATAGAAAAAAACAAGGGGAAGTGTTTGATCTACTTTATCACTTGGACAAAGAATCCGACCCGGAATCGGGCCAAAAGGCCCATCTTCAATCACAAAGTCAGAAACTAACACTTTCATTACATCACTCCTAAAGCTATCTTGGCATAGCGTGATAACTTATCTAAGGACCATGGTGGGTCAAAAGTAATAGTAACTTCAACATCCTTTACTTGAGGGACATCTTCAAAAGTTCCATTCAATTCATCTACAATCACATCAGCCATTGGACACATTGGCGTAGTTAAAGTTAATAAAAGTTTTAAAATACCCTCTTCCGTCAAATCTGCTCGATAAATCAAACCTAAATTGATTAAATCCACCCCTAATTCAGGGTCAATCACATTGGATAAATGGTCCACAATCATACGTTCTAGTTCATTTAAACTTTTTGTATCACGCATTTTTTCTAAATCCATTCAAACGCCTCACTTTCTTTATTTCATTTTACCTCAATTCGAGCTTTTAGCCAATAATCATGAATAGTTGCTCTCAAGCTTTCATCTTTGCTATAATCGAAACAATCTTTAAAGGAGGCGAAAGAATGAGCCAACATATGATTGCCATTGATTTAGATGGCACTACATTAAATAATCAATCAAAACTTACTTCTTTAACGATACAAACATTGCAAAAATTAAATCAAATGGGACATTTAGTTTGTATCGTTACCGGTAGACCTTATCGGACCAGTAAAGAAATATATCAAGTCTTAAATATTGCTAGTCCGATAGTAAATTTTAACGGTGCCTATTGTCACTTCCCTGACCAATCCGAATGGTTAGCAAGTTACCATCACGAATTGGATCGCGAAATTGTTTTTGATTTATTTAACCGGCAAGATGAATTAGGCATTCAGTTAATTTGTGCGGAAGGTAAAGAACGTCTCTATACTTCCTCAATGAATCTGCCTGAGTCGCCTTATTATCCAGCAGAGGACTCAAGCTATCAAAAACTTTCTCGTCAAACCCTAATTCACAATCCTATTGCAGTGACACTTTTCACTTCGGAAGCTGATCAAATACCTATTCAAAAGAAAATCATGGCTGCTTACCCCAATCAAGTCTCTGTTCGAACTTGGGGTGGGGAAATACCTGTCCTAGAAGTAGTCAGTAAAAATTTACATAAAGCAGTGGGCGTTAAAAATATTGCTGATTTCTATCATATTCCTCGTCAAAATATTCTTGCCTTCGGCGATGAAGATAATGACATGGAAATGATTGAATATGCTGGACATGGCGTGGCAATGAATAATGCCATCCAACCACTCAAAGAAATTGCTAACGATGTTACTGAGCTTTCGAATGATCAAGATGGTCTCGCTCATTACCTTATCGATTATTTTAACCTGACTTTTAATTAATAAAAAATTTCTTTATTTTTGACTTCGCTTTGGTATAATTTAATTGAAGAGAAATTCTAATCTTTTTATTAAAAGGAGGAGCTATGATGTTGAAGCAACTTTTCAGTTTAAAAACACTAAAAAGCTGCATTAAATCACTCTTTTTAGATAGAAACTCTTCAACTCAGCCTGCATTACTTGGAGGTAAATTCTCTATTAAAATAATTAACTCACATACCCCCTAACCAAATTTTTGGTGGGGGTATTTTATTTTAAGTTAGTAGATGCAGGTACTAATTTGCGAAAGGAGTGTTGGGATTGTCATTAACTCATATTAAAGAGAAAGGTTAAGGTGATCCAATGCTTAAAATGCACGTATCTCGCTACTAGGCGTTATTAGTAATAGGTAAAACAACTCAACTAGAAAAATAATCATAGACTAAAAAAAGAGCAATGGGAATCTTTCCATTGCTCTTTTAGCTTTTTTACATTTCATCGTCTTCATGCTCAATTCGATCATATAATTGATCAAATTCCATCGGCATGTTAAAGAGACTAAAATCTTCGGATTCATCTACTAAAGGTGTGTCTACTTGAACTTGCTTTCTCATAGCTTTTTGTTGATCTCTACTAAAGAAATGTCCTACCACTTTATTAGAACGAATAAAGTTAATGAACGCTTTAGGATCCGTTTGACGAACAGCTTGCTCTAGTGGAAACATTTCATAACGGTTTAAAACAACCATTAAGACATCTCGCTTATCACGCGAGTAGCCACCTTGTCCTTCAAGTATAGTAACTCCTCGAACAATAGACTTATAAATGGCATTGACTACTTCATCAGTATTATTAGTAACTACTAAAGCGGTCAAACGTTGCTCATTGGTATGAATTGCGTCAATTGTTTTAGCTAAAGCATAAATAGACATTAAGGTATAGAGGGCAAATTCCCAATCATATAATAGACCAGAAGCTAAGATAATTAATGAGTTGATGGCAAAACCAATAAAAGCCACATTCATATCAGTAGCACGAGAAATTACCAAAGTAATAATATCAAGACCACCACATGACATACCATATTTAATCGTTATCCCAGAACCAATCCCACAAATCACTCCACCCATAATAGCGTTAAGCAGTGGATTAGAAGAAATAACTGTTAATGGAATCTTATTAGTAGCTAAAGAGGATACAAAAACAACAATTAAGGTCCAAATCGTAAACTGTTTTCCTAATTTAACCCATGAAAGAATAATAATAGGAATATTAAATAGAAAATAAATATTCCCTACTGTCATATAAGGACCTATACCTGGAATATTAACTGCAAAGTAGTTTAAAATTTGCGCTAGACCAGAAGTACCGGACGAGAAAATATTTCCAGGCATTAAAAAAAGTTTTAGACCAATACCAATACATAAGGCAGCCGTTAATGCCACCGTCAATTCAAATAAAAAGTTTAACCAAGGTCTTTGTTGAATATATTCAATGATCAATTCTTTTCTCCTCCATTAAATCATTGGGTTAGCAGATTCGCCTAATTTCTTTTCCAACTCTACTTGCAATGCACGGGCAATACTAGATCCCATAACCAATACTTCATAAATTAAAGTAGGGTCTTGAGTGGCTCTTAATAGGTTACGTAGGTAAATTTCTCCATCCCCCGCTAAATAAAGGTTGTAATAACCTGTTTTGGCTTCGTTTAATTCATTAATAGCTTCCAAAGCTTCAGGACGTTGATTATAGTCTTTTAATAAATGAACATGACGATAAATAATTTGAGCATCCAAATGATCGCCCTTTGTATCTTGAACAATCAATTCTACAACGAGTTTACGTTCTTTATTAACTTTAAACTGAAAGCGATACAGGTGATTTCCATCTTGGATTTCTTGGTAATTAGCTGGTAGTTTCTTTTCATTTAATAAAGCATCGAATTTTTCTTTAAATTCTGACATTCATATCCCTCTTTCCTAACAATAAGTGTAATCGGATTTAGTATATCAAAGTTTGAACTTGAAACAAAGGATTGACTTTCACAATTAAATTGCATAGCTTATAAGTATAATCATAAAATTTTATATTATTTGAAAAGAGGTAGGAAATGGATAGACTAGAAAAAGCTCAAACTGTCGATGATTTAATCGAGATTATTAATCTAGAGGCTATTAAGCAGTTGCCCAAAGCAACCGAACATTTTATTTCCGATTTGCATGGTGAATTTGAAGCCTTTGATCATTTGTTGCGAAACTGCTCAGGTGTTATTTCAATTAAGGTTGATGATCTTTTCCATGAGACTCTGACCAAAGAAGAAAGGCTAGAACTGTGCTTTAATATATATTACCCAGAAGACTTAATATTAAATGCCAAAAAAACAAAAGAAGAATGGATGATACTATTAGATCAATTGGTTCAAATTACACGCCATGTTTCTAGTAAATATACTCGTTCAAAGGTAAGAAAAGCTCTACCAAAATCCTATGCCTATATTCTAGAAGAACTTATTTATCAATACGATGAAAAAGATAATAAGTCACGCTACTATCATACTATTTTCAATACAGTTATTGACCTCAATCTCGCCGACCACTTTGCTTTGGCTCTAGCTCAGTTGATTCAACGTTTTGTTGTTGATCACCTACATGTCTTAGGAGATATTTATGATCGAGGGCCTGATCCAGACAAAATTGTAGATCGTCTGATGCAAATTCCATCTCTAGATATTCAATTAGGTAACCATGACATTATCTGGATTGGGGCCTATTCAGGGTCACTAGCATGTTTAACCAACGTTATTCGTATTCAATTACGTTATGGAAATAGTCAACTCTTAAAAGACTACGGCATTGATTTAAGTCGTTTAGCTAAATATGGTCATCGTTATTATCAGGATAATCCTGCCTTTTATCCTCGTGGTGATAACTCCGATTTGACTCAAGAAGAAATTGATGAAATTACACTCATGCATCAAGCTATTTCAATTATGCAATTTAAAGTGGAAAGTCAAATTATCAAAAGAAGACCTGAATTTAAGATGGATGGAAGACTCTTACTGGACAAATTATCCGCTGACCGTCAAAGTGTAATGGTTGAGGGTGTTGAATATCCCATTAAGAACGGTTGCTTCCAAAGAGTCGATCCTGAAGAACCATTTGAATTAACACTGGGCGAAGAGTTAGTCCTCTTAGACTTATTGCATCAATTCCAAAATTCTGAAAAGTTGCAACGTCATATTAACTTCTTAGTCTCAAATGGAACAATGTATAAATGCTATAATGGCAATTTGCTTTTCCACGGTTGTATTCCTACTACTCAAGATGGTGAATTTATGAAAGTCACCTTAGATGGTCAAGAATATAGTGGACGCAGTCTGATGGAGAAATTTGGCGAATCCATTACCCGCACCTTCCTCGATAAAACTACCATGGATGATTTTGATACCGATCTCGTATGGTATTTATGGTGTGGACCCGTTTCTACATTGTTTGGAAAACATGCAATGAAAACTTTTGAACGCTATTTCCTTGAAAATAAAAAGACCCATAAAGAAATTCAAAATCCTTATTATGAATTGCGAAATGATGAAGATTTCTGCTTGAAGATGCTGGAAGAGTTTGATTTAGAACCGACCGGCTATATTATTAACGGGCATACACCCGTCAAAGCCGTTTCAGGTGAAAAACCGGTTAAAGCTAATGGAAAAATGTTGGTTATCGATGGTGGTTTGGCAAAACCATATCAAAAAGTAACGGGTATTGCGGGCTATACCCTAGTGGATAATTCTTTTGAAATTTATATTTGTGCGCACCAGCCATTTACAACCAGAGAAGATGCGATCGCTTCGCGCTTTGATATCCTACCAAAGAAATATATTGTCACTGAGAAACCAAAACGTTATTATGTAGCCGATACCGATATTGGATTAAGCTTAACTAAGCAAGCCAATGAATTGAAGAAGAATCTACCTGCTTATCGCTCTGACATCTTTGAACAATAAAAATAGTCCCTCATTTGAAAATATTCCTTTCAAATGAGGGTTTTTATTTTTACAAAAAAAAAGCCTATAAAATAGGCTTTTAAAATCTTTTCTAGCGTCCGCGTTCTCTGATACGTGCTGCTTTTCCAGATAGTGAACGGATATAGTATAACTTAGCACGACGTACTCTACCTTTACGTGTTACTTCTAATTTAGCGACACGTGGTGAATGTACAGGGAATGTACGCTCAACACCTACACCATTAGAAATTTTACGAACTGTATATGTTTCACTGATTCCAGATCCACGACGCTTAATTACTAAGCCTTCGAAGATTTGAACACGCTCGCGCTCACCTTCAACGATCAAGGCATGGACACGTACGCTATCTCCAGGACGGAAATCAGGAACATCATCACGTAATTGAGTTTGGGTAATTTTATCGATTAAATTACTCATTTGCATTTCTCCTTCCAACAAATATTCTTAAATAGTCTTTCTACTTAGCGGAATATCGTTAATTCGGGTCAATAGACCACTTAAACAATTATACAAGAAATAAAATACTTGTAAAGGCTCAATTGCTTAATTTTGAACCGAATTTTTAAATTCTTCTAGCCACTGCTCTTCTTGAATACTTAAGCGACGATTTTTTAAAATATCGGGTCTTCTTTCGACTGTCTTTCTAAAACTTTCTTTCTGTCGCCATTGGTCAATTCGTTCATGATGCCCACTTAATAAAACCTCTGGCACTTCCATTCCACGAAAATTTTGAGGTCTTGTATACTGAGGATATTCTAACAAGTGATCTTGAAAAGACTCACTGACAATGGATTCAGCATTTCCGACAACATCTGGTATTAACCGCACTGTCGCATCAATCATCACCATAGTCGGTAACTCACCATTAGTTAGCACGTAATCGCCTAGAGAAACCTCCTGAGTAACATAAGAACGGATACGTTCATCAAAGCCTTCATAATGGCCGCAAATAAAAACCAATTCTTCTTTTGTCGACCACTCTTGGGCCATATTTTGTGTAAAAGGTTCGCCAGTAGGATCCACCAAGATAATCGGTGTCTTTGAATCTAAGTCTAGACTTTCTAAACAGTCCACAATCGGTTCAGGTCGCAACAACATACCTGCTCCACCACCATATGGATAATCATCGACATGTCCGTGCTTATTGACAGCAAATTGACGAAAATCATGGGTTGAAAATTCAAGGATTCCCTTTTCTTGAGCAGCTTTCATTAAAGACTCCTGCATGGGCGCAAACATTTGCGGGAAAAGGGTTAATACTTTAACCTTCATCAACTAGTCCCTCCATTAATTCCACCAATACGCGTCCTTCTGTTAAATTCACTTCTTTAACAACGTCATCGATAAAAGGAAGCAAGATATCCTTTTGTTTAGCTTTTTCTGCTTTAACTACCCAAACATCATTAGAACCTAGAGCCATAATTTCTTTAATGGTTCCAAGTTTTTCTCCTTGGTCAGTATAGACACTTAAGCCAATAATCTGATGATGGTAATAAGCATCTTCTTCCAGTTCTTGTTGGTCTTTAGCAGAAATAGCCAAGGTTAGCCCTTTAAAGCTCTCAACTTGGTTGATGTTATTAAACTCCTTGAATTTTACAAGATAGGAACCCTTATGTTCTTGTATGTTTTCTACAGTCACTTCCTGGATATTTTTTCCGTCTTTCATAATAAACAAACGATTATCTCTGGCAAAACGTTCCTCTATGAAGTCGGTATCCATCAATAGTTTTAATTGTCCTTTTATACCAAAGGTATTGACAATTCTTGCGACTTGATAAAATTCCATATGTGTTCCTCCTGTAAATTCACTTGTAGCTTAATTGTATTAAAAGATATTTTTTTTTTAAAGATTTGAGTAAGAAGTTTACTTAGGGCGCATAGAAAAAGACACTAACATAAGATGAACTTAGTTTAGTGCCTTATGATTGAATAAATAATACCTACTTATTCTTCTTCATTTTCATTTAAGTCATCAGCAATTACGATACGTGAACGTTTTTGATCACGTAAACGGACACTATATACAATCGTCCGAATTGCTCGAATAACGCGGCCTTTTCTACCAATAATTCGTCCCACATCATCAGGATGTAAGATTAAATGATACTCCATAAACTCCTCAGTATCATGAAGTTCAATTTGAAACTCCTCTGGATGATCTATTAAAGGTTCCACAATGGTCCGAATTAAACTTTCGATTTGTTCTGTCATTGAGAGCACATCCTTATCTTTTGACGCTATTGATTAGGCTACTTACTTAATTTAGATTCGTGGAATTTTTGCATAATTCCTTGACTTGATAAAAGATTACGAACTGTATCAGATGGTTGTGCACCATTTGCTAACCATGCTAATGCTTTTTCTTCATCAATTACTAATTCTCTAGGTTCTGAAACGGGATTGTAAATACCGATTTTTTCGATAATACGACCATCACGTGGAGAACGTGCATCTGCTACAACAATACGGTAGAAAGGACGCTTTTTAGCTCCTGAACGCTTTAAACGAATTTTAACTGCCATGTATTTCACCTCCATAAGTTATATCACAGTTATGAATAATAGCAGAAAATAAATAGTCTGTAAAGGTTTTTTGCTTTACAGACTAAAAAATTATTTACGCTTGCGTTTTTTCTTCAATAGACGAGCAATTTTCTTTTGTTCTTGTTCTTTTTGAATCTGCTCTGGTGATTGCATTTTACCAAGAGAAGGCATGCCCATATTAGGCATTCCACCCTTTTGTCCGCCTTGTTGCAATTGATTCATCATTTTATTCATGCTACCCATTTTACCATTGGACATTTGACTCATCATTTCACGTGATTGGTTGAATTGCTTGATTAATTGATTGACCTGTTGCAAGGATTGACCACAACCAGCCGCAATCCTACGTCGACGACTTTGCGAAATAACATCTGGATTGGCTCTTTCGTATGGTGTCATAGATTGAACCACTGCTTTGACTCGATTCATTTCCTTATCATCGATATTAAAATCTTCCAGGCCAGGAATTTTATTCATGCCAGGAATCATTTTTAGCAAGTCCTTAATAGGTCCCATTTTACGAACTTGGTCCATTTGATCGATAAAATCATTAAAGTCAAAGGAGGCATCTTTAATTTTATCAGCCATCTTAGCTGCTTGTTCTTCATCAAAATCTTGTTGGGCTTTTTCAATCAAGGTCATCATATCGCCCATACCCAGAATACGGCCAGCCATACGATCTGGGTGGAAAGGTTCTAAGGCTGTTAATTGCTCACCTTGACCCGTATACTTGATCGGTTTATCAATAATAGCACGAATAGAAAGCGCCGCCCCACCACGGGTATCACCATCTAATTTAGTAATGACCACACCGGTAATGTCTAGTGAATCGTTAAAGGCAGCCGCAACATTGACAGCATCCTGACCAGTCATAGCATCAACCGTCAAGAGAATTTCATCCGGTTGAACAGCTGCTTTAATTTGGCGTAATTCTTCCATCAATTCTTCATTAACATGCAGACGTCCCGCCGTATCAATGAGGACCACTTCATTGCCATTTAAACGGGCTTGATCCAAGGCTTCCTTAGCAATATCAACTGGATTTGCTTGAGTTCCTCGGCTATATACATCAAAGCCAAGTTGGTTCCCAATGGTTTGTAATTGGTCAATCGCTGCTGGACGGTATACGTCACCTGCTACTAGTAAAGGTTTTTTAAGACCTTGCTCTTTCAAATGCTTGGCTAATTTACCAACAGTGGTGGTTTTACCAGCCCCTTGCAAACCAGCCATCATAATGACGGTCGGCGGTTGCTTAGAGATATTGATAGGGGTATGCTCGCCCCCCATTAATGCCGTTAATTCTTCATTAACAATTTTAACAACTTGTTGAGCGGGTGATAATGAATCTAAGACTTCTGATCCCAACGCTCTTTCGTTGACTTTCTTAACAAAGGTCTTTACCACCTTGAAGTTAACGTCCGCTTCTAGTAAAGCAAGTCGGATCTCACGCATCATTTGTTTCAGGTCGGCTTCGGTAATTTTTTCTCCTTTACCAACAAATGAAATGGAATTTTGTAATCGTTCGGATAATGCTTCAAATGCCATAATATTGCTCCTTTTTAACTTTCTAATTGAATTAAGTAGTCAATTTTTTCTAAGATTTCACTTTGACCTTCCACCATAGGACGAATTTCTTTTAAGTATTTCAAACGATCATTACTTTTTGCTAAAATGCGTAACTTCTCTTCATAGCTTACTAATAATTTTTCTGACCGTTTGATATTATCATGCACAGCCTGACGACTAATTTCATAATAGTCTGCAATCTCTGATAAAGATAAATCTTCTTCATAATACGACTGCATCATAGATAATTGGCGGTCTGTTAGGAGAGAACCATAATAGGAAAGTAATTGATTGAGATAGATTGTTTTTTCAAGTGACATCTTTAACTCCCCTATTTCTTAAAATTAGCTAGAATACATAGCCCTATTTAAAACAAAACTTAACATTCAATCGCTTTTTTAAATAAATTTACTCTTCCTATTTTAGCATGATTTCACACCGCTCACAAATTGATAAAATCAATGACAAATAAATAGCTCTTATGATTTATTCCAGCTCTTAAATTTTACTTTAGGGTCTTTCTTAAAATCATTTCTTTGTGAGAAGATGCTTGTTCAAAGGCCTTGTAAAAACGACTTGCCGACTGATTTTCTGCCTGAATTAAAAAATATTGATTAATTTCTTCTTGTAAGCAGATAGTCTCAAATGCTTTAAATAAGGACTGAGCCACTCCTCTATGTCGATAGGCTGGCAGCGTATAGACCCAATTGACATAAGCCATTCTGTATGAGTCTTGGATACATAAATAAGAATGAAACTCCAACCTGCCCACAATCTGACCGTCCTCATAAGCTAATAGAGAACGACTCAGTTCATTAGGCTTATTATAAACTGCTTTAGTAATGGCTTCTTCATCAATATGATCCGTTGTCATCATATCGGGTTCTATAGCTAATGCTTGTTTTAAATATATAATAAAATCCTTAACATTTTCTTTTGAAAGTTCTCTTATTTCCATTCTTTTCTCCTTCATTACTCAGTAACCGTAACCAATCCTTCACTAATAGTATAGCAAATCAATTAAGACTTTGACCGCTATTTATAAGTGAGCAATAGAACTTCCTGAATTAAAATTTATAAAAAGTTTTGGATGGGCATAGTCGAAATAGTCAAGTATAATATGTATTAAAGCATGAAAGTATTGTTTTTATGTATATTTCATCGTTCTAAAAGGAGGTTACGCGTGAAAAGTAACAATAAAGAATTTTATGGATTACTTTCAGCATTTATTGCCTACCATATAGTCAGTCTTCTCTTAGCGCTCAATGACGGTATATTGACACTTTCTTATTTCTTTAAAGAACTCTTAATCTCTTCAATCATTTTTTTGATCGCTTATTTCTTAGCGAAACTACTTAAGAAAAAAATTCGTAAATAGCACCACTCTAACTAAAAAATAGACTTAACTTTGTAATTTGCAATTCAAGATAGATTTATTCTAACATAGAAGCTCTCCACCTTATTTTCTGCTGTTACTTTAAGTTAATAATCTCACTAATAAATTTTACTCACAGTAAATACCCCTAAAGTTGAATTTCAGACTCAACTTTAGGGGTACACTACTGAATCTATAAGATTTGTATTTCTCATTCTAAGACAAGATTCTAAAAAGTCACTATAATCACTATATAATTGAATGATAGGAAAACTTGAAGCGACATAAGAAAAAAGTAGACGATCGATCATTCACTTCCAAAGTTATTAATTGGTGAAGACGGAAAATTTATGGTTACCAAGAAGCCTTTTTGACCCCGGGAATTAGACCTTTATGAGCCATTTCACGAAATTTAACCCGAGACATTCCAAATTTACGCATATATCCTCTAGGACGACCGTCGATTAAATCCCGATTTTTCATACGAACTGGATTGGAATCCTTTGGTAATTTGGATAAGGCAGTATAATCTTTATTTTTTTTAAGTTCTTGGCGAATTTTTGCATACTTTTCAACCAAAGTTTTTTGTTTTTTATATTTTTCGATTTTAGATTTTTTTGCCATTTATTCCTCCTATTTTTTTACTTCGCGAAAAATCATGCGTTTTCTTGCTTTGGGAGAGTATTTTTTTAACTCTATCCGATCAGGATTGTTTCGCTTATTCTTACTCGTTAAATAAATTCTTTCCTTAGTTTCTGCACATTCTAATAATATATTTACTCGCATCTTAATTCTCCTTTGATAATGTTCAATTAACAAAATAACGGTTCAATTGATCTAATTGTTGTGAAAAATGATTAAATAGTCGATTAAGCTAAATTTTATTCCATAACTCCTCTTCTATTTCCAAAAATTGATCTATTATTATAAAGCAATCAGAAATATTAGGTTTAAAACAGGTTAAATATTTAAAAATTATGAAATTGAAAGATCCGATTCTTCTGTGTGAACTTCTAACAATCCACAATCTAAAGCTTCTTTACAAGCTCGACCATTAGTAATAATAATCCCTCTATCAATAAGATCTAAATATCCATCCTGACGGCTTATTTTTGCTTCATTGGATTGAAACTGTTCATGAACTTGATTCACAATTTCAAGATATAAAAAATATTTAATTTTAATCTTCATCTTTAGCCACTAATTAACCCTTATAGTTACCACTTGGTGTAATATGATGTGAAAGTTTGTATTCACCTGTCGCTTTGTCAAAAACGATTGGTGGCACCTTCAAACCCTTGTGATTTCTACGACTATTTTTTTTGGCTTTAGAAGTTTTTCTTTTAGGAACAGCCATAATAAACTCCTTTCAAATAGTAATAATTACTATTTTATTAAAAGATAGTAGGATGTCAAGTTTTTTTGCAATTCTTTGACAGTATCATTGGAAGTTATCAAAAATGTATACCATAAATTATTTGCGTTTGAGTCTGAGATTCATTAGTTTTCCTGCCTTGTTCTTATTAACTATTGAATTTGAAAATTAACACAGTTAAACATAAAAAAGAATAGAGTTCTAACTGACTCTATTCTTTAATGATCAACTTATGCAGTTTATCTAATCCGAAATTTGATTGCTTTAGCCAAGAAAAAACCTTTCTTAAGTTAATCAAAATAAAATAACTCTTCAAATTTTTTATCTAAAGCGATACAAATAATGAGCGCTAATTTTGCTGAAGGGTTAAATTGTCCCTTTTCGATGGCACTAATAGTTTGTCGAGAAGCCCCCACCAATTTAGCTAATTCTTCTTGAGTCAAATTATTCTCTGCTCTAGCAACTTTTAATCGATTTTGTAGAACTAATTCTTCCTTCTTACTCATGATTAATAAACTCCATAGCTGCTTAATAAAGAGGCAAAGCTTAATATAATAACTAATATAGCTACTATCCCACCTACTAAATAGATCTTTTTGTCTGGGATTTTCGAATATTGATAGAATGAAGCCGCAGCTACTTGAGCCATTAAAATGATCATAATATCTGTGGCTGATTAATTGAAGATAGACCTCAAAAAAATAAGAATTAACATTACCACTGATACACCTATCCATCCAATACGAAAAGCTTTAGTATTAATCTCTTCTACTCTTTCGTCCTTCTGTTCCATCTGAGCCTTTTTTTAAAATGTTATCTTTTTTCATACTCTGAACTTCCTCATTTAAATATTATTAAAAACTAACATTAAAAATAAGTAAGTCTTTATAGTCACAATGTAAAATTGGTTATTTTTGACTTTAAATTTTTTTGAATCTAATTTCGTTAATTATTCTCTGCTCTAACAACTTTTAATCGACTTTGTATAGCTAACATTTATTTTTAAATATATTTAAAAAACTCCGGACTTATCTAATAAATTGTAGAATTGTATTATTAGAACTAGCAAATTTATTATCCCAAATATTAAATAGGACTTTTTCTCTGGCATTTTAGTATATTGATAAAATGAAGAAGTTGAAACATGGGCCGTCAAAATTATAAGAATATCTTCAATTGATTGCTGAAAATATGCTCTAAGAAAAAGAAGTGCTAGTATAACAATTGTTACTCCTAACCATCCGGCACGAAAGAATTTGCTAATGATTATATCTTCTCTTTCATCTTGTTGTTCTACCTGTGCTTTTTTTTAAATATCCTCTTTTTCCATGGTTTGCTCTCCTCCTTTAAATATTAACTAAATTATAATATTTAAAAAGGTTTATGTAAATTTTTGTAGTCATTATGTAAAGTTATGTTGCTTTTGTGTTCTGAATATATTGATTTAATTTTAAAATACATTAAATTATCCTATTTTATGCTTTTAAGACTTGCTATAGTTACTTAATTGTCTGCTAATACTCTTTAAAATAAGGGTTTTTGCTTATAAAATTCATTTATTTAATTTCAATAAAGAACATCAATTTAAATTATTCGTTCAAAAGATGTGTATTATATCCTTTAGTTAGTGCATATAGTTTAATTAATTTGTTTAGCTTTTCTTTTTGATTTCTTGTTTTAAAGGTAAACAAAAAAGAACAGAGCTAAAACTAACTCTATTCTTCTACAACCAATTTATTAAGTTTGTTGAATCAGGATTTTCAGTATTAACCCTGAGTCAATGTCCGATTATCCACTAGTTATCCTTTTAAACGGATAGATTAATTTTAACCATTAGTTCTTTAAACAATCTACTAGCTAGAATTCCGCCTAGATAAGCAAAAGCTGAAGATATAGGCATTACGATAAGTAGAGCAATCAAAGGTAAAAGTAGTATAAAAAGGCTCATCATTTTTTCGCTTAATATTGGACTAGATAGTTCTCCTATTCTAGGGGAATAGATTATTCCTACTAAAGCAGGTAATAAAATCTGTACTACTATATTTTCTGAAACCTTTAGAAAGATTATGATAGCAATAATAGTCAACAAGCTGATTATTAATAGTTTTCTTTTGGTATTATTCATAAGCTTCTCCTTGTTTATTTCTCCAACTCTTTAGTTATTTAATTTACCTTATTTTACCTAATTAAGTATATAAAGACAAACACTCCCTGAGTATAATAATTAAAACTAAGGAATGTTAGTTTTTAAAAACTTAAAATGCATTGAATAACTTAAGATAAGCTAACCTATTATTTTGACTTTTTAAGATTATTCAGTAGGGGATAAAAATAATTGATACTTGGTTTACTTTTTAAAGTGAAATTGACTGGTATATTATTCTCCTATCATTTGTCTTATTAATTAAACCTAATTGCCTGTTTAATCATTAAGTTTTATACTATTTGTAAAGTGAAAGGTTATTTTATATAATTTTCCATCATCTGAAGGAGCTGTTAAAAATATGATAAATAAGATAATAGCAATACTCCTCTTTATTACCGGACTCATAGAATGTAATTACTCTAGAATTCTTTATAAAAAAAAGAGAAAAGGAGATGCCATTGCAAATTTAATTGTCGGCTTAATGGAATGTATTGGTGCCATATTCTGGATAAAATACCTATTTGATTTGTAAAAACTATCTAACCTCATAGTCCCTCATTTATTAATTAGTGAAGTTATTAACTCAGCAAAGTATTCTGCAGGTGTTTTATCAAATAAAAATATTGATAACCCATTAATCATTCCACTAAAAATCCTAAAAGCAAAAGCAAAAATAATTATTTTCTTCCAAAGCTTTTTTCTATTATTATTTTCCATATTCTATACCTTCGCTCTTCTGTAATCCTATCTTAAAAGATAACATTAAATTCAATTTAGTTTAAATAAAATAGTTTTTATAATTTAAGCTTATTTAATAAATACTTTTGAGATAAAAATATAAATATACTAATTAGGAATGAACGGAACAATATGGTCAAAGTGATATGATTTCTATAATAAATAAATATAGCTAGTAGAGATATAATAAATACAATCGAAATAATATTATAAAAATTGAAGTTAAATTTTGAAGCTCTTCCAATATAAATAACACTTGTTAACATATATACTGAAAGACAATTTATTACAAACATAAAATCTAAACTTAACTGATTAGTATATATGGAAATACCAATAGAAAATAAAACGACCGCTATAAAATATATAATCTGATTAATTTTAAAAGTTAAATGCTTCATCTTGAATTCTCCTTAAAATATTATTGAACAGATAAAATCAATAAGAAATCTTTCATTAATTCCAGATCCCCTAATAGGATTCTCTTCTTTCTAGCGCATGATCAATGGTGTTTAGGCCCCACTTTTTCAGTGACCATCGAGGTCTGATTAATCGTTCCCACAGTGTATTAATTGTTAATTTTTTAAACTGATAGCAAAAGTAATTTTGACACCGACTTCCTTTCTCTTTGAATCTCTTTCAATCGTTTTGAGCTTGTTTAAACGCTTATAAATCACATTTAATGTCCTTTTAAACCTTTAGCTAAGTCTGTCTTTCTATTCATTCTTCGAACACATCCTTTAACCTTATTTTAAACTAGTTTTAAATGTGTTTAAACTTCATTTTACACTTATAATTAAAAGCACAAATTTTTGAAAACGTTTTTTCACTTGTGTTAAAATTTATATAAATCGAATTAATAGAAGGTGAAATTGTTTATGAATAATTATGATTTTAATCCACATTTAAAATCTCTTTTTCATGTAACTGTAGGTTATCTCTTAGGTTTATGTGTAATTTATTTTTTTAAAGGTGAATTAGGAGAAGGTTCAATATTTCCTTATTTAGGTGTTATTTTAGGCACTCAATATTCTGTATGGCGTCAGGAGAAAAAGAAATATGAAAAAAAAGATGAGAGGTGATGTTAGTTTTAACTCTTTTTTAAAATCGTTGTTAAAAATAGCTATCATCTCTTATATTTAAATTTCGAACCGTTTTTTTTGATTTAAATCTATCTCTTGCCACTGCGATAGAAAGCTGCTGCGACTATACTTTTCAATAAATTACTTACCAAAAAGCACCTATCTTTTCGATAGGTGCTGAAAATTGTGCTTGATAGTTTGTTTATTAAATTAGAAACATTATCTTCTATATTTCTTTTGTAATTTTTCAATATCCTTCGTATCAATCCACTCTTCTGTAAAACCACAAATGCTGCATACATACCTATCTACTAAAACAGCAGAGAAGATCGTGGATCCAATAGGAATATTGTTGCCCATACCATAGGCTCCAGAAGCTCCAGGGACCACAAAAATATCTTCACTACCGCACTTTGGACATTTACCTGTGTTTTTCATATATATTATCTCCTTTAATTAAATACTCAACAAACTGGAATTTAAGGTTTATAGTAAGCTATTTTTATAAGCTAAAAATATAAAGTGATTTTCTCCTATCCTCTTATTAATGAATCATAAAATTATCTTTATAAAAATTAGATTGGTTTAACATTTTTAAATAATTCAACTACTTTATCTTTATCTCTATTTTTATAAAATTGATGATATTCATTTCCATAAACATTGATTATTACTTTAAAATCCTCATGACCTATTTCCTTATATTTTATACTCTTTATATTATTAAACTTAGCATTTTTTATTAATGTTGTAGATCCCATCATGAGACTCACTCCATTTTTCCCTATTCCTGGGGTAAAAGTAAAGGAAATTACATAAGTTATTGCCGAAACTACAGCGATATAGCCTAAAATTGTATTGTCTAATGTATAACAAAGATAGAAGGATACAAGTCCAAAGATAATTAATATCGCTGTCAAAATCTTTTTCCTCGAAATATAGACATCATTCTCCTTAGAAACATAAAAATTATGAATACTACCTATTAAAAATATAATTAACAACATTATTTTCGACACAAAATTCACCTTCTGAAATTTATATTATATTAATCTTATCATTACGATATTTTCTTTTCAATCTAGTAAATACAAGACGCTTATTCGTTATAAACTTCAGCTTATCCTTTTAGTTTTTATCTAGTAAACTTCTTAACCTATTAATTATTAACTATTTTTTAGGTACAAAAAGATGATAGATTTTAACTTCTATCGCCCTTTTAAGAAATTTTCCTACTTGAGTCTATATGTTTTTATTCATAAACTTTTGATTTGCTGCTAATACCTCTTCATAATATTCATTATATGCTGTACTGAACTTTCTCATTAAAGGAATAGCTTTTTCATAATAACCTGAATCTTGCATATGCTTCTTCATTTTTTCTTGAATACGATATATTGGGTTATTTAGATAAACACTACTTTCTTTAAAAGACTGATATCTTTCTAACATTTCTTTGTTTTCCTCTAACCATTCGTCTGTATTATAGATAGCCTTCATTTTTTCCTCATTTGCCTCTTCAATGTCTGTTAGTAAAATAGTTTTTGAGGCTTGGTCTAATACTATCTTCTCATCGTCATCTAACTCACAGTCAGGCATAGTATCTAAAAATTCAATATACTCTTCATAATATGTAATCTTATCCTCTTTCAACGCATCTCTTAAAAAAGGTTTGTATGATAAAAAGAAAATTTGACCAATATATCCAGGAAATGCTCTTACTAACTTGGAATAAATCGATTCCTGTTGATCTATTAAATTCAATTGTTCTTTTAAAGTGTTTAAATCGGATCCCTCAAGAAGTTGTTTTAATATTTCAACTCTTTTGTTATCTAATTGTGATTTTATTTCTTTATCTCGAATGATAGTTGCTAAAGATGTTTTATTTGGATCTTGTAAAATACCTTTAATATCATTCATAGAGCATCCTAATTTTCTATAAACAGAGATTTTACTCAGTATATCAACCTCCTCATCAGATTAAATCCTATAATTATTTGACTCTCTTTCTGGGGTAATAAATCCTTTTTCCTCATAATATTCTATGGCTTTACGTGTTAGACCTGTTTTTTCTCTCACTTCATTCATTAACATAGTACTTACCTCCTTTTAAATTAAATATATCAGCCCCCCTAAGGGACAGGTCAAGAGATATTTAATAATTTAAAATAAGCGATCTTTAGTTTCTTTAACTAGAAATTCTACTTGAGGGTAAATTTTATGATTACTTATCAAAAGATTTGGACCTAGATGGAGTAGTGGACTGAACGTTTCGTTCGGCCCTCTAAAATGAAAAAGCGAGTAGAATTTTTATTTTCTAATCGCTTATACGTATTTATATTAAGTTTTGCTTCCTACAAACTAGGGTTTGTATCTTAATTTTATTCAGTCAGCTTACTGTTAATAGTTTCATATATTTCTTCTGTTATTTCCCATATTCCTGAATAAGGTTGTTCTAAATAGCTTGTTGCTTTATTTTTATATAAATAAGCAATACTTGGACTATCCTCAGCATTTTTATGATAAAACTTAATTACAATGTAGTCCTCAATGTTAACAGGTTGATCATTAATACTTTCTTTACCAGTATCTTTAGTATTTTTATTTATATCTTCAATCATTTTAGATATTTCAGCCTGTTCAATAACTTTTGCACTACTTTCAGAATTATTTTTCAAAACTTCAATTTCTGTTATTTTATCAGGTTCTGGTAAACTTATTTTTTTATTACTTCCACAAGCGGTTAATGACAAAATAAAAAATAAAGTCATTGCTATCCATATATGTTTTTTCATAATTTCCTCCAGGAATTTTAGTCTTTTAAGTCCACTAGTTTATCTTAATTAAGTTATTTATAAACCTCTGACAAGCTTTAATATCTTGCTCATCAGGATGATTTTTTGTTATGCCGCCCATCTTTTCCCAAAACCATAGGCATCATATCCTTTGCATGAAATTGTCCTAAAGAGTCTTTTCTAAGCTCTTGGCATAATTTTTTATCTTCAAGCCACAAGTATATATAATAGAAACTCGTGCCTTATCATTTAATTTAAACTCCTTAGCTAATTCCATAATCTTGTTGGATAGTTGACCGTGATAAATTCCTGATGCAAATCCAACATATTCATATTCTATAAAGTCAACTTGATTAATATCGTTTACATGATATAGGTCGACATTGTCAAGATTTTCTAGTAGTTTTTGGGTATGCAAGTGGTGGAATGAGCTCTAAACAATAGCTATTTTGTTTCTCATATCAGCAACTTCTTAATATATCTTTTATTAAATTATACTATTTAAACCTCCCAATTTAAAAATAAATCATCTCTCACCCCCTTATCTTGTTTAAAGGGTGCTTTTACTCTATGTTTTGGTTTTTGTTCTATCTTCTTATATTCTTCAATTTGTGCCTTATGCTTTTCTATTCTTCTTTGTTATATTTCTTATCTACTATTTTTAGCTTTTCCTGTTTCATATGATTTTCTATCTTTGTGTTATCTCTTGAGCTAACTCGCTATTTTTCTGACTTAATTTGCCTAGTAAGTTTGTTAGCATTTGCTCTACTTTCCCATAAATAAATTCTTGTGTATCACTCATTAATTTTTCCATCCTAATCAAAAATAAAAATATCTTTAATATCTTTGCCTAAAACTTTACATATTTTATAAGAAGTTTCAATCGTTGGACTAATTGTTTAATTTTCATAAGCCATAATTAATCTTCTTTTAATCCCCACCGCCTTTGCCAATCTATGTTGAGATAGACCTAAATTTTTCCTAAACTTAACAATTCTGTTATCTCGTCCTGAATCTTCAAACATTTGACTGTCTTTTGTTAATTTAGTCCGAAGCTTTTATATCTTGATAATTTCTATGAGGTTTATAAAGGTCAATAGTTTCTTTTACTAAAAGTTCTGATGGTTTTTTTAATTATTAGAAATACAATAGTAAGTAATAATCGATACTTTGAATAAAAAGAGATTACTTTCTCTTAATCTTTTTAAAAAGCTGTTTCTCAAACCTTTAAAAAATAAGACACCATAAGGTTCACTATCTAACCTCATGGTGCCTTATTTTAATGAATTAACTCCGCATCCCCTGATAGGATCCTCTTCTTTCTAGCTCATGATCAATGGCGTTTAAAACCTCCCACTTCTTCAGTGACCATTGAGGTCCGATTAATCGTTCACGTGGTGCATCTCCCGTTAAGCGATGAATAATGATATCTTGTGGGATATACTCCAGTTGGTCGCAAATTAATTGCACATATTCTTCTTGCGTCATGAATTTCAAGCGACCTGCCTCATAATCTTGAACCATTTTGGTCCCTTCCATTAGGTATAATAGATGGAGCTTCAAGCCCTGAATATCTGATTCTTTTACTACTCGTTTTAAGCTCTCCATCATCATGGCATAGTCTTCACCAGGCAAGCCATTAATTAAATGGGTACACACAGGAATATGATGCTTTCTTAACTTAGCCACCCCGTCCAAATAACATTGGTAATCGTGTCCCCTATTAATATGTATGCTCGTTTGATCATGGACAGTCTGCAGTCCGAGTTCCACCCACATATAATACTCTTGATTCAATTCTGCCAAATATTCCACTACATCATCGGGTAAACAATCTGGACGAGTGGCAATCATAATCCCTACTACGCCTTCTTGATGAATCACCTGCTCAAAGCGTGCCTTTAGAACATGCAAAGGAGCATGCGTATTAGTAAAGTTTTGAAAATAAGCAATATATTTTCTCACCTTGGGCCATTTTTTATGCATTTGTTGAATGCCTTTACCTAATTGAATGGGTAAAGGATCTAAGCGGCTTTGAGCAAAATCTCCCGATCCCGACTCTGAGCAAAAAGTACAACCACCAAAAGCTACCGTTCCATCACGGTTTGGACAGGTAAAGCCACCATCGAGTGAAACTTTAAAGACCTTTTCACCGAAATGCTCTTTTAAATGCTTATTCCAAGTTTGATAGCGTTTTTGATTTTCATTCATTTGTTTCATCCCTAACTCATCTTTAAAAAAGACTGCCATGATTGATTCATGGACAGTCTTTCTTATGTATTTAAATTTATTTTGATTTTACGTAAGTAATACCGTTGGCTGCTGGTCCTCTAGACTGACCAACCACTCCGACTAGGACAATGATTGTTACTAAGTAAGGCGCAATCTGCAAGTAAACAGATGGAATACTATCAATATATGGAATACGTGACCCTAAAACGGCTAGGGATTGAGCAAAACCGAAGAAAATTGCTGCTCCCATCGCTCCTAGTGGATTGTACTTACCAAAAATCATGGCTGCCATCGCCATAAAACCTTGTCCTGCAACAGTAGAAAGTGAGAAGTTTAAGGTAATCGTATTAGCTAAAACGCCGCCACCTAAACCACCGCAGAAACCTGAAATTAAAACTCCCGCATACTTCATGCCATATACATTGACCCCTAAGGTGTCCGCCGCTTGCGGGTGTTCTCCAACCGAACGTAATCGTAAGCCAAATGGTGTTTTAAAGAGAACAAACCAAGCAATCCCAGCTAATAGAATACCTGCATAAGCGGGTGCTGAAGTAGCTTTAAAGAAAATAGGTCCAATAAAAGGAATATCCGATAAAATTGGGAAAGTCGCATAACCAAAAGACTCTCTAATGGAAGGTGTTTCCCCTCTGCCGTCAAATAAAACTCTTACTAGAAAGACACCTAAAGCAGGCGCAATTAAATTGATCACAGTTCCTGAAATGATATGATCGGATCTTAAATGTACCGTTGCTAAGGCATGAACTGCTGCGAGAAGAATACCTGCTACACCACCTGCTAATAAAGCTAGCCAAGGGGTGAGACTACCGAATTGGTCTGCAAAGCTTAGGTTAAACACCACTGAAGCCAAAGCGCCAATTACCATAATCCCTTCTAGACCGACATTAACAACCCCAGATCGCTCTGAGAAGACGCCACCAATGGCCGTAAAAATCAAAGGAGCTGAATAAACAAGGGTTGAAGAAACAATTAGTGTTAACAAATTAACAGACATTAAACTTCCCCTCCTTCTGAATTAGCTTTAGTGGAAATGCTTTGTTTTTGTGGGAATAATTTGTCTTTAAAGTAAGTAATGATAAAGTTCGCTCCAATAAAGAAGATAATAATACCCATTACAATATCTACTATTTCGGAAGGAATTTTAGCAAATAACGCCATGGTCGATGCCCCTGTTTCTAAAGCACCGAAGAGAACAGCTGAGAAAATAATACCGATTGGATTATTAATACCTAGTAAAGCGACTGCCATACCATTAAAACCAATAGCCGGTGCCACACCATTTTGCAAGTTAATAAAACCAAACTCACCTAGGCCGTTCATTACGCCACCTAAACCAGCTAAAGCACCTGAAATAAACATGGCCAATACAATGTTTTTCTTATCCGACATACCAGCATATTTTGATGCATATCGATTAAGACCAACAGAGGTTAACTCAAAACCAGTGGTAGTACGAGACATCAAAATACCAACAATTATTGCTGCAATCACTGCCAGGAAAATGCCTCCATGCAGAGTAGAATTCTTAGTTAATTCACTAAGCCATTCCATTCTCAGACTGGCATTTTGACCGATTGAAGGCGTTCTATCTGCTCGATCGGTTAAAACATAACGAATTAAATAATCGACAAAATAAATGGAGATGTAATTTAACATAATGGTTACAATAACTTCACTGGTGCCAAAATAAGCTTTTAATGCACCTGCAATGGCTGCCCAGATTGCCCCTGCTAAAGCACCTGCAATAATTGCTAGAGGAATAACCACCCAAGAAGGTGCCTCTGGCATTAGGAGGGCAACCCCTACTGATACGAACCAACCCCACAACGCTTGACCAGAAAGACCAATATTAAATGATCCCGCCGTATATGCCACCGCAAAGCCCAGTCCAGTAAAAATTAAAGGTGCTGCTGCTCGGAAGGTTTGACCGATTGAAAAAGGATTACCAAAAGCCCCTGTAATTAAAAATTTGTAACCAGTCACTGGATCATAACCAAAAGCCAACATTAAAAGGGCTCCAAAAATCAGACCAATTATGACCGAGGCTACGGAGGTAATAACTTTAGTTAAACTTGACATTAGTTACTTTCACTCCCTTCTACCTTACTACGATTTGCTCTAACTTCTTCAAATGGCGTTCCTGCCATTAATAAACCTAATTCTTCTTCATTGGTTTCAGAAGCTGGAATATCTGCCACAATTTTACCGTCAAACATGACTAAAATACGGTCAGATAAGTTCATAATTTCATCGAGTTCAAAACTCATTAATAAGACAGCTTTATTTTTATCGCGTTCATTAATTAGTGCTTGGTGAATAAATTCAATGGCACCTACATCCAATCCACGTGTAGGGTTAGCTGCAATTAAAATATCGGGATGCATCTCCAATTCGCGCGCAATAATTGCTTTTTGTTGATTACCACCGGAAAGAGAGCGAGCATTGACCTTTTCAGAAACAGTCCGTACATCATATTTTTTGATCAGTTCTTTTGCCCGCTTTTCTATTTCTTTAAAGTTCAAGAAATTAGACTTTGAGAAAGGCGAATGATAATAATCTTTCAATACAATATTATCTTCGATTTTACGATCAAGAATCAAGCCATATTTATGACGGTCTTCTGGAATATGTGCCAGACCCTTTTGAGCAATTTGACGGGTCGTATAGTGGGTGATATTCTCACCATTTAAGTAGATTTCACCAGAGTTAGGTGGAATTAACCCAGTGATCGATAGAACTAATTCAGATTGACCGTTACCATCTACCCCAGCAATCCCAACAATTTCACCGTGTTTAACTTCAAATGAAAGTTTATCTACGGCAACAACTCCACGACTATCTTCAATATGAATGTCTCTAACTGATAGGGCCACATCGGTTGGGTGTGCCAATTTCTTTTCAGTTCTAAAGTTAACATTACGTCCTACCATCATATTAGCTAAATCAACCGTTGAAGTCCCAGCCACATCGACTGTGTCAATGGATTCCCCTCGGCGGATGACTGTACAACGATCCGCTACTTGCTTAATCTCTTTTAGCTTATGGGTAATGATAATAATTGATTTGCCTTCATTGGATAATTTCTCCATGGTTTCCATTAATTCATCAATTTCTTGAGGCGTTAAAGAAGCCGTCGGCTCATCAAAAATTAAGATATCAGCACCCCGATAGAGGGTTTTTAAGATTTCTACACGTTGTTGCATCCCCACTGAAATATCTTCAATCTTAGCATCAGGATCTACTGAAAGGCCATATTTTTTAGAAAGCTCAACAATTTTTTCGCGTGCTTGAGCTTTATCAACCACAAGTCCTTTAGTTGGCTCCTCACCTAAAATGATATTTTCTACCACAGTAAAGGCTTGAATCAACATAAAGTGCTGGTGCACCATCCCAATTCCTAGCTCAACCGCTCGTTTTGCAGAACCAATTTTTACCGGCTCTCCATTCATATAGATTTGACCGGAGCTAGGCTCTAGTAAACCCGATAAGATATTCATCAAAGTCGATTTCCCTGCCCCGTTCTCACCGAGTAAGGCATGAATTTCTCCTTTTTTTAGATCTAAATTAATATTTTTATTTGCAAAAAATTCGCCAAACTTCTTGGAAATATCTCGCATTTCGATAACAGCATGCTCCATGTTGATCGAAACTCCTTTCTCCATTGCTAATGTTCATAGTCCTTCATATTATATCGGATAATAGTATAAATTTCAGTAACAAATTTATAATAATAGACCAAGTTTTTTCAAAAAAGCTAGTTTGAGCTGTTTTTTATCATCCTTGGTCTAATTAATTAATCTTCACTAGATTCGATTAAGACTTGCCTTGGCTTACTGCCATCTTGAGCAGAAACTAAGCCTTGAGCTTCTAGATCATCAATCATGCGAGCAGCGCGATTATATCCAATTCTAAATTTCCGCTGCAATTGTGAAATAGAAATGGTTTCCTGCTCCTTAATTAATTCAACTGCTTCACCATAGTATTCATCATCTGAGATATCCGCATCAAGGACACTTTCTTCACTGACCACAATATTTTCATCGTAATCAGCTTGCCTTTGTTGCTTGATAAAGTCAGTAATGCGTTCCACCTCTTCATCAGAAATGTAGGCACCTTGAACTCGGATGGGTTTATTTTTACCCATGGGTTGAAAGAGCATGTCTCCTCGTCCTAGTAATTTTTCAGCACCGACTGAATCTAAGATGGTTCTTGAGTCTGTTCCTGAAGAAACGGCAAAAGCCAAACGAGAAGGAATATTTGCCTTGATGATACCGGTAATGACGTCAACCGAAGGTCTTTGGGTTGCAATAATCATATGAATACCGGCCGCTCTTGCCATTTGAGCTAAGCGAATAATGGCATTTTCAACATCATTGGAAGCCACCATCATTAGGTCTGCTAACTCATCGATGATAACAACAATCTTCGGTAATTTCTCATAGCCAGTTCCTTCTTCTTTATTCCAATTCTCAACTTGCTCATTATAACCATCAATATTTCGCACTCCGGTTGTAGCAAATAATTCATAACGTCTTTCCATTTCTTCTACCACGTTATTCAAGGCTCTCGCAGCCTTACGTGGATTAGTAACCACCGGTGATAGTTGATGAGGTAAATCATTATAAAGCGTCAATTCGACCTTTTTAGGGTCAATCATTAGGAATTTAATCTCTTCAGGCTTAGCCTTCATCAAAATGGAACAGATAATAACGTTGACTCCGACCGATTTACCAGAGCCTGTCGCTCCTGCAATTAAAAGGTGCGGCATTTTCGTTAAATCTGCTAAGCAAACAGAGCCAGAAATGTCTCGTCCTAGAGGGACTTCCAGTAGTTTATCGGATTCTAAGCCCGCATCAACAATTTCGCTAAAAGCTACTGGGCTGACTTGGGTGTTAGGTACTTCAATTCCAATTAAAGATTTACCGGGAATAGGTGCTTCCATGCGAATATCACGAGCAGCTAAAGCTAAAGCAATATCATCTGATAAAGAGACAATTTTGCTTACCTTGACACCTACAGCGGGTTCAATTTCATACTTGGTAACCGAAGGTCCAAGATTCGCTTTAACAATCTTGACGTCCACACCGAAACTTTCAAAAGTTAATTCCAATTTCTTCATGTTTTCGTTAATGCGTTGATATTCTTCTGATTGATCAACTACCGGTAACTTTTTCAATAAACTTTTACCAGGAAATTGATAACTTTTTGATTTCTTTTGCTTAGTTTTAGTTTGCTTTTGTAGTTCTTCCTTACTTAAAACCTGATCGAAGTCATCGTCAGTTAAAGCCTGCTTTTGATTACTTGCATCTTGCCAATGACTAGCAGTAGCTAATATGTCTACTTGGTTAGGCGTTTGATTAGAAAGTACTTCATCAGCCATTTTATCTTGTGTTTGGGCTTTTTCGATATCTTCTAAGCTTTCCTCTTCATTCGGCTGTATAGGAGTAACTTTCTCTTCTGTAATTGAATCCATCGACTGGCTATCAGCTGGAGAATGCGTTACTTCTT
Source organism: Facklamia sp. 7083-14-GEN3 (assembly GCF_024742075.1). Classification (GTDB taxonomy): domain Bacteria; phylum Bacillota; class Bacilli; order Lactobacillales; family Aerococcaceae; genus Facklamia. The sequence goes on along the minus strand of NZ_JANSGD010000001.1, from coordinate 400,085 downwards.
GATCTGGCATCTGATCAAAGAAGTCTAAATCCAAGACGCGCCCTTCTTCTTGGGTTAATCGTTTGAAGTTTAAGGATTTTTGATGATAATCTTCTTGACGATAAGGCTTAAATTCATATTCTGTGGTGGGATTAAAAGCGGGTTGGTCTTCTCTTTCTAATGTCGGCATATAAGCTGTTCGATTATTAGAGGGAGCTTCCTTTGGAGGAATACTATACGTTTCTTCTGTCTTCATGAAGAAGGAATAGAAACGATTAAATAAATTTGTAAATACATTTTGCTTTTCTTGCTTTGAATATTTAAGTTCATTAGCTTCATCCATCACAACTTCATCGGGATTTTCTTCCGATTGACTATCAGCAATTATGCTTTGTTCGTCATTAAGATCATAGCCTTTATCTTGGTAAACTTCTTTAATTTCTGAAAAATCAGGAAAAAGCCCTTTAAAAAGGCTGGCCATTTGTATAAATAATTGTTGAATAGCTTGCCAACCGGCAATTAATGGACGGTCTAAAAGAAAAATTAATCCGATAAAGAAGCTGACAAAGAAGAAGAGATAGGATCCCCACTTACCGAATAAATAACCGACACTGGCATAAAGACCGGCTCCGACCATCCCACCTCCTAAGCTAGAATTACTTTGTTGAGTTAACAATTCATTGCGGTAGAGACGAAATGCGTGCTCAAAAGCCGACTGTTGCGTATTATTTTGTAAGTAATCGTAATACTCAGTAAAGTGTAAGGTTCCCGCTAAAGCAATAATAATTAAAAAACCACCTATGAGTGGCCTTAAAGGTACGCTAATTACCCTTCCTTTTAGCATCATCATGGAACCTAAGAATAAACTGGCATATAAAAGGAGTCCGTAACTTTCACCTACCATTAACCGAAAACCATTCGTTAGCATTAAACCCATAATGCCCCAATTGAAAATGGCCACTAAACTTAAGAAACTAATTAATATACCTAAGAATAAGTAGAGTGATTGATACTTCACTTGACTGGGTGATTGACTCTGACGCTTGGATTGTTTTTTCTTTTGAGCCATTCACATCACATCCTTTCAGAACTCTCGTGCATGGGTTATTATATCATTTATATTAAATGATATCGAACAAATTATCGTATTTCTAGGATTGCTTAAAGCTAAATTAAATTGAATTTCACTTCTAAAAAAGCTCTTTTATGTGATTAACAACTTGATAAACCTTTACTTTTAGCTTAGAATGTATCAAGTCATTGTATTTGTTGTAAAATTACATCAAATAATATATCGTTAATTATATCAATTAGACGGAGCGTGAAAAATGAAATTTATAAAAAAATATTGGAAGTTAATTTTCCTTATCTCGATGGTTTCTTTGATAGCAACAGGCTGTATTCGCTATGATGCATCTGGTAACCCAACTGGACCGATCTATGAATATTTAGGGGTACCAACTGCTAACTTCTTAGACTTCTTGGCAGATATTTTTGGCGGTTCTTATGGGATTGCAATCATGATAGTTACCCTAATCACCCGCTTCTTTATGCTTCCATCAACTTATAAGATGACTAAATCATCAATGGAAAGCTCAGCCAAAATGAAATATGCTCAACCTGAAATTTCAGAAATTCAAGAAGAAATGAAAGAAACAGACGATCCACAAGAAAAAGCTGCTCTGCAACAAGAGTTAATGCAAGTGTACGGAAAATATGACATTAATATGTTATCGAACGTTTCTGGTTGTCTACCATTATTAATTCAAATGCCAATTATTTCAGCCGTTTATACAGCTGTTCGTACATCCGATAAAATTGCAGATGCCTCTTTCTTAGGTATTCACTTAGGTGGAAAGAGTTTACTATTAGTTGTTTTAGTTGCAGCAACGACCTTCTTGTCTAGTTGGTTAATGCAAAAAGGAACAGCTACACCCGTTTCCGATAATCCACAAGCCAATCAAATGCAACAATCAATGATGTATATGAACCCAATTATGTTAGGTTATTTCACTTATATTTCTAACGCCGGAATTGGATTATATTTCTTCACTGGTTCTCTCTTCGCTTTGGCTCAACAATTCTATATGAATCAGGTTGCACGACCAAAAATTCAAAAAGATATTGATGAAAAAGTCAAAAAGTATCAAAACATGCCGAGAGTAAAGCGCCAGAAAAAAGCAAGACAGACGAAAAAACAATTAGAAAAAGTAAATGCTGACCGTATTGTACCGGTTAAAAATCCAAAAGCCAGAAATGCTGGAAAGCAAAGAAAAAACAAATAAATCTACATAAAAATAAGCCTTACCACATTATCGTGGCGAGGCTTATTTTATTTTTCTTCTTTAGCAAGTTCTTTGGCAATTCTTTCACTTTTATAAATTAAGCGTTGGTCAGTTAAAATTGGAAACTCAACATAGAAAATCGATCCTCTTTGATAGACAGACTCCACCCGGATTTTTCCATGGTAACCTTCTACTAGTTGCTTAGCAATACTTAAGCCTAGGCCATTACCGCCTTTGGCACGCGCTCGTGCTTTATCCACTCGGTAAAACCTTGAAAAAACACGCTCTTTATCTTCTGCTGTCATTCCCTCTCCGAAATCTTGGACAGCAATTTCAACCTTATTCATGGTTTGGCTAACTGAAATATGTATCTCGGGACGATCAGTAGAATATTTCACAGCATTATCTAGCAGTATTACTAAGATCTGTTCAAAGTGATGATGATAAATATTGACATAAACTTTTTTACTTTTTTCATTATCTAAATAAAAATGAAAATCGGGATATAGAATTTCAAAATTATGGTGGACCAGAGAAGCTGCCGTAGTGATTTCGGTTACCTCATCTTTATAATCTACGTCTACATGGTCTGCTCTAGAAAGGTCTAACATTTCTTGGACTAATTCTTTCATACGTGTAATTTCTTGTAGCGAAGCAGAAATAGATTCATTCAAAACCTGCTGATCTTCCTTACCCCAGCGATTCAACATCTTTAAATGCCCTTCAACAATCGCTACCGGTGTTCTTAATTCGTGCGAAACATCTTCCACAAACTGCTTTTGACCTTTTACATAAAGTTCTATCTTATCAAGTAGTTTATTCACATGTAGACTCAAATCGCTCCACTCATCATTGGTACGTGGTCGAACAACACGAACCTGCGAAAGAGTATCCCCTTCTAATAAATCTAAAGTGTTAATAACATAGGTTAGGGGTCTTAAAAAGTAATGAGCGATTAAAAAGCCACATAATATTGAAATCAAAGTCGTTAGCAAGAAGCAACGCACCAGAAAATAATTTAATTTCTGAACATAAGCTGCTTTTGCTTCAGGTAGAACAATATATTGAACAATTCCTAATAATTCTTGATTATTACGACTAGAAATCCGACTAGATCCAATTAAATAATTCTTTCCCTTTATAGTCTGCTTTTCAAGTTCTTTACTCGATGTTCCAATAGGATATTGGAAATGCTGACTTTCATTCAATAACCTCTGGTCATGACTAAATAGGCGAATAATCGTTTGATTGTCAGAATAATGTTCAATTAAAAAGTTTGCCTTTTCCTCATTATCTTGATTATTTTTATCAAGAAATTGTTTAGCTTGGAAGGGCTTTTCTTGATCCGAAAGTCCCATAATTAAAGATTCAAATTGTGTTTGATGACTTTCTTTCGATTGCTCATCATACATTTGAATTGCTAACTGACGATAGATTAAGAGTGAAATTAATGACAACAGGATCATTGATAAAGATAAGAAAATACCCCATTTCCATTTAAGTGAAAGGGGGTGATCTTTCTTTAACTTAAAAAAAGAAGTTGACTTAGTTTCTGATGACATAACCTGTACCACGGACTGTTTGAATATAAGACTCTTCACCTGGGATATCGATTTTATTTCTTAAATATCGGATGTAAACATCCACAACATTTGTTTCAACTTCGGATTTATAACCCCAAACTTGTTCCAACAAGACATCTCTCGGCATAACCATATTGATATTTTCCATTAAAAAGACCAATAATTCATATTCTCTTTTAGTTAAGTCAATCAACTCGCCTTGTCTTTTAACCATGCGGCTTGATTTTTCAACTACTAAGTCCCTAAATCTTAAATAAGGTTGATTTTGAGCTCTTGATTCATCTTCTGTCTCAATTCGACGAAAGAGTGCCCGTAATCTGGCTAATAATTCTTCAATGGCAAAAGGCTTAACGATGTAATCGTCTGCTCCTTGGTCAAGGCCTGAGACACGGTCAATAACTGAATCTCTAGCTGTCATAATAATGATAGGTACATCTTTAACAGGACGAATGCGACGTACTACTTCCAATCCGTTTAATTCAGGCAACATTAGATCAAGTAAAATAACGTCCCACTTTTCTTCTAAAGCCTTTTCCAAACCACTGCGTCCATCATAACAGATAGCTGTTTCATAGCCCTCATGTTGAAGTTCAAGCTCAACAAAGCGAGCTAAATTCTTTTCATCTTCAACAATTAAGACACGTTGATTTACATTTTTTACCATGCTAACTTCCTCCCATAGACTTAACTAACTAAGCAAACATCCTTTATAAAGATAATATGCTATTGGTCTGTTCTTTCTTCACGCGATTCATTCCAAATGAAATGATAGCTGCCAGCTTTATCCACGCGTTCATAGGTATGCGCTCCAAAGTAATCACGTTGTGCTTGAATTAAATTTGCAGGAAGCACTTCACTGCGATAAGAATCATAATAAGCGATCGCACTTGAAAATCCAGGAACAGGAACACCTGCTTGAACAGATAAAGAAATAATCTCTCGAACACTCGATTGATACTGATTAGTAATTTGAGTGAAGAAATTATCTAATAATAGGTTATCTAATTCTTTATTACGTTCAAAAGCACCAGAAATATCTTGTAAAAATCGAGCGCGAATAATACAGCCTGCACGGAAAACACGTGCAATTTGACTATAATTTAGATCCCATTGGTATTCTTGAGAAGCACTACGATATTCCGCAAATCCTTGGGCATAAGACATAATTTTTGAAAAATAGAGTGCTTGACGGATTTTTTCTATCCACTTTTCACGATCATTTTGGAAGTTCGAAGCGTCGTGGGAAGGTCCTTGAATAATTTGAGAAGCCTTAACACGTTCTTCTTTTAAAGCAGATATGAACCGCGCATAGACAGACTCAGTAATTGTGGGTAATGGTACCCCTAAATCTAAAGCCGATTGAGAAGTCCATTTTCCAGTCCCTTTATTACCAGCTTTATCGACAATCATTTCAACCATTGGACGTCCGCTCACAGGGTCTTTTTCTTTAAGAATATTGGCAGTAATTTCAATTAGATAAGAATTTAATTCCCCTTGATTCCATTCTTCAAAAACTTCAGCAATTTCATCTGCAGTCATGCCTAATAATTTATCCATAATTGCATAGGACTCTGCAATTAATTGCATATCTCCATATTCAATACCATTGTGGACCATTTTAACATAGTGCCCCGCACCGTTTGCTCCCATATAGGCAACACAAGGTTCCTGGTCAGAAGGTGCTTTAGCAGCTATTTCTTTTAAGATAGGTTCAACGAGTTCGTAAGCTTCTTTTGGTCCACCAGGCATTAAGGCTGGACCATGTAAAGCACCCTCTTCTCCACCAGATACTCCCATTCCAATAAAATGAATGCCAGAGTCAGCTAAGGATTCTGCTCTTCTCATAGTATCTTTAAAGAAGGTGTTTCCTCCATCAATCAAAATATCTCCTTGGTCTAATAAAGGTAGTAGCGATTGAATAGTTGAATCAGTCGCTTGACCCGCTTTCACCATTAACAAGATACGACGAGGTTTTTCAATTGACTGAACAAAGGATTCCAAATCATAGCTAGCTACTAAATTTTTATCCTTATTTTCATTTATAGCAGCTTCTGTTTTAGATCTAGAACGATTGTAAATTGCTACACGATAGCCTCTGCTTTCGATATTTAAAGCTAAATTTCTTCCCATTACAGCCATTCCGACTACACCAATTTGAGCTAAAGTCATCTAATTATCTCCTTTACTTTCATGATCATCTCATTCTAACAAACTTTTGAAATGAATTAAAGCTAACTTAACAAAGACAAATTGCATTTTAAAAGCATTTGAGTTACACTATTTTTATCAATGGATAGGAGGTTCCAGCCAATGAAACCTAATAAAAAAAAGAAAGGTAAATACGATCGACGCATAAAAATCTTTTCGATCATAATGGTGATTACCATGTTAGCTGGTATCATTTTTAGTCTTATAATTGCTTTTTTAAATTATTAAGGATAATACAAATGAAGTGGACGTTACCACTTCATTTTTTTATTGATTCGATTTGGTTTTTCCAAACCATTTTTCCATTCCACCCTTTAGAATAAAGACTTGGTCATAGCCATTTTTTCTTAATATATTAGCTGCTCGTGAACTTAAAAAATAATTATCATCGACCAAATAAACAGGAATGTCTTTACGAATTTCATTATGACGCATTTTAAATTGAGACATTGGAATATTTCTAGCTCCTAAAATATGACGTGCATCAAATTCTCCTGTTTCACGAACATCAATCACTTGAACTTTGCGAATAACCTCGTTTAAATCTCCACTAGCGACCAACTTGGCTGAACGTTTACGCATTACCCAGAGACTTAGCCAAAAAATACCATAAACTAATAGAATAGTTACGACTATCCATAAAAACAATTCGAATATACTCATCATAATTTCCCACTTTCTTTTACTAAAATTAAATACGCTGCACCTAAGATTCCAGCATCATTGCCTAATTCAGCTAAGCTTATTTGGGTTTGATCTTTGATAGGTTGAAAAACATATTCTTGAAAATTTTTATCAATTGCTTCTTTAAGGTATTCTCCCGCCTTGGAGATACCCCCTCCGATAACAATCCTTTGCGGATTGAGAATATTTGCTAAATATGAACAAGCTAAGCCGAGGTATTTTGAAAAACTTCCAAAAATCTTCAAAGCAAAATCATCATTAGCTTTTGCGGCTGTAATCAAATCTTCTGCTTCAACCGATTGACTAGCTTGAAACTCTTGATATAAAGAAGATTGTCCTTGATAATCTTTGGCAATAATTCGACCCAAATTATTAAGACCTTTAGCTGAAGCTATTGCTTCTAAGCAGCCATACTTACCACACGAACAAGGAAACTTGTCTGTAAAGTCCACTGTAATATGGCCGATTTCTCCCGCTGAACCTGAGGCTCCTTCAATTAGACGATTTTGACAGATAATTCCTCCTCCGACTCCCGTTCCTAAAGTTAACATAACCAAATCACTACACCCCTTGCCTGCTCCTTGCCATAGTTCACCAAGAGCAGCCGAATTGGCATCGTTAATAATGATAAAGGGAAGTTTGATTTCTTTTTCAAAGAGAGCTTTAACTGGATGTGGATTTACCCAATTTAAATTATAGGCTCCTTTAACCGAGCCATCTTCTAAAATGGTGCCCGGACTTCCCATTCCAATTCCTATATAATCATCTACTACTTCGTGTCTTTCTTTTATTTTTTGTTGAATAGACTCGATGATAGAAGGAACAATTTTGTGCCCTTCATTTTGAGTCATGGTTGGCATTGACCATTTTTCAATGATATGACCTTGATGTGAAATAATTGCCATTTTAACACTTGTCCCACCTAAATCGATGCCGATAATCTTTTTCATGGGCAGCCTCCTAGCGATGCTTATAAATTTTTCCTACAATTAAGAGAGTTGTTAAGATAAATATTCCTAAAAAGATCCATAATCTAGTACTTTTATTCACACTGCTTTGCAATCGTTTATCTAACCCTAATACAAGAGTTGTCATACCACCATATACAGCGCCACCAAAATGCCCCCACTGATCAATCCCCTGGGAAGAAAAGCCAGTAATGACATTAAGGATAATTAACAAAGAAAAATTAATGGCTCTTTGTCTTAAAACGGTCATATTAGGATACATTTTTGCTAATACAATATAGGCTAGAAACAAGCCAAAAATACCTGTCGAAGCACCTGCTGACACATTGTCATTAAAAGCAAAAGAAAATACATTGCCCCCAAAACTAGCAAGCAGATAAATAATTAGAAATCGCCCGTGTCCAAGAATTTTTTCTAGGTCTTGCCCAATAAAATAAAGAGAAAGGTTATTAAAAAGCAAGTGTTCGAAACCAATATGAATAAAAGTTGGTGTGATTAACCGCCACCACTCTCCGCCGTAAAGAATTAATTCATTCGACTTGGCTCCGGTTTTTATTAGGGCTTCTAAGGATGTCGTTGTTTGAAATCTTATTAACATATAGATAAAGACAATTAAGTTAAGCGTTACTAACGTGTAAGTAACAAAAGGTAAATCTAAAATACGTCTCTTTTTCATGCCAGAAACTCCTTTAATAATTTGAAGACCATTATACACTAAGTAGCAAATATTTCCTATTGAACCCTTTTCGGTTAAAAATAAAAAGTCTAGGTCATAATGGCCCAGACTTTCATAAAATTATTTTTTAACTTCACGGTGTAATGTTACCTTACGATCTCTTGGGCAGTACTTTTTAACTTCCAGACGATCAGGATTGTTACGTTTGTTTTTATTAGTTAAGTAATTACGTTCACCGCATTCAGTACATTCTAAATTGATGTTTACGCGCATGGTTTTCCCTCCAAACTAAAAATTATTTACTCTTCCAAGAACAGCACTATAAGATTATACCATTGTTTTTAAAATTTAGCCATGGTTTTTTTATTGATAATAATAAGCTCCGTTAGTTAATTGACTTGCAATCTCATGAATGGTCATATCAGAGTTCAATTGATATTCGCCTGTTTGAATTAAAGAAGATAATTGCCACTGCTCAATAAGATTTTGAAACTCTTGAGCTGAGGAAATATAACCTTCAGTTTCTAATCGTTGAGCAATTTGACTAGCGTTTTCTCCTTCACTAACTACAAAAGCACCTTCGGCTGAAGATTGGTTATTATCTTCTCTTTCTGCTTCGCTATTTAAATCAACAGACTCATCTTGATCTTCAGTATCTTCATCTCTCAGAGATTCTAAATATTCAATCGATTCTCTTTGATTGGCTACCCTTTCTGTTAAGGACTCATTATCGGCAGTCAATTTTTCTAATTGTCTATTTAATTCTTCATTGTCGCTTGTTAGCTTATCTAAACTAGACTCACTTTCCTCAACCATCTCTTTTAACTGACTAGTTTCTTGTCCATTAAGTATACTAGGCAAAGTAACACCCTCTATCGGAACATGCCCTTGTACAAAAGTTGCATAAGCAGCCGTTATTAAACTAGCAATTAGAAGCCCCACTCCCAATGACCTCAAATTTTCTTTTTTCATTTTAAACCTCCTAACTAGCGGTTTTCTATATATTCATCGATCACGTATTGAATGGTTACAAGTTCTTCATCCACTTCATCTTCAATTTCTTTTAAAGTATAACCTTGTGAATAGTAACGAATGATGTCTTCACGATTTCGATCATTGACATCGTAATTGACACGTGGTTGGACCACTTCTTCTGTAGCTTGAAGGTCCTCTTGCTCTAAGGTTTCTTTAATTACATCAGAGTTTTCTTTAGGTGCAAAATAAACTTCTTGAGCTGTTACGGGCTGCATAAAATCTTCTTTAACACTTTCAGCAGGAATATTATCAACTTTTAATTGATTAATCATATGCTGTAACTCTGTGATTTTTTCTGCTTGTTCTTCAACTTTCTTATTTAAGCTTGCATTACTATTTGAGTCTTTAGTGAATAAAGACATTAATAACAAAATAATTGATAAAACTAATAGAGCCAATACTAAAATCCAAATATCCATTATCTCACCTCATCTATTTTTTTCTCAGTTTAACAAACGTCTGTGAAGATTCAAATAAATTTTTCTGAAATTTTAAAATTATTTATGGAGTAGTTATATTCTTTTTATTCTTATAATCAATAATAGTATTTCTAGTTTCTGATTTCAATTCAAAATAAGCATTATAAACATCTCGAGCAATTCGAGCCACCTCGCTACCATATGAAGACTGGTTAAGATAAGGCACTATCACACTAATAGCTATTTCTGGATCATCAAACGGCGCATATCCAATATAAGTACCGTTTATGACCGGTTCATTTTTAGCATATTGAATTGGTCCTGCATAGAAGGCTTCGGTCGTTCCTGTTTTTGAACCTACTTGGAAAGGATAGTCCATAAAATAAAATGAGGCTGTCCCTTGTTGTGTGTGGGAAACCATTCGCATTCCTTCATGAATTCTTTGCATTTCAGCAGGATCATTTTCAATCACGTTCATTAGTTGAGGTGGAATAGTAGTAACAATACCACCTAATCGACCGTTTTTATCCGTTCCGCGTACTTCTTTAACTAATCTTGGTGAATAACGCTTACCATTATTAGCTATAGTGGAAACATATTGAGCCATTTGTAATGGCGTGTAGAGGTCGAATTGACCGTAAGATAAGTCTAAGGCAGAAACGAGCATATTACTAGCTGGTGTGTATCCGGTAGATTCATTAGGTAGATCGATTCCTGTTTTTGTTCCCAATCCAAATTCAGCAAAATTTCTTCTAAGAATATCGATAGTACGGGGATTAATATTTAATCGGCCTTCTTCTTCATAATTATATTGTCCACCAATACGCATGGCTAACTTAATCATATAAATATTCGAAGAGCGTTGTAAAGCAACCATATCATCAATAGGAATCTGACCAGTTCGGTTGAACAGTGATGTTTTTTCTTGAGAAGCTTGGAATTTTAACGGTTCATCAATAATCACATTATCTGTTAAAGAAATAACGCCTTCTTTATATCCCATTGAAATCATAGCAGGCTTAACACTTGAACCCATACCGTAGGAAGTATTAATAGCTCCTAAAGCATCATCAACTATTTGATCGCGATTATAGGTGTCATTCTTTTTATCATAAGCGTATCTTTTACCAGAAATACCGAGGACTTCGCCATTTTTAGGATTTAAGGCTACAACATAAACACGGTCATTTAATCCTTGCTCAGCTCCCATATTAATCAAACTACTTTCAACGATTTCATCTAATTTAGCTTGAAAATCAGTATTAATGGTTAATACCAAATTGCTACCTTTAGAACCTTCGTAAACCTGATCATTTGTTAGAATATCATCTTTAGAGTCTGTAACGATATTAAAAACAGACTTAGAACCTTTCAGAATAGATTCATATTGCTTTTCTAAGTACGAAATTCCAATTCGGTCATTCATTGCATAGCCTTTAAGTAGTAATTCTTTAGCGTCTTCTCTTGGAATACCTCGTTCTTCGGTAGAAACTTGTCCCAAGATAGAACGAAGCATATCATTTTTAGGATAAACTCTTTGCCAATCGGTTCCAATTTGAATGCCAGGTAAATTTCTCAGATTCTCACTCACCCTAGCTATTTCTTCTTGAGTGACATTTTTATTCTTTATCGTAACGGTTGATAATTCATAGGCAGCTGCCATTCTTTTATAGATAGCAATAATCTTTAATTCAGCTTCCGAAAAATCTAAATCTTTTTCCTCAACCTTTGATAATTGAGCTTCATAAGCTTGACTGCCCGATAAGAGTAATTCCTCTTCAGTTAAACGATTCCGAACTTCGTCAATGTTAGTTACGATGAAATAATCTTTCTTATCTCTTTCGGTAACGCCTTGAGTAGGTAATTCAATTAATGAGGCTAGTTGGGTAGCTACCTTAATAAGATCCTCACTATCTACTCTTGAAGCACGATTTCGCGTAAAAAGAATGGCTCTCTCCGGTTGATTGCCGACGATTACATCACCTTGGCTATCATAGATCATACCGCGAGGCACAGCGCCGGTTGAAATAGTTGATTCTGTCCGTTGAACCATTTTGGTGAGACTTTCACCCTTATATAGTTGTAAATAGCCTAAGCGAATGAAAAGTGCAGTAAAGGCTAAAAAAGCCATAAAAAATAGAAAATTTAGTCTTCTTGGGATATGTGAACGTTTCTTTTTTTTGTTTTTATTTAATTTTCTAGGCATCTTCATCATACTTTCTGTAATGAATTTCTAAAGTCTAAGTTATTATAGCAAACTATGCCTCAAGTTGAAACTGAATCCATTAAGTCATAAGTTTGCTAAGAATTTTTTGTGATTTTATCGTAGTTTTTTGCTAAGATAGATAAGCATTATTTCAAGAAAAAGGAGTTTTTTCGTGAAAATTAACAGTAGAAAGTATTTTCTTTTGATGAATTTATTCGTCACCTTCCTAATAGCAACAATATTGGCCTACTTGATGAAATTTATTCCATTTGGTGAACAAGGTCGAACCATGCTAACCGTCGACTTAGGCCAGCAATACATTGATTTTTTTAGTTTGTATCAACGCGCAATCACAGAAGACCCTAGACTCTTTCTCTATTCCTTTGAAAAAGGAATCGGTGGCGAAATGATTGGTTTATGGGCTTATTATTTAATGAGTCCCTTTAATCTGATTTTATTGTTTTTTAAAACTGAAAATTTAGATCTAGCAATTACTTTTCTGACTCTTTTTAAACTACTAGCGATTTCGACAAGTTTTTATTATTTTATCGATAAAAAATACTCTATTCATCCAGCAATGAATATGGCTTTTAGTCAAGCATACACCTTCATGGCTTATAATATGGCTTATCTACTAAACATCATGTGGTTAGACGGATTGTTTTGGTTACCGTTAATTGCTTTGGGTCTTCATTATCTACTTAAAAAGAATAAACCACGTCTATATGTTTTTAGTTTAGCCGTTGCAATAGTTAGTCATTATTACATCGCTTATATGATCTGCATCTTTTTAATTTTTTTCAGCCTATTTGTCATTTATGAAGATGAAAAACATCTCACATACAAAGAAGTCTTTTCGAAATACCTTTCTTTTGTTAAATATTCATTACTTTCAGTAAGCTTGGCAGGAGTTTTTCTGGTTCCTACTTTTATTTCTACTCTTAGAAGTAAAAATGCCCACAGTAAAGGACCTCTAAATTTCATCTTTGACTTTTCAAGTGAACACTCATTGATTGAGCTTCTATCCAAAAATTTTATTGGTGCTTTTGATTTTAAACAATTAGCTGATGGTTCAGCTAATTTTTATGTCGGTATGACTGTTATGGTTCTTTTGTTATACTATTTCCTTTCACATAGGATAATGTTAAGAGAAAAACTTATTAGTCTGATCATGTTGATATTTTTCTTTGCCTCTTTTACTTTTGCTAATTTAGACAAGGGTTGGCATCTTGGCCAGTTTCCTATTTGGTATCCTTCACGTTTTTCATTTTTAGTTTCTTTCTTTCTTTTAGTTTTAGCGATTCGTTCATATAAATTCGTTCATAACATCAAACTTTATCAGATACTAACCATCATTTTTTCTTTGTCAGTCTTTTGTTTATATTATTTTCTAAATAGTGATTACAGTTTTTTAAGTAATGAAAAAATCTTTTATACCCTCATTTTCATGCTCTTAATTAGTTTTATTTTCTATCTAAACCGTAAACCACATAAAATATTGCTTTATCTAATACTTATCTTGACCTGTGGAGAGATGACTTTAAATGGCTACTTAATTTTATCAGCAATTGATCATTACGTTAAACCCTCACAATTTAAAGACTATATCACTTTATTGGACCAAATGATTGCCCCTATTCAGCCACAAGAAGATGAATTTTATCGCATTCATAAAACTTTCAATCGAACAAAAAATGAATCCCTTTTTGCTAATTATCCTAGTGTCAATCACTTTGGTTCAACCTTAGAAGCTACAACTAGCCAACTTTACGGTTATTTAGGAATTCCACATACTAGCAATTCCATTCATTATACTACTGGCACTCTTTTTATGGATGATTTTCTAAATATCCGCTACCTTATTGATATCACTTCAAACACTAATTTATTCACTACGGTAGAAAATTTTCCCTTATATAGAGATGCCAGCGACTTTGATATTCGAGCGCATCAAAAAACTAAAAAAGAAAAACGCTATGTCTATTATGAAAATACAAATGTCTTAGGTTTGGGAATGGAAGTATCTCCCGCTGTTTTAGAAGCGAGTTTCAAAAAATTTAAACCGATTGAAAATCAAGAAACTTTATTAAAGTTATTAAACTTCGATGGAAATAAACAAGAATTCTTCAAACAACAGGCATTTAAAAAGATTGATTATCTTAATTTGAATGTAACGGATAAAGGGGATGGAAACTACTATACCTATAAAAAAGAAAAGACAAATAGAAATGCTTCTTTTGCCCTATCATTTGATACGGAATCGAATAATCCTTTTTATTTTACTTTTCCTAGTCAATTTTCTAATCGTAAAGTTTCACTTATATTAAATAGTAAGCCTTATGAATTTTATTCCCCTACAAATAGTCGGCAAATTATGGATGCAGCATTTGAAAATTCAGGTAAAGAGCATTTATTAAGAGTTAAACTAAAGAAAAACACTTTTAAAGCCAACCTTATACGCTTATATGAATTCGACCTTAAAAGTTATCAACAACTCATCACAAAAAGAAAAGACAATTCACTCCAAATTACCTCTTTTCAAGAAAACGCTTTGGAAGGTCAAATTGATATTCAACAAGAAAAAGGTTACTTACTGATGACGTTACCTTATGATCCCAATTGGCATGTCAAAGTGGATAATCAATCAGTGGAAACCCAAGCTGTATTAAATGACACCTTAATGGCTATTCCGTTGACTAAAGGTAAACATTCTATTAAGATGACTTACTTCCCCAACTCTATCTATTATGGTGGCTTAGTAAGTTTCATATCTATTAGTCTATTAATAGTGGATCAAGCTAAGTTTCGACATAAAAAATAGACAATTCATGTTATAATTAATTCAGTCATCCAACTTGCAACTTTTTAAATTGTTGGATAAGATAGCTCTATTGAAATTTAGAATAAAGGATGTTTTATTTGAAAAAATTATTTTTTATCCTTAAAAACGGCCTAAATAATCCACGTTTTTATATTGAAAGTATTAATGTTAAATGGAAGCAAATAATAGTCCTTCCCTTAATTGTAACGATTTTAATAGCTGTTAATTTTGGTCTAGCCCTTTTTCCGACGCTGCGGTCTATTCAAACAGATATTAATGAAAGTATTAATTATCTTCCTGATTTTCAAATTGAAAATGGTGAACTCAAGCTTAAAGAAGATCAGAAAGCTCTATATTTTGAATCGCGTCAATTTCAGTTAATTATCGACGATCAATTGACTAATCTCTCTAAAGATGAAGGCCTGATTTTAAAATCAGAAAATAAAAGAAATCCTGAATTGACGAGTATTTTTAATTTATTACTTGTTAAAAATCAAATAGTGGTCTATACCCCAGAAAATGGTCAAGTTTTTGCTTTCAATCATGATATGGTAACTAGCAAAGAAAGTTTAGTAACTGTTTTGACTTATGCTAGTCAATTCAATTTTATTCAGATCGTCTCTCTTATAATTATGACCTGGATAGCGGCTGTTTTTGCTCACTTCTACTTCATAGTCATTACCTCACTATTAACAGGTATCTTGAACATCCGCTTAAACTTTCCATTACCTTTTATAGTGCGAATGAAGCTGGTGATGGTGTGTTCGGTTGTTCCAATTTTAATGATAGAATTGATTAAATTAGTATGGTCTAACTTTTATGTGCCCTTCTATCTATTGGTGGGGTTAACCCTCTTTATTATCTATCATTCCTTTAAACAACATACGCTTTTCATGCATCAATTGTTATCTCATATGGATATCAATATTATTAAAAAGGAAGATATTAAATCTGACGAAGACAAAAAGGACTCCTAGTTTAGGAGTCCTTTTTGTCTTCGTCTTATTTTTTACGTTCTTGTCTAGCTCGCATTTTATTTTTACGTCGACCAACTGAGCGTTTATGCTCTTTTATTTCTTGCTTCAATTTATGTTTATAGCCAGGCTTGACTTTAGCCTTTTTAGCGCGGTTAATCAATTGTTTTACTTTAGGATCTTGTACTTGTTCTTGAGTATTCTTGCGATCTGATCGTCGATTACGATTATCTACTTTTTTTAATTCACCCTTGCTGTACTTGACTTCAGTAAATTCAATCCCCTTAGCTTCTAAGCTCTCAATGGCATCTTCATCATCAGGCCCCATAAAGGTGAATGCCATACCGGTTAAGTCGTTTCGTGCGGTTCGACCTACCCGATGGACAAAAAATTCTAAGTCCTTCGGCAATTCCGTGTTTATAACATGAGAAATACCTGGAATATCAATTCCTCTGGCCGCCAGATCAGAGGCTACTACATATTGAAACTCTAAATTTCGTATTTGTTTCATTAAACGATTTCTTTCTCTTGGCGGAATACCACCATGAATTGTGGCGATCTTTAAGCTTTTACTTTTTAAAAATTCGCTTAACTCATCAGCATAACTTCTAGTATTACAAAATACGATCGCTAAGTAAGGTTGACCCATAGTTAATAGATTATAAACCATTTCCTCTCGGTTTATCCCTTTTATATCTATCAGGTAGTTTTCAACTTGGTCAGTTAACACTTGTTTAGGTTCAATCGTAATTTCTTTAGGTCCGGTCATGTATTTATTTAAAAACACTGCTACCTGTTGAGGTATCGTAGCAGAAAACACCATCATTTGTAAGTTTTCTGCCATTCTAGAAGCAATGTCATCTACAATCGCTAAAAAGCCCAGATCAAACGTCATATCCGCTTCATCCACGACCATCGTCTTAGCTGTTTGAACCCATAAAGCATTGGCTTGCATCAAGTCAAAAATTCTCCCTGGCGTTCCAATCACTAAATGCGGTTGCTGGTTTGCTAATTTATCTATTTGTCTTTCCTTATCTGTTCCACCTACAAAGCGTGAGATTCTAATACTTTCATTTTGTTCACCCACAAGCTCCAAGGCAAATTCATAGATTTGATTAGCTAGTTCACGACTAGGTGCCGTAATAACAGCTTGAACTTTTTGCTCATCAGGATCTAGTTGATCTAATAATGGGATAAGAAAGGCGTGAGTCTTTCCTGATCCAGTTTGAGACTTAACAATAAGGCTCTCTCCTTTTAAAGCAAGAGGTATCACCTCTTCTTGCACTTGGGTCATCTTTTTAAAAGATATCCTATCCAGTGCTTGCTTTATAAATGGTTTAATCGTTAATTCCTTAAAATTCATAAATTACTCCTTTATATACTCTTTTGATATAATGACTTCATTCGTAAAAAAGTATACCATAAAGCTATCTGATAAAATATGGCTGATTCCATAGCTTGAAACCAAGGTCTAATTTGATATAATGAAAACTATCTGAAAATGGAGGCATAAAGATGAAAGATTATCGTTTAATTATGACTATTTTTGGGGCTAGTGGTGACTTAGCCCATCGTAAATTATACCCAGCCCTTTATCAATTATTTAATAAAGGCTTTTTAGCTGACCATTTTGCTATCATAGGGACAGCTAGACGTGAATGGGATAATAATTACTTTCGTCAAGTGGTAAAAGAAAGCCTTACTGAAGCTAAACAAGATAATAAAGATATTCAAGATTTTCTTTCTCATTTTTATTATCAGTCGAATGATGTGAAGGAGAGTCAACATTTTAACCAACTTAAAGAACTTTCTCTTTCACTTTCGGAAAAGTATCAAACTGAAGGAAATCAAATATTTTATATTTCTTTATCGCCTAAATTATTCCCTATCATTACCAGTCAATTAAAAGATCAAGGTTTACTTACTGATCAAGGATACAATCGTTTAATTATTGAAAAACCCTTTGGATATGATGAAAAAACAGCTGAAGAATTGCAATCACAGCTGACTCAATCTTTTGATGAAAATCAAATTTATCGTATTGATCATTATTTAGGCAAGAGTATTGTCAATCAAATTTTACCTATCCGTATGAACAACTTTCTCAGTCATTTTTTATGGGACCCAACTAACATTGACCACATTCAAATCACTTTGGATGAAGAGATTGGTGTCGAAGATCGCGGGGCCTACTATGAGACCAGTGGTGTCAGTCGCGATATGATTCAAAATCATGCCTTACAATTATTTACTTTAATTACCATGGACCTTCCTGAAAATATGAGTAATGATGCTCTAAGACAGAAAAAAATTGAGAGACTGAAGCAATTAAAACATTATTCTGACTTAAAAGATTTAAAAAATAATGTTGTGCGTGGGCAATATTTACAAAGCGAAGACCAAAGCCAAATAGCTTACCGTCAAGAAAAAGATGTTGCAAGCGACTCAACAACAGAAACCTATATGGCTCTAAAAATAACCATCGATCAAGATAAGTGGGGAAAAACCCCCATCT
Organism: Facklamia sp. 7083-14-GEN3; assembly: GCF_024742075.1. GTDB lineage: Bacteria > Bacillota > Bacilli > Lactobacillales > Aerococcaceae > Facklamia. The sequence goes on along the minus strand of NZ_JANSGD010000001.1, from coordinate 381,732 downwards.
ACTTGCGTTCAGGTAAGCATCTTAATAATAAACAGACTGACATTAAAATTATTTATAAGAAGCAAGCCGAAAATATCCCTGCCAACTATTTACAAATTGAATTAGCTCCTAAGCCTGGTATTCGTTTGTGCTTATCTCAGTCTGACTCTACCCATCGTAATGAAATTAAAGAACTCAATCTTTGTTACCATCTTCCACGAGAACTTGCCAAAGTAATTCCTGGTGACTATGAAAAATTACTTTTTGATTGCATGAACGGCGATTTGAGTAATTTCGCTCACTACTTGGAAGTTAAATATGCTTGGCAATTTATCGATTCCATTCATGCCTTTTGGCAAGAAGAGACGGATCCAGATTTAGCTTTCTACTCTGCGCAATCAAACGGACCTGAAGCTGGTGACTATCTGATTGAAAAAGATAATCGTTCATGGCTTAATGAATAGAAAAATAATAAAAACCTTTCCTTTAATTTAAATGGTAAAAGGAAAGGTTTTTTATTATTTACTTTGATCCTTTAAAAACTGAGCATTTACTTTAATCATTTGATCGACTAGATCTTTTTTCTCTTCATCATCATAGATATTTGCTCCAGATGCCATTTCGTGACCACCACCATTAAATTGGATTGCAACTTGATGAATGTTTGGACCTTTAGAACGAATACGTGCACGATACTCACCGTGTGAATCTTCTTTTTCAATAAAAATAACCCAAGTTAAAACCTCTTTTAAACGGCCTGGAAGATTGGTTACTGCATTTGTCCCATCAACTGTTATACCTCTTTGAATTAAGTCCACTTGTTTCAAAGTCATTGCCGCTACTCCATTTTCAAATAATTCAATTTGATCAATGGCAAATGATTGAAATTTTAATTCATTAAGAGATAACTCATTCATCTTCCGATTAATCTGAGTATTATCCGCTTGATGAGACATTAAATAAGCAACTGCCTCAAAGGTCGCCTGACTGGTATTTGAATGAAGAAAGCGTCCTGTATCACCGACGATGCCCGCATATAGATAGGTAGCTGCCTGTGGTGAAAGGATCAATTGACCTTGAGAATTAATTACCATTTTTGTAATAAGTTCTGCAGTTGAAGAACTTGCAATTTCTACAATTTCCAAATCGGCAAAATGCTCAACTACCAAGTGATGATCAATTTTAATTAAAGCATTATTTTGAATGCGGTCGTTACCATCGATTCTTTCAAAAATTGGGGTATCCAATACAATGACCAAAGCATCTTCATAATCTCGTCTTTCGACAGTATCCATGCGCCCCAACCATTCGATTCCCTTACCTAATTTTCCAGCAGTTAGAACCGTCTTATCCGGAAAATTATTTTCAATAATTGCTTTTAGACCTAATTGTGAACCAATAGCATCAGGATCGGGATTGATATGTCGATGAATAATAATGCGATCATATTGATCAACCAAACTTATAAACTTTTCGATTAAGCTTTGCTTAACTGTCATTAGTTAGACTCCTTCTGTCTTTTATTTACCATTTGCGAACCAACTGTTGCTTGAGCGACAAGTATATTTTCAACAAAAACTTTCACTTGAGAAATTGCTGAACGTCGATTGTAGTTAGAAATTTCAACTTGAAATTCAATCAAGTTCCCTAATTGAATAAAAGTAAAATAATTAAGATTCAGCGATTCAAGAATATTATTATGTCCTGTTAAATCTTTAACCTTAGTGATTGCTACTTGAGCAATCAGCTCACACAGCCCCCCATAGGATAAGGTGCCTAATGTATTAACCATCTGGGGTTGGACCTCAAATTGATAATCATAGCGATTTTTAAAATCATTTCGGTTTACTTCAACCAAGTGCTTTAATAGATCATGTTCGAAAGTATTGGCTGTTTGAGGCTGCTGTTGAATATTTTGTAGAGCTTTCATAACATCTTGCCTGGAAACCACACCTAAAAGTTGTAAATTATCAGCCACAACTGGAATCATTTCGATATCTTCCCAAATCATCTTATAAGAAACGGAGGCTAAACTCATATGAGGTTTAACAGTAATAACATTCTTACTCATAGCTCGCTCAATAGAAACACTGTTACCACGCCCCATTAAATCATTGGCCGTTACCACTCCTACTAAGCGTTTATTTGTTACCACTGGAAATCTAGATAAGCCGGTCTCACTTGATTTCTTTTTGAAATTCTCAATAGAATCCGAAGGATCTAACGACACCGTTCTTTCAATAGGAGTATAAACTTCTTCTACTGTTACAATTTCTTGTTTTATCATTTGTTCATTAATTGATTGATTAATTAATGAGGCAACAGTAAAAGTATCGTAACTGGTAGATATAATGGGTAGTTCTTCTTGATTTGCCAAGCGAATAATATCATGATCTGTTTTAAACCCACCTGTTATTAATACAGCGATACCATTCTTTAAGGAGTGGCGATGAACTTCCGACCGGTTACCGACAATAATCAAAGTCTGACTTTCAAAATACCGCTCCATAGCTTGAAGCGTCATCGCCCCAATAATGAATTTAGTCAGGGGTTTATCCAGTCCTTTTTGTCCTCCTAAGACCTCGCCATCAATTAATGGGATTATATCACCAAAGGTCAGATGTCCGGCAGACAGGTGATTTTTTTGCTCAATACGTATGGTTCCTACTCGTTCAATGGTCGAAACAAGTCCCTTTTCTTCAGCATCTTTGATGGCACGATAAGCAGTCCCCTCACTTACTTGTAATTGTTTAGCAATGCCTCTAACAGAAATTTTGTTCCCTATGGGTAAGGATTGAATGTATTGGATGATGCGTTCATGCTTAGTTCCCAAAGAATCACCTCAAAATCTGATTTATTAATTTACTAGCCCAAAGCCACATCTAAGATCATCATGATAACAAAGCCTACCATAAAACTCATGGTTGCTATGTCTGTGTTACCTTCTGTTTGTGATTCTGGAATTAATTCTTCCACTACAACGAAAATCATGGCACCGGCTGCAAAAGAAAGTGCATAAGGTAAAAGTGTTTGCATAGCTAAAACAGTCGCAGCTCCTATCATGGCACCAAAAGGCTCAACCAAAGCAGACATTTGACCGAGATTAAAAGCGTAACCTTTACCTTTTCCTTCTCCCATCAAAGGTAGCGAAAGAGCTGATCCTTCCGGAATGTTTTGAATCCCTATACCAATGGCTAAAGTGATAGCCGATGCTAAAGTAGCCCCTCCAATCCCAATATCAGCGGCTGCAAAGGCCACCCCAATCGCCATACCTTCTGGTATATTGTGGATGGTTATAGCTAGAAAGAGCATCCAAGTTGTGGATAATTTTGTTTCGGATATATCTGTGTCACCATGGTCTTCAGCATAATGTAAGTGCGGAACAAACTTATCAATTAAGCGTAAAAAGATACCACCAATTAGAAAGCCAACTGCTGCTGGAAACCATTCAGGAATTTTAGAACCAACACTGGCTTGTTGTTCTAAAGCAGGTGCTAAAAGTGACCAGAAAGAAGCTGCCACCATTATTCCACCTGCTAATCCCTGCATCATAGCTAATATTTTATTGTCTACTTTCTTTACCAAGAAAACAAAAGATGCACCAAATACAGTACATAACCAAGTACCTATGCCAGCTATACCCGACTGATAGATAGGGTTCAGTTGCATAAACCATTCCATTTTATACCCCTCCATTAAATATCTAATTGAATGGGTAAAGGTTCATTTTGAGGATCTAATAACTTGGATACTGAAATTCCTAATAAACGAATCTCTCTATTTACCTCACCATGATCTTCCCACAATTCTAAAGCTTTATTCATTAATTGATAACGATCATTCGTTGGATAGGCAAAACTCTCTTGCCTAGTCACTGTTTCAAAATTATCATAACGTATCTTGAGAGTGAGCGTTTGACAATATAAATCTTTAGCATTTAAGTCTTGCGATATTCTCACTACCAATTGGCGTACTTTTTCCTTAATGACCTCTTCTTCTATAAGGAAATTTTGAAAGGTTTGTTCAGTTCCCATTGATTTCCTTTGTCGATTTTGACTGACAGGCACATTGTGAATACCTCGCACCTTAAAATAAAGTGAATGTCCCATTTTTCCATATTTTGAAATTAATTCTTCGAGTGAAAACTTTGCTAGATCTGAGCCCGTTTTAATGCCATGGCTTTCAAACGTACTTAAAGACTTAGCTCCTACCCCATAGAAGTCTTTAATCGGGAGCGCATGAAGAAAAGGTATGGCTTCATCTGGAGAAACCAAGGTGATACCATTCGGTTTATGAAAATCTGAAGCCAGTTTGGCAATAAATTTATTATAAGAAACTCCCACTGAACAGCTTAGATGTATTTCTTGATAGATTTGTGCTTGAATAAGGCGAGCGATTTTTAAAGCTGATTCTTCTTCTAAATGATTTTCCGTCACATCTAAATAAGCTTCATCTAGGGATAAGGGTTCCACTCGACTAGTATATTGATAAAATATTTTGCGAATTTCTTGCGACACCGATCGGTAATATGCCATATTTCCTTTAATAAAAACAGCTTGAGGACACCGTCTGTATGCTTCCAGAGAGGACATTGCAGAATGAATACCGTACTGACGTGCTATATAATTACAAGTAGTCACAATGCCCCGACCATTAGTTAACTTTGGATGCTTAGCAATAACCACTGGTTGAGTGCTTAAGGACGGATTATCACGAATTTCAATAGATGCATAAAAGGCATCCATATCAACATGTAGTATTTTACGACTCGTATCCGGTTTAGGATCATCAAAAGTGAGTAAACCATATCTCATATTTAGCCTCCTAAAGGCTTCATATTCTAATTAAACTTATACTTTATTGGCAGGTGAATAAGCGAAAAAAACATTTATTAATAAGTAATGGATACCTACTAATAAATGTTTGGACTATTCATTTAAAATGCTAAGACTTAAACATTAGCATCTGTTTCTAAATCACTTTCAACATGAGTTTCATTGTCTGAAGTGTAGACTGTTTGCTCATTTGAGCCTGCACTTTTTAAAACATTTGCTACTGCGCTAAGCTCAAAAGTTAAATAAATACCTTCGCAATCAAGCACAACAAGTCCTTCTTGCTGTTTTACTTCATCCACTATTCCATGTAATCCACCAATTGTAACTACTCCATCTCCAGCTTGCATCGCCTCAATCATTTGACGCTTTTGATCGGCCGCTTTCTTTTGCGGACGAATCAACATAAAGTAAAATAAAGCGAACATAATAATCATTGGTAAAAATGCAAAATAACTATTTCCCATTAAAATTCCTCCTCTAAATGTCTTCTATATTATAACAGTTTATTAAGATTTTCTCCATTAAAATTCTGGAGCATTAGGTTTGTTATAACCATACTCTTCACGAAAAGCCTGGCGAAATTCTAATAAGTTATCTTCTCGAATAGCTTGACGAACATCACGCATCAATTGCAATAAGAAATACGTATTATGTATGGATGTTAAACGTAAACCAAATGTTTCTTGACTCTTCATTAAATGGCGAATATAAGCCCGACTATAATTGCGACAGGTATAACAGTCACATTTAGGATCTATTGGATTATAATCTCGTGCATATTTCGCGTTCTTTACTACTAATCTTCCTTGAGAAGTCATACAGGTACCATTTCGAGCGATTCGAGTAGCTAAGACACAATCAAACATATCCACCCCACGAATCGAACCATCAATTAAGGCATCAGGAGAACCAACACCCATTAAATAACGGGGTTTATTTTTAGGAAAAACCGGCATTAAATAATCTAAGACTTCATTCATTTCTTCTTTAGTCTCTCCCACTGATAATCCGCCAATGGAATATCCAGGAAAATCTAAAGCAATCATATCTTTGGCGTGCTGGAGTCGTAAATCTTTATAACCAGCGCCTTGGCAAATTCCAAAGAGCGCTTGTTTCTCAGTGTTTTGATGGGCTTTTAATCCTCTTTCTGCCCAACGAGTGGTTCTAGCAATAGACTCTTTAACATAATCATAAGGCTGATGATAGTCTGGACACTCATCAAAGGACATAATAATATCTGAACCCAAAGCATTTTGAATTTGAATGGCTTTCTCAGGAGATAAGAATAATTTTTCTCCTGAAATATGATTACGAAAATGAACGCCTTCTTCTTCGATATCACGAATCTCACTCAGAGAAAAGACTTGGAATCCTCCAGAATCGGTTAGAATCCCTTGATCCCAGTTCATAAACTTATGAAGTCCGCCCGCTTCTTCAACGATGTCTTCACCAGGCCTTAACCATAAATGATAGGTATTACTTAATATCACACCTGCTCCCATATCCTTTAACTCTTCAGGTGATAGAGATTTTACAGTAGCCAATGTTCCAACGGGCATATACATGGGAGTTTCATAAGAGCCATGAGGAGTATGAAGTATCCCTAATCGTGCTCCCGTATGTTTTTCTTCTTTAATTAATTCATATGTTATAGCAGCCACTATTTACCTTCCTTCCTATTATTTCAATTTCACTTTAAAGATCAATGGATAGTTCTTTCCAGTTAAATAGAATAGATCTTTTTCAATATGAGCAATACCATTTAAGACATCCATTGTTTCCCTTTGTTTTGCTGTAAGATCCAGTTGGTCGATTATAGTAGTCAAATCATATACTTGAAGTACTTTACCACTATCGGGGTTAATTTTAACAATGCGATTATCATACCAAATATTAGCGTAAATTGCATCATTAGCATATTCTAACTCATTTAACTGATCAACCAACTCTCCCTTTAATGTCACGTCAACTTGATCAATTAATTCAAAATTATCAGGATCATATTTATAAATAGTAGAAGAACCGTCAGATAAGTAAAAGATATCTTTTTCATTATTGTATGCTAGTCCCCATCCTTCACTTTCTATTTCATAAGTGTTAAGGAGTTCTTTAGTCTCTATATCCCATTGGAAAACTTTGCCCTCTTTCCAAGTTAGTTGCCAGAGATTACGCTTGCGAAGAGTAATCCCCTCCCCAAAATACTTTTTTTCTAATTCAATTGAACGATTTAATATACCTTTTTCCCAATCAAAATAGCCCCAAGCGGATTCACCGTATAAACCGGTACCGATTAAAAGTTGATCTTCTTGATCTAATTCGAAACCTTGAACAAATAAGTCTTCATTGATAGCGTAACTATCGATTAAGTCCACCTCTCCTAAAAGTCTATTTGCTGTAACCGACTTGGTAAATGTTAGACTAATTAAAAGTAAAAAAGCAAAAGTAAAAATTTTTAACATTCATATTCCTCCTAAAAAACTTGATAAATCAATGCAAATATGCTGACTTGAATCTTGATTGAATCTTGGTAAAATAATAACAAACATTGTATCTGAAAGGAAATCAAATATGACTTTTTATCAGTTTGCCGTAGCAATTTTACGCTTTCTCTTTCGCCTTTTTAATGGTAAATCTTATATAATTGGCAGAGAAAATATTCCCAATCCTGATCAATCAACTTTTATTCTAGCAGCTACTCACCGCTCTTTTTGGGATCCATTGTACTTAGCCATTGCACTTTATCCGCTTGAAATTTCTTTTATGTCTAAAGAATCAATTTTCCGTAATTCTGTATTAGCAAAAATTTTACGTAAGGCTTATGTATTTCCAGTCAATCGTGAGAAACCCAGTCCTAAAACTATCAAAGTAGCCGTCAAACAATTAACTGAAAATAATTTAAATCTAGGCATCTTCCCTTCTGGTAGTCGGTATACAACCGAAATTAAAGGGGGAACTGCCTTCATCCAACGACTTTCTAAAAGAGATATCATCCCAATTGCTATTCAACCACCTTTAGATTTTAAATCATTCTTCAAGAGACAAACAGCCAAAATAGCTTTCGGACCCGCCATTAAATATAATCCTGAACTCGATTATAATAAAGAACAACTAGCTAAAATAGACCTTGAGCTAGCCAATGCTTTTGATACTTTAGATCATCAATTAGACTCAAACTTTACCTATGTTCCTGCTAAAAAGAAATAATTGTTCTGTTTGAATTAAAAACCTCCTTCCCTTTGAGCAGTTAAAGAGCTGCTTTGGGAGGAGGTTTTTTTACTATTTAGACTGCATCTTCATCGACTGCATAATTTGTTGCACTTTCTTTTTAGAAGGTTTTTGACCCATTTGCGCCATCATAGTTGTGATCATACGCTCATCAATTGGTGGATTTTCTTTAAAATAATTCATCATATACTTACGCGCTATAAAGAAACCTAATGCTGCTCCTGCAACCAATGCTAAAATTACAATTAAAACCCATGACAATGTTGACATACTATCTCTCCTTTTAAAATTTAAACTTTCATGTACTCTAACTTACTAATCTTTTCGGTTATGAATTCCTTTAGCTTTTTGAATTCTTTTAACTTTATCAGGTGTTAAATCATTTCCATCCGAATCAACAATTTTAACTCCCTCAACCTGTCTAGCCATATGCTGTCTAAAGACTGTTAAATACTCTTGTCTTAATTGATGTTGCTCTTCTTTTTCTGCTTCAGTTAGTCCTTTGGATTTTTGAAGTTTAGCTAATTCATTGATTCTTGCTAGTTTTGCTGATGAAAGCATTACGCCCCTCCTTTTTACGAACATTTGTTTGAATTAAGATTTTACTTCTGCTACAATAAAAATATCCTAAAGAAAGAGTGAGTGAAATGATTAAGATAACGACAAAGCAATTAAACGTTCTACAATCTATTTATGAATTACTCAGTGAAAATGGTTATCCACCCACTGTTCGTGAAATTGGAGCGCGGGTTGGGCTTTCTTCTCCGTCCACTGTGCATGGTCATCTTGACCGATTAGAAGAAAGTGGTCTGATCGAAAGATCTGCCAGCAAAACGCGGACGATTGAAATAACTGCCTTGGGAATTAAAAAATTGGGAATTAAATCCGATAAAGTACCTCTGCTAGGCTATGTAGCTGCAGGTGCTCCAATTCTTGCGGAAGAAGAAGCTATGGAATATTATCCCAAGCCTACCGATCTTCAATATGATTCAAGCGAATTATTTATGCTGATTATTAAGGGTGAATCCATGGTGAATATTGGTATCCTTGATGGCGATATTATCACAGTTCGTAAACAATCGACTGCCAATAATGGTGAAGTCGTTGTCGCTATGACCGAAGATAATGAAGCAACCTGTAAAACTTTTTATAAGAAAAAAGATCACATTGTTCTTCGCCCTGAAAATGATACCATGGAAGATATTATCTTGCCTAACGTTTCAATTTTAGGCAAAGTAGTTAGTCTTAATCGCTATTTCTAATCAACTCAATTAAAGATTAGCCTAACCAGACGTTAAAAGCTGGTTAGGCTCTTTTGATTTTTAATAGTGCATAAGAGTGAAATATTCGTGATTTCCTAATTTTTCTTTTCCTTTTAAATCGTCTAATTCGATAAGGAAAGCACAGCCCGCGACAATTCCTCCAAGATTTTCCACTAATTGAATAGTGGCTTGAATGGTTCCACCCGTTGCTAATAAATCATCAGTTATTAAAACTCTTTGACCCGGTTGGATAGCATCTTTATGTATTTGTAGAACATTTGATCCGTACTCTAAGCTATAATCTACTTCAATTGTTTCTCTTGGAAGTTTGCCTTTTTTACGTACAGGAGCAAAACCTACTCCAAGTGCATAAGCCACTGGGCAACCAATGATAAAACCGCGGGCTTCAGGCCCAACGACCATATCCACTTTCAATGCTTTGGCATAGTCTACGATTTCTTGAGTTGCTGCTTCGAAAGCGGGACCATTTCCCATTAAAGGTGTGATGTCACGGAAAATAATACCCTCTTCTGGGTAATTATCAACACGAGCGATATAATTTGTATAATCCATTTTAAGTCTCCTTATTTATCCAGGTTTTAACTTGATCCATTGTTTGGAAATTTAATAATTTTTCTGCTTCCATAGCTTCTTGATACTTGCTCATGGCAGGCATCTCCATTAAATCAAGCTTGTCGGCTTGGTCAAGCTGGTTCATGATCACAAGTCCATCTTTTATTGTAACAAAACCCGCCTCAAAAAACACCACAATCATTGTTTTTATTTTTATTAATGGCATCGTTAAAAAATTTGAAAGGGCTTCTAATTTTTTTAGTTGAAGGCTGCCTTCTTGCTTTAACAGATGGTACAATTTTGCAAAGTCTTGACGCTGTGGTAAGCCTGCTAAATATCTGGACTCTACTACAACACTGGCCAAATATATTTTTTTCCATCTGTGACTCTTTAAAAGGTTTTTAAGTTTATTGAGATTTTGAGGAGGCTCCATCAACACTAGATTTTCATATTTAAAATCAGCGATTAATTCTTCATAATATGTCATTTGAAAGTCAGTTTTTAACTGTTCAGAAAATAGTGCAGCATTTTTTTTATCTTGAAAACAATAAACAACATCAGATAGCTGTTTCAATTTAGCAAAATGCGTTTTCCCTCGGTAATCAATCCATAATTGGCCTTCCAAGTTAAAATCTTTAACGATTAATTGACATTCTTTTTGTTGTTTCCATTCGTTAATTGATAGTTCTCCAACCATATCCAACTGATTACCCACTTGGCAATCTTCAAGGTCGTCCGCCATAATAAATGCAATGGCTGCTAGTGAATTTGCAGTGTCTGATTGATTAAATTTCATTTTAACATGTTGCTTATTCGTTCCAATTACTCTTTTTTCAATCATCTCTAAATCCTTAAATAAAACAATTGGCTTAGGATTATGCATACCGAAGGGTCCTAGATTTTGAATCTCTTCGATTAGTTTTAAATTAATATCTGCTAAACTTAGTTTAGCATCAATAGATAGGGAAGTTTTGGCTAAAATTTGATTCTTGTGTTTATCAGCTAACAAACTTAATTCACTTTGGAATTTTTGCCAATTGCCTTCTTCAATTGTCATACCAGCCGCTTGGCTATGCCCACCAAAATGCTTTAATAATTTTTTTAGCTGACTAAGATTTTTAAACAGATTAAAGTTTTCTTTTGATCTAGCTGAACCTTTATACTGATTATTTTCCTTATTATAGTTGAAAAGTAAACAAGGACGCTGGTATTTATCACAAATACGACTCGCCACAATTCCTAAAACTCCGGGATGCCAATTAGGAGAAGCCTGACTGATGATTAAGGGTATCTCCTTTATTTCATCTAGATTTGCTGTAACTTCTTGATAGATTTGAGTAACTAATTGCTGTCTTTTAATATTTTCATTCTCAATAAATTCAAGCAAGTGGCTAGCTTCTTGCTCAGTAAAGGCTGCTAACCAATCAAATCCTGGTTGAGGATCTCCCAAACGTCCTACTGCATTGAGGCGAGGACCAATAATAAAGCCAATCGTTTCTGTAGATATATCATCTATCGACTGTAATTGCTGATTTAAGAGAAGCTGTAACCCAAGACGCTGAGTAACTTTTAACTGATGGAGTCCTCCAACAACTAATGTTCGATTTTCATCCAAAAGAGAGACCATATCTGCAACCGTACCGATTGCTGCCAAATCTAACATTTCTATGGGTATTTCACCAAGAATAGCTGTGGCTACTTTGAATGCGACACCTGCTCCAGATAAATCACCAAATGGGTAATTTCCTTGAGGGTGACGCGGATGAATGATGGCATAAGCCGATGGTAGAGTTTCCTGGATTTCATGGTGGTCTGTAACAATGACATCAACACCCTTTTCTTGGGCGTATTCAATCGCCTCATGCCCTGCCACTCCATTATCTACCGTTATAATTAATTGAATACCTTCATCAATAAATTCTTGATAACGATCGATATTTGGGCCGTAACCATCACTAAAACGATTGGGTAAATAGACTTGACTTTCAGCCCCTAAAGCATCTAAAGCCTCTTTTAAAATTAAAGTAGAAGTAATTCCGTCTGCATCATAATCGCCATAAATCAGAATAGCTTCTTCTTTTTCAATGGCTAGATGAATACGTTCTACAGCCCTATCCATTTGATATAATGTGAAAGGATCATGATATAGAGTCGGTTCTTGATCAGTAGCTCTGTTTATCGCTGAAAGATCACGAAGCCCACGATTATAACAAATCGCTAAAAAAGCGGGGGAATAATCTTCTCCCGCTATTAATAAATCTTTATAGTCTTGATTTTCACTTAAATTTTCTGGCAATTGCCATTGGTATTTAGACAACATTGTCATTCTCCTTACTCATAATAACCCGATTATTTAAGCGGGATATCAAATTCATCAAAGTCATTAACAAGATGACTGTTAGGAAAAATAGAAGAAGCTTCTTTTTCAAATTGTTTGAGAGCCTTACCTAAATAACGAGCTGAGATATGATTAAGATAGAGTGCTTCTACTTGACTATCTTTAGCCACTTGAGCGGCCTGATGACTTGTTGAATGGAAATAGGCTCTGGCCATTTTACCTTCGGCTGCTTCATGAGTGGCTTCATGAACTAATGCACTGGCATTTTTAGCTAAAACTTTAGAATTTTGACAATAACGCGTATCCCCCAAAATGGTCACGATTCTACCGGGACGATCTGGAGCAAGAAAGTCTTGGCCATCTATCCATCTGCCATCCTCTAGTTGAACACGTTCACCGCGTTTGAGTTGACCATAAACTGGACCACTAGGTATATTGAATTTTTTTAACTCATCAACTAATAGATGACCTGGCAAATCTGGTTCTTCTATACGGTAGCCAAAAGAAAGAATTCCATGCTCTAAAGGCAAATAACTAATCTTCCAACCATTTGAAAAAATTAACTCTCCACCTTGATCTTCTAATTCTGTTATTTTTAAGCTGTATGCGAGTTTAGATTTTGAATATTTTAAAGAGCTTTTAATATAATCATTAATTCCCTTAGGTCCATAGACTTCTAAACAATCTTCGCCTCCTTGAAAAGACCTTGAACTTAGAAGTCCTGGTAAGCCAAAAATATGATCGCCATGAAGATGTGTTATAAAGATTTTATTAATTTTTCTAGGTCGAATGGTTGTTTCTAAGATTTGATGCTGGGTGGCTTCGCCACAATCAAATAGCCAAATTTCATTCAACTCATCTAATAATTTTAAGGCAAGCGAAGAAACATTCCTTTGTCTGGATGGAATCCCGGCACCTGTTCCTAAGAAATGTAATTTCATTTTTCAACCTCTTTCTATGACTAACGCTGACGGTAAATTTCTTTAGCTATGAATTTTGATAATTCCAATGATCCTTCATCATTTAAATGAACACCATCTTCAGCAAACCATTCAGCGTGTCCACGGGCATAATTCGCCCAATCTATAATTCTAACATTTCCAAATTCTTGAGCAGCTCTTACCAATTGGCGGTTGGCATCGTCAGTCCAAATTCTATCAACCAAAACGTTAACATAATACTGATCCCGGTCAAGACCGACTGCTTGAATATAATCATCAATTTGACCAGCTGTAAAGGTTCCATTTGAACCTAACATGGTAACCACAGTAGACTTTAAACCGCCTGTTTGGATGAGGCCATATACTGTATCGTATGATTCATAAAGTTGTCGACCGACTTTTGGATCGAAAACAGCCTTGGGAAAAACATCATTCAAACGCTCTGTAGCTGCCGCTAAGGTCGAATCACCAATAAAGGTAATCTCTAAAGCATTTGCATAAAGTAGAACTTCTTGATCTAATCCTTCAATATTATTAACAACCACTTGTTTTTCTTCATTTTCCCTTGATTCATCAGCAATATCCATATTATTTTCTATTATCGTTTGAATTTCCTTACTTGATTCTTCCCCCTTAGCAGGTGAAGAAATCGCAAGTGCGATCCCCCCCATCACTACATTAAAAATATACCATGCCGTAATGAACTTCACTCCTTTTAGGGATTGCGGGTGAGATCTTAAATAATCAAATTGATGCTTCATTTTGTACCAGTTAAAATCTTGTCCAATTGGAAGACTAATTTTTCGCTTTTCAAATAACTGGTAGGTAATTTCAGCTAAGATGATAAGCAACAGCAACTGAAAACCATAGTTCAACCATGGAGACCTGTTCATAAAACTAATGTTTTGAGGCATTAAAAGATAAACAGGATAATACCATAGATAGTAAGAAAAAGATCGCTGCCCTATCCATGTGAAAGGTTTTAAGCGAAAGATTTTGTTCCAAATAGTCGCAGGATGAATACTTGAAATGACAATTAAACCAGAAATCAATGAGAATAGCGTTAAACCGAATCGATAAGCAAAAGGTTTCGTTCCAAACATGAACTTAATCATGAAAAAAGCAATAATAACTGTAACTAAGCCCACGAGATTCATGGTCATGATTTTCTTTTGTGAAATCTTTTTGGGTGATAAATTAGCGGGTAGTGCTAACCCTAAAGAACCCCCAAGGGTAAAGGCGGATATTCTCGTTAAAAGATCATAGTAAATTCTTGTAGGATCTTGATTGTCTCTATAAAGATAGCCCATCAAAAAAGCAGATAAAGCTGAAATAATCAACAACATCCGAATGGTTACTTGTGGTTTTTTATGCCAACTATAAAGTAGAAACATTAAAATAGGGGTTAAAATAACCAATTGTCCATACAAAGAGACGTACCATAAATGCGTAAAAGGACTTGGATTAGCAGCTTGAACAAAATAAGACTGCTGATTAAAAATTTGATAATAATTGTTAATAAAAGCTAATGAGCTTATACCCATCCAGCGAATATTGGATAAAAAATCACGATTAAACAATAAAATGTATGTAGACGTAGTTAATACTACGAATAAAGTAGGGAAAAAGAGTCTTTCAAAACGCTTATATATAAATTGCCAAAAAGACTCTTTTCTAGCTTGTAAATCTTTTAAATAAAAATGTCTAAAGTTAAAAAAACCAGCTATGAAAAGAAATAGATTAACTGCAAGGAAACCACCCGGAACAATATGTTCAAAGTAGTAGTAAGCAATAATTAAGAGTATTGCGATTCCCTTAAGGCCGTCAAAAATTGGGATGCGACCTAGTTTAACTTTATTTTGCATATTATAACCACCTAATCAATAAACTCAAATTGATAGTCCTCTAAGTAAACTGTATCGCCATCTTTCGCTCCAGCTTCTCTTAAGGCTTGATCGACACCCATTGAGCGCAGTTGACGAGCAAAGCGTTGTAAACTTTCATCATGCGCTGTATTTGTCATTTGATAAAGTTTGACAATCTTTTCGCCTTCTAATTCCCAATAACCTTCTTCAAGTTTATGAACAGTAAAGTCAGGGGTCTCATCAATCGTGTAATTTTTGTGATCAAATTCTTTTTCCTCCAAGGGTATAAAGTCACTGGAGGAAACTAATTGAGCGGTTGCTCGCATCAATGAATCAATTCCTTGGGCTTGCCAAGCTGAAATATGATGAATTGTCGGAATAGAAAGATTTAAATTCTGATAGTATTCAGATATTTTTTCTTCAAATACTTTTATATTCTCTTTAGCTTGTTCTAAATCCATTTTATTAGCAACAATTAACATCGGTCTTTCTAAAAGACGTGGATGATAATTAGCTAACTCTTGCATTATTGAAGAAAAGTCTTCAAATGGGTCACGTTCATGAACCGCTGCCATATCAACTATATGTAATAAAATTTTTGTTCTTTCAATATGGCGTAAGAAATCAATTCCAAGACCTACACCATCGGAAGCACCATCAATAAGGCCCGGCATGTCTGCAACGACAAATTCCTGACCATCAGCAATTTTTACCACTCCCAAATTAGGTACTAAAGTTGTAAATTGATAGTCTGCGACTTTAGGTTTAGCATTAGAAATGATGGATAATAAGGTTGATTTCCCCACACTCGGATACCCAATCAAACCTACATCTGCTAAAACTTTAAGTTCCAGCTGCAATTCAAGTGCTTGACCCGGCTCTCCATTTTCAGCTATTGAAGGAGCAGGATTTTTATGTGTGGCAAAGCGTATGTTTCCACGCCCACCTCTTCCTCCTTTAGCAACAATCACTTCTTGTCCATGGTCCACCAAATCGGCAATGAGTCTACCGCTTGCTTCGTCATAAACAGAGGTTCCTGGTGGAACCTTTACATAAAGGTCTTCTGCATTCGCTCCATATTTACTCTTGCTCATTCCATTTTCACCGTTCTGAGCTTTGAACTGACGATTGTATCTAAAATCCATCAAAGTATGAAGGCCTTCATCCACTCGAAAAATGACATCGCCACCGCGTCCGCCATCTCCTCCAGCCGGACCTCCATCTGGCCGATATTTTTCTCTTAGGAAAGCGACCATTCCGTCGCCACCTTTACCAGCTATTACCTTTACTTTTGCGCGATCTAAAAAGGTAGACATTATTATCGCTCCTTTGCTCTTATTTATGGACCACTTTTCTTGGATCCATGAGACTGAGAATTGTTTGTGTCAATTGGTACATCATTTGATAACGATTATAACGAAGAGCTTCTTGGTCAGCGTTCACCATATGTGCTTCTAAATAAGAAGCAATCATCGGACTAATACTTTCAAAATATTCCATTAATCTTGAAGTGTCTTGAATGTCCTCTATTGCCACTATCTTTTCAATTAAATCTTTTTCTAATTGACTTTCTGCTAAGTCAGCAGTGATTTTGACTTGCTCTTTAACCTTTTCACCTAAATTAACGACTCGCGCCAAGTTTTCAATCATTTTTGAAAACTCATCCGGTTTAGCAGCTTTTAAGTCTTGTAAACTTTTAGCTGCTTCTTTTATTTTTACAGGATTCAATTGTTTTTGAGCGAGTGCTGCTTGAATAATATCGTAATCCATTCCTAGATTGTCTAATCTAACTTGAATCCGAGCTTCAATAAAGCTAAGTAAATCATTTAAGTAGTCGTCTGCTGAATCAGCATTTTCATGGTTAATTACTACTAGCAAGTTCTTTAAATCAATATTCCAAGACTGATCTAAAAGAATGTCAATCAAGCCCATGGCTTGTCTTCTTAATGCATAAGGATCATTAGACCCTGTTGGGATCATATCGGCTTTGAAGTAAGCTATCAGACTATCTAATTTATCTGCAATTGATAAGGCGGCAGCCGCAGGTTTGTCAGGTAATTTTCCTCCAGCCGAAGTTGGTAAGTATTGCTGAGCAATTGCTTGGGCTACACTCTCTTCTTCACCATAATGTTTGGCATAAATCCCGCCAATGACACCTTGTAATTCCGAAAATTCATTGACTGCTTGGGTCACAAGATCAAATTTATAAATCTCACTAGCACGTAAACTAGTTTTTTGATCTTGAGTAGACATATCAATTCGTTCCATCAATAATTCTAGTATGTGTTTAACACGCTCTTGCTTTTGACTATAAGTTCCTAACTTAAAATGCTCTTTTAAACTTGATAGTTTATCTAAATCTTCTTTTAAAGATAGTTTTAAATCTTCTTGATAAAAGAATAAAGCATCTGCCAAGCGAGCTCTCAAAACTTTTTGATTCCCTTTTATGACTTGATCAATATATTGATCATTACCATTACGAACGGAAATAAAATAAGGTAATAACTCTTTATTCTTGCGATCTAAAGCATAAAAGTAACGTTGGTGATCACGCATGGCAGTGATAACCATTTCTTGGGGAATTTCTAAATATTTTCCCTCAAAGCTTCCGTAGAATGCAGTTGGCCACTCGACGATGGCTGTTACTTCTTCTAGTAAGTCATCATTTTCTGGTATAATCCAACCTTTTTCATCTTCAATAGCCTGAATTTGATGATAGATCATCTCTTGTCTTTTTTCAAAATTGGTAATTACATATACTTTTTCTAGCTCATTTTCATAGTCACGACTATTTTTTATTACAACCTTGGACTTATTAGCTAGAAAACGATGACCATGAGAAAAATTATCGGCCTGAATACCGGCAAATTCAAAATGTACCACCTGATCTTCTAACAATGATAGTATCCAATGAATGGGACGAATATATTCTAAATTCAAATCAGACCAACGCATGGTAACTGGAAAATGCATATTAGCTAGGACAGTAGGCATAGCCTTTAATACTTCCTCCACTTTCTTCTGTTCAGCCACTTTGTTGACAAAGAGGTAGTCAGTCCCCTTAACTTCTTTAACAAACAAATCCTCTTCTTGACAAGACTGGCCTTTTAAAAAGCCTAGTGCTGCTTTGGTCAAATTCCCCTCTTCATCTCGTCCAACTTTAACTGATGGGCCTCTCACTTCTTCTTCTAGAGCAAATTGCTGATCCGCTAATCCTTTTACTCTTAATGCTAATCTTCTAGGAGTTGCAAACGTTTCAATGGATTGAAAGGTGATTCTTTCTTCTTCAAGAAAAACTGAAAGTTTTTCGGCTAATTGATCTCGCAATTTCAGTAAAAATCTAGCTGGAATTTCTTCCATTCCTACTTCTAATAAATAATCTCTCACAGCAATCCTCCTAGTCTTTATTTTCTTTTAATAATGGAAATCCAAGTTTTTCACGTTCTTGCACAAAGGTCTTAGCAATACCGCGAGCTAGTTTACGAATACGCCCCAAATAAGCTGGTCTGTCTGAAGCAGAAATCATCCCTCTAGCATCCATTAAGTTGAAGGTATGACTGGTCTTTAAAATATAATCATAGGCTGGATGCACTAAATTTTCCTCAAGTAAACGATTGGCTTCCTTTTCAAAAGCCTTATATTGATTCGTTAATAATTCAGGATCCGCTAATTCAAAAGAATATTTTGATTGCTCATATTCTTGCTGGAAAAATATTTCACCATACTTCACACCTTTGGTCCATTCTAAGTCGTAGACATTTTCCACATCAAAGATATACATAGCGAGACGCTCCAATCCGTAGGTGATTTCTGACATTACCGGATCACACTTTAATCCACCTACTTGTTGGAAATAAGTAAATTGAGTGACTTCCATTCCATCAATCCAAACTTCCCATCCAAGTCCTGCACAACCTAAGGAAGGATTTTCCCAGTTGTCTTCTACAAAACGAATATCATGTTCTAAGGGGTCAATGCCTAATTCAATTAACGAATCTAAGTAATACTCTTGAATAGCAAGTGGCGAAGGCTTCATAACTACTTGAAACTGATGGTGTTGGTATAGACGGTTAGGGTTTTCACCATATCTCCCATCAGCAGGTCTTCTTGAAGGTTCAACATAAGCGGCATTCCAAGGTTCTGGCCCATTGGCCCTTAAAAAGGTATAGGGGCTCATAGTGCCCGCTCCTTTTTCAGTATCATAGGATTGAAGGATCAAACATCCTTTTTTTGACCAAAAATTTTGCAAGGTTAAAATCATATCTTGTAAAGATTCAACTGCCATTTTGACACCTCTTTCTTAAAATAAAAGTCCCTATGACCCCATTGGAGGTCATAGGGACGAAATAAATTCGCGGTTCCACCCTAATTCTAGTTAGACTAGCACTCTTAAGATTCACTTGTTAACCCAAAGGACCATTCGATTTGCCCTAGCTCTCACCTACCTAGAGTCGCTTTACTATCTTCTCTTATTATGCTCTGGTTTGTTCAAATTCTACTAATTATCTAGCTCTTTGTCAATTAAGTTCCTTCAATTTTACTTACTTTTAATTGATCAGCAACTTTATATAATTGATTGAGATAAGATTCCCCTTTTAATTTAATTCCTACCTGTTCATGATAAATCATAAAAATTAATTCATCAATTCTTTTGTAAGATTGATCTGAAATTGAGACGTGACCTAATTGGTTAAGTTTAATTTCATTAAAAAGCTGTAAAATTTTTATTTGTTTATAGCTTAAACGCATTCGATTCGGGTCCGTATCTAAATGATTGTGACATAAAACACCCAAATGAGTCATTGAAAAATCTTCAATTTTTTGGCTAGATCCGCAAACCACACAACTATTCATATTCAATCGAAGTCCAAAACGTCGCAAAAGTTTAAGTTGCAAAAGCAATTGAATAGGACGTGCATCTTCACGTTCATTGAGACTGCATAAAGCAGCTTCAAAAATATCAAATAGCTGCTGATCTTCACTATTATCATCAATACTTGCATCGACCAATTGACTTAAATAAGCGGCATGTGCTTGCTTAAATGGATCAGATTGAATGGAACGAAATAGATTATGAGTCTGCCCTTCCTTTAAAAAAGATAAACCTTGTTGGTTAATCGTTCCCCAATACCGATGTTCTGTCAATGGGATTAAGTGTTTCTTTAAGGGGTGATTAGGTGACTGCAATCCTCTTACAAAAAACATTTTAGTACCAAACTCACGTGTAAAAATTTTAACTAAACTATCTTTTTCGCGGTGCGGCCGAATAAACAAAACAATTCCGGTAAATTTTTCGTTCATTGGCAAACTCCTTATTAATAATTCTCGCTTTGATATCCCAATTCATTTAAATTACTTTGACGATCACGCCAATCTTTTTGTACCTTTACCCACAAGTCTAAATAGACTTTGGTTGCTAAAAGTTTTTCAATATCACGTCTTGCCAAGTGGCCTATTTTTTTTATCATGGATCCTTGGGCACCGATAATAATTCCTTTTTGACTTTTACGTTCAACAATAATTGTAGCTAAGACCTCCACCTTATCATCAGCATTTTTTTGCATAGATTGAACTTGAACAGCTACTGAATGAGGAATTTCTTCACGTGTTAACATTAAAATCTTTTCACGTATTAACTCTGCTACAAGAAAATATTCTGGATGATCCATTACCTGATCTGCTGGATAATATTGGGGGCCTTCTGGCAATGTATGCGTTAGTTGTTCTAACAAGGCCTCGACATTATCACCTGTTAATGCTGATAAAGGAATAATCTGATCAAAATCATAAACTTCTTGATATTTACTAATAATGTCAAAGAGCAAGTCTTTTTCAATAAGATCAACTTTATTGATTACTAAAAAAACTGGTTGCTTGATATCTTTTAAACGTTCTATAATAAAAAGATCTCCAGGTCCTAATTTTTCAGTCGCATTGACTACCATAATCACTGCATCCACCCCACTCAATGAAGAATAAGCTGTTTTCATCATGAAGTCACCTAAAGCATGCTTAGGTTTGTGGATTCCAGGAGTATCTATAAAAATAATTTGAGCATCTTCACGTGTATAAACACCTTGAATTTTATTGCGGGTTGTTTGGGCTTTATCAGACATAATGGCTATTTTTTGACCAATGATTTGATTCAATAAAGTTGATTTACCGACATTGGGACGGCCAAGTATGGCTACAAAACCTGATTTAAAATTTTTATTCATTTATGCTCCTTTAAAATACTAAGTGGTTAATTTTTAAAATATATAGGGGAAAAATAGTAAAGCTCCAATTAAAACGGAGATAATAGCTGTGATTAAAACAGCAGCGGCGGCGATATCTTTGGCCTTTTTTGCCAAGGGGTGCCATTGATCTTCTACCACTAGGTCAATTACTGCCTCAATTGCTGTATTGATTAATTCAGAAAAGATGACAATTCCAATAGTCAATAGTAAGATCATCCATTTCAGCGATTCAAATTTAAAATATGAGGCTAAAATTATTGCTAATAAAGCTAAAAATAAGTGGATTTTCAAATTTCTTTCACTCTTGATAGCTTGCTTAAACCCTTGTATGGCACAAGTGAAAGATTGAAAAAAATTTGAATTCTTAAAAGGATTATCTTGTGAGTCCATAATCACTAAGCACCTCTTCTTGAATCCCAAACATCTCCTTTTCAGCCTCAGCAGTTTGGTGATCATAACCGTTCAAGTGTAAAAAGCCATGGACAGCCAAAAATCCCAGCTCTCTTTCAAGAGAATGCTTGTATTCAGTAGCTTGTTCAATCGCTCGCTCAATTGAGATGATAATATCTCCCAAATGAAGATTTAATGGCTCTTGCCCTTCTTTCATGCTGATAGTTGACCAATCTACCGGTTCTTCTCCCTCCATTAAAGCAAAAGATAGCACATCCGTTGCACGATCTATATCACGGTAATCACGATTCAATTGACGGATTGTGTGATTATCGACTATGGTAATATCTAATTCTGCTTGAGCAGGAGCGGCTATTTTCAAGCCTGCTTGATCAATCAAATCTAAAATAATTTGTCTTTGTTTTTCAGTCAGCTTTTGGCCTTCATCAATTAATTCAACTTGCATTTTTTTCTCCTTATTTAGGATATTCTACTCGCGTATGATACATACTAGCTATCCCTAAAATTAGTGATTTTCTTACCGTTCTTAATTCATCGACTGTCAATCCACAATCTGCAAATTGACCATCGTTTATCTTGCCCGCAATAATCGAATCCAATAACTCTTCAATACCTTTTTGAGTATGCTCTTTCATCGTTCGAGAAGCTGCCTCCATTGAATCAGCAATCATTACTATTGCTGATTCTTTTGATTGTGGAATTGGACCAGGATACCTAAAGTTCTCTGGATTAATAGGCATTTTTTGCTCTTTAGCTTGATAATAGAAATAACTTGTCATGGTTGTACCATGATGTTCTTTACATAAATCAATAACAGATTGAGGCATACGGTACTCTTCTAATAATTTAACTCCTTGAGCAACATGATCAATAATAATTTTAGCGGACTCATCTGGACCTACCATTCGGTGAGGTGACTCAATACCTCCGGATAAATTTTCAACAAAAAACAAGGGATGTACTGTCTTGCCAACATCGTGATAATAAGAGGCCACTCTGGTTGTTAAGGAATCCCCGCCAATAGCTTCCACTGCATTAGCTGCTAAATTAGCCACCATAATCGAATGATGGTAGGTTCCTGGCGCTTTTTCAATCAATAATTTTAATAACGGATGATTTAAATTCGCCAATTGATTCATCGTCATAGCTGATCGACTGGATAAAAGTTGCTCCCAGTATGGTTCAAAAATAGCTATTAATAATAAACCTAGTAAATTAGCGGCAATGGTCATAATTAAGATAACAAAAGCCTGACGAGAAAAAATAGGAATAGTAAGAACAGCCATTAAAGGTAAAGCAATAATGAACTGCCAAATGATATTTAAGGCAACTCTCTTTTCTGCTTTCATCACCTGACGATCAGAAAAAGTAGTCAGAAAGACGGAAACAATCGTAGTAAAAAGATAAAACAAGCTAATAAAAGTTACGATTGTCTGATTATCTAAATCGCTGACTATGAAAATAGCAAAGATATTAATAAACAGACACGCTAGTAACGTTATTTTATTGGAGGATTTTTCTTTTAAATAATCTGGTAAAATCATCAAAGGCAAGAGCAGCATACCATACTCAAGTCCTGCTTGTTGGAAGAAATGTCCCATCTTGGCCATAATAAGAGCCCCTAAGACGATTATTCCATAAGCTGTAGCTTGCATATTCGCACGGCTTAAACCTGTCCAACTTAATTTATCTGAAAATATATAAACAAAAATAAAAGCATGAACAATAATTAATAGAATAAACACCGGCATCAGATATTGCTTAGTTGAAGCATCCAAATAACCAAACATTTCAAGTTGTCTCATATTATTTTGATTAATAATATGCCCCTCTTGAACAATAACTTGTCCTTGTAAAATATAGGATGTTTGAACCTTGGAAGCTGCTTCTTCTTTTAATCGATTTGTTTCTGACTCTGAATAGACCATAGTTGGTTTTATCAAATAGCCTAGAAAGTTTAAGGTCGTTTGCTGCGCAATTTCTGACATATCGGAGGTTGTTATTTGTAAACGATATTTGTCCAATTCTTTATCGATTTGATCCGGACCTAATTCTTGAGCAAGACTTTCAGATACAAAATCAGTCAAATTGGATTGTAATTCGGATAATTCTAAAGGACTTATTTTAAAGACTTGATCAATTGAACGGTTGGATAATTGATCAAATAGTTCAAAAACATTTTCATCTACTAGCTGTAATTGAGCTTGAATTACTGTTCGTTTTTGTTCTTCAGACAAGTTATCAAAACTCGTTTTTGTAGTGGGTAAATCATTGACTTTTTCATTAAAAGTTTGATCCAGTCCCTTTTCTTCAGATACATCCTCTAAAGACTGATTCACACTGTCTCTTGAGTATCGACCATTTCGAGACTCACGTACAAAACCGAAGAATTGCTCAATCCTCGTAATTTCTTGGGTTCTTATATCTTCTTGATATAAATAAATATCATTAATCGCATCCTTAGCTCTTTGTTGATTAATTTTTGTTTGCTCAACATCTTCCATCGTGACGGGTGCTAAAATCGTTTCATCTGCTACTTGATTCAATCTAAAATGATAAATTTCTGGCTTAATGTGTTGATAACCAATTAAAAAAATAGCTAAAGATAGTATTAATGTTATAAGTGGTATAAAGATTTTACCTAAACGCTCATGAAGTAACTGTAGTCGGCGATTCATTTTCTTCTCTCCTTGAAAGGTTTTCAATCATTGGTTCTTTGCTATAAGCTCTAATAATATCAGCAACTACCGGATGACGAACCACATCAAACTCATCAAAAGATACAAATTCAATGCGTTTAACCTTTCTTAATTTATGATAGGCATCAATCAAACCCGATTTGACTCCTTTAGGCAAATCAATTTGTGACTGGTCGCCATTAATAATCATTTTTGAACCAAATCCTAGTCGTGTTAAGAACATTTTCATTTGTGCGATTGTTGTATTTTGTGCCTCATCTAAAATTACAAAAGCATCATCTAGCGTTCGACCTCTCATATAAGCTAATGGTGCTATTTCGATAATGCCTCTCTCCATTAAACGATTAGTTTGTTCCGTTCCATAAATGTTGTATAAGGCATCGTATATTGGTCTTAAATAAGGATCCACTTTTTCTTTCAAATCTCCTGGTAAGAACCCGAGGTTTTCTCCCGCTTCGACTGCTGGTCGTGTCAGAATAATCTTTTTAACTTTACCTTCCCGCATCGCCTGAACAGCCATTAAAACAGCTAAGTAGGTCTTTCCAGTTCCAGCCGGTCCCATACCAAACACAACGTCTTGACGATTAACGGCTCTAACATATTGTAACTGTCCGAAATTTTTGGCACGAATAGCTGTTCCATCTGCTGAACGACCCACTACTTCTTCGTAGAGGCTGATAAAATAATCTAATTTATTACTTTTTGCCATTTTAATGGCAGTCATGACATCCATGGATCGAGGGGTGATTCGCCTTTCCAAAAGTTGGATGAGATTTAGGAGAATTTGACGAACAGACTCTACTGTTTCTTCACTCTCACCAATAATATTAATTATCTCACCGCGGTTGGTTATTTCTACTTCAAAACTATCTTCAATCATACGAATGTATTTATCATGATTGCCCAACAAAGAAATTAACCAATCCGTATTTGTGACGGTGACTTGTTTTGAAAATTTTTCGTTGTTATTCAAATAGTTGTCTCCTTTATTAATAAACTAAGTTAAGATTACCATAAAAACCTTATAAAATGGAATAAAAGAGCGATATATAATACTTATTATGGTATCTTTTCCAAAAATAAAAAAGAATCAGAAACCCTGATTCTTTTTTAAACAGAATATTTTATTCTTTATTGTTGCTTAGGCGATACGCTTAAAACTTGCGTTTACGAGCTGCTTCTGATTTCTTTTTACGTCGAACACTTGGCTTTTCGTAAAATTCACGCTTACGAGCCTCTCTCAAAGTACCGGTTTTAGAAACGTTACGCTTAAAGCGACGAAGAGCGTCATCCAATGATTCGTTATCACGAACTACTGTTTTTGACATATGGTTCCCCTCCCCCCGAGCTTATAGTAACCTTTCCTTAGAATTAATAATCTAAACAAAGTCCTCCCTATATTATAGCATGAATCTTACGCATTTCAAGAACAAAGAAAAATTTTCTCAAGATTATGATGAACTATCTTTTGATTCCTCTTTACATTCAGCACAAAGTCCAAACACTTCGAATCGATGACTCTGTATTTCGACCGAAGATAAATCGGTTGTGATGTGTTGCATAGGACAAGCATCAAGTAAAATTGTTTTACCACAATTTGTACATATAAAATGATGGTGATGGTGATGATCTATTTCGTGAGTTAAATCGCAGTTGTATCGAAACAACTGTTCTTGCTGGTATTCTGTCGTTTCAAGAATACCTACTTCAACAAAATCATAGAGATTACGATAAGTTGTATTATAAGACATGGTAGGATATTTCTCTTCCAATGCTTTATGAATACCTAAAGCAGAAAGATACTGTTGGTTTTCAGCAAAAAGTGATAAAATCTCCCGTCGCTTCCTAGTCATTTTAAATCCTTCTTTTTTTAGCGCTTCTAACCCCTCATCAATCAGATGTTCAACTTCAGGATCGAGCTGCCCTTCATTTAATTTAACTTCTTTCAAATCTGTCACCTCTTTCTTAAGATATGGTAAACTGAAATTAATTCATTGACTGGAGGGCCATTATGAATCAAGCGAATCAATTACCACTTCATTTTTTTGTCATATCAGACTCAATCGGTGAGACCGCCTTAAAAGTTGCTAAAGCGGTAGCCTACCAATTCCCAGATGTTCATATATTATTGCACAAATACGCCTTTGTTTCAACAAACTCGCGCTTGCAGAAGGTTTTACAAGAGGCTAAAAAAAATCAAGCCTTAATTTTCTTAACTTTATCCCAAATTGATCAAGCTCAAGAGGCTGAAAGATTTTGTAGTCAAAACAATCTACATTTTTTTAATTTATCTCAACCCTTTACTCGAGTTATCTCACAAATCACTGGTAAAAAACCCAGTCAGACAATTGGTGCTCAACATGAGCTGAATGATGAGTACTTTGACCGTATTAATGCCATGGAATTTGCGATGCGTTATGACGATGGTAAAGATCCTAAAATGTTTATCGAAGCAGATATTATCTTATTAGGCGTTTCACGTACTTCAAAAACGCCTCTTTCCATGTACCTGGCAACTATGGGGTATCGAGTAGCAAATCTTCCACTCATTCCTGAAAATGAGCTACCTGAAGTCATATATCAAATCGATTCTAATAAAATGATTGGCTTAACCAATGACCTCAATGTTATTCAGAAGTTCCGTCAAAGTAGAATGTTAGAATTTGGTCTTTCGCAAAATACAACTTATGCATCTGAAGAAAGAATCTTAGCCGAATTAGAATATGCCGATCAAGTCTATCGAACACTTAAATGTCCTGTCATCAATGTTGCTGATCGTTCTATTGAAGAAACAGCCCATATTATTATTGAGTTGCTTAATTTTTCTAATATTGATGAAAACTTATAAAAACACCCCTAAACGTTAATATAAAAGCGTTTAGGGTTATTATTATTGCCATTGTTGATATTTTTCTTTTAAGTAACTGGCAATATCCATTTGATAACTGCTATTTAATTTTTCTGAAGACAAAGCCTTCCCTATTTCATTAAAAGTTATTTGATGTCCCTCTTTCAACAGTAGAGCCCGGTTGCCATACTTCTTAGCAAGACTCAGATCATGCATAACCGTTATAATAGCTCGTTCTGGCTGCTGCAACCACTCTTTAAGTGTTCTAAAAAGGTCTTGTTCATATATCAAGTCTAAGTGATTACTTGGTTCATCTAGTATCAGCAATTTAGGGTCTTGCAGAAAGAGTTGAGCTAAATAGGCTCGTTGCCTTTCTCCTCCCGATAAGCTTTGAACCGATCTGTTTCGCTTTTGCCATAAATTTGTTTGACGCAGTACTGTTTCAAGTGCTTCTTGATCTGCTGCTGTCCAGCTCTTAAACCAACCTTTAAGGTGTGGATAGCGTCCTATACGCACCAATTCTTCTACAGTAAAATCAAAGTCCGAACCAGGATGCTGGTCTAAAACACCAAAAAGCATAGCCTTTTGCTTGGTCTTTAAAAGGTGCAGCTTGCTAGCATTAATCTCAATTTCTCCAGTATAGGCATTTTGACCAGATAGAGCTTTAATTAAAGACGTTTTTCCTGATCCGTTCGGCCCGCAAATCATTAGCCAGTCACCCTCGACTACTTCAAAATTAATATCATGCAGAATCATTTTTTTATCTAATTCCATTTTAAGGCTTTTAACTTTAAGCATTGCGCTTCCCCCTAGCAAAAATAAGAATAAAAATACAGCTGCCAAATAAGGAAGTAATTGCCCCTATGGGTATTTCAAGGGGGGAGGCAATGGTACGCGCTAATAAGTCGGTTACCACCATAAAATTACCGCCAATAAACAAGGTCCAAGGAATCAGACGTCTATGATTAGAGCCTACTATTAAACGACTTATATGAGGAGTTATCAACCCTACAAAGGGTATCGATCCGCCTATTGAAACAGCAATACCAATTAGGATAGAAGTAGCAATAAACAGTTTGATTCGAACAGATACTATATTTATCCCAATATTTCGTGCGATATTTTCTCCCATTGAAAAAGCGTTCAATTCTTGCCATTTTAAAATAATATAGCCACCCATGGTTAAGACGCAAACCCCCATTAACCAAACATCGGAGTACCTTGATCCTGAAAGTGAACCTAAAGTCCAAAATACTAAGGAAGGCAACTTTTCTTTGCTTATAATCATTAAAATGTTCATTAAAGAAGAAACAAGCATGGTAAAGACGATTCCAGTTAAGATAACAGTCATATTCTTTAACTGTTTATCTAAATAATAAGAAAAAGATAAAATTAACACTAGCGAACCGAAAGCAAAGATAACCGCCATCAAAAAGATTCCTTGCCTTTCGATAAAGGAAGGAATCCCAATGACAATAGCAATGCCGGCACCCAAGCTTGCTCCAGCTGAAACTCCTAAAGTAGACCCATCAGCCAAGGGGTTCATTAACAAGCTTTGCATAGTCATACCACTCAAAGAAAGAGCGATGCCGATTAAAAAAGCAGTGAGTAAACGAGGGAGTCTAACAGCAAGTAAAATGGTTGCCTCTTGATCCAAGTCGGTCATTGATTGATTGAAAACTTGATTTTCTAGCACTTGAAATAAGTCAGTAAAAGAAATTTTTACACTTCCTACAATCAAAGCCATAGCTAATACCATGAGGGTTATTGATACCATCAGGATTACCTTTAAGGCATTTTTTTTATGCGATTGTGAGAACTGTCTGGACTTATTCTGCGCCATAAACTAGGTCGTATAATTCTTTAACAGCATCCATCAAACGCGGTCCAAGTCTAGTGAAAGCAGAATTGTCTACTGCAAAAACCCTGTTTTCTTCAACAGCGGAGAGCTCATCCCATTCTTTACGTTGCATAATTTCTTCTTCAGGAGCAGGAGCCTCTTCATCCATTGGAAGAGAAGTCGTGATGATTACTTGTGGATTAGCTAATAAAACTTGTTCTTCAGAAACTTCAACAAAAGATTTTTGATCAGCAAAAATATTTTCTAGTTTCAATATCTGTCCAATTTCATCCATGAAGGTTTCAGATCCAGCAGTCCATAAACCAAACTCTAGTGGAGAAACTTCATAATAAACAGTGGCAGATTCTTCTTCTTGGTCAGCTTTTTCTTCAAACTCTTTAAAGACTGTTTCCATTTCTTCAATTAATTGGTCTGCTTCTTCTTCTTTACCGACCAATTGACCAAGCAAATCGATTGCTTCATAGACTTCCTCAATTGTCTGAGCATCTGTTACCAAAACAGCAATTCCTGCGTCTTCAATAGCAGCCATTTGATCTTCCGTTAATGACATAGCGGTCATCACAACTACTTCTGGATCTAAGGCGATAATCTCTTCAATATTTAAGTTTTCACCAGTAGCTATAGCCGGAATGTCTTCCACTTCATCTGCAGGGAAGTCTACATAGGTTCCTCGACCAACAATAGTGTCTCCTGCTCCTATTTCAAAGAGTATCTCAGTATCTGCTGGCATTAAGGTGACAATTTCATCAACAGGACCCTCTTCAAGTACAACTTCCCTACCAACCATATCGGTCAATTTTAAAGCCGTCATTTCTTCACCAGATACCATTTGTCCGGTAAATAGAGTCATCACAAACATTATTAAAACAGTTAATTTTTTATTCATTTAATTCTCTCCTTTTATTTTAAAAATTTTACTTTATACTTACTGCTATTCCTGAAACCACCCAATAAACCGAGTCTGCTTGTCTGGCAATTTCTTGATTCATTAAACCATGGATATTTCTAAAAATACGACCAAGCTTATACTCTGGAACCAGACCTAGACCGAGTTCATTTGACACAATGATATAATCCGTTGAAGAAGCTTTTACTTCTTTAAAGAATGCTTCAAGCTCTTCCATTACAAAATCCTCTGCCTTTTGTATTTGCTCACCCTTTAACTGATCTACATACTCATCAAAAGAAAGTTCTTGTTTATCAGCCAGGACTTGCCATTTATCAAAAAGAATATTGGTTAGCCAAACCGTCATACAATCGACTAAAGCTAATTGATAATGATCTGAAAGTTGGTCAACCAATTGATCCAAATCATGCGCCTGTTCAAAAGTCGTCCAATCGTTTGGTCTTGATAAACGATGTTTTTCGATGCTCCTTTTCACTTCAGGATCAGAAAACTTATTGGCTTGGGTTGCTATGTAAGCAACCTTTTTAAGCTTTCGTCTATAAATTTCTTCTTGAGCTAATCTAGATTTACCAGATTTAGCTCCACCAGTATAATAAATAATTTCTCCCATAGACTCACTCCCTAAACATCGGTAAATTTACTTTTTTTAGTCCTTCAAAAAGTAGAAAGCCCAAAAAAATATTAGCCAGAGTTGCAAAGGTTAATGGCCAAAAGAAACTAACCACCATTGCAGACCCTAAGATCGGTTGAAGACATAAAAGTGGTAATAAAACATTAAACAACCAGGCGCCAAGGACTGGAACTATAAAACGACCATATTTCCTAGGTTTAAATTTACGATAAAGCATTGCAAAAACAATTTGAGTTAATCCCATAAATACCATTAGTAAAAGGTGGAGGGGGATAGTCAAGGGAAAAGCTGAAGTCATTGCCGTTGCTAAATGCCCTATCACTCCAACAATTGCGCCAGCAGATCCTCCCATAACTAACGAGATTAGGAATGCTGGGCTTGAGTCAAAAGCTACTGTCGAGAATAGCTTGAACTGTGCTAAGATAACAGACAATGAAATCATAAGAGCAAGGGTTACCAAATCTTTTGTCTTCATTTTACCTCCTAAAAAAAACCAGACAAGGCTACTTGTCTGGTTAATAAACGTATTTGTTAACGAACCTTGTTACTAGACCCTGAGAAATAACAATCATCCTTGATAGAATAGGTAATCTGACTTAGATTTTCATCCATACAGTAGCAAGGGGCTGCGCACGATTCTCACGTGCTTCCCCTATTCCATCTTAATTATCAATGAACATATCACCATTATAGCATAATTATTAAAGAAAATGATAATCCTAATTCTTATTTAAAAGGGAGTAAAATAATCAGCAAATAAATGATTTGACCGATTAAAGCGGCAGCCCCCATAGTATCTCCTGTCATACCTGCAATCTTATGATAGACAAAATAACGATAAAAGCAAATGATAGCCAGAAGAATTATATAACTCACTAAATACTGCCATCCTAATAAGAAAAAGAATCCCATTGTTAAGATCTGACTGGCCACAATTTTCCAAGTTGAAATGTTTAGGAAAAGACTACCTAAGCCATTAGGGTTATCACCGACATATACTAACTGATAAAACATTAAGGGTAAGCAGCTACGCCCACTAGCAGCCCAAGCAATAACATAAACTAATTCATTTTCAGAAAAATTAATTAAAAACTCTCTTCCTAAAACAAATGTAAGTAAAATAGTTAAAATCAAGATCAGAGCACCATTGGCTCCAATTGCTGAATCTTTCATAATTCGAACCATCTCATCAGCTTTTCTGGAGGATAATAGCCCATCTGCAGTATCAGCCAAGGCATCATAATGAAAACCTCTAGTTAATAAAACATCCAGCATAATTATTAGAGACCATGCCACTGTGGATGAGAAAAAGTTTCGAAATAAAAAAAAGAACAAAGCTAAGATTCCTGCATATAAAAAAGCAAATACAGGAAAATAGATTATCCCTTTTTTTAATTTAATACTGGCTTGATCTATTGATTGATTAATGGGAATTGCTGTAAAAAATTGAAAATATAAAATAATGGACTCAATCAATATAGCTCACCCACCCATTCCATATCTTTAAAAAATGTCAGCAAATTAGTTTTTACAGCAGGTTTTATTACAATTAGGAGAGAGGTTGCAGGACCTGCTGATTGATAAAATTGTGGTAAGTCTTGACTCAACCTAAAATCAAGTTGGTTAAATTTAGCCACTTGCTGTGCTTCAGCAATCGCACCTTTAGACCCAATAGGAACTATTTCATGAATGGCATCTTTAAGATTTAATAAGTGATAAAGCTCTTGGTAGCTAATTATTTGATCGAAGTGATCAATTAAAGCCTGACCCATCAAGGGTTTTCCTATTTGATAAACTTGATCCCCTGATCGGACTTTTTTTATTTTCAAATCAGCATTTTTTGCCTTTGCAAGCAGTGTGAGTCCAAGAGCTGTCATTTTAGTTGGCATATTTTCCTCAGTTGACCCATTCATTGCTAAATCAGGGAGACCTGCTAATGCAAGTTCCTTTTTTATACCATCCAGCATTAAATTTCCAGTTGGATTCATCTCATTGCCAAACATATTTATTAATAATTGCGGCTGGGCGTTTAGTGAGAGAGCCTCCATTAGCACCACGCGGACAGCAAAAGCTGCAGTGATTTGAGGTGAAACGCTTAAAACATCTGCTTCTTTTTGACCGATAGATGCTGAAGAGTCACAAGCAATGACTAAGGACTCATCATTACCCAATGGCATAATATGTAAATCACGATATTTTTCCATTGCTACGCTCCTATCTCAATAACCTTCAAGGCTTCCTTTAGATTGTCCAATAAAGTCGATCCCTCTTCCCACTCTCTTGGTGTTCCCAAACTTGTTAAATAATAACTACATCCTTGCTTAGTCAGTTGCTGTCTGCGGTGGACATGTCCCATAAAACTATGACGGATGGGATATCCATCATAAAGAGACTTAAGATCATCCGTAGCAATAAAGGCATTAAAATAATCAATGTCTTCTTGATATTTAGGATCTGATAAAATTTGCAAATCAAAATCTGTTACAAAATGAGTGATTAGAATATAGTTCGCTTTATTTAGGTAGATTAAATCTTTTTCTATTGTTCGGGCAAATTCTCGTGAGACTTGGCGATCAGATTGCTGCCAATTAATATGTAGTTTATCCTCCCATTTATAACCTTGGTACACACCTTCTTCAAGAAATTTTTCATCATGACGTCCAAAATTCCCCGAATGATTATACCAAGCGGAGTGGCCAACTAGGCCCCAGTCTTGATTTAAAGAAAGTGGTTTTCCTATTAAACAGTTCGGATGTTTACAGTACTCATCATAGATAGTTTTGGTTTCTTGATTATTAGACCAGTAATCGTGGTTTCCTGGAATAAAATATAGAGGGATGGTTATTGCTGCTTTTAAGTCCTTAATGAATGCAAAAACTAAAGACTGATGATTCGCTATGTCTCCCGCTATAATTAAATAAGACAAATTTTGCTCATCAGTCTCTTTGGCCAAAAAATCAATGATTGCTTGAGCGTAGGGCTCTGCTTGTAAATCAACATGGAGATCAGAAATAACACCAATTTTCATTCTTTGTCTCCTCAAAATTAATTTTTACAACTTAGCGAAACACTTTTCCTGATCTGACATACTTTGGTTCTGCTTGATTATTAAGGTGATTAACTAAGCGACCACCTACGAATAAATAGTCAGAAAGTCGATTAAGAAATTTTAATACATTAGGATTCCCTTTTCCAGAAATTGGTAGGCTAACCAGTCTTCTTTCAACTCTGCGAGCAATACTGCGAGCGTACTGAAGTTGACTGGCTTCCATAGTTCCTCCGGGTAAGATAAAAGACTCAATAGGTTCAACTCTTAGATCATATGCATCAATTCGATCTTCTAACCAAGTGATAGCAGATTCTTTGGTGCGATAAGGAATCTTTCCATCTGCATTTGCAATGTCTGTCCCACAATCAAAAAGTAATTGTTGAATTTCTATTAATTCCTGACAAATCTCACTAGGCAAATTAGGACTCGCAATAATCATTCCGATAAAAGAATTGAGTTCATCAATGCTACCGTAAGCTTCGACTAGCGGATCATTTTTGGCTACCACGCGGTTACCGATTAAACGTGTATCCCCTTTATCTCCAGTTCGCGTATATATTTTCATTATTTTCTCCCTCTTGATGATCACTGAATTAAATCATTAAAATATTTCCAGTCATGGAAAATTATTTTTTTACGATTAAAAGTAATCCTATTCTCCTGTGTTAGATCTTTAATTACCCTTCCAGCTGTCTCACGTGTTGTACCAGCTACCATCGCCGCTTCGTTGATGGTTAATGGATGCGGTATAATCACATGATCACCCGCAAAGCGTCCCATATCATACATCCATAAAGCTAAGGTTTGAACTACTCGTGTAGAAGCACTCGGTATAGCCGTCATTTGAACTCGTTTTTCCATATAATATTGAACGCTAGCAAGGTTTTCATATATAAATTTGAATTGCTCTGCATTTTTGAAGACAATGTTTTCCATTAATTTTTTCGGAATATAAGCTAGATCGACATCTGTAGCCGCATAGGCATCATAAAGATGGTGATCTTTAAAAAAGAATTCAGCATAAGGAAAAAAACTTTCTTCAGCTACATAGTCAAGATAGCAATATTCTCCTGAAGCATTCTCTCTTTCTAATCGAACCAATCCTTTAAAGACAAAATAACAATAAATACTTGGATCATCTTGAAAAAAGATTAATTGACCCTTTGGGATGTGGTGAAAAATAGAATTAGAAGTAATTTCATTGACTTCATCAATTGAAAGCCGATTGAAAAAATCATAGTTATAGATATCATTAATATAATTCTCAATTGCTCGATTAACCATAAAGACCCCTTTCTTTGTCAAAGTAAAATGTTTTACTGACGATAAAAGGAGTCTTTTGTAAAGAAATTTATTTTTCAGTTTTCAAAAATCAATTCAAAAGATGCCGAAATATATACTCACCTTTTATGTCTAGTTATTCCTAAACATTATCTCATGTGTAAATATATAAATCAAACACTGATTATAAAAGGTTTGCCCGTTTTTCCTATTAATATTAATAAAGGAGATGATTACATCTTTTCAGGTGCACCAATACCTAACAATGATAAAGCATCTTTTAGAACGATAGTTATAGCTTTTACTAATTGAATTCTTGATTCTAATTGGTCATTTTCTTCTAAAATACGAACTTTGGCATAGTATTTATTGGATAAT
The DNA here is from genome assembly GCF_024742075.1 of Facklamia sp. 7083-14-GEN3. Classification (GTDB taxonomy): domain Bacteria; phylum Bacillota; class Bacilli; order Lactobacillales; family Aerococcaceae; genus Facklamia. The sequence continues at coordinate 346,410 of NZ_JANSGD010000001.1, read as the reverse complement.
TGAGCCAGTTGAATAACGTATTTGGCAATCACTGACGGTTCAAAGTTTTCAGCCGCTTTAATAACAACTTCTGGGTATTGTTTAATTAATTTAATAATTTCCCATGAGTGTTCATGGTCTAAGTTTAATTCTTCGGTCGGCTTAATTTCTTTACCGTACTTATTAAGCACTGTGTTTAAACGCGCATAAGTATACTGGACGTAAGGTCCTGTTTCCCCCTCAAATTGAACAATATCATCTAAGTTAAAGTCAAAGGAATTGAGACGGTCTGATTTTAAGTCATGGAAGACAACTGCTCCTACACCAACTTTTTTAGCAATCTCATCTTTATTTTTTAAGTCAGGATTCTTAGCTGTAATTTGTTGGTCAGCAATTTCAATTGCTTCATTCAGAACTTTTTCAAGTAAGACAATCTTGCCTTTACGGGTAGATAACTTTTTACCATTTAGTGTGATTAAGCCAAATGGAATGTGGTGCATGTTTTCTGCCCAATCATTTCCCATCACTTTTAAAACAGCTTTTAATTGTTTAAAGTGATCACTTTGTTCATTCCCAACAACGTATAGACTCATCACAAAATCAAATGTACGCTTCCGGTAGTAGGCAGTCGCTAAGTCTCTTGTCAGATAAAGAGTTGCTCCATCTGATTTTTTAATTAAAGCAACAGGTAGATTGTACTTTTCAAGGTCAACAATCGTGGCTCCACGTTCGATTTTCGAGATATTTTTATCTGCTAAATAATCTAAAACTTCACCCATCTTGTCATTATAGAATGACTCACCAGTATAGTGATCAAATTTAATATCTAAGAGATTGTAGACACGTTTAAATTCGTTAATAGACTCCTCTTTAAACCATGTCCATAGTCTATGGTATTCTTCATTGCCATCCTCTAAGTCTCTGAACACTTGTCTTGCCTGGTCTTCTAACTCAGGATTTTCTTCAGCTTTTTCATGGAAATCAACATATAACTTCACTAATTCATTAACAGGGTCTTTCTTAACAGTTTCTTCGTCACCCCAACCTTGATAAGCAACAATTAATTTACCAAATTGAGTGCCCCAATCACCTAAGTGGTTAATGCGAATTGGATTATAGTTTAACTTTTCCAAAATTAAAGCGATAGAATTTCCTAAAACGGTTGACCGTAAGTGTCCCATTGACATTGGCTTAGCGATATTAGGAGAAGACATGTCGATTGGCACATTGCCACCCTTACCAATGTCCGTTTGACCATATTTTTCTCCTTGTTCAAGTACTTCCTTTAAGACTTTGATAGCTAAGTCGTCACGCTTAATGTAAAAGTTGATATAAGCTCCAACCACTTGAACTTTTTCAAAAGCAGAAGTGTCAATCTTTTCTGCTACTTCTTCAGCAATTTGATTGGGTGCTTTACGGAATATTTTAGCTAAGGAGAAAACCGGAAAGGCATAATCTCCGTGCTCATTATTATTAGGCTGTTCAATTAAATTTTCAATCTGTTCTTGAGTTAAGTGCTCTGACAATACAGGGTGCAAAGTTTCAACAATTTGTTTTTTCACTAACATCTAATCTTCCTTTCTATACAAAAAAACCTCTAGAATTTCTTCTAGAGGCATATGGTTATACGCGGTACCACTCTAATTCACCTTAAATATTAAGGTCTTAAATTGATAACGCAGTTGCCTACGTGATGAACTACTGATTTCATTCACCCAAATAATAAAGTGCGGTTCAATTAATTAAGACTCACCGGCTCCCATCATCCCGACTTGCTATTCAGTCTCGCATAATCTACTCTCTTTAAGATTTAATTATTAATTTTGTCTCATTGTATATTAATTCATAGAAAATGACAAGCTCTTATTTTTCAATAATGGTTCCTGATTCATTTTCAATTAAAGCTTGAAGATTTTCTAATGAAGTAATAACAGCCTTACCATGATCTGTGTTTTCAACGAAAGCAATGGCTGCTTCAACTTTCGGTAACATCGATCCCGGTGCAAATTGTTCTTCTTTAATATATTGTTTCAAGCTCTCGATAGAAACTTTTTCTAATTTTTCTTGATTTGGTTTGTTGTAGTTTACATAGACATAATCTACACCTGTTAGAACGATAAACAAGTCAGCTCCAAGATCATTGGCTAATTTTTGTGAAGCGAAGTCTTTATCAATTACAGCTTCTACTCCCACTAATTGGCCATTGTCTTCAAGTACTGGGATACCACCGCCACCAGTTGCAACCACTACATTACCAGCATTTACTAGGGAAGCAATGGAATCAATTTCTTTAATTGCTACTGGTTTTGGTGAAGCAACAACTTTACGCCAACCACGACCGGCATCTTCTTTAAAACTTGCATTGGTTTCAGCCATTTGTTGTTTGGCTTCTTCTTCACTGTAGAATGGTCCAATTGGTTTTGATAAGTTTTCAAAAGCTGGATCGTTTTTATCTACAATGACTTGTGTGACTAAACTAACCACTGGCTTATCGATACCTAATTTGTTTAATTCATTTTGCATGGCATTTTGTAACCAATAACCAATTGAGCCTTCAGTCATTGCCACTAAAGAATCTAATGGGAAAGCTGGGTTTTTCTCAGAGTCTGCCGCAATATTTTGTAGCAATAAATTCCCAACTTGAGGGCCATTTCCATGGGTAATGATAACCTCGTCCCCATTTTGAATTAATTTTACCAGATGCTTAGCTGTTTCTTTTAAAGCGTCTTTTTGTGCTTGAGCGCTTGGGTCGGAAGAGAGAATTGCATTTCCACCTAAAGCGACAACAATTTTACGTTTTTTCATATATTTAATCCTTTCATTAGGCCTTAGTAACTAAAGCTTTCAATGCATGGGCATAAATTTCCATAGTTTGATAGAAATTATCTAATGGCATTCTTTCATCTATCTGATGCATTGTATCTTCCACTCCTTCTTGAAGCGCACCAAATGCCACACAATTTTTCATTGTCCGAGCAAAAGTAGCACCACCAGAGGAGATAGGTTCAGTCATGTCACCGGTTAAGTCACGATACACTTTTAATAGAGTCGTTACTAACTCAGAGTCAACTGGAACATATAAAGAAGCTAGATAATCAAACTCATTATACTCAAGTTTGTACTCTTTAGCTACTTTAGTAAGTTGATTTACTAATTGGTCTTTATCAGCGGTTACCGGTATACGCATATCAATACCTAACTTAGACTCTTTATCATTAACTTCTAGGTTAGCTATATTACACGTTAAGCTGCCGGATGCCTCATCTTCAACCTCACCAAAGATACTCTTACCATTAACATCTTTAGCAAAATGATCTTTAACAAATTTTAAGACAGGATGGTCATATAATTCAGACATTCCTTCAATCAAATGCGTTAAAGCATTGTCTCCTTTTAAGGAGTCTTTAGAATGAACTGATTTACCTAAAACGGTTAAAGCTTCACCGTCTACTTGATGTTTATAGCCTAAATCATTAAGAATTTGAACTAGTTCATCCTTCTTATCACCCTTATAAACTGCTTTATCAGGCACCACGTTTAAGGCTCCTTTATTATCCATTTCAAAAGCATCTGAACCTGGACCAGTGATGTGCAACTGTAGTAAGCCTTTTTCAGCATAAGTTAAAGGGAAAGATGAGTCAGGAACAATACCCATTGTTACTTGCTCTTCTTTTTCATTGTAGCGGTTTAATCCACGCCACAAGTTCTCTTCGTCTGTTCCAAAGATAAAACGAACGCGTTTGTTCAACTCATGTCCTTGGTCTAACAAAGCTTTCAATGCATATAAGGCAGCAATGGATGGGCCTTTATCATCTTGTGTCCCACGACCAAATAATGCTTGATCACGAATATCCATTTCAAATGGAGGCGTTGTCCATTCATTTGGGTTTAAAGCTGGTACCACATCTAAGTGACATAGAACACCAAACAACTCTTCACCCTGACCCATTTCTGCATAACCATAGTAACCCTCTGGATCAATATAGGTTTCCATGCCCATTTCTTGACAAGTTTTTAAAGCAAGTTCTAGCATTTCTTGAATCGGTTGACCAAATGGAGTCTTCGCATCAGTTTCATCTAATACAGATGGAATAGCGATCCATTGGCGTAAAGTTTCAATAGCTGGTTCTTGATGATTTTTAGTTAATTGGTAATCCATTAAAACACTCCTTTAAATTCCTAAGTAAGCTCCAATTAATAGTAATACAATTGTCACTACAAAGATAATGATAATCAAATTACGCATAAATTTCCACCAAGTTGTTAGTTCGATATTGGCAATCGCTAAAGCTCCCATAACGACACCAGAAGTAGGAGTAATTAAGTTTACAATACCACTAGCTGATTGGAAAGCAGTAACTACAATACTTTCTAATACATCAGCAAATTGGGCTAATGGAGCCATGATACCCATGGTAGCTGCTGCCAAACCAGAAGTAGATGGAATTAAGAATGACATTGGGATATAGAAGATATAAGTTAAGACTGTAAAGACACCTTTTGGTAAGTTAGCTAATCCTTGTTCTCCCCAATGTAATACAGTAGCGGTAATTTGGCCATCGTTCATAACTACTTGAATCCCACGAGCGACTGCAGCAATTAGCGCTACTGAAATTAAGTCTTTAACACCAGCAATAAATACTTCTACAAAACGATCTTCTTTAATACCATAGTAAGCAGCAATAACAATAGACATTAAGAAGAATAAAACTGAAATTTCTACTAAATACCAGCTACCAAATGGTAAACCATCTAATGACTGACCAATTAGATCACCTAATACAGGAATTCCTAATAAGATTTCATGAGGTTTGCTGAAGAAAGTAAAGTTTTCATTTAAATCTTCCCACGGAATAAGAGAGAGAATCATGATTACAAAAGTAAGAGCAAATAACCAAAGGACACCTTTTTGTTTAGCAGTTACTTTCGGCATGTTTTCTGGAACTTTCCATTTTTCTTTATCTGCTTCCATTTGGTCAGCAATCATAGAGTTATTCTTATCAGCTAATACTTTCTTAGCATAACGAGAAACATACATCGCTCCGATAACATAAGTGACAATTAGGAAAATAACACGTAACAGCATACCATCTGCCATCGAAATGCCCGCCATATCGGAAGCAATAGTAGTTGCAAACGGGTTAACAGTTGAAGATAGAACTCCTAAACCAGCCCCGACTAAGATGACTGCCACAGCAACTAAAGCATCCATACCGATACCAACCATTAATGGAATTAAGAGTGGATAGAAAGCCATTGTTTCTTCCGCCATACCGTAAGTAGATCCTCCGATAGCAAATATACCCATTAAAATCCAAATTAGGCCAGTGACATTATTTTTATTATTTCTAATAGTAGATGCAATTCCGGCATCAATTGCTCCTGTTTCAGTGACAACTCCTAAGAATCCACCAACAATCATTACGAATAAAGAAACTTGAACAGCACCATCAGTCGATTCTGTTCCTAAAAAACCACGAATTGGTGCGGCAAATATGTCCCAAAACCCTTGACGAGTTTGATCTACTAAGTGGTATGTTCCTGCAATAAATTTCCCTTCCGAATCTACATCATAGGCTCCGGATGGAATTAACCATGTTAAGATCCCAATAATGGCAGTGATTATAAATAAAATCGTAAATGCATTCAGCATTTTTCTTTTCTTCGGTTTTTCCATTATTTTTCCTCCTTTTTTAAAACAAAATCCGATTGCGGTTCATGGCCACAATCGGATTTCATGCCCCGTTTCACTTTTTATAGGGTAATGTTAGTCTTATTAAGCTTTAGGAATGAACAAGTTACCGTTAGTAACTGCCATAATCGCTTTAATTGAGTGCATACGGTTTTCAGCTTGTTCAAATTGACGTGCTTGCTCACTACGGAACACTTCGTCAGTAATTTCCATTTCACCAATACCAAATTTATCTAATACATCTTTACCGTACTTAGTGTTTGTATCGTGGAAAGCTGGTAAACAGTGAAGGATAATATAATCACCTTCAATTAAGTCAGTCAATTCTTTATTGATTTGGTATGGTTTTAATAAGTTAATACGCTCTTCGAACTTATCTTCTTCACCCATAGATACCCAAACATCTGTATATAATGCATCAGCATCTTTAACAGCAGACTTAATATCTGAAGTAATTTCAATTTTAGCACCAGATTCTTTAGCATATTCTTGAGCTTTTGCTACTAATTCTTCATCTGGGAATAATTCTTCTGGAGAAGCGATTGTTACGTTAACACCAATAATCGCACCAGTAATGAATAGAGAGTTGGCAACGTTGTTACGTCCGTCACCACAGTAAACTAATTTTTTCCCTTTTAATTCACCGAAGTTTTCTTTCAAAGTCATGTAGTCAGCAATCATTTGAGTTGGGTGCCATTCGTCGGTTAAACCATTCCATACTGGAACTCCGGCATATTTACCTAGGTCTTCTACCATTTCTTGGCTGAAACCACGGAATTCAATACCATCAAACATGCTACCTAAAACACGTGCAGTATCTTCAACGGATTCTTTCTTACCTAATTGAATATCATTAGCACCTAGGAACTCTGGAGCCGCACCTAAGTCATTAGCAGCAACTGTAAAGGCTGCTCTAGTACGAGTAGATGTTTTTTCAAATAATAGACAGATGTTTTGTCCTTTTAAATACTCGTGTGGAATTCCACGTTTTTTCAAGTCTTTTAAGTGAATTGAAAAATCAATTAAGTAGTTTAATTCGTCGGCAGTAAAATCGATTTCTTTTAAAAAGTTTCTTCCTTGGAACATAAATTCCCTCCTATATATGTATGTTTATGAGAAATTAAATATCTTCGCGAACAAATGGCATCGACATGCAACGAGGGCCACCACGACCACGTACTAATTCACTACCTTCGATTTGGTGAATCTTAATACCATTTTCAATCAATAATTTATTTGTTACAGTGTTACGGTTGTAAACAATTACTTCACCTGGCGCTACTGTTAAGGTGTTAGCACCATCGTTCCATTGTTCACGTGCTCCCGCTACAATATCATCGCCACCGCAACGGATTAATGTAACTTTTTCTAAACCTAAAGCTTCTGCTAAGATGTCTTCTAAAAGACCTTCTTTTTTAGTTACTTTGATTTCATCATTTTCACCAGGAGTTACTGAAAAGACCTTTAATTCGCCTTCAATCTCAGGGTGAATAGTGAATTTATCGTAATCAATCATCGTAAATACCGTATCTAAGTGCATGAATTTACGGTTGTTATCAATTAAGAATGCTAGTACTTCTTTGAATTCAGTCTCTTTAAATAAGTTACGTGCTAATTTTTCGATTGAATACTTATCAGTACGTTGAGAGATACCAACTGCTAGAGTGTTTTTAGATAAAACTAACTCATCGCCACCTTCGATGCGTGTATCTTCATCACGTTCATAATAAAGGGCAGTTCCTTTATATTCTGGATGGTAGTTAAAAATGTATTTTCCATATAATGTTTCACGGTTACGAGTATCAGAGTACATGTGGTTTAGTGAAACGCCATTACCCATTGTCGCAAAAGGATCACGGGTGAAGTATAAGTTAGGCATTGGATCGACTAAGAATGGGTAATTAGAAAGTAATTCATCGAAACCATTTGAATCATGTTTAATTTCGCTCTTCTTGAATCCTTCCATGGTTTTCAATACCATTTCATAAGTATCTTCCATGTCCATCAAATATTTTTTAACGTCATCGTAGTTTTGACCTGGCTCTAAACCAGTTTCAGCCATCCACTCATCAACAAATTGTTCTTTTAAGCCTTCAGCATCAATTGCTTCAGCTACTAATTTTTCAAGATAAAGAACTTCAACACCTAAGCTTTCTAATAACTTAGCAAAGTCATCGTGTTCTTTTTGTGCTGCTTCAAGATAAGGAATATCATCGAACAATAAACGCTCAAGATAATCTGGCATCAAGTTTTCTAATTCTTTACCTGGACGGTGAAGCATAACTTTCTTCAAACGACCAATTTCAGAATTAACATTAATACTGTGGGACATTTAATTTCCTCCTTAATTATTTGTTAACATCAGTGTAACACACTAAAGAAAACGTTTCCGTTAAATTGGTCACTTCACTGAATTAAATTATTCACATTTAAAATGAGAAATTCATCACATATATAAATAAGAAAAGACCCCTGTCTTTCGCTAAAAAAGATAGGGGGCAAATTAAATATTCCAAGATTTTCTTCGAAGTTATTTTTTAGGTTTTAATTGTAAATACAGTTCATCTAACTGATCTGTCGAAACATGACTCGGAGCATCCGTTAATAGGTCATGTCCTCGACCATTTTTAGGGAAAGCAATGACTTCTCGAATATTAGGTTCTTGAGCAAGTATCATTACTAAGCGATCTAATCCTAAAGCGATACCTCCGTGAGGAGGAAAGCCATAATCCATTGCTTCTAATAAGAAGCCAAATTGATTTTTTGCTTCTTCAGGAGTAAATCCTAATAGTTCAAACATTTGATCTTGCATGTCACGTTGATAAATTCTTAGAGATCCGCCTCCCACTTCATAACCATTTAAAACAATGTCGTAAGCTTTGGCCTTAGCATCTGCTGGATTAGCTTTTAATGCTTCGACATCATCGTTTTGAGGAGCAGTAAACGGATGGTGCATAGCGACATATCTATGACTTTCTTTATCATATTCAAATAATGGCCAATCGGTAACCCACAAGAAAGCTAACTCTTCAGCATCATATAAAGTATGTTTCTTTGCTAAATGATTACGTAAAGCACCTAAAGAATCGGCAACTACACTGGCTTGATCGGCCACAAAGAAGAGGATATCTCCCTCTTCAGCTTCCAGCATCTCTTTAATCTGAGATTGGTCTTCGTCCGTAAAGAATTTAGCAATCGGTCCATTAAAACCTTCCTCTAATACTTTAATCCACGCTAAGCCTTTAGCACCATAAGGCTTAACAACTTCTGATAAGGAATCTGCTGTTTTACGTGTGTATTCATCAGCTAATCCTTTAAGATTGATTGCTTTGACTTGACCACCCTCTTTAACAGCATTTTTAAAGACGCCAAACTCACTGTTTTCAGCCCATTGAGAAAGGTCTTTTAATTTCATGTCAAAACGAATATCTGGTTTATCTGTCCCGTATTCTTCCATAGCTTGAGCATAAGTCATAGTTGAGAATGCTTGCTTAAGCTCTACTCCTCTTGTTTCTTTGACAACTTCTTTTAACATTTCTTCTATATATGCTTGAATATCTTCTTGACCTAAAAAGCTGGTTTCAATATCGACTTGGGTAAATTCTGGTTGACGGTCGCCACGTAAATCTTCATCTCTGAAGCATTTAACGATTTGATAATAGCGATCCATACCTGCACCCATCAGCAGCTGCTTAAATAATTGAGGCGATTGCGGTAAAGCAAAGAAGGATCCCCCTTCACGACGTGTAGGTACTAAATAATCTCTTGCACCTTCCGGAGTGGATTTGGTTAACATGGGTGTTTCAACATCAATAAATCCTCTTTGGTCTAAATAATTACGGATCGTTCGCGTTACTTTATGACGTAAACGAATATTTTCTTGCATTTTAGGGCGACGCAAGTCTAACATACGATTTCTTAGGCGAACTTCTTCATCGACATCCAAATCATTTTCAATATAAATGGCGGGTGTTTTAGCTTTCGTATAGATAGTTAGAGCATTAGCGTAGAGCTCAAATCGACCTGTTTTAACTTGCTTATTCATTTGATTGTTTTCTCTTAATGCTAATTCACCGGTCACTTCAATAATATATTCTGACCGAATTTTGTTGGCTAAGTCAAAATCTTCTTTTGATAATTTTTCTTCATTAAAAACAACTTGGCAAAAGCCTTCACGATCACGTAAATCAACAAAAATTAAACTGCCTAAATCTCTTCTCTTTTGTACCCAGCCTTTTAATGTAATCTCTTTGCCAAGGTACTGTTCATCTACTAATCCACAATAAACGGTTCTTTCTGTCATTTTATTCACCTCTAAAATATTTGTCAATTACACTGGTGTCAGTTGTTAAACGGCGATATATATTATAAAAATCGGACAATAAATCTTCTTTTGAAATCTCTGTCTCAATTCCATTTTCTTGATTTTTGACTACTAATTTTTCAGACTCAATTTCTTGCTCACCCAACATAATAGTTAATTTTGCTGATAATTTTCCGGCTGTTTTAAATTGAGACTTTATACTTCTAAATAAGTAGTCTCTTTCAGCTATTAATCCAGCATATCTAGCCTTTTGAACGAGCTCAGTTGCCAATTGATTAACCGATTCATCACGGCATAAGACATAAATATCTACTGGTTCATATTCTGGAATTTCTATATTTTGTTGATCCATTAATAAAAGAAGACGTTCAATTCCTAAACCAAAACCAAAGCCAGGCTTATCCGGTCCACCTATTTGTTGCACCAGTCCATCATAACGACCGCCACCACAAACAGTTGATTGAGCACCTATTTGATTATCATCTACTACAAATTCGAAAATAGTATCTTGATAATAATCTAAACCTCTTACAACTTTATCATTAACTTCAAAAGGTATTTCCAGTTGCTTGAGCATAGATTGAACCTGTTCAAAATGGTCCTTACTCTCTTTAGATAAATAGTCTAAAATACTTGGAGCTTCTTTAACAAAAGCTTTATCTTTAGGATCTTTTGAATCCAATACACGAAGGGGGTTGTCATGCAGCCTTTTTTTAGAATCTTCACTCAAGTCATTGATATGCGGCTCGAAATAAGCAATTAGCGCTTGACGGTATGCTTGACGATCTTCTGGCTTTCCTAAAGAGTTAATTTGTAAAGTAATATTTTTTAATCCTAACTCTTGAAAGAAATGCCAAGCTAAACTAATAACTTCCACATCCGTTGCTGGATTGTCTGAACCAAAAACTTCAACGCCCATTTGATTAAACTGTCTTTGGCGTCCTGCTTGAGGTCGTTCATAACGAAAGTAAGGACCTAAGTAATAGACTTTAAAAGGTTGTGCGTGTTCTGGACCAAACAATTTATTTTCAACATAAGCTCTCACAACACCTGCAGTCCCCTCAGGTCGCAAACTAATATGTCGTTCTCCTTTATCATAAAAGTCATACATTTCTTTGGAAACAATATCTGACGTGTTACCAACTGAACGTGAAAATAAATCATAAGACTCAAATAACGGTGTTCGAATTTCACGATACATATATTGATCAAACAAATCTCTTGCTACATCCTCGACATATTGCCAACGATAACTATCCTGTGGCAAGATATCAACGGTGCCTTTCATTTTTTGAATCATTCTACCCCTCCTAAAATAAAAGCGTCCTAAGTTTTCACTTAGGACGCATCAACGTGGTACCACCTATTTTCGTAGTGAATTAATCCACCACCTCTTAATCGTAACGTGATTAACGGAATAATTTTTGATTATTCTTCTCCATAGTGTCTTCACTCTCAAATGCAACTTTTCACTAATTGTTGCTCACTGTATGTTCCAGAGCTACTTATCTATTTCAACGAATTGATTAATTAAGTTCAGATTACTCAATGCTAATCAATTTGTCAAGATGAATTAAACTTCTTCAGAAGTTTTATACCGATTGATTAACAATTCGATTACTATTATGTAACAGTCCATCTGAAAATTGACTTTTTAATTATTCAATCAATTATACTATATATAGTAGAGGAAAAGTGGAGGAAAATAGGATGGCAATCGTTTGGACAAAAAAATTGAATCATTTAACCATTAAACGGTTAACCCCTTTTTTAATAACTCTTATAATTGGTCTAGTAACATTATGGGGTATTGAAAGTCTTAGCAATTTGAAGACGTTAAAAATTGATCGTCAGGGAATTGTTCTACATTCTTTTCCTACTACGAATTCTGAGGTTGTAACTGAAATAGCTACTAACTCTTCAATTGAAATTATTCAAGAACAAACCGGTTGGTTAAAAGCACGTTATCTAGGAAGAATTGAGGGTTGGCTACCAAAGTGGTTAATCAATAATAATCAACTTAAAAATGATAAAGAGATAGCAGCCTCTTTTGAAGAAGCAACGGCTATCTATCAAAAAGCTGATTCTAAAAGTTCCATTATTTCAACTATTCCTAAAGATAGCCTCATCCCAATTAATTATATTGAATACAATTGGGCCCAGGTTAGTTATCAAGGTAAACCAGCATTTGTTAACTTGAATGCAGTAGAATTGATAAACCAAGAAGAAGCTGAACGCATACTTGTTGAAACGGATTCATTAGATAACAGTATCGATGAAAAAGAAGAAGAAAAAGAACGCTTGAAGGACAAGCTCATTATGCGAAAAAAAGAGGATTATTTATTAGAGAAAGCAGACAATTTTTCTAATATCATTTATCAAACCAATTACTTACAAGAATTTACTAGGCTAGATTTTATTGAATATAATGCTCAGGAATCTTTTTACTTTGTAGCAGATCAACAAGGCATAAAAGGTTATATAAATTCATTTTCTTTATCAGAGCCTGTCTATTCAATAGACCATCGTTCTCAACCTGTTAATTCTAAACTCCAACAAGCCACTATCATGTTAGACCCTGGTCATGGTGGAGAAGATCCAGGAACGTTAAGTACAGATCAAAAATATTCTGAAAAAAGCTTTACCTATAAGATTGCTGATGTATTGAAGAAAACACTTGAAGCTTTCGGGGCTACAGTTATCTTGACTAACGAGAGCGACCAATTTTTAGACCTCACTGAAAGGGTCGAAATCAGTAATCAAAAGCAGCCAGACTTATTTCTTTCTTTACATTTCGACTCCTCATATGACACACAAATCAATGGTGTTCGTACATATTTCTATCATTTAAATGACGAAGAATTTGCGAAGACCTTACATTCTGGATTAATAACATCTGGTCGGCCTAATTTAGGTGTTGAGTATGGGAATTTTCAAGTTTTACGCGAAAATACAGTCCCTTCTCTTTTACTCGAACTAGGTTATATTACAAATAGCGAAGATTTGGAATTAATGTTAACGTATGATTACCATCAGAATTTAGCTGATGCTATTACTGAAGGACTCTCAACTTATTTTGATCAAGTTGAAAATCAATTAGAAATAAACAATACCCCTGATAGATAAATCTTAATCAGGGGTATTGTTTATTTACTCATTAGAATCCAAAATTATTGTAACAGGACCATTGTTTTCAAATTCAACTTGCATATCGGCTCCAAAAATACCAGTTTCAGCTTTAAATCCTTTTTTGTCAAGTTCTTGATTAAAATAATTGTATAATTCTTCAGCCTGTTCTGGTTTTGCAGCATTAGTAAAGCTTGGTCGATTTCCTTTCTTACTAGAAGCATACAGGGTGAATTGACTGACTGAAAGAATATTGCCGCCAATATCTTTCAATGATAAGTTCATTTTTCCATCCTCATCGTCAAAAATCCGCATATTAAAAATTTTTCTGGCACAATACTCACAGTCTTTCAGCGTATCCTCAGGTCCAAATCCGACTAAGAGTAGAAGTCCTTCTTTAATAGCTCCTACTACTTCATCATTAACTTTTACACTAGCATGATTCACTCTTTGAATAACTACTTTCATTTGACCTCCTAATTGCCTTGACGTTCCACCTCATAGACATCTGGGATATTCTTTAATTTAACGATTAATTCATGTAGTTGTTGCGTATTGGCAACTAGAACCTTTAGATCAATAATGGCTTGACTTTGATCATCAATGCGCCCATTGACACCTTTGAGGTTTTTGACCGTATGGTTGACCACATTTAAAACGTCGTTAATCATACCTGACCGGTCAAAACCGATGACTTGTATTTCCGTTTCATACTCATGTTCTTCTTGATCTTCTTCGGACCAATGCACTGCAATCGTTCGATCGTCCAATTCAATTTCACCCTTTAAGTTAGAACAATCTTTACGGTGAACAGAAATACCTCGGCCTCTTGTAATATAACCAACTATCTCATCACCTGGAACTGGATTGCAACAACGACTGAGTCGCATCATTAGATTATCGACACCGTCAACTACTAATCCTTTTTCATTGCCCGATTTATTATTATCAGAATCATTCGCCTTATCTTTAGAAATAACATTTGATAATTTGGCATTTTTGTCAACCTTCTTAATATTCCAAAAATGCATGATAGAAGTCGGTGAAATTTCTCCTAATCCGACAGAGGCGCACAAATCTTTCATCTCATTGAAGTTAAATCTTTCAAGTAAATCTTTTTCCTTATTTTTTTTGAGTTCTGATTTTAAAGATGTTCCATTCTCTTTAAGAGCCTTTTCTAATAGTTCTTGCCCAATTTCACTATTTTTTTCACGTTCTTGCATTTTAAAATAACGTTTAATCCGATTGCGTGCTTTAGAAGTTTTAACAAACTTCAGCCAATCACGACTAGGTCCTACCGAACTTGGATTAGTTAATATTTCAACAATATCCCCATTTTTTAAGCGATAATTAAGAGGCACGATATTGCCATTAACTTTCGCTCCGACCGTTTTATTTCCGATTTCAGTATGAATATGGAAAGCAAAATCGACTGGTCCTGAGCCTAGTGGTAATTCAAAGACATCTCCTTTAGGAGTAAAGATATAAACCTGATCTTTAAAAACATCTTCTTTAATAAATTCCATGAATTCGCTGGCATTTCCCGCATCATCCTCATACTCAACAATATCATGAAACCATTTCAATTGTTGTTGAATGTTATCTCGTGGATGTTCATCGACTGTTTTTCCTTCTTTATAAGCCCAATGAGCTGCTAATCCATATTCTGCCACTTCATGCATTAGGTGCGTTCTTATTTGAACTTCAACGGGTTTACCTTGTGGCCCAATAACGGTCGTATGAATCGATTGATACATATTGGCTTTAGGCATGGCAATATAATCTTTAAAACGCCCTGGCATTGGCTTCCATTTAGTATGAATAATCCCTAGTACTCCATAACAATCTTTAATTGAATCGACTAAAACGCGCACCGCTAACAAATCATAGATATCATCAAATTCTTTATTTTGATCCACCATTTTACGATAAATGGAATAAATATGTTTCGGTCTACCATAAACAGTGGAATCCATTGAAAGTTCGTCAATCGCATCTTTAATCTGATCAATTACGACATTGATATATTCTTCTCGCTCGTCTCGTTTTTGGTCCATTTGATGGACAATATCATAATATGCCTGAGGATTGATATATCTTAGTGAAATATCTTCTAATTCCCATTTTATGACGCTCATACCAATTCTTTCAGCCAAGGGTGCATAAATATCTAATGCTTCTTGAGACTTTTCAATTTGTTTGTGGGGTTTTTGAAATTTCAAGGTACGCATATTATGTAAACGGTCAGCCAATTTGACCATTACTACACGAATATCTTTAGCCATTGCAATCAACATTTTACGGTGATTTTCTGCTAATTGTTCTTCTTTACTTTGAAATTTAATCTTACCGAGTTTGGTAACGCCATCCACTAAGAAGGCAACGGATTCTGAAAATTCTTCCTGAATTCTTTCCAAAGTGTAGTCCGTATCTTCCACTACATCATGTAAAAAGCCAGTAGCCACTGTATCAGGATCTAATTTAATATTAGCTAAAATACCTGCTACTTGAATTGGATGATTAATATAGGGTTCTCCAGAGAGCCGCTCTTGTCCTTCATGCGCTTTGGTTGCTACTTCTAATGCTTTCTTAACAAAAGCAACCTTACTTTCATTCATATAAGATCGACAAATCGCTATAACTTCTTCACCAGTATAGACATCATTTCTTCCCATATTATCACCACTCTTTCTAAATAATTTTTCTACTATTATAACTTAACTACTTACAATAAGACAACACTAGTGCTCTTTATACAATTAATCCTGCCTTTTCCAAACTATGCTAAAAAACAACTGGTCCAAAGACACAGTTGTTTAAACTTTTATTCAGAAACAATTTTAATTCCTTTGGAAGCGCCAATGCGATTTGCTCCGGCTTCAATCATAACCATTGCCGTTGCTTTATCACTAACTCCACCTGAAGCTTTAACTCCCATTGTATCACCAACAGTTGAACGCATTAGGACAATATCTTCTTTAACAGCACCTCCTGTTGAAAAACCAGTAGAAGTTTTAACAAAATCTGCCTTAGCGGCTTTTGCAGCCAGACAAGCTTTCACTTTCTCTTCTTTTTCAAGTAAGCTAGTTTCAATGATAACTTTCACAATGATTTCTTCTGGAACCGCTTGAACGACTTGGCGAATATCTTCTTCTACCGTTTCCCAATCAGCTGCTTTGGCCGCTCCAATATTAATTACCATATCAATTTCACTTGCCCCATTTTTTACTGCCTCTTTTGCTTCAAAGACTTTAGTAGATGAAGTATTGGCTCCTAAAGGAAAACCAATCACTGTACAGACCTTTACGTCAGAATCTTTCAACAATTCATAGGCATAACTGACCCAAACCGGATTAATACATACTGACATGAATTTGTATTCCAACGCTTCTTGGCAAACTTGTTTTATTTGAACTTTAGTTGCATTTGCATTTAATAATGTATGATCGATGTATTTATTTAATTCCATTTTAAAACTCCCTTTCAATTTCGGTAACATAAGAAATAACACTTAAAAGATAAATAGGTGCAGTCTCTGCACGTAAGATTCTTGGGCCCAAGCTACAAGTCTTAAATCCATTTTTCACTAAGAACGATACTTCTTCTTGATCTAATCCACCTTCAGATCCAAATACCATGACTATTTTTTTGTTTTTTTCGATATTTTTTAATAATTTAGCCAAAAGATGATGTTGACCTTCTTTAGCACTTTCTTCGAACGCAACTAATTTAATATCGTAAGTTCGATACTGATTAACAAATTCTTTTAAATATAAAAGTTGCTTAACATCAACCTTTTTTAAGCGTTTTGATTGTTCTGCGGCACTGTCAGCAATTTTTTGTAATCTTTCACTTTTTTTGCTAGCTTTTTTCTGGTCCCATTTGACTACATCGCGTTTTAGCGCTAATGGTTGGAAGCTACTCATGCCGCATTCTGTAGCTTTTTGAACAATTGAATCAATTTTGTCATTTTTGGATAATCCACAAGCTACTACCACCTCAACCGGTAACTCCGTTTGACTAAGCGCCTCACTTAAGGGTGAAATAACTTCTAATAATGCACGATCACTGTCTTTTTTTAGATAAGAAGCTAAATATTTCTTTTGATTGTGAACAACTATTAATTCTTTACCTTGTTTAGCCCTTAAAACATTGATTAAATGATGACTGTCTGATTGACTCAAAAAGACTTTCTTCCCAATTTCTACTATTTGATTCGGTTCATCGATAAAATATTGATGCATAACTTACTCTTTCTTCTGAGCTGTAATGCCAGCCCATCCTTTATAATAATTAATTTGAATTATTTCCCATTGATTTTTTGGCAGAGACTCGATTACTTGCTCCGCCTTCTCAGCGAGTATTCCTCCTAAGACTAGATAACCATCTTTATCCAAAAGCTGATAAGCATCCTGATAAAGGTTTTGTAATATGTGGGGTAGGATATTGGCCATAATAATATTTGCTTTTTCTTCAACACCTTTTAATAAGTCATTCACATGAAAAGAAATAGCCGGCTTATAATCATCAGGATATCCCATTTTTCCCCATTTTTGATAAGTAAGGTTTTGTTTAGCTGCCGAGATTGCTTGAGGGTCAAGATCGTAGCCCACAACTTTTTGTGCATTAAGAGCAAAAGCTATCAATGCAAGAATACCCGAACCAGTTCCAACATCATAAACTTTCTCGTCACCTCGCATGACCATTTCTAAGGCTTGCGCACCTAGTCGTGTTGTTGGGTGATCACCAGTTCCAAAGGCAACTCCCGGATCTAAATAGATTACTTTTTCGTCTTTATATTTAGGAGAATACGAATCCCATACTGGAACAACTTTTATAAAGCGTGAAATTTCTTGAATCCGATAGTTTTTCATCCAGTTTCTTTGCCAATTTTCCATTTCAATCGGCCCTTTTTCCCAACTATAATCAAAATAGAGATTGTCATCTAAATAGTTATCGAACAAGTCTTTTTCAATGTCCTGTTCAAAAAAACCTAAGACGAGTCCTTTCTTACTTTTTTCTTTATCAGGTATTACTAAAGGAATTTCTCCAAATAAATTTTCTTTATTTTCCATATATCCATCCACATTTATAACCTGGGTTCCTTTAGCTCCCCACTCAAATAAGAGATGAGAAACATATTCCACTTCATCAGGTTTCTTTGTTTCAAGATAGATAGTCACTTTTGTCCAATGAGACATTATACCCCCCCAGTCAATGCTTTTAATGATTTAAAGCCGAGCTTATTCACATTATGGAGGACTGTTAATGTTTTTTCAATCAAAAGAAGTTAATTTTTCAAGATTAAGTCTAGCTATTTTAATAAGGGCGTGTAATAATAATGAATAGACTTTAGATTTTTCTTTATTTTTTTGAAATTTTCAATAAAAAAGGATAAAATAGAAGTTGATATTCTATTTAATATAAAAGATTATAAACGAGGTGAACTTCATGGCAGAAAAAAACTTAACAGCAAAAGATATCTTACAAAAAGAATTTTCTCGTTCCATGCGTGGCTATAACGCTGCTGAAGTCGATGAGTATCTCGATAGTATTATTCGTGATTATGATTCTTATCAAAAAGATGTAGTATTTTTAAAGAATGAAAATGAACGACTGATTGCTAAAATAGATGAATTAACTAAGCAATTATCTTTAGCTAAGAAAAATGTTTCTACGACTCCAGGTTCTGGTGTAACTAACTTTGATATCCTTAAACGTTTATCTAATTTGGAAAAACATGTTTTCGGTGCCAAAATTTCAAATACAGAGTCTAGTCAAAATTAATAATCATAGTAAATTTCAGGTAATCGCGGTCAATTTATTTGGCTGAGGAAAGTCCATGCTCGCACAAGCTGAAATGCTTGTAGTGTTCGTGCTTAGCGAAACAATAAGCTAAGGTAGCCTTAAGGTGAACGGCGAGTGAACATTCTAAGGCTTAGCTAAGAATAAGTAACTCATAAAGTGCCACAGTGACGAATCTTTTTGGAAACAAAAAGCTGAAACGCGGTAAACCCCTCGAGCGAGCAACCCAAATTTGGTAGGGGCACTCTCTATATGGGAAAATGCGTAAGCATTGCTTAACTAAACGAGAGACAAGTTATCTTGTAGATAGATGATTACCCTTTATTTATTCTTGCCTATGGAATAAATATTGACAGAACATGGCTTATCGAAATTTACTAATATAGGTATTTATAGATGTATATAGTCAATAACACGATTCTGAGCCTCCAAGCTTACTGAATCGTGTTTTTTTAAAAGAAAGGGTTATTCATGAAAACATATAATTTAATTGCCACAGCAGCGGCAGGTATCGAAGGAATTGTTAATCGGGAGCTAAAGGATTTAGGTTATGAAACACAAACTGAAAATGGTCGCGTGCGCTTTAAAGGGTCAGCAGAAGATATTGCTAAAACAAATCTATGGTTAAGAACCGCTGATCGAATTAAAGTAGTGGTGGGCGAATTTAAAGCGACCTCTTTTGAAGAGCTGTTTGACCAAACCTATGCGATTGCCTGGGAAGACCTCTTACCCATGGATGCAGAATTTCCTGTTTCCGGAAAATCAGTAAAATCAAAACTTTACTCTGTTCCCAACTGTCAAAGAATTGTAAAAAAAGCTATAGCCAAGCGAGTAATGGATCATTACGCTCGTAAAATGCCTTTAAGCGAAACAGGAGATTACTATCCGATTGAAATCTCAATACTTAAAGATGTAGCGATGATTACTTTGGACACAAGCGGAAGCAGTTTATTTAAACGAGGTTATCGAACTGAAAAAGGAGGAGCTCCTCTTAAAGAAAATATGGCAGCAGCTCTAGTTAAATTGACTACTTGGTTCCCTGACCGTCCTCTTTACGATCCTACGTGTGGATCTGGTACAATTTTAATTGAAGCTGCCTTAATGGGACGAAATATTGCTCCAGGATTAAATCGGTCTTTTGCAGCAGAAAAATGGGATTTCTTTAATCCAGAAGTATGGCAGAAGGAAAAAACAAAAGCTCGCCAAGAAATTAATCATGAAGTAAAACTCAATATTTTCGGAAGCGATATCGATGGAAGAATGATTGAAATCGCTAAGCAAAATGCTGAAAATGCCGGCGTGCGAGAAGATATTACTTTTAAACAGATGCAGTTAAAAGACTATCGCCCGGATGAAGAATATGGTATTTTAATCTCCAACCCACCCTATGGCGATCGCTTGTTAGACGAAGAAAAGGTACATCGACTTTATCAAGATATGGGTAATATATACCGGCCGATGACGACTTGGTCAAAGTACTTCCTCTCAAGTGACGACTCATTCGAAAAATTTTATGGTGAAAAAGCTAGCAAAAAACGCAAGTTGTATAACGGTGCAATTAAAGTTAACTATTATCAGTTTTGGTCCACAAATAAATAAGAATCTAAGATTTCTACTTTTCCCTGTTTACGTAAGGCTTGTTTTGCCGCTTGATCAGCTGCTCGATTTTCTTTCTCAGGAATCCATTTTAAAAAAAGTAAAGGATAACAATCCATTTCAGATAGAATGACTTTTAAGAGCTTGCTAAAATAATCCTTCTTTGCAAAACGTTTTTCGATGGATTGGAAAACAATCTTTGAATCAGTTTTAATTTGAATGAGTTGATCCGTTTTTAATTTTTCTTGCTTAATCCATTGCATTGCTAACCTTAATGCAATAAACTCCGCTTGGTGATTATCCTTGCATTCAGTAGTATAAAATTTGAATGTACTAACTTGATCAGGATTGAAAACTAAAAATGCTAAGCCTGTTTCTTTAGTTTTAGGATCAAAAGCAGCATCAATTTGTATCCACATACGTTTTTCACCCTCTCTTTATGAAAGGAGCCTCTTAAATTGACAGATCTTATTCAAATGCCAAATAATAGCGAAAATTTCTATCGCAAAGCCATGAATGCACTGGAACAAAATGATTATGAACGTGCAACCATCTTTTTGAAAGAAAGCTATCAGATAGAGCCTTCCCCTAAAGTTTTTAAAGAATTAATTTCAATTCATATTATTCAAAATAAAAGTCAAGCTGTCAAAAAGTTATGGCAAGGCTTTCTATCAGAACAATCCATCCAAGACCTTGACCATGAATTAGCACTGCTTTACGTTCAATCTTTACCCTATCTTTTTTCTCATCAAGAATTATTGATTCAATTATATGAAATCAAAGAGTATTTTGGTCGAAGAAATTGGGATGTTTCTTTGATAGCTAAACAAATTGAAAATATTAAAGAAGCAGAAGCTCTCTCTAAAGAACTTCAACTTCTTATTGATACGGATGAGTTAGATATTAAGGTGAAACAATTGAAAGAGTTAACTCTATTTGAACTTTTAAAAGAAATCAAAACTCTCTATAATCTAGATTACTCTCTCAAACATCCTGTATTAACTGCTTTATTATCCGATAAAGAAATTAGTCAATTTGTTAAAAGTGATATTTTGCATCATTACGTATTTCACAATTATCAAGTCCATTTAAAATTAGCATGGTTTGAAAAGATAGAAAAGATTGATAGCCAATCTTTAGTTTCTTATAAACAAGACTCCACTTACCTATATATAAAGGCTCTTCTAGAAAGTTATACTGACAATAATAATCCTCACATCTACGATAGGCTTTTAGAAGAAATTAATTTATTAATGATGGTATATTATCCATTTATTGAAGAAAAAATTTCAGATCCAATCGCTTGGTTTAATGGCTTTTTAAGTTACTACCATATTGAAGAGTTTGAAAAAAATGAGACCAATAATCAAATGGATAAAACACTTCGACAAGCTATCGATGAAATTAAACAATTCAGCTTGTAATCGTTAAATCTTTTAAAAAAATAAGAGCAGGTCTGATAATAGACTCGCTCTTATTTTATTAATCTTCTTCTGTATATGTATCGTATTCCTTGGTGCCTTTAAGGTGTACAGTAGGTTGCGGATCAAGAATGACATGCTTATCCTCTTCTTGAGGTGGTAAGGATACAAAATCAATAATATCCTTGAAGTTAACAATCGTCTTTTCCTCTATAATATCCTGCATCATCATATCCGATTCTTGCCAATATATATCAACAACAGCACTATTAGAAAGCAATTTTGTAATTATTCCTGTCATACTACTTTCTCTAAATTTGAAAGTAATCTTATCCCCAATTTCTGGACGTATTGCTAGTTTAACTGACTCAATCATTTCAAGACCTGTATCATAATCTACATCTAATAACGAAGCGATACGTGACTTGCTTGTTCCACGTCTTAACTCTTTTTCAATTAGACTTCTTTGCCCATCTGAAAGTTTTTTTGACACGTTATCCCTCTTTCCTTAAATTACCCTCTATAAATGATATTATACCACAATTTCCTATTTAACCCTAAAGCTTAGTCTTATTCTTTTTTGGTACCCAAACAGAAAGCGCCTGACCATGAATTTTTATATTTAAAGGTAAACTTGGACCTTCATCACCATCAATGTTTGCCTTTAATTCTCGTTCTTCATTCAAAGAGGCAATTTTAATAGCGAAAGATTTACCCGTTAATGACAAGATGGACTCATTATCTAAATCATGACGTGGAAGGCCTTTTTCTTCAATAAAAGTAGCTATGCTAGAAACAGCTAAAGAACCTTTAAAAGCATAAAGATGGCCTAATCCATCAAATAGATGATCTTGTGAAAGAAGGTTTTCCATTCCTCCCACACTAGAAGTGAGTGTCAATATTAAAAGATTCGTTTTAAGAAGATGAGATTCTTTCCCATCGACACTGATTGCTAAATCAAACTCATTTTCTTCGAACATCGCTTTGAAACCATCAAATAGGTAAGCTAATACTCCAATTTTGTTTTTTACTTTGGATTCAGTTTCGAATACGGCTGAAGGAATGGCCCCTAGAGCTAGAACATTCGCAAAGTATTGCTCATTGACTTGACCGATATCTAATTTTTTTAACTCTAATGATTGAAATTGTTTTATGGCTTCCTCTGGGTTTAAAGAAATTCCTAAAGACCTTGCTAAATCATTTACCGTCCCTAGAGGTAAAAAAGCAAAATGAGGCGGTTTTGAATTCTCCATCAAACCAAATATCACCTCATTAATAGTACCATCACCACCCAAACAAATAACCGTATCATATTCATCGGCCGAGGTGTTTTTAGCCCAATCAAATGCATCTTGAGGTTTTTGAGTTGTTCGATGATCGACTTGAGCATCATACGTATTAACTAACAAATCAGCTAGCTGTTCAGCATAAGCTGTAGCCTTTCCTTTACCTGAACCTGGATTAGCGATAATTAAAACTCTCTTCATATGGACCCTCCTTTTTACTATATTATAGCACAAGTAAAGCGAAATCGATTTCTCCCCTTTCAATTTCTTTAAAATTGCGTTACAATGATTCATATCATTAGACAGAGTAAAAGATAGAACGTCAAGTGTTGTTGGATGGGATGTGGCCAACAAACGAAAAGAATTTATTCTTGCGATACTATCTTTGCATTCGCTGCATTAATATTATTTGTAGCGCTCTCTTGTCAAAAAAAAAGGAGCGTATTTTTTATGCAAAAAACTGATTCTCGTCGCGTTAGTTCTTATGGTAATAAAGGGAAATTAACCACCCTTCAATTAACAACCATGGCTTTGTTGCTAGCTTTCCGTATCATGTTAGCCTATATTCCTGCATTTAGAGTAGGTGAAATTGCTCAAATTGGTGTTGGCTTCATCGGAACAGCTATTTCTAGTGCTATTATTGGTCCATGGTGGGCTATTGTTCTGTCGATGGCTAACGATATTATTACAGCTCTTCTAAATGGCTATAGCTTCTTCTTCGGTTATACTTTTAGTGCTGGTTTAGCGGGGTTCATTTACGGTTGGTTCTTATGGCGTAAAGAACATAATTGGAAAAACATCCTAATGGCAGTAGTTTTAGTAACCTTTATCGTAAATTTAGGATTTGGATCATTATGGATTAAAATGATGCAAGGTAAAGCTTGGGCAGCATTCATGCCAATTCGTATCGCCAAAAATGCCGTTTCGCTACCATTGAATACCATTATCCTAGTACTAATCTTAAAATTACCTGTTATGGATCGTTTAATCAAAAAATTCCAATTTTAAACTGAAAGTTAATAAACATTAAGTAAGTAACGCACTACTTACTATTTATGAATCACCTTATAAATTCAAACAAAAGTCAGAAGTTACAACTTCTGATTTTTTTATTATTGAAAATTTACTGAGCTAGATTTTATAAAAGTTGATTTGACCTAATTGTAATAGACTTATTTAACAATCAGATTAAAAATGGTAAAAACTTGTGACTTTTACTGGCTTTACGTATAATATAAAGATATGAAAATAAATGTAGCTTGCAACTACAGGAGGTTTATTATGGAAAAAAATTATCGCGTATTGTTATATTATAAATATCAAAAAATTGACGACCCTGAATTATTTGCCAAAGAGCATTTAGAGTTTTGTCGCCGCATTGGCCTAAAGGGGCGCGTTTTGGTTGGTGAAGAAGGAATTAATGGAACAGTTTCAGGTACCCTTGACCAAACGCAAAAATATATGGACTATGTTCATTCCTTAGAAGGCTTTGAAGATTTATGGTTCAAGCAAGATCCAGCGGACGATTATGCGCATAAAAAGATGTATGTAAGAACTCGCGAAGAAATTGTTGCTTTAAATTTAGATGAAGATATCGACCCTCATGAAATTACTGGACAATATCTATCCCCTAAAGAATTTAAAGACGCCCTACTTGATGAGGATACGGTTGTGCTTGACACTCGCAATGATTACGAATATGATTTAGGTCATTTTAAGGGGGCTGTCCGACCTGAAATTCGCAATTTCCGCGAACTTCCTGACTGGGTTAAAGAGAATAAAGAGAAATTTATGGACAAACGTGTAGTTGTCTATTGTACCGGTGGTATCCGCTGTGAAAAATTTTCAGGTTGGTTATTAAAAGAAGGTTTTAAAGACGTAGGACAATTACATGGTGGTATTGATACATATGGAAAAGATCCAGAAACAAAAGGTGAACTATGGGATGGTAAAATGTATGTCTTCGATGAAAGAATTGCTGTTCCAATTAACCAAGTAAATCCAACAGTAGTCGGAAAAGATTATTTTGATGGGACACCTTGTGAAAGATATGTTAATTGTGCCAACCCAGAATGTAATGAACAAATATTAGCTTCTGAAGCAAATGAAGATAAGTATTTACGCGGATGTAGTGAAGCTTGTCGACGCCATCCTCGTAACCGTTATGTGATTAAGCATAATCTTTCCACAGATGAATGGGAAGAAAGACTAAACGCAATAGGAGAAAGCTTAAATAAATCTCACTCTGCATAATTTAAGCCGATAAAGGGGATAATGAAATGACTAATAAAGAAAGCAAGAATCATCTGCCACCTTTGGAGGGTCATCACTCAAAAGATATCAAGCCTACTCTCAAACAAAGGCGGCAAAGATTAACTAATCAAAAATCTTCTAACTATATAAATAGCGAAGAAGCTCGGGCAAGAAGATTAAAAAGAATTAATGAACTTGAAAATGAAAGTTTAAATAATTTTGATAAAACTTCTTCTCATTCTAATAAGGATAAAAATCCGATAGTACCTATCCAGAATCAATCCATCAGATCGGAAAAAGAGCCTACTCTCAATAAAAATTCAAAAGGCTTAATAAAAGATTCCATTGAAAAAAATGATTCTGCCGATAAAACATTTCAAAATACTGAACCTCTTGGTGAGTTAAATCTTAAAAGGAAGTCTTTTGATGATTCCATCAATGATAAAGATACGGCCAATTCTAGTCCGAACGCTATGAAATCAAATAGACCCCCTCATCAAGAAGCTGAAGAAACACCAGAGAATGAAAATGATAAGTATTCATCGAATAAAAATTTTTTCCAATCTTATCTTGATAAACGGAGACAAAGAAAAAAAGAAGCACGTAGTCAACTTTCTTTGGAAGGTCTTGACTGGGCTTCTAAAGTTTCCTTGGTTATTTCTATTATTTTTAATGTGTTTAAGCGTCTGTTCGTCTATTTAGTTGTTGTTGGCCTGCTTTTTTGCTTTCTCTTCTCAGGAGTTGGATTAGGCTATTTTACTTCTTTAGTATCTGATACGACTCCACCAAGTAAACAGGAGATGGCTGAAGCTATTAATCAAGTTGAGCAACAATCCAGTCTATATTATAACTCTGGTGACATTATTGCTGACATAAGATCAGATGTAGTTAGATCTGTTGCCAATTTAGAAGATATTTCACCTTATATTCAAGATGGTTTAATTTCTATAGAAGACCAGGCCTTCTATGATCATATAGGAGTTAATCCAAAGTCAACATTGAGAGCAATTCTTCAAACACTCATTTCAGGATCAGGTACTGGAGGATCCACCTTAACTCAACAATTAGTTAAGCAACAATTATTGACAAATGATGTTACTTTCTTTAGAAAAGCTAATGAAATTCTATTGGCTTTAAGATTGGAAAAATACTTCACAAAAGATGAAATATTGAACGCCTATCTGAATGTGTCGCCTTTTGGACGCAATAATGAAGGAGACAATATTGCAGGAATTCGCGAAGCATCTGAAGGAATTTTTGGCAAAGAACCAGATGAAGTTAATTTACCTCAAGCTGCCTTTCTAGTCGGCTTACCACAAGATCCTTATACTTATACTCCTTATGATTTCAACAGTTCACTAAGAGAGGATTTTGAACCGGGTATCAATCGTATGAAAGCTGTTCTATTTAGTATGTATCGTAATAAGGCTATTACAAAAGAAGAATACGAAGCAGCTATTAATTATGATATTACCAAAGATTTTATTGAACCTGAAAATCGCCCAATCGAGCGTCAATCATACCTGTATCAAACAGTAATGAGTGAAACAATTAAAATATTAATGGAGATGAATATTACTGATGATGGAAATCAAATGAATGAAGTTTTAAAAGATATTGACTTATATAATCAGTATTATTCTGAAGCCGAAAATCAGCTACGTACCGGTGGTTATAAAGTTTATTCCACTATTGATAAAGCAATTTATGATCAGTTACAGGAAACAGCCAGGGAAAATGTAAACTCATTAGGTGTAAGCTATGACGGCGTTTATACAGATCCTAGCTCTGGTGAAGAAATTTATTATGTTGAAAACATACAAACAGGTGTTGTGGTTATTGAAAATACCAGTGGAAAAGTATTAGGATTTGTGGCAGGAACTGATTATGAAAATAATCAAATTGATCATGCATTTGCCACTCGTCGCTCTCCTGGTTCAACTATCAAACCACTGGCTGTCTATGCACCGGCAATTGAAAACAACCTCATTGCCCCTGCTACAATTATTCCTGATACGCCATTTGTAGAAACTTATCCCGACGGGACTGAATGGAAACCGACAAATTATGGAGAATCGATTTCTAATAAATTTATCTCTGCTAGAGAATCTTTGGCCAAGTCTCTTAACTTACCAACTATCCGAATTTATCAAGGATTAATACAGCAAAATGTCCCAGTTTATGATTACCTCAACTTAATGGGATTTAAAGAGGGATTAGCTTATGATGAAGAAGAGACATACAACCTTGCTTTTTCTATTGGTGGAGTAAACACAGGACCGACTGTTTTTGAACAAACGTCTGCTTTCTCAACTTTTGCTAATAATGGTTATTATATTCAAGGGCATATTATTAGTAAAATTGTTGATTCTTTTGGAAATACTGTATTTGAGCAAGAAGTAGAACCACAGAAAGTTTTTAGTGAAGATACAAATTACTTAATGGTAGATATTTTAAGAGATACCACTGAATTTGGTTCAGGACAATATGCCAAGTCCAATCTACAGGTACCAGGAGATTGGATTGCAAAATCTGGAACTAGTGAGAACGCTAAAGATTTGTGGTTTATTGCCTCGACACCTTCTATTACCATAGGTACTTGGGCAGGCTATGATTCACAATATAATGAATATTTCGTGAATCCTAATGATGGACTTGGAAATGAATCGGTTCGCTCGCAAGTATATTGGGCTAATATTGCCAATGCCTTGTTTAGAGTTCGTCCGGACATCTTTGGTTCTAATGAAGTCTTTGCACAACCTGCTTCTGTGGTTAGTCAAAACATTGTAGCAATTACAGGTACTTTACCTGGAAACATTACCTATAATAACCGAATTGCTAACTTAAATGGACCAATTAAGCAAGACCTCTTTAAAAATTCAAATCCTGCTGCTCCACTCTCTTATAATTTCATGTTTAATGCTAGTGACCAAGACACCGCACGTTTTTGGACTGCTTACATGAGATCAATTGAGGAAACGACGACATCAACTACCACTACAGAAGAAACAACTAATGAAGAAGATGAATCAAGTTCTGAAAACACCGATGAAAACGGTAACCTATTACCAACAGACCCAGAAAACAGTGAAACTGTGACTGAAGAAGTGTATTATGAATAAATTTGCTAAAATAAAAAAGCTATGAGTTTAAACTCATAGCTTTTTTATTGTTTTTTATTCACTAAGGGTTGATCCACGGTGTACTAATTTATGAGGTAGAATGATTTGACGCTGTTCGATGCCCTCATCATTCATGATTTTTGTTAACAAGCGCATTGCCACCGCTCCAACATCATATAAAGGATATTGTAAAGATGATAGTTGAGGACGGGAATATTTAGTCAGTACTGAGTTTTTGCTGGTAAGCACTTGGAAATCTTCAGGAACTTTAATATTTCTATCAGTAAGCGCATTTAAAATCGCTACTGCTAAGAAGTCTTTTGTTGCAATCACACCACTCGCCTTAGCGGCTAACAATTGGTCAACAATAATATCTCCTTCATCATCAGTAAAGTCACTTTGGATAATCAAATCTTCATCAACCGCAATATTGTGCTTTGCTAATGCTGATTTATAGCCAGGAATTCGATGCACGCGATTGACATAAAAGTTTTCAGAGTCGGTAATAATAGCTGGTCTTTTACCTCTTTGAAGTAAAAATTCAGTCATTTCTTCAATCGCTAAACGAATGTCAATTGAAACGGTATAGAGCTCAGGGTCTTCACTAACCATACCTGCTATAACAACAGGTGTTCTTGAAGTCTTAATTAATGACTTTAGTTCTTCACCAACATTGTAGCCCATATAGATAATACCATCTACTTGCTTAGCTAGAAGATTATTGAAAACATTAATTTCTTTGTCGACACTTTCATCGGCATTTGCTAAAATTATATCATATTTGTACATAGCAGCTATATCATCAATTCCACGTGCTAACGCAGAAAAGAAGATATTGGTAATGTTAGGAATAATGACTCCCACAGTGGTAGTTTTTTTACTTGCTAGGCCTCGCGCTACCGCGTTAGGTCTATAATCTAAACGCTCTATCACTTCTGAGACTTTTTTTCGTGTACTAGGTTTTACATTGGGATTACCATTTACAACTCGAGAGACAGTTGCCATCGATACGCCAGCTTCACGAGCTACATCATATATTGTAATTGTTTGTTTTTCCATGCCTACCCTTCTTTCAAAATTTTAATTTACTCTTTGTAATTTAACATAAGCAGACAGTAAGTGCAAGCGTTTTCTAGCTTTATTCTCAAGTTTTCACAGTTTTTTCACAAATTAAAACCTCCCTATTTAAGGGAGGTTTTAATTTATTTTAGAAGTTCGTCAGTTTTTTTCTCAACTTCTTTTTTCACGCCTTTTAATTCCTCTTTGGTATCAACTTCAATATCTTCAATCTTTGCACTCAAAATGTCCTTAGATTGACTGAGATCTTCTTTAACATGATCCCATTCTTTGCTTGCTTCTTTCTTTAGTTCTTCAGCAGAACGCTTAATTTGATCAGCTGAAGTCTTAAGATTTACACGGATATCTTCACCCGCATCAGAAGCTGCATCATACATCTCCACGCCTCTTTCTACAGCGTAGTCTGTATAATCATTGGCACGATCAATCCAATAATCTAATTCTTCATTTAAATCTTCACGCAATTCTCTACCTGATTTCGGAGCGTATAAAAGAGCCGCTGCTCCTCCAATAAGAGCGCCTAATAAAGCACCCGCTAAAAATCCATCATTATTTTTCATACTATTTTGCCTCCTTTAAATTAATTGAAATCTCACCAGCTGTTTTAGAAGGTTTTCCTTGAATGAAGGAATCTAAACTTCTATTTTCTTGCTTAACTGGAACTTTGGCCATGGTTTCAGACTTTTTAACTTGTGGCTTCACTTTGAGTCGATTAACCATTCTTGATGCTTTCTGAATGGAATCAATTGGTGATTTTTTCTTGTTCTTCTTAAGCATATTTGAAACAAAATTTGATGTCATCTCTTTTGTCGAGTCATTTAATTCTGAGACTGATGTTCCGACATCACCGATGGCAGTAAACAATGGATCAGTTTTTCCTAACTTACCATTTAAATCATCTACAAGCGTATTTGATTTATTAAGTAAACCCTCCACCTCAATTGATAGATGATCAACATCTTTAGTTACAACATCAATGGTATTATTTAACTTACTCACCGTTTCCTTAAGATTCGTTAGAATATCTCCAATTTTAATCAAGGTCATTGATAAGAATACAACAAGAATTGCAAAGGCTAAAGCTGCAATCATGGCTGCAATTTGACCAATTGTCATATATTATCCTCCTTTGCTAAATTATTATCTTAAATATAGCATGAAAGCGTATTTAACTCAAAGATAAGGGCTTAAAAGCGGCCTATTTATTTATTATTTTTTTCTCACGGCTTTGTTGATAGTTTGAAACCCTTAACTCTTTTAAACTGGTACGATGTAAGAACGCATTTATTCGCTTTAAAATCATATTCCGAGTAATAATACCAATGAATTTTTTTTCAACATGGTTTTCTACCACACATAAAAAATTATTATCGACCAATTTATGCAAAATTGATTCTAACTTTTCATTCATCGTTATAAATTCCGGTTTCCTTAAATCTAAATGTTTTATCAGTTTGTTATTTAAGTTGTCAAGATCAATATCTTCTAAAGTTATAGCTTCTTTAACGATCATATTAATACTTACCAAACCAACTATTTGACCATGTTGGTTAACTACTGGAATCATGGAATAGTCAACTTGATTAAGTACTAGTAAGCCATGGATTAATGAATTAAAGTCATAAAGATAGGCTACATTATCAGCTGGGATAATAACTTCCTTAAGATTTTCAACAATATGTTTTGATAAGTTAGGATCTATCAAGATCAATCAGCTCCATCTAATTTAAAATAATAAGACAAGTCTTCTAACTGAATTGCATGTGGATTGTAATAATCAACCTTAATAAATTCATTGGAAATTTCAACAATAGCAAATGTTTTTTCTTGAATTTCACCCCTTGCTTGGGCTATAGAACCAGGGTTCATAAATAATACTCCTCGCTTCATTTCAGCATATAGGCGATGTGTATGGCCGTGGAAAACATATTTGGCATTCTTTTGTAAAGCTAATTCTAAAAGATTGATATTTCCTTGATTTACTTGATACAAATGACCATGAGTAACCAAAATTTTGCCCATAGGGGTCGATAGAATTTCACTAGTTGGATAGCCTGGAGAAAAATCCATATTCCCTGCTACTTTAACATCGACAGATTGCCATATAGGATCATCAAATGAAAATTCTGAATCACCACAATGAATAATGTAATCGACTTTATCTCTAAACTGCTGAATGATGTTTTTTACAATAGAATAATTTCCATGATTGTCACTTAAAACTAACAATTTCATCCCTATCCCTCCAACCAATCATTTAATTTTTCTTTCAACTTCTCCACTGCTTGGCCTCTGTGAGAAATTTGGTTCTTACGTTCCGCAGAGATTTGCGCAAAGGTTTGTTGATCTGCAGGGTAATAAAAAAGTGAATCATAGCCAAAACCGCCTTCACCAATAGGTTCTTTAGTGATAATTCCTTCTACATTTCCTTCAACCACTAATGAATCCTTTTGAGGACTTGCTAACACAATAACGGTTGTGAAATAAGCTTTACGTTGATCGCCATCCAATCCTTTTAATTTTTCTAAAAGTTTCAGACGATTCTTTTCATCATCTTTTTCTTCTCCAGCATAACGAGCTGAATATACACCTGGTTCATTATTCAAGATTGGGACACATAGTCCAGAATCATCAGACAAAGCTAAACAATTCATTTCTTTAGCAATCGTTTCGGCTTTTAAACGTGCATTCTCTTCAAAGGTTGTTCCTGTTTCTTCAATTTCTGGGATTTCTGGAAAATCGAGTAAAGACTGAACTTGTAAATCAAAAGATTCAAAAAGCGATTTAAACTCAGCTATTTTTCCTGGATTATGACTTGCTATAATCAGTTTCATAAATTACTTCTCCTTTTATCTCGCATTTTCTAATATCTAGATTTTCTATTCCTAACCAGTCACTTGCCATTCGATCAAAATGATCAATATCACCTGTTGTGTAAAAAGTTTGAGTGGGAGGTTGGATAGAGGCATCATTTGCAGTTCTACTCAGATTAAAATAATCCAATAGCATGCTGACATCATTAATTGTTTCAACCCCTGAATCAATCAAATGAACATTAGGACCCACTACTTCTTGAATTAAATCGCGCATGAGCGGATAGTGCGTGCAACCAAGAACTAGTGTATCAATTCTTTCTTCTAATATCGGAGACAACTCTTTAGAAACTTTATCTTTAGCTTGACTATTATGTATCTGACCCTTTTCTACCATGTCAACAAAAGAAGGACATGCTAAGCCCTTAACGATGACATCATTTGTTTTATTGATAATAGTTTTTTCGTAAATTTGACTCTGAATGGTCCCGACAGTTCCAATAACACCTATTTTATTATTAGTAGTTTGGATAATGGCAGCCCGACTACCGGGAGCTATAACACCTACAACTGGTATGGGTAGTGTTTCTTTTAGATCTTCTAAAGCAGCAGCAGTCCCAGTGTTGCAAGCGATTACAAGCATTTTTATACCTTTTTCACGCAAAAAGTTACTTAATTGCCAGATATATTTTTTTACTTCAGTTAAAGGTCTTGGTCCATATGGACAACGAGCATTATCACCAATAAAAAGGATCGATTCATTAGGAAGTTGCTTTAAACTTTGCTTAACAACTGTTAAGCCTCCAAATCCTGAATCAATAAAACCAATAGGTAATTCTTTCATAAAAATCTCCTCACTTCACAACTATTATTTTAACATATCCTTGAAGAAAAAGAATGAATGTGAGCCTTCGAATTTTTCTAATAAAATAACTAAAGTCTACATCAATCAGTATTGCTGATTGATGTAGACTTTATATATCTAATTTATTTAGCTGATTTTCTCTCGTTTTTCCAAATAGCAATTGATTGCTTAAATGTACCAATCAAACCTTTTTCACTATAAACTAAAACATTTGATTTATAGAACATAATTGATAGCCAAACAGATAAAGCTAAGAAAATAATAGCAGTTATAACCGATAACCATATCTCGCTTGTGGCAACCGTATCATTAGCTAAACGGAAAGGCATAATGAAAGGCGTAAATAAGGGGAAGTAAGACCCTAAGCGAACAATAGCTGAGTTAGGTGACTGCATACCATATAAGGCAATATAAAAGCCGGCTATTGCTAATAAGGTGATAGGGGTAATCATTTTATTGACATCTTCCGTCTTAGAAACCAAGGAACCTAAGAAGGCAGCAAGAATTGAGTAAATTGCAATTCCAATGACAGCGAACAAAATCCCATATAGTATGACTGGTTTTGCTTGTGCAATGTAATCGCTGATTATACTAGGATCAAAACTTTCACTCATGGCTTGTGAACCAGCTTGAATAGTTTCCATACTCTCAGATGAGTTTACAAAAAACTGTGCTAACAATAAGCCAGATACATAAGAAATAATAACTCCTATTATACCATATATAACTAGTTGAGTGAGAATCACCAAGCCTACTCCAATCAACTTGCCTAAGAAATGCTGGGTAGCTGAAATGCTCGATAATATAATTTCCATAATTTTAGATCCCTTTTCTGCCGCAATTTCTTGAGAAACAATGGATACGTAATTCATAATGAACATGAAGACTACAAAACACACTACATAAGCAACCCCAATTTTAGCCGCTGTTACTGGATCATTTTCCGAAACTTCTGTGACGTCACCGTCGTCGTTAGATTTTATTCGAATGGTTTCAATATCTACAGCACTATCTTTTAATTGGTTGACTTCTTCTTGATTTAAATTAAATGCTTCTGCTTGTTTTTGAATACGATATTCTGAAAGTACTTCCTCTATGGAATAAGTTGCAATGTTCTTACCAGAATTATGACGATAAAACTTAGCGTTAACCTCTGCATTTTCTCCTTGAATTACTAAGTATCCATCAATTTCTTCAGAAAATAATGCTTCTTCAGCTTGCTTTTCATTTAAATCGAATTGGTAATTATTCTCATCTTCAATTGCAGCAATCAATTGATTAACTTCTGTATTTTCTGAAACAATACCGACATTACCGACGGATGAACTAGACTGATCAAGGTATATGAAATAACCAATTGCTAAAATAACTAATCCCATTACAATAGGTCCAGCTATCATCCAGAAAAAGGCCCAAGACTTTACGTTTTTTCGATAAACTTCTTTTGCTACAAGCCACATCTTATTCATGAATTCGGTCACCTACTTTCAACTTAAATATTTCTTCTAAGGTTGGAGGTTGCTGAGAGAACATCGGAATAAACTGTCCTTGAGTGATTGTTTGGAAGATGCTAGGACCGAATGATTCCTCTTTTAAATTTAAAGTATAATGATTAGGACTAGTACGTACTACTGAGTCTACTCCTTCAATCTCTGACAAACTAGCTTCATTCCATTTATCACTTTCAATATATATGCGAATACGTCCGAATTGATCTCTTACTTCATTAATTGAACCATATAGAACTTGTTCTCCATTGAGAATCATGGCCAATTTATCACATATTTGTGAAACATTCTCCATATTATGACTAGAAAAAATAATACTCGAGCCGCCTTCTTTTAATTCTAAAATACCTTGTTTTAATAGATCGGCATTTACTGGATCTAAACCTGAAAATGGCTCGTCTAAAATGACCAACTTTGGTCGATGAATCAATGTTGCAATTAATTGAATTTTTTGTTGGTTTCCCTTGGAAAGCGTATTAATTTTATCCTTCCGTTTACCTTTTACTGCAAATTTTTCCATCCATTCATCGATTTGACTATCAATATCATGATATTTCATTCCTCTGAGGCTAGCGAAATAGATGATTTGCTGTTCGATTGTCATCTTTTCATAAAGACCGCGTTCCTCTGGCAAATAGCCTACTAAATTATAGATTTGTTTATTAATCGGTTGATGATTCCAAGTAATCTGTCCACCTGGTTCAGGATTCAAAAAATCCAAAATCATTCGAAAAACAGTTGTTTTTCCAGAACCGTTAGGGCCAATGAAGCCCATGATTGAACCGGGTTCAATATCAAAAGAAACATTATCGACTGCTTGAAAGTCACCAAATTTCTTCGATAGATTTTTTACCTCTAACATTTTATCCCCTCCTTAACTTATTTTATCTTTATTCCACATTGTCTAGCAGAGGATCTGTTTCCTCACTTGTTTGAATCACTTCTTCTTGAGCCGCTTTATCCCCAAATATTTCCGTCAAATCGACTGAATGAATATTTGATAAATTATCTAATTTAAGTGTGACTGTTTGTCCTTCTTCTACAAAAGGTAAGTAATCATTTAATTTTGCAGGGACTTGATAAACATTACCATCAAGCATGAAATAATAGAAAGTTTCCCCTTCTTTTATGACCGCTTGGATTTTCTCCACTTGTCCGGTCACTTTTTCAAGTGTATCTTCATTGATTGCCTCTAAAACCACGGGATTATCTTCCCCATACTTCTGAATAAGCTGAGTCATATTACTAGCAATGTAGACTTTCTGATAATCTTGAACATCTACTAAACTATAATTCTTAATAAGACCGGAAGAGTCTTTTAATGTCAGAATATACATAGGATTGCCTTGTAAGTTAATTAAAAGAGGAAATGTTGCAATATATCCTTTTTCTTGAACAGATCCTTCAGCTGAAGCCATAGCAGAAAACTCTTCAGCAGCTGATAAGTTATACATTGTGGCTTCTTTAGTTCTTAGATTGACTAATACAAAGCCAATATTTGATTCATCAGAGACAACTGATGTGATACCAGTATAAAGATAAATATCATCATTCATTGGCAAATAATTATAACCCTTAGAGGTTTCTGTCACGCCTTCTTTGGCAAAAACTGAGTTCCAAAAACCATTTTTGAACTTACCATTTTGGTCTAACTGATGCATGATTAAGTCAGCAGAATACACTCGATCTACCCAAGAAGGGATTTCGTCCATGGAATATTTTTGATGCTCTCCTGTCATAGCATTAACAACAATTAAACCATTTGGTTCTGGTTCGTTCAGGAAAAAGTTTCGTCCATAACTAGTAGCTATATAATAAGGATTTCCTTCATCATCTATCTCAAAGTCAGGACTTTCGAAAATACTGAATGGATAATTGAATCTTAAATGTCTTGAAATATTACGACCAAAATGATCGGAGTATGAGTACCTAATCGGCTTTTCAGGTGTTTTTACCTCTACTTTGCCGGTAACATTATCTACTTGCAAATAATGTGGAATGCCTTCTGAAAAATTATTTAACCATTTGAAAAGTCCTGCATACTTTAAAGGGGTCACCCGATAGGGTTCTGCTTCTATATTTATTTGAGTATATTCATCGGACACTTCAAACTGAGAAACAAGCTCAGTTAATGCTCCAAGATAGCGATTTCCAAGACGCACTGCTGTATCACGGTCCACCAGTGGAACATTATCTATGTTAACCTCAGGAAAAGTTGTTTCGAAGTCTTTATTTATTGGTGTAATCATTTGGCCATAATCTTTAGCCATGAAGAAAGGAGAGAAAATAAACTTACCAACTAATCCCACTAACAAGACGATTATAATTGGCCAATAGAATAAGCGATATTTCTTCGGCAATTTGCCAAATTTAATCTCGGTTACTTGATTGGGATTATTCTTGATTTGCTTAAACCACTGATTAGAGTCTTTAATCAATTCAATAGCGAAAATACCAGCTATAATTAATAAAAGGAAAAACCAAGTTTGATATGAAGCATAATGGATAGGTGGTAATGTTAAATAATAATAAACGAAAATAGCCAGTGCTAAGATTAGATACAAAAAGTTTGGATTAAATTTACGCTTAGTATCTTTCTTATTAATTGCATCTTCAGGCGTGACATCTTTAATGATCATTTTAAAACCTACTTTCTTTTTTCTGAGTAAAATAACTAGAGATTTCTTTTATAAAAGGCTCAAAATGAATGGGACCTACGTTACTTTCATTTTGACTGATAGAAAACGGAATCATTTTTTCAATAATGTCTGCTGTAAGTCTCACTGAATCTTTCAAGCTGTCACCGGCTATTCGACTGGCAGTAATAATTGAAGCAACAGTATCCCCAGTTCCAAATACATAACCCTCAAAATACTCGTGAACCACAAGCCCTTTTTCACCCGATTGGCTGGCATAATAGAAGCCTAATCGATTATTATTATTCCGATCATCTTTAGCTCCTGTAATAATGACATTATTGCATCCTAAGGCTAATAAGTCTTCAGCAATTTCAGCAATCTCTTCCAGCTTGAAATCCTCTTTATAGTCTCGTCCTAAAATCAAACACGCTTCTGTTAGATTGGGCATGATTAATTCTACATGCGGTATGAGTTCACGGAGATGATGAGCGACGTCTTGATCAAAACCGGCATAAAACTGACCATGGTCCCCCATAATCGGATCCATAAATAAAGCAATGTTAGGATTTATTTCTTTTTCTTTTAAAAGATAGTCTTTTAAATCGTCTATCTGTTTAGTATCGGCAAAGTAACCAGTTAAAATCGCATCAAAATGATAGTCCACTTCCTGCCAATGTTGAAGTATTTCATGGAAAGCATTTCCCATTGGATAACGAACTAAATTCCCTTGTTCTCCGGCATGGGAAGACAGGATTAAAGTTGGCAAAATGGCAGCTTCTAATTGAGCTGCTGCTAAAACTGGCAAATTAATTGAACCCGCTACTCTTCCAGCACCAGGAATATCATTAACAACTAAGATAGTATTCGAATAATTATTGCTATTTAGTGAAAACATAAGAACCCCCTACAATTATATAATCATAGTACCTCTTTTAGTAAAATAAATAAAGACAATTACTAGATATTTATCTGCAAAAAAAGAAGCAGAGATACAATCTCTGCTAAATCCTAACCATTAATATTTTTATAAAAGATTCTGAATATCAAAGTATTCTTTATCTTGAGACTCTGCCACTGCAATTGAAGTTAAATGACCTAAATAAGTATTAATTCCCAATAATATGGCGTCATTTTGTTTTGCGGCTTCTTTAATACCCAAATTAGCAATTGTTTTTGCATATTGTAAAGTTGCATTTGTTAGAGCGATGGTTGAAGTTCTTGGGACAGCTCCTGGAATATTAGCCACTGCATAGTGAATAATATCGTGCTTAAGAAAAGTCGGTTCCTTATGAGTAGTTGGTTTAGTTGTCTCGAAGTTTCCTCCTTGGTCAACTGCAATATCAATTAAAACAGAACCAGGTCTCATTTCTTGAATGGTTTCTTCTTTAACCAGTACAGGTGCTCGTCGTCCTGCTAATAGGACTGATCCAACTACTACGTCTGAATCGATCACTGCCTTATGAATGTTTGTTTCATTCGACATCAAAGTTTGTACACCATTACCGAGAATATTTTCAATCTCAGCCAAACGCTGCGGATCAATATCAAGAATAGTCACATTTGCACCTAATCCGTATGCTAATTTAGCAGTATTAAAACCGACAACTCCTCCACCAATCACTGTCACATTGGCACGACGAACACCTGGTACACCTCCAAATAAAATACCAGGACCACCGTGATTCTTTTCTAACAAACGCGCTCCAATTTGAACAGCCATTCGCCCAGCTACTTCAGACATAGGAGTTAATAAAGGAAGTGTTCCTTTATCAGCAACCGTTTCATATGCTACTCCAATGACACCTTTGTCGAGCAAAGCTTGTGTTAATTCTAATTCAGGAGCAAGATGTAAATAGGTAAATAGAATAAGTCCTTCATAAAAATAGTCATATTCCTCTTTAACAGGCTCTTTCACTTTTATAACCATTTCTGCTTTCCAAACTTCTGCTGCTGTTTCAACAATACTTGCTCCAGCATCGATATATTCTTGATCAGTAAACCCTGAACCCAATCCAGCCTCTTTTTCAACAACTACTTCATTACTAGCTGAAACAAGTTCTTTAACATTATTAGGGGTGAGTCCCACACGGTCTTCATTCGCTTTTAGTTCTCTAGGCACTCCAATTTTCATAAATAAATCCCTCCTTTATTTTTTTATTATAACATATTCGATTTTCATCACAAATAAATTATAAGATTATATCTAAAAACTTAAAGGACCCAGCTTATAAAGTTGGGCCCAATTCTTAGTTTATTTTAAATATGTTTTTTAAGTACTTCACTCAAACGGTCTTTGTCATGAAAACCAACAAGTTTTTCTACAACCTGTCCGTCCTTTTTTATGACCATAGTTGGAATGGACATAATGCCGAATTCTCCGGCTGTCTTAGTTTCTTCATCGACATTCATTTTGAAGAAATTTACTTGTCCTTCCATCTCTTCTGATAATTCATCGATGATAGGAGATTGCATGCGACAAGGTCCACACCATGGTGCCCAAAAGTCTACAATGCTAACTCCTTGTGCTGTTTCCGTTTGAAATTCTGAATCTGTAATTGCCTTAACCATCTTAAAGCCCCTTTCACTAATCACGTTGATATATTTATCTTAGCACATCAAAAAGGACTTTGACTATTTATATGCTTACTAACTAGTCGAAGTAAACCCTTGTTGAGCCATCTCCCCCAGCGTTTGGTGGAGAATATTCGAAGTGATCGACATGAGGATGGTTGTTTAATTGATCTTTTACACCCTGTCTTAATGCCCCTGTACCCTTACCATGAATAATGGTTACAAGCGAGTGGTTGGATAAAAGAGCCTGGTCTAGATATTGCTTCAACTTAATCATCGCTTCTTCGTATCTCAATCCTCTTATATCTAAAGTCGTTTTTACTTTAGATCCAGCTTGTCTTTGTACATTAACCTTCTGCTTAGGTTCCACTTTACTGATCGGTTTTAGTTCGTCAGACGCAATTTTCATTTTAATGATACCCATTTGTACTATATATTCATTTTTTTCCACTTGTTCAAGTACAGTTCCTCTTTGTCCATAGGACAGAACTTCGACATCATCGCCGACTTGAATCTTTTTGGCCCTTTTCACTCGTTTTAAGATTTTATTCTTTTTCAAGTTTTCAGGTTGTTTTAACTGATCAAACGCTTTTTTCTTATCAATTAAAACATGTTCTTTAATCGTTTGATTTTGGCCTTGAACTAACTGTAAATCTCGAATTTCTTGCAATAACTCTTCTGCTTCTTTTTGTGCTTTTTCCACTTTTTCATTAGCTTGACGCTTAGATCTTTCAATTAAGTTTTGTTTTTGCTCAAGATAGCGGTCATATTCGGTTCGTAAATCTTGCCATAAAACTTCTGCTTTTTCTAAGAAAGTTTGAGCTTCTTTGTTTTTCAACTCACTTTCTCTTCTTTCACGCTCTAATTTAGCAACCATTTCGTTCAATGATTGACTGTCTTGTGAGATTCCTTTTTGAGCCACCTCGAGTATATCTTGTCTTAAGCCTAATCTTCTTGAAATTTCGATAGCATTCGACCGACCAGGTACGCCAATCATTAAACGATAAGTAGGAGATAGAGTCTGAACATCAAACTCCATA
This sequence comes from Facklamia sp. 7083-14-GEN3, assembly GCF_024742075.1. Taxonomy (GTDB): domain Bacteria; phylum Bacillota; class Bacilli; order Lactobacillales; family Aerococcaceae; genus Facklamia. The sequence goes on along the minus strand of NZ_JANSGD010000001.1, from coordinate 305,293 downwards.
GATGCATTAATTGTTTTAGCTCGCTCATGGGCATAAACTTTTAATTCTGGATAATGAGTCGTTGCTAAAACAGTAGCTCCTACTTTCCTTAAATAATCTAAAATTGAAATAGCTAGAGCGGCACCTTCTTGCGGATCGGTTCCAGAACCGAGTTCGTCGAATAAGACGAGAGATTGATAGTCTGCTTCCTCGACTATGTTAACAATATTCGTCATGTGACTTGAGAAAGTAGATAGCGACTGCTCAATGGATTGCTCATCTCCTATATCAGCATAAATGGATTGGAAGATTCCTAATTGCGAACCAGAATCACAAGGAACATGCAGTCCCGATTGTCCCATTAATTGAATCAGACCAATGGTTTTTAAGATGATAGTCTTTCCACCCGTGTTTGGACCCGTAATTAAGAGAATATGGTAGTTTTCACCAATTAAAATATCATTAGCTACAATAGCATCAGAATCAATTAAAGGATGTCTGGCTTGCCATAAAGCAACTTGGTTATCTTTTGAGAAGGCAGGTTTTGTTGCCACAATCGATTTAGCATACTCTGCTTTAGATTGAATAAAATCTAATTGGGCAATCATTGATTGATTGTGTTTAATTTTTTCTACATAAGGCGCAATCATCAAAGATATTTCAAGAAGAATTCTTTCGATTTCTGTACGCTCATCGATAACTAGTTGGGCTAAACGGTTATTTAACTCTACAACGACCTTCGGCTCCATAAAAACTGTTTGGCCGGTTGCAGACTGATCATGAATGGTACCACCAAACTGCCCTTTAAATTCTGCTTTTACTGGTAGAACATAGCGGTCATTTCGAATGGTTATTAAACGATCACTTAACTGATTTCCTTTAGATTTTAATAGTTGATTCAATTGATTTCGGATTTGACTCTCTGTTTGACTTTGATTTTTTCTGATGGCAGCTAATTGACTGGATGCGGAATTTAAAACGGAGCCTTCATCACTTACTGTTGATTGTATTTCTTTGACCACTTGTGGAAGACTTACACATTGGTCAACCCAAAACTTTAAAGAAGGATAGAATTTTTCTTCAGCTTCTAAATCAGCAAAAAATTGCGTGACTTGATTCGTAGTGGTTAATAAGCGACCAATTTGTCCTAATTCCTTAGGGTTTAAAGCTGCAGAAATCTCCAAACGTCTAAAGGCCATACTTAACTCCACCAAGCGTGGAATAGGGATGTTTTTACCTTGCTGAAGAATAGCTAAGCTTTCTTCTACCTCTTCTTGCCATTTTTGAATTGTCTCTAGGTCGATAGATGGTTGCATCTTGAGAATCTTAGATTTAGCCATCTCAGTATTTGCAAAGTGAGAGACTTGCTGAACAATTTTATGATACTCTAATTTTTCCAAAGTTTTACTGTTAGTCATCAAAGATTCCCCTTTCTTATTAATAATCACTAAGAACCTAAGCCAAACTTCCCTACGAAGTCAGTTAAAATAGGGGTTGAGTCAACCATTCTAAAAATCAATGGGTTATTTACAAACTGCTGTTGAATAAATTCTATAGGGATTAAGGACAGTAAATATAAAACCATGAACACAATGAAATAAACGACGGCGAAATTGAGTATTCCGCCTATTAATCGATTACCAATATTTAAAACACTATAATAAGTTAATTTAGTGAACAAAATGGATAAGACATTTGTTAACAGCCATCCAATCAGCCAAATAATTAAAAAGGTAATCAACTTATAGAAGGTTTGATCGAGTAAAAAAGATTGAGCTTCCGTATAAAGGGCTAACTGGCTATCTGGTTGGACAGCTGGAAATGGTATAATCATCGCCACCCACTTACTTAAAACATCAAAATATTGAGTAGCGATGATATAAGTTATGATATACCCTAATAATCTCACAATTTGCATAATCATTCCTGACCGATAGCCAGAATAAAAGGCTAAGGCCAAAATTACAATAACAATAACACTTAACATATAGTACCCCCTCTAATGAATCACTCATTAGTTACTTTAAATCATTCACAATTCATATTGTACTGCTAAAAATTAGCCTAAGCCCAGTTTTTTCTCTAAAACTGAAATTTTTTCTTCTTTTGTAATTTGATCTGAAATAGCATTAATAGCCATCAAAATAGCACGATCTTCTTGAGTTAAATTGGGATCAAGCTCTTTTAATTGCTGTAATTGTTGAGTCAGCAATTGAACGACTGCATCCATGTGCTCTCTCGAACGGTGGCCCACAATAGTATAAACTCTACCTTCAATCAATGCTTTATAACGATTCTTTTCTTCCATGTTATCTCCTCTTCAAGCTTGATTCTCTCACCATTTTACCAAAAGTCCCTTTATAATGCACCTTTCCTATACGAATAATCAAGAAGATGATAAACTGATAATTATGAAAGTTAAGTCAAAGAAGGTGGTATATAAATGGAAAGTGTCACTCTTAAAGTAGAGCAAATAACTCTCAATGATATGAAAAAAAAGTACCAAAAACACCTAATTAAACCCGTTCCTTATAGCATCTTTAGAGCTAAATTACCTTATGTCACTATTACTGCTTATAAATCTGGGAAAGTGCTCTTTCAAGGAAAAGCAGCAGAAGATGAAGCAAGAATATGGTCTAAAGATTTATCCCAATTTATCAATTCAAAAAATACTGAGGCAATCAGTCATTTACCAACCGATATTCAATTTAAAAATATAATCGGATCAGATGAAGTGGGAAATGGATCTTACTTTGGACCATTAACTGTCTGTGCAGTTTATCTCCCTTTTGAAAAACAGGATTTAATCAAAGAGCTTGGTGCTAAAGATTCTAAAAAATTATCTGATCAAGAAATTGGAAGGATTGCAGCTGATCTCATGCACTCAATTGATTATCACTTAACAATTGCTAATCCACAAAAATACAATCAAATGATCCAAAAATATAATGCAAACGGACTTAAAGCCAGACTACATAACTTTACTATTCAAGAGTTGTATAAAAAACTATCTTTTGAACAAAAAAATAATCTTGATGGAGTATTGATTGATCAATTTACACCTGAAAAGAATTATTATCAGCATTTAAAAAGTGAAAAGGAAGTATATCGAAACCATGTATATTTCGCTAAAAGGGCCGAATCCATTCATCTATCTGTTGCTTGTGCTTCTATTATCGCTAGAGATGCCTTTGTTAAAAAACTTCATGCTCTAGGAGAGCCTTTTGGAAGCAAACTACCTTCAGGAGCAGGAAAAAATGTTGATCTATTTGCAGCAAAATTAATCGATAGATATGGAATTGAAAGCCTTAATCAAATTGCTAAACTTCATTTTGCTAATACAGAAAAAGCCAAAAATTTAAGCAAAACACTCTGCCAGAAAAAATAAAAAAAGGTGTCGGCATTTGTACCGACACCTTTTTTTATTTAATTTAGGTTAATTTAACTGATTGATTAAAATTAATTATATTCTTTCAATAGGACTTTCAGGAATATCATCTAGTTTTTGAATAAGTTTTACATAACGTACAAATTTAGCGATGCATTGAGCCAGAAAATCAACGGTATTTGGATCAATAATCTCACCTTTATCATCAAATTTTTCTTTTGCATTACCTAATAAAAACTCGTGCCCTGGAAAAACATAGGCATTTACACGGGGAGATACTAAAATTTGATCAAGATGTAACTGCGCTCTAGAAGTTCCTTGATCTAAATACGATGCACCTATCACATAAACAGGCTTATCAATAAAGGGTGTCACCTTATGTGATAACCATTCGATAGTCGACTTTAAGGCAGCGGGCACTGTATATAAGTGTTCAGGTGTCGCAATTATTACCCCGTCTGCTTCTGAAACTGCTTTGTATAACTTCTGAATAGCTGGATGATCGGTTTGATCTTGCCCTTGACTCGCATCAAACATTGGTACTTGGTCGATTTCTAAAATTTCAAAATCAAATTGGTTAGCAAAGTGGCGTTGGATATATTGTAACAATAAACGATTATAAGAAAACGTTGCGTTTGAGCCTACAATTCCTACTAATTTCATATTATACCTCCTGTTATTTCTCGAACTGCTCACGATAAAACTTCATCGCTTCATTCACATTTGAAGCATGTCTATCTTGTATTAACTCGGAAACATTTATGAACTGCAAAAAGTCACTAAAATAAGCTTCTAGTTGTTGCACTTTATCTGGAAAAACAAGCTCACCCTTTTCATCAAAAGCTTCTTTAGAATGACCCATCATAAATTCACATCCAGGCATCACCATAGCACGAATTACTGGCGCATTCATAATTGCACGCAAATGCTGTTGCGCTCTTGAAGCACCTAAAAGACCATATGAAGCGCCAATAATCATTACCGGCTTATCTACAAATGGAAAATTATTAAAAGATAACCACGACAATGCGTTGGTCAACGCAGAAGTAATTGAATGATCATACTCTGCTGTTGAAATAATCACTCCATCTGCTGCCTCAATTTTTTCAGACATTTCAAGGATAACAGATGGTAATTTACCATCTGATGGTTTATTAAACATAGGAAGGTCTCGAATTTCAATCAATTCTATATCCGCTTTAGATTGAAAATGTTTTTGAATATATTGTAACAACTTACGATTAGTAGACTCAGTGGAATTATTGCCCACAATACCGACAATTTTTTTCATATAAATAACCTCCATAAATTAATTTTAGTTAGAATAAGGATAATAGCGTCAAGAAGATAGGTGGTAAAAAGATTGCAGGTGTATAGTTTAAAATCTTTAACTCAGTGATATTTAAAATATTCAAAGCCAATCCAATAAGTAGTAAAGATCCTACAGCAATGATTTCATTCACTACAGCTTCAGATAAGATAGGTGCTAAAAACCCTGATAGAATTACTAATGTGCCTTGTATAATTACAACTGGAATTGACGAAAGCAAAACACCCGCCCCTAAAGACGAACTCAATAGAATCGCAGTAATACCATCTAGGATAGACTTGGTATAAAGAGTGGTATTATCACCCGTTAATCCACTTTCTAAAGAACCTAAAATCGACATTGAACCGATACAAAAGATCATCGCTGCTGATATAAAGCCTTGTCCCAATTGACTATCAACACCCGGTTTTGAAAATTTCTTTTCAATCAAAGAAATTCCATAGGTTACTTTATGATCAATATCGATTGATTCTCCGATCATCGCTCCTACAACAACTGATAAAATCATAACAATCGTATTTTCACCAGCTAAGGTGCCATCAATTCCAATAGCAAGCACACATAAAGCAATACCATGCATCAATCGTTCATGAATTTTAACAGGTATTCCTGCTTTTAGACCCATACCAATTAAACTACATATAACAATTACGATACCGTTAATAATTACACCCATTATAACAAATCCTTCACATAAAATTAAGAGCATCCAAAGGATACTCTTGCTTTTTTGACGCACTTTTACGCCTTGTTAATTAATATTATAAAGTTATCTAACAGATATTTCCATAAAAAGAGGCGAAATAACTTTATTTTAATAATTGATTGGAGTTTAGTAATTTATCAACTTGATCTTCTGCGGCAAAACCATCTTGCCCATCTTCTATTAGGTTCATGTCAATTAAGCTTTCTTTCGAGAGCGTCTGTTTGTCTGTATTATTAATTAAATGATCCCCATATAAATCGGAATGCTTACGATAAATACGATAGAGTTCCGTTACAATCACTTTTAATACTGCAAAAGCAGGAACACCTAAAATTACTCCCGTTACACCGAATATACGCCCAGCTCCTAACAGAACGATTAAAATTGTAACTGGGTGTATTTTTAAATTCGAGCTCAAAATTTGTGGTTGTATAAGCCTTCCTTCAACTAAAGCCTCTACTCCTAAAACCAGTAAAACTTTTATAAACATGAAAGGAGAGGCAATTAAACCAATTATTAAAGCGGGAATAGCGGCAATCACAGAACCTATATAAGGAATGACGTTTAGAAAAGTAGCTAGCACTCCTAAAGTAATCGCATAGTCTAAACCTATAATAGAAAATCCAGCAGCAAAAATGATACCCACAATAATTGCTACAATAATTTGTCCACGAATATATTGACCAATTTGATAATGAGATTGATAAATCATAGTCTTGGAGGTCTCTCTATAGCGATCAGGAATATAATAAAGTATCTTAGGGAATAACTTATAGCCTTCCAACAGAAGATAATAAAGTAAAACAGGAATAGTAACCAACCCCGTCACAACCGTTGAAACGGTCCCGATAACACTACCTAATCCTCCAAAAGTCGACGTAACAAGCGGTTGAATCTGTTGAATGAGACCGTTTAAGTCTACACTTCCTTCTTGGTTAGCCAAATTAGGAAAGACCTCGTTAAAATCAGGTAATAAAGGAAGCTTGTTAAAAATATCTTGAATGCCTGCAACATATTTGGGTAAGTCGTTAATAAATGAGCGAGTCTGGCTTTGTACAATCGGTACGAGTGTGGCTACACCCCAAGTAACTAATAGTGATATTCCAATAAAAATTAACCAAATCGATAAATGACGATTCACACCACGTCTAGAAAGTTTTACCACTAACGGTGAAAATAAATAATACATAATCCCTGTACCAATAAAAGGGAAAGCAAAGAAATTCATAAAATCAACGATAGGTTGAAATAAATAAGCAATTTGTGTAAAAGCATATATTGCCAATACAATTAGAATAAATTTTAATAATCGAATGACATTGCGATCATTTAAAAATTCTGATTTAAATAAAAACTGATTCAATTTACGCATCATTCCCCTCCTATCCTTAATAAATTTGTTTTAATCATATCATAAGTACAAATAGAACGACTGGAATATTATAAAAATCTACCCTTATGTTATAATACTTTTGAACAAGAAAGGAGTCAATCTTATGAAAGAAAATTATTTTTTAGGTGGTTATACCCGTCGAATCAACCAAGGATTATCGTCGATCACCTTTAATTCTCAAGCAGAAACTTTTACTGAAAGAGAGTTAATTGATAATATTCAAAACCCTACTTACCTTGCCCTCTCAAAAGATAATCACTATTTATTTACAATTGAAAAAGAAGAACCTTTTTCAGGAGTCGCCGTATACAAAAAAAATAATAATGATACTTGGATAAAAAAAGATTATTTTTATCACACCCAAGCAGCTGGATGTCATCTTTTCTATTTAGATTCTAAAAAAGCGCTCTACCTATCCAACTACCATGAAGGTACGATCGAAATTTATAAATTCAATGATGATGAAATTAAACATTTACAGACTATTACTCATGAAGGTTCATCCGTTCATCCCAATCAAACTCAGTCTCGCATCCACTTTGCTTCTGCCTTTAATCAAGATGAATTCCTTTACGTTTGTGATTTAGGTAGTGATAAAGTTTATGTATATTCTTTAGCTGAAAATGGTTCCATCGCCCATCTTGAACAAACTATAAGTGTGCCTGCAGGGACAGGTCCTCGACATTTAGAAATTCATCCTAATCAGAAGTTTGTTTACATTATTGGTGAACTTAATAATACTACAATTTTATGCCACTTAAAGAAAAATGGTCACTTAGAAATCATTGATAGCTATTCTAACATTTCACCTGATAGTCATCCCAAAGCCTCTGGAGCTGCAATTAAAATATCAAACGATGGTAATTTTTTATATGTTTCTACACGTTATCAAGATCAAATCACCCTCTTTAGAGTGGATCAAACTAGCGGTAAGCTAACACATCTACAAGATATTTCATCATACGGAAAAGTTCCGAGAGATTTTTGTTTGTCGCTAGATGAACACTATCTAATAGCGGCTCATCAAGATTCTGATAACCTTTCCTTGTTTAAAAGGGACTCAAAAAGTGGAAAGCTATCCTTTATCAACAAAGACACTTATGCTCCTGAATGTGTTTGTATATTGGGAATACCTAATACATAAATCACATCAAATGATACATTGATGTGATGACTAGTTTGTAAATTTTTAAAAGCTAAAATGATTAGCCAATTCATGCGAATTAGCTAATCATTTTTACTTTCTATCTTAAAGTAACATACCCAATTTCTTGTCCTTTAGTGACGGATCCACTTGCTGTAATCTTAAACTCATCGATGACTTCTGAACCATTCACAAAAATAACCAACATCACGTTATCTTTACCTGCAGTTTCTATTTCTTTATAATCAACTTCTGAAACGGCAGTAGATGGCGTCAAATTATCGCCTTCATTAACAAGCGTATTAAATGGTCTGCCATCTAATTCAACTGTATCTAAACCCATATGAAGCAATAATTCTAGATTCTCTGTTTTTATACCCATAGCATGTTTAGTCGGGAAAACATTCATTAATTTCCCCTCCACTGGTGAGTAGATAGTTGATTGGCTCGGTTTAATAGCATAACCGTCTCCCATCATTTTCTGAGAAAAAACTTGATCATTTACTTCTTCTAAAGGAATTAGTTGACCCTCACAGACAGCATGCAAGGTAATTTTTTTAGCTTTTTTCTTAAATAATCCAAACATTTTATCCCTCCTCTTTTAACTTATTTTAACATATTTTTTCAAAGACTCCTATTTTAAGAACTTACCACTTAGTGACAATTATTTATTTGTTAGCTATAATAAGCTAGAAAAAGATAATGAGGTGAAAAATAGTGCAAGATTTAGAGTGGATTGAATTGTTAAAAATCATTTTCTTAAGTATTGTTCAAGGAATTACAGAATGGTTACCTATTTCTTCAACAGGTCACTTAATTTTAGTTGAAGAATTTATCCAATTAAATTTAAACCCAAGTTTCATTGAAATGTTTCGAACCGTTGTTCAATTCGGTTCAATTTTAGCTGTAGTCGTACTCTACTTTAATAAACTAAACCCTTTAGATTTCAAGAAGTCTAATCAAGAAAGAAAAAATATTTGGGTCATTTGGTTCAAGGTTGTATTTGCAACCCTCCCAGCAGGGATTTTAGGCTTATTAATCAATGATTACATGGAAGAGTATTTTAATACGCCCTATGTGGTTGCTACGGCCTTAATTCTATATGGTTTTGCTTTCTTATGGATTGAAAATAGAAAGCCGGCTCGTCATGCTAAACAAGTTAATACCCTTAAAAAAATATCTTTTCCTACTGCTTTCAAGACGGGGCTTTTTCAGGCTTTATCACTAATTCCAGGAACTTCTCGTTCTGGTTCAACAATTCTTGGTGGGCTTTTATTAGGAATGGAAAGAACTGTTGCGACTGAGTTTTCTTTCTTTATGTCGATGCCTGTTATGTTTGGAGCCTCGTTAGTTAAATTAAGAGATTTTGGTTTCGTTTTTACAACCGCTGAACTTATTTACCTCTTGGTAGGTATGTTTGTTGCTTTTATCGTTTCCCTAGTTGTAATTCGTTCTCTTCTGAAATTTATCCGGACCAATGATTTTAAAGCGTTTGGATATTATCGTATTATTTTAGGTGCGATTGTCATCCTATATTATTTATTTAAATAATAATTGACTCATTAAATAAATCAGGTTCTATTTAAATAGAACCTGATTTATTTTGTTTAAATTTAACCCATTGCGTTTTCTTTTGTGATTTCAGTTACTCCCCCCATATAAGGTACAAGAACTTCTGGAATTTTAACACTGCCATCTGCTTGTTGATAGTTTTCAAGGATAGCTACAACTGTTCGACCAACAGCTAATCCAGATCCATTTAAGGTATGAACATAATTCAACTTGCCTTCAGCGTTTCGGTAACGGATCATGGCACGTCTAGCTTGGAAAGATTCCGTATTTGAACAAGATGAAATTTCGCGATAGGTATCTTGTGCAGGAACCCACACCTCTATATCATAAGTTTTAGCAGCTGAGAATCCCATATCTCCAGTACAAAGGGTGATTACACGATAAGGCAGATTAAGGGCTTGTAAGATGCCTTCAGCATCTTTAAGCATTGCTTCCAATTCCTCATAAGAACTTTCAGGGTGTGCAAATTTTATCATTTCCACCTTATGAAACTGATGCATACGGATCAAACCTCGAGTATCACGTCCAGCTGATCCCGCTTCTGATCTAAATGATGGAGACATGGCAGTAAATTTAACCGGTAATTCTTCCATTGGAATTACTTCATCACGGTAATAGTTGGTTAGGGGAACCTCTGCTGTCGGAATTAAAACAAAGTTACGATCATCGTTCAGCTCGAAAGTATCTTCTTTAAATTTAGGGTATTGTCCGGTGCCAAACATTGACTTTTCATTAACTATATAAGGCGGTATAACTTCGGTATATCCGTTTTTATTAACATGAGTGTCTAACATAAAGTTATAAATAGCGCGCTCTAGACGTGCACCCAAGCCTTTATAAAATACAAAACGAGATCCTGTTACTTTGCCTGCACGTTCGAAATCTAGAATGCCTAAATTTTCAGCAATATCCCAATGATTTAAGGGTTCAAAGTCAAATTCTGTGATTTGTCCCCAACGATGATTTTCAAGGTTATCTTCTTCATCTTCGCCTACTGGAACTGATTGATGAGCTAAATTAGGTAATCCATGCTCAATTTGAGCCAAATCATTATCTAATTGATTTAAAGTCTCGTCTAATTCAGCTATTTCTTGCCCAATAACTTGCATGGCTTGAATCTTTTCATCCGCATTTCCCTTATTCCGCTTAATATTTGCTATTTCTTGTGAAGTCTTATTACGAATACCTTTTTTCTCTTCAACTTGACTCAATAGGGATCTTCTTTTTTGATCTAGCTCTTTAAACTCATTTAGGATATCTGATTTTATACCACGATGACTGAGTTGTTCTACAACTTCATCAATATGATCTCTTAAATAGCGTCTATCTAACATTCTATTTCCTCCTTTAAATATAAAAAAGAGACCTCCGTCTATTTGGGACGAAAAGGTCTCTAATTCCGCGGTACCACCCGTTTTTAAGAATTTCATGCTAAACTCTTACACTTATATCATAACGGTGATGACCGGCTTTATTTATGCTTAGCTTTCATAAAGCAGATTAAATACGTGGATTCACTGAATAAGTGGTTAGCTCTCATCGACCGCTAACTTTCTAATTGACCCCTATTTCAGTTACTATTCGTACTAACTATTAAATTTATTATATTAAATAGCCCTTATTTGTCAAGCTATTACCATTTTAATCTTTGAGCCTTTTCAGTATCGCGATAGTGATGAATAGCTTCCAACCCTTCAAAGTTCTGCTGTCTTAAAGCTTCATAGATAATAATATTCGCTGTATTGGATAAATTTAAGGAGCGAATATGCTGATCGTTCATAGGAATTCTTAAAGATTGTTCTTTATGAGCTTGCATGAAATCTTCAGGAAGACCAGTCGTTTCTTTACCAAAGATAAAAAACTGCTCATCAATGGCGGAATCTGCTAGATTAGCCTCACTATAAACTCGTGGTGCAAATTTAGAAATCAAATAAAGTCTACGATTGTCTAAGAACTCCATGAAGGCTGGTAAACTTTCATGATAGGTAATGTCGACATGCTCCCAGTAATCTAATCCCGCCCGTTTAAGCATTTTATCGTCAGTAGAAAAACCTAATGGTTCAATCAAATGTAAACTAGTATTTGTTCCCGCACAACTTCTTGATATATTACCGGTATTAGCTGGCATTACGGGTTCATAAAGTACGATATGATTTTTCATAGTTTACCTCCTTTTAGACTTTAGTTCTTTTTTATTTTTAAGACGTTTAATAGCTTTTTCCATTTCTTCAATGGTTTCTACTTCCGTCTCTTTTTTTAATTGTTGATCTATTAAAGTAATCATGGCTTGATTTTTATCTCTTTGAATCACACTTACAGCATAGGCAGCAGTTGCTCGAATGACCGGTCGAGGATCTTTTTCAATTAACTCCAGTAAGTGTGGTAAGGCACTTCGATCCCGATAATTAGCTAAGGAAATAATGGCATTTCTTTGTAAGGGTTTCTTACCTCGCCAAGAACCCGCAAGGTGCCCGAACTGTTGTCTGAACTCTTTGTTACTAAGTGATAGCATATTCTTTAAAATAGGCTTTACTTCATCTTGGATAGGCTCCATTTCTGGATGATGATGAAAATCGATTCCTTTATTATAAGGGCAAGCAATCTGACAGATATCACAACCATAAATTACATGAGTAATTTTACGGCGATATTCTTCAGCTAAATGCCCCTTGGTTTGAGTCTGGTAAGATAAACATTTCTGCGCATTCATCTTACCATTACCTAAAAGAGCTTGAGTGGGGCAGGCCGTCACACAACGATAACAATCTCCACAACCATAGGAAACTTTTTGGTCTGGTTCAAAAGGAATATTCGTAATAATTTCGCCTAAATAAACGAAACTACCAAATTCTTTAGTCACTAACAAACCATTTCGACCGATAAATCCCAGTCCGGCTCTTTCAGCCACCACCACATCGATCAATTCCCCAGTATCAACCATCGGTTTGAAACGAGCATTAGGAATTTCTGCTTGGATGAGTTGAATAACCCTTTGCATACGTTCTGATAAAATATGATGGTAATCTTCCCCCCATGAGGCACGAGCAAAATTACCTCGTCGTTCTTCTTTATTAGAAGCTGGTTCATTTTTAAATTTGCTAGGATAAGCCAAAGCAATCGAAATAATTGATTGCGCTCTTTCAAAGATTTTTTCAGGATAGATTCTCTCTTCAATGATAGGATGTTCGAAACCAGTGGTATGCCCTTTCACCTTTTGCTCTCTTAAACTTTCCTCTAAATGGTCAAAAGGTTCTGCTGTCGTAAAACCAATCTTATCCACTCCTAAGTCTTTCAAAGATTTTTTTAAAATGGATTTGACTCTAACAGCCTCTTCTCTTGTGATCAGTTTGTTCAACTCCTATCTAAAAAAAGCACCATAAACGACAAGCGTTTATAGTGCTTCACAATACAACTTTTTACTCTTCTTCTTCGTCTTTAGCACCAATAACTTCAGGTTCAACTGCTTCAGTTTCTTCCTCTTCTGCTGGTTCTTCTGTTGGAGCAGAAATTGAAACGATTGTTTCGTCTGAATCTTCTAAGATTTCAACGCCTGCTGGAACTTCCAAGTCAGCGATTGTCTTAGTATCACCAATTTCCATTCCAGTAACATCGATTTCAAATGAGTTTGGAATAATGTCTGGTTTAGTTTCGATTTCAACTGTATTAAGTGTTTGTTCCACAATACCAATTTTAACAGTTTCTTCGTTAATAATGTTTAATGGAACTTCAACAATAATCTTTTGATCAGCTGAGATGGCTTCTAAGTCAATTGAATAGAAAGTATCTTTTAATGCTGCTTTAGAAAAGTCCTTTAAGATTACTTTTTGAGTTTTACCATCGTAATCTAAATCAAAAACTGCGTTAGATCCTTCTTTTTTTAGAAGTGATTCGAATTCGCGACGATCAACTAATAAAGAAGTTGCTTCTAATTTTTGTCCATATAAAACTACTGGGATTTTACCTTCGCGACGTGCTTGCTTAGAAGCACCAGTACCTGTCTTTGTTCTTAATTCTGCACTAATTGCCATATATAAGAGCTCCTTTATAACTTATTGCATATAAAATGCTGATTTGCTGTAATTTTTTACACATGAATTATCATATCAAAAACTAGCTCACAATACCAGTATTTTATTGCTAGTCTTACTAATTTTTCTAATAATCTTCTTTTTTTACCATTGTTCTTTTATGAACGTAACTTATTAATTGTAGTGTTTTTTTATCCGTAGCTTTTTCTTTTGTTCTTACTTTTTCAAGTCTTTTATTTCTTGTGTTTTTTATAACTATTTAAACCTTAATCAACCCTTGTGTGATTGTCTGGTCGTTGCTCTTGTTTACGCCAATTTAACTCAAAATAAAAAACAGCCAAAATGGCTGAACTCTTTTTAGTTTTTTAAATTGTTTACTACAATTAAGTATACCGCCGGAGGGAATCGAACCCCCATCGAAAGAACCGGAATCTTCCGTGATATCCATTACACTACGGCGGCCTAACGATTAATTATTATACCAAACTCAAAATATTAAAAGCAAGGAATAAACTGATAAAAATAGAACTTATAATTGATATTATAAGCTCTACTTAAAACTGATTATAAAAATTGCCATTTTCAACATTCACTATTGGTCCATAATCGAACCTTGTCTAGACTTTAGGTAAATAATTGGAGTAGTTGTTCCATCGGGATGAAGGCGCTCAATTAGAGTCAATCCGGCATCATTGGCATAATAAATACGGATTGTATCTCCGTTATTCTTTTCCATCTCTTCAACAAGTAAAACATCGGTATAATTATCTTGACCAATTGTTAGCGAATCCACCCTGCCAATTATTTTTTTCTTAGTTTCTTCTTGATAGCCTGACTTAAAAATTGTTCCTTCACTTATGTCTACAGGTAAAATAAGTGAAACATTATCATCAGAAGCGTCAGCAGAATATCTTAAGTCTTCAACTACCGTATAATTATCAAAATAAGCAAGTTCATATAGGCCTTCTGGCCTAATTTGATAAACATAAGCAACGGCTTCCGTATCTGTAAACTCAGCGACTTGAAACACTCCGTTTGCATCGGGCATGAATTCCATGATGACGTCTTTAGTTGAGTACTCACTTCCATCTCCCACGTATTGATAATTTAAATAGCGTGCATAAGGAATGAGCTGCTTAAATTGACTAACATCAGGTAAAGGTTCAAACCTAGTTTCAGTGCTTATTTCAAGACTTTCTTGACTAGATGTTTCATCAGCTTGGTCTATTTCTGTTTGCTCTTCTGTCGTTTCCTCTTGGCCGTTAACTTTAGTTATAGAATCAAAATTAAAAATAAAGCAAAGACCTAAAAGGGTTAGGAGCAGGTACATTTTTTGAAACTTACTTTTATTCAAATTATTCTACCTCCTATATATTTGTTATTATATATAAAATATAACCTTCTTCAACACGACTATTATATCACACCTATTTTAAAGGAGGCGTGAGTTAAAATGGAATATTTAATGAAATTAAGTCCATGTCTGTATAATCTTATGATTTTTTTATGAAGACTCATTTTAAGATGTTATTAATAGCGTTTTCTAAAATTGTTATGATATGCTATAGAAGAAAAGTCGCTATTTAAAGGAGAGAAAAATATGACAGATTGCATTTTTTGTAAGATTATCGCCGGAGAGATTCCTAGCGCTAAAGTATATGAAGATGATGAAGTCTTTGCCTTTTTAGATATTACTCAAGTCACCAAAGGGCATACTTTAGTCATACCAAAGAAACATGTTAAGGATATTTTTGAATATGATCCAGAGTTAGCAAGTACCGTTTTTAGCCGTATTCCAAAAATTGCCAAGGCCATTCAAAAAAGTATACCTGGAGTGAAAGGCATGAATATTCTCAATAACAATGGAGAAGTCGCCTATCAATCTGTTTTCCATTCACACATTCACCTCATTCCACGTTATCAGAAAGATGAAGGATTTAAATTACATTTTGAAGATCATTCAGATACCTACACTCAAGATGAATTTCAGCAATTAGCAGCATCAATTAAACAAACAATAGAAAGTGGCGATTAGTATGAAAAATTTTCCACAAGGTTTTCTAACGGGACTGGCCCTTGGAGTGCTAGCCGGTTTAATGAACGCTAAACAATCTGGTGAGAAAACAAGACATCAGCTTAAGGAAACTTATAAAGATTTTAAAGTTGATTTCGAACAAGTTGATCAAGACTATGCGCGGTTTCATTCAGCTATTCAGTCATTAAGTGCTGAAAGTAAGCAAACGATTGACTTTATTTCTCATTTAACCAATCAAACCAAGCAGAAGGTCATGGATGAAACAGAACCTAGAATAAGACGAATTAAAGAAAATATTGACCAATTAAATAAAGATATTGATAAAATATCTTCTACCAATCCAACTTCAAAAACAAATTAAATTCAGAATTAAATTTATAAAATTTGTGATGTTTTTTAGAATTTCATGCTTATATTACCTTTTCTAGTCATTAAATGTTAAGATATATTTATGCTAATGTTATAGCAAATTATAGTAGAACTATAGGAGTGAAAAATAATATGAAAAAATCAATCCGTACTTGGATTTTAACTGCAGCAAGTGTGGCACTTGTTGCTTTACCAAACTTTACCAGTGTTTCAGCGCAAGAAGGTGTTATTGCTACTATTGGCGAAACAACTATTACCGCTGAAGACCTTTATAAAGACATGAAAGAGCAATTTGGATCTACTGCTCTACGTTCAAAAATTATTGAAGCTGTATTAATTGAAAATGTAGAAGATGCTGAAGGAGCTAAAACAAAAGCTGCTGAAGAAGTTCAATCACAAATTGAAGAATTAGGTGGAGATGAGGTATTCCAACAATTCTTATCTTACCAACAATTAGGTAGCGCTGAACAATATGAATATCAATTATATATCCGTAATCTTCTTCAAGAGATTGTTGAAGGTCGCATCGATATGTCAGATGAAGCCATCCAAAATTTCTACGAAAATGATTATCAACCTATGATGGAAGCGCAGCATATCTTAGTTGATACTGAAGAAGAAGCCTTAAATGCTATTGAACGCATTAATAACGGCGAAGAATTTGATACCGTTGCTCAAGAATTATCTAAAGATGGTTCAGCGCAAAACGGTGGATTATTAGCACCTTTTTCTCCAGGACAGATGGTTCCAGAATTTGAAGAAGCTGTTAAATCTTTAGCTAATGGAGAAATGACGAGCGAGCCCGTTAAATCTGAATTCGGATACCATGTTATTAAAACAATCAATAATGGTGAAAAGAAACCTTTAGAAGAAAGTAAAGAAGAAGTCGTTGAAGCATATAAACAAAGTAAATATGCTGATTCTAACTTCACCTATGGAATTGTCGGAGAGCTCATTAAAAACTCTGACCTAAGTATAGAAGATCCTGAATTGAAAAATGCTGTCGATGATTTAATCAATTTAGCTGACCAACCAGAGGATGCTTCTACTGATGAAACAAATGCTGAAGAAGCTTCTGCTGAGGAGGCTCCTGCTGAAGATACTTCTAGCGAAGAAACACCTGCTGAATAAAAACTATTTTAAATAATAAAAAAGGTTGAGGAAATCCTCAACCTTTTTATTTATATATTATAGAGTTTCACGTTTTTTTTGTTCTTTAATCAAGTTATTAACTTCTGCCATAAACGCTTTCGGCAAGTCTTTAGGATCCATTAATTCATTATGAACAATAAAGTGTTCAAGTTCATAAAGATTTATAATCCATGGAACTACAGCCTCAGCATTCGCTTCTTCTTTATCGCCGAACCAATATTCAAAAGTAAAGAGCGTCGTTTCTTTTTCTCCAGGATCAATTGTTACTACCATATCGTCATTTCCCCATAAATAAGCTAATAAATGACCTTCTTCAACATCTGTTAACATCAAATGATGTTCTTGACCATCTCTTGTTACTATAAATGACCCACCTGGTTTGCAATCAATCATTCTTATATCTGGCTTCCATTTAGATAAATATTCATTATCAGTTAGATGATTCCACACTTCTTCCGGAGTCGCATTAATTTCCCCTTCAAAAAATAGAGAAAATCCAAGATCTGTTTGTAGATTATCTACTTGTTGATGGTGACAACCACATCCATGATGGTGATTATGTTCTGAATGATGATGGCATCCACATGAGTGTCCAGAGTCCGATTTTGATTGATTAGCTTGGCATTGACATTCATGATTAGATTCATGATGGTGGTCATGGTTTTGACAATTACATTTCTTTTGATTACTATTTTCAGTCATTCATTTTCCTACTTTCTGAAATTGGGTTTATAAAAACTGCGACGATCCAGTGGATAAATTTGAGCACTTTCCTGACCATCTTGAGTTTTGTCTAAAACTGATAAAATCATATTAATAGTCGCATCTAAATTATCGATATGATGAAGAATTTCTGCTTCAAGAATACGTGGCTGAACTGGACTACCATATTCCAACTTACCATGATGCGCTAACACAACGTGTTTTAATAAAACAACTGCTTCTTGATTAGGATCAATACCAATTTGTTGGCATACTTGCTCAATCATTTCAGACATAATGACGATATGACCTAGCATCTTACCTTTAAAAGTATATTCTGTTGAGATAGCTCCGGAGAGTTCGATTGTTTTGCCAATATCATGAAGAATCAAGCCACCAATAAGTAGACTAGAATTTATTTGTGGATAGATATCCAAAAGTGCTCTAGCTATCTTCAACATAGAAACAGTATGATAGCTCAAGCCACCTGCCATAGCATGATGGTTTCTTTTAGCAGCTGGATAGCTATAAAAAGCCTCTTCATGTTCACTCAAAATTTTTCGCACTATTCGACTAATATTCGGTTCATGAATGAGAAATAAAGCGTCATTAATTTGTTCTTTGATATCCTCAATCTTCATAGAAATTCGTTCAACGTAAAGGGTTGGATCGTTAGGTTCTCCTTCTTCTGCCAAACGAAGTGCTTTTATCTTTACTTGAGGACTGCCTTGATAAGTATCACGATCGCCTCTTAAAAAAACGACTTTACCTACCTGAAATTTATTAATTTCATCCTCAGTGGCTGACCAATACATGCCATCCATTGATCCGGAACGGTCTTGAAAGCGGAAGGCAATAAATGGCTTACCATTTCGAGCGGTTCTCACATCTGCTGCTTTAATGAGAACATAAATTCCAAATTCGTCTCCATCTTTAACCTCGTATAATAAACTCATTTAGCTCTCCTCCTCAGTTGAATTCATTTCTATCAGCTCATCCAAATTTATCATCGAATCAATCGCTAATGTTTCCGCAGCCATTTGATCAAAAGTAAAAAATAAAACTTGATGATCTTGACTGATTGTCTCTAAAACTTTATACATACTTGCTTTACGTATTTCATCAAAATTTACAAATGCATCATCGATTATGATAGGCATTGATACCATTGACGAAGCATTTGCTATAAAGGCTAAACGCAAAGCAACATATAATTGTTCCAGTGTTCCTTGTGACAATTCATGGGGAGAAAAAAGCACATCTGAAAACTGTTTAACTTTGATGCCAGTTTTATTCAGTTTAATTTGATCATAGCGTCCGTATGTTAATTTAGAAAAAATTTCATTAGCCATTTTATTCATTTCAGGAATCGGGTTATCCATTCCCTGTCTTAATGTTTGATAGATTAAATCGACGGCAATTTTTTTCTTACTCCATTCTTGGACATATTTAATGATTTCAGCTTTTTTATCTTCCAATTTTTGTTGTAAAACTTGATAGCTTCCATCTTGCTCAAGCTGATTTAAAGCCACTTCAATATTTGCACGCTGATATTGATGGGGCTGAACACGACTTTTATTAAGTGTTAATTCATTTTGAACCTTATTATATTGATTAATCAGTGACTGTTTGCTATCAATAGCTGACATCTCATTTTCATAGCCTTTAATCTGCTCACTATATAAATCACGTTTTTCTTTAAGTTGCTGAATTTGATTATTTGCTTGAACTTTTTGTCTAAAATCAACTTCATCAAATGAGTTTGTTGATTGATAAACAGATTTAATGGTTTCATTCTGTTGCTCTAGATTTTTTTCCTCTTGAGAAATGATATCTTGAGCATTGTTAATCCGTTCTTCCATCGCCTTCCCACGTTCTACTTGACGAGCAATCGAAACTTCAGTTTCTTCAATGTGATGTATAAGTACTTTTATACTTTGATCTCCAAGCGGAAAACGTTCTAATAATGGTACGATTTGTTTGCGCCATTTAGCAATCTCTAGATTAAGATTGTTTCGCTCTTCTTCATATTGTTGACGAATCGTTTCTGCTTGAAAATATTCTTTAACTGGATTGGATTTAAGAACCATTTCTGCATCCGCTGTAGGATAAAAACCTAAGGCAACTAACCATCGCTGTTGCTCTTGTTTTTTTCTGACTAATTCTTCTTCAATCGAACGTAGATTGGCTTCTCTTTGATTAATATCTTGACCTAATTCTTGACTTCTTTCTTGATACTGTCGCTCTTTCCTTTGCAATTCAGCCATTTTCTCGATTGCTGGCGAAGAGTGAAATTGCTTTTTATATTTTTGATGTTCAAAGAAGACATAGGCGCTTGATAATATCCCTACCCCTATTAAAATTAAAGCAATCCAACGGAAGTTTATTCCAGTTTGATTAAGTAGATGATACCCTCCTATTGCAAATCCTAAAACAATTGAAAGAGCTCCTACAAAATAATGTCTAATATTTGTAACTTGTTGTAGCTGAGCTTTTTCATTCATTCGCATACTTTCTAATTTTGCATGCTGCTGCCTTACTGTGACAGAATAGGTTTGTAATTCTTTTCGCTGGTCTAAAAAAACTTTTCTTTCAGCTTGAAGCGCCTCTTTTTGACCTTCTAAATCATCAATCATCGCTTGAATCTCGTAACCTTGCTCAATTTCACGGTCAAATTCGGAAGACTTTTTCACTTTTTCCGGATAAAATTGGCCTTCACGAGCTAATCTAGCCATTGTATTAGTTTGTTCTTGAATGCTTTCTAAAACATGTTCTAAACGTAAATTCACCTCTTTAATATGGGCTGTGGCAATTGACCATTGCCTTCTTTGATCTTCATGGTTTTTACCCCAGTTTAAACGAGTTAGTGCACTCATTTCATGGTTTAAATTCCGAATACGTTCTTCCATTTGCTGTATGGTCTTTTGACTTTCAGCTTTTACACGTATAGCTTCCTCTAGTTTTTCTGGTAAATCTTCTTCCATTTTAGTATAAACTAATTGCTCAAGTTCTCTTTGAGCAACTATATCTTTTTGATAAATATCAAAGCGTGTCATCAATTGATCCAACTGTCTTTGTTTTTCTTCTAAAGATTGAATGGTATGATTAAGAGCTTCAATTTGGTCCATTTCAGCTTGCTGTTGATCGAACAATTCGTCATATTTAGACATATTCTGCTTCATTTTTTCAATGGATTGACTAAGCTCTTCGTAGTCCAATAACGCTTGATTAAGTTTAGGGTTTTTTCCCTTTAACTTATAAAGTTGTCCCAGATCTTTTTCAAAATACTTTGCCACAGAGAGAAACTTATCCGACCCAACTGTACCAATGGATAGAAAATAATCACCAAGCTTTTCGGCATCTACATTAGATAATTCTTGTAAATTTTGTAATGAAAAGGCATAAAAAGAATCAAAGAGATTTTCATCTAATCCACCGAGAATCTGATCTAACACTTGCTGATCAAGCTCACGTCCTTGAGTATCTGTCAAAGAAAGACCTTTATTCGTTCTCTCAACCCAAATATCTCCATAGCTAGTTTCTCTTAAGAGAATTCTTCCCCCATAAACTTCACTAAGTTTGGGTTCATAGCGATTAATTTGATTAACACGTCGATGTTTAGAGGGAAATCCGAAAAGAATACTGCGAATAAAGGATTGGAGTGTCGATTTTCCAGCTTCGTTTTGACCAAAAATCAATTGTAATTGATCATCTAAATCAAAGCGTTGATTGACCCATTTACCATATCCATAGATATCTAGGGTACTAATCTTCACTATCAATCGCCTCCTTAAATTCAAATCCAATCGCCTGAATCATCAATTCTTGCGCTGATTGAATTGATTCTTTTTTTAACTCATCATCAGACAATAAATCTGACAATCTTTTCTTAATAATTGGATGATCAAACAATTCGGCTAGACTTTCTTGATAAGCTTGACCCTCTATCATATCTTGACAAGCCGCTTGAAAACTGTTTTTTAACGTTTTGTCATATTCAAAGGCATCCAAAACCATTTGACGCTCAAGATTTACTCTGACAATGATAGCAAATTTTTCGATGGACTGAGGTTCAGTAAGGATCGACTCAACCTCACCTTTTTCTATTTGTTCTTGTAAATCAATTGGCAAGCGTTGAGCATTTGTTAAAGTTAAGGAGATAATCTTAGAAGGTAAGCCCTTATCAACCTCTTCCTTAAAGTTAGTAACTAAAGATTCAATCGCCCATAATAAATCATTGACCTGCCAGTTTTCCTGACACTCAATAATTTCATCTCTCCATTCAATTTCAGCCAAATGAATAAATTCAGATTTCACATTTTGGTTGGAATCTAAAGTGACTAAGTAGCCTCCTTTTTCGCCAATTTCCAGACGATTTCTTCCTTGAGGACTGCCTGCATATTGAATCAGTGGGATTGTAGATAAGGTGTTTGCTTGATGGATATGCCCTAAGGCCCAATAATCATAATTTTTTGAAATCAATTGCTCCAATGTAAAAGGAGCATAATTTCCGACTTGCGTCGCACTTAATAATTCCCCATGGTATAAGCCCACTGTAAAGTCAGTTTCTCTATTATTTGAAGGGAATTCTTGGGCCTTTGATTCATGAATCCAACGTTGATTATAGGAAAAACCATAAAAGCGACAAGTTTGATCATTAATGGTCTTTATATCTATATAATCAACAGATTCTTCTTTGAAGACATAAACATTTTCTGGATACTGCATAAGAAAACGTTTATTATTCAAATAATCATGATTCCCATGACAAATAACGACTGGAATTTCTGCTGCCTTCAGTCGTTCTAATTCTTTTAAAAAAGCATGTTGAGCATAAATTGTTTGTTTTTGAGTGTCATAAATATCTCCTGCAATAACAACAGCGTCTACACTTTCTTTGATAGCGTATGAAACGCCTCGATGGAATGCCTTATATGGGGCTTGGATTAAGACTTCTTGTAAGCTAGGATATTGTTTTTGCATTCCAGCAAAGGGGCTATCTAAATGTAGGTCAGCAAAATGCATGAAACGCATCTAGGTCTCCTCTCTCCAAAATAATTGGTTGATAAAAGCAACTGAAAGAACCTCGAAAGATAATTATTCGATGTCTTCCAGTTGCCAAATTCAAAGTTATTCAGTTGGCGCTTGATATAAGTCTTGTAGTGGTTTGGTAATGATTTGATTGATTTCTTCCATTAGAAGACCAAGTTGTTGTTCGTTTTCCATTAGCTTTTTAATAGAAGGATTTTCCATTACTTTTGCATACAAGTTTTGAACTTCTGTGATTTTATCTTCACTCGGTTGTTCTGTCATTGTCTGAAGTGACTGTGAAACCTGACGAAATTCTTCAAACAACTGGTTGCTCTCAGAATCTTTTTTTATTTCTTCGAGTGCAGATTTTACATTCAAATAAGCGGGCAACTGGCGTAATTCACGTTCTAAAGTGTTAGCTGTATCATAAATATTAATGTTCATAATAACCTCATTTCTATAAGCTAATAGTATCAATTTATAGTCTTTTTTTCAATTAAACCGGGGTAAAAGTAATCAATTTTATTGGCTAATTTTTAAATGGGTAAATCTAAACTATCAATCCAATTGATGACCTCTTGTGTTTTTTCACTACTAAAAGATTTAACCTTTTCCCATAGATTACTTCCATTTTCTTTAAGCATTGAAAGTTCTTCATCAAAATTGAAATCAACATTTTCCAACAAATCACCACCCATTTTACCATTCGTATCTGCTTCCATTTGCGAAGCGTAATCGACATCAAATGGTGTTTGTGGCGAGTATGCCATCATATAAGAAGTCTGACTATTAAATAGCCTCCCCATGCCATTAGGCATAATTTCATCTAAATTGGCACTTTCAACGTCATCTAGACCAATCCATGTAGCTATAGCAAAATCTGGTGTATAACCAACCATCCAATGGTCTCTTGTTTGGGTTGAACCATCCGAAACTTCGGTTGTTCCTGTTTTACCAGCAATTAATCCTGTATTAGGGCCTGCACCATAACCCGTGCCATTGCCACCATAAGTATCTAACATCATGCTTGTCATATCTGCGGCAATCGTTTTGGTCATGATTAAATGCCGCTTTGGTTTTTCATTATCGTAAACAACTTTCCCAGAAATATCTTCAATTCGTCGAATAAAGTAAGATTCATTTCTTATTCCCTTATTAGCAAAAGTTGCATAAGCTGAGGCTAATTGCACAGGACTTACTCCTGTAGAAAATGCCCCTAAGGCCAAAGTCAACTGCTGGTCTTGTTGGGGAACTTCAATACCAAATTGTTGAAGCTTATCGACTGCAGTTTGAACGCCTAATTTATCTAGCAAATAAACAGCGGATGTATTTTTACTTTGTGATAAGGCATAATATAAAGGAACTTCTCCTCTTGGATCTGTTTGTCGATTAAAGTTCTCTGGAGAAAATTGATCATTACCATAAGCCTTAACAACATCAGGAACCATCGAATGCATATTAAATCCATTCTCAAGAGCTGGTAAATATACGGCTAAAGGTTTAATCGTCGATCCAGGAGCTCGATACATGTCACTAGCACGGTTAAACCCGCGATAAATATATTCTCCCCTACCGCCATATATGGCTCTGATTCCTCCTGTTCGAGTATCAACTACCGCACTTGCGCTTTGAACAATTGGTGCATCATATACTCCATCATTAAATAAATAAGCATTTTCTTGATATGCGTTATTAAGACCTTGCTGGGCATTGATATCCAAATTGGTATAAATTCGATACCCCTTAGACATAAGATCTTCTTCAGGAATATTCACCCTGCGAATAGCTTCATTTATCACCGCATCAAAGTAAAATGGATATTCATGACCTGAACTGGCTGGAACATAATTGTCTAAAAGAGCTATGCCCATTGTTTTGAAATCTTCTGCATTAGAAAATGAGATAACGCCTTCATCAGCTAAAAGATCTGCAATAACATTTCGTCGGTCAATAGCTGCTTGATAATCATCTATTGGATTATATAAAGAAGGTCCTTTTAGAATACCTGTTAAAACCATTGACTGATTTTGATCTAATTGATAAGCATTAATGCCAAAATATTTTTGAGCAGCATCTTGAATGCCCCAGACTCCATTACCAAAGTAGGAATTGTTTAAATACATCTCAAGAATTTGATCTTTTGAATACGTTTTTTCAATTTCAAGTGCCAAAAACAATTCTTTCAATTTACGTTGGAAAGTTTGATCTAGAGTGAGAAAAGCATTCTTAGCTAATTGCTGCGTTAGAGTGGAACCCCCTCCTCCAGATGTATTGCGATTGATAACTAAGCGTATGAAAGCTCGACCAATTCCGATTGTATCAAATCCGTTATGATCATAAAAACGCTTATCTTCAGTTTTAATCACTGTTTCTTGCATAAGGGGAGATATCTCATCTAGGGTCACATAGCTCCCTTTTTGAGATAAAAGCGTACCTGCAAATTGGTCTTGGTAATCATAAATTTCTGTTTTTGTTTGTAAGGAGTCTTGAAGTTGTTTAACGTCAGTCGTTTTCGCGATAAAAACTAAATAAGAAGTTAAGAAAAAGGTCAGTGATAGAAAAATAAAAACCAACCACTTCCATCCTCGGTAATAGCGCCAGATATTTTTGAATCCTTGAAATAGTTTATGCTTATTTGATTTCACTTTTATTTTCTTCATTTAATCATTCACCTACTTTATTAATTCTATCATAGATAGAATTATATCTACTGCCTTCCAACTAAAGGCTGGTCTTTTTCTCAAATTATACTACCTGATTAAGAAATTTTATGAAAGATTGTATGACTTTTGCCTAAGTATTAAAATAGCCTTCTAACTCATGTCTTAATTAAACAGTTTAGAAGGCAAATAATTTAAATTTCATATACGCTTTTTAACAGAATCAGTTAACGGATTCTTTTAAAAGATCAATATAAATAGCTTTATAAGCTTGCGCAGGTTCTGACCAAGAAAAATCTTTACTCATGGCTTGTTTCACTAATTTCTGCCAAGCTTTCTTTTGGTTAAAATAAACATCCAACGCCATTTTAATGGTAAAAAGTAAATTATCTCGGTTAAAACCATTAAATGAAAAACCAGTTCCCTGACCTGTATATTTATTATAGGCCTCTACAGTATCTTTTAAGCCGCCCGTCTCATGTACTAAAGGTAGTGTTCCATAACGCATGGCAATCATTTGTGAGAGTCCGCAAGGTTCAAAAGCAGACGGCATTAAAAAGATATCGCTGGCAGCATATATTTGTTGAGCCAGTTCAAGATTAAATTGAATACACGCTCTCAGTTGATCAGGGTATTTTTGCTCAAAATAGCGGAACGAATCTTCAAAGCGTTGGTCTCCAGTACCTAAGATAACTAGTTGAACATTTTGTTGTAATAAATCATCCATAATTTGCTCAACCAATTGTAAGCCTTTTTGATCAGTTAGTCGGCTGACAATTCCAATTAAAGGAATCTGACTATCTTGTTCAAGGAAGAGTTGTTTTTGCAGATGGCTTTTTAATTTAACTTTATTTGAAAGATCTTTTTGATCATAGTGATAGGGTAAATAATTGTCTGTCTTAGGGTTATTAATATCTAAATCGATTCCGTTAATAATTCCATTAAGTTTCCATTTATTTAGCCTTAATACCGCATCTAAACCTTCACCAAATTCTGGAGTTAATATTTCTTCAGCGTATGTCGGACTGACAGTCGTTACCCGGTCAGAAAAGTTAATCCCACCCTTTAAGTAATTAATATGATTCTTCTCCTTCAACCCATCTTCGGTAAAGGTATTAAATCCTGTTCCAAAGACATTTGGAAGCATTGAGGCATCATAAACTCCTTGGAAGCGAATGTTATGAATGGTAAGCACTTTTCGAATGTTTTTTAATGATTCCTTCCAATGATAACGATCAATTAAAAGAGCGGGTATCATAGCCGTTTGCCAATCGTTACAATGAATAATTTCTGGTATCCAATTAATTACTTCCAACATTTCAATGATAGCGGTTGAAAAATAAGCAAAGCGTTCTCCATCATCCCATTCGCCATATAAAGTTGCCCGATCAAAATAAGCCAAATTATCAATGAAGTAGTAAGTCACCCCTTGATAGTTCAGTTGCTTGATTCCACAATAAACATTTCGTTGACCCAATTGGAAACGAAAATGAGCAATTTCTTTTAGCTGCTGAGCATATTCATTAGCCATTTGACTATAAAAAGGGAGAACTACACGAATATCAATTTCAGGGTCTTTCGCTAACTCTTTTGGCAAAGCATATGCAACATCTCCTAAACCTCCTGTCTTAAAGAAAGGAGCTGCTTCAGCTGAGGCATAAAGTACTTTCATTTAACCCCTCCTAGTTTACTCTTGCATCAACAATTTCATTTTTAGCTTTTACAATTAATTTATCTGGACGTCCGCGAATCACTGTACCGGGCTTAACCACCACATTTTTATCGAGAATGGCGTATTCTACTGTTGCACCTTCTCCAATTTCAACGCCTTGTTGAATGATTGAATTTCTAACGCTTGCATTCTCACCAATCTGAACTCTACGATTAATTAAAGAATCAATTACTTCTCCGTAGACGGTCGTTCCAGTTGCTAGAATTGCATTTCGCACATAAGAACGCTCATGATAATATGTTGGGATTCCGTTTTTGGATTTTGTACGAACAGGTTGATTGGTATGGAATAAAGCTGCATAAGATAAATGGTTTAGCATATCCATGTTGGCTTGATAATAGGCTTCTACCGAATTAATATTAGCCGTATAGCCAGTATATTCATAAGGATGAATGCTATAATCCAATAAATAAAACTGAATAAGATCATCTATTTCAAGGTACTGTTCTTCTTGTTCAGCACGATCAATCAAGTTTAAAAGAATATCTACTGATAGAAAATACATGTCCAAACTAGTACTAACAGAAGCAAGAGCTGGCTTTTCAGAATTAGGTAATAAGTCGACTATGTTTTTTTCTTCATCAAATGCAACAATTCGTTCATTGGGATGATCCATTCCAATGGTTGAGGCTATCACGTTTTTATAAACTAGGGTTACATCTTTTTCACTATCGATATGTGATTGACGCAAGTCATTAATATTGATATTCGCGATAATCTTCGATCCCGATACAAAAACATAGTTTGCTTTCGATCTTTCTAAGAATATTCGGTGATTATAGTAGTAATCTTCATGTTCATTCTCTCGATGATAACGCGCCTTCCAATTTTGTTGAGAGAAGGTGAAAATCCCCCCTCCAATTCGTGAATCAAGATTCCAGGAGGCTCCTGAGCGGATGTGATCATATAGAGAACGTCCTGACTCACCAATGAACATAGCAACAGACTGAACTTCAGCATAAGAAAGAGAGGATAAAATAAAATCAATAATACGATAACGGCTCGCAAATGGCAAAGCTGCGATAGGACGATTATAAGTTAAAGGATATAGAGGCTGATTGTCTTCTGTTAAATTTAAAATAGCACAAGTCTTATGGTGAACCATTTAATTCTTCCTTTCTATCTGATCGCCAAAACCAACAACAGCAATGTCTCTTTCTGTTCCAATCACCATTGCTCCATCTACTATTCGCGCATTCTCACCAACAATTGCATATTCAATTCGGCAGGATGCTCCAATTCTAGCATTGGCCATAATCACCGAATCGGTGATTTGGGAGTCGAGACCAACTTTGACGTTTTCGGAAAGAATCGAATGATGAATTTCTCCAGACACATAACACCCATCGGTTACAAAGGAATCATAGATAGCAGCATGGTCCGTCACCACTTGAGGAGGTAGAACAGGATTATTAGAATAAACTCGCCACTCTGGATTAGAGTGATAGAGTGGATGGTCTTGATTCAATATTTCCATATTTGCTTCCCATAAAGATGAAATAGTTCCCACATCTTTCCAGTAACCATCAAAGGCATAAGCATAACATCCTTCATCATTTGCTAAGTAGAGTGGAATAACATGTTTACCAAAATCTTCCAATTGATTATCTTTATCTTGATCTTCAATTAAATAGTTACGTAATTTCTTCCAATTAAAAATATAGATTCCCATTGAAGCTAAATTCGACTGGGGCTGATCAGGTTTTTCTTCAAATTCAACGATACGATCATACTCATCTGTATTCATAATTCCAAAGCGTGTAGCTTCTTTGATAGGGACCGGCTTAACAGCAACAGTTAATGAAGCGCCTTTTTCTTTATGAAAATCTAACATCTTTGAATAATCCATTTTATATATATGATCTCCAGACAAAATTAAAACATATTCTGGATCGACGGAATCAATATAGGCTAGGTTCTGATAGATGGCATTTGATGTTCCTTTAAACCATTTTTCTCCATCCGTGGATGAATAAGGTTGTAAAATAGTTGTACCTCCGCCACTCGCATTAAACCCCCAAGCTTCTCCATTAGCAATGTGAGCATTTAATTCTAAGGGTTGATATTGAGTAATGACCCCCACTTTATGTATATTTGAATTCGCACAGTTACTTAAAGCAAAGTCAATAATACGATATCTTCCACCAAACGGTACAGCTGGCTTAGCTATTTGCTTAGTCAAAACGCCCAGCCTACTCCCTTGACCTCCGGCTAGTATCATAGCAACCATTTCATCTTTCATTTTAGCTTTTGGATGCTAAGTCCTTAGCATCCTTCTCCTTTCTATCTTGATGCTAACTTTTATGTTCAATAAATTGAACGGATAAAGCTGGAACTTCAATTAAACAACAATGATCTTGATTATGACAGGGTTTCTTTTTTGCTCGGTAAAACTTTTGCCAACTTTTTTGATAACCGGCAAATTGATCAGCTTGACTATTGAGATAGACAAGATAATTTCCACTTTCAGGGACACCTAGCTCCACATCATAATAATGATTCTTCGAAAAATTAATCATTATGACTGAATAAGACTGTTTATTTTTTGACCAACGTATAAAACTTAGTAGACCTCTCTCTAAATCATCTGCATCTAAGACTGTAATCCCTTCTGATTGATGGTCTAATTGATAAAACTCTGGTCTTGCTAACCCAATCTTATTAATAGTCCGCATAAAATCTTGATACTCAGTGTTATATTCTTGTTTCAGCCCTTGCCAATCTAATTCCTCATAGTAACGCCACTCAATAAATTGCCCAAGCTCATTACCCATGAAATGAAGCTTCTTGCCGGGTTGAGCTAGCATGTAGGCGTGAACCAACCTTAAATCAGCAAATTGATCGTAACGATTGCCTGGCATCTTAGCTAAAAGTGATTTTTTCCCATGAACAACCTCATCGTGAGAAAAGGGTAATAAATAACGTTCTTTAAATTGATACATAAAAACAAAAGTAATGAGGCGTAATTGAGCTGGCCTTTGATCGTGAGGAAGTTGGAAAAATCTTAGAACATCATTCATCCATCCCATATTCCATTTATAATCAAATCCCAATCCTCCGTGAGCAATATCCAAGGTTACTCCGCTCGATGAAGTAGCTTCTTCAGCTATCATATAAATCTCAGGATAATGATTTTGAACCCATTGGTTCATTGTGCGTAAGAAATGATAGCCTTCAAGGTTATCATTTCCACCATATTTATTAGGCGTCCAAGGACCTTGATCAAAATCAAGATAAAGAACATTTGAAATAGCATCTGCTCGAATGCCATCCAAATGAAATTCAGATAGCCAATAATTTAAATTAGATATTAAAAAAGATTGTACCTGTAACTTTCCAAGGTCAAAATTTAAACTGCCCCAGCTAACATTTTTAGCTCGTTGAGGATCTGCATACTCATAACAAGCTTGACCATCAAAATAAGCCAAAGCATTAGCATTTTGATTAAAGTGGCCTGGAACCCAATCAAGAATTACGCCAATACCTTCTTGGTGGGCATAATTAACAAAATATTTAAAATCTTCATTTCGACCATATTGACTAGCCACTGCATAGTATCCAGTTACTTGGTAGCCCCAAGAAGGTGCATAAGGAAAGGCTGTTAAAGGCATGAATTCTATGTAGTTATAGCCCATTTCTTTAACATAAGGAACTAGACTATGGGCTAATTCCTTAAAAGAATAAGGTCTTCCATCAGGATGCTGTCGCCATGAACTTTGATGAACCTCATAGATTTGTAAGGGATTAGCATATTTATCTTTAGTCTTACGTGTTTGTAACCACTCTCGATCATTCCATGAAAATGGTGAGAGATCTTCAACAATTGATGCATCTTGGGGAGGTTTTTCAAACCGCAGGGCATAGGGATCAATTTTATATTCAATATGATTATTTCCATGATCAATTCCATATTTATAACATTGCCCCGCTTGAGCATTCTCAATATATAGACTCCACACACCTCCATCAAGTTTCTCCATGAGTAGATTCTCCCAATTAGAAAAATCTCCTTGTAAATATACCTTCCATGCATTGGGTGCCCATACACTGAACTGATAACCTGTATAAGTTGACTGAACTCGCTTGGCACCTAAAAACCGATAGACTTGGTCATGCAATTGAGATGAAAATTTTTTGATTTCATTGTTTAAGCTACTTCGATCCAAGGAAAATTTCATAGTAACCTTCCATTCTTATAATTGATAGGCATGAGACGGATTATTAAGTGAATTAGTTAACTTGTTCAATTACCAATATTGTAACGGAATCCCCACTATTTTGAAAGAATAATCCCATGATAAAGCCTATTTTAAACACAAAATGATACATCTATATATTCAAAACTTTTTTATCAAAATGATTAAATAAGTTTATTCTAGAAATAATAAAATATAGTAAAAAAGCCTCTAACTGACTGAAATACAGAAAGTTAAAGGCTTTTATAAAAGACACCCTAAAAGGGTGTCAGCGAGTAACTAGTACTCACGAATCGCAAAATATCTTAAGATATTGCAAGTTGCAGTTCACAGCTCCAACTTGCTCTGTCACCTTCCTGGCTTGAGCTCTTAGCTCTAGACAGCTTGCTTCCAATCTACCAGATTGTATTCGACTCATCGCAAGCACAAATCTTACCATAAACAAAGAGTATAGACAAGCTTATACCGCTAAGTTTTTATTTTCCATCACTTCAAGTCTATAACCATCAGGATCAGATACAAAGAAGTAAGAAGCTTTTTGACCTGGAAGTCCTTTTAGCTCTGTTGTTTCATAACCAGCTTCTTTGCATTTTTGATGTTGTGCTTGAAGATCATCCACGCCAATGGCCATATGGGAGAATCCATCTCCAATAGTGTAGCCATCAGAGTCATAATTATAAGTTAATTCTAATTCAAAATCAGATCCTGGAACTTGTAAATATAACAAGTCAAACTGATGATTTGGGAAACGACGATCGCGCATCACTTTAAAATCAAAAACTTCCGTATAAAACTTTAAGCTCGCTTCTCTGTCTTTAATTCGATAGCAAGTATGTAATAATTTTTGTGTCATTGTAATTCCTCCTTTTATGTTTTACATATCTAGGCTTTGAAAAGCCATTGGTACCAGTTCACTGACCGTGGTTTGATAAATTGATTGATCCTTACGTGTTAAAAAAACTGGAGTATCAGGCTCTGCCATTTCTACCAAAACTTGACGGCAAATTGAGCATGGCATTAGAAAATTTTCAGTATCTCCTGCTACCGCAATCGCCTCAATAAAGCCCGGACGGTATCCCTCGGATACAGCTGTAAAGATTGCGGAGCGTTCTGCACAATTGGTAGCCCCAAAGGACACATTTTCAATATTAACACCTGTATAAACTTTGCCGTCCTTAGTTCGTAATGCTGCTCCTACAGGGAAATCTGAATAGGGACAATAAGCTCTTTTTACTGCTTCACGAGCTTGTTCCATCAAAGAATTAATTGCTGTTTGGTCCACTTTGATCCTTCTTCCTGTGTGTAATAATTAGTCATTTGATTCATTAATTTGAAGATTTATAATTTGATCTTGTTGTACACTTGCAGTTAATTGGCGGATGTTATCTGAAATACTTACCCATGAATAATAAGAAAAGCCAGTCATCATATAATAAGCCGCGCTGTCAGCTGATCCGAGAGCTTCTTCAATTTCTGCTAGTGTGATGTACCCATTGTTTTCATAATCTGTTAGAAGAGACTGGTAGTCCTCACCTTCTTCAAAGCTATTTTCATCAAAATGATGGAAATTAGCTTGTAGCAATTGTTCATCACTGTAGATGAAGCCAAGATAGACTAACTTATTAGTTGAAAGAAAATAATATTCTTCTAACCTAAAGTCATCCTTCTCTTCACTTCTAATAGCTGGTCCCAACTGATCGTTAATAGAATTAAGAGAAAAATTATCCGCTGTAATCTCTGTCTGTGTTTTTGATTGATAGAGCTTGATTTGATCCTCAAGTTCTATAATACTTTCTTCATAATCTTTTAAATCTAATATTTCAGACTCATTTAAAGAAGCGGGTACCAGCCCCTTTAATTGTTCTTCTAATGAACGATTATCGGCTTCTAAATCATCTGACTTTTTATCCTTTGGTTCAGGAATCTCTTTCGTTTCTGCCAATGCTAGCGTCAGTTGGGAATTAATCCCTTCTATATTTTGCTTTGTTAAAAATTCATTGACCAGATAGTCCGATAAGACCGCTTGCTCCCTAAAATAAGCCAAATGATAGTCTTCTTGCTTTTCTTTAGAAGATACTTCTACTAACAGACCGTCCTCTTCCATAATATCGCCTTTGAGACTGGCCCTTATTTGCAAATCTTTAGCAATAGCACGAGCTATTTGAACCGGCTCCTCTTGCTCTTCAATAAAATCGATGGGACCATAATATTGACTAGCCAGATAAACTAACTGATCGATTTTGTAGATAGCAATTATTTCCATACCATATGAATCATCTTCTTTTAAAAGCAAGGACTCCATACGGTAATCCTCTTCGAGATCGATGGTAGTTCTTTTAGGTTCTATATCATATTCTTTGGCCAGCTGTTCGACTGTATATTCCACATCAAATTCCGTTAAGGAATCATTAAACGTTCTAAACTGATCACCTTCTTGATCACTAGCTTCAGTTGATAAGTCATTTACTATATCAATAGACATTTTATAATAATCAGAGGCTGTTTGGGCATGACTAATCGGAAGTTTAAAAGATTGACTAAAAATAAGGAAGAGAATTCCAATTACGATACTTTTGAATAACTGTTTCTTATTTTTCATTAATTGTATCCAAATCGTAGATTAACTGGTCATTAGAATATAAAATAGGAATACCTACATAGCCATTCTTTTTAGCCTCATCGAATTCACTGCGACTATCTCTTAATTTAAGAAAATCTTTTAAGTTCTTCATTGATTCAGTTATGTTAACTGCTTCGTAGCTCACTTGCATTTTATCTAAACGACTAATAAACCCCTCTGTATCCGGACATTTATCAGAAAAATAAACTTTATTCATTCCTATCGCTCCTTTTTCATACTAATAATATTATACAATAGATTCATTAAAAGACCTACTCTTGCATAAGATTAACTTTAATTGAAAATTTTACCAAGAAGGACTAAACTAAACAAGTATTTAACTTTGGAGGGCAATTATGGAAAAAACAATTGATTGGATTTGGCGCTTTGTCAAAGGTATGTTCATTGGGTCAGGCTTCATTTTACCTGGCGTTTCTGGTGGTGCTCTAGCAGCAATTTTTGGTTTATATGAGCGTATTATTCGTTTTCTAGCTAATATGACTAAGGACTTTGTCGAAAATGTCATATTCTTCATACCTGTCGGCTTAGGTGCCTTGGCTGGAATAGTGATTTTATCATTCGGTGTTAGTCATGTGCTCGAAAATTATGAAACTTATGTCATGTGGTTTTTTGTTGGATGCATAGTGGGTATGATCCCTTCACTGTGGAAAGAAGCTGGCCAAGAGGGACGCATTCAGTCAGATTTGATTATAATGGTCCTTTCGTTTATTGCGGCCTTATGTTTACTTATATTTGGACAATCATGGTTTGGCGGACAAGTTTCAGCAAACTTTTTCACTTGGATGATTGCAGGAGCTTTGATTGCCTTAGGAGTACTCATTCCAGGATTGAGCCCTTCAAATTTTATTCTTTACATGGGCATGTATAAGCTAATGTCTGATGGGTTTAAAAGCTTAGACCTCGCTGTGATTATTCCGATTGGAGTGGGTGGTATTTTGACTGTACTGCTCTTGTCTAAACTCATTGAGGGGATTTTTGACCACTACTATGCAAAGTTCTTCCACTTTATTTTTGGTGTTGTCCTGGCATCTACTTTTATGATAATTCCAACCGATTATACAGGCATTCAAATAAGTGGCTATGCAATCTGCGGCCTCATGCTCTTATTAGGAAGTGCTTTAGGTTGGTGGATGGCACGCTTAGAGGAAAAGTATAAAAAGATTAATTAGTTATAATTGCTTCATCACACCCTATTCATCAGCTTTAAATGATGGATAGGGCTTTTTAAGTCCCATTCAATAGTAGATTAAATTGCAGGACACTATCCTTTAACCTATAATAAAGAAGACAAAAGTATATTTAAATTTTGTTATGAAATGCTTTTTTCAATTGATCACTATAAAGGAGAAATTTATGACTTTACTAGAGCGTTATACTCAAGACCTCTTTCAAAAAAAAGTTTATGATTGTGATAATAAAGAACTATATACCGTATTAATGGAAGTAGTAAAAGATGAGTCTCGTCGACTACCTTATCGGGACCAAGACCAAAAGAGAAAACTTTATTACTTTTCTGCAGAATTCTTAATTGGAAAAGTTTTAAGTAACAATTTAATTAATTTGGGCATTTATAATCAAATTAATAACGAATTAATCGCCAATGGAAAGAACTTAATGGATATAGAACATGCTGAGAATGAACCTTCCTTAGGAAACGGTGGTCTCGGTAGACTGGCTGCTTGTTTTGTTGATTCTATCACCAAGATGGGAATTAATGGAGATGGAATTGGTTTAAATTATCATTTTGGTTTATTTAAGCAAGAGTTTTTTGATAACCAACAGCATACCGTACCGGATGCATGGTTAACTGGTCAAGACTGGATTAAAAAATCGCATCTCACCTTCGAAGTTCCCTACGCTTCTTTCACACTCAAATCAACTCTTTATGACCTAGATATTTTAGGTTATAAACAAACTCATCGTAATCGCTTGCGCCTGTTTGATTTAGACACTGTCAATGAGTCTATCGTTTCTGAAAACTCTATTGATTTTGATAAGACAAATATTAAAGAAAACCTTACACTCTTCCTCTATCCTGATGATTCAGACCATGAAGGAAGATTGCTGCGGATTTATCAACAATATTTTATGGTTTCAAATGGAGCACAACTTGTTCTACATGAAGCTAAAGAAAAAGGTAGCAATTTACATGACTTAGCTGATTATGCTGTTATTCAAATCAATGATACCCATCCAAGTTTTATAATTCCTGAATTGGTGCGCCTTTTAATGAAAGAGGGCATTGACTTTGAAGAAGCTTATCAAATTGTGACTAAAATAACGGCTTTTACCAATCATACTATCTTAGCTGAAGCTTTAGAAACTTGGCCTTTTAGTGATATACAATTAATCATGCCGGAAATTGCCAATATTATTCAACGTCTCGACCAAATGATTAGAAAACGCTATCCAAATCAAGCTGAAGTTTGGATTATTGACAGTTCCAATTATGTCCATATGGCTCATTTAGCTATTCACTTTGGTTTTTCTGTCAATGGTGTTGCAGAATTGCATACTGAAATTCTAAAAACAACGGCTTTAAAACCCTTTTATGAAATCTATCCAGACAAGTTCCACAATATGACCAATGGTATCACCTTCCGCCGTTGGGTAATGGATGCAAATAAGGAACTTTCAGAATACCTAGATCTTAAAATCGGAACGCTTTGGCATCGAAATGCCGATCTTTCACAATTTATAAATTTTAAAGACGATGAGCGCACATTAAGTAAATTGAGAGCCATCAAACACAATAACAAGATGCGGTTGAAGAAAAGATTACAAGATCGAATGAAGGTTACAATTAATGAACACTCTATCATTGATATTCAAATCAAACGATTCCACGAATATAAACGTCAACAGATGAACGCTTTATGGGTGATTCATAAATATCTAGATATTAAAAAAGGGAATATCCCCGAAACGCCTATTACCGTTATTTTTGGAGGAAAAGCAGCCCCTGCTTATACTATTGCACAAGATATTATTCACCTAATCTTAACTCTGTCACAATTAATCAGTTTAGATAAGGAGGTCGCTCCTCACTTACAAGTTATCATGGTTGGAAACTATAATGTCACCAATGCTTCTTACCTTATTCCAGCAGCTGATATTTCTGAACAGATTTCCTTAGCTTCAAAAGAAGCTTCTGGAACAGGAAATATGAAGTTCATGGCTAATGGAGCACTAACAATTGGAACGCTAGATGGAGCCAATGTTGAGATTCTTGAAAAAGTTGGGCAAGAAAATATCTATATTTTTGGGAAAGAAAGTAAAGAAATTATTCATCTCTATGAAAGTAATGGTTATATAGCTAAAGACCTCTATGAAAAAGGCACCATCAAACCCTTGGTAGACTTTATTGTATCCCATGGAATGTTGTATTTTGGTAATGAAGAGCGTCTAACCCGTTTGCACCAAGAATTAATCAATAAAGACTATTTTATGACTTTGATTGATTTAGAAGACTATATCGCTACTAAAGAACAGATGCTGAGAGATTATGAGAATATTGAAACTTGGTATCAAAAATCAGTTGTCAATATTGCTAATTCTGGTTTTTTCTCAAGTGATCGTACCATTGGGGACTATAATGATGCCATTTGGCATTTGCCGGTATCTCACGGTGAGGAATAAAACTACTTATTTATATTAGTTCTAAAAGACCCTTAATTGGAAACAACATCCCACTTAAGGGTCTTTTCTATATTTTATTATTACTTGAACGCTTTTTCTTTTCATTCAATCACAATAACTTATCCTTACTCACTTTTGATAATTAAAGAGGACATTAATATTCAATGTCTAGTTAGCTATAGATAATCTATTGATAATTGCTATAATAGGCTTAACTCAATGATTAAAATGAAAGGTAGCTTCAAATGAACGTAGACACAGATACCATTAAAAATTTTTCCAAAAATAATAAATGGTTACTAACCCTATTCTTATTATTAATGATCTTACGATTTGTTATTTTCAGTGTTTATAGGGTGGATGGAAGCTCTATGATGAATACCTTTCAACATAATGACCTTGTTATAGCTAGTAACTTTTCAAAAGTTGAACGTTTTGATGTCATTGTTTTTAAAGTGCCTGAACAGAAAAAGCGTTACATTAAACGTGTCATCGGTGTGCCTGGAGATGCTATTAAATATATGGACAATGTTCTCTATGTGAATGGTGAGAAAATGGATGAACCATATTTAACCAATCAAATTACTCAAGATCTTGAGGTCGATACCATTTCAGAAGGTTATTTTTATTGCTTAGGAGATAATCGGAAAAACTCAGTCGATTCTAGAAAGATGGGTTTAATTTCTGAAGACAATCTTTTGTCAGAAGTAAAAATGATTTTCTTCCCTTTCAATAAATTTTCCACCCTATAGAAGGCTGATAAGATAAGCCTTTCATTAGTTTATTGAATATTAAAAAGAAGTCACATTACAGTGACTTCTTTTTAATATTCAATTATTTAGGATCGAACAATGCACTACCCACACGGATATAGCTGGCCCCTTCTTCTAAAGCTACATGATAGTCCCGTGACATTCCCATACTTATATCTTTACAAGGGGCCCAAGCATAATTTTTACTTGCTACCTTTTCTTGAAGCTCTTTTAATTCTGAAAAATATGAATGAAGCTCTGTTTCACCTGCATCGATGGGTGCCATGGTCATTAATCCAACAATTTGGACCTTATCATAGACCTCAATAGCTTCTACTGCCTCCATCACTCGGTCAGGATCAAACCCTCCTTTAGTCTCCTCTCCTGAAACATTAACTTGTAGAAAGCATTTTACAGGATGTTCCGCTCGCTTTTGTATTTCTTTAGCTAAAGATAGACGGTCTAAAGAATGTAAATAATCTACTTGATTGATAATCAATTTGACTTGCCTTGATTGCAGATGACCGATAAAGTGCCAAGTAATATCCGATTGGATATCCTCCAGTGCTTCAAGTTTTGCTAGAAATTTATCTGATCGATTTTCTCCCATTTCACGAACACCTAAATCATATAGGTCTCTAGTCGTTTTAGCATCAACAAACTTTGTCACCGCCACCATCTTAGTCGAATAAGGCGCAATATCTGACTGTACTTTCGCTAAATTCTTAGCCATTTTCTCTTTATCCATTAATAAATCCTCCTAATAAATAATAGTTTTCATATAGCCAAGTTGCCAAATTTAAAATAAGTGGAATTGTCAAAAGTGAGCCTACGGTTGTTAGTAGAACAATTTTAGCCCCTTTTAAATAATCACCACCTATTAACTGACTCAATAGTGCTGTCATCATTGCAGAAGGGCCGGCAAGAATCATAACTAAAATAAAGAAAGTTTCAAAGCTTAAGCCCGGTATTAATAAGAGCATAAATAAGTTAATAAGCGGCCATATAAGTAATTTGATAGCAGCGGTTTGCCATAATTTCCAATCAAGATAATCTGATACCTTAGCAATATCGACAAAATAAGCACCTAGTATGATCATCGCTAAAGGTGAATAGACTTGATTCAATTGATGAATTCCTTTAGATAAAACAGAAGGAATAGGCAGACTCGTCACTTGAATCATTGCTCCAATCAAAAAGGCTACTAGAATGGGACGAGCTGTAAATTTAACTTTAGGTTCTTGATTTTTTACACTAATCATTTTTAAACCCAATGTCCATGAAAAGAAATTTGTTATTAGAAAGAGTCCTGTTGTTATCATCACAAAAGAAGGATCAAACACCGCTAAAGTTAAAGGAATCCCTATAAAGCCGACATTCCCAAAAACTGTCGCAAATTTTGCAACACCATTTTCATTTAATCCAAAGTACCAATGACCAACATAAATTCTAATGAGTAAAAAAATTGTATAGATTATCATTGCAAGTAACAGTTGAATAATAAGTTCTGATTCAATCGGTTTGAAAAAAGCTTCTATTATAATTAAAGGTGTCAGATACTTTACTATTACTTTATTAATTTGACTGACTGTATTTTGAGAAAAATGGTCCTTTTTAACTAACCAAAAACCAATCATGGCAATCGAAATAAGTATGATCAATTGTTGAAAAATAATAATTGCTAAATCCATGTCATCCTCAAACTTTCTCTATAAGATACCCTCATTATAGCTCAAAGTAAGATTATAAGAAAGTTTACCATATATGAGAAAAGCTTTCTCAAATTAGTAATAAAATTTGAGAAAGCTTTTGTTAAATTGATTATTTAAGTAGTAATTAAATAATTTTTTTCTTGCGTGAATTTTTTAATCAGTAGAGCCATTGACCAATATGCAATCGTAATTAATAATTGAATACCGATAATTTCCCAATAATCATCCATAATTGCATCACTTAAATAAGTAGACTCTGCAATGATATAATTTGCTTTAACTGACCAAATAGGAGTAGCAATCGAAGCAATAAATTGAAGCTCTTTCGGTATCAAACTTATATCAATAAATATCCCAGACCCATAAGCTAAGACTAAACTGAGCAAATTACCAAGGAAATTGACAACTCCTTTATTTGGAGCAAGTACTCCAATAAAATAAGCCATTGCTTGAATACCTAAAGTCGCAACAAAGCTTGATAATAAGAAAAGGAGTGATCGTTGCGAAGAGAAAGCTTCAGAGCCGTAGAATAAATATGCCAAGCAAATAAGGATGATCCAAAAGCCAATTGTATAACAGGAGGTTGCTAGAACTGTTTGTTTTAATCGACTTGACTCTTTTAATAAAGAATTTCGCTCACGTCTAATTATATCTTCTTGACGCATAGCCATTTCTACGTAACCAAAATTATTAATAAAATTCATCATTGTAAAGTACAAAATCATTGGGAGAAATAACAATCCAAAAGAAATTATTTTGGAGGTTTCAATAACATTATGACCCGAAATAATCTCAATCTCTTGATCTAAATTTTTTTCTAGATCCATAAAATATTGATTTAAAGCATTTTGATTAAGCGTTGTTGGTAAGCTAGCGGCCAAAGTCGAAGCATTGAACATAAATGATTCAATTAAAGAATCCACTCGAATCTCATCCATTATAGAATTATGACTTTCTTTTTTTAAGGTAATTGCTGTAAAGTCAGGATTTAAAAGGTGTTCTTCAAACCCTTCAGGTATCGTTAGCGCATAGTTAATTCTACGGTCAAAAAACGCATCAGATATGGCTTCTGGACTGTTTTCAATTTCAATTATTTCAGTCCGTTCCCCAAGATAATGAATCAGACTCTGACTAGCTCTTGAAGAATGGTCTTTATCAAAAATAGTTATTTTAGCCTTTTTTATTTCAAATTGGTCTGTAAACTGCTCTTTAGTTGTTTGATTAATTAATGTAGCTAATAATATAAAGATAAACAGTGAAACAATAAAACGCGGAAAGTTAGCTTTAATAATTTTAAAAAAGAGTTTAAAGACTGGCATAATCGGTCCTCCTTAACCCTAAATAGGTCACCAATAGGCAAACTGATATCATAAGAATTATGATCATTATATTTTGATTGAATTGTTGATAAGTTGGATAATTATTTAAATAATAGAAACTATCTGATATTAAGCTAACAGGATTAATCTTATTTAGCCATGGAGCTTCTTGATTAACATATATTTTCATATGTTCGGACATCATTCCCGCCATAAATGAAAATAAAAGAGGTAAAATAATCGATATAACACTTGAAAGGTTTTGATTTCTTTTAAACAATGCTGAAACGCTTGTTCCTAAAACTAGACCTAGAATGACACCTAATGTTAGTAGCAGAATAATTCTCCAATAATCACTGCCTATGGGCGTATCAAAACCTATAAAAATTAACAAAACAGCATATATAACCAATATACTAGGTATTCCACTGCCAAGAAAAGCTGCTAAGAAACGTTTAAATTTATTCACAGGTGCTAGGGTCATTCTTAAAGCTTGGGCAGAAGTAAAAGCTTCGTTTTCTTCAACAACAGCTTCCCCCATTGACATAAAAAAGATGCATAGATAGCCAAATATCGCATAATAGTAGACACTGTTAGCAGAAGTATTCTTTTTTGAAGATGCTTCCTCGAGTACTTTATTAGTAAATAACTTATTCATTTTTTTATCGATTGCTTCTTTATAATTTGGCTTTTTCTCCTCCATACTCATATACCTATAATTATTATTTATTCCTTGAGTGATAAGACCATAAGATTCTAATAGAGTATATAATACGGATGAACGATAAGAGTTAACAAAAGCCGGCGATATTTCAAGGCTAATTTTATTGGCCATTTCACGATTATCAATCTGAATACTCGCTAGTATTTGGTCCGTTTGAAATAGATTTCGACCTTCTTCTAAGTTATCCACAAGACGGTAAGCGATAAATTTATTCGCTTTATTCTTTTCTTTATCATTTTCAATCTGTTCGTTTCCTAAACCCTCTATCGAAAAGTGATCAAAAGATTCTTTTGCTAGTTGACGCTCACTTTCATTTCCTTCAATTATTAATGCAACAGGAATAAGTTCAAAATCAGAATTATTATTCATAATATTAGAAGAAGCTATCATAAATACTAAAGCAAAAGCAATTGGAAATAGAATACCATAGAGTGCGCCATCCCTACTACGATAAAATAATTTAGGAGAATAAGATAAAAGATGTTTAAACATTGTCCCTTAACTCCTTCCCTGTTATTTCAAGAAAGACGTCATTTAAACTCGGTCTTTTAACAGATAAATTAAGCACATCTACTTGGGATTCATTTAAAATGTTCAATAATTGAATTAAGTGACTCTGACCTTTTGCAAAAACAAACTGAGCTCTACCGTGTTCATAATTAAATGATAGAAGATCAGGTAATTCATTAAGTTTATTTTTGGCTTCCTGACTTAAATCAAAAACATCCAACGTAACCAACTCTCCAGAAGAAGAAATGTTCTTAATTTCTTCTGAGTTACCTGTTATGAGTTCTTTACCGCGATCAATAATCGTTAACCGATCACAAAGAAACTCTACTTCTTCCATATAATGAGTGGTATATATAATCGTTTTGCCTTCTTTAGAAAGTGTTTTAATTCCTTCTAATATTTTACTTCTCGATTGAGGATCCACCGCAACGGTAGGTTCATCTAAAATAATAAGATCAGGTCGATGTGCAATACCACAAGCTAAATTTAAACGTCTTAATAATCCCCCTGATAACTTTTTAGGAAAAAATTTCCGAAAATCATCTAATTCAACAAATTTTAAGGCTTCATTAACAGCCTCTTTTCGCTTCTGTTTATTTGTTAAATAGAGGCCACAGAAATAATCAATATTTTCTTCGACTGTCAGTTCATTGTAAACACCAATATTTTGCATAACGAGACCAATCCTTTTTTTTAATTCGTAATTGGTCGAGGTCATTTCTTTTCCAAAAAGATAAACTTTGCCAGAATCATAAGTTAGAAGGCTCAACATGCAATTTATGACCGTCGTCTTCCCTGATCCGTTGGGACCTAACAAGCCGTATATTTCACCCTCAGCTACAGATAATGATAGGTGATCTACTGCAACGATTTCTTTATAACGTTTAACTAATTGATCAATTTCTACCAACATAAATATTCCCCCTTTAACCTATTATTCATTTATATTATCTCCCATTTACTCATTGTTTGTAAGAGAGAAATGTCACCTTATTTTAAATGACAAATGTCATCCCGAATTAAATGAATCTATGGTAAGATATTTTAAAGGGAGGCAAGTTTTATGTCGAAGCATTATTTAATTGGATTATTTATTTTTATATTATCCTTATACAGTTACCAAACGGACCTTTCCAAAAATGATTTTCCAATTATAGAATTGACTCTTTGTGTCATTCTCGTCTCTTTACAAAAAATATCAATCGCTTATTTTAAAAATATTAAAAACACTTTATTTATACCTGCTTCTTATATGAAAACAATTTTTTTTAGTGTAATTATAGGAGCTCTTTTAATAGTTAAACCAATCTTTTTTGTCTTCCTTCCTGTTTTCTACTTATCACTTGAATTAAAACATAAAACTTCCTATCTATATTTTATCTTAATTCCAATATTTGCCTTAGTGGTAAATGC
This sequence comes from Facklamia sp. 7083-14-GEN3, assembly GCF_024742075.1. Taxonomy (GTDB): domain Bacteria; phylum Bacillota; class Bacilli; order Lactobacillales; family Aerococcaceae; genus Facklamia. Next base: position 261,166 of record NZ_JANSGD010000001.1, on the reverse strand, counting down.
CTCTTTCTATCAATTTCTTTTTGTGCTTGGCCAGGCACTTATTGCCAGCTTAATTTATACTTTCTACATAAATAATCTTCAAATTGAAAAAAATTCTTACCGAGAAATTGATCACTTAAGATATATCAATGAACAGAGTAAAGATGAACAAGAGAAGTTAATCAAACTACAAGATAATTTGATTGCTAATTCTATACTAAATGAACGTCGACGTATTGTGGGAGAAATTCATGATATTTTAGGGCACCAATTATCTTCTGCAATTATTCAAATTGCTGCTTTAGAGTTCAAGGTAGCTGATCCTTTGTTAAAAAAAGAATTACAAGCTGTAAAAAACACTCTGGATACCTCTATGAATAACGTGCGTTCTGTCATTCATTTAGAAAAAGAAAAATCAATCGATCTAAAATCAGAAATCCAATTCTTAGTGGATCAATTTAATAAATGTAAGATTAATTTCTCTTATATGAATAAAGTCACTTTCTCCAACCATGCTAGTCATTCAATTCTAAGCATTTTCAAAGAGGCATTGACCAATATCAACAAACATTCCAATGCCACTCAAGTAAACCTTTCTGTTCAGGAATCTAATCATTATGTAACTCTTTTAATCGCTGATAACGGCAAAAATTTAACTAAAAAAAGATTTGATCAAGGGATTGGTTTAATTACGATGGAGGAACGTGTTCAAAAATTAGGAGGCAGACTACATATTACAACTAATGATGGTTTTCGCATATTTATTAAACTTCCTAAGGAGCTAAAAAATGAAATTAATGATAGTTGACGATGATGCTTTAGTAACATCGGGCCTCAAAACCATAATTGAAATGGGTAGTAAAGATTTAGAAAATCCGATTGAAATCATTGCAATTGGTCAAAACGGACAAGAAGCAATTAACCTTTACAACAATCAAAAGGTTGATATAATTCTTATGGATATTCGAATGCCGATTATGAATGGTTTAGTAGCCGGAGAAGCGATTCTTAAATCTGATCCATTTGCAAAAATAATTTATTTAACTACATTTCAAGAGGATGAATATATAATTGAAGCTCTAAGAATTGGCTCAAAAGGCTATTTGCTAAAAACTGATTATTCAAGTCTTATTCCAGCAATTCAAGCCGTTCACCAAGGTCATAGGGTTTTCGGCGATGAAATTATAGATAAACTTCCTCAATTTATTGATACTTCAAAAAATGATGCTCATTTTGAAAACCTCACAGAAACAGAAAGTCAATTAGTTCATTGGTTAGCTCAGGGACTCAGTAACAAAGAAATTGCTGATAAAATGCATTTTTCACAAGGCACTATTCGTAATTATTTGTCTGCAATCCTTGAAAAATTAGATTTACGCGATCGCACTCAGTTAGTAATTTATTATTATAAACATCTAGATTAAGTAAAAAAGAACCATTGAATGCATTCAATGGTTCTTTTAATATATTAATAAATATTAGTCTTTATTTTCCTCATCAAGAACATCTTGTAAGGCATCTGCCACAAATTGAACGTTTGTTCCAATAATAACGTGTGCAGAATTTTTACCCATAATCTTAACACCAGCTGCACCAGCATTTTGAATTTTTTCTTGATCAATAATATCAGTATTCTTAACATTTAAGCGCAAGCGAGTTGCACAGTTGGTTAAATTATCGATATTATTTTTACCACCAAGGCCCTCTAAAATTTTACGAGCTTGTTGGTATTCTTTTTCAGAAGTTGTACTTTCTACACTCTCATTAGATTCAATTACACCCTCACCTGCAAGAGGTCCCTTACGACCTGGTGAAGCGAGGTCCATTTTTTCAATTAAGAATGAGAAGACTACATAATATAGCCCAGCAAAAACCAAACCTTGTAGTAACAACATAAACGGTTTGTTAGCTATTGGAACTTGTGAAGATAGGGCAAAGTCAATTGCACCTGCAGAAAAACCAAAACCAGCTGTCCACTGCATCAACGCTGCAAAACCTAACGATAACATTGTTAAGAATGCGTGAGCAAGGAATAATACTGGAGCGACAAACATGAATGTGAATTCAATTGGCTCTGTAACACCAGTTACAAAGGCTGTCACAGCCGCTGCAAGATAAAGTGAACCTACTTGCTTGCGGTATTTAGGATCTGCTTTACGGTACATGGCTAAACATGCAGCCGGTAAACCAAACATCATTACTGGGAAGAACCCAGCTTGATACATACCAGTTACACCTTTAACACCTGCAGATTGCCAAAAATTCCCAATGTCATTAATACCAATTAAGTCGAACCAGAATACCGCATTCAAGGCATGGTGTAAACCAGTAGGTATCAATAAGCGGTTGAAGAAACCATATAAAGCCGCTCCAAACCAACCCATACCTGAAATCCAAGTACCAAATGAAACTAATCCATCATAGACTAGAGGCCAAACAAAGTATAAGATACCAGAGACTAATACCATCACTAAGGATGTGATAATCGGAACCAATCGCCTACCAGCAAAGAATGCAAAAGCATCAGGTAAGCGGGTTTTGGAAAACTTATTGTATACAGATGCTGCTGTCAGACCTGAAATCATTCCAATAAAAGGATTATTGATTTTGGTGAAAGCAGATGAAAATTCCTCGACTGGAATTCCTACAATATTAGTCAACTTGTCAGGATTTAGTAAGGTTGTTACCATTAGGAAAGCCACCATACCAGACAGGGCACTTGATCCATCCCTGTCATTCGACATACCTAAGGCAACCCCTAATGCGAAAAGAATACCTAGGTTACTGAGAATTGTATCTCCAGCAGTTACCAATAAGGCACTTAACTGATTATTCCCACCCCAACCTTGAGGGTCTATTGCATAACCAATCCCTAACATTAAAGCAGCAACGGGTAATACTGCAACTGGTAACATTAATGAACGTCCCAGTCTTTGTAAATACGGATACATATTATTCACTCCTTTTTTATTTGTCATATATAATATACCTCAATTTCGAAGCGTTTTCAATACCGAATGTAAATTTACAAAATAAAGCTATTCTGTCGATAAATACGCTATAATTTTTGAAAAAAAAAAGACAAACCATTGGTTTGTCTTTTGCTTATATTTAACTGAGATTAAGCTACAACAGATACGTTGCTAGCTTGTAATCCACGTTCACCAGATTCAACATCGAAAGTCACTTTTTGACCTTCTTCTAATGTTTTAAAGCCTTCGTTATTGATAGCAGAGAAATGTACGAATACATCTTCCCCGTTTTCTTGTTCAATAAAACCAAAACCTTTTTCTGAGTTAAACCATTTTACTGTTCCATTATTCATAAATGAAATCCTCCTTGCGCTTAGCGCTATTATTTTGCAGATGTTACATAAGATAAAGAAAAGGATTAATTATGATAATGAATTAAACTTTTAAATATTTTATTACTCTACTTAATAGAGTATACAGATTTATTAATCATTTGTCAACGTATTAATCGTTGACTTACATTTTATTATTTTAATAAAGCTACGTGAGCATCTACTGCAGTTTGTAAGAAGTCTAAAGTTCCTTGAGGAGCTTTTCCATCTTTTAGAAGTTCTTGAGAATTACCAAGCATAACTTCTGGTTGTCCTGCAACTGGCATATTTAAGAATCCTAAGATTTTTAGCATATCTTTATTAGCATTAGATCCGGCAATTCCAGAAATAGATTGAGAAGCAATTAAAGCTGGTTTACCATTCCATACTGATTGTCCCCAAGGACGAGATGCAACGTCTAATGCATTTTTTAAAGCAGCTGAAATTGTACGATTATGTTCAGGCGTTACGAATAAGATTAAATCCTGACGCTTAACTGCTTCACGGAAATCTGTGTAAGCTTGTGGTGAATTTTCATCTAAGTCTTGATTATAAAGAGGTAAGTTCGCAATATCTAAAAATTCTACTTCTGTTCCTTCAGGATATAAAGTAACAATATTATCTGCCCATTGTTTAGAGAAAGAATTTTTACGAGTTGATCCTACAATTACACCTAGTTTAGTCATATTTAATCATCCTTTTTATATGTATTTGTTTCAGTACTTAATTTACTGAACATCTGTATTTTATCTCGAATTCGGAATAAAAGCAAGAGAAATAGTTAATTTTTTTATAATTTTTTATTTTTCCCAGTGTGAAAGGTCTGGTAGCATTGGTACTACTTCTCTACGGAAAAATATACGGCCTGTTCTTCCAGAATATTGTCCTACTTGGTATTCTCTGAAGTTAGTAGCAGCTTTAAAGGCTGGCATTTGATAAAGTTGTTTCATATAGCGCCATAAATTAGGGTAATCACGCAATGAATGGTGGAATAAGCCATAGATTGGCATGTATAGTAAATCATGGCGGATTAGAGGTGTATATAATACTAAATCGGCTTCAGTCAATTGATCACCTAATAGAAACTGATTCTCAGCGAAGTGTTGATCTAAATCAGCTAATACTTTGAAGTAAGCCTCTGCATTTTGATCAAACTCTTCTTGAGAGCGAGTATATCCTGCACGATTTGCTCCACCCAATACGTCATCAATTATTTTTTTGATCCAACGGTCAATCTCTGGTCTCAAATTCTCTGGATAAAGATCTGGAGCATTATCAGCATGAAAAGGTTTAAATCGTGTCGTGAAATCTCTTAAGATATCCAATGACTCTGAATTAACCACAGTCTTTGTCTTAATATCAACTAAAGCTGGTACTGAAAAAGGACCTTCATACTCTGGATCAGTATTTTTATATAGTTCTGAGACATATTCAACGTCAAGGATCGGATCCTTTCCTCCGGTATCATTAGAAAAATCCCATACTTTGCTAGTCTTTATTGGACTAGCGACAGCTAAACTAACTACATTATCTAAACCTAATAATCTTCTGGCAATGTCAGCTCTTTGAGCATAGGGACATGGGAAACTAAAAACAAGACGGTAACGATCTGCCTCTACTGGATAAGCAAAATCTTCTTTATATACTTTTGGCATAAAATCACTCCTTTATCTTATTATATCAGTCTCTTAGTATTCTTTAGAATTTATTGCTCACCATCTTCAATTAACTTTTCAAGATTATACATAAATTTTTTACGATCCGTTTGACTAAACTTATTAGGCCCTACAGTTCTTAGTCCCGCTTTTCGCATTTTTTGACCTAAATGCCTTTCGAATAAAAGTTGTTCTATATTATATTCAGTGTATAACATTCCAGAGTGATGAATCACACGATATTTTGAGAATAATAAAGAAGCCAATCCATAATCTTGAGTAATTATAATATCACCCTTTTTAGCTATGGAAAGGATATGATAATCAACTGCGTCTGCACCTGGTTCAATATAGATTGTTTCTACCAAATCAGAATTATAAGTCTTACTAGAAAAATGATCAATTGTTGATATAATAATAGCTTTCATTTTATAAAATGAAGCTATTTTAATGGCTTCATCTTTCACAGGACAGGCATCCGCATCTATTAAAATTCTCATAAAATCACTCCTATATTGAAAAAATTTTAACGCAAAAAACTCACCAACACAAGGTTAGTGAGTTTAATTATTTTATAATCTTTTGTTTGAAGCTTATTAGTCTTCAAATACAGTTTGTTCTGTAACTTCAGTAGTTAATGCTTTCAAAGCTTTATCTACTAAATGAGTACGTAATTTGTATTCTTCTTCCATTGATAATGAAGGATTACCTAATGGGTGAGGAATAGCAATTGCAGGAACGATACGGTTAGCACCTACTGTTAATGAGATAGGTGTAACAGTTGCCATGTGTACTACAGGTAGACCAGTTTTTTCGATTTCTTTTACCATTGTTGCTCCGCAACGAGTACAAGTACCTCAAGTAGAGGTTAGAATAACTGCATCTACATTGTGGTCTAATAAGTCCTTAGCGATTTCAGAAGCAAAAGCTTTAGAGGATGCAACTGAAGTACCATTACCTACCGTTGTGTAGAAATAGTTATGTAATTCGCCAATTTCACCATTGCGTTCTTTTTCACGTAATACATCTACAGGAATAACACGGTCTGAGTCTTGGTTAGCGTAAACTGGGTCATAACCACCGTGAGCAGTTTCATATTCGCCTTCTTTAAGGTCTTGAACACCAGTGATGTCATAACGACCGTATTTAGATGCTGAAGATGATTCAATGTGGTCAGGGTTACCAAATGGAACAATACCACCTGAAGTAACAATAGCAATTTTAGCTTTAGATAAGTCTTTAATTGCTTTTCCTGGTTCAACATTGTCAAAGTCAGGCATTGGGAATTCAGTAGTGAACTCTTCACCTGCTAATTTCTTAACTAACATATTAACTGCACGTTTAGATCCGCGCTCTTCTGTAAAGAAGTTTCTACGGTGACGCTCAAAGTATTCATCAGTAGTTGGATCTAATTCTTGGTCTGTCAAGATTTTGTTAACAACATTTGCAATTGCAGGAATTGCTTTACGCATTGTTGCAGCAGAGTTACCAGTCTTAACAATGTAAGGAACTTTCTTATACATGTCAACACCTGGGTTCTCTTCGTACATACCAGCAACAGCAGGTACATTCAATTCTTGCATAACAGCAGTTGCAACAGCACCAGCAGCTACACCGTAACGACCAGCGTTAAATGCAGGTCCTGTGATTACTAAATCTGGTTCGAATGATTTAATCATTTCGATTACTTCATTAATAGCCTCTGGATTTTCGTTAAAGTATGAGTCTCCACACACTACAGTTCCAACGATTTCTCCATTTTCAGCAATTGCACCATTGATTCCAACACCTGGTCCTACAACGCCTTCTTGTTTGAAAGGTTTTGTATCAGCTTTTTCTTCTCCACCGATACCAGCGTAGAATTGGTTAATATAATGAACGATACGTTTTTTTGTCATGGTTTTACCTCCTTATTAAATTATTAAACGCCACGAGCTGTGCGCTTGTTGAAGCCTAATTCGTTTGTAGCACCTGTAATCGCTTGAATTTCAACTTCAATTTCGCCATTTTCACGTAAGCTTCCGTCAAATCCGCCGGCAATTGTATCAACATAATCTAATGTTCCGATTACTTTGTCCATTGGAGGTAAAACGACTACTTCGTTAGCATTTCCGCCTGTTACAACTGCGTTTGCAGATTTATCAGCGTCTGCTAATCCTTGAGAAGCTCCATCACGTCCAGCGTACTCATCAGTAACAATTACAGTTTTAACGCCTTCAGCTTCGATCTTCTTAGTATTCATAATCAAGTCAGTATCTGGGTTACCAAATCCTTCTTGAGAAACAATTACACCATCTAAACCTAAGAATGAACATAATTTAGATGTCCAATCAGATGAACGTTTCTTATCATTTAAATATACAGCTTCATTTGTGATGATTACACCCATGAAGTTGATATCTTTACCATGACGCTCATAAAGATCTTCAATGATTGGATTGTTTAAGTGGTGGTAAGTAGTGTTCTTATCACATGCAGACACACAGTTACCAGAAATAACTGCTCCGTCCATTACTTCTGTAGGATATAAGATTGATGGAACAATATGTTTAGCATCAGTTCCATATACATAAGTGTCATGTAACAATCCTTGAGTTTGTAACATGTATACATAACCAACTTTTGGAAGGTCAGGATATTCTGAAATTTGTTCCAATAATGGCTTAGTTTCGTAAGTTACAACTTCGTCTGGTTCAGTTGCAGCAGCTAATGTACCTAAGTGCTTAGCTACTTTTAATCCAGCTTCACGAACAGCTTGCTCATAAGCGTATGTTTTTACGCCTTCAGCTGGTTCTACAACTAGACAGATATTAATTAATTGAGAGAAAGGTGTTAATTCGGCACCAGGTCCTTGCATATCAACAATTCCTTCTTGGAACCCTACAATTTTACCAACTGTAGCTACTGCACAACCCTTTAAGGCATGAGTACGGCCTTCTCCAACGCGATCAACTTTGCTGACAACGCCTGGGAAAACTTCTGATGTTGAATCTACTTTACCACGTGGCTCGATAACGTCTTTGATAGGTGTAATACGTACTGACTCACCAGGTTTTGCAATTTCGATTGAAACCTTAGCGATATGATCGTCTTCTAAAACGATGTTTTTAATTTCTTCTTCATTGATGTATAAAACATTGCCTTCAACTTTCGATGAATCAGCAAGCTTTACATCGTTAATTTGAATTTTTCCTAATTCAAGTTTCATTCAATCACCTCTATTGTTATTTTCTAAATTCAGGAGTTAGTTAAAGCGTAATTCTGGTGAAAAACGAATACGCTGAAGAGTACTCTCCATTAAATCTAAATCGATTGTCGCAAAATCCTCCAAGACTGAATCCAGCCAATTTGGAGTTGCTCGATCCTTAATGAATTTTTCATACACTGCAATGGCTTGTTCAATTATCTCGAGACTTTCTAGATCGATTTGTGATTGTTTAGTAGTAGTGATAATTATTGATTTGTAGAAAGTTTCGTTTGGCTTGATTGAACCACTCAGTGGATGAGTTAACAACACATAATGTTCGTTTACAATGAGATTTTTAGTCTCGTAAAGAACATCTCCATAGTTTCCATCTATAAAAATAATGGGACATTGGTCGATTGTTTCTTTCACTTTTGGATTGTTCGATATGATTTTCATGGTTTCACCTCTAGACGCTAGTGCTTGCCATTTAACTAAGAACGATTAACATCGGACTTTTCTAAATGTTAAGAACAAAGCCAAAAATTGGCCGCACTCTCCTTAGTTCTTGTGAACATTATAACAAAAACTTAAAATGTTTACAACAAAATTCCCAAATAAAGTATATTTTCCAAGTATGGAAGTACAATATATATATCACCTGATTTTTATAAAGAAATAATAAACAAATTAAATAATGTTAAAAAACAATAATTTATATATAAGCTTATAAAACATGAGTAATTTAAGCTATACTATTTATCTAATAATTCAAGTAAGCAGTCTTCAAATATCGTATATCCATCTTTAGATAGATGAATACCGTCAATAGTATTTTGATCAGAAATTTTACCGTCGGAATTGTAAACTTGCTCCCATGTTAAGATTTTTGTTTGAAATTTTTTTGATAGTTCTTGAAGTTCTTGATTTACCCAGAGAATCTTTTCTGGTTTTAACCTTGTTGTTTCATCCGTCTGAATAATTTCAGAAAGGATTATTCTTATTCTAGGATTCATATTACTTATATAAACTAATAATTGATCTAGATAATTTATAATAGTCTCCTTCTTCATTTGATAGTAAAGTTCATTAATTCCAAACATAATAAGCACAGCATCGCTGACAATTAAATCATCAGCTATATTTTCAGCAATTTGAAGACCCTCCTTAGCGATAATACCTTGTTTAGATACGTTTAGAATCTTCCATTCCCCTATACTTTCTTTCTTGTAAAGTGATAGAATGGAGTGTCCTAAAAAAATAATCTTTTTCATAATTCCTCCGTTTTGGTTAATTTCTAAGTTTTTATCGGTTTTTCTCTTATAAACGATTATAACACTGCTTTGAGTTTGTGAACAAGATCACATTTTCTCGTTTAGCTTCACATAGTAATCTTAAACTTAGATTGTTATAATAATTATTAGTTATTAATTGGATTTACTGAAGTATGGATGGTAATCTATAGTTATTTTTTATAGAAAGAAGGTTCAATATGTTTAAAAAAGAATATTTGTATTTAACATTTGATTCAACAACAGATGCTATAGCTGCTGAAGCTCAATTTAAAGCTGCTAATATTAAAGGCCGTCTTGTTATTATACCTCGCGAACTTTCTGCCGGTTGTGGCATGTCTTGGAGATCCGAACCTCATTTAAAAGAAGACTTGCTAACGGTTGCTAGTGAAAATAGTATTAATTTAAAACAGGTTGAAGTCCTTTAGATTTATACTTTTTACTTTCATAAATTATATTGTTTTTCTGTCATCATCTATTTAATCAATCTTCATATCTGTTATAATTATAAGTGTAATTTATTAATTAAGGAGAATGAAAATGTTAAAAACAATTAAAATTAATTTTGAGACCATCGAATTAATGGATTTCTTTTGGCAAACAGCGGCTCGTCGTGAGAAACTAACTGATTCTTACTTTTTAGATATAGCCAATCGTCAGGAAATGGAAGCTATTTATACAGAAGAGTTCGATTCAAATTCTGTAAGGAAAGTATTATCTGCTGTTATTAACTATGAACCTGTTAATGAAGCAAGTGATAAAGAACTGGAATTCTATCAATCGAATAAATTCTTTGCTGATGATCCAGGTAATGTTGAACTTACCTTACCTACTGTTAAGACTTTAAATGTTGATGAGATGAAAGAAACTTTTTCAGGTGATACTAAATATGAAGAAGTAAAAATTAATTTTGTACCTGCTTACGACATGGTCGATAAAATTGATGGCGATACACTAACAATTAATTTCTTTAAACTCGGCATTGATTTTACAGATTTTGAAACTGTTCTTATTGAAGGCAAAACACTTAAAGAATACTTAGAAGAAAAACTTAAAGAATTACTCTTTTAATATAAAAACTCCCCCCTACTAAAAGTAAGGGGGGGTTTTAATTAATTTCAAAAGGAATTACATATAACCTTTTTCTTTAACAATTTCATTAGCTTTCTTAGCATTCGCGCCGCTAATCATTACAATAGGACCTGAACATCCCATTCCTGATTCAGCGTAAATTCCTTCTTTCCATAAAGCTTTTACAGCATCTTCAAGGTCTAATACATCAATACCATTGATCTGAGCTGTAACTACTTCTTTAGCTGGTGCTTTAACTTCTTCTTCAACAACAGCAGCTTTTGGTTGAAGTCCTTCACGAACATCCTTAAGACCTGCTTTTTTAGCAGCTTCATATTCCTGCTTAGCTACGGAAACTAAATTTCCTTTAGCCATTTGGAAAGCATATTTTAAAGCATTGGCGATAACTGGCGCACCTGAAGCACGAGATACAATATTAATAATATGATCGTATCCATCACCTACACCAGGTCCATAACCAAAACCAGTTGTTTCATAAGTACCGCCTGAAGTATATGAGCCGAATAACTTCATTAAGATATTTCCTGTTAATGAATCACAAACCATTACGTCTGCAGAACCTAATAACAAGTCATTACCACGTAATACAACTCCACCATCTGAACGAGCAGATTCGCCAAATGTGATATTATACCCTTTTTCTTGCAATTGTCTTAAAGCACGTTCAACAGTATTAGCTCCGTCAACGTTCACAATTCCAACAGTTGGATTTTGAATTCCTTTAGCTTTAGCTACAGCAATACCATTAATAGCATTTAATACCATAGCTTCTGTACGTACAGTTGCAGTTGTACCAGTTGTAGTTGCGATAAACATTTCACGCCCTAGAGCAGGAGAGATAACACGACCTACTGTTGATACACCAATTGGGAAAGTATGGTGAAGTGTCACTGCACCATGAATAGTTCCATCATTTAATAATTTTTCAAGAGTTTTTTCAACCGCTGATTCATCATTAGCTTCATAATGTTCGTATTCTTCAGTCCAATCTAATTTTTCACCAATTAGAACAACTTCAAATAAACCTTCTGATTTAGCAAGAGCAGCTGCTTCACGCATAACATCAAACCCTAGTTCAGAGCCATTGATGGTTAGACCAATCTTAATTGATGGTCCAACTTGACCGCTCTCTAACGTATGAGCTAATTCGTTTAAAACATCTTTAATTGCTTGATTCACTTGGTTAGACATGCGTATTGCTCACCCCTATTCTTCTTCTGATGAAAAGTTTTCAGCAAATTGACGTAAAGCTTTTGCAACTTCTGCTTTAACAACTTCTTTCAAGTCTCCATCAACAGCCGTTTCAACTTCTCCTGAGTTACGTTCAATAATTACAGATACACCATCGAACAAGTTTGTCATACGACCTAAGAACAATGAACCTTTACCAACAATCATTGCACGGTTAATACCGGAATCTGTAGTCATGTCGTCATAAGCAAAACCTAAGTAAGGAGCTCCTGAAGGAATATGTCCTTGAGTTGGTGCCCAACCAGGGATTCCTTTTTCTGCTACAAAGTTTGCTAAGTCAGCACGTTCTAGTTCTTTACGAAGAACACCAACAGCACCAATCATTTTAAGGTTAGCAGTTGGTACATCACCAGCACCAGCAGATTTAGTAATATCTGGATTTTGCATTTCAACAGAGAAAATATCAACATCTGGAATAGTTAAGCCTGCTTTATCTAAAGGATCTCCGACTAATGCAGTCATGACAGCTTGAGGTGAAGAACCAGAAGAAACAGTATGACGTCCAGTAACATCTGTACGGATAACTGGGCTCTTTCCGTCATTTTGAGAAATTAAGTAAGCTACACCAGCTACAGAGTCTTCTAATAAAGGCATATCTTTTTCATAGTGAGATTTACCATTCATACCTAATTTTGCAGTAGAGCCACCAGCAACAACTGCCACAGCCTTATAAGTTCCTGCTCTAACTAGAGAAGCTGCACTGATTAATGCGTGAGTTGGTGCCCCACAGAAAGCACGTAAGTCTGAACCTGAAGCGTTTGTAAGACCACATAGTTCGGCAATAGCTTTAGCCATGTTACCGCCACCACGTTGGTTCATATCACCAATTGCTTCTTCTGAAGCTTCAATTACATATTCAATGTCTTCAGCATTAATATCTTCTGTATCACGTAATAAGTGACGAAGAGATAAAACACCTGAAGCCTTATTTACTAAGTTTTCTAACATAATATGAGCATTTAAGTTAGGGTCAATATCATGAGCACGTGAAACCACGCCGACTAATTCGCCCTCATAATATAATCCTTCAGCTTCATACTCATCGATATGTTTTTGTAACCATTCAGCTGACTCAGTATTTTTAATCTTATCTACGTCATCTTTGAAAATATCATTTTCTGCCATAATTTCTTTTACTTTAGCAGCAAATCCTTCTTCAAGATATACTAAGTCAAATACGTCAACGATTGAAAGTAAACCGTAGAATTCGATTTCTGGCATAATTTCGCCACGTTTAGAATAACGTCCACCTTCAGCTTTTGTTTTGAAACGTGGTTCTTCAATCTTTTTCAATTCAGAATAATGCATGTTGTTAATATATGTTTGGTTATTGGGGTCAGTTAAAACCTCTTCATAACTACGTAAATGTTTATCTAGATTCTTAAGGTATTCAGAATCTGGAGTAGTGATACGCTCAGTTGTTTGAGTAGTACCATTATGAATTAACATATTAGGTGTATGAGCTAAAGTGTAAGCTGCACCTTTAATTACTGGAAGAGTCATTTGCATTCTCCTTTTTTATGGTTAGTTTATATTGTATATTATTTCACATATCTGTTAAAAAAGCAAGCCTTGGAACTCTCTGAATAAAAAAGCCAGCATAAGCAAAATGCTTTTACTGGCCCTCCTTTTAGATATAATTTTTAAATTATACTGAATATTTAGAAAATTGATCGCGAATTGATTTCATTTCTTCAGCGATTGAATCAACATCTAATACCATTTCCATCATTCCGATTTGTTCATCGTAAATGTCTGGATCAGCGTATTCTTTGAACTCAGGTTCAGTTGCATGGTATACAGCTAAACCTAGAGGTGTGTTTGTTAATGCACCCGCATAAGTTGGGTCTCCGTTGGTAACTGTTTCAGCTGCTAGACCAGCAGATTCCGCTTCAGCCCCACCTAAGATTACAACAAGATTTTCTGCACCGTGTTTTTCAGCAGCTTCTTTAATACGACGTTGGTTTTCCAAATCCATGGCACCTGCAGCCGTTCAAACGAAGCACTCTGTTGATGACATTAAAATCTCAACTGGTTTACCTTCTAAACTAGCTTCGATTGCTTGTCCTGGAATACCGTCACGGTCTCCAATGATCAATAATTTTTTATTATCCATTGACATAATGTTACCTCCTAAGAATTTCGAAATAAAATTGTTCGCAACAACAATATATCACTACTATGCATGTAGTATAACCCCCGTTAATTTATTTGTCAAATCTAATTATAAATGATTGCGCTTTTATCAATTTTATTTTATTTATACTTCCGAAAAAACTATATTACCAACGTTTGTAGAATTATATAAAATTATAATAAATAAAATGTTATCCAGGCATCTCTACATTTTTTAAGTTATAATAACAATATGTTTTAGGAGGTTTGTTTTATGAAAGTTTTACATGTATTAGCGCAGTTACCTGCTCAAACAGGTTCTGGCGTTTATTTTCATAATTTGCTCAATGGCTTAAAAACCAAAGGGGTAGATAATGGTGTTATCTACGCCACTCAACCCCCTTTTAAAGAAATCTTGCAAAATGATTATTGTTATCCAGTTCATTTTGAATCAAATGAACTCCCTTTTTCAATCGTTGGTATGTCAGATAGTATGCCTTATCAAAGTTCTATATATTCTCAATTATCCGATCAACAAACGAAACAATGGCAGCAAGCTTTTATTAAAAGACTAATTAAAGCCAAAAAAGAATTCCAACCTGATATTATTTTAACGCATCATCTCTGGTATTTATCTTCTTTAGTCCTGGATATTTTTCCTAAAATACCAGTAATTGGTATCAGTCATGGAACTGATATTCGTCAAGCAAGACGACACCCTCATCTAAAAAATAGATATCTTGGTAATATGAATCGTTTTGCTTTAATTTTTTCCTTGACTAAAGATGACCGTGATAATTTAATCAATGAGTTTAATATTGATGCAAACAAAATAAAAGTAATCGGTAATGGCTTTAATTCTTCAATTTTTAATTTAGAAAATTCTCAAAAATTAAAGCATTCTTCAAAAAAAATAATGTATGCTGGTAAAATTACTCGATCTAAAGGTGTATTTGAATTGCTTCTAGCTTTTGAACAAGTCAAAAAAAAGTCTCCTCAAAGCAAACTATTTCTAATCGGTAATGGCGACTCTACTGAACTTAAAGAATTAAAAACAATAGTCTCTTCTCATGGAATAGAAGATATTCATTTTCTTTCAGCACTTCCTCAATTCGAATTAGCAAAATGGATGAAACAATCGGATATATTTGTATTACCTTCTTATTATGAAGGCCTAGCTACTGTTTGCTTAGAAGCCATGGCTTGTGGTTTACGTGCGGTTGTGTCCGACCTAGCTCCATTAAAAAATTACTTGAACAATGAGATAAACCAATCCCAATGGATTGAATATGTTCCACTTCCCCGTATTATAGACCAAGACAAAGCTCATCGTGAAGATATTCCAGAGTTTATCGCCAACTTAAGTCAATCTATTATTTTACAAATGGATCGATTACAATCACACCAAGCCATAGATCCTCACATATATGATTTAATAATGGAATACTCCTGGGAACGTTTAATCGATAAACAATTTCATTATATAAACTTCTTATTTGAAGAAAAAAAAGATAAAGCTTAAGCTTTATCTTTTTTTACAATTGTTTTAAATAAAGAATGATTTGCTCCATATCTGCTGTGGAAAGTGTCCGAACATCAAATTGAACATGATTTTGCTGCACACGTGCAATAACTGGTTTATCCTGACTTCTTAAATAGGATTCAATATGAGCTGTTGGTATCTTTTGGTGTTGAATTTGAACCAAGATAGTTGGAAGTGTTGCTCCAGGGTAAGAGCCTCCCCCTACTTGCGATTGTCCGTCTACCAATTCTACTTGCCAAGATGCGCCTAACTCATCAATGGTTTGTTGGAATTTTTGAGCTTTTTTAAGTAATTGTTCATGATTTTGACTAATCATTTGTAAGACTGGTATTTTACTAAAGGCTAAATCTGGATTTAAATATTGACGCATCGTCACTTCCAAGGCTGCGAGCGTTAGCTTGTCAGTTCTCAAGGCCCGAGTCAATGGATGAGCACGCATCTTGTCTAATAACTCTTTTTTTCCTACTATTATGCCTGCTTGAGGTCCGCCTAATAGTTTATCACCAGAAAAGGTTACCACATCATACCCTGCTTGAATGGCTTCTTGAACCGTTGGTTCATAAGGTAGACCAAAGCTTTGCATATCTATAAATAAGCCTGAACCTAAATCGTTTAATGCAAGAAGCTTATTTTTATGAGCCAAATCTACTAATTCTTGATCATCCACCTTTTCAGTAAAACCAACTAAATGATAATTAGATGTATGAACTCTTAATAAAGCACCAGTCTCTTCATTAATAGCAGCTTCATAATCACTAATATGTGTTTTATTAGTGGCTCCCACTTCATGAAGAAGAGCTCCTCCGCGGGTTATCACATCAGGAATTCTAAATGAACCTCCTATTTCTACCAACTCACCACGAGATATGACCACTTCTTTGGCTTCTGTTAAAGCCGAAAGCATTAACAGTACAGCTGCAGCATTGTTATTAACCACTAATGCATCTTCTGCACCTGTTATTTGTTTCAAGACATCTTTTAGGTGATTGTATCTAGAGCCGCGTTTGCCTGCTTCTAAATCATACTCTAAGTTAGAATAGTTGGGGCCTAAATCAACTAAAGCCTCAATAACTGTTTGAGACAAAGGTGCTCGGCCTAAATTAGTATGTAAGACTGTACCAGTGGCATTAATTACAGGTTTTAGTGAGGGATTCAGCCTTTTAGCTAAAGCCTCTTCAATCAGATTGATCACACTTTCGAACTCTAAAGAGCTAATCTCTGTAATCTCGCCATTTAAGACTCCTTGACGGATATGATCAATTTGGTTTTGAATACTTTCTTTAACATAAGTTGCATCTAATTTTTCGGTCCATTTTTTAATACGTTCATCTTGCAAAACTCTATCAACTTTTGGTAGTGATGATAATAAATTTTTCATTACATGAAAGCCTCCTCAATCTTTTGCAGATACTTAGGATTCATTACACGCACATCGTCATTTCTGGTGGTTATGCCACGCTTATCGAAATCCTCTAAAAGTAAGAGAGTGTATTTACGACTGGTTCCTAAAAGATTTCTAAAATCTGCCAAGGCAATTGAATCTTTTTCTTCAAGAAAATCTCTTAACATTTTGAGCGCTTGGTTATAGTAAGAAACGTGAATCTCTGTTTGCTTATCCAAACGATAAAATTCGTTTTGCTTGCGCATCAACATATAAACTTCACGCATAGTTTTGTCCTTACCAACCACTTCTTCAAAAAGTGGCGGTGCGAATGGATTTTCAGCTAATTTTGCTTCAATAGCCTTTCTTGCTTTTGCTTGAGCTGGCGTAATTGCAATTGAGTGATCAGCTAGACGGATTAAATCACCCTCAATCACAAATCGTCCCTGAGCAACTATCGTTTGAATGATGGCATTTAGCTCCTTAGGTGCGATCTTATTGAAGCGAGAACGGAATTCTTCTAAGGACATACCAGCAATCATATTATTTACTTGGTGAAATTCTGATAATGTCTCTTCCATTTCTTTTTGAATGGCATCAAATGAAATTTGAGCCATATAGAACTGGCCGAATTTCATTAGATCACCTGCTTCGACCATCTCTTTGACATAGCCTTCAATCGTACGCATCTCTTCATTAAGATAATCAGCCATTTCTTTGATAGATGTAAAACCAGCAGAACGATGAGATAAAAAGTCTAATAACACATCTGACATGGTGCCTGATTCTAGTACTTCTAATGACTCAATGACATCTTGATTGTAACGCTTATGTTTCTTAGGGGTCGGATCGAGGACCTCGCCCCCTCCAATCGTTATCACAGGCGAATAATTTCTTAAAATAAAACGATCACCTTTCTTAACAGCAATTTCTTCTTCTAAACGTAGCTGCATGAATGCTGTCTGTCCTGGTTGAACATTTTCAACACCTAAGGGTACAAGTCTACCTATGACTTCACGCGTTCCAATATGTACATGTACCCTGTCCCAAAGTTCCATCGGTTGACCAGCATCCTTAAGACAGTGCACTTTGGTATCCAACATATAAGAAGACTCTAATGGCGCTGCACTTAGGACATCGCCACGACCAATTTGATCAAGATCAACCTTTGTTAAGTTAATAGCAGTCCGGTTTCCGGCATGAGCCACCTCTTGATCTTGTTCATGAATTTGAATCGTACGAATTCGAGTCGGTATACCCGATGGATAGATCGTTAAATCGTCACCTACACGAATAGATCCATCAATCAAAGTCCCTGTTACGACAGTCCCAAATCCCTTTACAGAAAAGGCACGATCAACATTTAAGCGTGCTGGCAAGGATTCGTTATCTCGATGAATCTTCTCAACTTTCTCAGTCAATAAATCCTTCAATTCTTCAATACCAATGCCTGAAATCGCGTCTGTTTCAACTATAGGTGCCTCTTCCAATGGAGTACCTTCAAATTGTTCACGAATATCTTCGTAAACCAGCAATTTAAGCTCTTCATCTACCTCGGCTACTTTTGTTAAAACAATGATAAAATCTTCGATTCCTAACAAATTAAGGACAGAAACGTGTTCTTTGGTTTGCGGCATTATGCCTTCATTTACATCAATCACTAGCATTACCAAATCAATACCAGCTGCACCAGCTAACATGTTTTTAATAAACTTTTCGTGTCCGGGAACATCTACTATCCCGACACGTTCCCCATTATTTAAATCAATATAAGCAAAGCCTAAATTGATAGAAAGGCCACGCTGCTTCTCTTCCTTAGAAGTATCAGTTTCGATACCCGTTAAGGCTTTGATGAGCGTGGTCTTTCCATGATCAATATGGCCTGCCGTTCCTAAAACGACATTTTTCATTAACTAATTCCTTTCATATTGACTAACTAAGGTCTTACAACTCGGTCATAAGATCTTAATTGTTCAAGAATATAGCGCATATTGGTTTCCTCACCGACTGCAAGCTTGTCTTTTAATTCATAGAATGAAACACAAGTTCCACAAGCTTTAACTGCAACCCCTTTATCAAGGAGTGTTTGTAAATCTTCGACGGTATCAGCCCCTTCTGCCGCTAAAGTTACTCCGCCATTATATAATAAAATTTCTTTTGGTAGTTCCTCTTCTTGGGCTAATACGCTAACAAATGATTTCATTAAAGTTCGGCCTAAATCATTATTGCCTTCTCCTAGTTTATCACTTGCAATGACAACGATATAATCAGTCAAATTAATTCCTCCTAAACTCAGGTTATTTTACCACAATTGACTTGTCTTTTTTATCAACCATATAACCAATATGAGCCGCTTGAATTGATTTTTCTTTATAAGCAGCTAAGATGGCCTCTAATTTTTCTTCAGGAACCGTAATTAATAAGCCTCCTGAAGTCTGTGGATCAAATAAAACTTCCTCCATGGCGGCATCTTTTATTTGAAAATCAATATCCTTGGCATAATGCCCACGGTTACGTTTGGCACCACCCGTTGTTAAATTTTCTTTAGCAGCTTGGTAAGCACCTTCAATAATTGGTATTTTATCGGCAATTATTTCAGCCGTCAACTGATCATCACACATCTCAATCAAATGACCTAAAATACCGAAACCAGTAATATCTGTACATGCGGTAGCTTGATAATCCAGCATGACTTCAGCCGCATACTTATTCAATGTTGTCATAGATTCAATTGCTTCATCAAAAGCCTTTTCATCAATTAATCCCTTGTTATGTGCAGTTGTTACGATTCCCACTCCTAATTTTTTTGTTGCAATAATAGCATCGCCAGCTTTTGCACCATTGTTGGTAATTATTTTATCAGGATGAACGATTCCAGCGACTGCTAAACCATATAATGGTGTTGATTGACGAATTGTATGTCCTCCAGCTAGAACTCCTCCAGCTTCTAAGACCTTTTCAGCTCCGCCACGTAGAATTTCAGCTAAATTTTCGAGCGATTGACTGTTATCAGGATAAGCTACTATGTTGAGTGCCGTAATCACTTTTCCTCCCATTGAATAAACATCAGATAAAGCATTGGTTGCTGATATTTGACCAAAAATATACGGATCTTTGACCATTGAAGGGAAGAAATCTGTTGTTTGAATCACTGCAACATCTGGTGAGACCTGATAAACTGCCGCATCATCACTAGAATCATAACCTACTAATAAATTGGCATCAAATTGCTTGGGTAATCCCCCTAAAATTTCAGACAAACTGCCTGGTCCAATCTTAGCGTTTCATCCACCACATATTTCTAATTCATTCATTTTTTGTTTATCTATCATTTATATCTCCCCGCTTCCTTTTATGATAGTCCTATTATATCCTTTTTAATTATTATTTTCAGTAATCAAAGGATTGGATTTATTAGATTTCATAATAAAAGCAGCACAAGTATGACTTGTGCTGCTTGATTTAAAATTTTGATTAGAAATCAACTTTTTCAGATTTAACACGGCCTTTTTCATTAACATAGTATAAGTCGACACGGTCAGTGAAAGGTGTTGCGTCTGCTCCTACACCGTCTTTACGAAGTGAAACTTGTAAAGCTTTATGATCAAAACCTTCAGTTTCTTTAAGAACTGATTTCATAACCTTCATAATAGAGATTGGTGTTTCAGGTTCTTTTAATGTAACGATTGCTTTACCTTTTTTCAACGCTGCTTCAACTAAACCTTCTACTTGGTCAGCTGGCGCTCCGAAAATTAAATAATAGTCGCCTTCTTTTTCTAGATCTTCTGCTTTACGAACTTGAACAGAATCATGAGTCTTTTTAGCTAATTGCATAATGTTAGCCATTAAAGGACGAGATCCAGTTGAGCGGTGGCCAGCAATAATTACTGAAGATTTTTCTGCAAAAGCCTCTTCAATTGCGTTTGCTACTTTCTCATTAAATAATCCATCTTCAACAAATTTACCTAAAATTGCGTTCATAATTAAACCTCCATATAGTTAGTTATGTGTATGTGTTCACAATATCACAAATTTCACTTTTTGCAAAGAGGTTGACTCAATTTTTTCAGAGATAAACAAAAGATGTGATTATTTTTTTACATAAGTTTATAATAAGAAAGACTTTATAAAAAGGAGGTAATCCGATGTCAAGAAAAGACACAACAGAAAAAATAAATGCTGATCATATCAAAAAGTCAGTCGCTGACTTTTATCACGATATTGCTACAGAAAAACAGAAAACACAAGTAGATACCAATGAGTTAAATCAGTCTATTGGATATTCAGCTGAAGAGATAGCTTCCGCACCGGAAGAATCAAATATGGGACTGGGTTGCGGCAATCCACAAGAAAAAGCTAAACCTCAATTAGGTGAAACAGTCGTCGATTTAGGTTGTGGTAAAGGTTTTGATGCTTTTATTGCTGCTAAAGCTGTTGGTAAAGAAGGATATGTTGTCGGAGTCGATATGACTCTACAAATGATCCAAAGGGCTAGGGAAATTGCCCAAAAACGTCATTTCGACCAAGTAGATTTTCGCCTTGGTGAAATTGAACACTTGCCAATTGCAGATAATACTGCTGATTTAGTGATTTCAAACTGTGTCATTAATCTCTCAACTGCTAAGCAAGATGTATACGACGAAATATTCCGAGTGTTAAAACCTGGTGGCCGAATTGGGATTTCAGATATCACACTTTATGAAGATTTACCTGATTCTGTCTATGAAAACCCTAAAATGTACGGCACATGAGTGGCTGGTGCCATCACTTTGGATAAGTTAGAAAACATATTACAACAAGCTGGCTTTACAGAGATCGATATTGAGCGCCAAGTTGTTTCCGACCAATATGCTAATAAATGGGGAATTGACGATGTCGACTTAAAGCATTATCTAAGATCCTCTACTATCACTGCCTATAAACCAAAATAGGAAAATAAAGCATCTGACTAATAAAAGTCAGATGCTTTTAAATATTTAAGAATTGATTAGCTGATAACTAATTATTTATATCGCGCAAAGAATCGGTCGATTGTCGCGTCTTCAATAGAAGCTCAATGTTTTCATGATAATTTAAGGTTAGAAAATTATAATAGATAACACCCACAATATATAAATGATTAATAATTGAAAGAGTCGCTCCACTGCGTAGAATAGTTAAATCTGTCTTAACTGTTTTTAAAGCAATATCTGCTTTTTTGCAAAGCCTATTATCAGATTCTTCGGTTAATGCAATAGTTTTTAGACCATAGGATTTGGATAATTCTAAGAGATGAATCACTTCTTTTGTTTCACCAGAAGCAGAAATTCCAACAAATAGAGCATTTTTATCTTGTAGCGAGATGGTAGCTATCATTTCATGATGATCCAAGCTACATATAACCTCTTTACCTAACCGCATAAATTTTTGTTGAATATCTTTTGCTACTATATGTGAAGCACCGATACCATATACAAAAATGACTTCTGCTTGATCAAATTCTCTCACCACTGTTTTTATTAATTTCTCAGATAAATTCGCATTATTAGCGGAAATAAAATGACTCAAATTCATAGCTAACTTATTTTTTATCTGAGAAACCGATTCAAATTCAGAAATATCAGTTAAAGGATGTTGTTCAGCTTGTCCGAGTTGACCAGATAATTGTACTTTGAAATCGATGAAGCCAGAAAAATTGAGAGTCTTAGCCAAGCGAATAACAGCTGAAGATGAAGCCCCACTTGATTTACCAAGTTCTTGTGTGCTCATTGAAACCACTTTATGAGGATGAGCAATAATATAGTCTGCTACCTTCCGCTCAGAACTAGCTAGACGGTCTAAACTATCCCTTAAAGTTAACAATATATTATGCAAGTTTCCCACCACTTTCTAATAAAAAGAGCTAGGCCGAAGCCTAGCCTGGTTCTTAATAATTATAAATTATTTAACATTTCATTCACATCTAGGTTACTTGAAGATCCGTGAATTTCAGTTGGAAGAGTTGCTTCATGCGGAACGCCAAATAGATAAGTTAAAATAAAGCCACCCGCATATGCAGCTAATAAACCGTAAATATATCCCATCCTATGTCCTTCTGTAATTAATGGTATTAAAGTTACACCACTTGGACCGATGGCTGTCGCTCCAATATTACCAAGCGCTCCAATTACTGCACCTCCGACACCACCACCAAGACAAGCTGTAATAAATGGTCGGCCCAAAGGTAACGTAACTGCATAAATTAATGGTTCACCAATTCCAAGAATTCCAACAGGTAAAGCACCTTTTATCATTGAAGTTAATTGTTTATTCTTACGAGCTTTTAACCATAAGGCAAGTGCAGCACCTACTTGACCAGCTCCCGCCATAGCTAAAATCGGTAGTAAATATGTGGCACCACTTGAACTGATCATTTCAACATGAACAGGAGTTAATACTTGATGCAAACCAAACATTACTAACGGCAAGAAGGTAGCTCCTAAAACAAAGCCGGCGAAGGCCCCTCCAACTTCTAAAACCCAATTTATACTACCTACTAGACTTGATGAAACAACTCCAGCTAATGGCATTATTAAGAAAATAGTTATCAATCCTGTTGCTAAGAGAGAGAGTGATGTTGTTAATATAATATCCAGAGAATTAGGTATTACTTTACGCAACTGCTTCTCCATGATACTTAAAAGATATACTGCCAGAATGACTCCAATCATTCCACCTTGACCAGGTGATAAAGGTTGACCTGAGAAGATGTTCATAAGAGGAGCTTCCGCGCTCATACCATTTAAGTAGATAACTCCGGCCACGACCCCACCAAGTCCTTCTGTTGCTCCAAAAACTTTTGCGGCATTTATACCTACGTAGATATTTAGATAAGCGAAAAGTCCATTTTTTAGAATGTTAAGAACTGTTAGAATTTGTCCCCAGTTAGCTTCACTAATTTCCCCGGCTACAATAAGGTTATTGAGAATTGAGGCAATACCCCCAATAATACCAGCACCTACAAAAGCTGGAATCAAAGGTACAAAGATACTAGCAATTACTCGTGTAAAACGTTTAAATTGATTATCTTTTTGTTGTTGTTTAAAAGCCGCCTTATTGCTAGCTGCTTTTTGTTTAACATCTGCTTGGCCGTTGGTTAAATTCGGGTCTAAATTTTCATTAATTTGTTCTGTATGCTGAACCCCAGCCAGAGCATTTAACTCTGCTGCTACTTTATTAGATGCACCCGGACCAACAATTACTTGAAGATTATTTCCATCTTCAACCACACCCATGACACCTTCGATCGACTTCAATGAATCTACTTCGACTTTATCAGAATCTAATAAGTCAATCCTCACTCGCGTCATACAATTATAAATTTTACTGGCGTTACCCACTCCTCCTATTTTAGAGGCGATTTTTTTCGCCATAAGCTGTTCTTTAGACATTATTTTTCCTCCTTTAATATAGCTTGTCGCACAAAACCTTGATTACTTTTTAGTAACTTTTCGGCTGTTTCTTTGTCATTGTCAGTTAAAATCATTACAATTGCTGTTTTTACATTAAAATTAGATAAGTTTAAGAAGTGGTCAGCGGTTTTATAATCTACTTCTGTTGCTTGCATAATAATACGTTTAGCTCGCTCGATTAATTTTTGATTCGTAGGCTGAACATCAACCATTAAATTTTGATAAACTTTACCAATCCCCACCATTGATGCGGTTGAAATCATATTTAGAATTAATTTTTGAGCGGTTCCCGCCTTCAAGCGAGTGGATCCTGTTAAAATTTCTGGACCTACAACAACCTCGATTGCAGTTTGGCTATATTTCGAAATCTCTGCTCCTTCATTACATGCTAAACTAGCACGATAGGCTCCGACTTGACGCGCATACTCTAAGCCACCAATCACATATGGCGTCCTACCACTGGCAGCAATTCCTACCACGGTATCTTTAGCTGTCAATTTCAGTGCTTGTAAATCTTCCTTCGCTAGAGTTTTGGAATCTTCTGCACCTTCAACGGCCTTAAGCATGGCTTTATCGCCTCCTGCTATTAAACCTACAACCATTTCAGCTGGAACACCAAAAGTGGGGACACATTCTGCTGCATCTAACACTCCTAATCGACCGCTAGTTCCCGCTCCAAAATAAATTAATCGCCCTCCTTGTCTAAAAGAGTTTATTACAGCTTCAATAACTTTAGCAATTTGAGGTAATTGCTTTTCGATAGCTGAAGGAATATTTTTATCCTCTTGATTCATTTTTTGTATGATTTCAAGGGGATCCATTTGATCTAAATTTAAAGTCTCTTTGTTTCGTGTTTCAGTTGATAATCGATCAAGATCCAAACTATCTGCCTTCTTTCCATTTAATTTCAAATTCTTGACCTGGATTGATAAAGTCTAATAAATCAATATCCTGCTCAATGACTTCACCAATCACATTAACTTTTGGGTCTGCTGGCAAAGAATTAACGACGATTTGTAACTCACCTTGATAACGTTGATACTTATAATTATCTAATGTGATTACCCCCCTCTTACGTTGCCTTGTAGCTTGAGCTTTTACTTTAATCCCTTTGAAATCAATCCGTGATTCTTGACTCCGAATCGCAAAAGCTCCGGGGTCCATTCGGTTAGTGTGTCTAATTCTTATGGGTATTTCTGATTGATTTGTTTTTAATGCCCTTAGTATGATGACATTCTCACTCAGATACTTAACAAATTGAGCTTTTGCAATCGGAGATAAGCCCGGATCGCCAAGATAAATTTTATCTATAGAATATGTGTTTTTTAAATCCAAAAAAGCATAAAAAGGATTCTTTTTACGATGTTTTTCTAAAGTGGGTAATGATTCAAATATAGGGCCACGCATCTGATTATCGCCTGGAATAAAAGCCATCACTTTAAAACCCTGATTTCTTAGAAATTTATTTTTATTATCAAAAAACACTTCATTCAAACCTGTCTCAGGTCTTGGATAATAATTATGCCAAGCTTCTAACTTCTCAAAATTTGCACCAAAATTTTTCAGTTGAATAATATCTTCCAAATCTATTGTAGAAGCATTTAAAGCGACGTCGATTTTGTGGGTTAATGACGCAATTAATTGATTATCAATTCCGTAATCCGGTCTAATACAGCTAACCCCTAAACGACTTAATTGCTCCACTCTATGCAGACTGTAACCAATCTTTTCTAACGATTTTGCCGAAATATCTATAGATAAGTTTAATTGAAGTTCTTTGCACAGTTGACCTACTTCCTTTAATAAGGAAGGATACTGACTTGCATCGTCTTCAGGAATATGTAAGGAAGTAAAGACACCTTCAATGCCCAAATTTTTCATTTCCTTTATATAAGTCAAGTTTTCCTGATGCTGATTTGGGTCTAAAAAAACCGAAACGCCTAACAAATAACCACCCCCAATGTAAACGTTATCTTTAATGAAAGTATATCAATTTTAAAATATGATTTCAATCTGATTTGCATATTTTGTTTTATTCTAAAAATAAATTTCAATTTTTTAAGTTTTCTTAAAACCCCATATAAAAAAACCTTCTAAGATAACGCTTAGAAGGTTTTAATTATTTGTTAATTATAATAATCGTTATTAATGATAAGAACCTTGTTTCCATAAGCTAACATGTCCTTCTCGTAATGATTGAGAAACATCAATAATTCTTTGATTGCTACTTCCTCTAAATTGCAAACTTAAGTCTTTCTTCTCATTATCGAACCGTCCGTCGACAAGAACATCGACTAATGATAAGAGTTCTAGCTTATCATCAGACTCTTTTAATAGCTCTTCCCAATAATAACCCGACCAAGACCATATATCTTTACGGTCTCCATATATGGAGCGCACTTTCTTGACTAATGGAATTAAAATTGGCGTAGAAAGAAAGGGTTCACCACCCAAAAGGGTTAAGCCTTGAACATAATCGTGGGCTAAATCTTCAATAATCTGATTTTCGAGTTCTTTAGTATATGGCACACCATAATTAAAGTTTTGAACCCTACGATTAAAACAGCCCTTACAATTAAAGAGACAGCCGCTAACGTAAAGACTATTACGTACTCCTTCTCCGTCCACAAAATTGAAAGGTTTATAGTCTGCGATCTTTCCTAAACAATACTCTTGGGCTAACCACTCTTGTGATTTGGGATTTTTAAATTTTTCAATCACTGGTCACACATTCTCTCACTTAAATGTTTTTGGCGTGACTGGATCTCCTTGTGACGTCCTTTAACCATCGGTCTGATATTCGGATTACCGAGGTAACCGCAGGTCCTCTTGACTACATCACAAGTTTCAGGATTACGATTATCACATTGTGGACACGCAAAACCTTTTTCCGTCGGCTCAAATTCTCCCTGGAAGCCACATTCATAGCAATGATCGATGGGTGTATTAGTGCCTAAATAGCCAATTTTATCATAAGCATAATCCCAAACTGCTTCTAAAGCTTTAGGATTTTGTCTGAGATTAGGATACTCGCAGTAATGAATAAAGCCACCCGATGTATAGGGAGCATAATCTTTTTCAAAATCAATTTTTTCAAAAGGATTGGGATTTTTACGAACATCATAATGAAAGGAATTGGTGTAATAATCTTTGTCAGTTAAATCTTTAACAGCACCAAATTTGGCTTGATCTAAGCGACAAAAACGATCCGTTAAGGACTCACTCGGAGTCGAATAAACTGAGAAATGGTAGTCATATTGTTGGGCTAATTGATCGGCCTTCTTTTTAAGTCGTTGGATAACTTTTAGCGAGAAAGCTTTAGCAGCTTCATCCTGTTCCCAATTTGAACCAAAGAAATAAGCCGTAATCTCATACAGACCAATATAACCTAGTGATAAGGTCGCGCGCTTATTTTTAAATAATTGGTCAACATCCTCCTCAGCTTTCAAATAGTGACCAAAAGCCCCCTCACGGTATAAAATTGGAGCATTTTCGGTCTTAGCTTGTTTGACTCGCTTTACTCGATAGACAAGTGCTTGTCCAACAATTTCTAAGCGGTCATTAAGTAATTCCCAAAAGTTATCAAAAGAATGATCTGATTCCATCGCGATACGTGGAAGATTTATAGTTACAACTCCTAAATTCATTCGTCCACTGTTTACTTCCTGCCCTTTTTCATCTTTCCAACCTTGAAGAAAAGACCGACATCCCATTGGCACTTTAAAACTTCCGGTAAGTTCTTTAATCTTGTCATACATCAAAACATCTGGATACATCCGATGACAAGCGCACTGAAGCGCTAATTGTTTAACGTCATAGTTAGGATCTTCCATCAAAAGATTAGTTCCCTTGCGTAAACTGAAAACCAATTTAGGAAAAATAGCTGTGCGGTGTTCTTTACCTAATCCATTTAAGCGAATTTTCAAAATAGCTTTTTGAATTTCGCGTGCATACCAAGAAGTACCTAGACCAAAACCAAGTGTAGTGAATGGGGTTTGACCATTTGATGAATAAAGCGTATTGATTTCATACTCCAAACTCTGCATAGCATCGTAAATATCTTTTTGCGTTTTATTCTTGGCAAATTTTTCAGCCTGTTCTTGATCATCTGTCAATTCTTCAGCTAAGGCAAGATTCTTTTTGAAATTTAAATCCGCATAAGGCGCTAGTACTTCATCGATTCGATCAATCGAGCATCCTCCATATTGACAAGAAGAAACATTGGCAATAATTTGAGCAATTTGTGCAGTAGCTGTATTGATGGATCGCGGACTTTCTACCTCAGCATTCCCTATGTGAAAACCATGCTTCAGCATATTCTCAATATCAATCAAACAGCAATTAGTCATAGGACTATAAGGTGAATAATCCAAATCATGAAAATGTAGGCTTCCCTTTAAGTGACCATTGGCCACTTGTTTGGGCAACATATTTAAACCAATGGCTTTAGCTGTAACCCCACAGGTAAGGTCCCTCAAAGTATTAAATACACGACTATCCTTATTGGCATTCTCATTGACCAAACTAGGATTACGTTTAATCAATTGATCCATACGGTCTTCTAATTGCATCTGCGATTGATAGTCTGCTAATTTAGCTTCAGCAAAAGCGACATATTTGCTAGCGGCTGTTTCCAAGCCTCGCTTGCTTAATTGTTCTATAACAATCCGCTTGATGTCAGAGCTATTCATTAAGTGAACGACTTGATTTTCTATCTCATTACTTATAGCTTCAATTAATGAATAGTCTTTAATATCCATAGCTTTTTCAATGGAACTTTTTAATTTTCCCAAAATAAATTTTTCAATACTGCCATCTCTTTTTTTTATTTTAAAGCTGACTATATTCTCTTTTTTTTGCTTCAACACTGCTGTATGATCCATTTGCCTAATCGTCACTCCTTTATAAATAATGGTAATCTTCGTCCTCCATCGCTTCTACCTGACCCATTAAATAACCTGAACCTACTTGAGAGAAAAAGTCATGATTCGTTGTTTCAGTCGACAAACCGTTATAGACTATTGGATTAATATCTTGCGCACTCGCTCCATCAAATACTGCTTCAAATCCTAGATTTTGTAATGCCTTGTTGGCATTATATTTAACAAAACAGTCCACTTCTTCTACCCAACCAATCTCTGCGTATACCTCCTGGGTATATTGAGATTCATTCATATAGAGATCAAATACTAAGTTATAAGCCCATTCTTTAAGTTGAGCCTGTTCTTGATCATTTAACTCTTGATAACCTAATTGAAATTTATAGCCTAAATAAGTCCCATGAACCGACTCATCACGAATAATTAGTTTGATAATTTCAGCCACATTAGCTAGTTTATTATTCCCTAAATAGTACAAAGGAGTATAGAAACCACTGTAAAAGAGAAAAGATTCTAGAAAGACACTAGCTACCTTTTTCTTTAAACCGTTAATTACTTGTTCTTTAGACTCTTTTCCAGAAGGTAAAAGATAAATATCTTCAATCACTTTGGCTTTATACTGCAAAGAGGGATGATTATTGCCCCACTCAAAGATTTCATCAATGGTAGCTGAATCGTTTAAAGAAATAAAAATGGTCGAATAAGATTTAGCATGGACTGATTCCATAAATAAAATATTGTTAAGAACTGCTTCTTCGTGAGCGGAGCGAATATCATTTCGCATGACATTAGCTCCTTCTTCTGACTGCAAAGTATCTAAAAGGGTTAATCCAACAAAAGCTTTATTAACCACATCTTTTTCAACTTCACTCAGTGAACGCCAATCCTTTAAATCGTTGGAGACTGGAATACGCGTATCTAACCAAAACTGAGAAGTTAATTTTTCCCAGGTCATTTTATCTACGATGTCTTCAATGCGATTCCAATCAATGGCTTGATAATGTAAAAAATTAGTCATAATTTCCTCCTAAATCATACATGACTCACACTGATTAGCCCCAATAACCTCGCCGTCTAAACTATGTGTACGTACATAGTAGAGTGATTTAATACCCTTAGAGAAGGCGTAGTGCCTTAAAATATTCAAATCACGAGTGGTCATTTGATTAAATCCTGCTTTTTTCCACTCATAGAGACCTTCAGGAATCTCAGATAACATAAATAAAGTTAACGACATACCCTGATCAATATGCTTTTGTGCGGCAGCATAAACATCGATAATTTTCCTTTGATCCATCTCATAAGCCGTTTGATAATAAGGTAGGGTTTCATTTGAAAGCCCTGGAGCTGGATAATAAATGGCACCATTCTTTTGTTCTTGCCTTAATTCCATCCGATGAGTAATCGGATGTAAGGAGGCAGAGGTTTCGTTAAGGTAAGAGATTGACCCATTCGGTGCAACCGCTAAACGATTGCGATGATAAAGGCCATATTCTTTAACCTTAGCTGCCAAGTCTTGCCAATCTTTAGGAGTGGGTAATTTTATAGCTTTAAAAAGTTCAGCTGCTGCCATTTCTTCAAACTTAAAAGTTTCTTTAATATAAGGAGTAAAATAGGATCCGTCCGCATATTTCGATTGTTCAAACTTGTGGAATGACTGCCCTTTTTCTTTGGCTAATTTATTCGAAGCAAGCAAGCTGTAGTAATTGAGAGCTATAAAATAAGCTTCAATAATTTCGATAGAAGCTTTTGACCCATACTCAATTTTATTTTTTGCTAATAGAGTGTGAAAGCCCATCGCTCCCAAACCAATGGTATGATAAAGATCATTGCCGTTTTGAACTGTTGGCACTTCGGCAATTTTAGTTTTATCAGAAACAGTGGTCAAAGCTCGCACAGCGATTTCCACCGACTTGCCAAAATCAGGACTTGCCAGCATTTTTTCCATATTGGTGGAAGCTAAGTTACAGGAAATATCGCTACCTAAGGTTTGATAAGATAAGTCATCATTTAAAACAGAAGGTTCTTGAACTTGAAAAATCTCTGAACAGAGGTTGGACATAATGATTTTCCCATCCACTGGGTTAGTTCGATTAACTGTATCAATATTAATGATGTAAGGATAACCCGATTCTTGCTGAAGTTTAGAGATTTCTGTTTCTAACTCACGTGCTTGAACTTTCTTTTTACGGATTTTTGGATTATCTACTAATGCTTGATAATTCTCACTTATATCAAAGTAAGAAAAAGGGAGGCCATATTCTTTTTCTATATCATAAGGACTGAAAAGATACATTGATTGATTATTTTTTACCAAATCATAAAACTTATCAGGCACTACAATTCCTAAAGAAAGGGTTTTGACACGAATTTTTTCATCGGCATTTTCTTTTTTACACGATAAGAAAGCTAAGATATCTGGATGGAAAACATTTAGGTAAACTACACCTGCCCCATTCCTCTGCCCTAACTGATTGGAATAAGAAAAAGAGTCTTCTAATAATTTCATCACCGGGACTACACCTGAAGAAGCATTTTCAATCGCTTTAATGGGATCACCTGCTGCACGAATATTCGATAGATTAACGCCAACTCCGCCTCCCTTTCTTGAAAGTTGCAAAGCTGAGTTAATGGCTCGACCAATCGACAGCATGGAATCATCAACATCTAACAAGAAGCAAGATACCATTTCACCTCGACGCTTTTTACCGGCATTTAAGAAGGTGGGTGTAGCTGGTTGATAGCGTTGGGAAATTAATTCTTCAGCAATATCCATAGCCAATTGTCGATCACCATCTGCTAAATACAAGGCATTCATAGCCACTCGATCGATAAACCCTTCAAGATATTGACGACCATCATTTGATTTCAAAGCATACTGATTAAAGAACTTATAAGCAGCCATGAAAGATTTAAACTTAAAATTCTTGGCTTGTAAGTAGCCATACAGTTTGTTGATAAAAGTATACGAATCTTTATCATTTTCAGCAGGCTCCAAGTATTTATTGATGAGGTCTTCTTCTAAATAATCATTTTTTATTAAATAATTTAAACGTTCCTCTAAAGAAGAAAAGATTGGACTGTTAGTATCGATTTCTTCTTGATAATAGGCATCTAATGCCTTTTGATCTTTATAAAGAGGAATTACTCCATCTTCCGGTATATTTAATTGATTATTCCATTGAAAATAGCTTTTTTTCTTCAACGATTGTTTTTCAGCCATTATCTATTACCTCCTTAATATATGAAACATCTGCCTCATTCCCCTGAAACTCAAGCTTATGAATTAAAGGAATTTGATAGTCACGACTAATGTCTTTAGCCGTAAAACAGAATAATTGGGCAAAATTTAAATTGCCAGCGCCCACTACTCCGCGGCAATTTTGTCGATTGACTTCATTTTCAAAAAAATCATCCACTAAGTCTCTTACCAGCTCTTGATAAGTGGGAACAATCAATAAATAGGGCTGATTGACTATTGTGTCACAAGTCATATCGTCCAATTCTAGTTGGTAATCTACTGACAGTTTTTCCACAAAACGACGGGTTTGACCCGTTAAACTAATAAAGACAATCGCTAGCATTGACTAAGTGCCTTCTCAATTAAATCGGGTTTAAAACCAACAATTGGTTCGGATTGTCCGATAAGAACAACTGGTAAACTCTGACAATTAAGGTTTTTTACTTCATCTAAATAACTTTGTTCTTCAACATTTTTTTCTAAATAGTTAAAACCTTTGCTATCTAAATATCTTTTTAAGAAAACGCACTGTCCACAACCCGTTTTACTATATAATGTGATTTTTTCCATATTATTCTCCTCCTCGACAAAAAAACGGCTTTCCCTTCCCAGGAAAGCCGATGGTAAAATCAAGAGAAAGCAAAGCATAGGGATACCCATACTTGCTACTAAAGAATATTTCCAAAGATCACTAAACCCTGAGAAGTGATAAGTGTGATAAATAACCTGGCGATCTGACTTATGAGCGAGCTCAAATACAGTAGCATAGGGACTGTGCAGGATTCTAACCTGCTTCCCCAGAATTATTTATATTTTGTCTATATCTTGTGTTATGAAATAAGATTACCACAAGATGTTGGGTTAAACAAGACAATTCACCTAAATAAAACAAGTCATTAGAAAAAAACAAAAATAATAGCCCAGCTAGTCACAGTCTCTCTGTGATTAGCTAGGCTAGTTTAATTTCCTGGCGGGAACGTGTGAGAATCGAACTCACCCAAGACGCTCTTAACGCCTCATACTGGTTTTGAAGACCAGAGGGCACACCAGAACCCATCCGCTCCCAATAGTATCTTTGAACAAGACTCTTACAATATTATCAATATTTATGTGAAAAAGCAAGTTTTTTTGTCTTTTATTGACAGGTGAATCTAGAATTATCAATTTATATATAACATTGTGAATTTGGGTGTTTTAATTTATACTTGAATTAATTGCTAGTCAGTTACTATATTTAAGCTGATAGAACTTTAGATAAAGGAGAATCTTATGAAAAAAATTATAGCATTAATCACACTATTGTTCTTAGGATTCGAAATAATGGTTAAAACAGTAACTATCTATGCGAAGGACAAAGAAGAATTGCCGGAAGACAGAGTGCAGTCTTATATTGAATTACATGAATCAATTGGTAATGATATTAAACTAACTCCAGAACAAAAAAGAATCCTAGAAAATATGCCGGAACAAGAACAAAAATATTTAGAAGAAGGACTATCAAAACCTGTAGAACCTGATAAGGAGTTAAATTCAAAAGCAGGTTTTATAAATCCAGATGCAGATTTTTATGTTGTTAGCTATGGTATTATAGAAGGGTACCAACTGACAGATAATGAGCCTGAGAAAGTCTCTGAAGAGAATACAGAAATTGTCAAAGGGCAAATAAACCCAGCTGTTCTACGTGCTGAACTGTCAAATCGTTATTTGGTGTTTTCTGAAGAAGGACCGCCTCATGGAGAAGAAGGAAGAATTATAGCGATCGATTTTAAAAATGGAGAAATCAAATATAATCAAACGTCCGATTATGCCTATACTTCTTCTGGTTCATCAACTGATTATTACTTTACTGATCCGGAAAACGGTATTGCCGTCTTTGATACCAATCTAGAAGAGGTCAGTAGATATACGTTCAATGACCGTATCATAGGCAGTGATTTTTCTGTTGACAATGATGATAATATTTACTTTCTGGGAGTAGATATTGATGGTGGTGATGTAACTTATCCTACGTATCTATATACATTATCATTTAAAGATAAGAAATTAAAACTTGAAAACAAAGAATTTCTATATGATTATCAATATCCTGAAATTAGTTATTACTTCGAGGATAGTATTGTAAAAGACAATCAATTATATTTCGTTTCACCTGGTTATAGAATACGCTCCACCAAAGAAAGAGCAGCTTTAGGAAGTATTCTTCATTATGATATGAATACAGGCCAAAAAGAATTGATCGACCTACCTGAAATAGCTGCATACAATATTTTTATTTAGGCCCAAATTTATTAGCTATAGAACATGAACAAAATGATCTCGGAAAAATTGGATTCAGCCTTTTTGATTTAAACGATAAGACGACAAGCTTTATTGATTTATCTCAGTTTGGTTTAACAATTGGGAGTGAGACTGATTACATAAAAGATATCAAGCAAATTAATGACAACACATTACTCATACTAGCCGGCAATAAATTGATTGGATACAATATGAGTGAAAATACTGCTATATTTGAAAAACAAATGACAGATAATAGTTTCCATATTTGGATAAATTAGCCATTCAATTATTTGAAACTCCTCGCCAATTTTGGTGAGG
Organism: Facklamia sp. 7083-14-GEN3; assembly: GCF_024742075.1. GTDB lineage: Bacteria > Bacillota > Bacilli > Lactobacillales > Aerococcaceae > Facklamia. The sequence continues at coordinate 226,182 of NZ_JANSGD010000001.1, read as the reverse complement.
AGTTTTTGTGTGTTGATTTTAATAGTTATCGCAATCGTTCGACTAATGAATATAAATCTCCTTGAAAAAGTTCGAATGACGTAGCAAACGCTATATACTTTCTTGACTAGAATTCATTTTATGAATAGCTTCGATTAAATTTTTAATATAGCCAAACCCCCTCTACTGTCTCTTCTGGTTTAAACAACAGCATAGGGTTCCTAGTGTCAAAATTTAATATGTCCTTTACAATCTTGGGACTTATAAAAATGGAAGATCCGAGATTAAACTTGCCTATTTACTTTTAGGATTTAGTGATTTTTTCGTCTCAAACCTTAATGAGAAATACCCCAGTTTTATTTTAATAACCAGTTATAAAATGCTTTAAATCAAAGAATATGTATTTTTTCTATCCTTCATAGTAAAACATTGATTATTGATTAAAAACTTCTTTTCATACATATATTTTGGTAATTGCATTTTTCATGAATACATTTTGTTAGGACTTTTATTTTAGTGCTGCCTCTAAATTTATAATCTCTTATGAATATAGACTATCTAACTCACAGTCATAAATTATTCTGTTTCTTGGTCCATTTTTTTATCCACTTTCTTGTTGCTTACTTTATTTTCGATTGTTTCTTTGTCTTTGTGGATTGAATAAGTAATGATTACTGGGGTCCCCTCTTCTGGTAAAATCTCACTATTTCCTGAAAACTCTACTTCCCCTCTTTTTTCAACGGCCCCATAGGTATAAGTGGCATTTGAAATAAGTCCGACTGGGCATGAATCTAAACAAGTAATACAACCTGTATGTTTATCATGGGCACGGCCCTTGTTTCCACCAAAGTGGAATTCAAAGTCATTACCATTAGAATCAATAATCGTTTCACTCAGATCGTATTCTTTTTCAGCACCTTCCCAACTTACTTTAATATCCATTAAGTCGCCTTCAACATGCGTTTCTTCTGCATTTTCAGCTGTCATGTTGTCTCCTGGTTCTGCTCCAATTTCTAATAAAGCTTCATAGAATTCATTTTGGTTAGCAGTAGTTCCAAACACTGATTTCCCACCAAAGTTACCATCATCGAAAACCACAGCATGACGCGTAGATGTTTCTAAGTATTTTCCATTTACGTAAGCATAAATAGAAATGGTGCCTGCTTCCTTATCAATTACCATCGGATTTTCTTCTGTCGGTAATTGTGAAGAGGCATCTTCCTCCGCTAGAGTTGGAATGGATAAAGAAAAGGCAGTTATAAAGGTAAAAGCAGCCGTCGCTAATTTTTTCATCATTTTTTTCATATTATTCATCCTCTCAAATTTAAACTTGCTGACTTGTCAACTTTCGATCTTTCAACCATAAGTAAATCATTAATAGAGTCATCACTACAATCAAAATTAAGGTAATCATTTTAATTTGACCAATTTTCATATCTAAGAAAAACATATCACGAACATTGTAGTAAAAAATATTGGGTGATTTAACCAGCATTAAAGTAACCACACTAATAAGTCCAACGAAGTAAGTTATCGGTTTTATCTTGAATAAAAAACTTACCATTATGAATAAAGCAAAAACGATCCAACATAAGACCCAGGTATGAACACGCATTTCTAACCATACCCAATATGACATCAAAGCTCCTGCTAGAAGAGCAAAAATAAAACCTGAACAAATTGCTATTAGCAAATTATTCCATTTGAACATCCATAAACCTCCTTTGCTATTTAATCTTCCAGTTTAACGTTTAGCCAGCGCTGGAATAAACTTTTTCGTATTTGATCTCCCTTTTTAACAATCGGTGTGTTGATTAAAACTTTTTTAAAAGGTCTAGAGCTTGAGTAAGGACTGGGATCAAAATCTTCAGCTATTAAAGAACCCATTGAAAGACTATTAATAGAAACATTGAAATTTCTCCACTGGTCCTCAAATAACTCAGGCTCTACTAAATAGACCGCTGCTAAGGAATCCCAATTATAAAAGCCTTTGATACCATATTCATCTTCATTATCCACAAACCAAGGTTCTGCATAGCTTTGAATGAAATTGGCTATTGGCGATTGTTGATTATCAAAAGCTTGTTCATATTCTGATTGGGTAAACAATAAGTCTAAACAGTTATTGGCTGTTAAAATAGAAACATTTTTTCCCTTAGTTAAAACAGTAAAAGTAGCTTGCGGATCAATGGAAAAGTTCATTTCTCGCATTTCTTGCTTGTCAAAGATTAATGGTTGAGTAATCCCACCCATTAATACAAGTTGTCTGACTTTTTTGAAGAAATGACTGTCCCTTAGATAGGCCCCTTGCAGATTGGTCATGGACCCCACTGCAATAATAATTAGCTCATCTTTGTATTCATTAGCCAATTCTACCAATAGCTGGCTTGCTGGTGTTAAATAATCAGCTGTTTCACTGGCCCCTTTTGCATAAGGAATTGATTGAAGGCCAAATTTGTTTATTAAACGACGAGTCGATTGGTCTACTTCCTCAATGGTCGAATTACCAAATGTCGAAGTAATACCCACAATGTCAACCTCTGGACTACCCAATAAATACATCAAAGCTAAACCATCATCAATATCGCGATTAGGCGTGAAAAAAGTGTTATCAAAGTCAATTAAAACTTTCTTCAAACATTATTCCCCCTCATCTACTTCAAGCTTTCGGGCTACTTTTGGATTTTTCTTCTTAATAAATTTCCCTAAAAAGGCTGTCCCGAATACTAATAAGGCCATTAGTATGATTGATAGTGAAAAAGAGGCATCACTAGGTTCTAAAGCCTTATCCCCAACATTTACGAAAATGAATGTGCCTGGCAAAATGCATATGAGAGAAATCCATAGATAGTCCCATAATGAGATATCCGTTAAGCCAAAAGCATAATTTTCAACATTATAGGGAATTACGGGCATAATTCGAGCCAATGCAAGAACTAACTTTAAATGCTGATTATCGGTGGTCAATATCCCTTTAGAACTAGGATATTTTTCAAATAGAAATTTTTGTACCGGCTGTCTAAATAAATAACGCGAAATTAAAAACATAAAAGTTAGATTTAAAGCTGCCCCTATAAAAGTCAAGAAAGAGCCTAACCATAATCCAAACCCCATACCTCCTGCAAAAGCTAGGAAAGGGACAGGGAAAAAACCCATGGGTAAGAAAACCCAAAGTAATATATATATCCATTTTGCGGAAGAACCAGATTGCATGATTATTTCTCGTACACGATCGGTTGAAAAATTTAAGGTTAACCAGATAGTTAAAGCTACTAAAGCTATCACTAGGCAAACCTTCAACCATTTACTTAGCTGCTTTTTTTGCATGGCGTTCATTATAAATCGATTTGACAATATAGATAATAATCGTTACAGCAAATAGTGACATTAACCCAATAAATAATTGTTTACCGCCACCACCGAAGTTTTGTCCAATATAGGAATAAACAATGGTTGCCGGTAATTGACCAATTCCAGTAGCTAAAAAGAACGGCCAGAATTTCATAGAGGTTAAGCCAGCTGCATAAGAAACTAAGTCAAAACTAACAAAAGGCAGTAAACGACAAACTACAATGGTGTACTTGCCATATTTTTCGAAAAATACATCTAAAGATTTTAAGGCTGTATTACTGGTGATCTTGGCAACTGCGTCGCGTCCTAAAATTTTAGCAATGTAAAAGCATAAAGCCGCTCCAGCCATTGAAGATGTCCAAGACAATACTGCTCCCCAAAACCAACCAAAAATGGCAGCATTAGATAGTGTAATTAAGAAAGCGGGAATGGGTGAAAGAATAGACTGTAAAATCATCAGGAAAAAAGAAACAACAGCGGCAACATTACCGTAGGAACGAATATAGGCAATTGTATCTTCTAAATTAACTGATTTCATGGCTGAAATAGACTCATTAATAAAGGACTGAACCGAAGGAATAAAAAGATAAGCTAAGAGTGATAATGCAAGCACAATGATCACTGCCAATTGATTTTTTTTCATAAGAACCTCCTAAATTTTAAAACGCCAAGACCATCAAAATTTTTACTATGATTTATAATTTTTATTTTTTTATAATAATTCCTCGATTTGCTCTAGCAATTGTTTTTCACTAATTAAGCCAATATGATGGTATACTACCTCTCCTTCTTCATTTATAAAAATGGTAGAGGGTAAAAAAGTAGCCTGCAGAGACATCATGGCTGAAAAATTAACATCATAGAATACAGGAAGAGTCAAATTAAGGTCTTCTAGAAATTCGTTCACTGCTTCTTTAGTTTCTCCAGGTTGAGAATTGGTGGCATTGATCATATAAAAATCAATATCTTCTTGGTAATCTTCCCAAGCCGTTTGAAAATAAGGCATTTCTTTTTTACAAGGTGGGCACCAAGTTGCCCAAACATTAACAACCATAGGACGACCAAAATTTTCAGATAGTGTCATTGATTTATCTGCTTGATCTTTAATCAACACACTCTCTACTTTAAGATGGCCATATGGATCTGGCTTTTCTTCTTTTGTGCTATTGGACTGACTACTTTCTTCCCTTGACGATTGAAAGGATATTTCTTTTTCCTCTGAAACTTTTTCGCTTGGTTGGCTGGTTGTGGAATCTATTTCACTAACAGTTTCCTGAATAGGTTCTGTTTGTTCAATCGATAAATTCTGATCTTGAACCTTGTTATAAATATAGCTTCCAAAACCTATAATAGCGATTAAAAGCAAACCATAAGTTAGTAATTTTTTCATGTTATTCCTCCTAGGCTAGTTTTAATAAAAGTGTTTCTAAAATGCCGGACATGGTTAATAAACCAAAAAGGATTAATAACGAGCCTGAAAATAGATTGACTAAACGGTAATGTTTTTTTATAAATGTAAGGACTTTTTTACTTTCATCTACTAATAAAGCTGACAGGATGAAAGGAATACCTAACCCTAAACAATAGCTAATTATTAGTAAAAAGGAAGTCCAGCTAGTAGCGACACTAGCTATATAGGTTAATGCTGAAGCTAAAAAGGTTCCCACACATGGCGACCAAGAAATGGCAAAGACTAAACCAAATAAATAAGGATTGGCCACATGACCGCCAGTCGATTGAGGCCTTAATTTAGTCATTAGCTTTTGTCCCTTGAGATAATCGACACCCATAATAATCATAATGCTTCCTGCGATAAAGTTAACGACTTGTCGATGCATCAGGAAGAAGGACCCAACAGTTGATATAAAAAGGCTCAATAAGATAAAGATGGTAGAAAATCCTAACATAAACAAGGTCGCTTTAATGAGCGTTCTTTTAGTAGAACTTTCTTCTTCACCGCCTGCAAAAAAAGCAATATAAAGCGGAATCATTGGCAGTAAACAGGGAGAGATAAAAGTCATTAGTCCTTCAATAAATAATAATAGATAGTCCATATCTTCATCTCCTTTCTCACAAAATTCATCACGCTCATTGAGTCATTCAACTAAAAACAATCACACTTCTAGCAATAAATTGATTATCTTTATCTAACCTCACTAGCCGAATCAGATTAAGTCATTAATCTTTTTTAAAAGGCCTTATCTCTTCCGCCCCACCCGATACGGCAAAATCTAAAAATTGGTCCATAACTTGCCAGTGCATAGTAGAATCATTCGCCTCTCCGAAGGTTAAACCTAATGGAAAATCGATGGTAAACATTCTTGGAGGTCTGGCCTTTGCTGCTACCTTAGGTAAATGCATGATTGAAGCGGTACGAATTCCCTGCTTTTCAACTTCTCTTTGGATGAGTCCAACGGACTGATGACATATATATCAACCAGGAGACAACAGCGTCAAATCCACTTGATCTTCAACCAATTGTCGAGCAATTGCTGGGGCTGTTTCATCGATCAATAAATTTACTTTAGGTATATACCCCATTAAACCAAAATGACGTGGAGCAACAGAACCGATTATCTTCTTTATCGTCATCTCTTGGAGCATCTGCAGAGGAAATACACAGTTCAAATCTTCATCTGCCTGACTGTGATCATAATGGTCGTGAGTTATCATAATATCTTCCATTTGACTATCCCCAGGAATCATTCGAAAGGTATGATCTCCCTTAATATTAAAAGGAAGATCACCCTTCAAATGGGTTCCCGCAGTTGTGATAAATGCTACTTTACATTCTGAAAGTGGCTTAGTTAATGCAACAATGTGGGGAGCTTCATCGATATTAACCACCATTCTTTTAGCAATGGCTGCAATGATATTTTCCTTGATACTTCTCTTTTTCATACTATTCCCCTTTTATGAGTAATAGACTTGAGTGATTTCTTTCATAGCACAACCCTTGCGAAATAAATACTGACAGTGTTGCATCTTAAAAAGAGTCCTAAAGACACCCTTTTCTTTAAAACGACGGTCAGAGGTATAGATAAATTGATTCGCTATGATTAATTTCTCACCCCTAGCCTTGTTTCTTAAAGATAGATCATAGTCTTCCATTAAGGGTAAGGATAGAAAACCCCCTAGTTGCCTGTAATAATCTTTCGTCATAAAAATTCCTTGATCACCGAATGCAATCTGTCGATGTTTCAGTCGCCAATTTGATCCTTTTGCAATTGCTCTTAGCCATAAATTATCTGTTTGAAAGTTCAATGGAAAAGCACCAATTTTTCCCTTTAACAAACTATTCAATATCACTTTTTTAGGAGAATGATTAAAGTAGCTATCTGCATGCAAGAACAAAAGATAATCTCCTCGCGCCTTTTCAGCGCCAACAGCTAGCTGGCTACCACGTCCTTTAGGACTATGCAGAATTTTGTATTGATTTTTTCTTAGAAAATCTTGTGTTCCATCCTCACTTCCTCCATCTACAAACAAGATTTCGATATCTTCATCCTTCAAATGCTGTAGGTTTTTTAAGGTCTCAGGTAAGATTTTCATTTCATTATAAACTGGAATTATGACACTGATTATATAGGTCATAAGTTAACACCCTCCAACTTTTCAATATATTCCTTAATTTCTTGTAAGAATATTGGGCTAATAAATCGGGAAATAGTCTGAAAAGATTGGTCATTAGCCTTAACTTTTTGCGATTCTAAGTATTGAACATAAGCCATCGAACACCAAGTGATTCCTCTTAAACAAGTGAAATGAAGGTACTGTTTGAGCTTATCTTTATTAATTTTCACCTGAGAAGATTTGTCATACTCTTTAATGAAAAAAGAGATTTCATCATATGAAAGTAAGTAATCTGTTTTCCATAGCGTGGTTGTGGGGGCTAAGAAATGAGCGATATCTTGTTCTCTTTCTCCAATCAAGGGCTTCTCCCAATCAATTAAATAAGAATCTCCATGGGAGTTAATCAAAAAGTTATGCGAGTTAAGTTCTGTATTGATGACGCAGGGATTGCTTAATTCACTACTAAGCGAGTATTTCTTAAGACTTATCATCAGTGCGTCGATTAAATTGATAACTTCAAGATCCCTCCCCTTCCAATTTTGATAATGATTGTACATCTCAATAAATTCTTGATACATAAGTTGGAAAGGGTATTTCGCTTTGATTAGATGAGGGATAGTATCAATGTCTACACTATGAATTCTAGCCAGAATATTAGCAGCGATAGATAAATCCTTATGATAGTCTAAAGAATGCCCGGGAAGATACTCTTCAATCAAATAGCCCTTACCTAATAAATCAGTATGAGGTTGGCATTGATAGACCTTAGGCACAACGCCTGATGAGGCTAAACCCTTTAGCGCTAGGTATTCATATTCAATTTGGTTATCTAAATTCATTTGAGAGCCTAGAGCAATCCTAAAAATTTTTCTTCCCTTATCAATTAGAAAATTGGCGTTATACTCACCTTGATTAAAATAAACTGCGTGTGGATCTCCCGATAGATAGCGCACCACATCTTCTCGCGTATCCAAATCACGAATTGTTTCTGTCAGTGCATAGGAAAGTTTTGCTTCAGAAAGTTTATTGATTGTCCTTTGGCATACTTCATCGTGCGAATAATTCTCTAAATCAAAAAGCGATTTAGAGAATTGGCGACTTGCTATAATTCCGTATCCACCATCTAAGGTAGGAGCTAAAACAACGTCTTCATGATCTAACATCTTAATTACTTGTTCAATCAAAGATTGCTTGATATCAACTAAATCACAGCCTAACAAAAGAACTTTGTCATAGCCGCGATTAAAAATTTGCTGCATAGCTCGAGACATTCTTTCTCCTAAATGACTTGAATCAAGCTGACCAAATATTTTATCACTTTTAATTTCTAGATATTTTTGGATGGCTTTTTTTTGATCAGATGGCGATACAAAAAGATAGATATCTGCATCTACCTTACAAATTTCTTTGTAAGTTTCTTGCAAAAGATGAATCGATAGGTGATGAATATCTTCCTTAGGTAAAAAACCTTGCAATCTCGTTTTGTTATAGCCAATTATAGGTAATTTGACAAAATAAATAATTGCAGTCGACATTATAAATCTCCTGTCTTACTTTCGCATTCTTTAGTTTGACGATGGAAGAAGAAAATTAATAAACAAGCAATCAAATTTCCAACTCCTAAAAGTGGTAAACCTAGCAGGAAATATGGATACATAATGAAAACACTCTTATCTGCAAAAAAGCTCATGATAACTAATTCAAACAGGGAAATAATCACCAATATAATCCAATGAATTTTCCAAGAAAATTGATAACAACTTTGAATCCACTTTTTAGTTTTAAGTATAGCTATGATAGCAATTAAAAGAATAGATATAGCCACAACAAACCAAATCCATCGATAATTTTCAGCAAACCAAAATTGATTAAATTGAAATTCCCTGTAATACACATGACGATACAATCCTGACCGTTTACTGGCATAATTATTTACAAAAAAACCAGATATAAGGATTAATATTTCAATTACCCAATATATTTTACTTAACATTTTGGACCTCCTCTTATAACCTTGCCCATTATAGCATACAGCTACATTTTTTTGAGTGAATGTTTTATTGATATTACTAATAAATAGCCTACATTTATTTAAAAAGTCTATTTGTGATTGAATGAACGTTTTAATAAAATAAAGACATTAAAATAAAGGAGTGTATATGATGCAAAAAACACTTTTAAAATCTGTAAAAGTTATTGTCACTTTTGTAGCGGTTTTCGCTCTAGATCTTTCAAGCGTTTACGCCCAAGCTGAGATAATGCCAGGCGAAGAACTAGAAAAAATCCAATTAGACAAGAAGAAAAAGGAAAAATATCTGGTAATTGATGTGCGTCCAGAAGAAGAATACGAAGAAGGACATCTTTCACATGCCATTAATATTCCTTTAGATCAATTAGAGGAACAATTAGAACGATTAGAAGACTACAAAAAGATGCCCATTATTGTTTATTGCAATACTGGTAAGAAGTCTGCAGAAGCTGCGAGTCTTTTAATCGATAATGGTTTTAAAGATGTTAAGGATGCTAAAGGGGTTAAAGAATTTGAATATACTTTAGTGGCTTATGAATCTATCTTGCCTGATACCTTCATAGAAGCAGCCGAAGCAGGCGAAACTATTTTCATTGATGCACGTGATCTTGAGGACTTTGAAAAAGCAAGTGTAGAAGGAGCCATTCATGCTTCAGTTGATAAGCCAGAAGCTGTATTAGAACAACTACCTGAAGACAAAGAAGTTGAAATTATTACTTTCTGTTATTCTGGTAATAAATCCGCTCAAATTGCTAACTTTTTAACAGAAAACGGCTATACTAATGTCAAAAATTCTTTAGATGGTACAAAAGAAAATAAAGAACTTCCAATAATTGAAAAAGCCTCATAATTATTAAAACCCAAAAAAAGCCCAACCTTTAGTTGGACTTTTTCTATTATAATCTATCATTCAAAACTAACAATATCTTCATGATTAACGTAAAGCCAATAGTTTTCGCCTACTTTATAATCTTTTAATGACTGGTGCAAGATATTAACACTCCATTGTTCACTTGAATTGATTAATTGGAATTTTAAATCAACATACTCTGGATACTCAATAAAGTGGGTTAATTGGGCCGGTAAAATCAAATTGGAAGAAGACTCTTTTCGTTCTTTCTTTACGTCCACACGAATCGGTCTGACAAAAATTTTCTTACCAATATAGTCCTTTACTTTCACATTAGCATCCATATCTAACCAGTCTTTTCGACTTTCTTCAATAACCTTTAGGCGGTTCAACTGTCCAAAGAAATTACCCACATACTCATTTTCAGGGTGGTCAAAAACATTTTTTGGACAATCTATTTGGACTAAATCTCCATTATGCAAAAAAGCTATACGATCAGCAAATTGTACTGCTTCTCGCTTATCATGTGTCACTAAGATAGTTACCAGATTTTTTTTAACATGTAGGTTATGTACTAACTGCCCCATCTCTCTTCTAAGCGGTTCATCAAGTCCAGAAAAAGGCTCATCCAGCAAAAGAACTTGAGGTTCAGTGGCTAAGGCTCTGGCGAGTGCTACCCTTTGTTGTTGACCACCTGATAATTTGTGAATAGGAGAAGCTTGAAAGCCTTGTAAGCGCACATCATTCAATAATGAGCTTACCCGCTCATCAATCTCTTTGTCTTTCATTTTCTTTAACTTCATAGGAAAAGCGATATTTTCTTTAACGTTATAATGCGGAAAAAGTCTTAAATCTTGAAATACTACCGAAACAGGACGGGAATGACTTGGTTTTTTCATAATAGAAGTTTGATTGAGTAAAATATCTCCTTCAGCCTTTTCAATGAGTCCAGCGAGTGTCTTCAAAAAAGTAGTTTTGCCAGATCCAGAAGGTCCGAGCAAAGCCAAATACTCTCCACTTTTAACTTCAAGATTAAGATCTTTTAAGATTTTAGTATGATCTAACTTTACGGATAAATTATTAATAATTAATGACACGGTTCACCTCCTAATAGAAGTCGACTTTTTCATATTTCCTTTGATAATATTTTGAAAACCAGGAGAAAAGACCCATAACTAAAAAGCTGATGATTAAGAAGAATAAAGCATAAATACTAGCAATTGTTCGATCGTTTCTTTGTAAATAAGGATAAATAATTACTGATAGGGTTTGAATCTTCCCCCCACCTATCATTAAAGTCAGGAAGTACTGACTAAAAGAAACAATGAATGACATAGCCAAACTGGTCGCAAGAACAGGAAGCAGCAGTGGAAAAGTTATTTTCCAGAAAGCCTTCCATTTATTTGCCCCTAATATCCATGCCTGTTCTTCTAAATGAAGACCAACAGCATGGTAGGCATCAATCACTAAATAGCTAGCATAGGGTAAGGAATAGATTAAATGGACGAAAATAACGCCACAAAGCTTATTGGCCCAGCCCCATTCAATCATTTTTTGATGTATACCTGTAGCAAAAACGATAACAGGAATTAAAAAAGGTAGAGCGATAGTTAACTGAATAAAGTTCTTAAAGAAACCTTTAGCCATTACCATCGCTCTAGCCGTCATTAACGCAATCATACATGACAGCATGGCTACACATGACGAAATGAATACCGAAGATAAAATAAGGGTTAATAATTGATTAGGTTGTCGCATTAGATTTTCAAACCCTCTTAAAGAAAAATTGCGAGGGAATACTTGTGGCCAGGGCCAACGAGCAGAAAATGCCCAAATCATTAAGATGGCTATGGGGATAAGAATAGTTATAAGTATCAAGATATTAACGGCTTTACGATACATCGCGACCTACCTTTTCTTTAATGGATAATAATTCTTTAACTGAGAATAGAATGCCATAAGATAAATAATTGCAGCAGCTAACAAACTAACGAGTAGTAAGATTCCATTATATGCCATAGCTAAAGGACGTTGACTTAAATCGGGATGGATATAAGCTTGATATGCCGCAACAGGTAATCCCTTAGGTAAGGTTGGCCCTAATAAAGCTGGTAACTCATAAGAGCCAAAAGTATACATAAATATAATGAAAAAGGCAGCTAGAATTGTACTTTTTGATAAGGGGAGCACAATTTTAATAAAACTTTGCATACGATTAGCTCCAAGAGTCTGTGCGGCTTCGCCAAGCTTGCGATTAATCGAACTGATTATAGGATAACAATAAAATAAAACAAAAGGAATTTCTTTCCACATAAAAGAAAAGATAATGCCCCAACCATTTGGTTGAAACACTAATGAATCAAACCAATTTTGGGCATTCTTAAATCCCACTGCAAATAAAATTCGTGCAAATATCCCAGTTCGTCCGAACAATTGTAAAATAAACAGCGCGACCACTAAATGAGGAACAATTATAGGGATTTTCACCATCATCCGTTGCCATCTACTTAACTTTTCTTGAATAAGCCAAAAGTAAGCCCAGGCTAGACCGATAATCGTTGAAATAAAAGCTGAATAGAGGGCAATTTTCAATGAAAAAAATACTGATTGACTAAATTGTTTATTACTTAATAAATCTTGATAGTAAACCAGACTGAACTCATTTAAATTTAAAGAAGGTATGTAACCAAAAGATTGTACTATTCCAATCATTACACCTAACAGTAGAAATAAACTTAAAATAAGCTGGGGCATAAATAAGAGGACTGCATAAAACTTCTTCGTAAGTTCCATTTTATTTTCCTGCCACTTCCTCTAGCCAAATTTCTTCAATTAAAGGCACTAATTGTGCAGGCATTTCTGGCAGGCGCTTAGATAAGAGTTGATCTTGTGGTATTATACCCTCGCCAATTTCTACTTCCGCAAAGTCTGCTTTTAATTGATCATTTAATTTATTATTGTCGATTACCGGAATTAAACCAAGATATTCGTATTTTGATAATTGCATTTCTGGTGATAGCATTTCATTTATTGCTACTATAGCGGCTGCTTTATGGGCCGAATTTTTACCTATAGCTATAAAATTCGTGTTACCTATCGTACCCTTTTCAAAAATAAATGATTGGGCAGTCGATGGATACATTCCTTGTTCAATTGCTCGAGCAATCTCATAGGCGTTATAGGTTATGTGGAAGGCGACTTCTCCATCCATAAATAAATTGTTCAGAGCAGGACCATCACTTGGATAAGTTAGGCCCTCACTCCACAAATAGGGAGCCAATTCATTTAAGTAATCCAAAGCAGGTTGAATGACTTCTTTCAGCTTTTCTTTATCTGCTTCCATCTGTTGAAATTCTTGATAATCCACAAACTCATAAATAATATTCCGAACAAAAGCGGACCCTGTAAAATCAGGCAATGCCGGATAAGTAAAGCTTCCAGGATTTTCTTTTGCGTATGCTAACAAGGATTCAGCATCATTAGGAGTCGCTTCAGTGACTGCTGCATCTTTAATTAAGACAAGTTGTGATTTTGAATAAGGCGCTTCAAACCCATCGATTGGATAGCCAAAATCCTGATTGTTTTCCAAATCCTCGACATCTAGAAACTCTTGATAATTAGGCAATTTTTCTGTGAATGGACCATATAAAAGATCGTTTTCTCGAGCAGATTTAAAATTCTCGCCATTGAGCCAGATCATATCTATTTCACCTTCACTAGATTTTGCCTGTTTCTCACTAATCAACTGGCTCAAAATCTGATCAATATCCATCGGTATACGGTTAAGCGTAATATCATATTTTTCTTTAAGACTTGGTCCATAAACTTCATCCAACCACTGATTAAGCTTTTCGTCGCCGCCCCATCCATAAAAATTAACTTCATTACCGCTAGCTTGCTCTACCATTTCTTCAAAAGGCAGCTTGTTTAATGGGGCTCCCTCATCGGCAAAAACGGATGTAGTATTGACTATTAAGCTAATTATAAAAGCTAAACTCAATAATTTTAGAAAATTTTTCATTAATACTCTCCTTAATAAAAAGCATGCTTCTATTTATTTTTGAAGATGCTTTCTAGTTGGTTTCTTTTCCTTTTTCTAAATCTCCAACTGTTTTAAATTGTACCGAGTCTGATTGAGGATCACCTATTTGAACTTCTAATTCATCATTCATTTGCCATTCATTCCATCCACCATCAAACATGGTCGCATCTAGATCACGCTCATACATTAACAAGAATGGAAGACTCGATCTCCAACCGGTTCCACAATAGAAGGCCAAGTCATTGTCAACATCAATACCTTCCTCTTGCCAAAAAGCTAAAATTTCATCAAAATCTTTATTTGTTCCATCTTCATTTTTAAAATCTTCCATGTCTGAAACGTTGGCTTCACCAGAATCTCTTAATAAAGGACGTCCCCAAACAGCTCCTTTAGGTTCCCCTGCTTTTGGAATATACGAGTATCCTGACTCTAAACCTAACCATTCATTTTCGGAACGTAAAGAAACTAAGCGGAAGTTTTCATTATTAGCTAAAGCATCCACAGTATCATCTAAAGATATAAGATATTCAGGATGAACAGGTACTTCAACTCCAAAATCCGTAAGAGCTTCAGGCTCTACTTCACCTTCTTCAATCTCATAACCAGCAGCTTCCCAAATTGCTAAACCTCCGTCTAAAATTTTAACAGATTCAACACCTGTATATAAAGCTGCATAGGCTACACGGTCTACACCAGTGTCTGGTCCGTATAAAATCAATGTCGTATCTTTATCAATACCATATTTTAATAAAGATTCTTTAATTTCTTCAGCAGATCGTAAGTTCCATACAGGCCCCTCTTCAACCGAGTCTGTATTAATGTGAATCGCCCCTGGTAAATGTTTCTTCAAATAATCTGGGCTCGCATCAGCTTCGCCCCAAGTGACTTCAGCCAACACATATTTTTCAATGTCAGAATTACCATCTAAGACATTTTTAATCCATTCTGCGTCAACAAAAACTTGTTTAGCCGGATCGATAGGATATTGTTTCTCACTTGAAGCTTCAGTAGTATTTTCTTCAACTTCTTCTGCATTAATGTTAGCAAATGGATGCATAAGACCAACAAATAACACAGTCAACATCAACCATGAAAATAATTTTTTCATAAGACACCTCTTTAAATATATTTTTACTAGCTAATCATATCACTTCAAATTTTCACCGACAAGCTTAGTTAGGACTGCCTTGAACATTTATCAGAATAACTGATGAAAGCGATATCAATTCAAATTAACCATGAAGGCCCTTATCAATTGAGATATAATAGAAATGATATTATTAATTCTAAAGAGGAGAAGATCTTATGATTTATTTAGATAATGCAGCTACTTCCCTTAATAAACCTCAAGTAGTCATTGACGCGGTTATTGACGCTATACAACATTCTGGCAATGCTGGCAGAGGTTCTTCAGATTCAGCTATGCAAGCTTCCCGAAACATTTTTCAAGCACGTCAATCTTTGAATCAATTGATTAACGGCAAAGACCCTCGACAAATAGTTTTTACTCATAATGCTACAGATAGTTTAAATACAGTTATTAAAGGATTGTTTAAAAAAGGCGACCATGTTATTACCACTGTCATGGAACATAATTCTGTTTTAAGACCCCTCTATGAACTAGAAGAAAATGGTCTTGAATTGACTATTTTAGATATTAATTCTAAAGGAACCATTGATCCAGCAACAGTTGAAAATGCCATTCAAAGCAACACTAAAGGAATGGTCATCACCCACGCTTCCAATGTTACTGGTGACATTAATCCAATTAAGGAAATTAGTCGAACGCTTCACCAATATGATCTTTTATGTATTGTAGATGCTTCTCAGACAATCGGCTGTATTCCTATAGATATAGAAGCTTTAAACATTGATGTTCTTTGTTTTACTGGACATAAAAGTCTCTTAGGTCCTCAAGGAACTGGTGGCATTTATATTCGTCCTGGTGTAGATATCCGCCCTCTAAAATCAGGTGGAACAGGCATTGATACCTTTAGTCATCATCAGCCTCTTGATTATCCTTCACGCTTAGAAGCCGGCACTTTAAATAGTCATGGAATTGCTGGTCTCGGAGCAGGTGTAAATTATTTAATCGATTATGGGGTGGATAAAGTAAGAGATTATGAAAGGAGTCTCTTAAACATCTTTTACCAAGAACTTCAATCCATCCCTAATATAAAGTTTTACGGTCATTTTGATCCTACTATAGACCGCTGTGGTATTCTTTCACTTAACCTTGGCGATTTTGACTCGGCAATCGTAGTTGAAGAACTGATTGATCGAGCTGAAATTATGACACGCGGGGGAGGTCACTGTGCTCCTTTAATGCATGAGGCATTAGGAACTAGAGAACAAGGAGTTGTACGATTCTCACTGTCGCATTATACGAAAAAAGAAGATCTCATGACCGCCGTAGAATGTCTCAAAACTATTCAAAAAGATCTATCTGAGTAATTTTAAACTAATAGACAATTATTTATTATTTTTTATAATAAGTATGCCTTTCAGCCTAAAATCAAAAATCAATATTAAATCGATATCAGAAAGTAGTGACTTTTTTGGAATTAAAACAAATTCAAACCTTTATAACAATAGTAGAATGGGGTAGTTTTTCAGAAGCTGCTAACCAACTCTATCTCTCACAACCTACGGTTTCTTTGCACATTAAACAATTAGAGAATGAATTAGGCATCGAATTAATTTCACGTACAACTAAAAGCCATGAACTAACAAGCCAAGGCCAAGAATTTTATAAGTATGCACAATCTTTATTAAAAATGTCACGAAATATTGAGACCACTTTTTCCCAAAGAAACAATCATGAAATAACAATCGGAGCCTCCTCCATTGCCGCTTCCTATTTGCTTCCATTAGCACTTTCAGAATTTGCAAAAGACAATGAAGAAATGCGCGTCTCACTTCATCAAAGCGATACGATTGATATTATTAATGATATTGCCTTAGGCTCTTTAAATATCGGTATTGTCGGTTCCCAATCGATGAATAGTAACTTAACCTTTGAAAAGCTCTTTTCAGATAAATTAGTTATTGTTACTCCTTATAATGAGGAATATTTAAAATACAAAGAAAGTGGATATTCGATAAAAAAAATTCTAGATAAACCCTTTATTACTCGAGAAGAGGGATCAGGAACACTTAAAGAATCTGCATTAATACTAAGAGAGTTAGATATTGATCCACTCAAATTGAACAAAGTTTTTGAAGTGAATGATAATGAAACGATTAAACAATTCATAAAATTAGGTGTAGGGATTTCTATTTTATCAGAGCTAGCTGTCCAGCCTGATGTGAAACATAAAGAAGTTTTAACCTTCGATATTGAAGGAGTGAATTCTACACGCAACTTTTACTTGGTTTACCGTAAAAATACACACCTTCCTGAATCAGTTAAAAACTTTATTAATTATATTCGTAATTTCCAATTGACAGTTGAAGCGCTTCGGTCCAATCAAGAGACTAACTAAGACTTAAGACTGTCTGTTTTTGCTAAAATTTCATCTAAGATTGTCATATCATCAGTATATGTTAAAATATTTTTGAGGAGTGTGACCCTATGGATGAAAAAAAGCAAATATTAACCCAAAAATGGATGCATTTCCTTAATATTTTGGGACTAATAGTTACTTTCCTATTAGTAGTATGGGGGATTCAAACAGGCGTTTTTACGGATGAGCGAAAAATGTTAGTATTAATCAAAGGTTTTGGTTTATGGGGACCCTTGGTTTTTATCATTATTCAGATCGCTCAAACCATCATTCCTATCATGCCGGGAGCGATTACTATCCCTATTGGTATCTTAGCTTTTGGTCCTTTTTGGGGGTTCATCCTCAATTTATTCCCTATCTATTTTGGATCTTGGGTTAACTTTTGGATTGGCAGAAGATATGGCAAGCCTACTGTCCGGGCCATCCTAGGCGATAAATCTTATCGAAAAATGATCAGACTTTATGAAAGAAAAAATATGGGAAACTGGCTTTTTACTTTTTTTATGTTCTTCCCCTTCTCACCAGCTGATATTCTCTGTTACGGAGCTGGAATCACTACTATGTCACGCAAATATTTCATTTTATCCTTGCTTTTCGGCAAGCCTTTTTCCTTAGCATGTTATGGTTTTGGAACAACTTACATATTACATTGGTTAACATCCTTCTTATAAAAAAAGAGGCTATCAACTAGGGTTGATAACCTCTTTTTTATTTTAAGCTTCTTCAATTTTCCACACTCGGTTAATTATTTTTAAATTGGAGCCGCTACTTGCCCTTTCTTTTTGTATTAACAATGGCCGTTTTATTAACATACCGTTTTTACTCATAAGCTTTAAAACTTCTTCAGAAGACATGCTATCTAAACGCTCTTTTAATTTCATATCTCGGTATAGTTGTCCTGAAGTATTTAGCATTTTGCGGATATTACCATCTGTCGATTGGTAAGCTAATTTTAATTCAGAAAGGGAGGGTGGATTGTCACGGATATCTTCTATCTCTGATAATTCGAAGCCCTGTTCTTGCATATAATTGATAATCTTTTGACAAGTGGAACAATGTTTTAAACCATATACTTTAATCATTGCTTTCCCTCCATCATTCGTTATAGACAGCATAACACAGTATAGATAACTATTGTATGTTCACTTCACTCTAAAAATCTATATCCCATTAAAATAACAAAACTCGCCTTCTAAAAGAGAAGACGAGGTGTTTTTATTCATCGAAAAAGCGACGGTTTTTATTATTAGGATTATAGAAGGTGAATCCCTGTCCAATCACTTCTTGCACATCACTAACTGTTACAAAGGCGTTTGGATCAATCGCAGCAATATGTCGTTCTATTTTTACTACTTGTTGCTTAGATACAACAATATATAATACTTCTTTTTCTTTATGCGTATAGTAACCATAAGCTCTGAAGACAGTGATACCTCTTGAAATTTCTTCAGTAATCATCTGACAAACAGATCCCGGGTCTTTAGTAACAATTAACATGGCTTTACGTCGACTAAAACCATCCGTAACGAATTCTAAAGCTGCTGAAGTTAAAAACTTCATAAAAATAGTAACAATAGTATTTTCTGCACCGATTACAAATCCAGAAGCCAAAACAATCGACATATTTAATAAAAAAGTACCTGTAGCAAAATTAATTCCTAGGTATTTTTTTAAAATCATAGCGATAATATCTGTTCCGGCTGAAGACCCATGTCCTTTGAGAATTAATCCTAAACCAATACCCATTACAACCCCGCCCGCCATTGCCGAAATCAGTCGGTTTTCTGATATGAAAACGGGAGGGAAAATAGTATTTAAAGCCCAAGAGGTCACAAACATAGCATAGATTGTAAAAATTAATGTGCGTTTTTCCAGAAATCGATAACCAATCAATAGAATAAAGGAATTAATAACGAGGTTTGTTGTCCCTGTAGGAATGTCCTTGATATATTTTAAGATAATCGCTATACCTGCCACTCCACCATTTCCAAAATGGTTAGGGATAACAAAACTGTTCACCCCAACAGCATAGACGAGACAGCCTAAAGTGACCATAAAGATGGAATAAGCAAGTGCCCAAGGTTTTACTTTCAGCTGAAGTTTAGAAATTGACGGTTTCATTTATTCGCTCCTAATTTAGTATTTCATTTCCTATTATAGCGTTTATAAGATTTTAAAAAAAGTGCATTCAGATGACGTTTAAATTAAAATTCTATGATTAGAAACTAAGCAAACTCTCATTGCTTTTATTTTACTCTACTGTTACTGATTTAGCTAAATTACGTGGTTTATCTACATCCAGTCCACGCTCAACTGTAGCTAAATAAGCAATCATTTGGCAAACAACCACACTCACGATAGGAGTTAAAAGCGGATGCACAGATGGAAGTACAAAATCTCCTTCAATTGCATAAGGCTCACTCGCTACTACAAAGGTTTTTGCCCCGCGTGCTTTCATTTCTTCTAAATTTGACCGTGTATTTGAAGCAGTGACGGAATCAGTTATTAGAGCAGTGACGGGAGTATTTTCTTCTATCAAAGCAATTGTTCCATGCTTTAATTCTCCAGAGGCAAAGGCTTCTGTATGAATGTAAGAGATTTCTTTTAATTTAAGAGCTGCTTCCATAGCTACTAAATAGTCCAAGTATCGTCCCACATAAAATGCATGTGCTTTATCTGCTAGTCCATTTTTTACCCAGGAGTTTATAACATCTTTTTGATTAAATACCCTTTCAATGGCTTGAGAAACCAATGATAATTCGTGGGCCATTGAAAAATCCTTTTGGTTTGCAAGTATATCTGCTAATATCGCTAAGACGGTTAGCTGAGCCGTATAAGCCTTAGTAGAAGCCACAGCAATTTCCGGTCCTGCATTTAGTAAAAGTGTATAATTTGATTCTCTTGAAAGAGTAGATCCCTTAACATTAGTTATAGTTAAAGATGGAAAGTTTAATTCATTCACTTTAACCAGAGCTTGTCGACTGTCAGCCGTTTCACCCGATTGAGAAATAAAGATAAAGAATGGTCGCTGACTTAATAGTGGCAAGTGATGGGCAAATTCTGATGCCAGATGGACTTCTACTGGTATCTTGGCTAATTCTTCAAGCATCACTTTACCTACTAATCCAGCGTGATAAGAAGTCCCACAAGCTAGAATATAGAGACGATCAGCTTGCTTAATCTCAGACAAGAGTTCAGCTTCGATAGTAAATTCACCTGCTTGATTCTGATAATAAAGAATATTTTTACGGACAACAGCAGCTTGTTCGTCCATTTCTTTAAGCATATAGTGTGGATAAGTTCCTTTATCAAGGTCACTGGCATCTATATCCGCAATGTAAGAAGAACGGTCAATGACTTCACCCGATAAGTTTTCGATTAAAATCTCACCAGATTGAACAATCAAAAGCTCACCATCATGAATTTCAATGTACTCTTTGGTCAAATCGATGGTAGCCATTGCATCTGATGCGATTACATTAAATTTATCCCCCACGCCTACTAATAAGGGAGATTTATTCTTAGCGGCATATAGCGTATTTGGATCCTCATTATCAATTAAGCCAATAGCGTAAGAGCCTTCTAACATTAGAAGCACCTTTTTAAATGCTTCTTTAGTAGATAAACCTTTTTGTGAGAAATAAGCAATTAAAGCTACAATTACTTCTGTATCTGTTTGTGACTTTAATATCACTTCACTTAAGTAAGTTTTCTTTAAATCCAAATAATTTTCAATCACACCATTATGTACCAAGGTAAAACGATTAGAATGTGATTGATGGGGATGGGCATTTTCTCTATTAGCAGGACCGTGGGTTGCCCATCGTGTATGTCCAATACCAATACTAGAGTTAAATTCTTGGTCTACTGCCTTTTCTAGATCCGCAATTCTACCCTTTTCTTTAAAAAGATGTCCTCTTCCTTCTTGATCTAAGAGGTAAAGTCCAGCCGAATCATAACCACGATATTCCAATTTTGCCAAACCATCAAGTACAATTTTCTGAACATTTCCTTCACCAATAAATCCAACAATTCCGCACATAAAATACGCCTCATTTCTTTCTATATTTTATGCTTTCGGTGCATAGAATAGGCTCTGTCCAAGTTCTCGCGACCTTGTTTTAACTATCCTTAAAGACTGCACTGCCTTGAGTCATCCGCCGAAAATTCGATAAACTCATCCTCGTCACCTATTCCAATAGGTCTGGCGCTATCCATTTTAATCTCCTTTATTATTTTCTGAAAGCCTATTAAATTTACACCAAGCATGGAAAAATGTCAAAAACTTCATCTTAAGAGAAAGAGTAAGGATTAAATTTAATCCTTACTCTTTAGATGATTATTTTATTATGTCCGTTTTTTTAATCGTTTAATTACAGTCGTTGAATAAGGAAGCAGATTGATTGATTTAATTTGATTAAGGTATTCTTTCTCCTCGTTATCCACAACACCATCATAAACTAGCATCGTATAATTACCCAAAGGAACATTAAAGTGTGCGTATTCTTCGCCACCATTAAACATTAACAAAAGATCATAGGTCTTCCCGGCATATCGAACTGCCATGATTTGATCAGAAGCCTGGATCACTTCTGTCGAACGATGTAAAGTCTCGTAACTAGTTTGACGTAAAAGAGGTTCTTCTTTTCTTAACTGAATTAACCCTTTTACAAACTCCACCGTTTTACGATGCTGAGTCATTAAAGTCCAATCAATTTGATTGATAGTATCTGGTCGATTATAAGAATCTCTGACTCCCTGCTTACTTCTTAAAAACTCTTGACCAGCATGAATAAATGGAATACCTTGGGCTAGTATGACTAAAGCCAATCCCAATTGTTGTTTTTTTATTATAATTTCAGGTAAATGATAAGGGTCGGCCATCATCAATCGATCATGTAGGGTGTAATTATCGTGTGCTTCGCAATATTGAATGACTTGCATGGGATTATTAAATTTTTCTGAATCGTAACGCGCTAAAAAATTATTAACTAGGGGTTCTTCCATATACCAAGCGCCATTAATAAAGCCTCGAGCTTCCGGATTAAAGTCATTCCCTTTGATTGCTTCACGAATCCCATCATTAAATTGCGCAATCCGAGGCATTTTAAAAGCATTGTTTAAATTCGCTTTTTGATCTGCTGGGATAGGACTAGCCATATCCCAACCTTCTCCTAAGATAAATATACTGGGATCTATCGCATCAAGTGTATTTCGAACAGCTTCCATGGTTGAAAAATCATGTAGTCCCATTAAGTCAAAGCGAAATCCATCGATATGAAATTCCTTCGCCCAGTATTCAACGGAATCTACTATATACTTCTGCATCATCAAACGTTCTGATGCCGTATCATTTCCTACACCGCTACCATTAGTTAGCTGTCCGGATTGATCATATCGAAAAAAATAATGTGGGACCGTTAATTGCAAAGGATGATTCTCAACTTGATAAACATGATTGTAGACGACATCCATAATCACACGCATCCCTTTTTGATGGATAGCATGAATCATTTGCTTTAATTCTTTAATTCTAACAATAGGGTCATAAGGATCCGTTGCATAGGATCCTTCCGGAATATTGTAATTATAAGGATCATAGCCCCAATTGTATTCATTAGGTTGCTCAAAAGTCTCATCAACCGAATCAAAATCGAATAGAGGCAGAAATTCTAGATGCGTTACTCCTAACTCACTCAGATAATCTAATCCTGTAGAATCCCCTTCAGGGTTGCGGGTATTGGCTTGAGCCAAACCTAGATACTTTCCTCTATCGGTAATACCAGATTCACGTTGAATCGTTAAATCACGAACATTTACTTCATAAATAATTACAGCGTCATCTATAGGAAAAGCTGGCATTCTCTTTGACCAACCTTCTGGATTAGTTCTATTTGAATCGACAACAACTGATCTTCTGCCATTAACTGTACATGCTCTAGCATAAGGATCAATCGTTTCCTTTTGACTTCCGTCTTTAAAATCAAGGCGATACCGATAAGTTGTTTGATGCTGGTCTCCTGCTAACTCTATTTGGAAAACAGCTCCTTGATTAATCATGGAATACTCTGCTTTGACTCGGCCATAGTAACCATCATATACAATTAATTGGATGGAACGAGCGGTCGGTGCCCATATTTTAAACAGTGTTTTTTCAGGTGTATAGATAGCTCCTAATGCACCTGAATATGCCATTTGATCTAATTCTTTAAGCCTCTCTTCTGTATACATACCTTCACTCTCTCATCCTTTATTTTAAAAAAAGCAATAGAATAGCGACTTACTATCGCTTCTATTGCATTTTACACAAAATATTTCTCTCAGTGAATTCTACTATTAACTATTTATAACGTTTGCGATGTGACAATTGACAGTAGCGTTCATACCAAATATCGATAAAAGCTGGATTAAAGGGACCTTTTTTTTCCTCAATCCAACGGACCAACTCTTGAATATTATATTTCAATATACGGTCAATCTCGACTGGATAATTATAACGTCTACTATGTACTTCATACTCATCTAAATCTAACAATCGCTTCTCACCATCAGGAAACATCTTTATATCAAGATCATAATCAATATATTTTAATGCTTCCTTATCCATAACGTATGGAGAGGCCAGGTTACAATAATAAGTGACACCTCTTTTACGAATCATCGCTACAATATTAAACCAAAAATGTTGATGATAATATACAATTGCAGCTTCTCGTGTCACCCATCGACGACCATCTGATTCGATCACTAAAGTATGATCATTGCATCCAATAATGGACTGTTCACTGGTTTTTAAAACCATTGTATCGCGCCAAGTTCGATGCAAAGAACCATCGTGTTTATAACTTTTAACAGTAATGAATTCACCTTCTCTGGGCTGCTTCATCACTGAACCTACTTTCTATTGTGTAAATAATTAGCCGTTTGGCTATCAACTTTTCCTTAAATAGTATATCACACTCCCAAGTCTTTATGGGAGCAAATTTCATTTTAAAAATGAAAGCTTATCGATTTTTATAATGATTTATTTCCTTAAATTCGAGATTTATGCTATAATAAGTTCAATTAAAAATAAGAAAGGAAGCTGACTATGAATTCAACCACTTCCCCCAAAAAACCTTTAGAAATTGGTATATACACTTTAGGTGACCATGTACCTCACCCAATTACTGGTGACCGTATTTCGCAAGAACAGAGAGTTAATGAGATTATTCGTTATGGTATTGAAGCAGAAGCAGCTGGATTAGATCTTTTTAGTGTTGGTGAAAGTCACCAACCTTACTTTACCAGTCAAGCGCATACAGTCATTTTAGCGGCTATTGCACAAGCAACCTCTAAAATTAAACTTTCTTCTGCCGCGACCATTGTTTCAACTTCTGATCCCGTTCGCATCTTTGAAGATTTCGCCACCTTAGATCTTATCTCCAAGGGACGAATGGAAATTATTGCTGGGCGCGCTTCTCGAGTAGGACTTTTTGATTTACTAGGCTATAATATGCGTGATTATGAAGCATTGTATGAAGAAAAGTTTGAACTTTTACGCCAGATTAACGAAGAATTAATTATTAACTGGGAGGGAGAATATAGAGCACCTTTAAAAAATGCTTCTATTTTACCTCGACCTTATCAAAATCGTAAACTACCAATTTGGCGTGCGGTTGGAGGTCATCGTACTTCCGCTATTCAAGCGGGCCGTCAAGGAGTTCCTATATTCTTAGCTCATTTAACAGGTCCAGCTGATATTCATTTGGCTAATATTGAAGCCTATCGTGAAGCTTTAGAAGAAAATGGCTATCAAAGTGAAGATTTCCCTGTCGCAACTGCTGGTATGTTATATGTAGCCGAAACTTCTCAAAAAGCTAGACAGGAGGCCTATACTTTCATTTCTAAAGGCTTTAGTTTCTCAAATGGACAAGAATTTCCTAAACGAGCCTTTGCTCAATCAGAAAACCTTAAT
This sequence comes from Facklamia sp. 7083-14-GEN3, assembly GCF_024742075.1. Classification (GTDB taxonomy): domain Bacteria; phylum Bacillota; class Bacilli; order Lactobacillales; family Aerococcaceae; genus Facklamia. Next base: position 200,895 of record NZ_JANSGD010000001.1, on the reverse strand, counting down.
GATATTCTTAACGTTGGAAGTCCTGAAGAAATTATTGATAAGATTCTTTATCAATATGAGACTTTCGGTATTAGTCGTTATGTGGCTCAAATTGATTTTGGCGGTATTCCTTTCGAATACTTAATGAAAAATTTAGAAATTTTAGAAGCTAAAATTCTACCTGCTGTTCGCTGTTATACGGGTCAAAAAATTTCTGATCAAAAAGAGCCAACAGATCACGCTAAATTTAGAGAGACTGTCCAAGAGTTGACGGAGGAAGTGGACTAATGAAATTAATTTTACTTTCTGGTTCTAAGATAGGTAGTAAAACCCGTATTGCTATGAATCTCACTAAAGAGATTATTGAAGCAAACTATTCAGACTTTGATGTGGAGTTAATTGACCTAGCTGAGAAAGATATTGAATTTGCGGATGGTCATCACTATGTTGAACTTACTGGTGATAGTGCTTATGTAACAAAAGCAATCATGGAAGCTGACGCCATTATAATTGGTAGTCCAATTTTCCAAGCCTCCATTCCAGCAACACTTAAGAATATCTTCGACCTTTTACCGCAAAATGCGCTTAGAGATAAAACGGTTGGAATGGTTATTACTGCAGGTAGTCCTAAGCACTATTTAATTGCTGAATATCAATTAAAACCAATTCTTTCTTATATGAAAGCCATGGTCATTCCTTCATATGTATTTATTGAAGAGGCTGATTATCACCAAGGTGAGATTGTTAACCAAAATATTCATTACCGTTTAGATGGTTTAATAAAAGATACTCTATTATTTAGCCAAGCCATGGAATTAAAACGCCAAAAAGAAGAAGACGCCTACGACTTTTAATAAATAAATGACGATAATCTGTAATCAAAAGACCTCTAGCATTATATTGCTAGAGGTTTTAAGTATATATGCTTATCTAATTAAAAAAGACGCAAGTCATCGTTAGATGATGTTTTATTCATTTTATCTAATAATTTAATTTGCAAGGAAGATAAGGCTAGTTGATTTATCTCATCTTCTGATACCCATTGAAAGCTACTATCACTAAGCTGAAGCTGATCAAGCAATTGCTGACCACTATTTTCATAATTAACCGGTAAAATACCAACTTGCCAAATGCGGTGACTAAAAACATGTTTTATTGCAGGAGTAAGATTATCTAAATCCGCTTTAAAATTTTGCTTAATCTCTTCAACCACAGATTCCGCTACCATTTCATCCGGCTTGAGATAAGTATAAAAGAAAGCCTCTTTGGCTTCATTTGCATTTTTTAAAGCTAACAAATCCACTTCTACTAAAGGATAATGCCATAAGCCTAGCAATAATTCTCCCGCTTGATGCTGACGCATTAAGACTTTACCCTCTTTATTTATAATTTTATAAGCAAGCCATTCTTGTTTTGTCTGCTTAGTCTTTTTACGTTTGACTGGGTAAAGATGACTTGTGCCATTTTGATAAGATTGATCAAATTCTTTTAAGATATGGTTTTCAGGCCGGTAATTATTGGGTGTCATGACAGTAGCTCCGATATCCATCAAAGCCTGATTAAAGTCACCCGGTCGGTTGGGGTCAATTAGAGGATCCAATATAGCTTTAAAGACTTTACGGTTCTTTGCTTGACCAATATCTTCCTCTACTTCAAATAAGCGAGCAACAATACGCATTAAATTGCCATCAATAGCCGGCTCAACTAAACCAAAGGCAATCGATCCGATAGCTGCTGCTGTATAAGGACCAATCCCTTTTAAACTTAATAGCCCCTTCATAGTTGTTGGCATGATACCATCATATTCATTCATAATTTGTTTAGCGGCAACTTGCATATTTCTTACCCTTGAATAATAGCCTAAACCTTGCCATAGCTGATGCAGTTGTTCTTCAGAACTTTGTGCTAAAGCTTGAATAGTCGGTAATTCGCTGATAAATCGCTCATAATATGGGATAACCGTATTTACTTGCGTTTGTTGCAGCATAATCTCACTGACCCAAATATGATAGGGATCTTTACTGTGACGCCATGGTAAGTCTCGCCCTTCTTCATCGTACCAAGTTAATACTGTTTGACGAAACTTCTGAATTTTTTGAGGAGACCAATCCAAATAACTACTTATAAAATCGATCATCAGATTACTCACTCTCCCCTTTCATTTTTATCATGTTTTCATTATCCTCTAACCAATTTTGAATGTCTTGGTAATTAAAACCCTTTTGTCGAAGATCGACGATTAACCGCTTTTTTAGTTCATAGCCTCCATATTTTTTGGATCTTTTCCTGAAAAGTTTTTGCCCTTCTTGATCCAGCAAATTCTCCTGAAGTTCAGGATCGACTTCAATTTTATAATTATCTAGAAAGGTTTGAATGATTATGCGATCATAGCCCTTTTGGTTAAGATGTTGATATAGCTTTGTCTTTAGCATAGCTAATGATAATCGTTTTTTACTTTTAATATATTTATCCGCTAAAATTTCTAAGTTTTCTCTTTTTAAATCTTCTGGATACTCCATTAAAGCATCTTCAATTATCAGATCATTTAGACCTTTCATTTTCAATTCATAAGAAATATTTCTTGGCCCTTTACGATTGATATTAGCTTGAGTACGCACATAAGCCTGGCCATAAATAAGATCATTAATTAAATTTTGTGTCTTTAGTTTGTCAATAATTTGTTCAATTAAACTTTCTGAAACTTCAAAAGATGCGTAGTCAAACCGACTATTTTTTTTGCTGAAATTAGATAGAGAAGATTTTTGGCTACTAGATTCTGATTCTTTTAAAAGATTATGCCGTTCTTCTAGCTTCTCACTTTGTGACTCTTTAACCATTTTTGCAAGGTAGTCACGTACTTCTTGTTCAGACTTCAACCCATAAGATAGATAATTTAAAGTTTTTTGATAAAACTGATAATGAAATTCAGCTTCTAAAACTTTTTCGATTAACTTTTGATCAACTTCTAAACCTTTTCTAATAGCAAACTTAATTAAGATTGCCTCATCTATTCCAAAAGCAAATTGATTATTAATAAAGATAGAGTAACGTTGTTTGTTCTTTTTTTGAACCTGAATTTTTGATATTTTCAAATCATCACCCCTATTTAATATTGTAACATGATTCATCCAACTTCTCCGATTAAGCCTTATCGTCTGTCACTTATAATGTGCTATAATAGACAAAAAACAAAAGGGGGGGTACTCATAGATAAAAATGAACAGTTAATTCTTAAACTAGCCACTCTTGCTGGGACCCTCTTGATTCAATCGGAGGCTGAAGGTTATCGAGTTGAGCGGACAGTTAATCAAATTCTTTCATTGAGTAACTTTGACCAACCCGCTGTCTTCTCCTCCGCTTCCGGCTTATTTTTAACTTTACAAGATAGTCAGCTAAAAAAAGAAAGTCCGATGGGAAGCACTATTATAGTCCGAGTCAAAAACCGTAAAAATCATATACGCATTATTCATCAAGTCAATGACATTGTTTATAAATTATTAGATGAAGCAATTAGTCCACAAGAAGCTTATCTGCAACTAAATCAGATTCATGACCAAGAATATACGACGCACAATCAATTTGTTTGGACAATTCTTCTAATCATGTCCTTTGTTATCTTATTAGAAGGCGGTTTAGGCGATGTAGTGATTGCGCTAATCCCAACCATTATGATTTTATTTTTTAAACTATCAGAAGATGATTTTGGTCTCAACCGATTCGCTGTCAATGTCTTAATGACAAGTTCCTTGGCTTTTGTTTTGCCCATTATCCATTTATATGTAACTAACCGCTTTAACCTTAATATTGTTATTGGTGCTACTTTAATGCCACTTTATCCAGGAACGGCTTTTACCAATGGAATCCGTGATTTGCTTCGCGGCGATTACTCTACTGGTATAACTCGTTTAGTAGATGCCTTTAAGGAAGGTTTAAGCCTTGCTTTAGGGGTCGGAATTGGCTTAGCTATCTCATATGGAGTGATTAACTTATGGAATTAAATCATTTAATACTAAGACTCATCGCTAGTTATCTAGCAACTGTAGCCGCAGCTATCAATGTAAATGCTCCACGAAAATTTATTTATTGGTCAGGTATACCAGGAATAATTTCATATGCTGTTTATTTATTTGTTTTAAGTCTCACAAATACTTTCATCGCTACTTTTATCGGTAGTCTTATTGTAAGTATTATAGGCCAATGGATGTCACGTAAATTTAAAACCGTTGTTAACGTTTTTTACATCCCCGCTTTCTTTCTCTATGTACCAGGTATTGCCATTTATGAAACAGCAGAGTATTTCATGGAAAACAATTTGATTGCAGCTAGTCAGTCATTCTATCAAGCCTTAGTTACCGCCCTTGCCATTGGATTGGCTGTTTTTGTAGTAGACTCTGCCATGGATACTTATAAATATCACCTTAATAAACGAACACAATCCGAATAATCTATGCTTTATCTGTCAGTCTAAGGTTGGAGTTGCTTTCTAATCAAAAATGTTAAACTAAAAAAATAAAGGGGTGATTTTTTGAATAATTGGCGCCAATGGTTAAAATTAGTAGCTTCAGCCTTTTTGATTATAACTATCATTTTTATTTTTAATCAATTTATGCAATTATATCGTAATTTAGCATATATCCATCCTCTCTTAGCACTCGCAGTTATTCTAATACTAGCTATTATATTAATTTATTTTACTTTTCTAACCGTGAGAGAACTAATGAAGTTGCCTAAAGAGATAGATCTAGCAGATGGAGCAAGTCCTGAGGAATATGAAGAATATGTTAAAGATACTTTAACAAAACTAAACAAAAACCGTACATTAAAAGAATTAAAATTTGATTGGCATGCTCATGAAAAGTTATCAGTAGAAGAACAAATCCACTTGGCACATTATACTTTAAGAGAACATGGCTTAATGGATATCAAAAAGCAAGCTCAAATGATTTTCTTAACAACTGCCATTTCACAAAATGGTTCGTTAGATTCACTTACGGTTCTAGTTGTCTTAATCAAAATGGTCTGGCATCTAATCAAAGTGTATGACACTCGCCCAAGTTTCGGAAAAGTTCTTTCTATATATACTAATGTCGCCACTACCATTTTAATGGCTAGAGGTATTGAAGATTTAGATCTAATTGAAGCTCAAATGGAGCCTTTAATTTCATCTATTCTTGGGGGAAGCCTTTTATCCATGATTCCAGGTTCTGTTTCGATTACTAATTTAATAGCCAATTCGATTTTAGAAGGTTCAATCAATGCTCTATTAACCTTAAGAGTCGGAATTGTCACTATGAATTATTTGGGCAGTTTGAAAGATGCTGATAACCAAGTCATCAAGCGTTCTGCAACCATTGAAAGCACTAAATTGCTAGGTCAAATAATTAAAGATGGTAGCTTAAAGGTTGTTCAAACCATGGTTAAATCAATTAAGAAATCAGGTATTGAAAATAGCAAGAAATGGAATCCGTTTACAAAGTTATAATATCAATGCTAGCGATTTTCGCTAGCATATTTTTCTGAAAAAGGTTAAATTACAAGGGACTCTGTGCTATAATGCACTAAGTAAAAATAAGTATCTGGATTGGGGTTGATTTTATGTCATTTACAAGTTTAAAAGGTTTAATCGATGAAGCTAATGAAAGAGAACTTACCATTTCTCAAGTAATGATTCAAAATGAAATGGAGTTAAGAGGAATTTCTGAGGAAGAAATGTTAGCTGCTATGGAAGAACAGTTTGATGTCATGGTCAATTCTGTAAGAAAAGGTACCTTGGAGTCAGTTATGAGTCATACAGGTGTGACTGGCGGAGATGGTCATCGTGTCTTCGAATACACTCAAAAGGATAACTCCTTGGTCGATTCCTTCACTCTTAGAGTTGTCGCCAATGCGATGGCGGTTAACGAAGTGAATGCTTCAATGGGAAGAATTGTTGCGACCCCTACAGCTGGTTCTGCCGGTATTTTACCAGCTTGTTTAGTGCATATGCTTGATACTGGAAAGTTTGAAAAAGAACAATTAGTCCGTGCAATGTTTACTGCTTCTGCTCTCGGATTAGTCATTGCTAACCGGGCTTCAATTTCTGGAGCTCAAGGAGGTTGTCAAGCAGAAGTAGGTTCTGCGACTTCTATGGCTGCTGGAGCCTTGGTCGAATTAAAAGGTGGAACTCCCGAGCAGGTTGGAAACGCAGTGGGATTAGCGCTTAAAAATTCTTTAGGTCTTGTTTGTGATCCCGTTGCAGGTTTAGTAGAAATTCCTTGTATCATTCGTAATGGACTTCACGCCTTGACGGCAATGGCTGCTGCTGATATGGCCTTGGCTGATGTGGTTTCGATTATTCCTTCCGATGAAGTGATTGATGCCATGGATGCAATCGGTAACGAACTACCAGAATCCCTTAGAGAAACAGGTATTGGTGGTGTAGCCGGAACTCCTACTGCTCGCCGTATTAAAGAACAAGTATTTGGTAACTCCGATGAATTAGTAGCTGATGTTGAGGTTGAGTTGTCCGGAACAGGTGAAAAGATCTTAGAAGACGGAGTCAGCGCTTCTTACCAATCTGGTTTCGAAATCATAGGTCCAGTGATGGTGGGTCCTTCCTCTTCTCATACAGCAGGTGCTGTTCGTCTCGGTAATGTGGCGCGTCAACTTTTAGGTGAAGAACCAGAAGAAGTGGTATTTACCTTAATGGATTCTTTTGCTAAAACCTATCAAGGACACGGTACAGACCTAGCTTTAATTGCTGGCGTTTTAGGATATACAACGCGTGACTCAGAAATTGCTGATATTCGTGATATTGCTGAAGAACGTGGCTTAAAGATTAATTTCCTCGAACGTAATTTAGGAAACTATCATCCTAATACTGCTCGTATTCATATCTTCGGTCCAAATAACCATGTCACCATCATTGGTTCATCAGTAGGTGGTGGAAAAATCGAAATTAATAAATATGATGAATATGATGTTCGCTTTTCTGGAGAACGCCCTACTCTGATTATCCGCCACAAAGATAAGATTGGAACCATCGGACGTCTCTCAACCTTCTTGCAAGACCATGATATTAACATTTCTTACATGACGCACGAAAGAGCTAAAATTAATGGCCCAGCTATTACTATCTTTGAAATGGACCAAGAACTTAGTCAAGAAGATACAGATGAGCTACTCCTTCGCTTTAGCTTTATTGAAGATTTAAAGGCTATTTATGTGAAATAAATTAAAAACCTATTCCCCGATTAGGGAATAGGTTTTTTCTTATCGACCTTCGTATTCTTCGTCATTCCGCAATAAGTGACCATCCTCATCTTTTACTAAATAATGAACTGTGGCAAAAACAATAAAAATAGCTATGGCTCCTAATACTAAATCTTCCATGGTTTGAGCATAAATTAGCATTTTTCTTGCAATTACAAATAAAATTAATTCTAAGACTGCCTTAGGAGAGTGAAAGAGCAGCATAAAGATTAACTCAATACCTACTAAAAGTAACAAAGCATAGCCTAAAAAGTTTTGAAAAACGGAATAGGTCTCTATCACATCTGCTTGTAAGACTAAATAACCATATTTAAATAAATCAATCATACCTACGGCAACACTTAAAGTGATAGCCATAACTATTATCATTTCAAGTATCCGCGAATAGTCTTCGAGAGTGTGTTTCAATTTATCAATATTAAATTTCATTTTTTCGCTCCCTACAAAATTTTTTTACTGACCATTTACCAATCAATACTGCGTTCAATTGCTTTTTTATATGAATCAACCATTTTTTCTTCATGTTTAATTAATTGTCCTAAAGTTAATGTTAATTGTTGAGAATCCTCTAAACTATCCAGTTGATCCTTCTGATAGTATATATCTTGCCAAACCAATTCATGATCCAACTCTCTTCCGATCGTGTCTAACTTCTCATTAATTTGATGTTTGAGGCGAGACATCCGACTACTCTCTTGCAATTGTATTTGAGGTAGGAGTTGATAAATTTTCTTAAGTGGAATTTTTCTTTGCATATGACCCTGCCTAACAATACAATATTCTTTATTAAAAGGGCTGATTCCAGGGTAAATCCCATGAATTTGATAAACACCATCATATATATGATAAACACCTTTTTCAAACTCAGGTAAAAATACGCGTTTGAGACGATAAACCGGATCATCCCCCACTATCTCAGCCACCCACATTTTTTCATCACTATTTGGACTTAAAGTTAGTTTTTGAGCTTTAAATTCTTCGTTCAAATCGATTTCCTTTCAGTTGAAATAGGTCTTTCATAAATTCAGGAATTAAATTTATTAATCTGGAAGGTAGCACAATGTATGCTTTTTGATTAATTTGATTAGCAATAGCTGTGTGCATATAAGCAGCGATCAATACAGCACCTAAATGGGAGGAACACTGTCCCATCAAACCAGTTATCATTCCAGCTAAGGTATCTCCCATTCCTCCTATTGCCATTCCCGCATTGCCAGCAATGTTACTATAAGCTAATCCTGAAGGCTGATAAATCTCTGTTTGATGCGATTTTAGTACAAGTATGGCTTGATATGAATCTGAAAACTCCTGGGGGTCATTGATTTTACTCGCTTCTTGCATTTTTTGCCATTCACCTAGGTGTGGAGTGAAAATTAATTGTCCCTTGCAAGAATAAGGGCCTTCTTGAGCCCACAAGGTAATGGCATCTCCGTCAAGAATTAAGACTTGATCAGGTTGAATGCTTGATAAGGTTTCCTTTAGTAATTGTATACTTTGTTGGCTTCTGCCAAGACCTGGTCCTATTAACAGTTGATTTGCTCTCAGCATCCACTCTTTTCTTAAATCTTGATCTGCCCAATCACCGACCATTGCTTCAGGCGTGTGCAAATGACAAGCATTTATATTAGTCTTTGCAGTTAGCAAGCTTGTTAAGCCAGAACCCACATGAACACAGGCAGAAGTAGCTAACATTGCAGCCCCAGCCATCTGATCATTACCTGCTATGATTAAACTATGACCATAGTTTCCTTTATAACTATTAGATGGGCGAGGATCTATGAGTGATCTAATTTTAGTCAAGCTTAATTCGATCATGACGTCCCTCATTTCTTTGGATATAGTCATATATTAAGCTGAAATCTATTAACAAGCAAGTCAAAATGATGCGCTTACAAAGTAAAAAAAGATGAGGATAGGAATTCCTCATCGTTTTATATTTTTTCTTTTTATTTTTAATCAATCACAAGGATCGAAATGCCTACTGATTGAGGTCCGGCATGTACTCCTAAAACAGGAGTTAGTTCGGTTACAATCGAAGTTTCTGCATTAGCAATTTCTTCAGCTAAGTCCTTTTGTAATTGAGCGATTTCTTCGTTATTATTACCCGCAAAAAGAGCAATTTTGTAGCGTTTGGCTCCCTTTAATTTTTCTTTAGCTGCTGCTAAAAGGGTTGCATAAGATCTTTTCTTACCTCTTGCCTTGTTAATAATTTCAATCTCACCTTTTTGAATGGTTAATAATGGATTAATATTAAAGAATGTACCGATCATACCAGCATACTTATTAAACCTTCCACCCTTAACAACATACTTTAAGGTTCTAAATAAGGCATAAATACCAGCGTCAGCATCCACTCTATCTAATTCAGCTATAATTTCTTCAGCTGACTTACCAGCATCTCTAAGTTCAGCAGCATAGATTGAGAGTAAACCAGTGATTGAAGCAATATAGTCAGATTCATAAATGAATATTTCTAAATTATCATACTGTTCTTTAACCACTTCATATAATTGACGCATACCGGTCAATTTTAAAGAGGCAGTAATTACCACTGCTTGAGTATACCCCTTCTCTACTAACTGATCCAAAAGATCTATAATGTCTTGAATGGGAGGAATACCGGTCGATAAGACATCGTGATTTTGCATTTGTTTATAGAAATCCCTAGAATCAATGTCAATTTGGTCACGGTAATGCTTATCTCCCATTTGCAACATATAGTGGATGAGTTCAATACCATAATGTTCAGCAAGATCTGCCTTTAAATCTTGTGAAGTATCTGCAATAATAGCTAGTTTATTCATTATAATCTCCTATCTGATCGTAGCCACCTGATTCAATAATCAATTCGGCTAGTAATTTAGTGGCAAATGCATGTGATACTGCATTAATACCTTCAGTTTTTTTACTTATTTCAATTCCTTCAACAGCAAATGGACGATTTTGACCAACCGTTTTAAAGATACGCTGAACAGCATTATTAATCGAATTTGCAAATATATCAAAACCTTCTTCAATCGTTACACTCTTCATTTGGAGTTCAATGCCTCGCCGAACGGTTTCAATGGGCAAAATACGTTTGTAGATAGCAATGATAAAAAGGAATGCTATCTGTTGGCGCCCATACTTTCTGCCCTTAATTTTAGGGATTACACCCCATTTCGAATAATTTTGAATCATTGTGGAAGTCATTGCTACTTCGCCATTCATGATTGGATCCAAACAATCCTGTATATATTCTACCACTTCTTGGTTAAACATGGATTGTTTGGGTAATTCATCCCATAAAGGACAATGGAAAGCTAATATCTTCTCAATTTTTTTTGTCACTTAGCACCCCTTTATCTAGTTATCACTACTATATGTTACCATCTAAATGCTTTCTGTCAAGCTATTATATATTAAATTTAAGAAATAACTCTATATAAAAAAACTCGAGAAAATATCTCGAGTTCTTTTATTCTTCTAATTGACCATTATGATAGACTTCAGACACATCATCATCATCTTCTAAAGCATCAATAATAGAAGTCAGCACTTCGTAATCTTCTGTTGATAAGTTGACAAAAGTTTTAGGAATTAAGGTTAATTCAGCTGTATGGATCTCTAATCCTTCTTCTAATAAACCATCTCTTACCTTTGCTAATTCACTAGGGTCCGTATAAACTTCAAAAACTTCTTCAGAACTTTCTAAGTCTTCGCCACCTGCTTCTAAAACATGCATCAACATTTCATTTTCATCTAGTTTGTTCTTGTCTCTTTCTAAAACGAGATAGCCTTTGCGATCAAACATATAGTTCACCGTTCCAGATTCTCCAATATTACCGCCATTTTTATTATAAGCAATTCTAACATTAGTCATCGTTCTGTTGCGATTATCAGTCAATGCTTCAGTCAGAATGGCTACTCCTTGGGGTCCAAAACCTTCGTAAACTACTTCATCATAATTCTCTCCTTCACCTGATGTGGTTGCCTTTTTGATTGCTCGATCGACATTGTCGTTTGGCATATTATTGGCCTTGGCTTTATCCATAGCTAAACGTAAAGAAGGATTAGTGTCTGGATCTCCTCCTCCTTGTTTAGCTGCCATATAGATTTCACGTGATAGTTTTTGGAAGAGTTTTCCTCTTTTAGCATCCTGGGCACCCTTACGATTTTTAATATTATTCCACTTGGAATGTCCTGCCAATGCTATCGACTCCTTTCTTCTATTATAAATCTATTTCTAATAAGATTGGGGTATGATCTTGACGATCGCCCGAATCAATCATCTCAGATTTTTGGACTTTTTCAGCAATTCGATCACTCACTAAGAAATAATCAATTCTCCAACCTGAATTATTTTGCTTACTAGTTCGAACTCTTTGGGCCCACCAGGTATAAAGACCTTCTACTGGACCATGAACATGACGAAAAGTATCAGTAAAGCCTCTGTTTAAAAGATTAGTGAATCCTTGACGTTCTTCATCTGTAAAGCCGGCAGAAAAATGATTTCTGTCTGGATGAGCCAAGTCGATTTCTTCATGTGCTACATTAAAATCTCCTGCAGCAATCACTGGCTTCGCTTGATCTAAGCTCACTAAATAATCAGCATATTTTTCATCCCAAATCTGACGATCACCTAGTCTCTTTAACTCACTTCCAGCATTGGGAGTGTATACATTGGTAAGGTAAAAATTATCAAATTCCAGTGTTAGAATTCTACCCTCACTATCCATTGGATGCGGACAAGAAATCTCTGGGTAAGAAACTTCCGGCTCTAATTCTTTTTTAAACATAAACATTGTCCCAGCATATCCTTTACGAGCTGGTTCTTGAGATGAACGCCAAGCTATTTTATAGTTAGGAAATAGTTTCTCTATAACCTTTTTATGTTTTTTGGTTGGTCCCTTCGCAGATAGTTTAGTCTCTTGAATGGCTATTACATCTGCTTGCAAATCATTGATTTTAATCAAAACTTCTCGAGACATGATTGCTCGATTGGAATCACTGGTTAAGGCAGCGTTTAATGAGTCAATATTCCAAGATATAATTTTCATTTCATTCTCCTTTTTAATTGTTAGCATTCCTATTTTATCATATTCGGCCATGCTTCTCGAATAGACTATAAATCCTTTAAAAGTTTCAACTCATGATGTTTCCGATAGAAAGCTGGTATTAAAATAACTAATGAACCTAACCAAGCCATCGGATTTGATAAGACCGTTCCAGAAAACCCAATAATAGGTGTTAATACAAAAGCGGCAATAACTCTCATGATTAACTCAGCAATGCCAGCTACTGTTGGTATAAAACTTTCATTTAATCCTTGTAAAGTTGAGCGTAGTATAAATAAAAGCGCCAGTAACCAATAAAAAGGTGCTGTTAATAAGAAAAATTCTTGACCATATTGATGCAAGGTTAGGCCTGCTGATTGATCACCAAATAAGGAAGTAAAATACCCTCCTGTAAAAATAAGTAAGACTGCAAAAACAAAGGAAACTCCAAATGATAGTAGGATTCCCTGCTTGACACCAAGATTAATTCGACTATATTGACCAGCCCCATAATTTTGAGCACTATAAGTCGACATGGCAATGCCAAATGACATTAAAACTTGAATGACTAACTGATCTATTTTAGAAGCCGCTGCATATCCTCCAACTGCTTCTGGTCCAAGTGTGTTAAGAGCAGTTGATACAGAAATAGCACCAATGGCAATAATCGAAGTTTGGAAAGCCATAGGAAATCCTAACAGGCAGTGGTGGATTACTTCTTTACCATTCAGTTGAAAATCCCTGCGACTGACTTGTAGAAAGTAAATATCTTTATGGATGACATAGTAACAGATTAAAACAGCTATTAATTGAGATAAAATCGTTGCATAAGCTGCGCCAGCTACTCCTAGCTTAAAGTAAACAATAAAAAGAATATCGAAAAGAATATTTGCTATAGTTGTAATGACTAAAGCTACAACAGGTGTTCGACTATCACCTATTGCTCTTAAAATATTGCTCACCATGTTATACAAAACAGTGACAATCATTCCTGAAAAAATAATAATCATATAATCATAAGCATAGGTAATAATTGCATCGGGTGTTCGCATGAGATTCAAAATATCTTTTAAATACAGGATAGATAATATTGTTAATACCACTGTAACGGCTAATGCCAAGGTAATATTTATGGCAACACTGCGTTTAACCCTTTTAAAATCTTTGGCTCCAAATGCTTGAGCCAAAGGGATAGAGGTACCTGTAGTAAAACCTTGCGCGAATCCTAGAATTAAAAAGCCTAATGAGCCGGCCAATCCTACTCCTGCTAAAGCATTCAGACCTATGCTTCGTCCCACTATAAAGGTATCCACCATATTGTAAAATAATTGGAATAAATTCCCGATTATTAAAGGAATAGAAAAACGAATAATCTTTTTAATGGGTGATCCGGTTGTCATGTCATTCAATGGCATACCTCCTAAGTTTAAATACCTACTCAGTATAGGGAAATTTAAAGATTGCTTCAATGAAATGAAAACACATTCTTAACTAAAAAAGACGAACATTTAAATTTAACAAAAGATTATATGTTTTGATGCTCTTCCGAAAGACTATTATCTCTGATACAATCATTTCATCAATTTGAGGAGGAAATTAATGGATACTATTCGCAATTATTTTAAGTTTTCTGAGAACAATACGGATTTAGGGACAGAGATACAAGCAGGAATCACTACTTTCCTAGCTATGTCATATATCATGTTCGTCAATCCGGCCATATTATCTCAAGCTGGCATGCCTGCTCAAGGCGTCTTTCTTGCTACTATTTTTGCTGCTGCTGTTTCAACCTTATTTATTGGTTTGTTTGCCAATGTTCCCTATGCATTAGCTCCAGGAATGGGATTAAATGCTTTTTTTACCTATACGGTTGTTTTTGCCTTAGGCTTCACTTGGCAAGAAGCATTATCCATGGTATTCATTTGTGGAATCTTAAACGTTTTGATTACTATCACTAAAGTGCGTAAATTGTTAATCGTTTCAATTCCTGCATTCCTACAACACGCTATTTCAGCAGGTATCGGTATTTTTATCGGTTACATCGGTTTAAAAAATGCAGGCCTTTTACAATTCACCTCAGGAGCCGGCACTATTATTTCTGTGAATAATGGAGACCCTATGGCTGAAACGATCTCAGGTGGAGTGTTCAGCGTTGTTACAGATGGTGGCATTGTCCCTGAATTAGTTAATTTCACCCAGCCGGGTGCTTTGATTGCTGTTGTTGGTATCATTGTAACTATTATTCTAATGATGAGAAAATCTAAAGGAGCCATCTTAATTGGTATCGCTGTTACAACTGTACTAGCTTTCCTAACCAATGTGGTTGACTTGGGACAAGTTTCTTTCGCTGATAACTCTCTTTCTTCTGCCTTTGCTGACCTTGGACAAATATTTGGCGTTATTTTCACCAGTGCAGGCATTCCTTCGTTATTTGGCGATGTTACCCGCTTACCAATTGTTTTAATGACAATTTTTGCTTTCTCACTTTCTGATGTCTTTGATACTATTGGAACCTTTATTGGTACTGGTTTACGTTCAGGTATTTTCTCAAAAGCTGATCAATTGGCCTTAGAATCTGGCTCAGGATTCACTTCTAAGATGGATAAAGCTTTATTCGGTGACTCTGTCGGCACTATTTTTGGGGCAATCTTAGGTACTTCCAATACCACTACCTTTGTCGAGTCATCTGCTGGGATTGGTGCTGGAGGACGTACAGGTTTCACTTCAGTGGTTACCGCATTATGTTTCATCCTTTCAGCTTTCTTATCACCAATCATTTCTTTAATTCCTGCACAAGCAACGGCTCCAGCCTTGATTATTGTTGGAATTTTGATGGTTAGTTCATTATCTGATATTGACTGGTCGAATTTTGAAGATGCTGTTCCAGCATTCTTCGCATCTGTTTTCATGGGCTTAACTTACTCTATTTCTAATGGTATTGCAGCAGGTTTCATTCTTTATGGAATCATCAAAACAGCTAAAGGACAAGCTAAAGAAGTTCACCCAATTATTTGGGTATCCATTGTCCTCTTTATCATTAACTTCATTGTGCTAGCCATTATTTAAGAACAATAGTTAAAACACCTGCTTTCTTAAAAAGAAAGCAGGTGTTTTTTTGTTTAATCTTCTTGATTAATAATGCGGTAATATGCTTGAGAAGTTAGCTGGTAGAAAATCAGATAGAAAAGGATAAAGCCAATGACTACCCAAGTAAAATTAAGTAAATAATCTTTAAAATCATTCACTCCTAATATGCCAAGTAACTTAAATACAATTCGACTAGCATATAGATTGTGAATAACCGCGACGATTAAAGGTAAAAAGAAGACCCATAATACTTGTGAACGGATTGTTTTCTTAATTAATTGAATAGGCAAACCAACTTGTTTCATAATCTGATAATTCTTTTTATCTTCATAACCTTCTGATATTTGTTTGAAATATAGCATTAAAATCATACCGATAATTAATACACATGAAACAATCAAACCAATAAATAACAAACCACCATTCAGTTGGTAAAGATCTCGCTTGCTAGATGACTTACTTACAAAAGTCATTCCCTTTTGCTGGGCTAACTCTTGAACCAGCGATTCTGATTCTTTATTTATTAAATTAAAATACAAAGAACTGCTAGCTTTTAACTCTTTCGTCTCATCAATCGATAAATAACTTCTGAGAGCTTCCATTTCTTTTAAAGAGTTAACGCCTATATAAAATGAATCTGTTATCAGCATGCTAGGAATAATTTTTCGATTGCCTAAATGGACAGCATGCTTTTCATTATCCCCCCAATATATTTCCTCTATCTTTGATACATCTATCAAATGTGATGCAATGATCCATTGGTCTTCTTCAACCGACTCCTCAGGGAATAAATCTAAGTAATCACTTTTTAAACCGATAAGAACAAAGGCTTTTTTTCCATTTTCTACTTTTTGCTTTTGATTAGGTCCTAATAATGGATAAATATGATTCTCTTTCAATAGCACAGGATCCATGGCATCAGTTTACCACCGCATCCTCTTCAATCAAATCTAAAGAGCTTAATTCTGCTTGAAAACTAGTGAAAAGCTCCAGCTGATCATCTGTTGAAGTTTCAATATCCTCCATTCCTCTTAATAAAACTTGATAATCTCTAGGCATAGATCCTTCTGCAGCTGCTTCCATATTACGATAGGTGGTCAAAGTCATAGCCAAAACTATCATGACACCTGAAGCCAAAATGGTAATACTGGCTAAAGAGGTGGCATTTTTCACTACTCTTTGCAACATACCTGAAATACTTAGAAAGTGACTGGGCTGATAATAATACTTCTTATTTTTCTGCATTAGTTTTAATGCAAAGATCGTAAATGCCATAAAAAAGCTAAAGGTCCCAGCCATCACTAAGAATATGGCGATGAAAATCATTGATAAAGAATCTATAACACCTTGAGTAGTCAGCGCAATGTAATACCCCACTGATGTGGTGACAATACAAATTACCAAGAGGACCCAGCGATTTTTAGTCTTACCTTGCCCTTTGCGGCTCTCTTTCATCAATTCAAGTGATTTTAAGCGTTGGATTTTAAAGGCCGATAATAGATAAATGACTATATAAGTGCCTACCATTAATAGTAAAGTTTTAAAGGCTGTTGGTAAATCAAACGGATAGTCCATAAAATTGGCTCCCGTGTCCTTCATTAAGCGATTAAATATAACAAACAAAAAATTGCCACTTAAATAACCCAATAAAATACTAAATGAAGCGTTTAGTAAAAGGATAATAAGAAACTGAGTAAATGAAATACGACGTACATGTTTCTTGGCTAACCCTAAAATAGAATAGAGCCCAAATTCTTGCGTGAGTTTCTTTCGTATAAAGCTGGAAGCATAGATAACAATTATTATATTCAAAAGTGTTGCGAAGAAAACACCAATCATTAAAATTGAACTGAGACTGGGTGACCTTTCGATAATATACTGATTGCTAGTTAACGATAAAATAATATATTCTAAAGCAAATAGAATAATCGAAGCTAAGATGAAGGGTATAAATACTTCTTTATTGGACTTCATCGACTTGATGGCCGATTTGCGGATAACTGTCGACATACTTAACATCTTGCTTCCCTCCGTCCATTCAACATGGCTAAGGCGTTAGCGATCGCTTCTTGAAAATCAAGCGATGACTGTTGACCACGATATATTTCATGATAAATGACCCCATCTTTAATAAACAAAACACGGTTAGCAGAGGACGCTGCCTTTATGGAATGAGTTACCATCAATATCGTATTACCTACTTGATTTAATTTAACTAAAACTTGCATGATTTGCTCAGAGGTTTTTGAGTCTAAAGCACCCGTCGGTTCATCAGCAAGAATAATATCCGGTTGATTAATTAAGGCGCGAGAAATTGCAATCCGCTGTGCTTGACCTCCTGATATTTCATAAGGATACTTATCTAATAGTTCTTCAACTCCAACCAGACTAGCTACCCTTTCGAGTTTATCTTCCATTTCCGCAATTGATTTTTGCGATAAAACCATTGGTAAAAGAATATTATCACGATTAGTAAATCCATCTAATAAATTAAAATCTTGAAATACAAAACCCAGCTTTTCACGTCGGAAACTAGCAATTTGCTCTTCCCTAAGTTCTGATAAATCAAGATTATTTAACAAAACTCGACCCGCAGTCGGTTGGTCAAAAGTCGCTAAAATATTTAAGAGAGTTGATTTACCAGAACCCGATTCTCCCATAATCGCAAGGTATTCGCCCTCATTAATGGCAAAATCTACATCTCTTAAGGCGATGGTCTTATTTCCTCTGCCGCTATATATTTTTTCAATATGTTCTACACTAAGTAACATTCACTTGCCCTCCTAGAATTGATAAGTCAAGTATATAAGACGATATAGATGTCGACCTTTATCTTAACTTACAAATTGAAAAAGAACCTTACAATTTTGTAAGGTTAAGATGATTCTAGATTAAATTGAATGATAAAACGGCTTCCTTCACCCTTTTTTGACTGAACACTTACGGCTTGGTTAAGACGTTTACTAATTAAGCGCACCATGTATAAGCCTATACCTGAAGATTGTTCATTCAATAAACCATTGTGCCCCGAATAGCCCTTATCAAAGATTTTGGGTAAGTCTTGAGGATGAATGCCTCTGCCATCGTCTTCGATGACCAATTCATAGCTAGTTTGTCTCCATTTAATCCATATATTCCCTTTGGGACTATATTTTAAAGCATTGGATAAAATTTGCTCGATCATAATCTGACAAAGATTGGCCTCTGTTAAAACTTCTTGATGAATCGGTTGATAGTGCAAAGTAATGTCCTGATTGATGAACTGGTGTCGGTAACGCTTTAAGAGCGGTTGAATAATTTCATTCAATGGAATTCGATTAAAGATCATGTCTCTATTTGGATTAGTCACTTTGAGATAGTTTAAAGCTAAATTGGAATAGGATTCTATTTTGACTAATTCTTGATTAAGCAGCCCTTTCGACGGATCTTCACTTTCTTCTAACAGCATTTTAGTCGCTGCAATCGGCGTTTTTATTTGGTGGACCCATAATAAGAAATAATCTTCTAAGTCTTTTTCTCTATTTAATTGAATGTTCTTTTCAACTTGTGAACTTTGTAATAAAGCTTGGTATTTTTGCTGGTAACTTACTTCTGTTTGAAAATAAAACCATTGCCTGCCTAAATAAAGGATTAAAACAAGCACTATCAGTAAAGAAGGGATCATATAATACGTCCAATTTAAACGGAATAAATAAAAAACAAGGGCAAAAAGAGCTAATATAAATAAAACAAATAATATCAGACTCTTGTATTTATTTATGAATGCTTTCATTTTTTTGCCTCTTTTCTCAAAAGGCGATAGCCCACCATTTTTTTAGTACCTATTACGGGTCCGCGATTAAATGCTGTTAATTTTTTTCTTAAGCGTGAAATATTGACTGCTAGCGTATTATCGTCAATAAATTGATTTTCTTGCCAACAGTCATCTAGTATTTCATCCCTTCTAGCATAATCACCACTTTTTTTAAATAAAACTGCTAATATTTGATATTCAGTAGCGGTTAAGTCAATCATTTCTTCTTGGTATTCAATGCTTAAAGATTGAGTATTTAAAGTCATCTCATCAAAACTAAGATTAGGATTGCTGTCCGGTTGATAGTTATAACTTCTTCTTAAAAGGGCCTGGATCTATGCAACAGTCAACTGACGATCAATCGGCTTGACTATATAATCATCCCCACCCATCTGTAAGGCTACTAGCTGGTCCATACTTTCAGATAAGGAAGAAATAAAAATAATTGGGATTTGTGATTGAGCCCGCAGTTGACTGCACCAATAATAACCGTTTTGATAAGGCAAATTAATATCTAAGAGGACCAGATGGGCTTGCCAAGAAAGACATTCTTCGACAACATTTTCAAAGTCTTGACACTTTCTAACTTCAAAATGATGGTTAATTAGGGTCTTGGTTAAACCTTCGGCAATAATGGGGTCATCTTCAACGATAAATATACGCATCCCCATCTTCCTTTCTAAAATTGATCACGCACTTTTCTTAATTGGATGAAATCCTTCAAACTTTCTGCCTGTAAGAAAAGATTAATTTTCTTTACCACAGCCAAATTAGTCGGAAGACTCGGTAAACCCTTGGACCGTCTATCTTTGACGGCTTGTTGTTGGTTCATTAAATCTTGATTGTCGGGTTCGATTGTTAAAGAAAAGGCCAGGTTTGTTAAAGTGTATTCGTGTCCAGCGTATATTTGAGTTTCATCAGACAAGGCTTTTATTTTTTGAAGACTATCATATTGTGCTTGATAATCATTGGTAAATACGCGTCCGCAACCAGCTGAAAATAGGACATCGCCACAGAAAAGATGCTTATCCATTAAATAAGAAATATGTTCTGCACTGTGTCCCGGTGTTTTTAACACCTCAAATTCCCATCCATTAATCTCCAATCGGTCGCCATCTTTGACCACTTGATTGACTTGATCTTCAACTTCAATCGGTCCATAAACAGTCACTTCATGCTTTTGACTAGCTAATAATTCACTCAACCCTCCTACATGGTCTTCATGAAAATGTGTTAAAAGAATTGCTTTGACTTTTAGACCTGATGTTTGCAAGTAATCAATTAAAGGTTCACTTTCTCCTGGATCAACAACAACAACATCTTCCCCCGTTTTAATTAACCAAATATAATTATCTTCTAGAGCAGGAATTGCTTTTATATGCATGATTATTATCCTTTCTAAAATTTGTTTTGTTCGTGATTAATTAACCAAGCTTTTTTGTCAATACCGCCACTATAACCGGTCAAATCTCCAGAAGCAGATATGACACGATGACAAGGTATGATCAACAAAATAGGATTGGCTCCTATTGCCCCTCCTACAGCTTGTGCAGATGCTTTTTGTTTAGTTTCATCTTCAATCTTTTTGGCAATCTCACCATATGTCTTAACATGTCCGAAAGGAATTTGAATTAATTGGTGCCAAACCTTTAGACGAAAAGGAGTTTGAAATAAAGGATTGATAGGTATTGAAAGCAAATCCACTTTTTCCCCTTTAAAGTATTTATCTAACCAGTTAATAAATACTGCGAATTCAGAACTATCGGAAGGTAACGTTGGTATGATCTTTGGTAAATTCTGCTCAATTTTCTCACTATTAGAAAACCAAATTCCAGCCAAATCCTTATTATCGATCAAAATTTTAATCTCACCAATTGGACTCTTATAGCTTGTTAAGAACATGATACCTCCTTTATCTCTTTGTCTTAGCTTAATCCTATCAGAAAAACTTTGTTGAATAAACATGAACCTACTTCTTTGGTCATTGAGGATTTTTATTTATTTATAGATTATTACTTTGTATGTTAAATAAACCAACTTTCTTTGGTTAAATCGATCCAAAAGCGTTTGACCCATACCCCTTTTTCCAACCGTTGATCTTCTAATAAACCGCCCCACTTTTCAATGGTCGCTTGAGAGGCTATATTGTTTGCTCGACAAGTAATTAAAATGCGTTCTTTTCCTAGTTCATGCGCTTTCTTTAAAACCTCACCTAGCATCCAGCTTGCCACACCTTTACAGCGATAGTCTGGATGAACCACATAGCCAATCTGGCCCCCAGAGTGAAGTAAATATTCATTCAGTTGAGGACGCAGATTAATGGCACCGATCATTTTTCCTTTGTCATTTATACATAGCCATTGAATCAATGGCACTCTACCAACAGGTAATTCTTTCCCTTGGGACCAATTCTTCATTAAGTCAATCCACTGATCTAATTTCCCATTATATCGGTGAAGACTTGAGGTCCCGGCAATCCATTGATCTGAATTGGGATAGCTGTCTAGAAATTCTTAAATTCTGTTTAAATCTCTTTTGTCAACTTGTTTTAAAAACATTTTTTCTCCTTATCCTCTTAGAACTTGATAGCTTATTGTTTATCACTTATGTTATAGTATTTCTAATGAAATAGTGAGGAGTGAACGCTTTGAAAGATATCGTATCCATTCTCTTGACCATCGCTTTAATTGCTGGTAGTAGTTATCACTTTTATAAACGGAGTCGCAATATTTTTGTAGAAGTCACACAAAGTTACTGGATTTGGACGCAATTAATTACTCTAGGATTATTAGTCTGGATTGGTTTTCAATTTGCTAATAGTATCTGGCATTATTTATTGGTTGCTTCAGCCATTCTTTATTTTATCTCTGGCCCATTAGCAAGAGGCATTTCAAAGTCTGACTTTTCCGTCTTTCGTGGAACTTTATCAATAATGATTCCCATTTCTTTTGCAAAGGTCGATCGTGTTGTTCTAACGAAAGATCTTGAAAAAAAACGAATTAATCTTTTAGGAAAGGCCAATAATCAGTATTTTGCCCAATCCTTTCCTTTAAGTGATGAAGGAAAATTAATTGCCCATTTAAAACAAGCAAATATTGAAGTGGATGTTCAAGATGTCACACGTCCTTAAATCAATGCCAGACAGCTATTGTCTGGCTTTTTTGAAACTTTATTACAAGTAATCTTTAGATTTTAGCCAAAATACAACCACAATACTGATTAATAAACTTAAAAGAATCGTCATAAAAAATCCAGATTCACTATTTGCAAATGGAAGAGGTACATTCATTCCCCAAAGTCCACCAATAATTGTTGGAATAGTAAGAATGATCGTAATTGAAGTCAAAACTTTCATTACATTGTTCAGATTATTAGAGATTACATTTGAGAATATATCACTTAATTGATCAGTAATTCGCATTCCCTCATTAACCATTGATTCTGCTTGATAGGATTCAATCAAGACATCATGCATTAGTGACTTCAAAGCAGGCTTAGACTGAAATCTTTCATCTTGACTAATTTTTTCGAGAACTATTCGATTATTGTGAACAGCTGTTTTAATGTATGCCAAGCTTTTATCGAGTCTCATAAGACGATAAAGTTCTTTGTTTTGAGAGGAATATTCAATATCTTTTTGCATATCTTCAATTTCTTCATGAACCCAGGCTAAAACTTTAATGATTTCATTTTGAATTTTCCAAAAAACTTTCATTACCATTTCTTCATAGCTTAACTGAAAATTTTGATCAAACTGTTTAAAAAGATCTGAAAAATATTTAGGATCTTCTTTAAAAGTAACTAACAATTGTTCATCTGCTTGAACAAGCGAAATAGCTCGGGTCTTATACTCGTAATCTTCCCTATTTTTAGATTGCGGTAATAAATACTGTAAAACAACAAGATAAGACGAATGTTCTTTATTATTTATACAACCTTCTATACGAGCAATTTCGAAGGGGTCGTTAACACCTTTTAAGTAGTCATTGGGAATGTGTAAGTTTCTACAAATATTTTCCAACTCATGATCGTCTAGTCCTTGATATAGCTGCCAATGAAAATTTTTATCCATTTACTCGATCTCCTTTTAATCTAATGAAATTTCTCATTTGATTAGGTAAGCTCCTCATAACGAAACATTTAAAAATTTATCCTAATTAATGTTTGAGCTTAATTTATTATAAATAAACTATGACTTCAAATAATATTTCATGAAATACTAACTGCATAAATTTCATTAATACGTCTTGTCAGAAAAATTCAGATAACCTAAAATAAATTAGGAGGCTTCTTATGAAAAACACTTATACTTCTATCAAAACGCTCTTACTTTGCGCCCTCACCGGATTAATAACTGGCTGTGTAATAGCAGGTTTTAATCTTCTTATCAATCATCTTGCAAATTTTTCATACTCTTTATTATCCCTCTCGCATCAAAATTTAACAAATCTTATCATTTATAGTTTGTTTATTCTAGGTCTAGGATTCTTTACAGCCTATAGCTTGAAAAAGGAACCAGCTATCGGAGGATCAGGTGTTCCAAGAGTTAATGGCCTACTTCACAACCGTTTAAATCAAAATGGGCTCACCGTTTTATTTTACAAATTTTTTGGTGGAATGACTGCTATTGGCTCTGGCTTAACACTAGGAAGAGGAGGCCCCTCTATTCAAATTGGTTCTACCATCGGGCAAATTATGAGTAAGTCTTTTCGTAGCGATTCCTCTATCAGTCGTTACCTAATAGCCGGCGCGGCAGGTGGAGGAATGGCGGCTACTTTTAATGCACCTTTATCAGGACTATCTTTTATCTTAGAAGGTTTATTCTATAAAACAAGTAGACCATTATTTGTTTATGCTGGTATAATCGTGCTGTTTGCTAATCAAACAGCCAATAGCATTTTAGGCAATCAACCATCTATTATTTTGCTTAGACAAGCACAACTTCCAAACAATTTATTAATAACCTGTCTTGGCTTGGGACTTATTACAGGTCTTTCAGGTGTATTGTTTAACTTGGTAGTGATAAATGGGAAAAAACTTTATCAAGGATTATCAATTCCTCAATGGCTAAAATCAATCCTACCTTTTATTTTAACCGCTATGATACTCTATTTTGACCGTAATTTATTTGGTTCTGGAGCTAATTTAATAAGTTTTCCAATCGGCGAGAACCCTAATCCTCCCTACCTAACTTATTTATATTCGATGAAGATATTATTATTAGCATTCGCTTTTTGTTCAGGCATACCTGGAGGCATTTTTTTTCCATTATTATCCATTGGCGCTATATTAGGTAATCTCTATGGCAGCCTCCTATATAATTTAGGACTGATTCCCTCTGAGCTTATAATCTATCTTGCTTTATTTGCAATGAGTGGACATTTTTCCGCAATTGTACGAGCGCCGCTCTCGGGTATTTTTTTAATTCTTGAGATGACTGGGGTCTCACTCCCTTGGTTATTTCCTATTACCTTGGTCACTTATTCCAGCTATTTAGTAGCTGAATTACTAGCAAGTCCCCCCATTTGTGAGAGCCTTCTTGATCTTATATTGGTTAATCTATCTCAAATCAATCATTCAAAAAAGTCTGTTCCTCTCTAAAGAGAGAACAGACTTTTTATATTGCATGGTATATTTAATGGGACCCCACTGTATTTGC
The DNA here is from genome assembly GCF_024742075.1 of Facklamia sp. 7083-14-GEN3. Taxonomy (GTDB): domain Bacteria; phylum Bacillota; class Bacilli; order Lactobacillales; family Aerococcaceae; genus Facklamia. The sequence goes on along the minus strand of NZ_JANSGD010000001.1, from coordinate 176,090 downwards.
TCAATTTAAGCTAACTGTTCGCTTGATTAATTAGTGGTATTCTTTCCACAATAAATAAACAAAAGCAACAAAGAAGAGTAACCCTGATACCTGCCATAAAACATAATTCATAATTCCAGCAATAACTAACTTGCCAAAATCTTTATTTAATGGATAAAACCCTAAATACTGGGTATCTGCTGTTGATTGCATACGCTCTTTTAAAGTATAAATAATTAACATAATGGCCAATGGAAACAGAATAAAGTTACTTAATGCCTCAAATCCATTGATAGCAAAATAAATAAATGAAGCAACAAAATTATAAATCCAAAAACTCTTTTCAGCTCTTTGCACATATAAATTAAGTGGGATCATATTCATCTTCCTTTCTATGGTTTAATTATACTATTTCATACTCATAATCTAATCAGACTTAGGACCTAAAAGAAAAGGAAACGAGTATTTTAATAAATGCAACCACACGTTGCCACTTTGCCAATTGTAATTTGTAGCTAAGCAAACAGCCTATTTGATAGAATTAGGTAAAGATTCAGATAAGAGAATTTATCATGACATTTGGTGAGCGTATTCAGACTTTAAAAAAGAAGCAAGACTTATCTCAAGAAGAACTTGCAAATAAAATTGATGTCTCACGACAAGCTATCTCTAAATGGGAAAGTAATCAAAGTAACCCGGATATAGAAACATTGTGGCTCTGAGTGAAGTTTTAAAAACTTCGACAGACTATATCCTTAAAGGAAGTTTAATAGATAATCCAACCTTTCAGAGTAAAAATGATACTTTTATTTTGGCTTTTGCCTTTATATTTTTCATCTAAGTTGGACTTTTGACTTACTCAGCCAATCGATTTCGTTATATTGAGATTTTTTGGATAGCTATATTGGCTGGCAGTGTAGGAGAAAGTATAGGATATATTGTTCAACTTATGTTAAATAAAATTATAAAGATAAGTAATTAGACAGCATTAAAGGTAAGTCCTTAATGCTGTCTCACTTTTAAAACTCTTTTTTATTATAAATTCTAACAGAGATAAAATAAGATACCGGTAGTATGATAAGAAAAACAAAACTCGCTATTATAATTAAGTGTGATAATTCAATTGCTCTAATAGATTCTTCCAATTTGAGCATCGAAAATTCTTTGCCTGATTTTGCAAAAAAGTATTGAATTACTAATAATACACTAATCATAACATAGATATAAACGTTAAATAACATTTCTTTATAGAATCTCAAAGGATATCCCAAGCATGAAGACATAATGCAACTTAACTCTAATAATAATATATCATTCAAAGTGAAGCTTCCGAAACCGTTATAAAGATTAAATAAACATGATATTATTAATAGGTAAAGCGATTTCACCCAAATAGAATGAAAATACTTAGCTAATACAATCTTTCTGCGTTCAATAGCCAATGAATTTATTAAAAAATTTTCTTTTCGATAGTCTATATTAGATCGTAAAGGTACAGTATCTAATATCAGAATCGTAAAAACTATTACTTTTATGATTTCTACTTTTTCAAAGAAAATTATTGAGACTATAAATAAAATTGAGAATTGTACTAAATCATTCTCTTTATTTACAATAAATTCCTTGTTCAAAATTGCTTTCAAAATAACTCCCTCCTTATTATTTAAAAGCTAAATTCGATCTAAACATTTTATTTAAAAATCTTTTTTAGCGTATGACCGAATAGCAATAATTAAAGAAATCGCTAGCGAAACTATTAATAAGATACTCAGCGGTTTTAATAGATTGAGAATCGAAAATTGATTGGCAAAAACATTAAACCCTCCAAGCACTTGATTATAACCTTCTCTGACATCGGACATTATTAGTGAAATTATTTGAAAAAATAGAATTATTCTATAAGAACCTAAAAACCCTTCTCCAAATACATGATAAAACATATACCCAATTAACATAATTTCGATTGAGATGATAAAAGAAACAAAAATCTCAGTCAGAGTATAGGCTTTAAAGCCAGGAATAAAGTAATTTAATAAAATCACTAAGACATAAAAAATAATCGCAGTTGAAAAACTATAAATGTATTTAGCTAAAACAATTTTATAAGGTCGTACAGGGAGACTATTTATTAATGTGCCGTTTCTCTTAAAATCATCATTTATTGTTATAAATACTGGACAAAAAAGTGTGAAAGAGATTGGAATCACAATTGGAATCTGGATTGAATTGGATAAAAGAAACCCAACCAAAAGTAAACCAATAAAGAGAAGTCTATCTTGCTTATAATTTATTAAAAACTCTTTATGTAATATACCCTTCATAAGTTCTCCTTTCAGTCCATCAGACTAACCATTATCTCTTCAAGATTGGCCGGATCAATAATCACTTTCTGTCCAAATAATTCTCTAAAAAGCTCATAGTTTGAAGATAGGCCTTCAAATCCGACTGATGTTTCACGACATGAAATTAACTGTTTTCTTAATTCATCATCTAATAGTTCATTAGGCCCTTTGACCAATTTGTATTGATTAAGGATACTATCTTTTTCTTTGCTAAAGAATAATTTACCATGATAGATCATTGCAATATCATCAGCAATCTTCTCCAAATCGGTCATAATATGACTAGAGAAAAAAACAGATTTTTCAGAATCTTGGATATAGTCAAACAAAATATCTAAAACTTTATTTCTTACGATAGGATCCAGCCCAGAAGTTGGCTCATCAAGAATAATCAACATAGGATCATGCGATAAAGCAATGGCTAAAGAAAGAGCTACTTTCATACCCGTTGAAAGTTCTTCTACTTTCTTAGTTTTTGATAACCCAAATGATTTGGTGTAAGACCAGTAGGTTTCCCAATCCCAATTTTTATAAAAAGGCGCGATCATTTTTCCCGTTTCTTCCACTGTTAAGTGATCATAGAAATAATTCTCCGCATAAACAAAGCCTATCTCTTCTTTAATAGCCACCGCATGCTTTTTAAGATCCTTACCAAAAACTTTAATGGATCCACTTTCTGCTTTCACAAGTCCCATGATTAATTTTATGATAGTAGTTTTTCCAGACCCATTCGGTCCAACAAATCCAGTCACATAACCTTTGCGAATCTTTAAATCTAAATTGTTAATTGAGAAATCAGTAAACGTTTTTGACACTTGATTCATTTCAATCACAAATTCTTCCATTATTTACCCTCCTTATAAACTCTTTCAACCAAATCTTTTATTTCTTCCAAACTGAGGTCAATCATTGCACTTTCTTCAATCAGATTTTTAATTAATATTTCCATTCTTTTTAAGTATTTCCTCCTAATGAAATCATGGTCTTGCTCAGCTATATAGGTGCCCTTACCGACCACTGAAGTTACGTAACCTTCTCTTTCGAGGTCTTCATAAGCTCTTTTAGTTGTGATTACACTAACTTTCAAGTCTTTAGCTAAGCCCCTTACCGAAGGAAGTAAATCCCCTACTTCCGCATCACCATTTAAAATTGCTTGGATAATTTGTTCTTTAATCTGTTCATAAATAGGTTTAGGATTTAACTTTGATATTAAAATGTTCATTGATTCACCTCACCCCAACTGTTATGTGTATATATACAGTATATACACATTGGATATTTTTGACAAGTTTTTTCATCAAAAAAAGCCTCCATTCTTATAATAAAGAATTGGAGGCTTAAACAAAATTTTATTTAGTTGATGTTAATATTAAACACTATCATCAGCCAACCTATTAAATTATTGAAAAAATGAAAAGACATTGAAGCGACAACATTTCGCTCGTACTTCCAATAAAAATAAGTAATGACCAAACAGGCTGGTAAATAACCTATAGCATCAGATAATGTAGTCATATGAAAACCTGTAAACAAAATAATTGATAAGACCGTCATTAAAATTTTAGATTTCTTTGACACTAGTTTGGGTGATCCTATAATCGAATGGCGATATATAAGTTCTTCAACAAGTGGAGCAAACAAAACAACCATAAAAAATGTTGTATAGAGTGGAAACAGCTCAATCATTTCTGTAACAGTTTTTTGGTTTACACCCAGTTTATCGAAATCAATATACGGTCCAAATATTTGAAATAAAAGATTTCTTATAATTACAATAAAAACATAGCCCAAAATAATTCGAATTAAGAAAGGCATTATGGAAGTTTTTTGCTTTAACTCGATAAAATGTTTTTTTAATAAATTATTATATAAAGTAAGTGCGATAAGAAAAACTATACTCATTCCGATTAAGGCTAACCAAAACCAATTAGTTGATTCTATCCCTATTAAAACTGCTAAGGCTGGAAAAACAAACATAAAAAAAACGTAACTAATAATTAAAATGATATTCTTTTTTTTCATATAAACTCCCTCATTGTTTCTTCGTTAAGAATAACATACTATTATGTTAATAAAAAGATAATAATGTGTATTTTTAAAATAATATTTCTTTTAAGATTATTTGTTTTTTAACCATCAAAAAAGCCTCCATTCCTAAACTAAGGAATTAGAGACTTAAACTTTTATTTCATATACGTTACTAATTGATGCTCATCTGTTCTTATTAAACCATTTTTCTTATAAAAATTTTGCGTTTTATCGGTAGAATCGGTCATCAATATAATTTGCCGAACCGCTTGGTATTCTTTTAATACCTTTTGTAATAACATACTACCTACACCTTGTCTTTGATAATCTTCAAGTATTAAAATATCTTGAATATAGATAATGGTTAACCCATCTCCTACTACACGGGCTAAGCCAATAAGTTGATCACCCTCCCAAGCTGTCCAAACTTTTAAGCTATTTTGGATCGCTTTTTCTAAAAGCTCTGGTTCTTTAGTGTAGGCTGTCCAAAGAACATTTTCATAAAGAGCTAAAATTTGCTCAAATGGAAGCAGTCCATCTTCTTTAATTACAATATTGTTCATTAAAGTCCTCCTTAAATATACTAATTAGTATGACAATTTTTAAGTTTATTTTTATTCATTATAGTGAATATATTCAATAATAAATATTTTTTTGTTATAAATTTCTAAATCATTGTATTTCATATTAAAAGAGAAAGAGCCAAGGATATTTCATGGCTCTTTCTTCAATTTTAATCTCTTACTTTTTTCTTTATTTTTTTCTTAAAAGAATAATCCCTATTCCAGTAAGAAGTACTCCACCGGCAAGCGTTATTAACACGCTTGATGACGACTCACCAGTAATCGGTAATCCTTTATTGTCTGTTGGTTCTTTAGGAATGTTAGAAGCAGGCGGTGTCTGTTTTTGACTCAACTTATTCGTAATGGTGTAGCCATTAATAATCGTTTCATAGCCTTCTACCTCATCTTCACTTACCGTATAAGTAATTTTTGCGTCATTTTCATCGATGACTGGAAGATCTTTAAAGCTGTACTTCCAGTTTGTTTCTTGAGAAACCGTCTGGCTGCTTACTTCCTTACCATTGGCATGTAATCGAACCGTAATGCTTTCAGGACGAAGGCCTGCCTTATTATCAGCATCCTCCCAAACTTTTTGACCGTGAATCGTTGTGAAGTCGGTTGGTTTTCCTGGAATATGCTTGTTGGTAATAGTAAATCCATCAATCATTGTTTCATAACCAGTCACTGGATCTTCACTTACTCCATAAGTAATTAATTGTCCATCTTTTCTCATCGGAGCGTTTTCAAATGTATAAGTCCAGTCGTTGGATGCTGTCACAGTTTGCTTATCAACTTCTTCACCGTCTGCTAATAAACGCACCGTAATTTCATCTGGACGAATACCATCTTGGTCTTCTGCATCGTCCCAGATCTTTTGACCTGATATGGGAGCGATAGCTGGAACATGTTTATTGGTGATGTTGAAACCATCAATCTTAGTCTCATATTCATCAACGGCATCTTCCGTCACTGTGTAATTAATTTCTTGACCGTTTTGCTTAACTGGTACATCCTTGAAGCTATATTTCCAATCGGTTGCTTCACTCACCGTTTGAGTGGCTACTTCAGTGTCACCATTCATCAGACGAACAGTCACTTCTTGTGGACGAAGGCCGTCTTGATTATTGGCATCGTCCCAAATCTTCTTACCTTCAATATCTTTTACAGCAGGAACATGTTTATTAGTGATTGTAAACCCATCAATCTTAGTTTCATATCCATTCACTTTATCTTCCGTTACTGTGTAAGTAATCTTCTTGCCGACTTCATTAACTGGGAGGTCTTTAAAGGTATGTTCCCAACCTTTGTCCTCAGTCAGTTTTTCAGTAGCGACTTCAGTGTCACCATTCATGAGTCGAACGGTTACTTCTTGTGGTCGCAGGCCATCTTGGTTATTGGTATCATCCCAAACCTTTTTAACGGTAATCGGGGCAACCGCTGGGGTATGGGTATTGGTGATGTTGAAACCATCAATTATAGTCTCGTAACCTTCAACGGCATCTTCCGTCACCGTGTAAGTAATTTCTTGACCGTTTTGCTTAACTGGAACATCCTTGAAGCTGTACTTCCAATCGGTTGCTTCACTCACCGTTTGAGAGGCTACTTCCGTGTCACCATTCATAAGACGGACAGTCACTTCTTTTGGTCGAATACCGTCTTGGTTATTGGCATCGACCCAAGTCTTCTTACCTGTAATCGTAATTGTAGGTCTAATATAAATATAGCCCGCATTTTTAGTAGCCGTAAGATTCATTTTGGTTAAGCTGAATACATCCGTTAAGCCAGTAGTCTCATCCATAATGGCTGAACCTTCAGCTTGATCTGCTTTCGGTTGAGTTAAAACATGGTTTTCAGGTGTGATCACTTTAACGCGATAATTGCCAGCACGTAAAACATCGAATTGGTAATACCCCTTATCATCTGTTTGGGTAAGCATTGGCTGGTTACCCGTTCCTAAAACGGGATCCCCATTTTCATCGACTAATGCGACCGTATGATTAGTGATTGGGGTTTCGTCTGGTTCCCTGAGTGAGTTTTCATTCGAATCTTCAAACAAGTGACCGTTCACTTGGTAACGGACAATTTGAACCGGCGCATTGTTTGATTCAAAATAATTAGGATTTGTATTAATCGCTGTTCCAAACGAATTCACTGCTTGCATTCCAGAGGTCAATTTTGTGTCCATTGGAACTTTGAAAGGAACAGTGAAATTAACGCGATCGCCGGAGTCCAATATTTTTCCTGATTCTAAAGTTATCTTAATTGCACGGACTTTTGAGTAATCGCTAGGTGATGTCGTCCAATTAGCGCTTTGCGTATAATCTTTAGAATCTTCAGTCGGAGCATCTGTGGTATAGGAAACTTGATATCCTGAAGGTGCTGTGACTGGACCCGTTAATTGCACGGAAAATTCTGACCCTCGATTAAGTGGCACGCTGGATTCTGCGGATATTCCAACCGTCTTATCGCCTTTATGTGGAAGGATATCTAAAACTGTCACATTATTTAGCGCTTCACTCAAATTATTAAAAACTGTTAAATCATAACTTCCTTGACCACCTTTGAGTTGAATGGCAGGTTTAGTTATGGAATATTTATCCGGTGTTAATATCTTTACTCGATATTCACCAGAATTTAAAATGTTAAATTGATAGTAACCATTTTCATCCGTTATAGTCATATAAGGATTGTTTTTAGAATCAAGGATTGGCTTACCGTTCGAGTCTACTAATGAAACAATATGACTATTAAATCTTTTTTCAGTATCGTCGAGTGACGAGCTTCTATTATCATCTACAAATAGATAGCCTGATATTTGATAGCGCATTATTTCAACTGTAGCATTATTAGACTCAAAATAGTCCAAGGAATTTGATAAGGCAGTTCCGAAGGAATTAACAGCTTTATCTCCATTTTTTAAAGTTTCATCTTTTGGTGTTTTGAAAGAAACAGTAAAACTTACTTGTTGCTCTTTACCAAGTGAATTTCCTGGAGTTAACTGAATCTTTATTGCTCGAACTTTTTCAAAATCACTTGGTGAAGAAGTCCAATTAGCATTTAGAGTATATTCTTTAACGTTATTTATCGGAACATCTGCAGTATAAAACACTTGATAACCTTCAGGAACTGATACAGGTCCTCTTAACTGAATTGGAAAATTAGAATTTCTGGGGACTCGTAGATTAGAGTCTGAAGATATTCCGACTGTATAATCGTTTGGGTGAGGTAGAATATCTAAAAGGATTAATTCTTTTAGATCTTGATCAGTGTTATTAAATACTTTCATTTCGTAAATTCCATCAGAACCAACCTCTAATCTAGCGGCTCCTGTAGAGCTTACAAAATTCTTATCTGATAATTTTTTCACTGATTTCGTTGTAATAACTTCTCTTGGTGGAATATAATTAATCTCTGCTGAATCACGAGAAACTAAATCATCTGTTCGACCATTTTCATTTAAATCAAACTGATCTTCTGCTTGTCCCTCATTGGATTTATAGGGACTAACTTCATCAGTATTATTCCAACTTAAAAAAACAGTATTAATATTTCGACCAATTTCTGAGTACTTTGATATTTTTAATTTATAATATAACTCATAGGCGCTTCCTGGTCTTGCATTTGATTTAATTAAATTTATAGGCGATAACGTCCAAATCAACGCCGTGAGTCCTGTCCCCTTATAATTCGATACAATTTCTGGATCTGATTGGCTTATTAAGGACGGTTTCTCGTATTTGAAATTATAATTAAGTCTGACATCAGTTGTTCCTTCAATATACTCAAATCCAGGAGGTATTAAATCAACTATTTTATTATAGTCTAAACTTACTTCTGGGATTAATCCATAAGGTATTACTTGTAAGCGATATGATACTTCATCATTTACAAAATAACTTTTTTTCGATGTATTTAAACTTTTATATACCGCTGTACGAATAGCTAGTTTTTTCAAAGTTTTATAGGCTTCCGATTTAATAACTTTTTTTGATTGAGATCCATCGAAATTACTTTCAATCGTTAAAGAATTAGAAAAGTTTGGTGATTCTCCATTTTCTAACGAAATTTCTTCTGGATTTCTAAATTTTGTATAAATATAAAAGCCTATCTGTTTTTGAGGCTTCAACTTAGTAAATTGATTAGAAGATTTAATAATCACTTCATCTATTTCTTTTCCCAGTTCAAATAAATGCTTTGATTGATTTAATGAAATATCCTTGGCAATAGTTTTTTCAAAGCGCTGTCCATTTTCGCTATAAACTCCTATTACATCAATTGTTCCTTTTAAAATATCTTCCGAAATAACTGGAAATTCAATCTTACTATAATACATTCTTTTATCTAATTTATAATCTCTTAAAATAATATTTTCTAAGTTTTTACCATTCTCTGGCTGCTCGTTTCTTAGAACAAGGTACCAGTTTCCTTCATAATTTTTTAGATAATTTAAATTATCATATATACTCTCATACGATCCTGCTTTATATCCAGTAATGAGATCATTCTCATCAAAATCGATAAATTTGAAATTAATATCGTCTGAAACTGTTAAATTTTCTTCGTATTCTTGCTTATTAGAGGGAATTGCAGTAACACTCATTTTGTTTGTCATATAGGTTTCTATTTTTGCACCTGGAAAGAGTAATCTAATAGTGGGTAAGTTTATATCTCTTTCTCCAATTAATATTTTATTTTCATATGTATATTCTGCCGTATGGCTTATAGGATCATAGACCCACCCAGGGTTCAGATTGCTATCAAAAACAGATTCTTTAGGTAAAACATCTTTAATAATAAATTTATCATAATACCTATATCCACCCTGTCTAAAATTTTTCCTAATTTGATAATTGAAATCAACTGGTACTAATTCGTTAAGATTTTTTGACAAGTATTCTGGATTATCAGGGGCGAGTTTACCACCATATAAATTAGTGCTATCAAAAGTGAAAGTCCCTCTCAAATCCCTAGCTTGTTTATTAGAGGAGGGAGTTTTTGTGATATAGTTAATATTTATGGAATCTTGGCCAATCTCCCTATTAGTTGAATCATATATATTGGCAACTGCTTTCAAAACGTAATTATTTGGAGTTTCTCCCTTTAACGTTTTAAATTTTATTGGAACATCAATAGAAGTTCCACTTGATACATTACTAAATAGATAAGTAATTATAAAGTTTTCTGCATCTTCTTCAATAGTCGCTAGACCAGTTTGAGACTCTGAAGATGATGCCTCTATCGATGATTTATTTATATATTTTTTTTGAAGTCGAATTTTAACCGTATAATTGTTCAAGTCATTAGTAGAACTAGTAGCTGATAATCCGACATTTAATACTGCTTCCACGCCTGTAAGATAAGTTGGATTTTCTCCTTCTAAACTATATAAATCAAAACGTGTCAGAAATTTGATGTCTGATGAATCTAACAATTCATGCTCTAATTGATCACTCTTTGTTACATTAGATGACTCTTCAATCGTAAAATCTTCAATTGTAGCTTGACTAGCATCCTCATTAGATTCTGCAATTTCTGAGGTTTCTATAGTATTTACTGGTAAATCTGTTAAAACTGATGTCTCAAAAGTCCTATCCACTAATTCAACTTCTTCCACAGTTCTGCTATTGTCTTCCAACACAGTAGCAAGAGTAAGTACTGGATTCAAAATGCTATTCAAAATTAAGGTTAAAACTATTATATGTTGTATTGTTTTTTTCATACTTATTCCTTTCCAAACCAATTGAAACATAATCTGATACAAATTTATTATATATCAAACGTTTTAAATAATATACTTATTCTAAATAAAAGAAAGAGCCAAGGCTACCTTGGCTCTTTCTTTTTTAATTACTTATTATTTACCCTGTTTTTTTCTTAGAACAATAATCCCTATTCCAGTAAGAAGTATTCCACCGGCAAGAGTTATTAACACGCTTGATGATGCTTCACCTGTAATTGGTAATCTTTTCTTATCTGTTGGTTCCTTAGGAACGTTAGAAACTGGAGGTGTCTGTTTTTGAATCAACTTATTCGTAATGGTGTATCCATCAATCATTGTTTCATAACCAGTCACTGGATCTTCACTTACTCCATAAGTAATTAGTTGTCCATCTTTTCTCATCGGAGCGTTTTCAAATGTATAGGTCCAGTCGTTGGATGCTGTCACAGTTTGCTTATCAACTTCTTCACCGTCTGCCAGTAAACGCACGGTAATTTCATCTGGACGAATGCCATCTTGGTCTTCCGCATCGTCCCAGATCTTTTGACCTGATATGCGAGCAATCCCTGGAACATGTCTGTTGGTGATGTTGAAACCATCAATCATTGTTTCGTAACCTTCAACAGCATCTTCCGTTACCGTATAATTAATTTCTTTACCGTTTTGCTTAACTGGCACATCTTTGAAGCTATATTTCCAATCGGTTGCTTCACTCACCTTTTGAACAGCTACTTCAGTGTCACCATTCATCAGACGAACAATCACTTCTTTTGGTCGAATACCGTCTTGGTTATTGGCATCGTCCCAAGTCTTTTCACCTTCAATGTCTTTTACAGCAGGAACATGTTTATTGGTGATTGTGAAGCCATCAATCTTAGTCTCATATTCATCAACGGCGTCTTCCGTTACTGTGTAAGTAATCTCTTTACCGCCTTCATTAACTGGGATGTCTTTAAAGGTGTGTTCCCACCCCTTATCCTCAGTCAGTTTTTCAGTAGCGACTTCAGTGTCACCATTCATGAGTCGAACGGTTACTTCTTGTGGTCGAAGGCCATCTTGGTTATTCGTATCATCCCAAACCTTCTTAACGGTAATCGGGGCAACCGCTGGGGTATGGGTATTGGTGATGTTAAAGCCTTCAATCTTATTTTCGTATCCGTCTACACTATCTTCCGTTACTGTGTAAGTAATTTCTTCGCCATCTTTCTTAACTGGCACATCTTTGAAGCTGTACTTCCAATCAGTTGCTTCACTCACCTTTTGAACAGCTACTTCTGTGTCACCATTCATAAGACGAACAGTCACTTCTTTTGGTCGAATACCGTCTTGGTTATTAGCATCGTCCCAAGTCTTTTCACCTTCAATGTCTTTTACAGCAGGAACATGTTTATTGGTGATTGTGAAGCCATCAATCTTAGTCTCATATTCATCAACTTTATCTTCCGTTACTGTATAAATAATCTCTTTACCGTCTTCATTAACTGGGAGGTCTTTAAAGGTATGTTCCCACCCTTTATCCTCAGTCAGTTTTTCAGTAGCGACTTCAGTGTCACCATTCATAAGTCGAACGGTTACTTCTTGTGGTCGAAGGCCATCTTGGTTATTCGTATCATCCCAAACCTTCTTAACGGTAATCGGGGCAACCGCTGGGGTATGGGTATTGGTGATAGTGTATCCTTCAATCTTAGTTTCGTAACCTGCAACAGGCTCTTCTGTGACTGTGTAAGTGATTTCTTTGCCATTTTTCTTAACTGGAACATCTTTGAAAGCGTAAGTCCACTTATCGCCTGTTGGTGTCACTTCTTGAGATTTAATTTTGTTACCATCCGCTAGTAAGTTGATGGTGATTTTATCTGGGCGAAGGCCATCTTGGTTATTGGCATCGTTCCAAACCTTCTTACCTTCAATATCTTTTACCGCAGGAACATGTTTATTAGTGATTGTGAACCCATCAATCTTAGTCTCGTATTCATCAACTTTATCTTCTGTTACTGTGTATTGAATCTTCTTACCGCCTTCATTAACTGGAATGTCTTTGAAGGTATGTGCCCAACCCTTGTCCTCAGTTAGTTTTTCAACAGCGACTTCCGTAGTTCCATTCATCAGTCGAATAGTTATTTCATCCGGACGAAGACCATCTTGGTTATTCGTATCATCCCAAACCTTCTTAACGGTAATCGGGGCAACCGCTGGGGTATGGGTATTGGTGATGTTAAAGCCTTCAATCTTAGTTTTGTAACCTGTAACAGGCTCTTCTGTTACCGTATAGGTAATTTTCTTATCCCCTTGCTTAACCGGTAGGTCATTAAAGGAATAAGTCCACTTACCGTTTGTTGGTTTCACTACTTGACTTTTTAATTGAACATCATCCGCTAATAAGTTGACAGTGATTTTATCAGGGCGAATACCGTCTTGGTTATTAGCATCATCCCAAGTTTTCTCACCTGAAATAATAATTGCGGTTTGAATATAACCCGCATTTTTGGTTACTATCGGATTCGTTTTATTTAAACTGAACGTATCTGTTAACCCAGTGGTCACATCCATAATGGCTGACCCTCCAGGCTGATCTGCTTTCGGTTTAGTTAAAGCATAATTTTTAGGGGTGATTACTTTAACGCGGTAATTACCACCACTTAACACATCAAATTCATAATAACCTTTATCATCTGTTTGGGTAACCATTGGCTGGTTATCCGTTCCTAATACGGGATTCCCATTTTCATCCACTAAGGCTACATTATATTTAGTGATTGGTGTTTCGTCTGATTCTCTGAGTGAGTTTTCATTCAAATCCTCAAATAAGTTTCCATTGACTTGGTAACGAACAATTTGAACCGGCGCATTGTTTGATTCAAAATAATCAAGATTAGTATTAACTGCTGTACCAAATGAATTCACTGCTTGCATTCCAGAGGTCAATTTTGTGTCCATTGGAACCTTGAAAGGAACAGTAAAATTAACACGAGCACCAGAGTCCAAGGTCTTTCCTGATTCTAAAGTTATCTTAATTGCGCGGACTGTTGAGTAATCGCTAGGTGATGTCGTCCAACTAGCGTTTTGCGTATAGTCTTTAGCATCTGCCGTTGGAGTATCTGTAGTATAGAAAACTTGATAACCTGCAGGAGCAGTAACTGGACCCGTTATTTGAACGGGGAATTCTGACCCACGAGCAACGGGTACTTCAGAATCAGCAGAAATCCCAACCGTGTTATCACCTTTATATGGAAGAATGTCTAAAACTGTCACATTGTTTAAAGATTGGCTCGAATTATTGAAAACTGTTAAATCATAACTTCCTTGACCACCCAACTCAGAGTTTCCAGCTCCTGGGGCACGGGTATAACTTTGGTCTAAACTTCCTTTAACAGACTTAGTGGTTATAACTTCTCTTGGTGGTACAAAATTGATCGAAGAAGAAGACTTTGAAATCAAATCATCCACTCGGCCATTATTGTTTAAATCAAAGATATCTTCTGATAATTTTCTAGTACTTGTTACATTTGGAGAAACATCATCTATACTATCCCAAGCAAGGTAAGCAGTATTTTCATTCGTCCCAACGTTAGCATACTTAGTTATTTTAGTTTTATATGAAATTCTATAAGGATTTGTAAAGGTACTTGTCTCAATAGTTTTAGACTTAAAAGGCAATAAATCCCAAATTAGGGCAGTTCTTCCTGTCCCTTTATAGTTATTAATGATTTTTGGTTCTACTTGGCCAGTTGGCTGAGCCTGATCATAACTAAAATACGTCTGATTAACATTTATAACTCCACTATTAGCGACATATTCAAATCCTACTGGAAGCAAATCAACCATACTGAAATTAATAGATTCTTCAGGCAAAATTTTATTTGTATCAAGATATAAATTAAAAGTTACCATGTCATCTACGAAATAGTTAGAAGATGCTGCGCCGCTTATTCGTTTTTCTATTGAAGCATTCGCATCTACTGGAAAAAGTCGCTTATACGCTTTTGACGTCAATGCACTATTAACGTTCGAATTCTCATAATTACTATATATACTAACAAAGTTAAAGAAATCTGAATAGATCTCAATGTTGCTATCTAATTTTGTTTTAGCTGGATCTCGAAACTTACTATATACATAAAACCTCAGTGTTTGGCCAGCTTTTAATTTTGCGTTCGTATCCGAAGTCTTAACGATAACTTCTAAAACATCTCTACCTAAGTCATAAGTCTTACTACCATCAACCAAAGAGACATTAGAGGCAATAGTTCTTTCGACATTTTGACCATTTTCGTTGTATACACCAATAACATCAACAAACCCTTCAAAAATATTTATTGATGTTTGCGGAAGCTCAATTTTACTATAGTACATTCGATTATCTAAATCATAATCGCGCACTACAAAATTTTCTAGTTCTCTCCCCTCAGATTGACTAGTATTTGTAACGCTAATATTCCATTTACCTTCAAAATTTTCCTTTGTTTTTAATGTATCAAAAATTGCTTCATAGCCCGATTTTCCACCTCTAATTATATCATAAATCCCAAGAGTAAAATCCATATCATCTGAAAATAGGAGATCCTCCTCATAATCTTTTTTATCAGATGCCGTAGCTTTTACTGTCATTGTGTTATTTATTATTTTATTTAGGGGTGCACCTGGAAAAAGTAAGGCTAAAGTAGGTAAACTAATCGTTCTTCCTCCAACTAATTCCTTTTTGACATGAACGAACTCTGCCGTGTTTGTCGATGCATCATACGTCCATCCAGGATTTAAACTAGGGTCAAAAACAGCTCCCTCTGGTAGTTTGTCTTGGATAATAAAAGTGTCATGGTAACGAGCTCCTATAGGGGACTTGTAATTTATAGTTGGTTTAAAATAAACTGGTGTTAAAGCAGTTATATCCTTTGTCAAAAAGCCAGGATTGTCAGGATCTTCCATCCCAGCAATTAATACACCGTTCCCCGAAGTATATCCACTGCTAGTAAGACCATATTTGTAGAAACTTGGCTTTTGAGTTATATATTTAACATCCATTTTATCTTCGGCAATTATATCTCCTTTGCTATCAGATATAGTGGCACCTAAAGGTAATATATAACCATTAGGTGTTTCACCGTTTTTTGTTTTAAACTTAATTGGAACTTCAATTAAAGCTCCGCTTGAAACATTGTTAAAAACATATGTTATTACATAATTTTCCGCAACTTCCTCAATTGTTGCAATTCCAGTTTGAGAATTCGTATTTGATGCAGCAATACTACTTTTATCAACAAACTCCTTAGGAATATTGATTTTAACAATGAAGTTACCTGTTCCACTTGCTGAATCACTAGTTGCTAATTTTATGTAAAACAAAGCTTCTTCAGCGGTTAAGTAGACAGGATTATCTCCCTTTTCATTAGTTATTACAAATTGTGATAAAAAACTATTATTAGTAATATCAAAAGTCTCTAGTTTCAATTCTTCTTCACTAGTAGTTGTTGTAGTCACGTCAACGGTTGTAGTGCTTGATGCTTCTTTAGAGCTATCATTTAGTATATCTTCTCCAACACCTTCACTACTTTCTGTTCCGTCGATACTTGTATCATTAGTGGTCCCTGAATTGCTTGTGTCAGGGTCTGTTACAGAGGTTGTTATGGAATCCTTAATCACTTCTTCTGTATTAGTAATATTTATATCCGGGGCTTCCATTGCATAAGTCATTATTGGTGTAAGCGTAGAATTCATAAGAATGATTAACGCTAGAAATATCTGGGTAATCTTTTTCATTTTTTCCTCCTAAAATTTTAAAACAATTCCTCATTTTTATAATTAATTATATTATACCCTAATTTTTAAAACAAGCATAGTAAAATAATGATTTTTGAAACTTGCATTCATATAATAGTTAATCTAGTATCAAGATTTACATAACTATCCCAGTCTTTAATAGTCTGAAATATATTTTATTTTCAAATGAGCTAGTGATTTATAATTCTTTGAACCATTTTAGAGTTTTAAATAAATTTTATATATTTGTAAATGAATTATTAAAAAAATCAAAAAATTAATTAATTTTGATAAATTTTGACAGAGTGATGTTTGTTGATAAATTGTGAGTTCATAAATAGTTATACATACTATCCCATTTAAAAATGAATACCCACGCTTAGATTTTTTAAAATTTTTTATCGTCTCATTTTATTTTACTATCTTGATCTAATTTGCTTCCTATATAAGCTAGAAAGCATCCCGCTGATAATAAAAAGTATTCTTCGGCAACGATATTCTTAATACCCATCATTTTTAAGATAGAAAGTATGCATAGAAAAATTGCTATTAGTGAAAGAATGTTCGCTTTTTGTTTTAAAGTCATTTTTAACCTCCAAATATATAAATTAAAATTGTATTTTTCTAAATTTTAATCGATCGGCACTTTCTTTATAACCTACTTTAGAATGATATTTAATAGCAAGTTACGCGAAAATTTCTTTTGATTTTGATTTTTGACGTTATAAAATATCCAAATAAAACTGATTACCCACATCCAAGCCCTTTTCAGTAAACCAGATACGCTCTCGGTCGTAATCAATCAAGCCTAACTTTTTATGTTTAGTGAGGACTTCTTGGTACTTGGTTAAAAAATCAATACCAAAGCGTTGGTTAATATCTTTGAATTCAAATCCTTTTAATAAACGTAGGTTCAACATAATATATTCTTTTTCACGATCTTCCAAAGAAAGCTTTTCACTGATCTGAATAGGATATTCGCCTTGATCAATCATGCCGTAATAGTCATCAAAACGTCGATGATTGACAAAACGAACGAAATCAATATTGGAAGAAGCACCTAAACCAATCCCTAGATAATTTTTTAGTTGCCAATATTTCTTATTGTGGCGACTTTCAACATTCCCTTTGGCAAAGTTCGAAATTTCATATTGATGGAAACCATGTTTAGTCAGTTCTGACTGGATATAATGGTACATTTCTCTTTCAATTTCATCGTCTAAAACGCGCATCTGTCCAGTTAACACCCAACGCTGAAAAGGTGTGTTTTCTTTAATCATTAGGGAATAATAAGAAATATGATTAATCGGTAATTTCATGGCTAATTCTATATCCCGTTTTAAGACCGCCATGTCCTGCTTAGGGTTAGCAAACATCAAATCAATTCCTAATTTCTTAACACCTAAGTCTTTTAATAAAGCAATCTTTTGATAGACTGTTTCACGATCATGTAAACGCCCCATCATTCGTAATGTTGCATCATCAAAAGACTGGACCCCCATAGAAAAACGATTAAAACCATATTTTAAATAGGTTTTTACTTTTTCTTCCGTGACAGATTCGGGATTCATTTCAATAGAGATTTCACTGTCTGCTAATATTTCAAAATGTTCATTAACAGCTTCCATAATTCTAGCCATCTGCTCTGCTTCTAAATAAGAAGGGGTTCCTCCTCCGAAATAAAGTGTATCTAATTGATACTTTCCACTATAGAGAGCCATCTCTTTAGTCAAATAGCTAACGTATTCATCCATCTTATCTTCCATATCCACAAAGGTTAAAAAATCACAATAGTGACACTTTTTTTGACAAAACGGGATATGTATATAAAGCCCAATTTTTTCTTTCATTTTATTACCACCTTTTTAGTCTATCTCTACTATAACCATCTTTAAAATAATTGAACAGAAAAAAAAGACCCGAAGGTCTTCTTTTATATTACCAGTGAAGGACCACTTCATGATTGAATTCAATCGAAGCATCCCCAAAAAGATCAAGTATGTTTCGTCCGTAGTCACCCAGTTGATCAAGTATTAGACGAGAGCGGTAGATTTCAATCTCTAAGGGTTGACTATCTCCTAAGACATCCCATAAAGCATCTAGATTGTGACCTGTATAATGAGGTAAGCTTAAACGCTCAATTAAGTAGTGATAAGTGGCTTCTTTATTTTTAAAGGCCTGTCCATCTAATAAAACTTTCATTAGTTATCTTCCTTTCAATAAAGCTGTTCAAAGCTATCATAATGATTATCTGTGTAAAATATTAAACCATCATTGGAATAAACAAGCCGTTCAGGGCCTCGATGATGACTATAGCCAGCCTGTATATCTGCTTCATAGTACTGTCTACCGCTGGCTTTGGGTAATTTACCTTCTCGATTACCAAAACGATCGCCTCCAACCACCCATTCTTTATCACTGGTCGTCCAATTTCTTTGCTCAGCTTGTGATTTAGTGATGTAATTGGGAGGAAGCTTTTGATATTGATGAATGTAAGCTGCTACCTCTTCTACTGAATAATAAACTTCATTTTCGGAGAGTTTTTTATTTTGACTTTGCGCTTCTTGCCAACGATCCGCATCAATTTTTAAGTCAGCTAATATATCTGAAGATTTCCCTTTAGAATTCTCTTCATCCTTTTTTTGAATAGTTTCTACCGAAGTCTCTTCAACAACTTCTTGAAGTAAGCTTTCCATTTGCGAACATCCACTCAAGAAAAGACTTAGTGAAATAATTAATAGGCTCAATAAATAGTTAAATTTAGTTTTCATGTACCCTCCTAATTTTTACTTTATTAAATGACTTTAGCACACTTTCAACTAAATTTCATGCTAACCTCAAGGTTTTAACAGCTTTAATAAGTAAATTTCTACTAAGAAAGTTTTTGGAATTCACCTTGATTAATTTAGGTAAAGCTATAATTTAAGTGAAGCTATATTTTATATTAAGTTGACTTAATTATTTTTTTCGATATATTTGACTAATATGCTATAATTAAAACATAAATTTCATTAACCAATGCTTCTATTGAGCTCATTGCAAAAGAAAAGAGGAAATATTTAATGAAACGATCGAATGTAAAAGAAAATTATCTGAAAGCTATTTTTAGCATGAACGGTACTGAAGAGTACGTTTCTAACAAATTAATAGCCGATAGCCTGAACATATCCGCTCCATCTGTAACTGATATGATCAGCCGCTTGGTTGAGGACAACTTGGTAGAATCCATTGCCTATAAGGGTGTACGTTTAACAAAAAAAGGACTTGAAAGTGCAATTAAAGTCGTTCGCAAGCATCGAATTACAGAACTTTTTTTAATGGAAGTTTTGAAATACGATATCACCCAAGTTCATAATGATGCTGAAACAATTGAACATTTAGAAAGTGATTATTTCTTTAATAAGTTAGAAATTTTGTTAGATCATCCTAAATTTTGTCCTCACGGTAGCATCATTCCGACTCTAGATAATTATCAAGAAATCTACCGTACACCACTAACTGAATTTCAAGAAGGTGACCAATTAATTTTTCGTCGGTGCATGGATAAACCTGAACTCTTAGAATATTTGCAGCAAATTAATTTGAAATTAAATCAAGAGATTAGACTTGAAAAAATTGATTCAACCAACCGGGTTTTTATTTTCTCATATAATGATGATCAAACAGCTTATTTTAGTTTTGAAATGGCTCAGCTCATATTTTGTGAGAAAGTTTAATACCTCTATCTCTTTAAACATTTAATTAAATTAAATAATCCTTTTATATAAAGATCACCGATTGGTTCAATCGGTGAGCTCTATTTTATTATTCTATTTTTTGAAAAGTAAAGGTTTGCGGAATATATATAACTTGCCTCTCATTTAAATCTTTTATGTTATCAAAAGTAAAAGAAAAGACCGTTTGACTTTCAGCTACTTGTATAGTTAACCTTTTAGATTGACTATCATAAGCAGATAGATAAACCGTATAGGTATAAGAGTGATATTTCTGGTTAGGGATAAATCCTTTAGGTAAAGCAACTGCTGATAATACACGGTATAAATTACCAAATGCATTTTTACTATTCCTATTATCAAGTGTCTGTTGGGCTAAATAATAAGCTTTCAAGAATCGTGACTTTGGATCATAACCGCCTGGTAGATCCTTAGCTCCATTAAATTTGTCTAAATTTTTTCTATCAAAAGTGGTTTCCAATAATCTTGCATGAGAAGAAAATTTTGGAGCATTAGTCATGATGCCGTAAGGATTTTCATAAACTTTTAAAGATTTTTTAAAGGGCTCAATTACAATGCATTTCCCTTCTGCATCAGTAAACATAAAATGGAAAATAGGAGTAATGACTTTTGTGCCATTAATATCATGACTTGATAGGTGAATGCTTGGTATAACTTCTAAAACTTCATCAATATTTTGACAATTACCCAAAATATAATTCATAAAATAAAAAGCAGAAACATTAGTTTTGCTTTCATCTACTTTGTTATCATACAAGCCAAAACCACCAAAGTCATTGGTAATTCCTATTAAACCGTGTTCATTGACTCCATCTTTCAAGGGGTCCATATTTCTAAATCCCACTCCCAACATTTTATATTGGGAATGATGGTAGCCACCCAGTAAATTTTCAGCGACGGGATATCCTTTTGGAAGATAGAGAATATTGTAGTCAACTGGCGCTTCCAAATCCATTGTTCGTCCGACAACATGACCGCCGGGGTAATTAATCTTAACTCCTGTACACATAAATAAATCCTTTCTTAATAACAATTTAAAAGTCCATGACTCTCAACAATTAATTTTCTACACTTTCTAGTGTATCATTAATTATTTCTTTAAGCGTTAAATGTGCTTTTACCCAGCAAATACTTTAAAATATAAATAAATTGGAGGAATAGAAATGACCATTAATAATTTTACCTTTTACAACCCAACTCGTATTCTATTTGGTAAGGGGCAGATTCAAGCAATTGATCAAGCCATTCCTAAAGATGCCAAAGTTTTAATTACATATGGCGGTGGATCTATCAAAAAATTTGGCACCTTTGACAAAATAGTCGCCGCATTGGGAGACAGAAAATGGGATGAATTCGGAGGTATTGAACCCAACCCCTATTACGAAACACTAATGAAGGCAGTAGATAAGATTAAATCAGAAGGATTTGACTTTATTTTAGCCGCTGGTGGTGGATCAGTCATTGATGGAACCAAATTTATTGCAGCTGCTTCCGCTTTTGAGGGGGATCCTATCGATATCTTCTCAGCTGGTATCGGTAAAGGCTTAACAATTAAAAAAGCACTGCCTTTTGGTACAGTTTTAACACTTCCTGCAACTTCTTCCGAAATGAATGCCGGAGCTGTAGTAACAATTAAAGAAAAAAATGCCAAGGTAAGTTTTGGATCGGTTCACACCTACCCACAATTTTCTGTACTTGACCCTGAATTAACCTATTCTCTACCTCAACGTCAATTAGCTAACGGAATTAGTGATACATTTGTGCATATTTTAGAAAATTATCTCAATCAACCTGTTGGTGCTATTTTACAAGATGGGTGGTCTGAAACAGCCTTGAAAGGCCTCATTCAACTAGCCCCTCAATTAAAAGAAGATAATCATGATTATGATGTACGAAGCAACTTCATGTGGATTTGTTCAAACGGCTTAAACGGTTTTATGAGTCCTGGCGTTCCTACTGATTGGTCAACACATAAACTAGGCCATGAAATCACCGCCTTTAACCATACCGACCACGCTAGAACACTAACCCCTGTTATTTTAGCCACTATGCAAGTTCGTTGGGAAGAAAAATTTGCTAAACTTGTTCAATACGCAGAAAATGTATGGGGTATTAGAAAAGGATCTGACGAGGAAAAAGCAAAAGCAGCTATTGAAGCCACACGCAAATTCTTCCAGTCTATTGGAATGCCTGTTACCCTTAAAGAAATTGATGTTGAAGCAAAAGACATCGATTATCTTGTCGACCAACTGGAGGCCCACAAATTTACTGAAATTGGTGAACATAGAACACAAACGCTAGAAGTATCTAGAGCAATTTATGAAAAAGCCTTAAACTAGATAAAAAAGCAACCACTTCAAATGATTTAAATAATGTGCCCCCCAAAAGTTAGAGTTAAAAACTAACTTTTGGGGGGCACATTATTTCTAAGCGTCCTTTTTAATATTTTTATAAGATTTATTATAGTTCTGAAAGAATTTTAAGTGTATCAAGCACTTGTCCTTCGACTCGGTTATTAAAATCATTTAATTCAGAACCCAAGACAACCACTATATATTCTTTACCATCTTTCTCAGCTAAAGTGGCCCAACACAAACCTGCTTCAAAGGTAGTGCCAGATTTACCTCCTAATATCTCAAAACCGTCTTGATAAAATTCTCGTAATTTTTTAAACACGGTACTTTCCATATAAACACCTGAGGGGTGTGCATTGGTTGCAGTCGATAAATAGTCCTTACGTTTAAAGATTGCTTCAAAATGACCATTTTTTAAAGCCTCTTTCAACAGCATGGCTATTTCCTTAGCTGTTGTTACTTGACCCGTTTGATCCATACCATCCACGCTTTTAAATTTAGTTTTTTTCAATTCCAGATCTTCGGCTTTTTCATTCATCCATTTGATAAAAGTCTTTTTGGATCCAGCTACATTAATTGCTAATGAATTTGCACTTTCAGCTCCTGATGGAAGCATGGTGCCATAAAGCAGATCGCGAAAACTGGTTGGCTCATATGGATAGTATCCTGCCATTGCTGCTCCTTCTTCAATTGCTTGATAGTAACTCGCTTCATCCACCGGTGCATAAGCTGATAGATTCTCAATATGCTCAAGTGCAACAAGTGTTGTCATAATTTTAACTAAGGAAGCAGGTTTGCGAGGGACATTGGCTTTTAAAGACAATTCTGTTTTATCCTCTGTTAAATTATAGACATAAATACTCTTAGAATAATAATCCTCTAAAGCTAGGACTTGATATGGATACAATAGATTTACAAAACTAATGAGTGTAAGTATTATCATCGATTTTTTAAAAAAAGATAAACTCTGCATCCAAAACGCCCTCTCTATTTAATAATTTCTTTTTTAGATTCTCATATTTTTTAAAGTCGGTCAAGTGATGCATTGAAATTTCTATTTTAATTCAAAAAACAGCCTAACCCAACATTAGGACTTAAGCTGTTAATTATTAATTATTTTGAAGTTTAATTTTATTCTGAGCAAGTTCTTTTTGAATAGCTTGTCGCTCTTGATCAGAAATTTGTTCACAAGAACAGCCTGTTATGTTTGTAGGGGGCTTAACATTCAATCCCGCCAAAGGACAATCCTTTACGGTGCAAGATGTGCACTTGCTCTTTCCAGCTTTCAAAGATTGCCATTCTTTTTTAAGAAGAAAAATTAATCCCCCTACAATTAAGAAAAGAATTAAAAATGTTTGAATATTCATTAAATGACTCCCTTTCTTAGGCGTTTAAAAGGATGAGAAAGTTGGTAGACCCTTTTTGCTGGCATTAAAAGAATTCCAATAAATAAAACCAGCATACCAATGGCTAAGAGGGTTAAGTAAGTTAAATGATTGCCTTCTGCTAATATTAAAGCCAATTGATAGACAATAAAAGAGATAAAGTAAGCATATAGCATTTGATACATAACGGCTTTAACAGCCATTTTATCATCGTTAAACTCTGTTCGCATAGCTCCTACTGCAGCAAAACAAGGCATACATAGCATGTTAAAAACTAAAAACGAAAGGGCAGATGCTGATGAAAAATAGGTGCTCATTTGACTTAAGAGGGCTCCTGAGTGTTCTGTAGTATCCGCTGATAAGCCTTGGATGACCCCTAAAGTCGAAACAATATTCTCTTTTGCTATAAAACCTTGAATCGTAGCTGCCACCGATTCCCAATTACCAAATCCTAAGGGCAAAAAGACAAAGGCTAACAAATTACCTAGGCTAGCTAGTAAGGAATCACTCGGATTATCCACTACTTGTAAAGTCCATGAAAAAGAAGATAAAAACCAAACTAAACATGAAGAAATAAAAATAACTGTTCCAGCACGTTTAATAAAGGCTTGAATTTTATGCCAAACAACTCGTAAAGTCGATGGCCAATCTGGCATATGATAGGCAGGTAACTCCATAATAAACGGAATTGGCTTGGAATGACCATAAAGGGCCTTTTTAAGCAAAATACTAGATATTAAGACAGAGGCTATTCCTAAGACATACATGGTAAATGCTACCCATTGACTGCCTCCAAAAATAGCATTGGCGATTAAAGCAATTACCGGCAATTTAGCCGAACACGGAATAAAAGAAGTCGTTAAAATTGTTAGTTTGCGATTTTGTTCATTCTCAATGGTTCTAGACGCTTGAATACCTGGTACCGAGCACCCGGATCCTACTAATAGAGGTATAAAGCTTTTACCCGATAAGCCAAACTTTTTAAAAACACGGTCCATAACAAAAGCAATTCTAGACATATACCCACAATCTTCTAAGATAGCTAAACAAAAGAATAGCATCGCCATTTGCGGAATAAATCCTAAGATAGCCCCTACTCCCGCAATGATTCCATCGACTATTAATGAAATAATTAAGGGATGAATCTCAATTGTTTTTAGAAAACTTGTCACTGCGTCAGGAACAATTCGTCCAAAAAGTTCATCGTTGATCCAATCGGTACCCATAGACCCAATGGTGGAAATGGAAAGATAATAAACACCGTACATAACCAATAAAAAAATAGGAATTCCCCACAAGCGATGGGTGACGATTTGATCAATCCTGTCAGTTAAGCTTAAGGAATGACTAGTCTCTTTCTTAATCGAGGCCATTGCTGTTTCAATCCAATCATAACGTTCGCTGGTTATAATTGACTCACTATCACTATCTAACCACTGTTCAGACTTAGTGACCATCAAATCAATTAGTGAACAATTTGCCTGAGCACAGTCTTTTTTAATCATCTTTTGATCACGTTCGAAGTACTTAATGGCCCAAAACTTATTTAAGCGCTCATGATTCAATTCTTTTTCTATCAGCGCTAATTGTTCCTCAACAATTGGGGAAAATTTGATGACATCCCCTATTTTTTCACTGCTTTGGATTGCCTGTATTAATTCTTGAATTCCTTTACGGCGATAAGCAGAAATTGACAAGACAGGTAAATGGAATATGTCTGACAAAACAGTTAAATCTAATTGAATACCCGCTTTCTTAACCAAATCTGCCATATTCACTGCAATAACCATTGGGATTTCTAACTCTAATAATTGAGTGGTCAAATAAAGACTTCTTTCAAGATTAGTGCCATCTACCACATTTAAAATTAAATCGGGTTGTTCATCTAATAGATAATCTCTTGATACAATTTCTTCCATCGTATAAGGAGATAAAGAATAAATTCCGGGCAAGTCAACAATAACTGTGGAGGGATCATTTATTAGTTGGCCCTCTTTTTTAGAAATAGTCACTCCCGGCCAATTTCCTACCTTTTGATTAGATCCAGTAAGCAAATTAAAAAGTGTGGTCTTTCCACAGTTGGGATTACCTAACAAGGCAATTCTACGCATTTTTCTCCCCTCCTGATAAAACAAGTGTTTGAATTAATTCAGCCTCACTCTTTCGAATAGAGAGTTGATACCCTCTCACCCGAATTTCAAGTGGATCACCTAAAGGAGCTAATTTAACTAATTCAATGACTGCGTTCTTTGTAATACCCATATCCATAATTCGTTTCCTAAATTGAGCTTGACCTTCAACTTTTATGACCTTCGCTTTCGATCCTACTTTCAACTGACTAAGGGCTACTAAATCTTTTTTATCGTAAGAAATTCTTTCAATGGTTACTCTTTTAGTGAATTCTTTACTCACACCAAGACGCGTTCCCTTTAAGTTAATAATCATTTCATCTTCTTGAGTGGATAGAATGGTTATTGAGGCTCCTGCAACAAACCCTAAATTAGTCAAATGCTTTTTCTGATCCGCTTCAGCATAAACATGCAAAATCTTGGCACTTTCACCCTTGCGTAAATAATTTAAAGTTAAAGTGTCCATTTGAGCACTCCTTTTAAGATGAGATAAATCTATACTATACTAAAGTTATAAGCTTCACAATATGAACTTATGCCGAAAACCATTAAAAAATTTATAAAATAATTTTAAATGTAAAATTCGAGACAAAAAGCTTGCAATTTTTTTCGATTCGTGGTAAATTTAATTCGAATTCGAGATAAGTAAATCGAATCCTATTAAATGCTTTGACTCTCTAAATTTAAAGGAGGAAATTTTATGAAAAAATTATTAGGTATCCATCACGTGACAGCTATGACAAATAGCGCTGAAAGAAACTACGACTTTATGACAAAAACTTTAGGCTTACGATTGGTTAAAAAAACCGTCAATCAAGATGATATTCATACATATCACACATATTTTGCGGATGACCGTGGAAATGCTGGTACTGATGTTACTTTCTTTGATTTCCCTAACCTTCCAGAAGGAGTTAAAGGAACAAACTCTATTTCGCGTATTGGCTTACGTGTAAAATCAGATGAGGCATTGGAATATTACTTAAAACGTTTTGAAGAGAAAAATGTTAAACATGAAGGTATTAAAGAATTGTTTGGTAGCAAAGTATTAGCTTTTGAAGAAGAAGATGGTCAAGCTTATCAAATCTTCTCAGATGAGCATAATGAAGGTATCCCTGGAGGAATCCCTTGGAAAAATGGACCTGTTCCTGAAGAATTCGCTATTTATGCTCTTGGACCGATTGAAATCACTGTTGGTTATTTTGATGAATTTAAAGCTGCATTAACAACTATCTATGAAATGCGTATTGTTGAAGAGCATGATGATGTTGCCCTCTTAGAAGTTGGTGAAGGCGGACATGGTGGTCAAGTGATTCTACGCAAAGACGTTGAAACTCCACAAGCGCAACAAGGATATGGACTCGTTCATCACGTTTCTTTCCGAGTAGCAGATGACGAAGCGATTCAATCTTGGGTAGAACGTTACCAAAAATTAGAAATTGGAAACTCTGGAATAGTCGATCGTTATTACTTTAAAGCATTATATGCTCGTATTGGCCATATTCTAATTGAAATCTCTACAGATGGACCTGGTTTTATGGGTGACGAACCTTATGAGAGCCTTGGTGAAATTTTATCATTACCACCATTCTTAGAAGGTCAAAGAGAATCAATTGAAAGTCAAGTTCGTCCATTCGATACTGTTTGGAAAGGAGAATAAACCATGGTTGAAAAAATCCAAAGTATTCACCATATAAGTGCCATAGTTGGCAATGTGCAAGAAAACTACGATTTTTACACTAACATTCTTGGTTTAAAACTTGTTAAACAGACAGTCAATTTTGATGATCCTTCCGTCTATCACACTTACTTTGCTAATTCAAATGTAGACAATGGAACTATTATGACATTCTTCCCTTGGGAAAATGAACATAAAGGAACAAAAGGTGGCGGCCAAGTCGGAAGGATTGCTTTTTCAATACCTAAAGGAAGCGTTGCACAGTGGGAAGCTCAATTAGAAAAACATAATATTTCTTATCAAAAGAGTGAAATGTTTGCTGCCACTACTTTAGAATTTTCAGATCCTCACGATTTGGATATAGCTTTAGTCGAATCAGAAGTAAATTCTGAAAACAATGAAATTCTTGGTTTCTATGGCTTGGTGCTATTATCTACTAACCCTCAAGGTACTCTTGATTTGTTAACACGTGAAATGGGTGCCAAACTTGTAGAAGAAGCTGACGAATACTTACATATTGAATTAACTGGTCCAGAAAAACACCGTGTACTACTTTTCAAGAAGGCACTACCTTTAGGTCGATTTGGTATTAGTACTGTTCACCATGTAGCTTGGTCTGTTGATCAATTAACTGATCTTCAAGCTTGGCGTGACTATTTAAAAGATGCTAATTACCATCTGACACCTGTCAAAGATCGTAAATACTTCAAATCTATTTATTTAAGAGAAAAAGGTGGCATTATTTTTGAATTTGCTACCAAAGAACCTGGCTTCCAAGTGGACGAAGATTTTGATCAGTTAGGTAGTCAATTGAAATTACCTGAACAATTTGAATCTAAGCGCGCAGAAATTGAATCTTCTTTACCTGATTTTAAAGTAGATTAGGCGAGTAGATACTATGTTATCTTATAAAGTTACAGACTTATCACCTAAAGATCAATACAAAGTTTTAATTGGTTCGGTCATCCCTAGACCTGTTACAATGATAGCCACACTAAACGACGATCAGAGCTTAAATCTAGCACCTTTTTCCTACTTTAATATGGTAGCTTACAACCCACCCACCTTAATGGTTTCCGTTCAAAGAAAAGGAAGAATGAAGGATACCGCTCGTAATATCCTAGCTAATAAGGAAGCCGTTTTTCACATCGTTGACCAAGAAAATTTGAAAGAGGTTAATCTGACAGCTAGTAATTTACCTAAAAACAAGAGTGAATTGGAATTGACCCAATTCACTCTTGCTAGCAGTCATTCGATTCAAACGCCTGGTATTGCTGAGATGAAAGTACGTTATGAAACAGTTCTACACCAACACATCGAGATTCCATCATCAAATGGTAAAGGGGTTTCAGCTGATTTATTTTTGATGAGGGTGATACATTTTCACCTTTCTGAGGAAGTTTATCAGGATTCTTATGTGCTTGCTGATCAGCTAAAACCAATTAGTCGTTTAGCAGGTAATGATTATGCAACTTTAGGCCAAACCATTCAACTTGAAAGACCAAAATAGGAGGTAATTATGGAATATATCTATCACGCAGCTGATAACGCTGATTATACTTTTGTCCTTTTACATGGAACAGGAGGAGATGAAACTAATCTCATTCCTTTAGCTAAAGAAATTTCATCCTCAGCTAATATCCTCTCGATAAGAGGAACTGTAAATGAAAATGGAGCCCTCCGCTATTTTAAACGGAAGGCCGAGGGACTCTATGACTTAGAAGATCTAGCGGAAAGAAGCGATGAACTTGTTGAATTCATCAAAAAGATGAGTAGCGAAAAAGGATTTGACTTAAGTAAAGTAATTTTTATCGGCTTCTCAAATGGATCCAATATTGCTTTAAATGTCTTAATTCACTACTCAGATATTTTTAACAAAGGAATTTTATTTGCCCCACTCTACCCTATGGCAATTGATCAGAATAAAGATTTATCAAATCATCAGCTATTCTTATCCATGGGTGAGGCGGATCCGATCTGTAGTATGCAAGCGAACAATGAGTTAATTAAAAAATTAACGGATGTTCAAGCAGACCTGTCTATTGAATGGGTTCATACACATCAAATTACACCTCAAATTGTTCAAGATGCCAAAAATTGGGTGTCGAATTTAAAATAGAATAATTACTCTTTAAGCTTTACCTACTTATGTCTAATTGGCATGAGCCTGGTAGAGCTTTTTCCAATTTTTTCGCGCTAATAGATAAATAATTATTCCTTTTAATGCAGTGGACAAAGACATGGCAATCCAAACTCCGGCTACACCGTATTTGGGCATAAACAACCAGGCGAAAGGAATTCTTAGCAAATTACAAACGGTATTAACACTTGCAGGGGCTTGCGTATTTCCTAAACCGTTTAGAAAACCACTTCCACCAATTTCAAAGCTCATAAATAATTGACTTAACCCAAAGATAAGCAAATAAACAGCCCCTAAAGCGATTGCTTGTGGATCATCTGGGATGAATAATTTGAAAAAATTCATTCTAAATACGATAAGAACTATGGTAGCAAACGAACCAATTGTCAGTAAGGAGCGAATGGTCGTTTGATAAATGCCTTCTACTCGTTCATAGAGTTTAGCGCCATAATTTTGGCCTACCATAGCCGTAATCGCCACTGCAAAACCTTCAGTGGTCATCCATGAAATCGACTCAATATTTGAGCCTACACTGGTAACAGCTAATGGCATAGCACCATATGAAGCAACATAACGATTCAGCAATACACTGACCAGCGCATGTACATTCGACTGAACAGAGGGTGGTAGGCCTATTTTAATTATTTGAACTAAGTTCTTACCATTAAAAGACCATAAATGAATGCGGCTGCGATAAATTAAATCTCCTTGTCGATAAATGGTATAAAGATACAGTACAAACACCATAAACTGAGCAAAAATTGTTGCCATTGCGGCCCCTTTAATTCCTAAAACAGGTATAGGGCCTAACCCAAAAATTAAAATAGGATCTAAAATAATATTAATGATAAGTCCAATTGTACTAACTGCAAAAGGTGTTTTACTATTACCTAGACTATTGTAGGCCCCAGAGAGAACAGGATTAATAAAAAATAAAAAGACACCCGAAGCAATCACAAGCAAATATTCTTCAGTCAGTTGATTGACGTCATCTTCTAATTGGAAGAAATTAATAAAGGGGTCTTTAAAAAGGATTAATAATCCTCCAAAAGCAATTCCCATAACAAGGGCCAACCAGAAACCATTATTAATATAAGAACGGGCTGCTTCATCGTCCTTTGCACCATAAGCTTGAGCTGTTAAAACACTCATTCCAATACGAGGAATCAACATCAACCCTGAAGCAATCCATAAGGCGAAACCTACTTGTCCAGCTGCCGCCACTGCCTCAGTAGAGAGTCTCCCAATCCAGGCAATATCGGTTAAAGTATAGGTCATTTGAATAAAAGCAGTTAACATTAAAGGTGTCGATAATTTCAACATTGTTTGGAATATCTTACCGTTTAATAAATCTAAATTTCTCATTGCTACTCCTCCATATCTCAGTAAATAGTAACAAGTTGGAGCACTAAATACAATCACTAAAAAGACTTAATGGAAAATAATATCTTCCATTAAGTCTTTTATCATTATTTAACTCCCCTGAGTATATTAGTGATTGAAATTTTAGTATCCCACTGTTTTGGGCCCTTTTGATAAAGCTCCCATCTTTTATCATACTTTTGAAAAATGGTTGTAATTTGATTAATCTTCTCTTGATCTTATTGTAAAAGTAGTTTTTTTGATAATCGAGTCAGAATTTCTAAATCAGCTAGTCGATTACATTCAATCATATCTCGATCTAAATTCATATCAAATTCCGGATTGTCCGAAGTAATATGTTATTTTAAGTAAATGACTCTTTTTCAAAAAAAGCTACTTAAACCTTTGTAAAAAAAATTTTTACTCGCAAATTTTAGCGATGGATAAGACTTTAACTAGACAATTAAAGTTAAAGTGATAAATTGCATACAATGAAACAGCAAAATTAACCTTAGACAAAACGTGTATTAAAACAAACATATACAAAAAAGTATATCCTATCCTGACTTATAAAAGGATAAGATATTTATAAGTATTTTTCTATTCCCCTTATCAGTAAACTTTGGTAGGCTATAGGTAATATGAGAATTTAAAGGGGATTGTTTGGATGAAGTCAAAACAAAATATAATGCCAGGCCTTTTTTTATGTCTATTATTAGCAGTATTGGCTAGTTTTCTAGCTAAACTTTCTATCGGTGATTTCTCACTAGGGATTATTGGAGCCCCTGTTTTCGCCATCTTTATTGGGATGATTATTAGTCTTTTCCAACCTCAACTTGCTAGCCATTCTAAATTTCATAAGGGGATAAGTTTCTCCTCTAAGAAAATACTACAAGGGGCAGTCATTCTTTTAGGCTTTTCTCTAAACCTTTCCATGATTATAAAAGTCGGTGGTAAAAGTTTACCTGTTATTATTTCGACAATCTCTATCGCCCTATTGGTTGCCTGGTTCTTTAATAAAAAGCTTGATATGGAAACAAAATTAGCCACCTTAATAGGAGTCGGTTCGGCTATTTGCGGCGGATCCGCTATTGCTGCTACTGCTCCTGTTATTAAGGCAGATGATAAACAAGTCGCTCAAGCCATTTCAGTCATCTTCATTTTTAATGTGTTAGCCGCTTTGCTCTTTCCCGTTTTAGGCTATAATTTGGGTTTAGGTAGTGAAGGTTTTGCTATCTTTGCAGGGTCAGCAGTCAATGATACCTCTTCTGTCACAGCCGCAGCTGCAACAGCAGAGAACTTCTATCAAGTTGAAGGCATTCTTTCAGCAGCTGTGACTGTTAAATTAACACGGACTCTTGCCATTATTCCCATCACAATCGGCTTATCTATCATTCAAGCTGGTAAAGAAAATAAGAGCTCAAAAACAAGCATTTTTAAATTAATGCCAACATTTATCCTCTATTTCATTTTAGCTGCTGTCATTACTTCAACAATTGACTTTCTTCCAGCTAATTCTTTTACGACTATTTATGGTGAAAACTTTATTCCGCTAATGAAACTGCTAGCCAAATTTTTTATCACTATGGCTATGACAGCTATTGGCTTGAATGCTCAATTACATGAACTCATTAAGGAGGGAAAGAAGCCTATCATATTGGGCTTATCATGTTGGATAGCTATTAGTCTTGTATCATTATCTGTACAAGCTTTGACCGCTACTTTCTACAGTAATCTTACTTAAATAAAAAAACGGTCAACTAGTACATTCATCTAGTTGACTGTTTTTAAAATTTTAATTAGTTGATTGATCTGAAAAAAACCATTTTTTATAGACCTTATCGATCAGTAAAGTTACTAATATTTGCACAACTACAGCAATCAGAACAGTTGCAGGTAAACTTTTTAATATTCCAATAACTGATTGAATGTTGAGTTTACCTTGAATTGTTATAGCAATAAGACCCATGATAAAAGAAAAAATGATGGCTGGAGGAAATTGTCCCAGTAAAAAAACTAGCCAATTTGGTCGACTTACTCTTAAAAAGTCAACAAATTTTTGAGCCATTTTAGGTATATTCAGAATAAATGACCCTAAAATAATAGAAGCTGGTAGAATAATAATTAACTGAAACAAATAACTGGATAGCTGAAAATTCCCTTGCATTTGATTCATAATAAAGGGCATTATGATACCCAAATGCGTGGAAAACGCATAACTTTTAAATGTTGGAAAATCGATTGAACGCAATATCATGTCACCTTTCTGTCTTTAATAGTAGTTCTTACACTCTAACAGATTTAGAGAACTTTTAGCAAGCTTTTTGCCCACTCATTCTTTTCATTATACCGTCTTTAAAATAGTAGTAATCACCAAATATTTCTTCCTCCACTCCATTAAAGTAAATATAAGTGCCATCAGGAAATAAATATAAATCCTTCTTAAAACTATCAGGTATCACTATATCTTCCAATTTATTCAATCCATCAATCTTCAAATTCTTAAAACCTTCATTAAAATGAGGGATCATTCGTTTTTTAGTCAAACCTAAACCTGATAAGTATCGTTGGTAATTAATGTTTATGGCTTCTCCTTTTTTTACTGGAATCGAATACACACAATCAGCCGCATTCATTGAACCGGCAGAGACACCTATTATGGTTCCTTCAAAACTTTTTAATTGATCTTTTAAATGAATCTTGTGTATAAACTTATTTTGAGTTGGAAGATGTCCACCAGCCAAAAATAACAAATCTATATTTTTCAACAAGTCCTTATGAGATGCATTGTTGTGAACTACTCTAAATTCACTAAAAGTAAATCCTGAATGTTCAAATCTTTCTCTATCCAAACGAGCATACTTCTCACTACCATTTATATCTTCTGGATTTGAACTAATAAACACAGCTCTAATTGGATTATGCCCTAAATCTGCTTTTAACTTTTCAAGAAAAGCATTTTTCTGACTTAAGCCTTCTTGCCCCTTTATCATAATATGACTGGTTAAATAAAATTTCATCATTCATCACCTAATCTTATCCAATACCTTTGATCAGTTGTTCCATCTGGGTAAAGTACCTCATTTTCTAATACTCCACCATTATTTAAAATCGATTTTGTGGATCCAATATTATCTTTATTGCAAACCATAAGCACTCTTTTAATGCCTAATTTTTTGCATTCTTCCAGAGCAAGACCAATCATAGCTGTGGCATAACCCTTGCGCCGTTCACTAGGCCGAATCCCATCCCCTATATGACCACCTTTTAATAACAGAAAATCATTGAGATAGTGACGAATATTGACTGCTCCTACCAAAATGTTCCGGTCACGATCGAGACAAAAAAAGGTCGAATCTGGCACACGGTCTGAGGGGCCGGCTTCTTTATCTTCTATACTATTAAGATATCCCTCAAAATCATGTGGATCATGACGAAAGATGGCCGATGGCGAACCATCTGTTTGATTTCTTTCAATATCGTCTTTCCACTCTTCAATCATCTCAATTAATAAGGGCTGGTGTTCTTTCTTTAACTTAACTAATTCGATATTCATAAATTTTCCTCCTGAGCTATTAATGGTCTCCTTCATAGAGCTCAGATTGAGTCTTGAAGATGATTGACCTCATTTCTTCATTACGAATCTCTGATAAATCGTCTACCGTTTTATTTAATAAACTTTTTAACTCTAGTACCGTCTTTTGTATTTCATTTAATTCCCAATTATTCTTTTCTTCATCTGGCCAATCACTCTCTAGTAAAAGATGATCTCCTGCTATTTGCTGAACATAGGCGCGACCCTTTTTAGAATTTAACATCGTCGGATGAACCGAGAGATAACCGCCTCGATCTCGATGTCTGGTTAATTGGTCACTCGTTCCATTGAAGCGATGTAAGATTGCTTTGATATTTTTAGCAGAATAACTTTCTAATAAATCCAACACTCTTGAAGCTGATTGCACCGCATGAATGGATAGAACATATTGTACATCTATACGCTCAGCTATTAGCGATAAAACATTTGAGAAGACATATATCTGTAGATCCTTATCTGCTTTTTCTAAACCATTAGCAGAAAAATCTAAACCGACTTCTCCTATTAACAAACTTTGGTCTAAATTCTGTTGAAAGATAGCTAATTCTCTATCCGCTTGCTCCTTAGACTCAATCCACCAAGGATGAAAACCCAATGATAAAAAAGGTATAAGCGTTTTATCTAAATTCATTTCTTTGAGGTTATCCTTTAATTTAATAAAACCTGAAGGTGTGACAGTTTGAGCCACAATTTTAAGCTTTTCTCTAGCAATTGTTTCTAAAAATAACTGACGCGCCTGTTGATCTATTATAAAATCAAAGTGATAGTGACTATCTATTAGATACATAATCTCACCTCTCTTTCTTCTTTCAATTTACCAAATTCTATACTCTTCCATACCGGCTAAACGTCGAATCACCTTTCCTGCTAACATCATACCCATAATTGGTGGCATATAACTCATCGAACCTAAGGTTTGTGATTTTGTATTGCCAGTAGGATTTTCAACTTTAAAAGGTTGTTCGTTAGAATAAAGAACCTCTAAATTTTTAATGCCTCTTCTACGGCATTCTAAACGTATAATTTTTGAAAGTGGACAATATGATGTCTTTTCAATCTTACTGAAGTTTAAGTAGCTTGGATCTAATTTATTCGCTGCACCCATGGATGAAAGTAAGGGCAGTTGTTCTTTTTGACAAAAGGCTGCGATTTCTAATTTTTGAGAGATAGTATCGATACAATCAATCACATAATCCACTTTTGGTAAATCCGTTAAAATTTCCTCAATATTATCTTTAGTTAAAAATATTTGACGAGCATCCACTTGGCAATCCGGATTGATTTCAGCTATCATCGCTTTCATAACATCCGCTTTGACCCTACCCACCGTTGATGAAAAGGCGAGAGCTTGACGATTTATATTACTTTCTTCAATGGTATCTCCATCAATAATAATTAAATGTCCCACTCCTCCACGAGCAAGTGCTTCAGCACAAGCAGAGCCTACTCCACCTAGACCCAATACGACCACTCTTGATTGAGCTAACCGACTTAAGCCCTCTTCTTTTAAGAGTAAGCTTAACCGTGAGAGTCTTGCTGGTATTGTCACTTCCATAACATCATCCTTAATCTTTTAAATTTATTATCTTTTTTTATTATAACATCATCGCTCTAATTAGTTGTTATTAAAAGAGGTGATCATAAAGATCACCTCTTTTAGCTCTATTAATTTTACATTTGCTCTTTATGAAAACGACTTAAGAACAATTTAGTTCGCTCATGTTGCGGCTCATTAATAACTTGCTGGGCTAAGCCATCTTCTACAATAACGCCTTTGTCCATAAAGACAACACGACTAGAGACATCACGTGCAAAAGCCATTTCATGAGTGACTACAATCATCGTTAGACCTTCTCTAGCTAATTGAGTCATGGTGTCTAATACTTCTCCCACCATTTCCGGGTCAAGCGCTGATGTTGGCTCATCAAACAGCAATAATTCCGGATCCATTGATAAAGCCCGAGCAATGGCTACTCTTTGCTGTTGTCCACCTGACAATTGCTTGGGACGGGCATTTACATAAGGAGCCATGCCAACCTTAGTCAAATTAGCCATCGCAATTTGCTCCGCTTCTTCTTTTGTCCGTCCTAAAATTTTAACCTGTCCAATGGTACAGTTCTTTAAAACATTCATATTATTAAAAAGGTTAAACTGTTGGAACACCATGCCCACTTCTGCTCGATAGTGATTTAAAGGGTAGCGATTAGCCATCACTGACTTGCCTTTATAAAGGATATCTCCTCCACTTGGCTGCTCTAGAAGATTGAGACATCTTAGAAGGGTTGATTTACCAGACCCTGAAGAGCCAATAATAGAGATGACCTCTCCTTTTTCCACCTTAAAATCAATGTCTTTTAAGACTAAGTTATCCCCAAACTTTTTAGATAAGTGAGCAATCTCTAAGATTTTATTTCCATTAGTCATGTGTTTTTACCCCCTTGACCGCTTCGGTAGATGAAGACTGAACAACTGTATAAGAATGAGAACCTGACATCTTTTTCTCAATTAAGTTTAAAATACGTGTGGTTGTAAACGTTAATACAAAATAAATCATCGAGGTAATTAAGAATGTCTGGAAAGTTTGATAGGTCGATCCTGCGACAGACTTAGAAACAAAGAACAATTCTGTCACTGCAATAACATTTAAGACGGAAGTATCTTTGATATTAATTACAAACTCATTTCCTAGAGTTGGTAGAATCGATAAGACAGCTTGCGGCAATACCACATGTCGCATGGTTTGTCCGTGGGTCATACCAATTGCTTTTGCCCCTTCATATTGTCCCTTATCCACCCCATGAATACCGCCACGCATGACTTCAGATAGATAGGCCCCCGTATTAATCGAAACAATAAATAAAGCCGCTGTCATCGAAGAGAGATCAATGTCAAAAAAGAGTTTCAGTCCATAGAAAATTAACATAGCTTGAACCATCATCGGTGTGCCTCTAAAGACTTCAATATAGGCAACTAATAGAAAATCCACTATTTTAAACAAGTAATAAGAAGGACGACCTTTTTGGAACAAATCTTTCATTGAACGGATCACTGCGATTATGAGACCAATCACGGACCCCACAATCGTTGCAAACAAAGCTATGAAGAGTGTATTCAAGGCACCACGAATAAATTGATTACCGTAAGTAGCCCACAAGGCTTGAACATCTTGCCAAAAACTCAGGTCTTCTTGTCCTTGATTGAGTTCAACCATTTCTTTCATCAATGCTGTACGTTCTTCTTCTTTAATCTGACTTAAAGCTTGATTAATTGGGCCTACCAAAGGACTTCCCTTGCGTAAACCAATGGCGATTCCAGTATCAACCTGACTTAAATCAAAACCACTCTCTTTAGCAAATTTTACATAAGTTAAATCGGAGTTAGCAGCTACAGCTGCCATTGCTCCTGGTTCCTCGGATAAATAGGCATCGATTTTACCTGAAAGGACTGAAGAAATCATGGTTGGAAAAGAATCCAAAGCCGTCCCTTTCTGGACACTAGGTATTTGATCAATTAAACCATAATGGAAGGTATTTAGCTGAGCGGTTACTTTAGCGTTTGAGAAATCTTCGATAGATTGAGCATTGGCAAAATCAGAATCTTTGCGAACCACCAAGACCATCTGACTTTCATAATAATTATCAGAAAAGTCAATTTCCTTCTTACGATCTGGTGTGACTGACATGCCAGCAATAATAGCATCTACCTTACCAGAATTTAAAGCGGGTGGTAGTCCATCCCACTCTAATTTTACGATTTCTAATTCTAAACCTAACTGTTGCGCTAACTCTTGTGCGATATGTACATCATAGCCATTTGCGAACTCTCCTTTAGAGTTTGAAATAGGAAGCGCTCCATTAACTAAAGAAGGTTGTGACCAGTTAAAAGGCGAATAATTTGCTTCCATCCCTACTTTTAAAACACCAGGATCTTCTAAACCTTCTTGGATCTGTTCAATATCAATAGATGGCAGCTTTTTATCTTCAGCACCTACAATCGTTTTAACAGGCCATAGCAATATAAACATTAAGATTAAGACACTGAGCTTTTTAAACAGTCCTTGATTCTGTTCCATTTTGATCCTCCTCGTAATTTTTTACTATAAAAACCAAATATACCTTTTATAGTAAATTTGGTCAAGTTTGCCTAGTGTAGTCTATAAGCGAGCGCTTTTGATAATTTATACGATTAAATAATAGATATTTATTATGACAGTATTTTTATGATTTAAAGCTAGAAAATTAAAGTTAATTCCAAAGAAGAATTGTTGGACTATTCAAAAGATGCTATTATATAGGGAATCAATCCTCTTTTAGATAAGAGCTCAGAAAGACTATACAAAATAAGAATAACTCTCATTAAAAACTCAAAAAATAAATAAAGGACTAATTGATATGAAGGCAAAAAATATTTCTCCAAATCCTAATAAATTAATAGAAATTTATACTGAAGCTATCAACAAAGAGGGCGAACATTTTTCACTTGGATATTTTATTGACACTAATCCTAACTATACAACTGTAATCTCAATTAATGAATGTGGAATGATTGAAAGTTTTCAATATAGAAAGAATACTTTTATATCAAAAATTGTATCTTCAAGCTCCTATCTTACAAATTTCAAAAAAATAATCCATTATAATAAATCAATGAATCTTTACGATCCTTATTCGCTTACTAAAGTATATAAGGAACAATTTGAAGGAAAAAATTTTCTTAATGATTCCACTTTAGTTGATAAACAAGTTTCCATTTTAACAACAAATAATGATTTTATTCTGCAAGGTACTATCACTAAAAACACAAACGAATCATTCACCCTTTCTTCCTCAACATTCAATAATCTAACAGAAAATGCGCCCTACGAAATCCAAAATAAAGATATTGTACTGATTGATTTCCTTAGTATTGAAAATAAATTAATTGAACAAATAAAGTTAGAAAAAAATCCAATATAGAAATTTTTATTTGGATCACTCTCAAAAAAAACTTACTTTAAACTTCAACTTTATTCTGCTCTATTTAACTCGTTAAATTTTTTCTCATTCAACCAAAGTAAAAGATAATTTATTATCTTATTAAATTGCATTATAAAACTCCTTTGGATCATGATTTTTAATGACCAAAGGAGTTATTTATTTATATTTAATTGTTAAATTTAGGGGTTATTTTAAACTGAATATTTTTAGTTCCATTCAGCTAAAGAGCCCATTGGATCCCACGGTTCTAATTCAATGATTGGTTGATTAAGAGCCTCTAACCATTTTTGATCAAGGTACTTCTTATCAACAGTCACTTGATAGTTATACTCGTCAAACCATTGATCGCTCATTGAGAAGATACCCTTATCGCCAGATTTTTCACCCCAACTGTTCTCAACCTTCCAATTAACTGGGTTTCCATTTGCATCCAAGTCTACTCCTACTAAAAGCATAGCATGGGTTAATAGACTGTCTCCATAATCTAATCGTTCAGCCTTATTTAAGTGTGGAGCTTCAGTTAAGATTGCTTCGTAATCATATAAGTCTTTGTCCATAATACCTGACTCGCGGTCACTCATTTTACCAACATCGCAACCGAACCAAACCGGATGACCTTCTTTAATAGAAGCAATGGCAGCCTCTTTGAGCACTTCAATCGGTGCATTAATATAAGTGATTGGATTCCCTTCAGCTACAGATGCTAAGTATTTCACAGTGAAAGCACGACCAAATGGTTTATCTTCGGTTGGTGCATTAATAACACTTATCTTACCTTCTAAATCCCAGCCAACATATTTACTGAAGAATTCTTGCGGCGTGATATCTTCAATGCGGTGATAGTTATTTTCTTTATCACGGTAACTATAAGAGAATTTCTCCGGCACCTGACCTAAAGCTTTTACTAAAATATTGTAAATAACATATAACATGTCTTCTTTCATTGCAGTTAGTTCTTCATTTGAAGCGTTATTCTGGTGAGCTGCTCTCAATTCTTTAGCAAAAGCTCTCAAACGTCTTGTAATTAAAGAAACCATGCCATAGGTATTTGAAGAATGATAGGTTTCTGGCATCACAGATTTTGGTACAGAACCGTATTTTTTTAATAGGGCAGTAAACATATCCCATTGTCCACCATCTTCAACTGGAGACTGCAATAGGTGTTGAACAACTCGAGAATTTACTGGTTCATCTGCTGTTTCAATAATTGCATCCAAGAAGAAATTTGCTTTTTCTAGCTTATCCCAAAATAAAGTATAATTTTGGGAGAATTCAAAACTTTCTAGGTTCAATTCTTCCATCGCATTCACACGGGCGCCATTTAAAGCCGCAAACATCCAGCAACGACCACTTTTCTTTTGATCGGTAATTTTACCGTGTTTTGTCTCATCTGAGAACACAAAGGAGTGAGCTTTAACCACTTCATTATTGAAGGAAGCCTGATTGAATCCTACTTTTGCGATTGCATTTTCAACCGCATGATTACTAGGGTTTGCTTGATATTTATTTTTGAATGATTGAATTAATTCTTGATTGATCGTCATAGTCATTTCCTTTCTTTTGCAACATATTTTAAGAGTCCATCCTACTAATTAAGATTTTTCTCTTTTAATTGAGCTAGTCTTTAAATATTTTTCTAAAGATTAGCTTTAAAATTCTTAAATATTATTCACATCACTCCCTCTAATAACCAATCACATTAATTAAATAATAAGAGATAGGCTGGCTTTCAAAGCTTAAATCTCTTAATACATTATATGGAACAATAGCCATCCACAAAAATATTTTATACTATTTTTAGCTTACTTTCAACATTTTTTTAGGTTAGCCTAAAAATAGAATGTGTCGCCATAATCGAAACCGGATTTATTGTCAATATTCGAATATACTTATAGTTTAAGAAACTCTTGCCACAAATCCCGCACTTGATCAATTTCATAGTGAATCACCTGATTAAAATCATCCTTAGAGCAAATATATTGAACAAAACGGGCTCCCAAATAATAACCACAATCAGACCTACCTTGATAATTTACCCAATCACCAAAATAATTTTGATTATCAACTGTCATTTCAGCCAGGTCTCGGTCAAAGTCTTGCTTCATCTTTGGTAGTCTTCGATCACACCATTCTAGCCAACCATTTACGTCTTGATGGAAATAATTGAAATCTCCTACTAGCTTTTGTTCAAAGTACATGGCAACTCCTTCCGTAAAAAGTAGCCAAAGAAAATAATCTTCTCCCTGATAACTTTGATTGAAGGCTCCATGTTGCATATGATAAATATGCCCTAACTCGTGATAGATTAAATTATGCATCGATTGTTCACTGGTCAAATCCAACTCAATTATTTTCTCAATCCCCAAAAGAATATACAATTGATTATCTAGCTCGATGGCCCAGCCAGCCCCATTACAAAGTCCTAAGTAAAGCATAATAGTGACATCTAATCTTTTACCGAAAGTTTGAAAAATTTTATTATCTAAATTGCTCGTTAGTTTTTCAAAAGAATGAATAGCTTCTAATCGCTTTTGTCTTTGTGAAAAAACCAAATTTAAAATGGGCAGATAGTCTTTTTCAAAACTAAAGCGACCACTGGCTATTATGGATTGTACATCTTCAATAAATAGCTTTTGCCGATTGTGTAACCATTCATTAATGTATTTCTTCCATAAGTCAATTTGAAACTCTCCATTAATATAGAGCTGGTCAATTTCACTAGTTGCATCTATAATTTTCATACATAACCACCTCTTTTGATTATCTAAGTACTCTTTAAAACTCTATCTCTGTCTAACTCATTTCATCTATTATTGGTTAACAGTCTCAAGCCAACGAGCAATTTCATTAGCTATTTTTTCTGGTTGGTCTTGATAGATGGAATGACTCGTGTTTTCGATAATTTTCATAGTAATATTATCATTTAAGCGTTTTGACCTTTTTAGCTTGACCGGCAAAACCTCTTTGAAATCACTAAGTAGAAGCAATGTAGGGGTTTTATATGCTTTACCAGTAATTGTTAATTGAATCGAATGATTGAGACTCAAAAGGTTCAAACTACTCTCAACGTTCATATACTTATAATTACCGCTAGATAAAATCTGCTTTGTTTTAATTAGATCATCTTCCAATGATACGCCAAGATCTTCACTTGATAAAATCCCTCCATCAAGCAATACGACTTTGGTAATATTACTTAAATGAGTGGCTAGAAAAGCTGCTATTTCACCACCGATTGAATGCCCTATTACAATAGACGGTTTTTCCCCGACAGTATCCCTATAAAAGTTAATCAGATCTTCTTTATTTCCTACATTGTCATTGAAGGCTTCTCCATGTCCTGGTAAATAGAGATAATTTACTTTTAAACCTTTATCAGATAATAATTTCAGAAAATTTTCACTATCTTCCTTTCTGCCACCAAACCCATTAATAAAATAGATAGATTCTTCTAACATATTACTCTCCTTTATCTTACAAAAGATAGATTATTGAGGTGTATCAATACATACATAAATTATATAGCTAACTAAAAAAACGTTCAAAGTATACTTGAATTTATGCTTACATTCGAATGAATCAACCATAAAATATTTAGTTAAATAAGGCCATACTTTAATTCTAAAAAACAAAAATAATAATTACACTTCAAAATACTAATAGTTACTTATTCGTTGGTTTTTAATAAGTAGTAATTACTATTTAATTTATATCTTACACTCTACTTGTCTATTAGTATGCATCCCTTTTTCCTTTTTTATAAATTTACTCTACTTTTACTTAAATTTTACTTAGAATTTACAAAGCTTTGCTATCTTATATTCAGATGACGGAATCATCAATAATTTAAAAGAGGGATTGAGCAAATGAAAAAAACAGTAATCTTATCACTTTGTGCTTCTGTATTAATGTCTGTCTGTGCTCCGACTATGGCTTCTGCTAAGCAAGAAGAAGGACAATGGTCTGAACTTCCTGTCGCTACTTTAGAAGAAGGTCGTGCGTTAACTGAAGATTTATCATTAATTTCTGAAAGCCAAGCTAAATATGTTTTCCTATTCATCGGTGATGGAATGGGAAATATTCCAGTTTCAGCTGCTGAATATTACTTAGGACCAGATAATGGTGATGAAGGTAAAGGTCAAGCTCAAGCTCAACCTTTAAACTTCGCTAAATTCCCTGTTGTTGGTTTACAAAACCCAACTGATGCTGATCACTATGTGCCTGACTCTGCAGCTACTGCTACAGCTTTTGGTAATGGAGTGAAAGTTAATTCAAATGTAATCGGATTGACTCCTGGATACACTGAGCAAACTGAGTCGATTGCTGAAAAAGCTCAAGCTCAAGGCAAAGCAGTTGGTATCCTTTCTACTGTTACTTTAAATCACGCAACCCCTGCTGCCTTCTATTCAAATGTAGAGCATCGTGGAAACTACTATGAAATTGGTGAACAAATGGCAGCTTCTAACTTCGATTACTTTGCAGGTGGTTCACTTGGTAAACGTACAGGTGCTGAGGATGATCAAACAGACTTATACGAAGTTATGGAAGAAAAAGGCTATTTAGTAGCTGATACCCAAGAAGAATTTGATTCTATTTCTGCAGAAACTGAAAAAGTTTATGCTCCTGCATCTGTACTTTCTGAATTAGATGGTTCTTCAATGAAATATGCGATTGACCGTCAAGAAGGCGAACCTACGTTAGCGGATATGGTTGCTAAAGGAATCGATGTTTTAAGTGCAAACGAAGAAGGATTCTTCATGATGACAGAATCTGGTAAGATTGACTGGGCAGAGCACGCTAACGACGCAGCAACCACTATCAAAGAAGTCATTGATTTCCAGGATTCTATCCAAGAAGCAATCAACTTTTACTACGAGCATCCTGAAGAAACACTAATCGTAGTGACTGCCGATCACCCTACTGGTGGATTCACAATCGGTAACTCTGAAACAGGTTATAACTCATACTTCCACTTATTAGATAATCAAAAGGTTTCTCAAGAACAATTCGATGTCATCTTTGCGCAAGCTAAGGAAGAAAATCCTGAAATGACCTTTGAAGATGTTGTTCCATTACTAGAAGAAAACTTTGGCTTC
This sequence comes from Facklamia sp. 7083-14-GEN3, assembly GCF_024742075.1. Classification (GTDB taxonomy): domain Bacteria; phylum Bacillota; class Bacilli; order Lactobacillales; family Aerococcaceae; genus Facklamia. The sequence continues at coordinate 131,259 of NZ_JANSGD010000001.1, read as the reverse complement.
ATCTTTGATTTAGAAGCTGAAGAAGAAGTAATGACAGCCGGTGAGGTTGAAAAAGCTGCTGAAGAAGGTGAAGCAGAAGCTAAGGACTTAATGTTAGTAACTCCTTATGAATTAGAAGAATTGCGTTATGCATTCGAACAGCAAATGAAGCCTGCTGAAGAGCGCAACCTTGGTCAAGCTGATATTATCAAAGGTTACCATGCCTATGAGCCATTATCCATTGCAGCTACTCGTTTATTAGCTCGTAAAGCTGGGCTGGCCTTTACAACTGTTGACCACTCTCCTGAAAAAGTTCCAGTATTTGCAATCGGTGCAGGTGCGGCTATGTTCGAAGGTAATTTTGAAAACACAGATATTGCTTATAAGATTTTAGCGGCTATGGGATTATATGAAGGTGGCGATACAAAAATGGCCCCTTTAGAAGTAACTAAGAAATTCTCTGGTTCAGCGGAAGAGGAACCTGCGGTTGAAGAAACAGAAAAAGAAAGCGCTGAAGCTGAAACAAGTGAAGAAGAAGTCACTGAAACTGAAGGTGCTTCTGAAGAAGAAACTGAGGAAAGCTCTGCTGAGTAAATTACATTCAAATCATGTAAAGCACAGCTGTTAAAAAGCTGTGCTTTTATTATTTAAGGAGAATTATATGAAGCTAAAGACAGTTATACCACTTTTTATTTTAATAATTAGCCAGTTAGTCGATATACCTACTATCGAAGCTAATGATTTGTCATTGGATTCCTTGCCTTTCAAAGGATACTATATAGCTCCAGAAGAAAGTGGAATTGAAGGCCTACTTTTTCAAGACAATCAATTGATTGTCTATATAAAAGATGTTTCCAGATACGCTCATTCTGAACATGAACACGACCATAATCAAGAAAATGTAGAAAAAAACAATGTGAATCCTGAAAGTGAACATGCGCATGAAAATCACTCTGATCTTGCAGTAGACCAGGAATTCATTGAATGGTTATTTCAATTCAACTCTTTTCCCTACCCGGATCTTCAAGCATACTCAACATCTGTTCAGGAAAGATATAAAGAAGAGAATAATCTTCCCACTGATTTAAAAAAGGAATATCTAGCAATCACAGAAAAAATAACTCCCGAAATGACACAAAGAAATATCCTAGATTTGATCAATCAAACCATTCCTAATATATTCTATACACACAAAAATAATTATAATTATTTCATTATTTCTTGCCCTACTGTCACTAAAAACAATAAAGAATGGATTGTCGAATTGTTTGGTGAAGAAATCTTTATTTTCTCCCAAGATGAGGGTAAATTATTAGATAATCATGGAAATACATACGAATATGTAGATGGAATTACCCCTAATTAAATAGGATAGGATGTGATTTAATGAAAAAAGTAGTTAAATTGTTTATCACTTCTTTTATCTTGAGTTTGTTAACTTTTAATATTCAAGCAATTTTTGCGAACTCTGATTCAACTGATGAAGAAGTAAATAAGATTGAACATGTAATAGTAGATGACCACCACGAGGGACATCATATAAAAGCTAATTTTATCCCAGACAAAATTTTAAATCCCGATGATAGTCTTTATCAAGCTCCGGATTCAGCTAAAGAGTATATTGGCATTTATAAAGGGACAGCCGAAGTTAACCAATTAGGTCTTAGTATACATTTGATTCTTTCAATTGAAGAAAGTGGTCTTTTCAACTTAGCATACTATTTCACTAAAATTGACAACGAAGAAGGCCAAAGATTTTACGTAGATCAAGAAGAAAAAATCCAATCCGTTGAAGCGCCCTATCGAGATTTGGTTATTTTAACAGGCGGTTTAAAGGATTTTGAAGGAGGAATAGGATCCGGATTAATTCGTAAAACGTTATCCCCTGTCCTTCTTTTAGACACTAATGGTAAAGCTGACAAGTTTTATCCTTACCAATCTTTGGCTTATGAATTGCGCGAAAACTATCAAGATGCTAGAGTATATCAAAATCTTGGACTTTATATTATTGATAAAAAGATAGTGGTAGATATCAATCATCTCATCGGTTTAGATAAAAAAGAAGAAAATACAATTATTTTAAACGCTACGAACAATGAACATGAAGATTACTTCTTAGTTGAGCAAAAAACTTATGAAATTTTACAAGATGCCTTTGATCATTATCTTAACAACTATAATGATTTTGTTTTAGATTTTGAAAATAGTAATGATTTTGTGCAAGTAATTCAAGCTATGCATTTAAAAACGAATGCAAGTTTTCCACCAGATACGACATTCGAGTTGCTAGATCCTAAAAAAGTTAATAAGCAAGCACACAACAAACATACCTACGCACTACTAATTAACAAGCAAATTTTATACTTTTATGATGGCGATAAACTTCATGTTACCGATCAAGTTGAATTAATTGATGGAAAATACTCTTCTAATAAATGGCAAACAAACTAGTTGATAAAGGAGAATGAGCATGGATAAAGAAAAAAATGGATTTCGCAATGACCCGCATGATCGTGAGCGTATAAACAAGAAGGTAAATTACAAAGAGTCATCAAAAAACACAAGCTTAAAAAGTAAAAATATTGCGGATCCTCATGACCCAGATCATACTAGAAATAGATTGGAACATTTTAAAAATGATTATAAAACAGAGATAGATACCCCCTCTATATCTAGAACCGCTGATCCACACGATCCAGAACATCCGAGAAACCATTAAGATATGTCAAATTGAATGTTTAAAAGGTTAGATTTCTTTACTATTTTCAACTAACAAGAATACTTTAAATAAAAAAAGCAGATATGCTATTGGCACGTCTGCTTTTTAAAGATTAAATTTTATAATTGATCTATTAAATCTAACATTTCTTTATTTTCAGGAATGTCTTTCATAGAGTGGCCATAGTGAATATATCTCAATTCACCTTGTTTATCCACTAACATTTGAGCTGGCATACGTCCCATCTTAAAAAGATTGACTTCTTGACCATACAATTTTAATACGGAATGGCTTGGATCAGGTAGACCATAAAATTCTAAGTCGTTTTCATGCCAGTACTCTGAGAATTTTTTATCATTTTCAGGACCAATCACTACAATAGCGGTGTTTCTATCTTCGAACTCTTTATAATCTTTATGCAACTGCATCATGTGCTTGCGGCAGAAAGGTCATACAAATCCCCTATTTAAAACAATCATCACATTTTTCTTATCTTGAAAATCAGAAAGCTTAACTGATTTACCTTCAAAATCTTTCAATTCAAAATCTGGCGCTTTTTTATTTACTTCTATACTTGCCATTTTATTCACCCTTTCATTATACAAATAGCGAATCTATTAAAAACATCGATAACTATATATTAAAACAAAATTTTCATTTTCTAAAAGAAAATGCTCCTTAAAATCAATTAATAACAGGATTTTTAAGCTAAAATATTAAGTATTATAATTTCTAATAATTCAAAAAAAGTGGCTTGGAGCAATCCAAGCCACTAGATTATAAATTTAGATATTATTCGTTCGCTTCTGTAAGAACTTTTTGAACAGCTGGATCTTCCTTAAGATGTTCTACCATACGTTTAACGTTTGGATAGTCCTTATAAGTTTTTTCTAAATTCTTAGTCCAAGTTGCAAAGATAAATGCTAATGGATCAAGAACTGTACGTTTGTTTTGGTAAAGGTGATTACTATCTCCAATAATATCGTTAAGATGTTTGAAGTTAGCATCAATACGAGCAGGAGCTGCTGCACGAGCCATTTCAATCATATCAATATCTTCAGATGTTGTATAACGTTGTGGGTTGAAGAATGGCCAGAACGATGGGTGAATATCTGCAGAAAGGAATAGAGAAGTCTCATCAAATTCAAAAACATTTTCTAAACCTTCATTTGGTCCTAAATCTTTTTCTGGAACAGAATTAGCGATATATTGTAAAATCGCTCCTGCTTGTGTCATTGGACGTTCTCCTCCAATGTCAAGCGCTGGAACCATTCCTAAAGGATTAATTTTACGGTATTCTGGATCTTTATAATCTACACGAATCGTTTCATACTCAAGACCAGACCATTCTAAAGCAATCCAACAAGCTAGGGAACAAGTACCAGGTGCATAATATAATTTTAACATTTTATCAGACCTTTCTTTCTTTTATTATCTTCATTATATCATTAAACAAGTATAATAGTAAATGATATAGTGAATTCGATTACATCTTTTAAATATCAAGTATTTAAAGACTTTGAAATAGCTAACTAAAATTAAACTGTCGCTGTTACGCCACCGTCGATGACAAACTCAGAACCAGTAGAATATCTTGCTTCATCGGAAGCCAAGAAGACCACTAAGTTAGAAACTTCCTTAGGTTGAGCAACTCGACGCATTGGAATTGTTTCTTTAAACTTATCAACCGCTTCCTTCACACCAGGTTGTTCTAGCATTGGAGTATGAACAACACCTGGGTGAACAGAATTCACAGTTATATTATATGGAGACAATTCTCTAGCTGCTGATTTTGTCATTCCTCTTACAGCAAATTTAGTGTCAGTATATCCAATGGCTCCGCCCACTAGTCCATTCATTGAAGAAATGTTAATAATAGATCCATACTTTTGTTCTTTCATGATTGGAGTGACAGCTTTGATTCCTAAAAAGACTGAAACCTGGTTAATATTAACAATCTTCATGTAATCGTCTAAAGAAACATCTTCAATTTTCATGTTATAAGTGATTCCTGCATTATTGACTAAGGAATCAATTTTTCCCCATTTGTCCATTGTCGCATCAATCACGCGCTTCCAATCTTCTTCTTTAGTTACATCTTGTTTAACAAATAAAACATTTTGACCCAATTCCTTAGCTACTTCATTACCTTTTTCTTCATTAATATCCGTAATGACAACTTTAGCTCCTTGTGCTAAAGCTACTTCTGCATGAACTTTCCCCATGCCTTGTGCGCCACCCGTAATAATTAATACTTTACCTTTTAATCTTTCCATTTTGTTTCCTCCTAATATAATTTAATACTTCCGCCATCTACCATAAATGTCTGACCAGTAATGTAGCGTGATTCCTCACTTGCTAAAAAGACTGCGACTGGTGCAATATCTTGATCAATGTCACCAAATTTTTGTAGCGGAATACCTTGAACAACTTTTTCATAGTACTCTGGATTTTCAGCACGCCAAGCATCCACACCTTCGGAATAAGCTATCGGTGAAATCACATTGACATTAATTCCATCTTTACCAAATTCATTAGCAATAACACGAGTAATGCCACGAATAGCTTCTTTAGCTGCGACATAAGATCCTTGTTGGTTATCCCCTTTAATTGCTGCTCCTGAACCAAAGTTTATAATATTACCCTTGGTTTTTTTGAGGTAAGGAATTGCTAATTGACATAGGAAAAATGTCGCATAAAAGCCTGAATCCATAGATAACGCTAAATCTTCTTCTGTAATATCTAAGAACCCTTTCATTCTTGAAGCGTGGGCGTTATTAACCAAAATATCAATTTGATGATAGCGGTCGACAACTTCTTGAATACAAGCTTCTAGAGCTGACTTCTTAGTTAAATCTGTCTTTATAAAGAAGGTCTCGTAACCTTCATCATTTAACGATTGACTTAAAGCCTCACCTTTCTCTTGGTTAAGATCAACAATCGCCACTTTCGCACCTTCTCTAGCATAGGCACGTACGATAGCCGAACCGATTCCTCCAGCACCACCTGTTACGATTGCCGCTTTGTCCTTCAAACGCTCCATATTGTGCCCTCCTTGTTAATATTTTTACTTATAACATCTGCATACTTCAATCATACGCCACTTTAAAAAAATAGGCTAACAAAGTGACTCAGAAAAATGCTCTCAGTGTTGATGTGTAAGGATTCGCTGAAATTTCAAGTAGTTATGATAAAAACAATTTTAAAATTTTATGTTTAAAGTCTGTATAAGGTGGAAAGATAATGTTTGGATTAAAAGTAGTTGATCGTTTCATCATCGATTTCTGATGAGTAAAGGTTTTAAAACTAGCATAGCCGTGGTAGGCTCCCCTACCTGAAGTTCCTACTCCACCAAAAGGTAGATTCGCATTACCAACATGTAACATGGTATCGTTGATACAACCGCCACCAAAAGACAAATGATTAGTGAAAAAGTCAATCGTTTGTTTATTTTGACTAAATAGGTAAGCCGCTAAGGGCTTAGGTAATTGCTTCATTTCATTGATAAGTAATTGTAAGTCTGAATATACAATAATTGGTAAAATAGGACCAAAAAGTTCATCCTGCATGGCTGGATGACTCCAATCAACTTTATCAACAAGAGTTGGGGAGATATAACACTTGTCCATATCGACTTGTCCTCCGAAAATCACATGTTCTCTTTCCTGCTCAATTAAATCAGCCAATCTTTGCGTCGAATCTTTAGTGATAATACGACCATAATCTGAACTTTCTTGTGGCGTGTCACCATAAAATTGTTGAATGGTTTGCTTCAATTGCTTAACAAATGCTTGATGAACAGATTGATGGACTAAAACATAATCAGGAGCCACACAAGTTTGTCCAGCATTGGTAAATTTACCAAAAGCAATTCGTTGAGCAGCTACTTCTAAATTTGCTGTATCGTCAACAATAGCCGGACTCTTTCCTCCTAATTCTAAAGTATGGGGAGTCAATCGCTCTGCACAAGCTTTGGCAATAATCTTGCCAACTGGCACACTCCCTGTAAAGAAAACATAATCAAAAGGGGCATGAATTAAAGCAGTGACGGTCTCTTTTCCACCTTCAACAACTGCGATATAATCTTCATCAAAAGTTTCATGAATCAGTTTTTTAATGACTTGACCTGTTGCCACAGCCGTTTCAGAGGGTTTAATAATAGCTGTATTTCCCCCTATGATTGCACCTATTAATGGCTCGATTAATAATTGGAAGGGATAATTAAAAGGACCAATAATACAAGTTACTCCATAGGGATCATTGACGATATAACTTTTAGATATTTGAAAGGCTAAAGGTGTTCTTACTCTTTTTGGTTTCATCCAGCGAGCTAATCTTTTCTTCACCTTGGCGATGGTTTGATAGACCAGCCCTAACTCAGTTAGATAAGCTTCCACTTCATTTTTATGTAAATCTTGTTTTAAGGCTGCTAGAATATCTTCTTCATACTTGCGAATTGCGTGTTCCAATTTTATGATTTGTTCAATACGAAAAGAATGTGATTGAGTGGCACCGGAAAAGAAAAAATTTTGCTGATTTTCTACTATCTTATCTATATATTGATCTATATCGTTCATTCAAATTCTCCTCATATTTTAATTCTTAATAATTTGAAAATCTTTATGTATTATTCCTCATATTTTTTTAAAGATAAGTCAACGATTTTTTGACACAATTTATCATAGCTAATCCCCGTTGCTAAGGCTTCTTGGGGTAATAAACTTGTCGGTGTCATACCTGGTAGGGAATTTGCTTCAATGCAGTAAATATGGTTTCCAACATCCATTAAAAAATCAACCCTACCGTAAACTTTTAAATCTAGCTTTCGAAAAATTTCTAAAGCTATTTTCTGCATTTTTTCACTTAAGTCAGCTGCAAGATTTGCTGGAGTGATTTCTTCAGTAGCACCTGCTTGATATTTATTAGAGTAATCGTAAAAACCACTTTTAGGTATTAACTCTATGACTGGAAGGACTTGTTCCCCTAATATACCCACGGAAAATTCACGACCCGTGATTTTCTGCTCGACCAGAATTGTATCAGAATATTCTTTAGCTTTATTGATAGCTTCAAAAAGTTTGGATTGATCTTCAACAATTTCAACTCCTATACTCGATCCATTATCATTTGGTTTTATCACTGCAGGAGCATTAATAGTTGGTTCATGAAAACGATCAATTATACACCATTCTGGTGTCAATATATCATTTGCTAACATAATTTCTTTAGAAACAACTTTATCCATCGCTAACATACTAGCTTTATAATCCGAACCTGTATATTTTATTGAATGTAAGTCGAACAAAGCTTGAAGTTTACCATTTTCTCCTATTCCACCATGTAGTCCGAGGAAAACAATATCTGCTGTTTGGCAAATAGAAATTACATTACAACCAATTTGATCCATTCTACCTTGATTTTCAGCTATAAGTTGTTTAATATTTGGTGCTTTTTTAGGAACTTGATAAGAATATTCGGTTTTCCCGTATAGATTATATGCCTCTTCAAAATTTTTTACGTCTTTCATGCCGAGGTATAAGTCTAAAAGTAATACACGATGCTTATTCTTTATGAGAGCATTTGAAATTTTAGAAGCAGATGCTAGAGAAACATCTCTTTCATCACTCAGACCTCCAGCTAAAACAACAATATCCATAATTTCTCCTTCTCTTAAATAATTAATCTTTATTGACCTTTTTAAATAGTAGAATCTATTGATAGAAATTAACTTCGCTATTTATATATTATATCTTAATTAACAAGAATTATTAATTTTTATATTGAAGTAAAAAACAGCGCTCATTCGAGCGCCATTGTTTCTATACTTTCACTTCTACATCACTGATAGTTATCAGATAGGATAATTGAGTCCCTCTAAGCAATGGATCTTTTAGTCTTATCATATCTTCTTGAAGCATTTCTTGTAATAAAGTATTAATATATAAGTCATCAATTTCTGTACGGTCTTTAAATACTTGTAATTCTTTTTTAAAAGAATCTTGATAGCTATTCGGATCGCTTAGATAATTAATTACAAAATCTTTTTCTTCACGACTATATTCCATTAAACTCCCTCCTTCTCTATTAAAATCATACTCTTATCAATAAGCGGTAGCAAACAAGATGGCTTGTAAAAAATTTAAAAACTTCCTGACTAAGCAGGAAGTTTAAAAAGTTGTCCGATTAATCTTCATAGGATTTAAAAGGTTCGTTTGAATTAGGTAAACGATCTGGTGTAATAGTTAAGCCCATTTCTCTTTGTTCATGGTTGAGTTCCTTAATTAAGGATATAACAACTAAAATTAGAATAATCACAAAGGGTAGGGAAACAATAATCAATACATTTTGAATAGCTTGCAATCCACCGGATAAAAGTAATACCACAGCAATAATTGATAGAGTTAATCCCCAGGTAATCTTTGTCTTATTGTTAGGCTTGATATTACCATCTTCAGATAACATCGCTAAGACAAAAGTGGCCGAGTCGGCTGAAGTAATGAAGAATGAAACAACTAAAATAATGGCCACAAATGACAGAACAGCTCCTAAAGGATAGTGATTAAAAGTTGCAAAGAGTAACTGTTCTGGTTCAAATCCAGTTAAGTCTGTTACATTCATTTGGATATTAGCGGCTAATGTGCCAAAGGTTGAGAACCAGATAAAGCTTAATAATGTAGGAAGTAGAAGTACTACTGTTAAGAATTCACGTATAGTCCTTCCTCGTGAAATCCGGGCAATGAATATTCCCACAAATGGCGACCAAGATGTCCACCATGCCCAATAGAACAAGGTCCAAGTATTAATCCATTCGCGCTTACTAGTATCAAAGGCAGCGGAGCGAAAACTCATTTGAATGAAATTTTGTAAATAATTGCCGATTGTTTCTGTAAAAGTATTCAAAATGTCCACTGTCGGTCCAACAATTGCCACAATGGCTAATAAACAGCCCGCTAAAAGCAGGTTTAAATTAGAAAGAATTTTAACTCCTTTTCCTAAACCTGAAATTGCAGAAAGAATAAAGAGAATGGTAGTAATAATGATAATAATAATTTGAACAGCATTAGAAATAGGAACACCAAATAAATAATTCAGCCCCCCATTAATTTGCGCTGCTCCAAACCCAATAGTTGTCGCGACCCCAATAACAGTGGCAACAATGGTTATGGTATCCACTACTGTTCCGATCCATCCTGTCGCTTTATTTCCTAACAATGGTTTTAAAGTATGGGATAAGAGATAATTTTCTTGCTTACGAAAACCAAAGTAAGCTAAGGCAAGTGCTACTACACCATAGATCGCCCAACCATGAATCCCCCAATGGAAAAAGGTAAAACGAAAGGCATCTGCTAGCGCTTCTTGACTGCCCGCTGGAGCTATTGGAGTGGAAATAGCAAAGTGTGACAGAGGTTCTGCTGCTCCATAGAAGACAAGTCCAATTCCCATTCCTGCCGAGAACATCATAGCAACCCAAGATGTCGTCGAATACTCTGGTTTAGAATCTGGCTCTCCTAGCCGAATTTGCCCCACGGGACTTAAGATAAAGTAAACACACACTATCAATATTAAGGGAACAAGCAATAGATAAAACCAACCAAAATTATTGGCTACTTGATCTTTTAAAATTTGTGTTCCGACACTTAATCGATTAGGAATAAAAATACCTAAGATGACTAATAAAAATGACGTTATAAGCGATGCTTGATAAACTGAAATTTTTTTAAACTTTTTCAAATCATTCCTCCTAAATTTATATTAGAACAGGACTTCTATCCTATCAAAAATGACTTTAGTTGTAAAATCCACCTACTTTACATCCTAATCCTTGTTGTTAACGGTAAGATTTTGTATAGTTATTATTTATAAATATTTACTAGAAAGGATGCCATTATGACCAAAAAAATTGTTAGTAAAATTACTAGTGCTTATTTTATTTTTACCCTACTGACTACACTTTTTGTCCATTTAGGTTTAGAAATTAAAAAAAATGAATTAGTAACTTTCGATTCTACTATTCAAAGCTTGGTACGTAGCCATCAAAATCCCTTGCTGGACAACATCCTGCTTTTTATCACCCATTCTTCAAGTGCCATTCCAGTCTTAATTTTTTTCGCTATTATCCTTTTTATTCTTTATAAAAAAAGAGCCTTTAATAAAATGCACTTTATACTGATAACTATTCCGGGAACTTTGATTATTAATACCATCCTAAAATTGATTTTCCAAAGAGACCGACCAGATTTGCTCAATCTTTTAGTAGAAGAAAACTTTTATTCCTTCCCGTCGGGTCATGCTATGATTAGTTCTACCGCTATCTTTGCTTTAATGGTCTTATGCTGGCGTAGCAAGCACTTTTATAAAATTTTAACTTTAGGTTTAGTTTACACTTTCCTAGTTGGCTATTCCCGCGTTTATCTGGGGGTGCATTTCCCTTCAGATATTATTGGCGGCTGGATGATTAGCTTTGCTTGGGTGGTCTTAGCTCAAAAATTAATTTTAAATAAAAATGTGATTGAATAAAAAAAAGCCAGCTCAGTTAAAAAAGCTGGCTTTTAAATTAAAAATTAAGTGCCATTTGGAAATGAGTTACGAATAAGTAGCTAAATAGTAAAATGAATAATATATAAGGTAATGTTGAAAGTAGAGAAGTCTTCTTATACCACTTAATGGCTTTGTAAGTGAAGATTCCTACTAGATAACCTTCAATTAATGTAGAGACTGGATACAAATTAATTTCTTGTTGGAATGAGATAATTGTTAAAACGCCTAGTGTAATAAATGCAATGGCTAGCCCTAGAATATGCCCTGCATTTTTAGAAACCCTTTCAGAAATCTCTTTGCTCTCAGACTCTACTCCGATAAAATGTAACAATTTTTCCACCAAATCACTCCTTAAAATAATAATTAAAACCCTTACAATTTAATTATAATATACCTCTTTTAATAAAAAATTAAAATTATGTTGTCCAAATTTAATGCTAAAATTTGGAATTTTGACTGTACAGTTAAGAGATTTCTTGACTGAGAATAAGGTTCTTTGTTATTTTTAAATTAAGTTTTTATTTACTTGATTAGCTGCCTATTTAAATTCACTCAATAGAAAGGAGTATTTATGAAAGAAATCTTATTCCAAATAGAAGATATCTTAAATCAACCTAATCTCTTCTTTAATAGCTATCAAAGCATAGGAAGAGTTATCATATCTGGCGTATTATTTTACTTTTTTTTAATCATCGTGCTAAATATCTCAGGCAAGCGATCCATTACTAATTTAAGTATGTATGATTACATTGTGACACTGGCTTTAGGTTCTCTAGTCTCTTCTGCCATTATCTTAAAAAGTGTTAGCTTAATGGATGGAGTTGTTGGTGTTATAATTCTATTAATTTTGCAATTTATGGTCACCTATCTCACCCGCTTCAATATCGGCCTTTTTAAATTTTTGAATCCGAGTCCTTCGGTCTTATTTTATAAAGGTGATTTTATCGAAGAAAACCTAAAGAAGAATCGGGCCACAAAGGATGAAGTCTTTGCAGCTATTCGTGCCCAGGGGCAAACAACATCGGATCAAATTTTTGCAGTGTTACTCGAATCAAACGGTAATCTCTCAGTTATTAAATCGGCCAGTGAGAAATATGCTCATGAGATAAGCAGATTTATATAAGAAGCAATATCTTCATGATAATAATCCCTACTCCAATATGAGTAGGGATTTAAGTGTTTAAAATCTTAACGATAAGCAAGTTAGACTACCGTCAATTTTTTTAAATTCATCAGTATTCACTACTTTTACAGGATAACCTAAACTTTCAATATGTGCTTGTGTTTTAGGGTGACCTTCAGGAACCAAAACCGTTCCATTGATATAAAGACTATTAATGGCATAAAGTTCTTCTGCTTCAACCACATAGCGATTATATTTTTGGAAATCCTCGACCTTATTCATTATCGGACTTACTAACATATTATTATTTTCTAAGTAAATAACAAAGTCTTTTAAGTGCAGCCCTTCTGTGACTGGCACCGTTGAAGAAGTATAGCCAAACTGGCGCACAATTTGGTCAAATTGTTGAGCCCCTTCTTGATTGGTTCGATCGGATAAACCAACATAAAAATGCTTGTCTACTAACATCACATCGCCACCCTCCATGGTACCGGGTGCCTCAATGTAAAAGATTTGGTCTTCTTTATAAAAATCCTGAAGTGCTTTTATCATTTCATGTTTTTCCCCATTACGTGATTTTTTAGGTGAATTGGTTACAATGGCACACTCTGCCATAACCACAGCTGGATCTTCAACAAAACATGAATCAGGATATTCTTCTAAAGGCTTTAAAACAGTTACCTTAACCCCTAATTCTTCCATTGTTTTAACATAGTTAGCATGTTGAACCAAGGCATCTTCATAAACTGGTTGGTCTTGTGAGAACATTCCAGTAGTAATACCTTCAAGCATTGATTGACTAGGTGTTCTAACGATAGCGTGAGTAAATTTTAACATCTAATAACCTCCTGAATGATTAGAATTCATACTTATTATATTACAAATACAGTAAAATTTTACAGTTTATAATGTGAAATAAACTCTTCAGTAAAGCACTTACTGCCCATTAATTTCTTCAATCCCTAACTCTAGTATATCTGTTTGAACAAGCAATTTCATTTGTAGTTCTACTTATATTTAATTTGTCTGTCGTAATAACCGAGATAAAAGGCGCTTCTACTACTCAAACGCTATTTCTTGACTTGTCTACTATGAAGAGTAAAATAAAGTTATAGATAGATGATCATCTATATAGGAGAATGCAAATGAATTATGAAGAACTCAGTTTATTACTGAAAGCAATCGCCGATCCTAACCGTCTCAAGATTTTAGAACTTATTTCATGTCAGGGAAAGAGAGCTTGTGAAATTTTAGAATTTTTTGATTTCACACAACCAACCCTCTCCCACCATATGAAGACCTTAACGCAAGCCAAACTAGTCAATAAATCACAAGATGGCCGATGGATTTTTTATACCCTTAACACTGAGATTGCTGAACAAGTAAAACATCAAGTCGCAGACCTACTTACCGATACTGGCCAAAATTGTTTGTGCCAGAAAATGGTGAATGGTACGCCCCAAGAGGAGGAACTATCATGAAAAAAATTGAACTCTACGAACCCGCTATGTGTTGTCAAACTGGCATTTGTGGTCCAAGTATTGACCCGCAGCTATTAGAAGTCGCTGGGATTTTTGATCAAATCAACCGGTCTGACCAATGGCAAGCCAACCGTTATAATTTAGCGCAAAACCCACAAGATTTTGTCGAAAATGGAACAGCCATTAAAATGATTCATAAAAATGGCAAGAAATGCCTGCCTATCACCTTTGTCGAAGGAGAAATCGTTAAATCCGGTGAATACCCTAGCTTAAATGAGTTTGAAGCATTCACAGGTCTTTCTTTGAACCACGTAGAAGGTGAAATCAATGCATAAATTCCAACCTAACCAATTAAATCTAACTAAATACCTTTTCTTTACTGGTAAAGGTGGGGTTGGTAAAACAACCCTTGCAGCTGCTACAGCTACTTTCCTGGCCGATTCGGGCAAGAAAGTTACGCTTGTTTCTACAGATCCTGCATCCAACTTACAAGATGTTTTTGAACAAGAGCTATCCAATAAGCCACGCCCTATTGCTGGCATTGAAAATATAAAAGTAGCTAACTTCAGTCCGGAAACAGCGGTTGAAGAGTATATTGAGAAATCCGTCGGTCCTTACCGAGGCATTTTACCTGATGAAGCAATTGAGAATATGGTAGAACAACTATCTGGCTCTTGTACACAAGAAGTTGCTTCCTTCAATGAGTTTGCTTACTTTTTGACAGATCCGGAAACACGCCAGCAAAATGATTATGTGGTCTTCGATACAGCCCCTACAGGCCATACCTTGAGAATGTTGGAATTACCTTCAGCTTGGACTTCCTTTTTCGACCAAAATACCACAGGTGCTTCTTGCATGGGACAATTATCCGGCTTAACGGATGAACGTGACCGCATTGAAAAAGCTATGAAAGTACTGAACGATTCTGAGCAAACTTCACTTTATCTAGTCACTCGCCCTCAAGAAGCTGCTATTACTGAAGCGAATCGAGCAGCCAATGAATTAAAAGCATTAGGTATCAATAAGCAATTTTTGATTATTAACGGCTTGTTAGAAGAGGCGACTGACTCCATTTCACAACAATACCTTAATAAGCAAAAAGAAGATCTTGCAAAAATGACGGCCGACTTGAAGGACTATCCATCTTATTTTGTTCCTTTAAGACCCTATAATGTTACAGGATTAGATAAGCTGAGACTCTTACTAAAAGAAGATCAACCCCAAATAGAAGACCAGCATGTATCCATGGACCATCTTCCTGCCATAGGCATTGACGCCTTAGTGAATGATTTTATTCAAACGGATAAACGCATCATCTTTACGATGGGTAAAGGTGGTGTTGGTAAGACATCCGTGGCCATTAAAATTGCAAAAGCTCTTTCGCAAACAGGTAAAAAAGTGCGCTTAGCTACAACCGATCCGGCTGACCATTTACACTTATTCCTAGAAGATCATGCGGATATTGCAGTTGAACATATTGATGAAAGAGGAGAGTTGGAACGCTATTCACAAGACGTTCTCTCTAAAGCGCGTCAAACTTTATCAGAAGATGACCTAGATTATATTAAAGAAGACTTAAAATCACCTTGTACCCAAGAAATAGCTGTCTTTCGCCGTTTTGCAGAGATAGTATCCCTATCAAAAGAAGATGAGATTCTTGTGATTGATACCGCTCCTACAGGTCATACTCTCTTACTTTTAGAGTCTACTCAAGCTTACAATAAGGAAATAGAACGCGCATCCGGCCAAGCAGAAGCTAGTATTAAAGAGTTATTACCTAAACTACAAAACCCTGCTATTACCGAAGTGGTGATGGTCACCCTAGCAGAAACAACCCCAGTCTTTGAATCCATGCGACTCGCTCAAGACCTTGACCGTGCGGATATTTCTCACTCTTGGTGGTTAATTAACCAATCACTGGTCGCTAGTCAAACGACTGATCCTATCTTAAAGGCTCGTTCTCACAATGAAATCAAGTGGATTGAAAAGGTTAATCAATTATCTAATGGCAAATTTGCTATTCTTGAATGGCAAGCTGATCAAGAGTTAAAATAGCCATTTTTAAAAGTTGCTTAATTGACTGTCTTACAAATAGACGGTATAATTGATATACAATTAAAAATCACAACTTATCCAGAGTAAGCGGAGGGAATTGGCCCGAAGATGCTTCAGCAACCTACCCCCAGGCAAGGTGCTACTTCCAACTCGTAAGAGAAAGATGAGTCTTAACCAGTTATTGGGCACGACTCTTGAAGTTGTGCCTTTTTAATTGGAAAAAATTAAGGAGTGATTGTATGTCTAAAATGATTAATCAGCATGGCAAAGAACTTTTTAACCATTATGACTTTGAGGCTTGGTCAATTGAGGAAAGGTTGGAGTTCTTACAAGCTACGATTGAAATGCGCATTAAACAGCTAAGGAAGAAAATTAATCCACGTTTTCTAACCAGTGCCAACGTCGTTAACCGCCGCTTGAAATTACCTTTGCAATGCTATCAAGAAATTAAAAGCTTGAAAGAAAATAAAAGTCTTGATTCTAAAGAGTTACTTAAGAGTATTGAAAAGATTGAGTCTCAATTTTTTGGTGCTTTAGAAGTAGAGTAAGATAAAAAAGACCCCTGTTATGTTTATGAGCATAATAGGGGTTTTATTTTGAATAATTTTTCTCAGAAAATATAGCATAAAAATTAAAATAGATAATATGAGTATAATTTAATTAATTATAGAAATTAATACACCTTGTTTAAAATATTTCTTTTCTAATTTGCTGCATTTGCTCAAAAATTTTAGTTAAAACATTGACAACTATACTATTTCCTGACAGTTTGAGGAGCTTTGAATTAGGTAGTATTTGTCTATTTTTTGATACCTCAATATTATTGTCCAACAACATGTCGTATGATTTTTCTGAGAAGCCCATCAATAGAAAGGCCTCTCTAGGTGTTAAGTTTCTATAAGGTCTCCCACTAACTAATTGATTATTATCGCTATAATGAATCAAACCTGAATTCGGGTTCCTATCTTGTTTTGTGGTTATAGTTCGTGCAATCTCATTTTCGATTACTTGGTCATCTATTGCTAAACATACATTTTCTCTATAGATTTTTTTTCTTGAAGGAGTAAATTCAGGAGTAGCCATAATTGCCTCAGCTCTGTATTTAGCATCACTGTAATCAAGTTTTAAATAATTTCTCAAAGACTCTGTTTGAGTTGTATCCAATTGAATAGCTTCTAAATTATTTTCAAAGAAAAAATAATCTAATTTGTCGTTAAGTGCTGAGTCTCCATTTGTAAATATACTTATCATATATGTACGTTCTCTATTCTGTGGAATATTAAAATTTTTAGCATTTAAAGTATAAACTTTATTATAATATCCCTTCTGATTCAAAAATTCACACCACATATTAAAATTTTTAATATGCGCCTTTGATAATATAGCACTAACATTTTCCATTAAAAGAAATTGAGGTAAGGACTTTGAATCTTGGGATAATTCATCTATGATTCGCTCTACTTGCCATAATAGACTCGATTGTCCACCAGAATCACGGTTAATTCCCTTTTTGTTATTCCAAAAATGACCACTAACTGAAAGGTCTTGACAAGGAAAACTGTATGTAAATAAATCAATAT
Source organism: Facklamia sp. 7083-14-GEN3 (assembly GCF_024742075.1). Taxonomy (GTDB): domain Bacteria; phylum Bacillota; class Bacilli; order Lactobacillales; family Aerococcaceae; genus Facklamia. The sequence goes on along the minus strand of NZ_JANSGD010000001.1, from coordinate 113,784 downwards.
TATCTGGTAAATTATTGGATCCTACAGTATTAATATCAATTAAATTATGATTCCTCTCAATAGAATACAATATCGATTTGAGATAGATCATCGACATACTTCTAATACCAGTTAAGGTGATTAAATCTTTACCATTAGAACTTATATTATATTTACTAATTTCTTGAACTAGAGATTCCTTAGTATGATGACGGTATATACTTAAGTCCTGGGGACCATTATGTAAGATGTCATATGCGAATATTGCTCCAACTTCCCACTCAACAGTGTTCAATATTTGGTAATCAATTTTTGCATTTTTTAAGGCTTGAGTTTGGGCGCCCAAGCCACTGAAACTTTCAACAACTTTTAACATCTTATCCTCTTTTCTATCTACTTAGCATATTAAAGAAATAAAAATAAAATTGATTTTCATTATCAGAATGAATATATATTTCATTATTTCCATAATCCAGTATATCTGAGTACTCAATTATTCTGTTTTCATTAATTCCTAACCTAAATTTTAAATAGTCATATATATTTGGTGAGGTTAATAATTTATTATCTTCAGAACCATTAATATATCCAATAAGTTCTTCATCTAAATCGGTAATAATTTTGAATCTCTCGTTTATAGGAAAAAACTTATAAAAAGATTGTGAATTATAATCTGTCAGATAGGGGACTTGGTTTCTAACCCAAGCATTTATACTCCGTGATTTAGACTGTTGCCTATCAGGAATTAATATCGGGATTTTAATTTGATAATAATTATATAATCGACTTAATTTGAGATTACTAGGAATCTTAATTGATGGATTTTGAAATTGTCTATCATTAGAAAATATTGAAAAGTCTTCATTAACAAAATCATTATCCTCTTCTTCCTGAAGAGGATAAAAAATTTCATTTTCATAGACTTGATTATAAAATTTAATATAGTTTCCTATATCTTCTTCATTACATAGTTTAGAATCCCTTAAAATTAATTCGAATATTTTGTCAAAATTTCCATCGATATTTGTAAGTATTTCTTGGTTTTTTATAAAACCATTTTGAGTCAGGTTGGCAGATCCTAAATATGAAATTTGAGCATTGTTTAAAAAACTAAAACAGTAAAGTTTCATATGGTTTAAAGGGCGTTTAGTTTTATAATAAATTTTTATTTTACCATTGCTTTTAGACATAATATCAAGATATTCAGAGTGCTCTTGATAAGAGATGCCTTCTAAAGCCATTCCAATGAATATCTCAATACTACTCTCCGAATTTAAATCTGAAAGTAACTTTACCATGTTAGGCGAGCAATACCCAGTTATAATCCTCAAATGGACAAACTCCCTGTTATTTATAAACACTTTTTTAAATAGGTCACTATAATGTATCATTCAATCACATCGCTAAATAGTTTAGATACATAACCTTGAACCCCACCTGGAAATAATTCTGGAGATGTCAATTTTACTCTGGCTGTGTTTAATTTCATAACTCTTCGCAATAAATGCGCATCCTTATTTTTGTATGTTGAATGTTGATTTAAAATTTCACGATATACAGGTATATTATAGCCTAAGCCTGGCCTTTCCACAATTGACTGAATAGTATCAGTAGTGTTGTCCTTTAAAATATTATAAGTTTTCTCAGTATTTTCAGACCACCCAAGATGAATATACCACCAAATCTGTTTTAAATATATCCTTCTACTTTGCTTGTAAAACCTATTCTCATCTAATCCAAAGCGGCCGTGAACTATATCTGGTATAACTTTAACTGATAGATATCTCCAAGTATCGTCTATTGAAGATCTTCTATTATCTAAATATGGTAAAAGTGCTTCGTAAAACTTTAAGCCAAATTCAAGGTCAAAGATATATTTTTTGTCTATACCTCTATCAAAACCATATTTTTCATAAATTTCATCTCTAGCTTTCAAAAGGTTTTGTCTCAGAATAGAAAACTCCCCTTTTAAAATTGGCTTAGTAAGTGTATTATTATCAATTTTTTCCATATCATTAGCTGCATCACTATAGCTATATGTTGGCCAATCTAACATTTAAAAAATCTCCTTAATTACTTGTTATGCTTTTTCGTACAGAATTAGCAATTGACTCTAGACTTTCGGTTTCTATAGAAAAAACGTCAATCCAGTATTTAATTACTTGGGCAATACTACCTGGGACAATTTCACTGCTATCTTCTAAATTATTTTTTTCAATAATAATAGCTTGTTGTACAACAAGAGTTATGGCTGAAGAAATTGCTTCACTCATTAAATGCTGAGAAACTTTATATCTAGTGCCTACAAATTGTTCAAATAAAGGATGTCCTTGATTTAAAATCAATCTAAAAGAATTATTGCTAAAGGTGTCTTGATATATATCTGTCCAATTGGTTTTAACCATCCATAGAGGTTTAGATGGATCATTAATCTCTTCGATAGGAAATTCTGAACCATTTCCATCAATTATAATATTATAAGAATCAATAAAATTTTCACACAAATTTATTCCTACAAGATCAGTAGTGAATTTTAAAATTTCATTCGACTCTTTTAAGTAGAAAAAATAATCAAAAAAAATTGATCCATACAAATTTCCTGGCGGAAACGTATAATTAAATTCTGCCTCAACTTTTGAGTCATAACTATTAAAGTCTGCAAAACTTATCGTTTTCTGATAGTTAGATGTTTTTGAATAAACGTGGCAAGCCATACCTATAATGTTGCTTTGATGAGTAACACCACTTGATCCGAATAATATTTTAGGATTCTCAATAATAAATTTTTGCGTAATATTGAAGTCGTTTTCTGTTGGTGACCAATCTTCAATAAGTTCATTTATAACAATATTTTTATCACCGTTTACTTCTTTGATAACTTTGTGGCTATTTATTTGATCATAATTATTTTCGTAATAAAAATTAACTTCTGAGACATGAACTTTAGCTTTTTTAAAGAGATCTTCATCTATTGTTTTATAGAGAGAAAGCTTCAATTTTAATCCCCCTTCAATACGAGTTTCTTGGCTGTAGTAGTTAGAGTTGGTTGTAAACTTGAATCTAAAACCTTCAAGGATAAGCTAATTGGTACCTCTTTTAAATTTTTTGTAATATTATAAATTCTATCTTCCTTAACTCTGATACCTATAATATTTTTAGAACTTACTTTATCAATTTCAAAAGGAAATGGAATATTCGAGCCAAAAGTATTAATCCATTGATTTTGGTTAATTTCTCTGTCGGTGGATACGACATTAGCCTTTATATCTACTACTGTCATTCCAGCAATTTTTAAATTACATTCTACTTTATAAACGTCTTGACTAATTTGTTGAAATGACTTTAATATAATTCCAACAGATTTTTTCGCTGTTTGATCTTTCTTTTTGGTTTTACTCTTTACTTTAGCACTAGCAGCTTTACCGTAGTTTATATTTGGAAGAAATTTTTTCCCATATTTTCTACTCAGAGAATTTGCCCTTCCACTACTTATAGCTTCTAGCTGTTCCCCATATTCTTCTGACAAATCTTTAGCTACTTGTTTTTTTATTCGCGAAATAATTGTGATTTTTCTTTTATTTAATCGTTTATCATCCCAGTTAGCGTGATCCGCATTCTCGGTATCTCTCAAATAATTTTCTAGTGTCTCATAAGTATCTGAATATTTAGAATGAAGTGGTCCATCACTATTTGGAACAAACATAGCAAAAACAAATTTTTCGTTCTCCACATTGAATCCACTTAACCAATCTGCATTATCAGTCACATATTCGACAACCATCCCTGGTTTTCTACAATAAGCTAGTATTTTACCTGATCTTCGATTAGAGCTGTTAGGCATACCTATGTATGCTAAAGGTGACAGTTCTCCTTTAGTAGACATACCTAAATCTTCTGTAGAAACCTTCGTATATGCTAAATACCCTGTTGGAATGGAAGTGTTAGCCATCCCCATTGACTTAAGATAGATTGGTTTTACTATGATGCCCTCTTCTAAACTTTCACCCACTAAAGCTGAATCATAAAGCTTCTTAAAGTATGAAAAGGTATGTCTACTATTTGTAATTTGAACTAAGTTGTTATTTACAAATGAAATTAGATAGGCTTGATTAAATTTTTTCTTATATTTAATATTCATTAATCTTGGAAAATACCATCTTTTTATTGCTAAATCGAAAGATTTCTCCAGATCTTTTTCCCAATAATAAACATCTTCTTCTGTATCCTTAGCTTCTTGAGTTCCATAAATTAAATTTTCTTCATTTATAAATGGAATAATAGCAGTAGTGCCTGTTTCGTCACCTTCGTATGAAGCAATATTAAGTGTATTTAAGAAATGTCTTATAAATTTTTTATCTGTAATAGGATACGATTTATCAAATGGATTATCTGAATATTTTTCTCCCCACCAAGCTATTCCTCGATTATTTTCAGGCATAATTGCATTTTTTAAGTCTGAATTCTCAATTAAACAAGCCGCCAACCTTTCTTCATATCTTCCTGAGTTGGTTTTAATTCTAGTATAATAAATAACAATACCACAGCCAATCCTGTAAAAACTAGTTTTTCCTAGTCCCCAAGAACCTCCTGCATCGCTTTGCTCCTGATTCATATTTATTCCATAAATTAACTTATAAATATTACTTTCAGAAAGTTTATCGACATTATCAGTATTAAATTCACCCGTTAACCCTGTAGTATAAGTATCCCTTATTGCTACTAATTTTGATTTCGACGGAAATAATTGATTTAGTCTTTGATCAATCTCAGCGAAAAATTTTGAGATCTTACTTGTTTGAATCTCGTTAATTGTCACATCTACTTTGACCTGATCCGAAATGTTTAATTTAGCATCTAAACTATTTTGAAAAGATTCTCTAACTACTAGATCAATAATTGGTAAAGACTCATTACTTAATGACTTCAATAGCGCTTTCCCAGAGGGAGACATTCTCTCATCAGGTCTAGCAATTTCTATGCTCATCTGATTATTCTTCAAAACTATTTTCCTCCATATCAATAGATCGAATTGGTATTTTTAAGTATTGTGCCAGGTTCTTTCTTTTATTAGTAACCCCAGGTATGAAAATATTGATTCCAACTATATGTTGTGAAAACTCTAAATCTCGCCTATCTTTGTTACTCTTCTGCGGTTTACTATCTTTATCAATAATATAAATAGCTAATTGCGGTACATTTCCCAAATTGCTTTGTCTTCTTATCTTTAATAATTCGCTTTTTTTCGATGTTTTATTTATAACTTTATTCTCAATATCTAGTAAGATATTGTCAGATAAAGTTAAATTGCCAATAGAAACTACTTTTAAAGTTTGATCAACATCATATTTTTTACTACGAGTGACTGGATATATTTGAGTTCCATTTACTTCAAATAAATAATTACTATCACTACTACCTTTGGAAACTAAAACAACATTGAAATCAGGAAAATTATTCTTCGACTGTTCTTGATTTTTTTCAAACCACTCTATCATGAGCTCAATGTTATTAAAAAATATAGCTCGATTAGAAAATTTGAAATTTTTCAAATAGTTTTTTATTTTGTTAAAAGAAATACCTTCCCAAACCAAATTGTTTTCTCCATAGACTGACTCTCTAGGAGTATGTAAACTTTTTATGAATTGTATAGTTAAATTTAAGTTATGAGTTAACTCCTCATAATCATCTTTAAAGATAGTGGTTTGCTTATCAATACCTGAAAAATCTAATTCAATTCCCGATGCACTTTGTCGTTTATTGGCAGCGGTTAACTGGAGAAAAGCATTATCCGGTGAGTTTCTGACTCGAACTCCAAAGTCTTTTGGACTCTCTCCTCTCATATTCATCATCTCAATCTCTTCAGAAAGTTCTTCATTAATCTGAGCTATATATTGAAAGCGGTCACGAGTAAGTCCGTCCATCCATACTCTTGGTAATAACTCATACCCTTTTCGATAACCAAACCATCTTCCCATTTGTAATAATGTGTCAGCTTGTTTAGTATTACGAAGGAAATATGTTGACACTAGCCCCTCAAGAGTTAATCCTCGTGATAATGTATTCCCACCTATAACTATGAACATTGGTGCTCTATTATTCGAAATTTTTGATGGGTAAATTAGTCTTATTTCTTGATCGGATTCAATTGATTCAGACTTGCTATTATCCATTACTAAATGAAACCCATTATGATATTTAGGAACTCCATCTTCGTCAAGAGGAATATTACTCAAATACTCATTGCCACTCTCATCTAAAATATTAATTATTTGTCGCTTAATCTTTTTGAACTCAGGATAATCTTTGATTTTATCTTTGCTAGAGTATTTTTCCATGCCAAGTTTGAAATCATCAATAGTAAAATCCAAAGTGATTCGGTCATACACTCCCTCAGCATAATCTAAAAAAACTTGCTGATTGTTTTTAATATCAAACAAAAATGATTTAACAACGTTGTATATTGCTTCATGATGATCAATTTTATAACTGGTATGAATTAACATAGACACTGGTTTTCTAATGCCATATAATCTGTAGATCGATGCGGCAATTATATACCAAGTCAATGCTTCTTTTAATTTATTTGGAATCCTTTGACTTTTAAAATTATGGATCGAATCTATCATTATATTCTCATTGTCAGAAAAAGAATATATTATTGGAATTCTAGGAGTAGATTCCGGTTCTTGCAAACCAAATATTTCTCTTGGACCAATGTAATCACTTGCTGCTTTTAAAGAGATTATAAAATCTTTTGGAAATAATCCTTCTGTCTCGTTTAAGACATTTGCAAATGGTGTAGCGGTATAGCTTATATAATTCATTGCTGAAATTTTGTTATCATTATAACCATTTACTATTTTTAACAATAAATTATTAATAGTTGTTCTTTCATTCTGATTGATATCTTTAGTATTTATACTCGCTTGGTCTGCCTCGTCATCAATCACTAAAACCTTCAACTGTTTAGTTTTATTTTCATCGGAGTATAACCATTTCAGTAGGTCTTCCATTCTTTTTTTATTTTTTAAACCAACAGTAAAATATTTTTTATTACTACCTAATCCTACCTTAATATTTTCCCAATTTAATTCATCATCATCACTTCTTAAAGATGGATTGTTTAAACTGACCCAGGAATGTTTGCTGTCTAAATTTAAATCTTTAAAAATCCTCGATTGAGTTTGTCTTCTTAAACTATCAATGATTCCTGTGAAAATAATGAAAAAATTGAAACCATAATCAGCAGCCATTGATATAACTCCCACCATATTAGCGGTTTTACCAGACTGGACATTTCCTACTACGAGTCCTTTAGTAGCTTCTGTTTCTAGAGTGTTTTTACTTAATTGCTGGACAATCGTTTTACAAGAACACTCTATTTCATTGATAGCGTCAGTTGTAAAATTTTTATTAATTAAGAGATTTTTATACTGTTTCCATTGGGAGGATTCAATATGTGAAACCTCAAAATCATTAATAGCTCCATTAAATAGCCCTTTTGGTTTTTCTGGCTCTTTAGTCATAAAATCTACTAATTCTTTCCAATTATCTAATGCAAAAGAGTTTATATCCAAACCAAAAAGAACACTTCCAAGTTTTTCAAATGATTCTTCAGGATTATCATCCGAGAAAATCGTGAAGCTTCTAATTTTTTCAATAGAGTTTCCATTATCTATTAAATCTTCTATTAAACGTTTAACTTTATTATATTTGACATCATTATAATTATTCATAATTCCTCCAAATGTAGATAATAACTGTAAATATATTAAAACATAAAATCTTTATCTTTAATAATACCTAAGTACCGTTAAACTCGCAATGCAAAGTTATTACCTACTTAATAATCATATACTTCTAATCATTACTTTTATTTAATATTACTTTTTAAATTTAATCTTTTAGTAAATAATATAAGAGGTAATGATTACGAAATTAGATTTTATAATGAATCATTCTATGACCATAAATTTTAAAAATAATATTAGATCTAATCATAAGAGATTTGAACAAAAATATCTAATGTTGCTATAAAAATCATCTTGACAAACCGAGCAAATTTAATATAATTATCATGTGTAACCGTTTACACATGAATGGACGTGAACTATTTGACAACAATTCGTGATGTGGCAAAGGAAGCAGGTGTCTCAGTGGCAACTGTTTCACGCTTAATCAACAACAGTGGATACGTCGGTCAACAATCTAAACAAAAAATTCTCTTAGCAATTAAAAAATTGAACTATGTACCGAATGAAATCGCAAGATCTCTCAACCGAAAGTCATCAATGATTATCGGTTTGCTCGTTCCTAATATAACCAATCCCTACTTCCCTTCTATAATTAAAGGTGTGGAAAAATGCGCTATGAAAAATGGATATATGTTAATTGTAGGGAATACTGAAGGCAAGGAAACCAATGGAGAAAATTATCTTAACTTCTTTAAGCAATACAATATTGCTGGAATAATCAAAGTAGATGGAACACATTTAGATACCCCAGAAGATATTCCAACCGTTTCGCTAGACCGGATGAATGCAAACGATCGTTTTGCAGTGATTGCTGATGATTTTTATGGCGGGCAGTTAATTGGCCAAGCGATTCGAAAAACGAATCATGGTTCCGTTCTAATTATGACTGGACCAATGAATATGAATGTTTCACAGCTTCGTCTAAAGGGAATCCAATCTGTATTTGATCCTGCTAAAATTGACTATCATATCTACACGACAAATTCTTTTCAAATGGAATTTGCCGACCAAGTCGCTAGAGAGGTTATTCAGAAATATCCAACTATTCAAACAGTTATTGCCCCCAACGATGTTTATGCCTTAGCTCTCATGCAGACGTGGAACCAATTAGGCGTAAAAATTCCAAAAGAAGTACAGATCATTGGCTATGATGGCATTATCTTTGGTTCCTATGCTCAACCTGGATTATCAACTATCCAACAACCCGCTTATGAAATTGGCTATCAAGGAACAGAATTATTATTATCTATTATTAACCAAGAAATTAATTATCAAACAACAAAAATTATCCAAATCAAACCCCAATTATTACAACGAAATTCATTAAGGGAGGTAGAATAATGGTTAAAATAGCTGTTATTGGAAGTATTTCTACAGACTTTGTTGTGACATCAAAACGTCGACCAAAGGCTGGTGAAACAATCTATGGTGAACACTTTGAAACTTATTTTGGAGGTAAAGGTGCAAACCAAGCGGTTGCAGCCAGCCGATTAGGAGCAGAGACCTATCTGTTAGGAGCCGTAGGAAATGATACTTTCGCTAAGAACTTACTAAATAACTTACAAACAAATCACATCGATGTTTCCCATGTCATCAATAAAGACCAACTTCCTTCGGGATCAGCCATTATTAATGTTGTAGAAGGAGAAAATACTATCATCTACGTGGCTGGAGCTAATGATGCCTATTCGGTGAATGATGTGGTTAAAGAATTTGAATTTCTTAAAACTTGTGATTTAATACTCATTCAAAACGAAAGTGCTATCAAAACAGTCGAAAAAGTCTTTAAAACAATGAAAAGTGAAAATTGTAAAATTGTTTATAATCCAGCACCCGCTCGAGAATTTAATGCCCAATATATGGACGCTATCGACTATATCACACCGAATGAACACGAGTTTGAGTTGATGTTTCCTGGCCAAGAGATGGAAGCAGTCCTCGCTGAATATCCTAATAAAATGATTGTAACATTAGGAGCTCAAGGTACTCTCTTCCATAACGGAGAAAAATTAGTGAGTGTACCCTCTATTCCAGTCAGTCAAATTGTAGACACGACTGGCGCAGGTGACACCTTTAATGGAGCTCTGGCATTGGCCATTGGTAAAAAATTAGAACTTGAAGAAGCGATACGTTTTGCGAACCTTGCTGCTGCTCTATCTATTCGCAAACAAGGCGCTCAAGGTGGTATGCCAACTATCAACCAAATGAAGGAGAGTGAAGCCTTTGAAACAGCATGGCATTTTGAATAGTCATATTTCCAAAGTTTTGTCGGATATGGGCCATACAGATCAGTTGACGATTGCCGATTGCGGTCTTCCGATTGTACAAGGGACTGAAAAAATTGATTTGGCCATTCGCCTAGGAGAACCTTCGTTTATCAGTGTCTTAAAAGCAGTAATCGATGATATGAAAATTGAACGTATCATTTTAGCTGAAGAAATCAAGCAACACAACCCAGATTTACTAGTGGAAATACAGCAGATTTTCGATTCTCAAATTGAGATTGCCTTCATTGACCATGAATCTTTTAAAGGGCAAACGGCTCACAGTAAAGCAGTTATCAGAACCGGTGAAGCCACACCATATGCTAATGTTATCTTACAATCAGGCGTCGTATTCTAGGGGGAATGATTATGGACATACAAATGAACAATATCCATAAACAATTTGCGGCCAATCATGTCTTAAAAGGTGTAAACTTCGACTTAAAAGCCGGAGAGGTCCATTCCTTAATGGGCGAAAATGGGGCTGGCAAATCCACTTTAATGAATATCTTAACGGGTTTGCTGAAAGCTGATCAGGGACAAATTCTTATAGATGGTAAGGAATCATTATTTGATAATCCTAAAGATGCTGAAAATAATGGAGTAAGTTTTATACATCAAGAGTTAATTACCTGGCCGGAAATGACTGTGTTAGAGAATATGTTTATGGGGAAAGAAATTACAAAATTCGGTATTCTCTGTGATCAGCAAGCTATGAAAACGAAAGCAGAGTCCATTCTACAACAACTGGACATTCAAATTAATCTTAACGCTCCCATGAAAAGTTTGAGTATTGGACAACAGCAATTAATTGAAATTGCCAAAACCTTAATGAACGATGCATCGGTTATCATTATGGACGAGCCCACTGCCGCTTTAACCGATAATGAAATTATGACTTTGTTCTCAATTATTCAAAAACTCAAACAAAAAGGAGTCGCTATTGTTTATATCTCTCACCGCTTAAAAGAAATCTTTGAAATTAGTGATCGAATTACAGTTATGCGAGATGGGATTTCCATCATGACTAAAGAAGCCGGAAGTACTAATGAAAAAGAAATTGTAAGTGCGATGGTTGGACGTGACATTGGTGATTATTATCCAAGTGAACGGTCAGAAGTCGGTCGAACGCTATTAGAAGTTAAAGATTTAACTGTTAGCGGCAAGTTTAAAGATATTTCTTTCAGTTTAAAGCAAGGCGAAATACTGGGTGTCTCAGGATTAATGGGAGCTGGAAGAACAGAAATTATGTCAGCTATTTTCGGATTGCTCCCCATTGAACGTGGAACCATAGCTATAAACGATCAAGTGGTAAAAATTACTTCCCCGCTTCATGCTATTAAACATGGCATAGGGTATGTGACTGAAAACCGTAAAGAGGAAGGACTCCTTTTAGATTTTTCTATTAAGGACAATATTGGGATTACAGCTTTCAATGAATTTGCTAAAAACGGTCTCATCAACAATAAAGAGGAAGAAGAGTTTGTTCAATTACTAATTGAACGTTTAGCTATTAAGACAGCGAGTATGCACCTTCCTGTCTCCTCGCTCTCAGGAGGTAACCAGCAAAAAGTTGTACTTGCTAAATGGATAGCAGCTGGAACACAAATATTAATTTTAGATGAACCTACTCGAGGCGTAGATATTGGAGCCAAAAGAGAAATTTATCTGTTAATGCGCGAGTTAACAGATCGTGGAGTAGGAATTATTATGGTATCAAGCGATTTGCCTGAAATTATTGGTGTGAGTGATCGAGTACTTGTTGTTCATGAAGGAAGGCTAAATGGTTGTCTGAAACAAGAAGAATTATCTGAAGAACGCATCATGACTTTAGCTACAGGAGGGAAATAATGGATAAACGAGAATTAAAAGCTTCAACAAAAAAATTTAATTTAAGAAGATTAGGTCCGGTCTTAGCCTTAATTGTATTATTTATACTCGTAACGGCTTTAAACCCTAATTTTATTAAAGTAAATAACTTACTTAACTTACTCAGACAGGTTTCTATTAATGCTTTCATCGCTTTTGGTATGACTTTCGTTATTATTACTGGGGGGATCGACTTATCTGTCGGATCGGTCTTAGCTCTTTCAAGTGCGATTGTTGCCTATTTGATGATGTATGGCATTCACCCGATATTAGCAGTCTTATTAGGCGTCTTGCTTGGTGGTCTTTTAGGGGCAGTCAATGGTTTAATTATTACAAAGGGTAATGTTGTACCTTTTATTGCTACCCTTTCTACCATGACGATTTATCGGGGTCTAACTTTGGTATTAACTGGGGGGAATCCCCTAACTAAATTTGAAGGGGGGCAATTTTTTGAATCTATAGGAAGGGGGTATTTATTTAAAATTCCAGTGCCTGTCATTCTCATGCTAATCGTCTTTGCAGGCCTTTATTGTTTATTACATAAAACAACCTTCGGACGCAAGACCTTCTCGGTCGGTGGCAATGAGAAAGCAGCTTTTATCGCTGGGATTAATAGTGATCGTGTAAAAATTATTGTCTATACTGTTTCAGGTGCTTTAGCTGCCATTGCAGGTTTAATCTTAACTTCACGCTTAAACTCTGCACAACCAACAGCAGGAGTAGCCTATGAAATGGACGCTATTGCGGCAGTGGTGATTGGTGGTACTAGTATGGCTGGTGGACATGGTCGCATTGTTGGAACCTTAGTTGGAGCTTTAATTATTGGAACCTTAAATAACGGTTTAAACTTATTAGGCGTTTCAAGTTTTTATCAGCAAATTGTTCAAGGTGTCGTTATTTTAATCGCTGTCTTATTGGATCGTAAAGATAAATAAAAGGAGACTATTTATGAAAACTATTAAAAAAATTATTATCACTCTATTAGCTATCTTCCCTCTTGTTTTCTCAGGCTTTAATTTTACTTCTGTATTAGCTGCTGACGAGGAATACACAATTGGTTTAGCTTTATCAACAACTAACAATCCCTTCTTCGTGGACTTACAAGAAGGCGTGGAAGAGGCTGCAAAAGAAATGGGCGCGAGTGTTCAAGTTGTTGATGCTCAAGACGATGCAACCACTCAACTTAATGGTTTAGATGATTTAATTACTCAAGGTGTTGATATTCTATTAATCAACCCTGTTGACTCTGATGCTATTGTTCCAGCAATCAAAAATGCTAACGAAGCAAACATTCCAGTGATAACTATTGACCGCAACGCTGAAGATGGTGAAGTTATCTCTCTAGTCGCTTCAAATAACGTTGAAGGTGGTAAGATGGCAGCTGATTTCATTATTGAAAAGGTCGGAGAAGATGCTCAAGTTATCCAATTAGAAGGCGTTCCTGGTGCTTCTGCTACTAACGAGAGAGGTCAGGGGTTTGAGGAAGGCGCTAAAGATAAATTAGACATCGTAGCTAGTCAATCAGCTAACTTTAATCGTTCAGAAGGACTTACTGTTATGGAAAACCTTCTTCAAGCACATCCTGATGTTAAAGCTGTTTTTGCTCAAAATGACGAAATGGCGTTAGGTGCCATTGAAGCCATTAAAGCAGCTGGCTTAGAAGAAGATATCTTGGTAGTTGGTTTTGACGGTAATGATGATGGTTTAGAAGCTGTTAAAGAAGGCGAATTAGCAGCAACTATAGCACAACAACCTAAAGAAATGGGTAAATTAGCTGTTGAGGCAGCTATCAAACATTTAAATGAAGAAGAAGTTGAAGAATCCATTGCTTCACCTTTAGAATTAGTGACTAAAGATTCATTAGAAGAACAATAGACTCTTAAAGTATCTAAAGGCCCCCTATCACTAATTATGTGATAGGAGGCCTTCTTTTTTAGCTATTTCTATCCTTCATTATTGTAGAGAAAAATCATTAAACTCTTCTTCAATCAACTCATAATCAATACTCGATTGTTTCTCACCTAATTGATCCATCCAAGAATCATAATTAATAACTGTCATCTTAAAACCTAACAATTCATAAACATGTTGAGCTCTTGTATTTTTTAAATCAACACTTATCAATATTTTTTTATAAGCTTTCTTAAATAATTCTTTAACCAATAAACTTAACGCTAATCTACCTATGCCCTTTTCACGGAAGTCTGAAACACAAATTTTTATATGGATTTCTGCTACTTGCTGGCCCAAGTTGTCATAGTATAATTCACCTATAGGGGCACCTTGATATTCAATCAACAAAAGACGACCTTTCTCATCGGAATAGCTCTCAATTTTTGATTGCACCTCTTCAACCGTCTTCCCTAGACCTTTTGGAAAACCAACCCATTTCATTACTTCTCCACTATTCCACCATTGACATAATTGAATCGCATCTGACGCTTCTGCATTACGTATCAACAGTTTATTATATTTTATTTTCATAGTCTTTCCTCCTGTTAGACTGCTGAGCTCCCATATGTTTTTATCATAACTAGCGTTGACCCATGCATTTTGATCATGTATAGACGCGGTTTTTTACATCGAACCTATTTATTTTGGAACCTTAAAAATTAAAAACCCCTAAAGTGAGGAAAATATGCTCACTTTAAGGGATTCTTGAAGAAATTATTTATGAGCTTTAAAGCCCGACATACTTCTCAATATAATTCCTGTTGTAGTTAAATTATGAAGAATCGATAATGCACTTGGAGATAATAAGTCAAATACCCCCAATATGATTAAACAACTGTTAATACCTATAGTTTCTTTAAGATTCTTTTTGATCCTTTTTTCGAGCAAGCTACTAATTTTTTGGAGTTCCATCAAACCACCTAGTTGATTGTTGGATAATACTAGGTCGCTGGTTTGCTTACAAATATCGGCAGCGTCATTCATCACACACCCGATATCTGCTAAAGACAGAGCAGCAGAATCATTAAGGCCATCTCCAAGCATCATCACTTTCTTGCCGGCATCTTTTTGCTCTTTAATAAACTGATACTTCTCACTTGGTGACACTTCAGTTTTTATATGGTGAAAATAAAGATTATCGATTAGACTTTGCGTCCTTTTTTGCGTATCTCCTGTTAGAAGAGCCACTTCTTTCCCATTGTCTTGTAACCACTGAATAACTTTCGCTGTATCCTCTCTTAAAGGCGTATCAATTAAGAACAAACCAATTAATTTTCCATCATAACCTAAATAAAGTAAGTTATATTGTTGCTCATATTGCTCAATGACTGCTTCTTGTTCTTGTGTAATAGCAATCTTTTTTTCTTTCATCAACAAATAGCTACCAATAACCACTTCTTTTTCATCGATGGTCGATAAAATGCCGCGTGAAGCAATGTGGTGTAATTGTCCATGCATTTCATCATGAACGATTGATTGGACTTTTGCTTCAGTAACTACCGCATTAGCTAAAGGATGGTAGATATGTTCTTCCAAACAAGCCCCAATTCTCAAGACTTCATCCTTGCTATAATCGTGGAAAGAAATAGTCTGAACCACTTTAGGGTCAGAGATTGTTAAGGTGCCTGTTTTATCAAAAACAACCAGATCAATGTCATTATATTTTTCGACCACTGCCATACTTTTAATTAATATTTCTTTATCAACTGCGTCTTTAATGGCAGACAAATAAGAAATAGGGATGGAAAGTTTCAAGGCACATGAAAAATCGACCAATAAAAAAGATAATGCCTTACGTAGCGAACCGGTTAATAAATAAGTAATTACTACCCCTAAAAAGTTATACTTAACCAGTTTGTCTGCTAAAGCAATGTATTTATTTTGTTGGGTATTACTATTAGCTTCTGACTTCCTCATTAGCTCCATCAATTCATGAATACGATTGTTTAGAGTCGTGTTGGTGACTTGAACATAAAGCTCACCCATTTCTAAAATCGTATTAGAGAATACTTCATCGCCGTCTTGCTTCATAACCGGGAAAAACTCACCCGTTAATGAGCTTTCGTTGACCATTCCTGATCCAGAATGAACAACTCCATCGAATAAAATTTCACTGCCTTCTGTAAACACTACAATATCATTCATTTTAATCTGTTTAGTATCGCGTTCTACTTTAACACCCTTATCATCCAGGACCCAAACCATTTGTTTTTGTTGTTTAAGACTGTTTTCTAGGTCTTCAATCGATTTTTTATTGGTCCAATCATTTAATTGATCGCCTAGTCCCATGATAAACATAATAGAACTCGCTGTTTTAGGTTGGCCAATTAAAATAGAAGTAATAATTGCCGCTCCATCCAACACATCCATATTCACATTTTTATTTATTAAAGCCTTGATTGCTCTTTTTAAATAATTCGATGATTGATAGATTGTATAAAAATATTGAATGGGGTTCGGTAATAAAAGACGTCTAAGTGCAAATAAACTCAATTCCTTCGAAATAATCGCATAAGGTGTTTTCTCCTTATAGTAGGGTTTTTCTAGTAATTGATTTATCTTTTCTCTCTCAATACTTTTTAAAAATTGAATAGCCTGCGAAATCTCATAGTCCTTATTAACAGATATAGCCAATGTTTTCTGATCACTATAAAAAACAATTCTTTGAATCGCAGCATTTGAATGGCTCTTTTCCTTTAAGTAATCGCAAATAGTTGGGGTTAAAAGAAAGGAACTTTTAACCCTTAAACGGCTTTGATTCTGATGACAGATATTAAACTTCATCTTGACCTTCTACGACATCAATACTCTTAATCTGTTCTTCTTGCTTGCGAGCTTGATAGATTTCTTGCGCATCTGCTAAAACATCATCTGTATGTTGCTTGATAGAAGATACACTGGCATCTAATTCATCTTTAAATTGATAAGAACTAGCAATCATTTCAGCATATTTCTCTTTAGCCTTCTTACTAGTCAAAACTTTTAAGCCCAGTGTTCCAAAAAGAGCTCCTCCTAAGAACAAACCTGATGATTTACTAATTTCTGTGGCTTTTTTTAGCTTCTTTAGCATAATACCATCCTTCTTTCCTTATATTTATTTTTTCTATTATATACCTGTCATTTATGTATTTCAAATAAGAATCTGTTTTTTTGTTAAACGTAAATATCAATGTCTCAAGAGAAATCAAATTGGTAAATATTAACTTTTCGCATCCCTCTTTGATACATATCATGATTCTTAGGGATATCCGCGATTTCAATTAATTCGCCGCCTAGTCTTTCACAGGTACGATAAGAAGCAATATTAGCTGGGTCAGTGGTAATAATTAAATAGGACATATTGTGTTGTTTAGCTAATTTAAAGAGTAACCTACAGGCTTTAGCAGCATAGTGATTTCCTCGATAGTCCGCATCAATGCCATAGCCAATGTTGCCACCAATATATGTGTTTTTATTGTGCCCTATACGCAGATCACAGTACCCAATCTTTGTCCCATTGAGTAGACAAATATCAAAATAATAAGCAGGTACCCAATTTTTTTCAGCTTGAGCTTCACTCGTTTTCTTTAACTTTAAATAGATTGTTTGATCTTTTAATAAGCTTGTATCATAAAACATTGTTACTCTTCATCCTAATACAAATGATTATTTTCTAGCTCTTGCTTAATAATATCTTTAAAGGTCTCAACTGACATTGCTCCTGGAACCATTACTTGACCGATTACGAAGCAAGGTACGCCTTTTACATCTTTTGAACGGGCCTCTTTTTGATCTTCGATCACTTCGTCTTTGTATTGGGAACTGTTTAGAAATTTTTCTACTTGATCCACCTTTAGTCCAGCCTTTTTTGCAATATCTAATAGGACTTGATGATTAGCTAACTCTAAATGCTCTTCAAAGTAGGCTTTGTAAATAGCCATTCTTAAAACATCTACTTCTTCAATTGTTAAATGCTCCATGGCAAATTTGGTTAGACGATGCGCGTCAAGAGTATTAGTAAAATGAACCTTCGTATAGTCAAAATCTAAGCCGTCCTCTTTAGCATATTCTTTAACTCCTGAAACTCTCTCTGCAGCCTCTTCCTTAGTAATCCCATATTTATTAGCTAGACGTGTTACCATATCACCTTCTGCAACTTGACCAGCATTGGGGTCCAGTTGATAGGCAAACATATTCAAATGAATTTTATCTGATAAGCCCAACTCCTTTATCGCTCGTTTGATTCTCACTTCACCAATATAACAATAGGGACATGCATAATCCGCCCAATAATTAATTTTCATACTTTCGCTCCTTTTTTAATTAAAATATATTGATTAATAGAGTAACTGCATTTAACATCTATTAATCATTAAAGCATTTATTAAATTATACAATAAAAAGTGACACAACTTTAAATCACTAAAATTGACATTTTATACGAGAAGATTTTACAATTAAAGTGTGGTAATTCTTAAGAAGGAGAAAAAATCTAGCTTCGTCATAAAGAAAGTTATTATATATACTACATCACAATCATTTTGGTTAGGAGTAAAATTATGAAAGTAAAAAATAGAACTTTGTTATTAATAGCAGCAATTGTTTGGGCCATTGCAGGCTTTAATATTTTAAGAATAGGAATTATAGCTTACGAAGGCAATTGGAGCCTGGTTAACTTAGTCCTCTCACTAGTAATCTTTTCTCTCTTTTGGTTTATGGTTTTTAAAAACTTAGTCAAAAAGCACACCAAACGAATCCTATCCTATGTCGAAGAAAAGACTTTCTTCTTAAAATTCTTTGACATGAAATCGTTTATCATTATGGCTTTCATGATGACTTTAGGTATATCTATTCGTAGATTTAATCTATGGCCAAGTCTTTGGATTGCCATCTTTTATCTTGGTTTAGGCGCTGCTCTCTTTCTAGCTGGTGTTATGTTCTTGTGGAATTATTTTAACAAGGCAGATCACTTCAAAAGTTAATTTTAAAAGGAGTAAACAATGAAGAAATATATAAACTTTGCCATTTTCTATTTTGTGCTGGCCATGATTAGCGGGGTCTTTTATAGAGAATTCACCAAACACATGAACTTTACAGCAGATACATCCTTATCCACACTGCATGTTCATTTGATGGTTCTGGGAATGCTAGTCTTTATTTTACTAATTATTCTTAATAAACTCTTTAATCTTGAGCAATATAAAAAGATGAAATGGTTTATGATTACTTATAACCTAGGCTTATTGATGCTGGTGGCTACATTGACAGCTCGAGGAATTGTTCAAGTAAAAGAAATCTCTTTATCTTCGGCTGCTAATAGCTCTTTATCAGGAGTTGCGGGTATCTCTCATATTATTCTAGCGATTGGCCTACTCATTTTATTACTTGCTATTCGTAAAGCAGTAATTAATGATAGTAAGCAATAAAATAGAATCTAATAACTTATCCTATTAAAAAGCAGTAGCTCTATGAGCTACTGCTTTTTCTTATTTCAAATTACTAATCCATTTATCGCCTTCCATTCGATAATGAAATTCACTGATTTGATCCTCAGTGAATACACGAACCATATCGAGCATGTCTGGAGCTAAATCTAAAGAGGAGAGATTATCTAATCTTTCCCACCAAACCTCACCTTCTTCAGAAGAGATAAGTTTTCCTTCATACTCTTTGGTCTTATAAAAAAACACAAGATGTCTTTGATTATCTTTCATCCAATGCTTGATCCCACATAACTGAGGAGTAGAAATATTTAAAGCTGTTTCTTCTTTTACTTCTCGAATGACAGAATCGATAAATGATTCACCATATTCGACCTTTCCGCCAGGAAAAGTTATACCTGGCCAATCTTGGCTTTTTCGGTCCATAACAACCACTTTGTCCTCGTGACAAATCATACACATATTCATAAAATTAACTGTTTCTGACACAATTATATTCTCCTTAAACTTTTATTCTACTATCTATCAACCAATATTGAATAGATAACACCCCTTATTCTAATACTTTAGCGAAAATTAATCGGTCAGTCCATTCTTCTTCTAAAATAAATTTCTTACGAATGCCTTCACTTTTAAAACCTAATTTTATGAGTAAATTTGCAGAAGGTGTGTTCCCCTCTTTCACATGGGCCTCAACTCGATGAAACTTCAAATCACTTTGAACATATCCTAAAAAGCTGTCCAAGGCTTCATAGGCATATCCATTGCGCCAATATTGATTATGAATAGAATAACCTAATTCACACCATTGGAAATTTGCTCGCTCTAAAGTTACTAGATTAATCATACCCAAATGCTCCAGGTTTTTATCAAATATACCGAATATGTACTGATAGTCTTCATCCATCATTTTTTTGTGCTTAGCGATCAACATGTTAAACCAGTCTTTTGTACAAATAGACATATCGATTTTTCCTTCATCAAATTCATTAAATGATGCGGCACGTCCGTTAAAGCCCCTTAGCCACGATTTGTAATCAGAATCTTTAAGAGGGCGAATAATTAGGCGTTCTGTAAATAGTTGCATAACTTTCTCCTATTCTTTTTGTTTTCATCTGTTCAATATCAACTTAATTAGATAAAAAAATCTGTGCTGAATGTATAAAAATATTTTTTACTTTATTATGTTTCTAGAACCTATCTAATCCTATTATACTTTATAACTCACGAGAATAATATTGAATATACTTAAGTTTTTAAATGTCAATTTTAAAATAAAAAATCTCATTTAATTGGTCAAAGTGTACAATTATATTTATTAATCTAGCATTATAAACAAAATATGTTATCGCTTACAATATTTTATTGACTATAGTTCTCTACTAAATTAAAATTAATTTAACAAAACATTTAGGAGGGGTTTTATGGAGTCTTTTCTCAACACTTTTGTCGAAGTAATGACAGAACTAAGTGATAAGATGTGGTCTAGTGTGCTCTTGTATCTTCTCGTTGCAGTCGGTCTTTTATATTCTGTTTATCTCGGTTTCCCACAAATACGCTTTTTTGGCAAAGCTTTTAAAGAAACATTTGGAGGAGTATTTGGAAAGAAAGAAAAAGATGAAGCAGGAACCATGTCTTCTTTCCAAGCTTTAGCAACTGCGGTTGCTGCACAAGTCGGAACGGGTAACGTAGCGGGGATCGCTACAGCCATTATGGCCGGCGGTCCTGGTGCTATTTTCTGGATGTGGATGTCTGCATTCATTGGGATGGCGACCATCTTTGGTGAAGCTGTCTTGGCTCAAAAATACCGCGAAGTGCGTGAAGGAGATTATGTAGGGGGACCTGCCTTCTACATCAGTAAAGGGATTAATAATAAAAAATTTGCTAAATTCTTAGCTGCTTTCTTCTCAGTAGCTATCATTATAGCTTTAGGATTTATTGGTAATCTGGTTCAATCGAACTCTATTTCCGCAGCTGTGACTGAAGCGACTGGTATCAATCCAATTATTGTAGGGATAGTGATCGCCGGAGCTGCTGCTTTAGTATTTATGGGCGGAATGAAACGTATTGCAAACTTTGCTGAACTTGTAGTACCTGTGATGGCAGTATTATACATCCTAGGTGTAATTGTTGTGATGTTTGTTTATAATGACCAAATAATTCCTGCCTTTCAATCTATTTTTACTGAAGCTTTTAAACCAACATCTATGATGGGTGGTGCCATCGGGGCTACCGTCAAGCAAGCCATCCGCTTTGGTGTAGCTAGAGGTCTCTTCTCTAACGAAGCCGGTATGGGTTCTACACCACATGCTCACGCGGTTGCTAACGTAAAACACCCCGCTGAACAAGGTTTAGTTGCGATTGTTGGTGTCGTCATTGATACACTGGTTGTAGGTACAGCAACTGCTATGGTTATCTTAGTGACAGGTGCTCACGAAAAAGGTTTAGCAGGTCCATTAGTTACTCAAGAAGCCTTTTCTACAGCTTTTGGTACCATAGGAACTTCTTTCCTTGCTCTATGTTTAACTTTCTTTGCCTTTACCACTATTGTTGGTTGGTACTACTTTGGTGAAACTAACATCCGTTATTTATTTGGTCACAAGGGTCTCTTACCTTATCGTATCATCGTTATTTTCTTTATTATTCTAGGATCGTCTCTGACACAAAAAGTAGATTTTGTTTGGCTCATGGCTGATTTCTTCAACGGTCTGATGGTATTTCCAAACATGATTGCCCTTATCTTCCTCGCCCCACAAGTTAAACGTATATTAGATAGCTTTAAAGCTGGTAGAGAATATAATCGAGAAGAAATGGTTTAACCATAATATACATTACTACAATAAAAGACCCCTGAAGCCGAGCTTCAGGGGTCTTTGAGTTTTAAGTGAAAATCATAGATAATATTGATATATTTAACTAATTAAAAATTTTCATCAATTTCATCAATAATTTCAGCATCTATAATCTCTATAACATCATCTTCTTTATTTTCTTGGTAGTAAGTCACACTTGCTAATTCATTAGATGCTAAATGATTTTTAAGCTTTTCAGCCATTGGTGTAAATGTAGCATAGGTCAAACCACCTGATACAACTGCACCAATAACTGGCACAGCCTTCGAAACACTTCTTGCAAAAATTTGTCTAGTCATTCTAATACCTAATAATGCAGCTACTTTTTTTACAAATGGATAAATCATACCCTTCGTTAAGGCTTTTTGAGGAAGTTTTTTAGCCACTTGTTTAGCAACTTGTCCAGTCAATTTATTAATAGTAGTAACTGCTCCATTGACTCCAAACATAATACCCACAAATAATATAAGTAGATTTTTCGTTTCTTCTTTAATTTCCTCAGAATCGAGTCTTAACTCTTGCCAACCATAAAGATAGATCAATTCTTGTAAAATACGAAGGACATGCGCAAAATACTGTGTCAAATCTGCCGGAACTGTTCCCAACATAGCAAAGCCACCAGGAAGCCCCGCTGCTGCAGATAAAGCGGTCACTTTATTTCTCTCAGCAATAATACAGCTTTTAGCAATCTTATTGATATCTTCAACACTGATTCCAGCATAAGCTGGATTGTATTCAATTGCCTTTTCGATAATTTCTTTAGGATATTTACCGCGAAGTTCTTTTCTTAAGAACAACTCACGATCGATCTTAACCATAGGAAGTTTCGCAGATTCAACGAGCAACATTTCAAAGTTAATATTTTCCATATTTTTACCCCTGTCATAATTTTTTGAAGTTATAGAATAAACTTCTATAATAGGCTCTGTTTTTTTTACGATAATTTATTTGTTGATTTAAAAGTCTTATTAATGATTAAGAAAATTGTACCAAAGAAATCTTTCAATTTTAATAAAATTTATTTCTAATTAATCGTTTTACTTAAAAGATGCTGCGTACTTCTTCCAAAACTGTTTTCTTATTGTATCAAATTCAGTCCGATTAATTTCACTTGTTTTTCCCATTTCATGAAGAATAGTCATGTCGTCACGATGCTGACTCTTTGTCAAAACAGCTAATACACCATCTTTTTTTTGACCAACATGATGAAGTTCATAAGGCAACTTAGAAACAGGGTCAATCGGAGCTTTTCCTGACTCCATTAGTTGGAGGTTTGTCAATTTGCTTCCCTTAGGTTTATAGTTTAAATCAATCTTTTGTACCATGTTTAACTTCCCATTAATCATTTTAGCCTTTAATCCAACGTCTCGATAGTGATTATATTCTTTTACAGTCTTTATTTCTTTAATTATTCCTACTGGATAACCAGACTCTACTTGTCGGAAAGCTGCCTCTTTTAAGTTTAAACCAGATAATTCAGAACCCTTTAAACTATTTAACGCTTTATTGTATTTGTAACCTACAGACCCTGCACCCGTTATGGATCCAAGAATAGCTCCCCATTTAAATTCATTACTAGCTGTTACCAGACCGGATTTTATCGCTTTTTCCATATCTTTAGTTTGAACACCTGTGATAGCTGCCGCCGCTAAACCACTTAATCCAGCAGATGACGATGCCAAAGTTAAAGCAGATTTAGCACCCGTAGCAAACATCAAACTAACTACAGGTGTTCCTGATGTCACAAGTGAAGCTGTAATAAAAACTATAATGACTCCTGAACCCATCGCTACATTCGTCGCAACTTTAGTGAAGGTGTCATCATAGTCTTCAAATAATTCAACGGCTGTTTCATTTGAATCTCCTAAAGTGAAAACATAACGTTGATCATTTAACATCTCATCCAAATCATTCAATGAATACCCAAAATAAATATTTTCTTTTGAATTATAGGCGAGTTCTTCAAGATATTCTTGTGATAAATAGACAGCCTCAACATTTTCGATAAACACTTCATCATTATTAAGCTCTTTAATTATTTCAGTATATAAATTATCTTCAATATATCTTTGTAAATCTGGATCTTCCATCCCAGTGAAGTCAGGTATGATATTTTTATATTCTTGGTCATTATCATCCAATTCCTCCACAGCATAAGCAGTTACTGTATTTAAAAAATTTATGTTAGCGAAAGGAGTCAAACAACTACCTATTAAGAAAACAAAAGATAAAAGTAAAGTAATTAATTTTTTCATAGGTGCTTCCTCCTTAAAACTTTCTCTTTTGGAAAATCATCCAACCGATAATCATTAAGCCAACAATACCTATTGTAGGAAGAAAAATGTTGCTCTCTTTATTCTCACTTACTTTGACTTCCAATTGCGTTGTTTCAGTGTCAACTTCCTTATTTTTATCTGCTGAAGTTTCGACTGACGATTCTGTCTTTATTATTTTTTCCTCTGTGGAATCATTTTCGATCTGATCGACTATTTCACCACTATCATCAATTTCTTTGCCAGCTAATAAAGATTGGTTAAATTCTTCGATACTTAATTTGTTTTTCGCTAATGCCATAATATTTTTATCTTCACCTACAAAAATAGTTATGGTTGTTGGTAAAGATTCTGAATATTGATTTTTAACAGTTAGTTCATAGATGCCTGGCTTGTCATAAGTATTGAGCCCATTGCCAACTGTATTGGAACGTACACTGCTAGAAAGGCTGCCATCATCATTCGTTATCACTTCTTTTCTCACAACATCTAAAGTTAAATATTTCGATTGTGTAAAATCGACTATAAAACCACTTCTTGTATAGGCCCTATCTTTTAATTCTGAACCTGTCTCCATATCTCTTGGAAAAGCCATGGTGTTTCCATTTCTAATGGCAAATTCAAAATTCATTTTATAATTATAATATTTAGGAAGTACATCGACGGAAGCATATCGACGCGGACTATTACTCACTTCATAATTTAAAGTTACTTCGTAATCTCCCTCTTCAAAAAGTTGAATGCGGGTATCTGCATATGTTGACGCATTAGCAGCTAGAAAGTCTGTATAAATAACCGGATCATAATTGTGACCTTCATCATCTGTATATTTAACAATTAGAGTTCCCCGTTTAAAGTTCGTTTGTTTGATTCCCATAGCTACATCATAGCCATTTTTGTCCTCTGAAATCCTGAGGGCTGGATTTTTATCAAGCTGATCAATTTCTTGATTCAAAGTAAACCACAGTCTTATTTCATCACCAACAGTCTTTAAAAACACTGGTTTTCCATTGGATTCTTTAGCCTCTCTGGTGTAACCATTTACAGTGAAGAAACCAAGATCCCAGCCAAAATGTGGGTCCTCTTTATCAATTTTTTCAGCTTCATTTAAATTATACCCATTGTCTAAGCCGGTATTGACTTTAGATTTAAATTCTCTTCGAGGTTTATCGCTAGGTGAAGCATTCCCCTCTTCAACTGTTTTTTTATTAATAGCATAAAATTTATACTCTTCAAATTGATATTTAGTTTCAGTATTATCTATATCAAAGATAATCAAATCTGTAGGTTCACTTTCTCTTTCCAACTTATAAGTAACTAAAATACGGTAATAAGCTCCATTTATTTCATGCATTTGATTGGTTGTAAAAAAAGGCTTAGATAAATCAGTATCCTTGGACAGAATATCCGTAATTATTTTATCAGTTTGCCAATCCTCTCCATCAAAGGAAGACTGAACAATGATAGCTCCATTCATAATTGGCTGATCTAACTTCAGTTTCCCAATTTTCTTATTTTTATCTTCTACCACTTGCCATTGATCTTTTAAAGCTGTTAGTTTTTCCTTATCTAACTCGTAAAGGAAATTTAAATGACCCTCTTTAATATAATATTGATTATCGCTCTGGTTATCAGTATTACCATTTAAAATGAATTGCCCAATAGTCTCTAATTCATTATCGGGATGAATGTCATTTGACTTTGATAAGTCATAATTTTTTATATCTTCTTGTTGATAGACCTGACCTTCAATTACGCTATTTTCTTTTGCAAAAATATTAGTCTCTAAAGTAAACAATGAGAAAAAAACTAACAGTAATATCCAAAATTGAAAATATATATTTTTATGATTCATAGACAATTCACCTTTCATTTTAGTGTAGTGAAGAATTAAATTGGGATAATTATTAGTAATAATTTTATCAGATTTCAATGTTTGTAACCATTACTTTATTTATTTTTATTAATAATATATTCATACAAAAATAAATGTCAGTTTATCTGATACCACTTAAGTTGATCAAATAAACTGACAATTATTATCTATATTAAATTTGTTGTCCTAATCACTCTTTACTTCAAGAACAATCCTCTCTACTGCTTCTTCAATTCCTATCTCCTCAGTGAATATTTCTTCTTTTATAAAGCCAATATAATCTTTTCTATTCCACCATCTTTTTAATTCTGCTTCACCAAATTCTAAGCGCTCGTTTCGAGTCAGATGCCTACTAAGCGTTTCCTCAAAAGATAAATCATAATAATAGGCATGTATATTCTTTTGACCATATAATTCCAAAGCCTTTTCAAAGAGCGCTTGATACCATTCAGAATTTAGAATCCCCTCTAAAATGGTAATTTTATTATTAGCAAAGCCATATTCTACTAAAGTAGTCAATAATTTTATAGCCTCCGTATCGACTTCATCACGGACGTATAACATATTTCTACGGACGATATCTTGAGATAGCACTAATGTATTTGGGCCAAATGCTTTTTGTAATCTTTTAGCTAAAGTCGTCTTCCCACTGGCGGAATTTCCTCTAATTACTATTAATTTTGGCATGACTTTCTCCCACTCTAATATTGAATTTGTCAAAATCCTTAAAGCTAGCCACTCATATCTCTCCTCACTGCATATGCATCATATAAAGCATAGTCATTATAAATTCATTTTCACTATATTTATTTCTTAAAATAAATCAATCTTATTTTTTGTATTGTTCTGATACATTAAAGTTTAAGAAGCATGTTCACCTCGTGACAGCCGAGTTCTTCAACAACATCTGTTTCGACAAAGCCTACTTTTTCATATAATTTTCTTGCCGCTTCATTTCCATAAATATATGTAGTAGAAATCAACGAAGCTTTAAATTTTTCTTTTATCAACTTCAATAGTTCAACTAATGCTCGATAACCAATACCTTGTCCTTGATAATTTTTATCAATTGCATAATTCCAAAGAAACCAACCTTCCCTACTATATTGTCTAGCCATGACAAAACCAACCAATTCACCCTCGTTATAAATATCATAAGCAATTACATTGTCTTGCATGCATCCGTTCTTAATCTTTTCAATTGAAGAAAGCTGTCTTCGTTGATCATTAGTTAAATTAATTTTTAACTTAGCAGATTTCTCAAACATTATATTCATCCTACACCTCAGAAATATGTTTTAACTAAATCTTATATTATCCATATTATCATTATGCACTTTAGTTGAAAGGATTGAACGAAACCAATCCCTTCTCATAATCCACATAAATACGATCGCTCACTTTACGATAGGTTCTTTCCAAATAATCCTCTGTCCAACTGATCAATTGAAAATTACCAATATAGCGATATTTCATTTTGCCGAATGGATCACGCATTTTAGCAAAGACACAACGTATTTCATTGGCAGAAACTATGATTAACTTATCATCGTGTCTGGTATTGATTTCTTTTATTTCCGTCCAATCTTCATTTAAAGTGTTATACCAGTCTGCATGTTCGACGTTACCATTTGCTGAAATAACTGGGCTCCATGCGGTCGAATGTTTTCCATCGACTTCTATTGGAAATGCTGCTTGCTGATAACCGCGATAATCTTTCAAAAAGACTTGGTTAGCATAGTCAATTATGCGGTCGAATTGATAGTTATCAGCTACTGAAAGAAAACCTTTTGCTTGAATTAACTCTTTAATAGAGACATCTGTATCCCATATTTTGATTTCTTTTTCAATGGCTTGTCTTTTGATAGCATCAGCCACTTCTTTGATTCTTTGATGCAAATCATCAATACTTAAGGTTGCATCAATTCTAAAAACTCTGAAATCTCCCGTTTCAGGAATAGCAGCCAACTTTTGCATGATATTTAATGTTCTTAACTTATCATTTTCTTGATTGTTTAAATGATAGGCTTCATCCACTTCCACTCCTATATTGAGTTGAGGGAAATAAAGATCAATTAAATAATATTCATTCTTACCATTTTTAACATATTGCTGAGTGACTGGTCGAAGTTGCGGATAGTTCATTTGTTGCCATACCGCATTCAAAATATAATTCTCATAGTCTTTTCTCTTAGTCCGAGAGAAAGTCCGAACTAAATATTCTTTTTTATCCATAGATACTACTCCTTTACTATTGCTAACGAGATAAAAAGAGCAGATAACTTTATAGTCAACTGCTCCTTCTATTCATTAATTTTTTTACATACATTTATATTTTTTTAATCTCTATTTTTTATAATATGTCCCATCCGCATATACAACAAATACATCGATGATAGCATCTTTTTCCGATATATTTGGATCAACTATCTTATCTCTTGATGCAATGGTCAAAGTATAAGAACCATCATCATTGAACTCGAAGTCAAACATATAAGCATCGGCTGGGAAGTCCTCTTTACCCAATAAATAATTATAAGCAATATCGGGGAAAAAAGGTTTGATGACTGCATTCTCCGGATAAATATCAAACCAATCCGGAAACAAATCCATGTAACTTGGTGTCGGTGTCGTATTGGCTTCATTTACTCTTGCTAAACGTGATTCCTCATTACGATTGAAAACATCGCCTTCACTGGTATTGATTTCACCATCTCCCACCACAAAGTATTTGACTCCATCGACAGGAAACTTATATCCCCCAGCAATTGCATAACCAGTATTATAATCAACAGGTAATCCAGTCACTTTTACTAAAATAGTATAAGCTTCCTCTTGGCTAAACTTACCATCACGAACTTCATATTCGGACTCTTTGAGCAAATGCGGATCATCTTGGGTCTTATCAGCTGCTGTATTATTAGCTGCTGTATTATCAGCAGTGGTTACTTCTTCTTTTTCTGGCCACTCATTATCTTCTAAATAAACTTCTGATGACTCAGCTTTTCGTTCCTCATAGGCTTTAATGGCTTCATCAATCATCTTTTTGAGTTGATCTTTAACCAGCGTTTCATTTTTTTCTTCATCTTCTTTTAATTGACGGTAGTTTTCTAAAATAGTTCGCGGAAGAGCTTTGTTCAATTCTGCAAACGTATAAGTCGTATCCTCTAAATCTTCTGCTAAAACTAAATAATCTTCATAGTCTTCTTCTGTCAAAAGTTCTAATTCAGCATAATCTTGAGATAAAG
Source organism: Facklamia sp. 7083-14-GEN3 (assembly GCF_024742075.1). GTDB lineage: Bacteria > Bacillota > Bacilli > Lactobacillales > Aerococcaceae > Facklamia. Next base: position 84,296 of record NZ_JANSGD010000001.1, on the reverse strand, counting down.
CTAGGTAAATGGCATGGATTGGATCTTCTTTCTCATCAAAGTCCTCTTGAGCTTGATAATAAGCTGCCATTAAGTAATTCTCATCCACTTCCAACAATTGCTCCAAATTAACTGGCTCTAAAGTGCTCAATTGGTCCTTCACATAATTGACAATATTGGCATTAACTTCTCGCTCATATTCCCTTCCCATGTAACTTAATTGGTCAGCTGTTGAAGAATAGGTCATCTCTTGACTTTCTAACTCTTCAGACTCTTCAAACTCAATAGAAGCCACTTTCATAGCTTCGCTGTCATCAATTTCCAGGGTCTCAACTTTATGGACCCATCCATCAACGAACATTTTTTGTGTTGTCAGTGTGATCTCATTCCCCTCTTCATTAGTCCAAACCCCAATGAATGGGTTAAGAGTCTCCTCTTCATTCAGAACTTCACTTGTCGTTGTTGTATTTTCATCCGCTGCAACGTTTTCTAATGAAAATTTTGATGCATACACAGATAAAGCGATTGCCCCTACAAGCAAACTACTAATCACTTTTTTCATTCAAATATCCTCCTATAAGGTACAAATTCAAAAACTAAAATTAATTCGAAACGCATATTAAAAAAATTTAAATCAAGTTACAATTATTATACCAAAAAATTTAAAGATTAAAATTATAATTAAAAATTTTATATAATTGATCTCATAAGATTCAAAATAAATTCATAATTAAAATTATTTTCAAAAATGTTGCTCTTTTACTAATCGTTTCCCGCTTTGAGATATCTATCTGTTCCATCAAACATTTTAATAAATTGAAGATCTATTATATAGATGTGGAACTATAAAAACTTATGGCGTGCTTGTTTTGAGTATATTTTAATACGCAATTAGTATGTAGTCGTTTGCTAAATAATAGCGAATATTTTAAAATTTATTCAACATCAAGTTTAGAAAGGACCTATTATGAAAAAGAGATTAATCAGTACGAATACATCTGATATTAAAACGATGACTGCACAAGAGATAAAACAAAGTATTAAAGCTAGCGAAGGTCGAGTGGTTTTAACAGAAGTCATTGCTCAAAAAGACACCTATATTACAGATGTAACGGGAGCAGAAGTGGCATGCGCTTTTGGGTCGGATATGATTCTCCTCAATGGTGTGGATGTTTTCAATCCTGTTATTAAAGGACTCACCGAGGAAGAAGAAAAAGATTTTGTTCAAACACTAAAGAAATATACGGGCAAACTAATCGGTGTCAATCTCGAACCAGTAGATCAACAAGCAACCATGTTAGAAAGTAAAAATGAAATTGCTATTGGTAGACAAGCTAATAAGGAAACCTTCCAAAAAGCCAATGAGTTAGGTATGGACTTCATCTGTTTAACAGGCAACCCTGGTGTGGGGGTTACTAATAAAATGATTGTGGAAAGTATTAAAGTGGCTAAAGATCATTTCAAAGGTTTAATCATTGCCGGTAAAATGCACGGAGCTGGCGTCAATGAGCCGGTACTTACTGAAGAGGTGGCTGAAGCTATTATTTCGGCTGGTGCAGATGTTTTACTAGTCCCTTCCATTGGCTCCGTTCCTGGTGTTCGACCTGATGATTTGTATAAGATCGTAGACTATGCTCATTCAAAAGAGACTTTAGTTATGTCGACTATTGGAACCAGTCAAGAATCCAGTGATTCCGATACCATTAAACGAATAGCTATCGATAACAAAATTGCTGGAGTAGATATCCAACATATTGGAGATGCAGGTTACCATGGTATGTCTCTCCCTGAAAATATTTATACCCTAAGTGTAGCTATCAGAGGAAGAAGACACACCATTTCCAGAATCGCTCGTTCAATCAATCGTTAATTGAATAACGTGAAAAAGACACTATCTTATTTAAAATGAGATAGTGTCCTTCTTATTTAACTTTTAAAGATTCATCAAGACTAAAGCAACAATAATTAAGCCGATAGCGAACTTATTTTTGTTAGCCAATTGCTCTTTAAATATAAAATAGCCGCCTAAGTTGATAATGACGATACTTCCCACACTAAAAATGGGGAATGCAACAGAGGTCTTAACTGTTTCTAAGGATTGAATTAAGAAATAAGAAGTAAACAGATTGGGAATCCCCACCGCAAGACCAATCAGAAAATCTCTTAATTTAAACTTAACCTTCTCTTTTATGATAAAGAACAGACTAATCAAAAAGGCGATTAGAAAGACAAAGAGCAAAAAGACATTTTTATATTCAATTAAGCCGTAATTTTGATAAATTTTATTCGAAAACTCTGCCATCCCATTCAGAAGAAAGAGCAGAATAATAGTGGGCTTAAGATCGAACTTATCAAGCGTTTTCGGTGATAGATTGACAATTAAAATAGATATAATGGATAAAATGATTCCAATCCACTGAAGATTGGTTGGATACTCCCTCCAAATAAGGATCGAAAAAAGCATCGGAATTAAAATACCCAACTTGGAAAAGGTACCTGATAAAGCCACGCCATTTTCTTTAATACTTTTCTGGTAATAAATAAAAGAGGAAAAGAAAAAGACTCCTGCAATACAACCTACTAAAATAGCCCATATCACACTGGAATAAGCAGATAGCTTGTAAGATTCTTGGGTCAATAAGAGGCTGAACTCCGCCATAAAATTGTTTGTTTTTTCTAAACCTACTAGTAAGTCTTTAGACACAATCATAAAAAGACTAATGGCAAAGGCCGTAAGATAGTTGGCACAGGTCACTAAATACTGATTGACATTAAATTGATTGGCATACTTAAATAGCAAGGCAATCGAAGCACTACAAACAGTCGCTAAAAAGAGGTAAAACATAGACTCACCACTCCGTCTTTCTTATCTTTTTATCAATGAATTTTTAAGGTTTTAAAATATTCTTCATCAATTCTATCACAAACAGCTGCTGTCATCTGAAGAAGATTGAACCTTCATTTTTCATTTTAAGAAATAAGTGAAATTTGAACGCTTTTTAATTATAGTTTTAATATTTTGAACTAGTATTTGATATAATAAGAATCAATTCATAAATGAGCTGTTTTTAAATAATAAGGTGAAAAGTCATGTCCAAAAGTATTGCCGTATTAACGGATATCCATGGAAATAGTACTGCACTGAATGCAGTACTGAAAGATATTGATAAACAAGGAAATATCGACCATATTTATTGCCTAGGAGATTTAGTTGCCATTGGTCATGAAACGAATCAGGTCCTTGAAAAGCTGATTTCAAGAAACGATATTTCATATGTTCGAGGCAACCACGATGAATATATAGTCAATATTTTTAACGGAGTGGAACCTGGAAGCCACGGAGAAGAAAGAGAGCATCACTATTGGATTGCAAAACATATGGATGAACAATACCTTTCATTTATCGAAAAAATTCCTAAAAGAATAGAAACGACCATTAACGGCAAAAAGTTTTTATTTGTGCATTACCATCTAAATGATCAGTATCAATTTCTAAGTATAGATCCTGAACCTTCAACTACAAAACTGGATTCACTCTATCAAGATGAAGATATTGATATGGTTTGTTTTGGGCACCATCATGTTTTGCATCACTTTAGAGGAAAGCATAGGATTTATATAAACCCTGGAGCCTTGGGGTGCCATTCAAAACCGATTGCAAATTACGTCATCATCAACATTGAAAATAATGGTTGCATTAATTGCCTTTTTAAAGAAATTCCTTATGATAACCATGAGTTCCTGTTGAATTATTACAAATATGATGTACCTGCTAAAGAAAGTCTATTAAGTATTTTTCATGGCAATCAAGATAAAAAATTATTGAAGAACAGTTAACTAGTTCGTTGATAGTCGAGAGCGATTAAAACAAGATAAATAGTTCGTTTGAAGAGATAAAAAATTGGTACTAAACAAGTATAGATATGGAGGCTATGATGTTATTTTCAACAGTGATTTTTGGTTGGATAGGAATTTTGATATTTCTACTCATTCTTTTTAACTTTAAGAAGATGGCAAAGAATAATGAGTATGCTCTAATGCATTTAATGCAAGCCATCATGTATGCCATGTGGCTCCCCTTACCCTTAGTTCTCTATCAATTACTCGATTCAGATATTTTATTTGTAGGAAGTGTGTTTGGTTCAGTCTATTTAATTCTGCTAGTTGCTGGAATGGCTCTACAAACTGGTCATTTGGCTTTTATATCAAAACACAATGAAGATAAAAAAATAAGCGATAGTCAAGCAAACTATATGATGGCGACATTATCCCATCCCTATGAAGGTTTCGTAAATGTTTTCAAATGTTTATGGGCTATTTTCTTGGGCCTAAGCTTTTGGCAGAAGGGAGAAGGCATAATGGCAATGATAATGTTTTTATTTGGACTGTTCATCATTTATTATCTAATAATCATTTTAGATGCAAGTCTAGTCAAAAGAGTCACATTATTTAAAAAAATAAAGCCAAATACAGTGCTTGTTAATCTTGAAACTTTCTTATTCTTCTTAACTTTAATAATCTATATAACCTTTATTTTTGGATCTTAATCTTTATTTTAAATAAATTGACAACTGTCTTGAGTATTGAGAAAAAATAATGAAATAAAAAATAACCGAGGACAATTAATCCTAGTATGGTAGCAAATTTTAGTTCTCTCTTTGATTATATAAAATCTAGCATTTTTTTGTTTATGATACCTTTTCGAAAAACTTATCAAATGGTTGAGTTCCACTAAAATAGTTTAAAAACCCAATTATCACCAAAAATTTTATTAAAAAAAAGGCTTATTCCAAGCTATACCAACAATTTAACGATAGCTATTGAATAAGCCTTATTTTTCAATACTTTATTTACTTGTTTGATGCAATTTTTGACATCATAACTATAGTCTCGATTTTCTTATCACTTTGTTCTAAATGTCTTAATAATTTTCTCGAAAACAATTCCAAAATCTTCTAAAGCAATTTTGTTTATAAGAGTGGAAAATCCCCCTTGAAGTGGCTCATCAATAATTGGCTGCAGTATATTTTGCTACGAGAAAGATTGAGAATATAATGTTACTATAAATAAATTTAACCGATAACTTAATTAAGTAGATATGATTTATCATGTTCTATGAGAGTAATGTTGGCAGCTTCATATCTAGATAAAAGATTACTAGTATCCCAATCCTTTGGCATTTTAGTCCTACTGAGTAAATTATCTTCAGCTTTTGTTACTGTTGCAGTCCACAAATATTTATTTAATTGATTGAAAACAAATTCTTGTTTTAGCTCACCCTTAGAAGCTAAATTTTCACAAACAGACTGAATATATCTTTGTTTTGGAATAATATGCTCATAAATTAAGTGCTTATGATCCTCCTTCATTAATTGATGCAAGGCTTTCTCCGTAACAAAGTCAGTTGTGTAGTACTTATTATTTTTAGAATTTGGAATAATTTTACAAGCTAGATAGATATTTAAATTAGATAGAAACTTACTTTTACCTTCTTTAATACCAACCATAAAATTCTCATCATTATAATCTAATGAAGTTAAAAATTTATAATAAGTTTCAGCAAGTTGCGTTAAAATTTCATTTCTATAATTGACGTTCATAATTCTCATCTTTCTATTTGTAGTTCATTGTTAAAATCACTCATTATTACTGAAGGCAAGGTTTCGATGTTTTATTCGTTAAATCATGATACTATTATTTTACAATTAAAAACCACAACTCATTCAGAGTTAGCTGAGGTAATTGGTCATGAAAAACTAATCTCTTAAAAGGCTACTATTTAAAAATTAGAAGGCTCTCATCAGTTTTTATGCCCTTTAAATAATATTTAAGCTATTTTATCTCACTAATTTCTTAGTCATTACGACTTCATTCCAATCGTCTTGTTTCCCAGTCTCAACATAACCCTCTGTTTCTAATAGATGCTTCATAGCTAAGTTACCGACCGCGTAATCAGATACAATTTTTTCGTATCCCTCAAGAGTATGGATGTATTCTTCAATCACTCTTAAGGCTTTTCTTCCATATCCTTTTGACTGATATTGACCTCCAATCATAATACGCCAAATATAAACTGTTTGTTTCTCAATTTCTGTTATCAAAGATAAGAATCCCACAACTTTACCCTGTTCTTCTAATGCAAATAAGAGCACTGTATCATCATTACGATAATAATAACTCTCAGCTAAAGAAAAGAGTGGGTCCCTCACAAAAAGGTTTTGATCCGACTTAAGCTTAAGTGCCATAACATCATAGATATTTTGCTCTGTAATTTTAGCTAATTTCAAGTAATTCACCCTATCTCTTTGTTTCGAATAAAACTTTATATCATTTCAGAATTCTTACCAAACATTCGCATTATTACCCACTTTTACTTCCTACAGTTAAACGATTTTCTGGCATACTTAATGTTAATCAACAATATATCTTTATACGCTTAATCGAACTGGTAAGAACTAGAATATATTTTATTCTTTTATTCTTTTTCATAGTCTCGCCTTCTATATGGCTAATTATCTATCAATTATTATATCAAAGTAAGCTAATGATTACTCGGGCTTATTTTTACAAACCATATAATAGCCTACTTCAATGGAGAGATTCATTCACACATACAACCTCTAAATTCACCCTAATAGTTGAGATAATTTCACAATTAAAAAGCCCCTCAAACGCTACAAACATCAGGAACTTTGTTCTTACCATCTTCTTTATTTTATTTTTTCAAACAACTATAAGCACTCTCTATGTAATTTTAGGATTTTTTTGATAATAGAAATACTTATGTATCGACTTTCTACTATTAATCAATGATCACGACAAATATTTGTGATACTAAATAAGATCAGGCCTAACTTGATAATTATTATATGAAAGAGAAAACTAAACGGCCTTTCACCTATCGAGTATAGGCTACAGGCCGTAGAAAAAAATTAAAAATATTGTCTGTGTTTAAGACTCATTTTATCATTTATGATTGCCAAAGCTTTTTAATATACAGCCACTAAGCCTCGATCAGTTTCCATTACATCCACCGGTGTTTGAAACAAATCTGATAATGTTTGGCTTTTCATTACGTCCTTCACTTTACCTGCCTGAAAGAGTTGACCATCTTTAATCGCGCAAATATAGTCGGCGTACTGTGAAGCCATATTGATATCATGCAGAACAATGACAATTGTACGGCCAAATTGATCGCAGGCCAAGCGCAATTGTTTCATCAAATTCACTGAATGCGCAATATCTAAATTATTGAGCGGTTCATCCAATAAGATGTATTCCGTTTCTTGGCAAAGAACCATGGCAATAAAGGCACGCTGTCGTTGTCCGCCTGATATCTCATCCAGATATCGATCTTGTATGGCTAATAAGCCTAAAAATTCCAAATAATAATCGACACGTTCATAATCTTTCTGAGATAAGCGTCCCTTATTTGAGGGAAAGCGACCGAAGTATGCTAGCTGTCTGACGGTTAGCCGAGCTGTAAAATGATTTTCTTGCAGGAGAACTGCGAGGTGTTTGGCCACTTCATCCGAAGGTTGTTGATGAATATCTATCCCTCCCATCGTCACCTTCCCTTGATCAAGAGACAACAAGCGTCCCATCATGGTTAAGATAGTAGATTTTCCAGCACCTGAAGGGCCAATCATCGCTGTAATACTCGCCTTAGGTAAGGATACATTAATGGGGCCAATGCTGACTTGGTCATTGTAAACCTTTTTAACATTTTCTAATTGAATCACAATTTTTTCCTCCTTATTAAGACGAATAGGAATGACAGGCCTCCGATAAACTCTATAATGATAGCAACTGATCCTTGAGTATCGACCACATGATACAAAATAAAATAAGAACCGGATAAAATTACATAGGCCATTACGCTCACTACTGGTAATAAATAACGGTGATCATGGGTAGCTACAGCCTGATAGGTTAAAGCTGCTGCTAGAAATCCTAAAAAGGTAATCGGCCCTACCAAGGCTGTCGAAACACTCATCAAAATGGCTACTAGACTTAAGATTCCAATCAAAAATTTGCGGTAATTTAAACCTAGCATAGTCGCCATATCTTTCCCCAAAGCCAATACATTCAATTGAGGGGAAAGGCGCCATAATAATATAGCTGCTATAAGAACGAATACGAATGCTATAGGAATCAAATTTTGATCTGCATGGTTGACTGATAACATCAATCGCGCTTGCAAGATATCATAATCAGCGGGATCTAACCATTTACGCATAAAGCTTGATAAAGATCTTAAAACAGATCCAGCAATAATCCCAACTAATAACATCCAATGTGTATTTTTAACAAAGCCATTTAGTAGGGTTGTATATAAGAGAAGGCATAGCCCTACCATGACGATGATCTCTATGCCAAACATGGCGACAGGATCGATTGACATTAAAACGGGAATTCCGAGGACAAAGACACCAGCAGTCTGGATTAAACCATATACTGCCTCGAATCCCAGTAATGAGGGAGTAATTAAGCGGTTGGCAGTGACAGATTGGAAGACCACCGTCGCCATTCCTTGACAAATGGACGCTAAGGCCATCGAAATTACCGCATTCATCCTTCGACTCACTATCCGTGTATAAGCCGGTGAGGACATCGGAACAGGATTATTAAAAGTTAACAATAAATAGGTAAGAAGACCGGCTACAAACAAGATCAATCCTATTAACAACCAAAACTGTTTGGCATGTCTTAATTTCCCAAAGGCAACAGCTTGTTTCGCTTTAAATGAAGTTAACGATAGGTCTAGCATTAAGTTAACCTCCTACGATGTTTAATTAAAATAAATAAAAAGACTGACGCCCCTATTAATGACAAGATGATTGATATAGGGAATTCCAAAGGTGCCACAATTGTTCGCGCTAATAAATCACAAGCAAGTAAAATATTTGCACCCATCAACATAATCCACAATAGATTGGATTTTAAATCATCTCCACGCATCAAGAACAGAAGATTGGGAACGATCAAGCCTATAAAGGGAATATTCCCCACAACGGTAGCTACAATTCCTACAGCAACAGCTGTTAGAGCAGATCCCCACCACAATATTTTTTCATAATCCACACCAAGATTGGTTGCCATATTTTTGCCAAGAGAGGTGACTGTCAACCGGTCAGCTAATCGATAAATGAAGAAAATAACAACTAAGATCAACCATAACAGTTCATACCTACCTTCTTGCATTGATGCAAATGAGGCAGAAAACCAAACTTCCAAGGTTTGACTAAGATTCAATGTTAAGGCTATATAAGAAGAAATTGCTGAGACCACAGATCCAATCATCATCCCCACCAAAGGAACGATTAATGTGGATCGCATTCGAAGACGACTCAGTACCCAAAGAAATAGCCAAGTCCCTCCCAAGGAGAAGACAATGGCTATACACATCTTGAAAAAGATTGGTGAATTTGGCCAAAAGCCATAGCTACACATTAAGCCTAAACCTGCCCATTCCGTTGTCCCATTGGTTGAAGGTTCAACGAAACGGTTCTGGGTTAATAATTGTAAGATTAATCCTGATAAGGCCATAGCCATTCCTGAAATGACCAAGGCAATAGTTCTAGGAACCCGCGTCAACCAGAATATATCAATTGTCACTGCCTGGCCTTGACCGGTATAGGCTCCTGTCCTTAAGGATAAGATAACCAAAATAATAAAAGCTAAGCTCCATAGCCAGAGGCCTTTTTGTTTTTTGTGATTAGATCGATTCACTGGTTGACACTCCTTTAAAACGTCAAAATTATTTCATAGTAGCCATCATGTTAGCCATATCCTTAAAAAGTTGAGTAAAGGTTTGAATGGATTCATTTAAATAAGTGTCTTGAGGTGCATAGAGAATATGCCCCTCTTTAACAGCCGTTACTTCTTTGAGTGCCGGAGCTTGTTCAATAATTTCTTGGGCGGGCACAGCATTATCAACCGATGATAAAGCTGCATCACGGTCTAAAACTAATAAAATATCCGGATTCGCTTGCGCAATCGCCTCTACGGAAATATCTTCTCCTTGATGGTTAGATCCGGATTTTTCTAAGGTCAATGCTTCTTGCATATTGAATATCTGGAATAAGGGTCCCCAGAGGCGACCCGTTCCAGCTGCTGAATACCCCATCTCACCGCCTGTTGTAATCAATCCCATAACTTTAGCATTTGTTGGATAAGCTTCTTTAACTTGCGCCATCGCTTCATCAAAATCCGCTACTAATTGATCAGCTTCTTTTTCTTTATTGAATAGTTGACCTAAATTTCGGGTCGATTCTTTCAACATATTAATAAGGTTGGTTCCTGTCTTATCGCCTGACTGGGTAACATCCCATGAGAAGTCAATAATCACAGCTTCAGGAAGTAATTCTTTAATGGTGTCATAGTGACTGGCGAAACGTTGACCAACAATCACTACTTGAGGATCTGCTGCCACCAAGGATTCAAAGTCTGGCTCTCGATGGTTACCGATATCTACAATGGATTCATCCTCCACATATGGATTATCTTTCGACATGATTGCTTTGGGTGCCGCCACTAATTTCACATCCCAGTCTGCCAAGGTAGCAAAAGTACGATTATCTAAAGCTGCTACCCGCTCAGGCATAACCATTACCTCTTGTTTTCCATGAATATCCTCGATAGTCACCGTTTCTCGAGCCAAAACAGCTTGAGTCGTTAGACCTACAAATAAGCCAGTAACTAACATTAAAATAGCAACTATTTCCCATACAAATTTTTTCATATCATTCTCCTCTTTCATTTTAAGATGGTCGCATAAATGCGGTTAATAGCGGACAGTCCGCTTCTAGACACTCAAACATTTCTCCATGTGTACTAAAGCTAGTTGCCCCTTGATGGTGGTCGTGCTTTCCTCCAAGTGATTCAATAGCCAGGCTTTGACTAAATTCGAGTGTTTGTCTGACAATTCTTTTTAAAATTTGGTGATTGGCATGATTAAGACACACTAAAATTTGACGATAATAACGAAGAAAAATATCTTGATCACGACTAGACACCGACCCTGCTTGTTGCATAAAACGAAGCCGCTTCATTGCCACTGTCAACATCTCCTGATAGACCGGTAATTCTACCGCAGTGAATAATCGATTATAAAAATCAGCCTCTACCTGCCAAACATTTATCTGTTTACCGGATACTTCCAAAGCTTTTAATTGATTAAGCTGACTCAATAATCTTATTACATCATGCTCAGAGATACGTTGTTGTAACTGCTGGAACCATGCCATTTCTAAAGCTTGGCGGCATTGATACACTTCCTCCACGTCCCTATCCGTCAAATAAGTAACAATCATTCCTCGATTATCAATCGATTGCAAGAATCCTTCTTCTTCCAAGATTTTCATAGCTTTTCGGATAGAAGTCCGAGAGACAGCTAATTCCTTCGCTAATTTCTGCTCATTAATCCGTTCTTGATTATCCCACATCCCTGAAATAATCCCTGATTTAATATATTGATAGACCTTTTTTGACACCGCTCCTAATGGCATCTCAAGCCTCCTCTCATGACAAATCATTTTTACTTAAATAGATTAACACACAATGTGAATAAATTACCATAATAAAAAAACATTTTTTCGAAAAATGTTTTTTATGGTGACTGTTGGAATTTATTGATTATCGACTCGCATTAAACTAATTTTTAGTATTCTTTGTCTTATTTTCAATACAGTTCCTCTCTAAGTAAACATTCAGTTTGTTTATAAATAGAATTATTGCTAAATTCAAAAATATTCTCTTTCATTTCAAATTCAATCTCAAAACATCTCATACCTCTTTTTATTTGAGTTATTAAAATCAATATATATTTATAATTTTAAGTTGCCTACTCAAGACAATATTATTAATAATTCCGAATGATTAATCTTATGCATCAAGCATTCAATCCCATATTTTCTCAATGTTTAGTAATCCAAAAAAAAGCTCCTTATTCGGAGCTTTTCTCAATATATAAAATTGATGTAAACCTTATAAATTTGAATTTTTCTTTTCAATCAACACCACACACTCCACATGCGTCGTATGGGGGAATTGGTCAACCGGTTGAACAGATACTAATTCATAGCCAAAGTCCTTCAGCCAAACCAAATCCTCTGCCAGGCTTTTAGGGAAGCAAGAGACATAGACGATTTTATCAGTACCAAATCTTCCAATGGCACGCATGACTTTTCCACCGGCTCCAGAACGTGGAGGGTCTAATAGTAATAAGTCAGGGTGTCCCCACTCTGCTTCCAATCGTTTCAAGCCATTTCTCGCATCACTGGTCATAAAAAAGGTGTTGCCTAAGCCATTATCGGTCGCATTACGAATAGCCGATTGAATCGACTGATCGACAATCTCAATTCCGGCTAAGTCTTTAGCCTTTTCAGCCAGAGGTAAGCTAAAAGTCCCCACTCCACAGAAAAGATCTAACACTCGCATTTGATCATTGACCTGGGCTAAGTCCAAGGCTAATTGCACCAATTTTTCTGCTTGCACCGGATTGGCTTGGAAGAAGGTCTCCGGCCAAATGCGATAGCGAAAGCCATTTAATTCATCATTAATATAATCGCGCCCATGAAGAATAAACGTTTCGTCGGCCTGAATGCGTTCCGTCGCTTCCTTGTGGAGAATCCATTGCAAACTTTCTAATTGGTCAAAGCGCTGACTTAACCGTTGAGTCAAGTCATCGACTGCTTCTTGCATTTGGACCGGTGCCTCAGTGGCATAAATTACTACCATCAATTCACCAGTGACAAAGGATTGACGCAATAAGAGATTGCGTAAGAGTCCTTGTTGAGTTTGTTTATCATAATAAGATAATTGATAATCTTTTTGCCAGTCAGCCACTACTTCCTTTACTTCAACAAAAAGTTTGGGAGCAAGAACGGAATCTTTCATGTCGATGATTTTGGTGAAGTTACCTTGTTCATGCATACCGATAGCCCCTTCAGCCCCGAAGGTTAATTCCATCTTGTTACGGTAGCGGGTCGGATTATCCATGCCAATAATCGGACGCACACAAGTTGAATCGAAACCCTGACTTTCTAAATGGTCTTTTACTTCTTGGGTCTTATAGGCTAATTGAGCCGCATAGGTCATAGAAATCAAGGGTGTTCCGCCGGCATTGGCTTCTTTGATTGGAATATCAAGGTTGCGATCCGGACTGGCCTCAATGAGTTCATCAAAAGGAACGACCGCTTGCTTTCTACCCTTAGCATTGGGTACCGTCACGCGAACTTTATCACCTGGCACCGCATTGGGAATGAATAGTTTCAAGCCCTTGCCATTTGAACCACGATCGGGAGCATGGACATAACGAGCATAGCCATTTCCCTTATGGTCTAAATCAGTAATTTCAACTTCTAACACTTCAGTCGGATATATTTGTTTTTTCATTCACTCACTCTTTCTACTCATCATTTCCTTTAGCAACTTCCCGGTCTTTTTTCAACCATTGTGAATAAGAACCGGGATATAACTTTCCTTCAAGACCTATTTCATCAAGGGCCAATAAATTACTACAAGCCGTTACGCCAGATCCACAAGACACCATAATATTTTTGCCTTGTAAATCTTTGAAGTGATTTTTTAAACTTTCCTGTGATTTCATATAACCCTTATCATCGTATACCAAGCCGTAATAATAAGACTTAGCATGCGGAATATGCCCCGCCTTATCATAGAGTGGTTCTTCCAGTCCTAGATAGCGGTCATGGCTTCGAGAATCGATTAAGACCTGTCTCTCACCTGGACTTTGACTAAAGGCTTGTACTTGATCAAAATCTACTAATAAAGCCTGATTGGCTTCTAACTGAATGTCACCCGGTTGAACTTTTTTAGGTAAGCTTTGCGTATAAGCTAACCCTGCTTCTTCGATGGCTGAGCGTCCTCCTTGGATAATTTTAACTTGTTTAATCCCAAAATATTTCAATAAAAACCACAAACGAGCACTGCCTTGCCCTTCGCCACCATCGTAAATAACAAAATAAGAAGCTTGATTAGCCCCCATAGCCTGCAATTTCTTTTGGAAAATCTGACGATCGGGTAAGGGATGGTTGCCTGATTGATCCGTCACCGGTCCTGAAAGGTCTTCTTCCATAGCTAAATAAAAAGCGCCGGCTAAATGTCCGGCTAAATAGCGGTCATAGCCACTGGCTAGATCATTTCCCAGTGTCACATCGATAAGGATGGCTCCTGGATATTGGCTGAGTTCATCTGTTTCAATAAAGTGCTTCATAAGATACCTCTTTTCTTACTACTTTAAGGTAAAGGTTTAAGATTGTTCCTATATTATAGCATGAATGAATAAACATTCCTTAGCTACTTAGATGGCTTGTAGTCGGCAATTAAAATAAGACTCCTATAGATAGAAGTCTTATTTCCTATTTTTATTTAAATGAAATGCTTTAATACTTTAAAATCCTAACCTTTCCTCGTCCCAAATTCCATCTTCATCATATCCGTTACCATTAGGATTCATCGCATTAATACCAGCTTGTACAAGGGATTCGCTACATGCTATGCAGTAGTAATCGCCAAATTCAGGTTCTGAACCCTCCCAGTCAATCTTAGACTTGGAAAATTCTCCCCCACAATAGATGCACTGATATTTCTTAGCCATAAGTTTTACCCCTTATAATCAAAATTTTTCATTCCGATTATAAAATATGGCTACTTTCTTGTCTATCATTTTTATTTGCATGATATAAATAGTTACATTTACTGTTCTAACTAAAGTAATTAAGAGTCCTCTGATCATTACCAAGGACTCTTAACATTACTTTGCTATAATCTTTGTTTTATTGATTGGCTATTTCTGCATCATCTAAATTATATTCATTTCCTTCTCCAATCTCTTCTTCCGCAAAAGGATCAACTTGTGGCATAACAGGTAGTTCACCATTCGTTTGATAAGCAAGCTTTACTTGTTCAATCGTAAGATTGAGGTTGGCAAAATCCGGATTAGGATTGGGAACGATTACCATACCTGCAAAAATTTGAAGACTTGACGGGTTTACTCCATAGTAATTACCCACAAAATTTTTCAATTCTTCCATCGAAATTTCTTGGGAAGGTGCATTATTTGAAGAGCCTTCAGCCTCTGGCTCTTTTTCATCAGCTTTCCCAGCAAGCTCTGGCAATGCCTCTTTCTTTTCCATTGCTGCTCTTGCTTCAGACTCTATAATTAATACATTCTCTGCTCCTGAAGCTGGCGTCACGATATATCCAAAACCTTTTCCGTACTTAACGGACTTAGCAGCCTTGCCATAGTAGTTTTTTATGTATTCAATGACCGATTGATGACTAACTTCTTCATTGGCAGATTCTTCATCAACTTTTTCTTCAGTTTCTGGCGAATCATTTGAATTTGTTTCGTAGGCTTCTGTCACATCAATAGCATCAATCACTAAATTAAGGTCACCCACTTTGATACGACCATTAAAGATAAACATATCAGATGGCTTAACTTTATAACGTTGAGCCACATAGACTTTCTTTTCAAAAAGTGGATCATCTGCTGTTTTAACATCTTTTAATAGGACTTGGTCATATTTAATCGGTAGTTCTACTTCATCTAATGGTAACTCTACTACTTTATAGTCTTTCGTTAAGGCATAAATGGTAGCGTCTTTACGCCAAACATCAATATATTTCTTATTGCGTGATACCTCACTCATCTTAAGCGTAATCAATTTCGTTTGATAGTCTTCTTTCGATGTAAAGTTAGACTGCTTTAATTCAGTCGGAATTTTATCCATATTGGCTGTATGTGAATGATTACCATGGGGAATAATCACTTCATTACCGTTGACTTCCAGGTCTTCAATGGCTACCCCATTTTCCAAAGAAATATAGGCTAGTTTGGCTGCAATTTCTTCTTCTGTATAGTTACTTTCTTCGGCTTCTTTAATGTTTCGCTGATTGATGAAGTCAGCAGCTGCTTTCAATTCACTATCATCTAAATCAGCAAAAGGAATAAAGTGAGTGTGTCCTTCATGCTCAGCCGTAATCCCTTTTTCAGAATAGTTTAGAATACTTTCTGGTGTGAAAACATAGCCATCATCCGTTGTATAGGGTTTACCGTCCATACCCTTAGCCGACTTCTTATAATTTTGAGCTAAGAAATCAACTTTCCCATCTGCTTTTGGTTGGTCCGGTTGGCTAGACTTGTCAGGTAGACTTGGTTGATCTGGTTTAGCCGGTTTTTCGTTATCGTCTTTAGCTGGTTTATCAACTTCTGGATCTTTTGGCTTCACATCGACTGATGGACGTTTGCCTAATTTCATTTCTGCTAATTTAATTTCTAAATCTGATAGGCTTGAACGCGGAATAACATGGAAGTGATCACCGTGAGGTAAAACGAAGTCTCCATCAATCTCATCCGTAACGAGTTCCGGGTCAAATACCAAACCATCCGATTCAGTATGACGTTGGTTGGCTGGTAAAGCATAGAGTTTGGCTAATAGCCTTTGATATTCTGATTTTATTTCATCTCTATTGCCTTGATCATTTCCTGTTGACTTGTCAGGTATCTTGTCATCACTTTGAGAAGCTTCTTTATCCTTAGGTTTTTTCACTTTGTTGTCTTCATTGACAAAACCAAACTCAGCCAATAAATTGCGTTTAATTCCGAATTTCTTTTGAATATATGCTTGAGTTTGAGCTAATTCACCTTTGTTTAAGTGAGCAAAGGGAACAAAATGGAAGTGACTACCATGCGCAGCAATTAAGCCTGTATCCGTTACCTTAGTAATGGATCCCACTGAAAAGACATATCCATCATCCGTTGTGTAAGGCCCCTCATGATCATTAGGCTTGTCATGAATAATATGATCATGGTTTCCTTTATCATCTTTTTTGTTGTTAGCTTGTGCATGTTTACCAGCTGATAAAACTGACTGTGCAATGGCTAATTCTTGAGGCGTTAAATCAGACTTTGGAATAAAGTGGAAGTGGTCGCCATGGGGAACAATAAAGCCATTGCCTAAATCTTGAATAACATCATAAGGGCTAAAGACATATCCATCATCCGTTACATAAGCTCCACTGGAATTGCGGCTACCTGATCCACACACTTCACCAGCTGCTACTGTATTGGCTACATCTTTACGTACTCCACCGGCTTGTTTAAAAACCTTTTGACTGCTTATTACTTGATCTTCGATATCCTGGAAAGTTCGGATATTATCAGCTTGGGACCGATCTTCAGGAGCTATATAAACTTGGTACTTATCTTCAAGCTTTACAATGTACCCATTCTTAATTTCTGCTACTACATCTTCTTGGTTCAATTGATAATCTTCCGGTGTCAAAAGTCTTTCAGAGAAAACTGCCTCTGGATCAACGTCACCATAAAAAACATGCAAATCAAAAGCATGGTTGGTAACAAACTCTTCTTCGGTTAGATAGACAACAACATGCTCTCCTTCAATCCCTTTTTGTTCAGCTACCTCTTGAGGAGTACGTTCTAATTCATAAGTAATAATGGCATCTTCGCCAAGGTCATATTCTTCCATCAAATCATAAATAGCCTTTGCATCGACAGGATCTATACTATATGACTGTAGTAACACTTCTTCTAAAGACCGTAGGTTCTTAGCTTGATCTGGATTTTCTAAATAAAGATAATATTGGTCATCTATTAAAACTATTTGACCTTCATCCGTTTGACTGACAAAATCTTCGTCATTCAATTGATAGTCTTCAGGAGCTAGGACCGCTTCTGAAAAAATAGCATCACTAGGAACTTCTCCATTGAAATAATGATAGTGATCACCGTGAGAGGTTACATAGCCCTCACTATTGATCTGAACAATTATTTGCTCGCCTGCAATGCCTTCTTCCATTGAAATTTCTTCCATGGTGCGGTTTTCGGTGCTTGAATGATTACTTTGCTCTTCATCTTTGCTACCTTCAATATAATTAATGGCAGAGTCTTTCGTTTCTTGAGCATTAATTGGCTTTATTGGGCCATTCAAACTTAAGAGGGTCAATAAAGCGGCAGATGATAACAGTAATTTGGATGGTTTCATTTATTTCTCTCCTTCTTCTTGTAAAACATTTAATAGTTTTTGTAAATTATTTTCTAAATTAGCTAGTAAACTTAAATCATTATGGGGATCCGCTTCTAAGGGATCCAAAACTTCTACCCTTGCTCCGGTCTCTTGGGCTATCAGTTGTGAAGCTTTATCTGAAATATTCGGCTCGGTAAAGATAGTTTTGACTTGATATTTTTCTACAAACTTTTTAACTTCTTGTAATTGTTTCACACTGGGCTCTTGTCCTGAAACGCCCGCTATTCCCAACTGTGTCAAACCAAAGCGTGTGGCTAAATAAGAAAAAGCTGTATGCTGAGTGACAAAAGTCTTTTGCTTATTTTTTTTAAATAGAGGGGTGTATTTGTCCGTTAAAACTTTAGCTTGAGCTACAATGCTTTCCGCTCTTTGCTGATAGAAATCTTCGTTGTCTCTATCTACTTCCCCTAAAGCTTGAGCAATCAACTTAGCTTCTTCGCCTATTTCTATCGGATCTAACCAGGTATGTGGATCGTAAAGGGTCGATCCGTCTTTACCCTCCATTAATTCTAGATTTTCTAGTCCCGGCACTTTTTCCATGTCCAAGCCATTAGATGCTTCTATAATAATCACATCAGATTGCTTTTGCTTTTCGACATTGTGCTTAATTTTTTGAGCCCAAGATTCTAAGATATCTGAATGATAAATAAAAATATCTGCGTCATAAATGGCCATTACATCATTGGCCGAGGGTTCAAAGCCATGAATCCCGTTCGCTGAATTAATCATAAAAACAGGGTGTTTATCGCCAACGATTTCCTTGGTCAAGGCATACATAGGGTAAAAGGAAGTGACTATTTTTGTCTCTTCTTCTGCTTGAACAAGTTGAATCGAAGAAATAGTTAGTAAAAAGCTAGCCATAAGGCAAAGAACTAGGCAATATTTTTTTGTTAATTGATGATACTTCATAGCTTCTCCTTTTTAATAGTTTTATCGCAATTGATAAATAGTAATTATTATCATTTGCAAAGTGTATCTTACAGTCTTTTTATTTTCATGTCAATAAAAATTAAATGATTTTTTGATTATTTAATTTTATGCATTAAAAAAAGCCTAATCCTAAAGGATTAAGCTGTCTTAAATTTTTCTATTAAAGTGTATAGGCATACATAAATTCATCACGATATCTAAAGCCCTCTTTTGTTGGTAATTTAATACGTGTCTCATTGATCCGGTCAAAATTAAGGTAATCATAAAAGCGATAATTACAATCTGTATCTGTAAAAAGATAAACACTTTCTAAGTCTTGTTCTTTAAAATGATCAAAAACTTCACTTATTAATTTTTTACCTACTCCATTACCACGTGCTCTTTCAGATACCACAATATATTCAATACTAGCATCAAAGCTATCTTCATAACCTTTAATCAATTGGTTATAAGCTTGACGTTCACTTTGGAAGACGCGAATTACTCGTTCAACTTCATCTGGCTGTGCTTGGTTGGATAGGGTAATCAACTTGTCAATAAAGTCTAATTGAAACATTCTAAAAGTCGAATCTGCTTCTTTCGTTGAACAAAGAATCATGCCAACAATTTCTCCATCAAGAACGGCAACGCGTCCTAATGAGCTGTTATAAAGCGCTTTGTTCAGGGAAATAGCAGATGCTGCCTTTTCAAATTTCTTCTCTTCGTATACCCCTTCGAACCATGCCTCATGGACTAAATCCACTAATTGAGTCATATCGTCTTCTTTAATTTTTCTAATTTCTAAAGTCATAAATCCCTCCATAATTTCATTGTGATATTAACATTCTCATAATATTATATAGTCTCAACTTAACACACTCTTACAATCTTGTCAAAGAGTGTTGATAATAAGCGTTTTCATAGTGTTTTCAATAATGTTAATTACTCACTCACTAGCAATCAATATTTTAAAGTCTGCAAAAACCACTAAAAGTTTAAAAACTTCTAGTGGCTCTTTATAAGTAATTATTTTTGGAATAACCTCAATCTTGCTGCACGATACTCTTTCATTAATTGTTGGATAAGAACGTTCACACTTTGACTTTCAGTAATTAACCCAATTGATTGCCCACACATCAAGGATCCTTCTTCGACATCATCTTCATAAATCGCACGTTGCATGGAGCCTTCTGTTAATTTCATTAATTCCTCATCTGAGGCCCCTTCGTACTCTAAGCGAATATATTTTTCAGTCATTTTATTCGGTAACACACGAACCGGATGGCCTGAACGACGCCCAGTAACCACTGTAGTCGTTTCGTCGGCTTGTAAGATTAGATTCCTGAAACCTTCTTTAATGGGACTCTCTTGCGAACTTAAAAAAAGAGAACCCATTTGTACTCCGCTCGCCCCTAAGGCTTCCATGGCTAATAGGCCTGCGCCATCAAAAATACCCCCAGCTGCCACCACAGGTATATCGACTGAACGAATCACTTGGCGAACTAAAGGCAGGGTTGAAACTTGTCCGATATGACCTCCTGCTTCTTGTCCTTCGGCTATGATCGCATCAACACCAAGGGCTTCCATTTTTTTAGCGATTTTTACATTAGGTATTACAGGCAACACCTTCACATTTGCCTGCTGCAGAGCTGGTAAAAAATTCTTAGGAGTTCCTGCACCAGTAGTCACCACCGGCACACCTTCTTCAATGATCACTTCGACCAGTTCCTCAATATTTTTCATTTGTAACATCAAATTTACCGCAAAAGGCTTTTGAGTCATCTTTTTAACTTCATGAATCTGTCTTCTTAACTCCTCAGCCGACATACCGCCAGATGCAATCACGCCTAGTCCTCCTGCTTCAGAGACCGCTCCCACTAATTGATAGCGGGACACATTCGCCATTGCCCCTTGAATAATAGGATATTCAATCCCCAATAATTGGCAAATTCTATCCATTTTTCCACCTCCGAAATTATAGTTCTCCCTCTTTAATCACTTATATCTAAATATCTAGATCCGATCAAATGAGGGACTCAAATTGTTAGCTCTAGTGTAACATAAGTAAACTTTTAGCTATAGCAACTCTTAATAGTCATACGAGGCTTTAGCAGATTTTTGACCATAATGCCCTGACTCAATCATTCGTTCACTTACAGTTAAAATCAACATTTATCTATTACTTTAATGGTGATATTAGTAACCTTTTAATCTATTAAATTTATTTGACACCCTAAATAAGCATATTTCTAAAATTTAGAAATATGCTTTTGGGATATTTAAACTTTATTCACTAACTACTTGTTGATCGATATAATTTTTTATCCATTTATAAAGTAGATCCTGACTAGAAGGATAAGCTTTATAATTTTTTCGTGAGAGATAGATTTCGAAAGGTAAATCCTTCTTGAATTCGCGATAAATTATTTGTTCCGAATTCATTAAATGATAGGTAGACAAAGGGAGAATAGTAATAATTTCATTACCTTTTACAATATCAATAAGGTATTCCCATGAAGAAGAGTGAATGAAGACTTCAGGTTTCATTTTTCTTTGAGCAAATTGATCCATCACTAAATGATTAGTTGAGAAAGTTTCATTAAAAATTGCAATAGGCATCTGGTTAACTTCATCCCAGGTAACTTTTTCCTTGTTCGCTAATGGATTATTAGGATCCATAAAGACAACAAATTTATCCTGAATCAGAACCTGATCTTGAAATTTTCCTGTCCGACGAATAGGCTCCATCAAAATAGCAAGATCTATATCGCCTTCTTCCAACTTTTCGTATAGGAACTGGCAGCCTCCCTCTATAATTTCCAGCTTGACTTCAGGATAAGTCTCCCGTAAATCTAAGACGATATTAGCGAATCTAGTTCGCAATACAATTGAAGGCAGACCAATACGTACGACATTGTTTAGCTTGCGCGACTCATTATGAATGGTTGTCATCATACGATCATGAAGATTGATCATTTCTAAAGCATACTTATAATACTTGTGTCCAATAGGCGTTAGTCCTACTAAACGTCCTCTTTCTCGATAGAAAAGATTTAAATTATGAGATTCTTCAAAGGATGAAATTATTTGACTCAGTGCTGATTAACTAACAAATAAACGCTTAGCAGCTTTAGTCATATTGCAGTCTGCTTGAACTATCTGAATGAAATACTTTAATTGTCTAATATCCATTGTTTTACCTTTCTAGAGATTCTTTTTTTATATTTATATTAATTATATCAGATATTCATTGCTCCAAAAAGAAAACGCTTTAATTTATTTAAAAGTTTTTTACAAAAAAAAAACTAATATAAGTTATCGTAGCGATTAACTTATATTAGTTTTCAATTTATTAGAAGACAATGACAGGTGTTCCGATTTCAATAGTATTATAAATTTGTTGCATTACAGCCATTGGAGTATTAATACATCCTAAGGAACCTGCATTACGGTAAATATTTCCACCGTAAGCAGATCGTCCTGCTGTATCATGAATGCCCTGACCTACTGTATCGAATGGCATCCAGTACTCAACGTGGACTTTATAATCGGCCTCTTTAACCCAGTCATATCCCGTCAAATAACGGTCTCTTTCTTTGCCCCAAATTGCATAAGCACCAGGAATCGTTTCAGCACCATCTTTACCAGAAACAATCGGTGTCTGAGCCAACAATTGACCTTCGACATACACAAACATCGTTTGATTAGCTAAATCCACTTCCACATAAGTAGATCCGATATCATTTCCTTCAGATCCATAACCTGTACCTGCGATGGCTGGATCCCGCTTAACATCTTCACCTTTTTTCAAGTCAGCAATAATCTGAGCAGTTTCTGCTTGTCGATCAATTGACCAACCTAAAGTACCTGGTTGCACAGTTACTTGTCCTTGTAAAGTTGAGTTGAAAGTTCTTGGATTTAAATAAGAAGAGTATTTATCGTTGTACCCTTTCAAAAACTCCATAATCATATTCTCATCAAATACAACTTGATTTTCATTGTCAAAATGAATCCATTTTTCAATCTCTTTAGCAGGAATTACTTCTTCATTTCCATCAATCGTTAAAGTGATTTTAGTATTAACAATCTCATCAATTTGTGACTGAAAATCTTTAATTTTTTCATCTTCACTAGTTAAAGTAGGTTTCGCATAGAAATCATTAATTTCTACAGCTGATTTACCACTTTGAATTTGTGACATAATACCGTCTTTAAGGGCTTCATTATCAATCTGAGTTCCTTGCTGTTCTTGAACGACATGATAACCTTCTGCTTCATTATAATCAATGAAGGCGTCTTTAGAAGGTGAGCGATCAGAATTATCTAATCCCTGTTCCATTAACTTTTCTTCTAAAGCTTGATAATCAATTTCTAAATCAATCAGCGAGGTATCTTCGTAATTCTCACCTTTGAAATAGCTATTCAACCACCTATTTGGATTTTGGTGTTGGTAGACTTCTTCTAATTTAGCTTGCTGGTTAAATTGAGGATTCAAGTCTCCCATTTTTATACTCGTCACAGCTTGATCATTTTCTAAAAAATCAATTTGCTGACTTAAAACATATTGTTCAATTTTTTCTTCAGCTTGAGGCAGAGTGAGGTTACTCACATCAATTTGACCAATTTTGGTGTTAGCTTGAAATTTATCTGAATAATAGCCTATTCCGCCAGCATAGATAAGACCAAAGATTAAGCTTAATACAACTACGGATATAAATAATCGCTTTATAGTTTTCACAAAGAAACCTCCCTTTCGAGATTCTAGTATATCATGTATTTATGAATTTTCTATTAAAAATCTATTACAATTTGCTTTTTAAAATCTAGAAATAACTACTCTATTTATTTTTTCGCCAACCTAATAGCTTTTGACGTAATTTAAAAGCTTGACGATAGAGATTAGATAACAAATGAGATAACTCATAATCAAATTCACCAATTCGCGCACGTTTAACCGCAGACCAGCGCTTTTTAAAAATATAGAGACCTGGTGCATCATCTTCAGGTTTCCCTTCTAATCCAGACACTCCCCCAAAATCAAAAGAAAGACAACCTTGTTTTTGCGCATACCGCATCATCTCCCATACCATAAAATCATTAGGTAATAAATCACGTAATTGATTAGAAGAAGCGCCATATAAATAATAGGCCTTGCTTCCAGATTGAACAAAAATGGCTCCAGACAAATAAAAACCTTCTGGATGTTCTTGGGCAATTTGTTTAATTGTTTCTTTCTGATGAGCAGCATTTTCTAATGCTTCTTCTAGTTGTTTGATTTGTTGATTATATTCTGGAGTTGAATCTTTCTTCTTAAGGCTTTTGATTTCTTTACGACGATTTTTATCATTGGCATCTAACCCTTTAATAGCAGCTTCTGGATTTAATTTTACCAGAAACAGTTTAGCTTCTCCTTTAGGTTGCATTTCATGATAAATTTGTTTGAAATAACTGATATCGCGTATCAAGAAGTCGTCTCTTTCACCTGTTTCTTTCATTAATTCATGAAAAATATCCATTTTAGTCACTGGAGCCTCTTCGAGTGTAAAACCATACTTACTGGCTCTTCGAATATTGGTCCGAGTCAATCCTTGTAATGAGTTTAGTAAATCTTTTTCACTCTTACCCAGATCCGTTACCATATGAAAGCGTGGCTGTGCAGCCTCTTTAAAGCCGAACGTAAATCCTTGGTGCTTGAACCCAAAAGATTCTATTTGATGGAGCAAATTAGGAGTATCTTCTGGTAAATCAGGGTCAATTTTAATTAAAAAAGCATCATGTTTCTTGGCATCATCTTTAACCGCTTTTAATAACGCTTGAACTGAAGCCTCATCAAACCAATCTACAACAAAACCTCGCGAAATATAACAGATAGTTTTATTGATAAGAGGAACTTTTTTATATAATAAAGAGGCTACCCCTCTTATCTGATTTTTTTCCCCTACACTTACACGAGACCATTGCCAACCAAACGCTTGTTTTACTCTCCCCCATGAAGTTAATTGACACATATCGCCATGAGGATGTGTTTTTACAAATTGATCGTGGGCATGATCGCTAATTTGAATTGTTTGAATCATTGTGTCTCTCCTTTTCTTCCATTCAAGATAATTATACCATACCTCTCAAAGCTTAAGATATTAAATCGTTTTCATTAAATACTATACTTGAAGAAAAGAGGCGATTCTCTGGTAATATTATCCCTTAAGTAATACCATATAAGATGAACTTATTTCTGAATAGATTTTAAAGGATGTATAGAATGAATAAAAATTATTACTTAACAGCCCTAAAAATGGCCTGGCCCTCGGTCTTGGAATCTTTTTTTATTGCCTTAGCGGGTATGATTGATACGATGATGGTGGGAAGTCTGGGGAGCTACGCCATTGCAGCCGTTGGTTTAACCACTCAACCAAAATTTTTAGCCTTAGCAATCTTTATTTCTATCAATATTGCCGTTTCGTCTTTGGTTGCGAGACGCCGAGGACAGAAAGATAAAATAGGTGCCAATAGTGTCTTTCTTACAGCCATGATTTTAACCCTTGTTCTATGTTTGATTTTTAGTTTTATTACTGTTTTCTTTGCCAGTGATATTATCCATTTAGCAGGTAGTCAACCCGATACCCATTCTTCTGCAGTGCTCTATTATCAGATCATCATGGGAGGGATGGTTTTCAACCTGATTGCCATGACCATCAATGCCGCTCAAAGGGGAAGTGGAAATACCAAAATAGCTTTTGTTACTAACCTTACTTCTTCTGTCTTAAATGTCTTTTTTAACTATCTATTAATTGGTGGCAAGTTCGGCTTTCCCGCTTTAGGAATAAAAGGAGCTGCTATTGCGACTGTTCTTGGGTCAGTCGTAGCAATGTTTATGAGTGTTCGCTCATTATTTAAACCTCATAGTTTGATTCAGGTTAGCTATCTACTTAAAAACAAAGTTCACTTTGATTTCACTGTTGCTAAATCGATCAGTAAGCTCTCATCATCTATGTACATCGAAAACTTGGCGATGCGGATTGGTTTCCTAGCCACTGCATTAACCGCTGCTAGTTTAGGAACTAGTACTTTCGCAATCCACAATGCTGGTATGAATATTCTTGGCTTAGGTTTTTCGTTTGCGGATGGAATGCAAGTAGCGGCTGTCGCTCTTGCTGGCAAAGCCCTAGGTGAAGAAAAACCTAAAGTAGCCATTGAATTTGGGCAAATTTGCCAAAGAATCGGTCTCATTATTTCTATTATATTATCAGCCTTTTTATTCTTCTTCGGACGCGATATCATGGGAATCTATTTCAAAGACCCTCAATTAATTGAGCGATCTATTATTGTTATTCAGTTCACCATGGTCATCGTCCTCTTACAAATCTCACAAATAATCTATGCGGGATGTTTAAGGTCTGGTGGTGACGTTAAATACACACTATTTGTGGGGATTATTTCTGCCTCGATTATCCGTACAGCTGTCACCCTTATTTTAGTAAATGTTTTCCAACTCGGTCTAGCAGGTATTTGGATTGGTGTGCTATCGGATCAGTTTTCACGTTTTATTCTTATGCGCCACCGATTTAAGGCAGGAAAATGGACCCAGATAAAAATCTAACTCAATCTGTTACCAAGCAATTGATATAAAAAATGTCGTAGCCAAATGGCTACGACATTTTTTATCAATACGAAATCTTATTAAGATAAAAATTCTTTTACTTGCTCTAAATTACCAATATAGCTACCTTCTAAGAATTCATGCGATTTACTATTTGTACCCGTAGCTTGTGGAACAGTCGATAAATCTAATTGTTGAATTTTTCCGCCATCTTCAACATAAAGTGCCGTTACTTTATCTCCGGCGGTTGACATTTTACCTTTAAGCGTGAAATTATTAATTTCTCCGCCATCTTTAACGCTTAGCGCATAGGCCGGTAAATTCACATTTACCCCTTTTACTAAAGAGTTCCCTATACTTCCTTGAGTTGTCACATCCCCGTTTATGTGGATGCTCCCTACCCGCTTAGATACTTGGATACCAATTGAACCATCACCATATGTTCGGATTGAATCAAATTGTCCCTCTTCTAAAGTACCGTCATATTGATTGTACCCTCGTGCTCCTTGACCATAGGTTTCAATGGCGGACTTAGCGACGAAGTTTTTCACTAAGCCAAAGTTAACGAAACCTACACCTGAAGGGCCATAAGAAATAACCGGCGCTTCAACCAACCAATTGTCTACTTGGCCCCATGCATCCAAGACCATATCATTGACACCGTAAGTAACTGTAGGTCCTTTATGTGTCAATTGTTTAACGTGTGCACTATTGACAATGAAAACCGCTCCAGTAATAATATCCGCTACACCATAAGGTATCCTCCCGGTTGAATAGATGGTATCGGTTTGAATTTCCTCTGCTTCAACCTTTCCTCCATTATCACCAAAGCCGCCTACAAATAGTCCAGACCCCGTTACTGGATTAAATTCGGTTCCTATCGAAATATTTTTTGCCTGTAAACGAATGAGACTACTTGCATCTGGATTAAAGTTATAAATAGTCAATGCGCCTTGTAAGACATTGACGCCATATTTCTGTGGTTGCTCTAAGTAGCCACGCGTATCTGCAGATAAAACATGGAGGTTATCTATCTTTATGTTGGCATTTCGACTTCCATTTCGCATAATAAACGAAAATTGACCAGTTACTTTTAAGTTTGAAAATTCGAAGGTTCCTAAGTCTTCTTGAGTACCTGCATTGAAAATAGCTTTATGAGTTACAGGAGTTTGAATAATTAAGTCATGAATCTGATTATCAGCTGTGAGACCAAAGCCGTCAGAATGTTCGAACATTATAATTGGCAACTTACCATTTTCTTGCGCAATTCCTCCGACATGTGTTTTAGGCGGTAAAATGACAGAATGTGTCGCCATAAAACTTCGTACCACTTCAATCTTATCTTCTTTCATGGCTAAAGCAGCCAGTAATTCATTAAAGTTAGAAACTTTCATTGTATTACCTCCTATTTATTAAGTGCTTTTATCTTAATAATATACTTTATCAGTTCAAATGAAAAATTTTTAATACTTTTTACTCAGTTATTTATCTTTTATATATTAAGTAAGCGACTAGCAACCTCAAAATAAACTAATAATGAGGCGGTATCGACAATCGTTGTAATTAAAGGGCCTGCCATAACAGTCGGATCAATCTTTAATTTGTCTGCCAAGATTGGTAATAAACCACCGATTACTTTAGATAACATAACAGTCATTAATAAAGTGATTGATACAACCAGGTTCACTTGGAATGAAACGGAATCTAAAATCAAAATCCTGACCATATTAACTGCCACCAATGCTAATCCAACAATAAAACCTATTCTTAATTCTTTTAGCAAAATTTTTACAAAAGAAATGCCTTGTAATTCCCCTAAATAGAGAGCTCTAATGATGGTGGTTGAAGATTGACTTCCTGCATTCCCACCACTATCCATTAACATGGGTATATACATGGCTAAAGCCACGTTTGTGGCTAAGGTCACTTCGTACCGTTGAATAATAAAACCAGTGACAGAAGCAGTGATTAAACAAATAATTAACCAGGTAATTCGACTGCGAGCAATGACTAAATCCGACTGCTTTAAATATTGCGTTTCTTCCGAATCGTTAATCCCGTGAATGTTTCCAAAATCTTCATGATACTCTTCCGCTAAGATGTCAATGGCCCATTCGACTGGAACTGTTCCTACTAAACGATTTTCAGAATCGACAACAGGGATTTCCGATAAATCATACTTTTGAGCCAACTTAGCTACCACTTCTTGATCATCCGTCGCTAATACTGTGCGTGTCAAGCCCTTTAATAATTCAGAAACTTTAGCCTGAGGATAACGAATTAAATCGCCTAAGTGGATAAACCCTAACAAGCGTAGCGAACTATCTGTAATCCATATTTGCTCTAATTTATTGGCATCTAAGTCTGATTGGAGCACCAAATTATATATCTCTTTAAGCGATAAGCGATCTTTTGCAGCTAAAAAGTTTACAGTCATCACTGATCCAACGCTTTCTTCTGGATAACCTAATAACTGATTGATAATCGGTCGCCGGTCCTCAGTCACGAAATATTGCATGATTTTTTTTACCATATTGGCTGGTAGTTCTTGCAAAGTGTCAACTAGTTCATTTTCATCAAGTTCTTTGATCAGCTCACTAGTATCTTCATCAGATAGAATCTCAATGATTTCCATTTTCTTTTCTTTACTCAGCTCGGCAAAGGTATCAGCTAAGAGATCTTTACTCAACAATTTAATCCTTAAAGTTATTTCGTAGGCCGTTAAGTTATCAAATTGTTCAGCAATATCAATAGGATCCATACGATTGATTTTTTCTTGCAAGATATTAATTTGATTAATTTGGTATTTCTTCATTTGCTTCCCTCCTGAAATGAAAGTTTTTTTAAATTACTTGTGATTCTTCATATCACAATCATTTTTAAGTTCAACAATTAAAGAACACCCACTAAAAACAAGGCGAGTAAGCGATGCAAATAGTGAATGTTTTTTACAATTCTTAGTATCCTTGACTCGAACATCTTCTCCTGTATCCATCTTACTCACCCCCTTTTAATCTTTTTTTAATTATAGCATAGCTAATTTTTTAATCGAATGATAGCTGAAAAAGCAATCCATTAAATGGATTGCTCTTCTTTTCTAAAATGATGCTGTTGACTGTTGGCAAAGCGAACTAACATTAACATAACCGGCACTTCTACCAAGACACCGACAACGGTCGTTAAGGTAGCTCCAGAAGAAAGTCCGAAAAGTGAAATAGCTACAGCTACTGCTAATTCAAAGAAGTTAGAAGCGCCAATCATACCACAAGGTGCTGCTATTGAGTATGGTAAGTTAACTTTATAAGCTATCGCAAAAGTAATTCCAAAGATTAATAATGTTTGAAGAATTAAAGGAATTGAAATCAAGAGTATATTAAGTGGTTGATTAATAATATGATTACCCTGGAAAGAGAAAATAATAATCAAAGTCAGTAATAGACCTAATGTGGTATAGCGGTCAAAGGATGGGATAAATTTATTTTCTAAATAATCATTTCCTTTATTTGAGATAGTAATACGACGCGTAACCATGCTCATTAAAAGAGGAATAACAATGAAAAGAACAATGGATAATAACAGCGTTTCCCAAGGAATGGTAATATTCCCCATTTTTAGTAAGAAACTAACAATCGGCACATAAGCTACTAAAAGAATTAAATCATTGGTTGCCACTTGAACCAAAGTATAAGCACTGTTTCCTCGTGTCAATTTCGACCAGACAAAGACCATAGCTGTACAAGGAGCTGCCCCTAAGAGAACGGCACCCGCTACATACTCAGAAGCTAATTCCGATGATAAAAAGCTGCCATAGATTATATTAAAGAATAAGTAAGCAATTAAATACATGGATAGTGGCTTAATTACCCAATTAACCATCCAAGTAATGTATAGACCTTTAGGGTTTTTTCCAATATTTTTGACACTATTAAAATCAATTTTTAACATCATTGGATAAATCATGATCCATAAGAGGATAGTTGTGGGTATCGAAACATTATAAAATTCAAACTGTCCAAGAAAGGCTGGTATTTGTGGAATGAATTTTCCAATTAATACACCAATCACCATGCATACTAACACCCAAAGTGTTAAGTTTTTTTCAAACGACTTCATTTCAACTTGATTCATAAAATCCTCCTATAATTAACTAATTTCAGCGACTAGCTCTTTAACTTTTTGATCAATAGCAGCAATCACTTCTTTAAATTCTTCATCTGACTTACCACTTGGATCTTCTAAACCCCAATCTTCCTTACGGTCATTGAAGGGGAGAAATGGACAATTGACATTGCAACCCATGGTAATTAGATAATCGATTTCAGGCAATTCAGTGATTAGTTTAGGATGCTGGTCGGCTTCCATATCTACTTGGTAGAGATCTTTCATTAAACGCACTGCATCTTGATTGATTTGTTCTCTTTCTTCTGTGCCAGCTGAATATACCTCTATTACTCCCTGACCATAGCGTTTGGCAAGCGCTTCAGCTATTTGACTCCGACAAGAATTATGCACACAAACAAATGCTACTTTTTTCATTTTCCAACTCCTTTAAATTTCTAACTGCTTAAAACTTGTTGATCTTCTTCCTTTCGCTCAGTTAAAGCATTGAAATTTGACATAAAGCGACTCCGCCCTTGATTAGAAATACGATAGTAAACCCATTTCCCCTCTTGACGTTCTTTAACAATGCCGGACTCAACTAATTTTTTCATGTGGTAAGACAAACCCGATTGAGAAAGGTCAAGTTGCTCAAGTAAAACACAAGCACACTGTTCCCCATTCTTTAAAAGCTGCAAAATAGCTAAACGGTTCTCATCACTTAGTGCTTTGTATTGATCAACTATCACCTTTAAGTCTTCCATTTTATCACCTCACATTAAATCTTATTGATATGTTCATTGTATAATAAATGAAGTCTCATATCAATTTTTCTTGATATGAGACTATGTGCCCTAACATTGTCTATAAAATAAGTATTGGGGCCTATCAGATAAGGCTATTTCTTCTTTAGCTACTTTGATCCATCTAGCCTCAAATAGATGACGGTACTCTCCGTCTTTAAGAGGTACTTTGATTGAACCCTGCTTTGTATGATTGAAAGCAAAGATACTCAATAAAACCTTCTCATTGTCTTGATACACAACAAAAACTGCTTAATGATCATCATCCCTGCCCACCTTAAAGTATCTTTCACAAGGGATATATTTCTACTAATTTAAATTGAGTCAGCTAGATATTCTGACCAAATTATCTCGTTAAATATTAGTCAACCTACTGTCACTTCTTTGTCCTTAATTAACTTAGTCAGTTCATTAGCCACTGGGGGATTAGTTAGATACAAATCAAAAACTTCTTCACTAATCTTTATATATTTGTCGCTTCGATGGTTATTTCTTTCCAAGTTGTTATATATTCACTCATTACTTGGTTTGAAATCCTATCAATGAAGGTAACTGGACCATACATGAATTTTCACTTTTAAGGATTTATCTGGAATATTCTTAGCCTAGTATGGGAATGTCTGTCTTTATGTTCATGTTTTTTAAAGGTGCAACACTTTAAATCCTAGAATCAGCTGAAATAGATGGCACCAACCAAAATGCAAACCTTCTTCTTTGTGATTATGCATATATTATGAAGCCGCTATATGTGTCAATCAATATCTTAAATGAGATTTGGAATGATTTCTTTCTAACTAAACAATTGTTAGGTGTAGGTAATGAGATTCTAACACTCGATATTGCCATTTCCAGCTTTGATGGATCTTATAATAAGCAGTGTAATATGTTCATATCTTCACCTTTAATGATTATGATCCCAATTATTATCGTTTTCCTTTTCACACAAAAACAAATTCTTAAAGGGATGGTTGATGGAGCTATTAAATAAATTGTTCTTTCGAAAGACTATCAAAGTGATTTTCACGATAGTAAGTTTGGGTTAATTTCAGTAGTATATTTTTAAGTCCGTCTGTTAACTGATTTTCAGTCATTCGCCACTGCCAATTTCCACCTAATGTTGAAGGTGTATTCATCCGAGAATGGTTATCTAGGTTTAATAGATCCTGCATACGATAGACAGCTAAACAAGAAGTTGACATAGCGATACCGCGATTTAAGCAATCAGCTATGCTTTCAGACTCTAATTTTCCGAGGTAATCTTCTAACTTTCTTAGACTCTCTGGACTAGCCGTATCGATAGCCCATCCGATAGCTGTTTCATTATCATGTGTACCAACATAGGCAATCGAATTCTCAGAGTAATGGTGAGGTAAATCTGGTGAGTCTCCTAAATCATCAAAACCAAATTGCAAAATCTTCATACCTGGAAAACCTGTCTTCTCTCTCATATCGATTACTTCTTGCGTCATAAAACCTAAATCTTCGGCAATAATATTTAGTTGTCCTAACGTTTTTTTGACATTTGCAAACAATTCGTAACCAGGCCCCTTAGTCCAAGACCCTTCTGCTGAAGTTTTAGCAGTAATTGGAACCTGCCAGAAGGATTCGAAACCTCTAAAATGATCAATTCGCACCCAATCATAAAGTTTAAAGCTTTCCTTGAATCGCTCAATCCACCATTCGTAATTTTGTTTTCGATGGTACTCCCAATCATAAATAGGATTCCCCCAAAATTGTCCATCTTCTGAAAAGTTATCTGGTGGTGTCCCTGCTACCATAGTTGGATTCCCTTGATTATCTACTTTGAATAACTCCGGTTGCGACCACATTTCAACACTATCTCTGGCAACATAAATAGGTATATCACCAATAATCTCTATACCTTTTTGATTGGCGTAAATTTTTAACTTCTGCCATTGTTGTTTAAAGAAAAACTGAGTAATTCGGTAATAGTCTAAACGATCCGCTAGGTCCTCACGGTACTTATTCATAGCTCCTGCCTCACGCTTTCTTGCGGGTTCATCCCACTCATACCACGCTTTAAGACCAAAAGTTTCCTTAATAGCCATATATTCAGCGAAAGGCTCTAACCAGTGATTATTTTCTAGTAAAAATTGATGATATTCTTCACTGAAGTTCTTTCTTTTAAAAGCTTCTACTGCTTTATCGAGAATCGTTTGGCGATTTTTAAAAATCAAACCATAATCAATCGATTGATTGTTCTCTCCAAAGTCTATCCCTTCAATTTCTTCAGCTTTTAATAAGCCTTCTTCTTGCAAGCAATCTAAATCAATAAAATAGGGATTACCCGCATAGGCAGAAAAAGATTGATAAGGTGAATCGCCATAGGATGTCGTTGTTAATGGCAATATTTGCCAAAATTTTTGTTTGCTTTCATATAAAAAATCAACAAAATCGTAAGCTGATTGACCAAAGGATCCAATCCCATATTTATTTGGTAAAGAAGAAATGTGCATTAATACACCACTGGAACGTTTCATTTATTTCCTCCATTTTCATATATCTGT
Organism: Facklamia sp. 7083-14-GEN3; assembly: GCF_024742075.1. Lineage (GTDB taxonomy): Bacteria > Bacillota > Bacilli > Lactobacillales > Aerococcaceae > Facklamia. Next base: position 50,305 of record NZ_JANSGD010000001.1, on the reverse strand, counting down.
TTATGTTCGTTTATTTATATTATAAGGTTTTTCTTAAAATATATACATGAAACTGTGCATCATATTCTGGATAATCTGTGTACTGGTCAGCCTCCACCTTAAAGGATTCAATATGATCTTTGACAATCTTTTTCAAATGAGCCTCTCGTTTGTCTCCCTTAAGCATAAAATTACAAAGTAAACCGCCTTTGGGCATTTCTGTGAGAATTCGTTTTAATAGTTTACTTTCTTTAAGTATATCGTTTTTATAGAAATGGAAGATAGAATCCAATAGAATAATCTTATATTCCTCTTCTATTGAATAATAATAATATAAATCAGCCACTCTTCCTACAACTGGTAGATTTTCTGCTTTAGCCACCTGATTCATCTGTTCAATACCTACTTCAGCTATATCTATACCCAAGACTTTATACCCTAATCTCCCCAAAAATAGTGCATCTCTTCCCTGTCCACAACCCAAGTCTAAAACAGTTGGTCGACTTGGATAATCTTTAAAAAACTTAACCAACCCAGGATAAGGTTGGCCAAAGTAATCTTCTTGCTGGTAATGTTTATTATAAGTTGTATTCAATGGTAGCTCCTTTCTAAGCTATTCTTTAATCAAGATATTTAAGGATTTCTTTCCATTCTAAGGCCAAGTCGTCTAAGCGAAATCTAGCATTGGCTGGGCTGGTAGAAGGTAATTTAATTCCCTTGATCCCTGTCTCTTTAGCATGGTACTTTTGGTAGTACTTGTAAGAGGTCGCACCATTACAAAAAACTTGCTGAATAGACGCCTTATCAAAAATCACTTTTAAATCGGACGGAATCACATTCTTAATACTGGCGTCACTCGATCCAACAATATCGCATTGATAGATTGAATCGTAAACAGATATTCGATGTTTTAACAGAAAATTTCTTCTTTCTTCTATATTTGTGCTTAATTCCACCTTAAATAAATTTCCCATCAAGGGCCAGAACCGATTTTGGGGATGGCCATAGAAAAAACCATACTGTCTAGTTTTTACTGAGGGAAATGAACCTAGAATTAAAATTTGCGAGTCTTCATTATATAGTGGCTGAAGAGGGTGCTTGATAGTTTGGTAATCTTGTTTATTGTCTTTAGTCATAAAATAATTTCTCCTATCAATAATTTATAATCGCCTCACTATCCATTTAACTGCTTGCCTACAACCTCCAAGCCCGCATTTTTTCCTTGGTCTTCAAAAAGGATGTTACCTTTCTTATCAAAAAGGGTCACATGAACCACTGATGAAATACTTTCAGATATTTTCCTTGCCATTAAGCCATTTTTGGGGGCTTTTAAGATGCCTCCTTGGTCATACTGACCTTTTATTAATAGACGATAACGTTTGTCCTCTACTTCAATTTCAATATCACCTGCTTGATAATTCAACTGTTTTACTTTTGCTCCCGTATAAGTTGCCAATAAATAAAATTGGTTTTGGTGGTTCAAGAAGGTCAAAAAGCCTGTAAAGTGTTTGCCCAACCAAGGGATTTTAGCAATCGAAAACATCAATGAAGTCTTTTCTTGACTGAAATGATTTGACTGTAGCCAAACATACCAGTCTGGGAAGGACCGTCCCCAATCTTTTTCAATATAGCCATAACCATCTGTGAAATCAATCACTTGGTTATTCAGCCTTAAGTGTCCGGAAATACGGTGATGAATATTCACTACCCCATGATAACACTCCATAAAAGGCACGAATGAAAAAGGACCCATTATGCCTGGTCTCAGAAACGTTTTAGGAAAGGAATCAATTTCATCAAAAGTTAAATGACCTTCAATGGGAAAAGGTTGATCACTTAAATCAATCTGAATTTGATTTTGCTGAAAATTACTTTTAGAAATACTGATATCCAATTCCTTCTCAGAATATTTAAAATCACTAATAGGAAAGCGGTAATATTCGGTCTGATAATGTATACTATCAATCAATTGAATAAAGGCGTGTCCTTCCCCTTCTTTGTTATAAGCAATGCCTGGGATTAAAGCCAAGGATTGACTTTTATCGTGAGTCACTAACTTATAATACCAACCTTCAAAATAATTCTTTGTTTTCTTTTTCCCTTGAAAAAGTTCCGGATTAAATAACTTTCCTATCTTATACATTGAAATTCTCCCATTTATTTAATAGTCTTTCTAAGATAATCTTGTGATTACCATCATAGAGGATTAAATTTTGGATAACAAATTTAATCACTAATCATTTCACACAAAAAGCCAGCCAAGTAGTCTCTATGGCTGGTTCAATTATTTTCAAGTTAATAGTTTAAACGTATTTTTCACTTTTATCTTAAATTCTGATTTTTAATGTTACCCTAGTCAGGCATTCATCACTTGTATAAGTCAAACCGGAATTTTCGCCATAAAGAATTTTTAAGCGTTGATCGACATTCCCCATGCCAATACCGCCTAATTCTGGTTTGTTATGCGACGAACTTAGCTTTTCTTGAAAACCAATTCCGTCATCTTGGATTTCAATAATCAATACCTCATCTAGGATACTGGTCGAAATCTGAATAAGTGATTTTCCTTTTTTAGTTTTGATGCCATGATAGATGGCATTTTCAACAATGGGTTGGATGATTAGCTTAGGAACTAATAGTTCTTCAGTATGTAGACCTAAAGAAATAGTGTAATCAAATTTATTGTCATACCTAATTTTTTGAATATCCATGTAGTGCTTGACGTGGTCTATTTCTCTTTTAAGTTCAATTTGATCTTCATCGACGCTCAAGGTCGTTCGCAATAAATTACCTAGAGCTTGAATCACTTGTATGGCTTGGGCTTTTTCGCCTAATTCTACTAACCATAAGATCGTATCCAAAGTATTATAAATAAAATGCGGGTTGATTTGACTTTGGAGGGCTTTTAACTCGAAAGTTCGCTTGGCCTTTTCTTTTTCTTCAATCATCTCTGTTAATCTTTTTACTCGTTCCAATAACAAATTGTATTCCTGGGTTAACTCTTTCACTTCAAAAGAGGCTTGTTGATCCACTGGAATGGTAGCGAATTGTTCATTCACTTGCTTCATTTCATCGATTAAATTAACAATCGGATTGGTTATTTTTTTAGATACAAAAATAGCTAAAAAAATACTTAAGGTTAAAATCAAAAGCGCCCATAAAATCATTTCGGTAAATAACTTTTGTTTTAATTGATAAATTTCTTCAGGACTTCTGACTTGCGTTAACTGCCAATTAGTATTCGGTACATAAATCGTTGAAATGATGTAGTCACTCTCATTGGTTGCGGTCACATCATTTATTAAATCTAAATACTCTTTCTTTTCTGTTAAAGAATTACTATTCATCTGTTCGGAATCAAAAATTAATTGCCCATTTTCATCCACAATAAAAGCAAAACCATTTTCCCCTAAATTCACTGTAGAAATGTAATCTTCTATAAACTTATAGGAAACATCGATGATTGATAATCCCTGAAAGTTCATCTTACTATCTTCAATCTTATGACTTAAAGAAATCACTCGCTCACTTTTGTTCATAGTGAAACCTGTATGATTTTCTCGCGTGATTTGCGCCATATTATTCGATTGTAAAGCCGCTTGATACCAATCCTCTGTTTTTACATTGGACTTTTCTTCCATCACACTGTCTGTTTGAGTAATTAACTGACCTGATTTAGTGATTACCATAATGTTTTTGATGATGGTATCGCTGGATTTAATTAAGTCGAGTGTCTTTTTGAGATTTTGTTTGTCAACGGCCTCTTTCTCATCAGTGTTCATTTCAGGTGTCATGGCTAAAAAGCTATTCAAACTCTTCATCTTTTCTAAATAGGAGGCAATATAAAGACTGGCCGTTTTTAATTGTTGGCTGTTTTCACTTTCGATATTCTGTTTAATGATTTTAAGCGAGGATTGATAATTGGCAAAGGATAAAAATAAAACAATCATCATAGCAATACTAAAAAAATACAGACTTAATTTTCGATCAAATCGTTTGCGCATTTTTTTCATTTTTTACCCTGCCTAAACTGTTTGGGAGTAATGTGATAATATTTTTTAAACTTGGTGATAAAATAATTGACATCTTCAATCCCAATTTCTTGAGCAATCTCATAGTTCTTTTTATCGGTCGATAACAAGAGTAATTTGGCTCTTTCCATTCGCTCTTTATTAATATAGTCTTGAAAACTCATGCCATAAAAATCTTTAATCAAAACTGATAAATAATTGCTATTATAACCAATCGCTTCTGACATCAGATTCAAAGAAAGCTCTGATTGAAAAATATATTCTTTTAGATATTCTTCAATGATATCAGAGCGTTTCTCAATATCGACTGTCTGATTGCCCAGTGCTTTAATTTCAGCTTGTTGGCGGCTATCTTTCAGCTTACTGACTGCTGTTTGTAGGATAAACTCAATGTCTTTTTTAGATACTGGTTTTAAAATATAATCATCCACTTTAGCACGAATGGCCTTTTGCATGTACTCAAAATAATCGTAACCCGTTAAGATAATAACGTAAGTCTCTGGATACTTAGCCTTAATAGATTCAGCCACACTCAATCCATCCAGCTTAGGCATATTAATATCTAAAAGCATAATATCAGGTTGAAATTCTTCTACCACATCTAAAGCTTCTTCACCATCTTCTGCTTCATAAACGTCTGAAATGCCTAAATCTTCTAATGGAATTAATTGTTTAATACCCCGCCGAATGATTGACTCATCATCCGCTATCAATAATTTAAACATAATAACCTACTTCACAAAATTTATTAAGGATTCGTAGCCTGCAGCTTTCATATCTTCTAGTGGAATAAAATCAATGGAAGCACTATTAATACAGTACCTCAAACCACCTAATTCTTCAGGTCCATCTTCAAACACATGACCCAAATGTGAATCACCTGCACGGCTTCTAACCTCGATTCTACTCATATTATAACTTAAATCTTCATTATATGTCACAACTTCCTTAGCGATGGGGCGCGAAAAAGATGGCCATCCGCAACCAGAATCAAACTTATCTTTGGAACTGAAGAGAGGTTCGCCTGTAGCCACATCGACATAAATGCCCGCTGCTTCATTATCCCAATATTCGTTAGAAAAAGAAGATTCTGTATCATTTTTTTGCGTTACTTTATACTGTATGGCTGTTAATTTATCTTTAAGCTCTTGATCACTTGGCTTTGGATATAAAGCTGGATCAATTAAAGGCTCATTAGCCTTATTCAAGTCAATATGACAATACCCATTGGGATTTTTCTCTAAATAATCTTGATGGTATTCTTCAGCTGGATAGAAATCTTTTAATTCTTCTACCTCTACTTGAATGGTTTTACGATATTTTGATTGTTCTTTATCTAAGCGAGCTTGAATAATCGCTTGCTCATCCGCTTCAGTAAAATAAACACCTGTCCGGTATTGAACCCCACGGTCATTTCCTTGACGGTTCTTACTCGTTGGATCCACCACTTTTAGATAATAATCTAGCAGTCCTTCTAAAGAAATTCGCTCTGGATCATAGGTCACCTCAACCGTTTCGGCATGCCCCGACCCTTTAATAACTTCTTCATAACTGACTTCTTTTTTATCTCCATTCGCATAGCCGCTGATTACATCAGCCACGCCATAAACTCTTTCCATATAGGCTTCCACACCCCAGAAACAGCCACCAGCTAAATAGATTTTTTTCAAATCAGCGGAAGTATAATCGATATTTTTGTTAGGATTCACTTTGCTCTTGGCTTTCTCTTCATCCAATATGGCATCAATTTCAGCTAATTTACTATCATTTGCTTTATTATTTGAACTCACTTGAGAGCAGGCAACTAAAAATAAGGCAAATACTAATAAGACGAGTATCTTTTTCATCTTAATTCTCCTTTGTTAAGGCTTCAAACAATTGTGTCAAAGTTTCTTTGCGAATTTCACCTGGTATAATTTTTACTGGGACTCCTTGACTATCAATCAAGGCATTAGTTGGCATTGAACGCACTCCATAATCAGCAAAGGTCTGCCCCTCTTCATCTAAAAGGACTTTCATATTGTCGTACTCTAACGAATTAAACCACTCTACAAAATCTTCTTTGTTTTTCTCTCCGTTATAGCCAGGAGAAACAATTGTTACGACTTCAAAGTCATTGTCTTGACTAGCCAAAGTATTTAAATCTTCTAATCCCGCTAAACAAACCGGACACCAAGAAGCCCAAAACTTGACATAAACTGGTTTACCTTTTTGGTCTGCTAAGGAATAATCTTCACCCTTTAAATCTTTTAAGGTGAAATCATAGGCACTTTCTTTTTTGGTTGACATAGTTGACTCCTCTGAAGCTTTTTTTGTTTTTTTAAGCTTTTGGGCTGAATCGTTTGATTCGCTATCTGTAGTCTTTTGGTTGGATGCTAAGGCACACCCACTTGTTATCGACGCAACACCCAGTATTAATATAAATTTTTTCATGGTATTTCCTCCTAATTGAATAAGTTATTAAAATAAGCGACTAAGTTGGGTAATTGATTGGTCATGAGGACGATTCCCATTAGCATAACCAAGAAGCCACCTGTTCGTTTGATGGTTACCAGATGTTTTTTGAAAAAGCTCACACGGTCTAACATATAAGTAGACAGAATCGCCATAATCAAGAAGGGAATCATTAATCCTAATGAGTAAATCAACATTAGAAATGCTCCGTAAAATTGAGTGCCTCCGCTGGCGGAAGTGACTAAAACGGCTCCTAATATGGGGCCTACGCAAGGCGTCCAGCCAAGGCTAAAGGAAACACCCATCAGATAGGTTCCTAAGGCTTTTTTCTGTTTTACATTCACTTGTATCCCACGCATACGGTCCAATTTTTTAAAGTGGATGATATCCATTTGGTGGACACCCAGTAAAAAAACTAAAAAGCCTGCAAAAACTAGAATATACGAATTATTTAAGGCCTGTCCTAACCATCCGGCACCAAAGCCTAAGATAATAAAACTGGTTGATAGGCCTAAAACAAAGGACATGGTTTTAATAATGCCTCCTTTATTAATTTCGAACTTGCCAATTTTTAATTTTTGATATTCTCCTGCTTCGTCTGTCATAAAACCGATATAGACCGGAATTAAAGGGAAGGTACATGGTGCAAAAAATGACAATAGTCCGGCAATAAAAACGGAACTGAGTAAAATATTTTCTCCTATCATAATGGTTTCCTTTCAAAATGTATTTTTCTTTATAGCTTAATTATAGGAGTAAGCTGAACCGATTATAATCGAAGATCAACCTATAAAACTTTGATTTGGTTGTATTCTTTACTAATTAATACAAATTATCCATACTCAATAAAGAAAAGAGGCCTCCCAATTCTCTATTAAAGAGAATTGGAAGGGCTCTTAATTTCACTGATATAAAGTTTTATTTATTTATCTTTTGTTAATAAAGCTACAGTCTCCACATGATTAGTAAATGGGAAAAGATCAACAGGTTGAATGCTTTGAATATGATAACCTGCTTGAGCAAGCAATTGACAATCACGCGCTTGGGTAGCTGGATTGCAAGAGACATAAACAATCTTAGCTGGATCTTGATCCACTAAGCTTTCAATAAATTGAGGATCCAATCCCTTGCGTGGTGGATCGACTGTCACCACATCAAAATGAATGTCTTCTTGGTTCCATCTTGCTAACCAATCTTCGGCTAAACCTGCTTCAAAATGCACATTCTCTATCTGATTGATTTCGGCATTTTTCTCCGCCATTTTGACCGCTTCAACCACTACTTCCATGGCATAGACCGCTTTAGCATGTTTGGCAAGCGCTAAGGTCAAGGTACCAATACCGCAATAAGCGTCCAAAACAGTCTCACTCCCATCAAGTTCTGCCGTAGTAATAGCCATCTGATATAAGCGTTCTGCTTGTGGCGTATTAATTTGATAGAAAGACTGCGGTGAGATACGGAATGTCATCTCTAACATTTGATCTTCAAAGTACTCTTGTCCCCATAAACAATAAGTCTCTTTCCCCATAATGACATTTGTTTTAGCGGGGTTGATATTTTGAATAATTGATACCAGATGAGGAATTTTTTCAATCATCTCTTGCAGCAATTCTTCAAGTTGAGGAATTTTTTTTGCTTTGGAAACTAAAATGACCATTAATTGACCACTATAATGTCCTTTTCTTACAATTAAATGACGGATACAGCCTGTATGAGCCCGCTCGTCATAAGCTGGAATTTTGAACTTTCTTAAAAGGTCTCGAACAATTAAAATGGCTTGATCGATAGCGGGATCTTGAATATGGTAATCTTCAACTGGAATGAGATCATGACTATTTTTGCGATAGAATCCCGTTTCTAATTGGCCTTTAACCATACGAACTGGGATTTGAGCCTTATTACGGTATCCCCAAGGATCATCCATGCCCATAGTAGGTTGAATCGTCAATTCTTTAAAATGCCCAATACGTTCAAAAGCATCGCGCACAACTTTTTCTTTAAATGCTAATTGTGCCTTATAAGACAGATGTTGTAAGGTCATCGTTCCCGTTTGTCGTCCGATATCATCTGTTATAGCTACACGGTCAGGACTTTCCTTTATTACTTTTACTAATTTACCAAAGCCATATTTTTTACCGATTTTAATGATTTTAAATTCAATGTCTTCTTGGGGTAAGGCTCCTTCAATAAAGAACGGAAAGCCCTCAATTTTAGCGACACCCATTCCTTCATGCGTTAGGTCTTCTACTTTTGCTTTTAAAAGTTGGTTTTTTTCAAAATTATTTGTCATGTATTGCTCCTCTGTCATTTGTTTTAGGTCTTTGTTGAAACTTAAATCTTGAAATGAATTGGATAAATAGAGTATTAACGCTCTTTCAACTTAGCAATCTCTAACTCCAATTGGTTTATTTTATGGGTAAATTGACTTCGTCTATGAATCAGACTTTGGCGCATTTTCTCACCTAAATTATCATTTAAAATGTAGTTTCGAATGAGATATGGGAAATCAGATCGTCTTATAGCCAATTGGTTCCTCGTTTCATATAAAGAGACTAGTAAAGTATTCCTCACATCGACTAATTGGCTTAATTTTAGTGGGGACGCTTGGGCATAATCTTCATTTAACTGATCTAAAACCAATTGAAGAATTTCTTTATTATCTCTTTTATAGGCAGTCAAAGCTTTTTGATAGAGAGCTTCTTGATTTTTTGTTTGCAAAGGATATAAAAGCGGATGAACATTCGAGACTATTTGGCGATACATGCCCCGCATCAATCGCGATTCTTCATCTGTAAGCTTATCTTCATAAATCCAGAGTTCTGCTGATTGAATTTTTTCTTCAGTTTTAGTAATTAACTGCTGATAGACTGATAGATCTTTTTCTAATTGTTGAAGTCTAAGTTTTTGATCGTTATTCTTATAACGACGCATTATTCCATACTTTCTTTCTAAGTAGATAGTTTGAAAATGAGCTTTTAATAAACTGAACCATTCTTTACCAAAATTAAAATAGAAGTGTTTTTCTAAATAGAAACAATCTTTATAGATCAATTCATCGTATTCAAACACGGCTTGTAGTAAATCAGCCTGCAACCTCTTAATTTCTTTTTCAAGTAATGAACGTCCTGGTAGTAAGAATATTTGCCCAAAATGTCCTGTCATCATAAGGCCCCCCTCTCAAAGTCAATTTTACTCATCTATTGGATTATACATCAAATCATTCATAAAAACTAAATTGCTTTATCAAGACTCAGTAAAACTTGTTAAAAAAAGACCTATTCGATAGAATAAGGAATACAGTTATTAAAAATAAGTAGTTTTAAGATCTTTACAAAGAGAAAGTAGGTAACTAGATGCGCGTTTTACTTTATTCAGGCAATCTCGAGCAAATCAAACGCTCAGGTTTAGGCAAAGCTATCCAGCATCAGCAAAAAGCATTAGAATACATGGGAATCGATTATACGATGAACCCAAAAGACTCTTTTGACCTATTACATATTAATACCTACTTTCCTAAGTCCTATCTTTTGGCAGCGAAATGTCGCCGAAAGAATATTCCTGTCATTTATCATGCTCACTCGACTAAAGAAGACTTTGAGAATTCCTTCCGATTTTCAAACCTTCTGGCACCTAGCTTTAAACAGTGGCTATTAACGTGTTACCGTTTGGGCGATATACTTATCACTCCCACTCCATATTCTAAGAATCTACTCGAAAATTACGGCCTCGAACAACCGATTTATGCGGTTTCAAACGGCATTGACTTGTCAAAGTTTCAAGCTTTAAACACTGAGGAACTTACAAACACTTTTCGTCAAAAATATGGCTATCAAGCCAATGATTTTATAGTGATGGGGATTGGCCTCTACTTAAAACGTAAAGGTATCCTTGACTTTGTTGAATTAGCTAAACGGATGCCTCATATCCAATTTATTTGGTTTGGCTATCTTGATTTACGCTATGTACCGGATGAAATAAAAAAGGCTGTCACTACTAAATTACCAAATTTAAAATTTGCTGGCTATGTTCCTAGTGAAGACATACGGGCCGGTTTAATAGCTAGCAATCTCTATATTTTCCCTACCTTCGAAGAAACTGAAGGCATTCCTGCAATTGAAGCTTGCGCTATGAAGGCAGATTTTATTGTTCGTGATATCCCTGTATTTGATGGTTGGTTAGAAGATGGTGTTAATGTCCATAAAGCCAAAGATCTTCAAGCTTTTTTAGATAAAATTCAACTGGCTTACGAAGGTAACTTGCCTTCCTTAGTAGAACCAGCATACGAAATAGCCATCGAACGGGATCTTCCTCAAATTGGTCGACAGCTATTTTCAATATATCAAGAGGCATTACGAATGAAGTTATAAAAATAAGCCCCACCTTTGATCAAACCAAAGGTGGGAATTTTTTAGTCTATATTTTCAAATTTGATTAAAAATTTATCGAGTTGATCTTTATCTCTTGCCTTTTGCGCTTGAGAAATATTGGAAGGATTAAGATAAAAACGGAAAACTTCTTGATCCTCTGCATTTTTAATCTGGATGGCTTCGCCTTCATCAGGATTATCATTCATGCGAGAAACGTAAGGATACTTAGCTTGCCAATAGTTGATGGCTTCTTCGGCTACTGCTTCTCTTAAAACTTTATACATTTCTGCTTGGTGCGCTGGAATTAAGAAGGCATCGATTTGAACCATCTCATCCATTCTGTTTTTGACGTTTTTCTTCTTTATTTTCTTTGCCATTTAATCCAACCTATCTATTTTTTAATTGTGCGATATTTTTCTAAAAAGTCTAATTCAAATGATTGTATATATTCTTCTAAAACACAAATAACTGACTGGTCATTATTATTTCCAATTTTATACCGGCATTGCATAGCTAAATCTTTATCGGCATTATCCATTGCTATACTATAATGAACCTGAGCCATCATGCTCTCATCATTCAACGAATCACCAAAAGCCATTGATTCCTCAGCTTTGATATTGTATTTATCTTGAAGATAAAGCAAAGCGCTTCCTTTACCGCCCTCTTTATTATATACATCTACCCATCCGTCTCCTGAAGTAACTGCTGTAACTTCTTCATAGCGTTCGTTGATGATACGAGCTAAGACTTTATTACGGTCGAGGGTGTCTTGGGTCGCAATCGCAATTTTTGTTACCACAGAATCTTCTGAAAGCTCTGAAAATTGAGGAATGTAGTTCACATCTTTAGCGTAGCGTGAGATAAAATCAAATAATGGCCCCTTAGTCTCTCTAAAGTAAGCCGCATCTCCTAATCCCAAAACAGGAGAATAGGCGTGAAATTCATCTAAAAAATCAATAATCTGGGTAAAGTCTTGATATGGAATGCCAACCTTTTTTAAGGTTTGATTATTCTTAACTATATAATTTCCATTATCACAAGCAAAATATAATTCTGGCCAAACAGATTCTTCAAAGTAATCCGCAATTTTCTGATAGGAATTGCCAGTAACTATCGCAACGATCACTCCTGCTTCTCGTAATCGTTTCAGAACGCGGTTAAAGCGATCACGATCATAAGTCTTATCTGTTCTGAGGAGAGTTTCATCAAGGTCAATAGTGATGAGTTTTAAAGTCATAGAAATTAATGCTCCTTTTTTATTTTGCTAGAAGAAATCTTAAACATTTATCATATTGCATTCCTAACTGATTATAACATTTTTTAAAGAATCATCATCCTTTATTAATCGCTAAAATTTATTTTTTGAACATCCCTGTAATAGAACGTGTGATTACTCGGCCTATCTCACGGCCAACCTGACTCATCATGTTTTTAGTAAAACGGTCAAAATTAGAATCGGTTCTCCTTGAAGATTTTTTGACTGACTGCTTAGCTTGCTTAGCTAACTCTGCTTCAAGTTCTTTGATACGTTGATTGCTTGAAAAGCCTTCTACTTTCTCATCAATCGATTCAATCATTTCTTCTTGAGTTTCTTGCATGGCTTGATTTAACTGCTCATGAGCAGACTCACGATTAATTGTTTCACTGTACTTATCTAAGAGCTGAGAATGGTTAATCGTCTTTAAAATAACTTGAGGATCGACAAGACCCAACTTACTCATTGGTGGATAAATGACGATTTGTTCAGCAACGCTTGGCGCACCATCTGAATCAAGAGTAGAAACAACAGCCTCTCCAGTTGCTAACTCTTGGATGATTTTTTCTAAATCAACTTCTGAGGATTCTGCTTGACGAAAAGTTTGGCTCACTGCTTTGACAACTTTAAGTTCCTTAGGCGTAAATGCCCTCAACCCATGCTGTATTCGGTTGCCTAGCTGCGAAGACACACTGTCTGATAGGTCCATAGGATTTTGAGTGACGAAGAAAATGCCTACTCCCTTGGAGCGAATTAATCTTACCATCAATTCTATCTTTTCAACCAGCACTTTAGGGGTCCCATCAAATAAAACATGCGCTTCATCAAAAAAGAAAACCATTTTGGGTTTAGCTAAATCTCCTACTTCTGGAAGGCTATCAAACAGCTCTCCTAAAAGTGCTAATAAGACCATGGCATAGAGAGTAGGTGTTTGATAAAGCTTGCTTGCATACAAAATATTGATGATGCCTTTCCCTGTTTCATCTACTCTTAGTAAATCTTCAATTTCTAAACTAGGCTCAGCAAAAAAAGCATCCGCTCCTTGCTGTTCTAAAACAACAATACTACGTAAAATAACACCAATTGATGCTTTAAAAATATTCCCATAGCTAGTGCTTAATTCTTTTGCATGTTCCCCTACAAAATTTAGCATTGCTCTTAAGTCTGTTAAATCAATTAATAAAAGCCCTTTTTCATCTGCCACCGAAAAAACCACATTTAAAATACTGGTTTGGGTATCATTTAAGCCTAATAAGTTGGCGAGTAAAATAGGTCCCATTTCGGAAACCGTTACTCTGAGTGGCAGCCCAGCTTGCCCATGAGCATCCCATAGTTCAATAGGAAAAGCTTGATTGTCATAATTTTCATAGTGAGTGGCTTGTATTCTTTCAATAAATGCTTGAGAACTGCCCTCTTCAGCTAAAGAAGCCAAATCGCCTTTAATATCAGACAAAAAAACGGGAATTCCGGCCAAACTTAACTGTTCAGCTATAACTTTTAAAGTAACCGTCTTGCCTGTTCCAGTGGCTCCAGCTATAAGACCATGTCGATTCAACTTGTCTAAATTTAATCCAACCGCTTGTGAGCCGTATCCAAACATAAGTTGTGTATTCATGTTAAGCCTCCTCTACTATTCACACCCTCAATTTTAGCATACTCTTATTTACTCAGCATCTAATTACCGACCATTTATAAAATTTATTAAAAAAATAAAAACAATCCCTAATATCTTAGGGATTGTTTTCTAAATTTTATTTATCTTCAACTTGATTTCTTCTTTTTAGAGCAATGAGTAATGCTCCTCCAACTACTAATGTACCTGCGACTAGGTAAATCACTTTAGAAGTCATTTCACCTGTTGTAGGTAGATTACCTTTCTCAGCCTCTTTACGATCGGTTGACTTCTTAACAACAACTGCTTTTCCGTCTTCTTGTGTTTGATTAGTTGTTGTTTGGTCAGCTTTAGCGTCTCCATATACTAAAGCTACGGTACCAAGACCTTGGCTTTCAACATTGGCCGTTTGTTGGTTAACTCGTACTTTTAAGCCTTGTACTTGTTGTCCCATAACTTTCATAGCTAACAGTTGACTATTAATTGGACGGGTAGGAAGTTTGATTAAAGTAGGATTTTCCAATCTTATTTCACTGCCGTTTTGGTCAAAAGCCTTGATTTCATAAGCTATAAAATCTTTGCCTTTCAATTCAGAAGGAAGATTGGCGGGATCTAAGTTAACCGGTTGAATAAGAACTTTATTCACTTTCTTAGCTTCTGCCTTTGTTAAGAGAACTTCTCCACCATTCTCTAGGTCTTTAAAGACCATCTCAGGAACCTTAGACTCTTCTGCAACCGTTGTAGTTGTTGATTCTTGAGTGGTTGGTGCGACTGTTGTTGTGGTTGGCTCCTCAGTCGTAGGAATTTCTTCCAACTGGTAAGCTAATTCAACTTTTTGATTGGCAACCACTTCAATCGTTTCTGGAGAGAATTGATCTGTTCGATAAGATTCAGGAACAGAAAGCATCTTGACTTCATAATTTCCAACTGGCATTTCTTCGATTACAGCCATTCCTGTCTCATCTGTTTCAACAGTTAGTTCACCGATTTGCATTTGGACATTTGCAACACCTTGACCTTGCTCATTGCTGATAGCTACTGAAATTTGACCCACTTCATCTTCTTTTTGAATAGTCACAGCTTGTAATGCTGGCTCTTCATTTTCTACAGCAACATCTATTAGATTGCCTTCAGCTGCATATCCTTCAGGCGTTTGACTGACTTGGTATTGGTAGTTGCCCAAAGCAAGGTCACTCGCTGATGCTAAGCCTTGACTGTCGGTGATTATTTCTTGTTCTTGACCATTTTCTTTATTCATTAAACGTATACTGGCACCTTCAACAGCATCAGAATTTTGATCTTGCACTTGAATAGTCAAGACAGCTTCGGGCTCCTGGGTCGTCGTAGTTGGCTCTTCAGTCGTTGGTTCAACCGTTGTTGTTGTTTCCATTGTTGTAGTCGTCTCTTCTACTTCAAATGTTAAATCAGTAGATTGATTAAATGACACCTCAACACTTTGAACATTATTTTCTAAATCAGCATTTCCTGGGACAGTCACCAAGGTCACATCGTAATTACCAACTGCTAATGAATCAATCAAGATAGATCCATTATCATCAGTCGTATAGACTTTGCCTAACAATTGGACTTGAGCTTGTGGAATTGCTTGGCCTTGAGTATCAGTAACTAAGATATTAAGTTGACCAACTTGGTCTAACTTGGTAATACCAATTACTTGACGATTTTCTTCATTGGCAAGCACTGGTGCTTCCAACAATGTGCCTTGAGCTGAATGTGTCTCGGGTGTTTCAATTACTTTGTATTGATAATTACCCACTGGTATTTCAGAAGCTTGAGCGATACCTGATTGATCGGATACTAATTCTTGCTTAAATTCTGGATCATCCATATTAGTTAATTCTATCTTAACACCTTCAACCGGTGCTTCCTCTTGGTCGTATACTTCTATTTGTAAATCAGCTTTAGCTTCTACAGTGGTTTGAGAAGTCGTTGAATCTTCAATTACACCTGACAATGTCAAAGGAAAATCGTAGGCCTGACCTGGATAAATCTCAACATTTTCTTCAATCTCATATCCTGTCATTGCTTCTGGTAATTGACCAAAAGTCATTACATAGTTACCGGCAGCAATTCCTTGGAACTGAGCGATCCCTTGTTCATTCGTTAAAACTTCTTGATCACCGATAACAATTCCTACATTTGGAACAACATTACCCATACTGTCCTTGAGGATTACATTAACGTCTCCTACTTCTTGTAAATCAGCTTTAGCTTCTACAGTTGTTTGAGAAGTTGTTGAATCTTCAATTATACCTGACAATGTAAGATTAAATTCTGTCGCTTGGCCAGGGTAGATCTCTACATTTTCTTCAATCTCATATCCTGTCATTGCTTCTGGCAATTGACCAAAAGTCATTACATAGTTACCGGCAGCAATTCCTTGGAACTGAGCGATCCCTTGTTCATTCGTCAAAACTTCTTGATCATCGATAACTATTCCTACATTTGGAATGAGGTTGCCTGCACTGTCTTGAAGAATTACATTAATATCTCCTACTTCATTAGCAACCTCCGTTTGACTGCTTTCCTGACTACTTTCGGCCTCTTGACTACTATCTTCAGCGAGTGATTCAATTTCTGGGACTTGAGGATTTTGAACTTGATCACCGACTAAATAAATGGCAAAAACCGGAGCCTTTTCTAAATGACTTTCATCAATTGTAAAGGCATAATCATACACGATAGTTTGGTCAGCTAATTCAACAATTTCACCTGAATCATCAGCGATTTCTTCAGCTTTCTCTTGGTTTTCCTGACCAATTTGAACCTGGTAAGGCTTAATTGATTGGTCATCTCTTTGGAATTTACCTCCATCATATAAACGGAAAATATATTCGCCAGCGGTCAATTCAATTGGTTGCTTTTCTTTATCCTCACTACGATGAGAGTAAACAACTTCTTGACTCGTTATATCGATGATGTCATATGAAATTTTCTTTTGAGATTGAGGGGCATTTTCATCCACTTGTAAAAAGACATTAAAAGTAGGCTCTACCACATTTTCTTGTGTCTGTGTTTCAACTCGGGCTAAAACCTCTTGTGTTTCAAAAATCGGCACAGCCAATAGGTTGCTAACTAAAACGAATGATAATATATTTTTTCTCTTAAACATCCTGATTACCTCCTTAAATACTATGTTTCATCTACAATTCTACTTTACCATAAATTGGGAAAGAAGGTTCTTAAATCGCTTAATTATCACAATTTATAAAGATTTTTCCCTAATTTCATCAATCTTTCTTCAAATTCATCTTGTATTTCCCAATTTATGCTTTACCTTTCTTTGCAAAAAAAATTTGCATAACAAAGTCAGATTGATTATAATTTAGCTAGATGTTCATAAGGGAGTAACTTAAGGTAGATATTATCTTGGCTGTATCAACAACGTTAAGTAGTTTTTACTACTGGTACAGTCTTAAAAGTGAGACTTATGCCGTTGAGCGCAGCTTTGTGTTGCCCAAGTGGCATGAGTCTTTTTTCTATTCGAAGTCAAACTTATAAACACGGAAATAAAAGGGGGAAAGTTGATGTCTACAAAAGATTTTGTTGCCTATACTAAATCTGGTCAAGAGATTATTAGCGAATTAGATACCAATATCCAGCGCGGATTGAGTCAAAAAGAAGTAGAAGCTCGTTTGGAACAATATGGTGAAAATACGCTAAAAGAAGAAGAAACAAGGTCTCTTCTTCAAAAGTTTATTGACCAATTTAAGGATTTTATGATTATTGTTCTATTAGTTGCTTCTGTCATATCTGCATTTGTTGGATATATGGAAGGTGAAGGACCTACTGATTCAATCATCATCCTAATTGTTGTCTTGCTAAATGCTGTTCTTGGGGTTTTTCAAGAGGCTAAAGCAGAGGACGCCATTAACGCCTTGCGTGATATGTCTTCACCTGAAGCCAACGTATTACGCGACGGAGGATATGTGAAAATTAAATCAACTGAACTTGTTCCTGGCGATGTAGTCAGTTTAGAAGCTGGCGATATTGTTCCTGCGGACTTACGTTTAGTTGAAACTAATTCCTTAAAAGTCGAAGAAGCAGCGCTAACAGGTGAATCTGTTCCAGTTGAAAAATATGCCGAAGCGGTTATTGAAAAAGAAGCTGGGATTGGCGATCGATCCAATATGGCTTTCTCTTCTACTAATATTACCTACGGGCGCGCCTTAGGAGTCGTTACTCACACAGGGATGGATACAGAAGTTGGACATATTGCAGCTATGTTATCTTCAACAGAAAAACAGCTCACTCCACTTCAAAAAGACCAAGAAAAACTGGGAAAAACACTTACCTACTTAATCATAGCGATTGCTATCTTAACTTTTATCGTTGGTGTCTTTCTTAAAGGATTCTCGCCAATCCAAATGTTATTAGTTTCTATTTCATTAGCCGTTGCCGCTATTCCAGAAGGCTTGCCAGCTATTTCAACAATCATTCTTTCTTTAGGAACGCAAACAATGGCAGCAAGAAATGCCTTGGTTAGGACTCTTCCTGCTGTTGAAACTTTAGGATCAACTAAAGTCATCTGCTCAGATAAAACTGGTACCTTAACACTTAACCAAATGACAGTTGAAAAAGTTTATTATGATGGACAATTGCATTATGCTCAAGACCCCCTTGATTCTAGTGGCAAGTTTATTCGTTCATTCGCTTTCCCTAATGACTCAAAAGTCGATGCTCAAGGAAATGTCAACGGAGACCCTACTGAAACAGCCCTCATTCAATACGCTTTAGACCATGATATGGATCTTAAAGGACAGTTAAGACAATTTCCTCGTGTAGAGGAAATTCCTTTCGATTCAGGTCGTAAATTGATGTCAACTATTCATGAAACAGATGATGGTCGCTATCTAGTATTTGTAAAGGGAGCGCCTGATCAATTAATTAAGCGCTCAACATCCATTCAAAAAGATCAAGAAGTTATTGAAATGACCGCAGCAGATAGAGAAGAAATCATTGAAGTCAATGCTAATTTAGGTCGTCAAGCTTTAAGAGTTTTAGCGGGTGCTTATAAAATAATCGATGAAATTCCTACAGAAGTTACAACCGAAACCCTAGAAAAAGACTTAATTTTCACTGGTTTAGTCGGTATGATTGACCCAGAAAGAACAGAAGCTAAAGCTTCTATTGAAAAAGCGCGTCTGGCTGGTATTCGCACTGTTATGATTACAGGGGATCACGCAATGACTGCTCAGGCTATTGCTGAACGTTTAACTATCCTAGACCCTAATGATAGCGATAATGAACGCCACGTAATGACCGGAGCACAATTAGATGAGATTACAGATGATCAACTAGCTAAAGAAGTTGGAAATTATTCAGTCTATGCCCGTGTTTCACCGGAGCACAAAGTGCGTATTATCCGTGCTTGGCAAGCTAATGATGCTGTTGTCTCAATGACTGGTGATGGTGTTAATGATGCGCCATCCCTAAAACAAGCAGATATCGGTGTTGGTATGGGTATAACTGGTACTGAAGTTTCTAAGGGAGCTTCAGACATGGTATTAGCTGATGATAACTTCCAAACAATTGTAGTGGCAGTTGAAGAAGGACGAAAAGTGTTTGCAAATATCCAAAAAGCTGTTCAGTTCTTACTTTCTGCTAATCTTGGAGAAGTCATCACCTTATTTACAGCCACTTTATTTGGTTGGGTTATTCTAGAACCCATCCATATCTTGTGGATTAACTTAGTAACGGATGTCTTCCCTGCTATTGCACTAGGTATGGAGAAAGCAGAATCCGATGTCATGTTACACCGTCCACGTACTAAAAAAGATTCCTTCTTATCCTTTGGGGTCGCACCTTCTATCCTTTATCAAGGAATTCTAGAAGCTTTAATCACTCTATTTGTATACTGGTATGCTGCTGAAGGACCAATGCAAACAACCCTAGTTGGTGAGGAACGCCATGTTCTTGCTGAGACAATGGCCTTCATTACGCTTGGTTTAATCCAATTATTCCATTCGTATAATGTCAAATCTGTTTTTGCTTCACTATTCAGCCGTAATCCATTTGACAACAAATGGTTAAATTTAGCCTTCTTAGTATCAGGAGCAATGCTTTTAGGTGTGGTATTAATTCCAGGTATCAGTCAATTCTTTGATGTTCATGCCTTAACAACTGGACAATGGGGCATTGTCGTTGCAGCAGCCTTCTCTATCGTAGTAGTGGTAGAAATTGTTAAATTTATTATGCGTACAACTGGTTTCGCTGACAAATACAATCAATAAAACAATAGAAAAAGCTGAGACAATGTCTCAGCTTTTTTATTATTCTCTAATTTGACCAGAACCTTCTATCAGGTATTTATAAGTGGTGAGAGCCTCTAACCCCATTGGTCCTCTGGCATGAAGTTTTTGAGTGGAAATACCGATTTCTCCTCCAAATCCAAAGACTTCGCCATCAGTAAAACGAGTTGAAGCATTCACATAAACAGCTGCAGAATCTACATCATTCATAAAATCTTGAGCTACTGAATAATCTTGCGTAATAATAGCTTCTGAATGACCAGTTGAATAACGATTAATATGATCAATCGCTTGATCATAATTTTTTACGATTTTTATTGCCACCACTAGATCTAAAAATTCAGTCTCATAGTCTTCTTCACTGACTTGAACGGAATAAGGCAATAAGTCACGTGTTTGCTCATCTCCTAAGATTTGAACATTGGCATCAAACAAGGCATTCCCTATTTGCGGTAAGTAAGCTTTAGCAAATGTCTCATCAACAATGATTGTCTCAACAGCATTACATACGGAAGGACGTTGTGTCTTAGCATTAACAACAATCGACTGTGCCATTTTAAAGTCCGCTTTTTCATGTACATAAATGTGGACATTCCCCACTCCTGTTTCAATAACAGGAACGGTTGCATTTTGCACCACATTTTGAATCAAGCCTGCCCCTCCCCTTGGGATTAAGCAATCAACATAATGATTCATTTGCATTAATTGAGTGACTAACTGTCGATCAGGGTCTGTAATTAACTGGACACAGTATCTAGATAAACCAGCTACTTCAAGGCCCGCTTGAATGGCTTCAACAATTGCTTGGTTGGTGGCGATGGCTTCTTTACCACCACGTAAAATAACAGCATTCCCTGCTTTAAGACATAAACCGGAGGCATCCGCTGTTACATTGGGACGCGATTCGTAAATGATGCCAATTACACCCAGCGGAACAGGTCTTTGACTAATACGTAAGCCCAATTCATTCATCCATTGCTTACGTGTATTGGCTAACGGATCTGGTAATTGCGCGATTTTCCGAATACCCGCTACCATGGATGCAAAACGCTTTTCATCCAAAGTTAATCGCTCGAGCATAGCAACTGCCATACCATCCGCTCGCGCGTTCTCCACATCTTGAATGTTTTGCTTTAAGATGTTATCTTGCTTCTCCTCCAACGATTGGGCCATGGCTAATAGAGCCTGGTTTCTCGCTTGACTGCCTAACTTACGTAATTTTTCGGAGCTTTCTTTTGCTCTTTTTCCAATAGTTAATAAATCGATTGATGTCGCCATTTTATTTGTCCCCTTTCCTATGGAAAAAAGTTCCAATACTTTCACCTTTAAGAATATCAAAAATAATCGAAGGATCGGATCCTGAAGTAATGACTAAGGAAGAGTCGGTCGTAAAAATTACCTCAGCTGCATTTAACTTAGTAGCCATTCCTCCAGTTGAAAATTCTGATCCTTTTCCCATAGCCATCTGCTGAATTTCGTCTGTAATTTCACTGACTTGATCAATTAGTTGAGCATTAGGGTTTTGTTGTGGGTTTGAATCATATAAACCATCGACATCCGAAAGGATAACTAAAAGGTCGGCTTCTATAATTTTAGCTACTATGGCAGAAAGTGTATCATTATCGCCAAATTTGGTTTGATGGTTTAATTCTTCCACTGCTACTGCGTCGTTTTCATTAATAATCGGTACAATTTTTCGTCTTAGTAAGGTATCCATGGCTACTTGAACATTTTGTAGCGATTGAGGATAGTCCACTACATCTCGTGTTAAAAGAATTTGACCCACATTCACGCCATAATATTTAAAGAAGCGAGAATAGTGTCCCATTAACAAAGTTTGACCAACTGCTGAAGCTGCTTGTTGATCTGCGATGGTCGTCGGATAGTTGGCTTCATTTAACTCCATACTTCCTACTCCAATAGCCCCAGAAGAAACAATGACCACTTCTTTCCCTTCTTGTATCAAGCTAGCACAGACATAGGCTAGGCGATCCAATTTAGTAAAATTAATTCCTTCATCGGATAATATTGTATTTGTTCCTAATTTAATAATAATGCGTTTTGCATTTTTCAAATCACTACGTTTCATTTTTTTACCTCTTTTACTATTCAATAGCCTTATTATAGGAAAGTTTCATGCCTAGGTAAAGCTTACTTGCTATTCTCTATGAAAAGTGAAAATACTTTGAACTTTCACTTTTTTTAATTGATATTTTTAGACTCTTCTCTTTCAATCTTCGTTAAATACTTTCCCAAATCTTGATTGTAAATTCTCCGCTCTAAGACAATTGATTTTTCTTGCTGATATTCTCTTTCTAGAAAATCATAATAAGTCCCTGGTGTTTGAATTCCTACTAAGGGAGAGAGATTCAATCCCATAGCTTCGAGCATATTATCAGAGAACAAAACACAATTTGTCCAAAAAACAAAATAAGTTTGAAATTGGCCTTCTTTGAATTTGTAAAATTTGGTATGTTCAGTTTGACGCATCAGTTTTCCAACAAAAGAATTAAGGACTGCTTTAGATTGAGGAACCCAGTTTACTGTTTGCTCTTTTATCTGTGTTAACTTTTCTTCTAGCTTCTGAGCTTGCTGACTTGTAATAGCGATATCATATTCTGCAATTGTGAGATGATTTTTTAAAGAAAAGGTTAGATACTCTGATCGATCAATTAACGCTAAGACACCCTCTCCACTTGAATCCCATAAATTTCTTGTATCATCATCGTGATTGCCATAAAAATAAACAGTGTTTTTATAAGCAATATTCATATGACCAACCTTATCAAAAGTTGACTTACCGACAGGAATTTGGATAGTGATTAGATTCTCTCCTTGCTCTGGAAAACTCTGATTGAAAGTATAAAGCGAATCCCTATAATCTGTATCAACATCTTGAACATTCCCTACTATTATTTCATCAATACTGCTAATTAATTTTTGAGGGAATAGCGCTGAAAAAATCACGGGCAAAGGCAATCGCAAACTTCTTCGCCAAATTTGCTCTTTTCTTGAATCAAATAGAGTAAATCCTCCATCATTTAGATAGGAAATTCCAATGAAAGTAAGATAAATACCTAAACGAAGTAAGGCAGGATATCCCTGATTCGTTGTTAAAATACCATCAATCGCAAATATAAAATTCACCAAAGCAAAAGCTAAACGTTGATACCGCTCTATAGCACCATCTTTAAGCATTAAGTAATAAGAAAAGAAATTTAAAAGTGCCACTAATAACTGATAACTTCCAATTAAACGCACGATCCAAAGATATGAGTTTTGCTGATAAACCAGTAGTCCGCAAGCAAAAATAATTTGTCCTAAACTTAATATAGTTAAAAAAGACTTAGCTATCGATGAGTTTTTAGATTTATACACAAATTTAATTTTCCACAAACGAAGAATTCCCATTATTAAAAGGATTAAAGCTAAACTATTTATGATTAAATTTGCGGTTCCTAATTTAAATAAAAGAAGTCCTATACCAAACACCAATAAGATTAGGCCCAATATAACATGAGCATGATTTCTTTTTTTTATCTTTCTCATCCCCTTTACATCTTTTCTAATTCTTTTTATTTTATCACAGACGTTCAAATAATTACCTATTATCTATTGCCATTCAACTCGGTAAATTCTCTTGCAGTTTAGTTCTGTATGCTATACTTATTTCAAAATATAAGTTAGGAGCTGAGTTATGTTGAAAAACCCCTATATAATAAGAGTTTATAATGATCTTCAAACAAAATTTAATGAACAAATCGAATATCTGCAGGCAGTTAAAGAATTTCTATCTGCCATCGAGCCTTTAGTAGAACAAGATAAAGGTTTAGAAAAAGAAGCTATACTTGAGCGCATGGTTACACCGGAAAGAATTATTAAGTTCCGTGTCCCCTGGCAAGATGACCAAGGTCAAGTTCATATAAACTGGGGGTATCGAATCCAACATTCTTCTTTACTAGGCCCCTATAAAGGTGGATTACGTTTTGACACACCAGTTAATGAGAGTGTAATGAAATTTTTAGCTTTCGAACAGACCTTTAAAAATGCCCTGACTGGACTACCTATGGGAGGCGGTAAAGGTAGTGCTGATTTTTCAACACGTGGTAAATCTGATCAAGAAATTATGCGCTTTTGTCAATCCTATATGACTGAGCTAGCTAAGCACATAAATGAAAACTTAGATGTCCCTGCCGGTGATATCGGAGTTGGAAAACGTGAAATTGGATATATGTATGGTCAATATAAACGGCTTAAGGGAGTGGAATTAGGTAGTTTGACTGGAAAGCCCGTCTTAGCAAATGGTTCACTTGGTAGAGAGGAAGCCACTGGATATGGTCTAATCTATTTCCTACAAGCCATGTTAAATGAAGAAAATGAAGAAGTCTCACAGAAGCGTTTTATAATTTCGGGTCTTGGCAATGTGGGTTTAAATGCTATCAAAAAAGTTATTCATTTAGGAGGACTTGTGTTAGCTGTTTCTAATAGTCAAGGATCGCTTTATGATCCACAAGGCATTAATATTAAGTGTTTAGAAGATATTCTTGTGAATCATAACAAAGACTTGTCAATCTATACACAAGAGCGTCCTCATGCTTCTTTTTCTAAAGACTCCATCTGGTCGCGTCAAATAGAAGCAGATATCGCCCTACCTTGTGCTACACAAAATGAAATCAATGCTGAGCAAGCCAGAAAATTAATCGCTAATGGTGTGCGCTTTCTAGCTGAAGGTGCCAATATGCCTTGTACGTCGGAAGCTATTGAAGTATTCAACCAAAGTAAAGATTTTATCTGGGCTCCAGCTAAAGCGGCCAATGCGGGGGGAGTAGCAGTTTCTGGTTTAGAAATGTCACAAAATGCTATGCGTCTAAAGTGGTCTTTTGAAGAAGTCGATGAAAAACTACAAACTATTATGTCGGATATTTTTACTCGCTGTAAGGAAACATGCTTAGCGTTTGATTTAGGTAAAAATTATGCAGTGGCAGCAGATATAGCTGCATATCAAAAGATTGTTCAACTCATTCAAATGCATGGCCTTGTATAAAATGTTAATAAAAAGTGTAGGTGAAAATTTCACCTACACTTTTTTGTTGAATTAACTATTTACACTAGCCCATCTGCGCTTGTACTAAGGTCTTCCAATCTTTTTTACGATAGATATAAAAGCCCCATACCACAATCAGCATATTAGAAACGAGCATAGAAATCCAAATACCTGTCGATCCTAGATCTGTAAAATAACGTAGATACATCACAATTGGTACACGAATAAACCATAAACGTCCTAATGTCATTAACATAGAATATTTGGTTTGACCACAGCCTTGGAAAAAACCATTGAGGGCAGCAAATAGACCCATAAAGAAAATAATAAAAGCTGTATAAGCAAGGTACTCTTGAGCTTGCATCCAGAGGTCACTATCTGCTGACTCTTTAATGAAAATACTCAATATCGGTTGTTGGAAGAGAATCATCAAAGCTGAAGAGATTATCGACATGAATAAAATAAAAATAATTGCTCGTTTAAAAATTTGGTTAGCTCGAGTATAGAGTTTAGCTCCCATATTTTGACCAATAATGGAAGTAAGTGCCATTCCCACTCCCATTTGCGGTTGCATCACAATATCAGAAATACGATTGACCATTGAAAAAGCTGCCAGGGTATTTGTTCCATAAGAGGTAATTAAAGCGTTCATAACCGTAAAACCGAGCGAGGATCCTCCATAGCCTAAAAATGATGGTAAAGCCAATTTCATAATATGTTGACTTGTTGGCCAATCAAAGCGAATTCCCTTAAGTTGTGGTTGGATTCTAGATTGTTGGTTGACTACATAAATAGCCAGTACAATTAAAACAATCTTTGATACAACGGTGGCCCAGGCAGCACCTGCTATCCCCCAACCTAAACCAGGAATGTTTATCACGGGAACTTGGTCATAAATAAATAGAGGATCTAATAAAATGTTTATCGTCATTGAAATGCCAGAGATAGCCGTCATGATTTTGGTATTGCCTTGAGAGTTTAAAATGGCCTGATAGGTAAAATAAACAAAATCAAACACCAGACCAATAAAGCTTATTTTAAAATAAATAATTGCTTTGTCTAAAAAACTTCCACTCCCGCCCATTATTGAAAGCATCCAAGGAGTTGCTAGATAACCTAAGATAGCAAGAATGATACCCAGACTTAATGTCAACAGCAAAGTGTTATCCACATATACTTGAACTCTCTCATATTGTTTGGACCCTAAAAAGTTTGATAAAAGGGCTGTAGCTGCCACACCTATTCCCATACCTAATGAAATAAAAAGAAAATTTAAAGGCCATGAAAAAGCAGAGGCTGCAAAATCCTCAGCAGAAAGTTGAGCCAAAAACAAACCGTCTGCAACGGTATAAAAAGTACGGACCAAATTGTTAATCATCAAGGGGGCCGAAATTGTCAAGATAACCTTCAACATAGGGCCTTGCGTTAGAAAATCCCTGTTATTAATCTTTTGCTTCAATCTTAAACACTCCTATAAGTAAAGGAGTCAATCAGCAGAATGCTAACTGACTCCTATAAATTATTAAAATGACCCCTAAATTCTAGCGACGCCTTCTTCAACTGCGCAATCTGCTACAGCTTTAGCTACAGCATCAGCCACTCCATCCGCTAGGGGTGAGACAATAATATTGTCCGGACGTAAGTCTTCTTCTGCTAACATATCAGCTATTGCAATAGCTGCTCTTTCTTTCATTTTATCAGTAATTTCTTTTGCACGCACTGATAAAGCACCTTTAAATATCCCTGGAAAGGCTAAAACATTATTAATTTGGTTTGGATAATCCGATCTACCCGTTCCAACCACTTTTGCACCTGCTGCTAAAGCATCTTCAGGCATAATTTCAGGAGTCGGGTTTGCCATAGCAAAAATTAATGGTTCATTCATCGATTCTACCATTTCTTTGCTAACTACCCCTGGCGCAGAAACGCCAATTAAGACATCTGCTCCTTTCAAAGCATCAGCCAATTCACCTTGCATTTTACTAGAATTTGTCAATTTTGCAATATCTGCTTTAGCTGAATCTAAATCTGGGTTCCCATCATAAATAATTCCCTTTCGATCCACCATTATGATTTCTCCAAATTTCATTTGAATTAATAATTTCGCAATAGCAATTCCTGCCGCTCCTGCACCATTAATAACCATTTTCAATTTACCCATTGGTTTTTTGGTCAATTTAATGGCATTAATCAATGCTGCCGCAGTTACAATGGCTGTTCCGTGTTGATCATCGTGAAAAACAGGGATATCAGTGCGTTCTTTTAGTTTAGCTTCAATTTCAAAACAAGTGGGTGCTGAGATATCTTCAAGATTGATACCGCCAAAACTTTTAGAAATCATAGCGATTGTATTAACGATTTCATCAACATTTTTACTATCCACGCAAATTGGGAAAGCATCAACATCAGCAAAACGTTTGAATAAAGCACATTTACCTTCCATTACTGGCATACCAGCTGCTGGACCAATATCTCCTAATCCTAAAACCGCTGTCCCATTTGTTACAACAGCTACTAGATTGTTACGACGCGTTAATTTAAAAGATTCTTCATAATCCTTAGCAATCACACGACACGGTTCAGCAACTCCTGGTGAGTATGCTAAAGATAAATCTTCAGCTGTATCGATATTCACACGACTGTTAACTTCAATTTTACCAGCTAAATCATAATGTAATTTCAGTGATTTTTCATATACATCCATTTTTTAACTTCCTTTCTAATTAAACCATTGTAGACGGATCGACTAAGCGATCGAACTCCTCTGCTTCTAAATAATCTAAGGCCAAACATGCTTCTTTAAGCGTAGTGTCCTCGTTAAAAGCTTTTTTAGCAATCTCAGCAGCCTTTTCATAACCAATATGCGTGTTTAATTTAGTTACTAGCATAAGTGATTGATCAACTAATTCTTTCATACGACTTTCATTCACTTCAATTCCCACTAAACACTTGTGATCAAATGAAGCAATCGCATCAGATAACAATTGAACCGATTGAATGAAATTATAAATCATCACCGGCATATAGACATTTAATTCAAAGTTTCCTTGAGAATTGGCTAAGGTCATCAGGCTATCATTAGCCATCACTTGAGCTGACACCATTGTCAATGCTTCACATTGAGTTGGATTTACTTTACCAGGCATAATAGAGGATCCCGGTTCATTAGTTGGTAAAGTAATCTCCCCGATACCGCTACGTGGTCCGGAAGCTAACCAACGAACGTCATTAGCGATTTTCATCATGTCACTTGCCAAAGCTGCTAGCGCTCCATGAGCAAAGACCAATTCATCTTTACTGGATAAAGAATGGAATTTATTTGATGAAGTAACGATTGGTAAGTCCGTTATTTCAGCTAAGACTTGTGCTACTTTTTCAGGATAACCTTCAGGTGTGTTTAATCCAGTTCCAACTGCTGTTCCGCCTAAAGCCACTTCATAAAGTGGTTGTAAACTTAATTCAATCATTCGTTTGGATTGCTCAATAGATGCTAACCATCCACTGACTTCTTGTCCAAAGGTAACTGGTGTAGCATCTTGCAAGTGGGTTCTTCCATTTTTAACAACATGGCGGTATTTTTCTTCCATTTTGCTTAATGTATCCATGATATGATCAAGAACCGGAAACAGTTGCGAATGAATTTTTACTAATGCAGCCAAATGCATGGCTGTTGGAAAAACATCATTCGAAGACTGAGATTTATTGACATGATCATTTGGATGAAGCAATTGTTTGCCTGCAAGCTCGTTTCCTCGATTGGCAACCACTTCATTGACATTCATATTTGATTGGGTTCCTGACCCTGTTTGCCAAACAATTAATGGGAAGTGTTCATCTAAATCGCCTGCTAATATTTCATTACAAACCTGCTGAATCAGTTCTGAGCGTTCTTGATCGAGTACACCTAATGCTTGGTTAGTACTTGCAGCCGCTTTTTTAACTAGAGCAATCGCACAAATCACATCGCGAGGCATTTTTTCACTACCAATCTCAAAATTTTGATAAGACCGTTGCGTAACTGCCCCCCAATACCTATCTGCTGGAACTTGAATTTCTCCAAGCGAATCATGCTCAATTCTAACTTTCACAAACCTTCCTCCTTCTAAAATATATAACATTTAGCTTATATCACCAATTATACACTCTAAGCTCTAAAATGAAACCCTTTACAAAAAATTCTTACTTTTTCCGTATAATATCTAGAAAAGCAGTCACAGCTTTTGATTGGTAACGGTCTCTCTTCCAATAGAAATTAACCGGTCGCTTAGCATTTTCACTTTCTAAACGATAATATTTAACTTGGTCAGTATGACTAATGTGTTGAATCAAGGCTTCTCCAATGAAGGAAATAGCGATACCTGATGAAGAAATATTATAAGCAGTTAATTGCTGTTCTACTTCAAAAGCGATATTAGGAACAAATTGACCTTCTTGACAAATTGCTCGTGCTCTAGCTCCTGTATCATTAGTTACTTTTAAGAAAGCAAATGGTGCGTCTTTAAATTCTTTTAAATATTTAAGCGGTAAACTAATAGAATCTGAAGCATTCTTTTTAATCGTCTCTAAGCTTAATTGATAATCTGCTAACAAATCATTAACTTGAAATTTTTCAGGAACGGCCAATAATAAGGATTCAGTGACAAATTGAAAATGATCATAATAACGGCTATCTAAAAAGGTATTATCTAGTAGTAAATCAATTTCACCTTCATGTAATAAAGCAATTAATTTACTTGATGTTTCTTCAAATAAATCAATTTGAATTTCGGGATAAGCTTCGTTAAATTTAGCCATTAACTTAGGTAAAATCATTGAAGCAAAGAGGCTAGTTCCGCCAATTGCAATGCGTCCATATTGTAAATTATCGACCTTCGATATGTACTGCTGAAAATCTTCTTCTATTCTTTGGATTTCCTTAGCATTACGAATGTATTCCACACCAAATTCGGTCAATTTGATTGGAATGGTCGACCGATCAAAAATATCATGACCTAAACGTTTCTCGATCCGTTTAACATTTGCACTTAGTGATGGCTGAGAGACAAATAAACGTTCTGATGCCTTTGAAAAGGATTGCTCTTCAAAAACGGTCATAACATATTCTTTTCCGTGAAACATTACCGCACCCCTTTATAAATTTTATGTTATATCCAGTATAACTCAATCCATGTTGAAGTTAAAGCCCTTTCATTATATAATAAACAAGAAATACTAATACTTTAGGAGGCATTCCATGAAAAACCCTGAAAACAAGGAATTTAGAGAAGAATTTGATTCAATCGGTTCTCATCAAGTGCCGGAAACTGCCTATTATGGCGTTCAATCCATCCGAGCAAAAGAAAACTTTCCTATTACCGGGCAATTACTCGATCCTATCTTTATCCAAAGTTTAGCTTATATTAAAAAAGCTTCAGCCATGACAAATGGTAAATTAGGTCTTTTAAGTGAAGAAGTTATGCAAGCAATTATTAAAGCTTGTGAGGAAGTTCTTACAGGTGAATTTAACCAAGAGTTTATTGTAGATCCTATCCAAGGTGGAGCAGGGACTTCGATGAATATGAATATTAACGAAGTTGTTGCTAATCGTGCCAATGAAATTCTTGGCAAAGAAAAAGGTAAATACAATCCTGTTCACCCAAATGACCATGTAAATTATGGCCAATCCACAAATGACGTTATCCCAACTGCAGGTAAATTGACTATTTACCAATTAAGTCAAGGCCTTTTGAATGAAATGGAACGTTTAGAAAAAGCACTTACTCAAAAGTCCTTAGAGTTCAATGATGTTATTAAAATGGGCCGGACTCAAATGCAAGATGCCATTCCTATTCGTCTAGGTCAAGAGTTTAAAGCTTATGCTAGTGCTGTACGTCGCTCGCATCAAAGACTTACTCAAGTAATTGAAGAAATGTTAGTAGTAAATATGGGAGCAACAGCCATTGGTACAGGTCTTAACGCCGACGTAGAATATGTTAAACAAGTCGTACCTACTCTAGCTGAGATCACTAATCTCTCATTAACTCAAAATGAAGACCTAGTAGATGGGACTCAGCATATTGATTCATTTTCAGCTGTTTCAGGTGTCTTACGAACATTCGCTCTTAGTCTTTCTAAAATTGCTAATGACTTACGCTTGATGTCTTCAGGACCGAAAACAGGATTTAATGAAATTAATTTACCTAAAAAGCAAAATGGCTCTTCTATTATGCCAGGCAAGGTAAACCCTGTTATTCCTGAAGTAGTGAGTCAAATTACTTATCGAGTAGTCGGTAATGATACTACTATCTCGATGTCTGTCGAAGCAGGTCAATTAGAATTAAATGCTTTTGAACCTGTCATTTTCTATTCACTTTTTGAATCAATAAAAATTCTTCAAAATGGTATCGCAACCTTTATTGATAATTGTATTGCAGATATCACTGCCAATCCTGATCGCTGTCAAGAACTTGTCGATCAAAGCGTTGGAACAATCACTGCCTTAGTTCCTCATATTGGTTACCAAAAAGCTGCAGAGATTGCTAAGCGTGCCTTAAACAACAACGAACGTGTGAAAGACATCATCCTATCTGAAAACTTATTAAATGAAGAAGAATTGGAAAATATTTTAGCTCCAGAAAAAATGACAAGCCCTGGAATTAGCCATAAATAAATTTAAAAGAAAACCACCTGAGTTTCAGGTGGTTTTACTTACACATCGTATTAATTTAAATTATATTTTAATTTAACCCCCTCTGTCATCTGACAGGGGGGGTTTGCCTTGAAAATCCACCAATCTTATATATGATTTTTTTAACTATTTTTTCTTGCGATATAAACCTAGGAAAGATCCAATTCCTAATAGGATAGAACCTGCTGCTCCATAAGAATCCTCATCTTCACCCGTATTAGGTAAAAGATTGCTTTCAGGATTATTACTATTTGCTATACTATTTGATTGACTTTCTGAAATTGATGAACTTAGCGACTGGCTAACCATCTTGCTTAATGAAAGTGAATTTGCTGCTACCGCACTTAATAAGATTGATGTGCTGATTGAATTACTAATAGACTCTGATCTGCTTAATGAAATTGAATCTGTTGCTACAGCATTACTTAATAATATCGAAGTGCTTATCGAATTACTTAAAGAAGTGGATGCGCTAATGGAATTGCTGAGGGAAGTACTATAAGAAATCCATTCAATGCCTGCATTGCTTAGTGATAGAGAAACGCTAGTCGAATCATTTAAAGAGTTCGAGATATTAATCGAAGTACTTGTAGACCGTGAACTACTATTAGACATACTTGATGATAAGGAACTGCTAACCAACTGACTATCTAATAATGACGTCATAATAGAATCAGTCACAGAATCAGATAAACTTATTGATATACTTAGTGAACCTGAGTAACTTGTCGATTGACTAGCTGAAAATGACGTGCTGATTGATTGACTAGCTGCCAATGAACTAACTATAGAATTACTAATCGAATCCGATAGACTTGATGATATGCTAACTGAGTCTGACACACTTGTAGATCCACTTGTTGAAAGCGATTGGCTATTCAACTGACTATTTAACAGAGATGTACTAATTGAGGAACTTACAGAATCAGATAAACTTGTAGAAATGTTTTCGGATTCTGAGTCACTATTAGACTCACTATTCAGGAGTGATTGGCTAATCAGTTCACTAGTTTCTAAAGAGCTGCTGAGTGATTCTTTCATTGATTCAGATAGACTGTTTGATAAACTAATTGACTCTTTTAGACTATTCGACAAACTTTCTAATAGAGAATCATCATCTAGCTGACTATCAACTAAAGATAAGCTGATAGAGTTGCTGGTCGAATCTGAGAGCGAATTAGATATAAATATTGATTGACTTAGAGATGTTGAACTACTATTAGCTAAGCTATCCGATAGTGAGATGCTAATCACCTGACTATCCATTAAAGAAGTACTAATAGATCCACTGATTGAATTAGATATGGTCTCTGACATCTTTTCAGATTCAGTAATACTTTCTGCAATACTATTAGATAAAGATTCACTAATAGTTTTACTTGATGAAACCGAAGCTTGAATTGAATCCGAAATGATTTGAGATTCTTTTTCTGATTCTAATGTGCTACTACTTAAGCTATTAGAAATATCTTGGCTTAATTCGGCACTGACTGATTCTGAAGCTTCAATAGATTGGCTAATAGTTTTAGATTCACTTAAAGAAATTATTTCGGATAATGATTGACTTTCAGCTATGCTGTCAGAAAGTGAGTCAATGATTGAATTACTTATACTATCAGACAAACTATTTGAGACACTCACAGAATTAGAAGCTATCAAGGAAGCCTCTGACAAGGATTTACTATTAGCTATACTTTGTGAGTCTTCTATTGAGCCCACCAATGAGGAAGATTTGCTAATTGATTCATTTACAGACAATGATTCATCTTCAGAAATAGATTGACTGTTAGATAAAGACTCAGATAACGAGCCACTTAATGAAGCCGATAGACTATTTGAATTACTTTGTGAGTCGATTAAGGAAAGTGAAAGACTTTCTGATTTAGCCTTTGATAATGAATCACTTAGACTTCTGCTTTGCGACAATGAATCTCTAATAGATTCACTGATAGAATTGGATTTAATAATAGAATCACTTAGAGACTCTACTATACTTTCAGATTTAACAACTGAAACTGAGACACTGTTTGAGACTGAAAGACTCTCGAGATTACTTAGAGAAATTGACTCACTAATTGAAACACTGTAAGACGTCGATAGACTTTCTGATTCTTTTGCAGAAAGAGAAGTACTCATAGAAAAGCTTGAAGATACCGAATTACTCTTAGAATCACTTAAAGAATCCGATTGGCTAGTTGACTCACTGTATGAGTCTGAAAGGATTTCTGACTCACTTAATGAGTTTGAAATACTAGACGAGATACTTTCAGATAAAGACACACTGATTGAATCCATTATAGATAATGATTCAACTATCGATTCACTAGTAGAATCTGAGACACTTTCAGATGTACTGATGGATGTTGATACACTGCTGGATACACTAGTTGATAGTGATGCTTTGATTGAATCACTGAGTAATACTGAATCACTAAGCGATCCACTAATGGACTCAGACACTTTTTCTGATTTGATTAAAGAAGTCGAGGCACTTAAAGAAGTGCTAGTTGAAATGGAATCACTGATCGAATCACTTAAAGCAACAGATTGACTAAGAGAGTCGCTGAGTGATCCTGAGACACTTTCTGATTTTATTAAAGAGATTGATGTGCTTAATGAACTACTATCTGACAGTGAGCTACTCAATGAATTTTTTAATGAGATCGATTCGCTAATCGAGTCACTTAAGGATTCTGAAATGCTTGCTGATTTTATAAGAGAAACCGCTACACTTGATGAGATACTCATGGATAGCGAAGTGCTTAAGGACTCACTTAGAAGTGTAGATTCGCTCATTGATTCTGATTCACTTAGTGACTTGCTTTCTGAAATTGAAAGACTAGTAGAGCTACTTGTTAATATAGACTCACTTGATGAAGTACTTACAGAAGTCGAGACAGATTTACTAGTAGATAGACTATCCGATAGATAGCCACTGGTTGAACTACTAGTTGAGGTGAAATCACTTATTGAGGTGCTAGTCGATTTAGAAATACTTGTTGATAAGGATGTACTAATAAAATCACTAGCAGATAATGAGTCACTTGTTGAAAAGCTCTTAGAATCAGAAATGCTTGCTGATATTACAGCTGATTTAAAAATACTTTCAGATAAAGAGTCACTATTAGATTCACTCACCGATTCCGATTCACTCAATGACTTGCTTTCTGAAGTTGAAAGTCTATCAGATATACTTGCTGACACAGAGCCACTTGTTGAAGTACTTACAGAATCAGAAAGACTTGTTGACTTACTCAAAGAGGTCGACAGACTATCAGAAACACTCACAGACAGAGAATCGCTAATGGAGTCACTTAAATAAGTTGAGAGACTTATTGAATCACTGATTGATTCTGACAGTATCTTCGAAGATGATAAGGATTCTGAAGCACTTTTAGAAAGACTAGTAGATAGAGAGTCACTTGTTGACTTACTATTTACTATAGATAAACTTACTGACTTACTCTTGGACTGACTAATGGAGTCACTAATGAATTGAGAATCACTTTCTGAAGTACTGATTGACTGCGAATTTTTCTTAGACAGTGACTCACTTTCTAAAGCACTCAACGATGTCGAAGTACTGCTAGACAAGCTGATTTCATCTGAAAGGGTTTCTGATTCCAATAGTGATGTTGATGTGCTTGCTGAAACTGATTGACTTAGCGAATTACTCAAAGATTTCGAATCACTTGTAGATTTGCTAGCCGAGAGCGAATCAGAGGCAACAATACTGGTTGATAGTGAGGTACTCTTCGAATCGCTAGTTGATAGTGAATCACTGACAACTTCACTCAACGAGGCCGATTCAATTTTTGAATTGCTCATAGATTTAGATAAAGAAGTTGATTTAATCAGAGATAACGAATTACTTTCTGAAAGACTCTTTGAAATAGATGAGCTTGTTGAATCGTCTAATGAAGTAGAATCAACAGCAGACTTACTTAAAGACTCTGAACTACTTATTGCAATACTTAGAGAGTCAGATGAGCTAGTAGATTCACTTGCCGATAAAGATTTACTTAATGAGAAACTTAAAGATGTCGATTCACTTTTAGATTCACTTAGGCTCGTTGAGAGACTGACTGACTCGCTAGTAGATTCAGAGGTACGAATTGAAATGCTTTTAGACAAGGAATTACTTAAAGAGGAACTTAAAGAAAGCGAACCACTTACAGAGTCACTTAAAGAATTAGAAACACTCTTAGAAGCACTTATTGAAGTGGATGTACTAGTGGAAACACTTTCTGATATTTTAGTGCTTGTTGCAGCACTTAAAGAAATTGAATTGCTAATCGACACGCTTGTTGAATCAGAAATACTCTTCGAGCCGCTCGTCGATTTAGACACACTTGTTGAAGTGCTAGTGGATAATGAGTTTTTGATTGAACTGCTTAATGAATTTGACAAGCTAGTCGATAGACTCGTTGACCTTGAAACACTATCAGAATCAACAATTGAGTTAGATTTACTAGTAGATAGACTATCCGATAGAGAGCCACTGATTGAACTACTAATTGAATTCGAAGTACTTACTGATGTGCTAGCCGATTTAGAAATACTAGTAGATAATGCGTCACTCGCTTTTTTACTTAAAGAATTTGAGCCACTGATTGAATTGCTTAAAGACTTAGAACTACTTATAGAATTACTTGATGATATTGAATTGCTCACTGAGTTACTCGTGGAAGTCGATGCAACCGGGTCATAGCCTACCACTGTATCAACATTTTCAAAATAGTTTGGTGAATCAGAACTACGTGCAGCAAAAGGATTAAAAGTCCACTCAGTATCCCCACCAACAATTGGAGCTGAAAAGGTCGTTGTTAAGCCATATCCACGTCTTGCATAGTATCCATTCATTGAAAAACCTGTAGACCATGAATAACCATCTTGAACATTATCCATATTCTTGCTGACACCAAGCAAAGCAACATTTCCATTGGTGTCAGTAAGATCTGTCTTAACAGAGTCTGGTTTTTGTAAACCAGAACCTAGTTTTATCATTGGGTTATTACTTGTACTTGTATTACTAATTGAGTATCCTAAGCTACCGGATGATAACTTTTCTATCTCAGTTGTCGCAGGATTATCATAAGTAACAGTATAAACGAAATCTAACTTCTCACCATTACTGGTTACTTTTAAAATGTAGTAAATGGGTACATTATAAGTTGTATCTAGCCCTTCACCTGTATAAACATCGGTAATTGGATTAGCTAAAGTCGCAAAAGCTCGTAAGTTCATATCAGAACTTCTAACTGAAAAAAACTGATTGCTAGCAGGTGATTGACTTAAAGCAACGGATATACTTTCACTAACTGATTCAAATTCACTGGTAGCTAAACTATCTAAGACACTATCCGATAATGAGAGTGACTGAATCTCGTCATTAGAATCACTATTGCTAGAATCAGAAGAATCTGATTGCTGAGACTCACTTCCTAAATTAGATTGACTCAAACTTAATGATTCTGATAAAAGTTTTGAATCATTGGCCTTCTGAGAATCTACTTCAGACTCGCTATCAGATGCTAATAGAGAATCTGCTTCTGACTCCTCTAAAGAAAGCGATTCACTTTTTAATGTAGAAGTACTAGCAGATTTAACCAAGCTTTCAGACTTAGATAGACTTTTAAAGTTAAATAAACTTTCAGAATCAACTTTACTATCTGACCCTAAAGATTGACTACTTGTACTTAAAGATGAATTTTCTTTTTCTTCAGAAGAAGAAAATTCCTTTTCAGTAAGAGATTTCGTCTCCTTTTCAAATATTGTCTCACTGGAAATTTCGATAGCTTCTGCAGTTGAAGTCAACTGTTCAGTCGAATCTGAATTAGAAGTTTGAGGTAATATCATGGACTCAGCAGTAGCTAAAACATCTTCTTCCATATCCATAGCATAAGCAGTATCATCTGGTATTAATGCCCCACCACCAAGCAAGGCTCCAAAAGAAACAATACCTTTCATCATATTTTTCGAAAGATCTGTGAATTCCTCAGAGACATTTAATTCTTCATCCATTGCACAGTTCATGAAACTTATTCTCGACAAACCCGACTTAATCCATTTTTTCCCAGATTTATATAGTTTAAACCTTTCCTTCCGATCCATCACTGGAAATTTCCTCTTCATTTTACCGCTCCATTCCATATTTTGAGAATCGAATATAACGATGCTACTAAAATTATAATTAAACACAAAAATTTTAACAAATAAAATAGTCTTTTTTCTTGAAATTCCACAATAATTACATTTAATGTTCGCATATTTGTCAGAGCTTAAAATTTAGAATGTAGACTTATCTCTTTAAATATAATTACCATAAGATTTTTATTAAAAAAATCTAATAATCATAGATGTTACTACTGTCAGAATAAACATTATCATAAACATATTTGCTAAAGGGCGTTTCTTCTTTTTTTCGTCATTGCTTTTATGAATCTTTTCTTTTTTTATATCAGCTTCAATAATTTTTTCTAAACTTTTTTTGTCCCCCATTAGACATCATTCCTTAATGCATTATTAAACTGCTGGCGTGAGATTGAATCCGCTTGAAGGTGCTGTTTATCAAGTGCCTCAAAGTACTTACTCTCATCAAGTAAAACTGATTCAAGTTGACGAACCATTCCGTTAACATTCATGATTTTATAGCGATGCTCTTTTGCCACATAAGTCATATTATGACCTAATTCTTCAAACGCAAATATCAATAATTGGTTTAGATAAGCTTCTTCAACCGCATTTAAAATCTCATTGGCATGATTAATATCAAGATATATTTGACATTCTTCCCAGAGCTCATCTATTTGCTCTGGAGTAACATTTGGATAAAGTCTGACATTCGCGAATCGATCAAGCTGCATGAGCTTACTAGACATCTCTGTCAGTGCCGCAATATGGAAATGTGCTTGTGGTAATGCTTGTATAATTTCTCTAATATCTTGTATCTGATCTGTGTTGGTAAAAATTAAAATGTTTTTACCACTCTTTGCCTTTTGTTTATATTGATAGACATATCCTGCTTGATAAAATTTAGATTGCCATTCTTCAGGACTAAGTTGAACCATCTGATGATAGACGGGCTCGTTCGGTATTATGACAAATCCTGGATGAGTTTGAGAAGAAAGCAAAACTTCCATGTTTCCAGGAAGACTTTCTCTTTTACCCTCTTGCCAAAAAAGAAAGTTTTTAGCCTTTCCTTGCCTTTGATTGGCTATCATAAAACTCCAATGGAGGGAGTTAAATAACATATCCTCTTGCCATAAATTTAATTCTGACAGTAAAAAAAGAATGACTCTTAAGCGGTTTTCGAATAAATATTCTTTTTCTTTATAACTAATAATCAAACTTTTAGTAACATGGTTTTCAACCACAACTTCTTTACCATTCAAATCATAGTAGCTTGTTGCGAGAGGTTCTTTTTTATCATTAAATATAATTTGGCTATATAGCCGACCAAACTGATTATAACTATCTATATAACGAACATTCCCTTGCTCATCGTACCAATCCACATTTTTAACTTGGCGTAAATGATGAGGATAGTGATAAAAAATCTTTGCTCTAAGGCGATAATCATCTTTAATGGTCGCACTTTGATTGTCTCCAGCTATTTCCCAATATTTCTGAATCGGAATCTCATTAAAATACCGTGGACGTCCGAGTCCTTGTTTTTTGATTCTTTCAAGTCCGTCTGTTAACTCTCCCATAAAATAATGAAAGATATTAAATACGCCTTCTGGCAAATCACCTTGTTCATCTAAAACAAGAGTGGGATGATGAAAACCCGCATTCCACAAGGTTTCTTGTAATTTTCTAGAATCTTTAGAGTAATTATCAAATAGGTTTAGCAATTCTTGACCTCCTCTATTAATTGACTCCATAATTTCGAAACGGATTCAAGTGTATAATTTTGAGCTAATTGATAAGAACAACTTCTAAGTTTTACTCTATCTTGATTGAACAGCATTTTAATTGCATTGACAAGGACTTCTACATAATGTTTCTTACTTCGATCTCCAAGATTTAAGAGATAACCATTGCAATTATCTTTAATGAAGTTTTGATTGCCATATCGAACGTCGAAACCAATGATTGGCAAACCAGAGCCTAAGGCTTCCATTAAAGTCAGTCCAAATCCTTCAGACATTGAAGCAGAAAGATAAGCTTCATAATCTTTATAGATTCTTGTAAGATTTTGGTGACCTCTCAATTTTATATACTCCCCAGCATTATGCTGGCTTATCAAGTTAGTTAAATCCTCCCTTTCTCCACCTTCTCCATAAATATCTAAATGGATTTGAGGGAATGCTTTTCTAGCTTCAACCACAGCCTCTATAAGCAAATCAATATGTTTTTCTTTAGCTAAACGAGAGGCAGTAATTAAAGAATAAGGCACTCTTTCTTCTTGATAGTGAATCTTATCTAAACTGCCAACAGGGATGGTATATATTTTAGGCTGCTTGTTTTTATAATGTAAAAATTGCTCTTTCAAAAGATTCGTTTGAGGCTGCGTTGCACAAATCACAAAATCGACTTCATCAATATAATGAAATTCATATTCGTAATAATTATTCCATAAAATAGTCGTATCATTAGTGGAGGGCTCACTAAAATGATCTGCATGAACGACAATCCCAATTTTAGCTTGTCCGTGATTAGCAAAGACAGCAGGTGCTATTTGATTACTTCTATCAATAATGATTATATCGTCATTGGTCAATTTCAAGCAGCTAATAAAATAGGCCACTAGGTCCGTCTTGGAATAAAAGGTGTGAGAATTAACTCTGTACAATGATTCTTTATCATTCACAATTTCTTCCAAGGCCGTTTGTCCATTTGAATTTAACCATCTTCTATAATAAACAGTCGCCCGACCTTCATGAGGAATGTAATACTCACAAAGATATTTTTGGTCCGAATAAAAGTCCTTTCTAATGAGACAGTGTCTGGTAACCACTTCGGTTCGATGAACCATTTGATCCGATCCTTTAACAAAATAACAAGTAATAAAGTCTCCCTCTTCATTAAAGTAAAATCGACTATAATTTCGTCCGTTTTCTTGTCGGATAGGTCGCTCATTAAATTGACTTAGAATTTGCTCCACGGTGACGGTAGTTTCTGTTAAAGGAATATCTGAAAAGAATTGATACAGCCAAATAATATGTTCTTTTTTAAAACCCATATTATTGGTTAAATGAATAATATTCTCATTTAGAATTAAATCTGTGAAAATAAATTTGTTATCTACCTTTAATTTTTCGAAAGCTTGCGCTCGATAACTCTGGGCATATTCGACTCCTGAACTTGCCCACCCTATTCCCATATTAAAATTATAAATTGTCATAATATCTCCTCATTAAGTAAAAATAACTACAGCTTCATTATCTTCATTATATTCAATATTACTCAAACAAAGAAATTGAATGATTTTCTTATAAATCAATCGTTGCATTTTATTGTAAGCTTCTAAAGCTTCCTTGTGATATTCCAAGTAAATATTTCTTTGAGCTAACTGACGCATCCCTACGACTTGTTTGAACTGTTGCAGATAGTCTACTTGTTCAATCCACCCTTCATCAATTGCTTTAAGAATTGCTTTTCTCATAAAGGCTTGAAATGATGTCTCATCATTTAGCAAAGTCTTTTTTCTATTTAATTCTTGAACAAATAGTCCTAATAAAAATTTTTTTAAATCATTACTATCAATATTTAATATGGTTTCAGGAATCTTTTGTTGCTGATAACTCAAGTGCTCTGCAATAAAACGCATCAATGTATAAGAGTCGATTTGGTATTCTTTGATAAAGTCATCTAGATAGACATTGGCGATTTCCACTAAATAATCGAGTGAGATCCGATAGTTTTCATCCAGAAAAAGATCTCTTTGCTGATAAATATAATCTCGCTGAAAGGATAAACTTTCATCAAGATACAATGCTTGTTGACGCCTTTCTTTTGAAAAGGAATCACTCGCTTCTTGAGCTAAATCAATACGTTTTTGAAGTTGAGATTTTCGAAACAATTTTTTATTTTTAAAAACACTTGAATGTTTAGCCTCTAAATCCAAGCCCCACCGACGAATCAATTCATCTTCAAAACTAGCGAAAAAGATACTTTCACCTGGATCTCCTTGCCTACCTGCCCGTCCTCTTAATTGAAGATCCGTACGTTTTGATGGCATTTTTTCAGTTCCAATGACTAATAAACCACCTAGTTCCGCTACTCCTGGACTCAATTTGATATCGGTTCCTCTTCCTGCCATTGGGGTTGCAATAGTAACGGCATATTTTTGGCCAGCCCTTTTTATCATTTCAGCCTCTTTAGCAGCATGATAGGCATTTAAAACATTGTGAGCAATTCCTTCATTTAAGAGAAGGTTAGAGTATATTTTAGACATATTTACCGTACCTACAGCGATTAAAATGGGTCTCCCCTTGTGATGCTCATCAATAATTAATCTCATAGAGGCACGAATCTTGCTCTCTAAATCTGGATAAATACGATCAGCTAAATCTTTACGCTGAACCGGCTTATGTGTAGGTATCACAATGACATCCATACCATATATCTCATTAAACTCTGCTTCAGCTACTTTAACTGTCCCTGACATTCCTGACATCTTGTTGAATTTACGGAAAAGATTTTGATAGGTAATTGAAGCCATTGCCCGCTTTTCCTCTGAAATTTCTAATTGCTCTTTACTCTCAATTGCTTGATGTTGTCCAGCTTGTAATTTAGTTCCACTTAGTGCACGTCCTGAAGTCTGATCAAGTAAATAGATTTCATCTTTACGAATAATATAGTGTTTATTTAAATGAAAAAGTTTATGGGCTTTTAAAGCTAAAAGCAAATGACGGTTCAATTCATAATTAGAAGCTTCATATAGGTTTTTAATGTTGAAAAACTTTTCAATTTTTGAAATTCCTTGGTCTGTGAACCATACCTGATCTTCCTCTTCACTCATTTCAAAATCATTATCATCGACTAATTCGATGAACTGATTCGTTAACTTATATAAATTTGATTGTACACGTGGAGCTCCAGATATAATTAAAGGCATTTGAGCGGAGTCAAGCAGTACGGAATCAATCTCATCAATAACCACATAATTAAAAGGGCGCAAAAATTGTTTGCTTGGTTCACTGGCTAAATTTTCAATCAAATAATCAAAGCCTAAAGTACCATAAGTTGTATAAACAATGTCGGATTGATAGATAGCTCTTTTTTGCTTGGGCGTAAAATCGGGATCTCTTGAAGATCTTTTAACCCCAATGGCTACAGTCAATCCTAACCATTTAAAAACGGCCCCCATTTCTTCTCCATCTCGAACGGTTAAATAGTCATTGGCCGTAACTAACATTGCCCCCTTACCTGTCAGTGCATTTAAGTATAGAGGCATAATGGCGGTAAGTGTCTTGCCTTCGCCTGTCAACATTTCTGCAATATTCCCTTGATGCATGACAATCCCTCCAAGAACCTGCTCATCATAGGGAAACATACCCAAAACTCTGTAAGCCGCTTCTCGAATTGTTGCAAATGCTTGTGGTAAAAGTTGGTCTAAAGTTGAACCTTGCTTAATCAACTTTTTTAACTTGATGGTTTGTGCTTGTAATTGATGATCTGAATATCCTCTCATCTCTTCTTGAAGGTCATTGACTTGCTTTAAGACTTTATTTAGTTTGTTTAGTCTCCATTGATTGAGACTCAACTTTTTAAACATATACTCAATCACTCACTTTTTTCAATAATTCATCAAGCGTTTTAGAAAAATCAATGTAATAAGATAGAATTTTCCAATTTTCAGTAATCTGCATATCTTCTTGGTAATTCTTAGTTCGTAGGTTATCTAAAGAAAAGATTTCTTCAACATCAATCGCTGTCTTTTCCACTAACATCCTTTGATAGGATTGCTTATTTAGCATATAGGAATTCAACCATACTGTTTTTGTAGAATAACGATTAGCAAAATATAAGGCTACAAAGTTACTAATGGGTCCATATCCAACGAGTTCAATAGCTAATTGATTTTTCTGAAGACGGTTTAAAATTTTTCCAATCCAATTGATGTATGGATCATTTAAATATTCCTCAAGTGTCCTAGCTGGCGACTTGATTAAGCAGGCATTTTGAGCTTGAAAATCATAGTATAAAGATTGCTTTCGAAAATAAGGTTCTTCAAAAATAATTTTTAAAGGGCGCTTTGTTTTGGCAACAATTTCTCTACCATCTAGTAAAGACTGTGATAAATTTTTATATTCGAAAACATTAACCTGGTTAGCATCTAGCTCTTGATTAGTAAGGTAGAGATAATCAAAGTCAAAAGATTTAAAGCCAGCATAAATTAACTCAATTTTATAATGAATAGTTCCTGTTGGAAATTTAAACAAAACCTCTAAATCATTACTATATATCTGGTCAATCAGTTTATCCATTGGACCAAAGAACTTAATCCTGATATAAGTTGTACCTGCCGGAGTTGGCTGCCCTATTATCTTCAAACAATAAGATTGATTGGTTTGTAATTGGGGTAACAAGGGTACTTCTTTATAAACAAAATAGTCTGATTTAGAAGACCACTGATGAATAATGGTTCCAGAAGGTAAATCAGAATTATTAAATAAAATACCATGATTACTTTTCTTTTTTATCACACTACCATACATGAAGGTTTCTGGTTGTAAGGGGCCCCAAAAAATTTTATGCGACTGCAT
This sequence comes from Facklamia sp. 7083-14-GEN3, assembly GCF_024742075.1. Taxonomy (GTDB): domain Bacteria; phylum Bacillota; class Bacilli; order Lactobacillales; family Aerococcaceae; genus Facklamia. The sequence goes on along the minus strand of NZ_JANSGD010000001.1, from coordinate 5,905 downwards.
TACATACCCCTCCCGTAACTTTCCTTTAAAAGTCGACGATATTGACTTAAAAACCAGCGGTTGATGGCTGGTGAATTATCGTTATGCCTACCTTCAAAACCTCTACTTATGATGTGCGTGTTTTGATCTTGTAATCCCATTAAAAGTGAAGAAAGTGCACGATCATCATAATCATCATGCAACATATAAGCGATTGCTAATGTCGTTTGAGAAAGATCAGCAGCCTTAATTTTTTGCATAAGAATCCGATCTAAATCTTTCACTTGAGAATTCTCTAATCGATATTTATTTTTTAAAGCGACATCCAAGATTGTATAAAATTCGTCTGGTCGTTCTAAGACGATGCGCTCTGCTACATAAGATAAATAAATAATTGGCTTCCCAATAATAATTGCATAAGGAGAAAACTGACTTCCATAATAAAGTGCGCCAAATGTTCCCATTGAAAGACCAGAAAAAATGGTTTGGTGATTCGAAAAGCCCAGAAGCTCTATATGTTCTTTTATGATGGCAAGAACCCCTTCTTCATACTCTTTACTCCCTATATAAAAACTTCCCCCTTCTACTCGTGGGTCGCTCAATAATAAGTAAGGATGCTTCAGACCTTTCATCATTCCATAACCTTCAAAACCCTCAGCTGGACGATATCCAGAAAAATAAATGTTTAAAGGAGGCTTTAAATTGCCTGGAGAAAAATAATATAAAATCTCTTCTCGATTTTGATCAAAATAGCGTTTGCCTCCAGGAATTAAAGTAGATTGATTCTCGCGACTATGCCTCCAGTGTAACGCTCCTACTGAAAGCTTTCCATGGCCCTTTGCCATTAAAGAAACAGATAAATAGGTTACTTCAGAATATTTTGAACTTCGGACAGTCTTCAAACGAGCATCATCAAGATCAAATTCAAATTGATTCAACATTTTTCCCGATTGTGACTCCCATTCAAAAACTTTTAAATAAACTTGAACCTCTTTGTCACAGGTGAATTCTAACCATAAATCAATGTTACGATAGTCATCTTTTCTAATAAATTGTTTCCATGTAATGATTTGTTGATAGTCATTTGAAAAATCACCTGCTAGAAAAAGTGAATTGTTCCCATAAAAAAACTGCTTACCTTTAAAATTTGGAGAGACTTTCATCGCATGATTTTTTAACTTTTCTCCATATTGTCGATGGAAGTAACTATGGAGAATCTCATCAAAAATACTTTGTTTATCATTAAAGTCTTTGCAGATTGCCACTTTTCTCTTTAGATAGTTCTCGTACAATTGACTAGCTTCTTTTAAAGTTGATGAATCAACCCATAATCGATAAGGTTCTGTACATTTGGACAGTATTTCTAACATACCATCTGCAACTTGACCTTCAATAATCACCAAATCAAAAGACTTTCCTGCTACTGCTTCCTCAATAACATTCTTGTCTATTGGGAGCATCACAAAATTCCAATCGAATAAATGCCATTGTCCGATTGGCAATTCCCATTCAATAAAACCTATTTGAAGAACGTTAATTTTTTTTACCATTACTTATTCTCCTCAATTGCCTGTTGTAGATTATTCAATATCTTATCACTTTGATATTTCTCAATCATTTGAACATTTTCAATTAAAGCTCGATTCCAATGCGTAATTTCTTCTAAATAATATTGAATGGCAGCCACTAACTCCTCAGAAGATTGAATGATCCAACCGTTTTTATCTTGAATCACAAATCCGGTCTCCACTCGGTGAATTTGAGGTATTCCACAACTTATTGCAGCTAATTCGACAAAAAGATTTGGCCTCTCGCTAAGATCAACTACGATTCGCGCTTCATTAATACAAGCCATTAAAGTCTCTTCTTGATTTAAATCTAGCCACTCTGCGACTAAGAATATATCCGTTTCAACAAAATCTTCAAAATCATTCTTCATATAGTCATTAAATTCAATCTGTCGCTCAAGCATCCATTGTTCAACTTCTTTTTTAAAAGGTGAATGATTAATTAAAGAAACAAATTGCAAACGAAGTAATCTGTTTTGACTTAATAATTTTTCAAAAACTAGCAAAAGGCCTTTTAACCATTCTTCTTCTAGATCATCCATCATAACTAGGATTTTCATTTCGCTTAATTGTGAACTAATTCCTAAAGAAAATCTTGTATCAAAAGGTGGAATCATCAGTAATTGAGGAACCTTTTGGTTGGGAAAATTACTGGTAATTTTTGATGTCAGTAGGTGTCTTGTGACTTCTGAATCAACAATTATTAGTTGCCGATTCAAATAAGTTAGTACTTGTTCACTCATTAACTGATCTACTTTTTGTTGATTGATTGTATAGATTATTTTTTGTGGACAGTCTTGAAAAAAATTGTCGTGCTGATAAGCAGAAGAAACAACAATGATATCATCCGGGTCTAAATATTCTTTTGTTAGTTTTTTAACCACTTCAGCCATTAATTCTGTCATAGAAGAATACACAGTTTGTAGTCCTGCTATTTTATTAGCTAATTCAACAGTCATTGACAATACATTTTCTTTAAGAACAACTTGTCCATATTTATCTAAAAATTCTCTGGTAATAACTTGATTGTTTTCGTATTTTTCTATCATCGATAAATAGCCGCGATCGTCCACATAGATACGTTTAGAAAAAATTTCGTTCTCAAAAAAATCTAAATATATAATTGTTCCAGATTGTCCATAATAAGCGTCAATATAGGGTTTATTATCTACTTGAATTCTTGTCTTATGAGGAGTATAAAGGATTTCACTTTTTTCAGGTAAAAAAAGGTTGTCAATGTTAAAGGGTACAGTTGTTTCATTTTTAAATCCTTGAATAAAATCAAAAAAAGAGAAATAAGGAAGTTCTCGTAAACTTTTCCTTTGTAAGAAAGTTCTAAGATGTGGGTGATAATTCAAGACACACAGTTGACAGTTTTTTGATTCCCTAAGCATCATTTGCGATAAACTAACCATTTCATCAAAATTCTCATAGTCCGAAGCAAAAAAATGTGGTTGAGTAACACTCTGCCAAGGATCAATTTTGTGGTACCAAGAAGAAACTAAGAAATACATTGATTTATCCTTTCTTATTAATGTTAGTTTCCAGAGGAAACAGGGGGTTATAATGATGAATCACTCGATAAAGTTGCATTTCTTCGATTATTGTTAAACTTAAAGAAGCGACTATGAACATCGTTCCTGGTAGCATTGAAAAACTGTTCAATTCTTCAAGCCTCAAAGCCACTATTAAAGGAGCAACCGTTATAATTATCAAAAACACTCCACCTATTAAAGAGTATTTGATTAATTGTCTCATTAAAAAATGATTGGTGGTCTTTCCTGGCCGCAAATTAATGATATAATCCCCATTCTTCAATAATTTATCGCTTAAGTCATCAGGGTTAAATTGAATAAATGCAAAAGCAATAATCAAAAGTAATAGACATATCAAATAAATAAAAATGCCAAATGGATGATTTAAAGTTAAATTTTCTCCTATTGAAGCAAATTCATTATTTTTTGGAAAGATTCGACTGAGTATCTTCAAAATATTTTGAGGTAACATAAAAAAGGAATAGGCAAACATAATTGGCATGGCTCCGGCTGTATTTAGTTTTATTGGAACGAAAACATTTTGAGCAAATTCATTATTTATCATCGGCCGTTTGAGGCGATATTGTATCTCTATTCGATCCATGATTATCCAAAAAGGAATTAAACTAATTGATAAAACGATTATCGTCAATAGCAGAGCTAGGTTGTTTTGTTCTAACAGTATATTAGCCATTTCTTTGAATGTTGTTATTAGTCGCATCAAAATATTTACCAATATCAAACTCGCTAATCCTCCAATACCATAGCGTGAGTTTAAGTTAGCTAACCAGATCATTAGAAAAGCCCCTGCTGTTAAAATAATGATTACAAATACTTTTACAAAGGTAATTGATAAGCCGTTTACTGTGATCCATGCTTGCGCATCGAGCCTTAAAATCAAAGCCCATGCTTGTATGATAGAAAGAAAAAAAGCTAGGCTGTACTTATAACGATCTAAGATCCTTGATGGATAACGCTTTAATTCTGAACGACGATTCATCGTGAACACATACCAAATAATCATCGTCGTCATCCAAGGAGATAAACCTAGGGACAAGAGTGATAAATTTTCAAACTGCCCGCCTGTCATCTCACTGATACGATTTAAATAAGTTGAATCTTCTGATAATGGTTTTAAAAATTCTGGTTCAATAAAAGGTAGCGGGATCAGTTGACCTATACGATAAAAAAGAAGTATTAGTAGTAAATTTAAGCCTCTTTTTTTAAATACGTCTTTATTTTTATAAAATTTCAATTGGAAACTCCTTTAGATTAAAATACAAGTACAATTTTATAAGTAAACTTCAAAATAATTTAAATTCATCTCATATTAATGATTATAATTGTAAAATTTAAAGAATTCCAATTAAAAAAAGACCGAACATAATTAAATGTCCGATCTTTTAAAAAGATCAATTTAATAGCGTGGACGTCCATATCCTTGAATATAGATAGAATCCCAAGCGAATTCTTTACGAGCCACCATCAGTTTAGAATCGTTGATTCTTGTATTACCTTCAAGAGTAGTAATCAAGCCGTTATTATAGGATTCAACAATACCAATATGATGTCCCCAACCATTACGATATCCATCCCAATTATAGAAGATAAGATCCCCAGCTTTGGGTTTTGTAAGTCCCATCCAAACTCCTTTATTTTTTACAATATTTTTATGACGTTCTACACCTACTTCACGCCCAGTTAGTCTAGAAAGTCCAGCCTCATCTGCTATATGCGTAACAAAAGCGTCACACCAGTCATCATCGTAAGTTAAACTATAACCAACTGGTTTGGGATAAATACGATTATATGCATCAACGAGTGCTCTGTGTTCAGGTGAGTACTTGGTTACACCCAAGTAACTACGTGCTATGTCTAGTAAACGTTCAACATTAGCATTAGTTACTTCTGTTGGCTCAATATTTACTTTTTCTTGAGTAGGAACTTTAGAAATAATTATCTTTTGTCCTATTTTTATATTTGAAGAAGATAAATTATTAAGTTTTTTTAACTCACTTAATTTGACTTCATGTTGCCATGAAATCGTTTCTAAACTATCTCCTTCTTGGACAATATGATAATTGTATTCATAAGGAGTATGTTTTATTGATTGATTTTCTCTATATTGCTTTCCTTGATCTTCAATTTGAATAATCGGTGCTGTAGGCTGAGCTTTATTAACAATTAAAGTGTAACCTACATACAGTGTGTTGGACGTCATCTCATTCCATTTTCTTAAATTTGAAATAGAGACACCAAACTTTTTGGCAACAGAATACAGAGAATCTCCATTTTTGACAACATATGTTTTTACTTTAGCTTGTGTATCTGTATCTGAATTAGATGGCTGCTTTGGTATTGAAGTTGCTGTTTCGCCTTTAGCCACTACCAATACGTTACCTGGGTGAATTAAATCACTTCTTAAATTATTCCATGACTTTAATTGAGACACGGTAATACCATGCATATTAGCAATTTTACCTAGCCAATCACCAGGACGTACAGTGTAGGTCTTTCTTGTCGTTGGTTCTGATGGCGTGCTTGGCTTTTCTTCTGGCTTAGGATTAGTTGGTTTATTCTCTGATGGTCTTTCTGTTTTTGGCGCTTCTCCTTTAGCCACTACCAATACATTACCTGGGTGAATTAAATCACTTCTTAAATTATTCCATAACTTCAATTGAGACACGGTAATGCCGTGCATATTAGCAATTTTACCTAGCCAATCACCAGGACGTACAGTGTAGGTCTTTCTTGTCGTTGGTTCTGATGGCGTGCTTGGCTTTTCTTCTGGCTTAGGATTAGTTGGTTTATTCTCTGATGGTC